>MOEB01000119.1 GCA_001939945.1 Aerophototrophica crusticola | reverse complement strand
CCGCGGGGGCCGACGCGGGCCGCGCCGGGCTGCCCGGAGGTGCCGGGAGGCCCGGGCCGGGCGCATCCCACCGCCCGGATCTCGCCAAGCCCGGCGCGGCCCACGGCAGCCATAGGCCCTTCGGATTGCTGCGCCGGGGGAGCGGGGCATGATATCAGGACCCGCTAAACTATTCGGCGCTCGAACTATCACCATGCGCTGCTGCTGGAGCATCGAGATGGCGGACCCCCGTGACCGCACCCGGGCAGAGGCCCTGGACATCCCCCTGGAGCGCGACGTGTTCCTCCGCACGCTGGTCCGGGAGCTGGCCGGCACCCTGGAGAGGGTCGTGGGCGTGGAGGAGGCGTCCGGGTACGTCAGCGTCGTCGGCGCCGCCATGGGCGAGCAGATCAACCGGCAGTACCGCGACGCGCTCGGGGTGCCGGTGCTGGACCGCGCGCAGGTGCGCGACGTCCTGGTCGACCTCAAGCGGCGCATCCGGGGGGACTTCTACGTGCTCGAGGAGACGCCGGACAAGGTGGTGTTCGGCAACCGCGCCTGCCCCTTCGCCGAGAAGGTGCTGGGCCGGCCCTCCATGTGCATGATGACCTCGAACGTCTTCGGCCACATCGCCGCGGAGAACCTGGGCTACGGCAAGGTGGAGCTGCGTGCCACCATCGCGGCCGGCGCCCCGGAGTGCCGCGTGGCGGTTTACCTCAGGCCCACGGGGGAAGCCCGGCAGGCGGAGGGGCGGGAGTACGTCCGCTCGGACCCGCCCGCGGGCGCCTGAGCCGGGCCCGTGCAGCCCTCGCTGCAGTCGCTGGTCGACCTGCTCCCGGAGCCCGTGCTCCTGGTCGGGCGGGACGGGCGGGTGCTGCTGGCCAACAGGGCGTTTGAGCGGGCCGCCGGCCTCGGCCCGGGCGCGGCCGGCGGGTGTGCCCTGGCGAGCCTGTCGGCGACCCCGGCGGCCGAGCTGGCAGGGTACCTGAGGCGCTGCTCGGGGACACTGCAGCCGCTCCCCGGCGTCCTCGACCTCCCCGGCGGCACCGGCCCGCCGCTGCGCTTCCGGACGGACGGCGCCACCACGCTTGGCGAGGACGGCCGGCCCGGGCCGGTCCTGCTGCGGCTCCGGGCCCACGGGGAGGCCGTGGCGGGCTTCAGCCTGCTCGGCGAGCAGGTGCGTCGCCTCGGCGAGGAGGTGTTGCTGCGGAAGCGCGCCGAGGAGGGGCTGCGCCGCAGCGAGGAACGCCTCCGCCTGGCGGTCGACGCGGCGGACATGGGGACCTGGGACCTGGACGTGGGCACGGGGATGATCGAGGCCTCGCCGCGTTGCCGCGCGCTGCTGGGCCTCGGCGCCGACGGCCCCCTGGATTTCGGGGGGTTCCTCGGGGCCGTCCACCGGGACGACCGCGGGGCCGTCCGCGAGGCGGTGGAGGCCGCCCTCGGCGCGGGCAGGCCGGAGTCCTTCGCGGTGGAGTACCGGACCGGTGCCGGGCGGTGGCTCTCCCACCGGGGCAGGGCGATCCCCCCGGACGGCGCCGGGGGGGCGCGGGCAACCGGCATGGTGCTCGACGTGACGGAGGAGCGCCGGGCGGCTGAGCACCAGGCGCTGCTGATCAACGAGCTCAACCACCGGGTCAAGAACACCTTGGCGACGGTGCAGTCGATCGCCGCGCAGACCCGGCGGGCGGCGACGGGCCTGGACGGGTTCTGGGAGGCGTTCGGGGCGCGGCTGATGGCCCTTTCGAAGACCCACGACCTGCTCACCCGGGAGCGTTGGCGCGGCACCGGCCTGGCCGAGCTCGTGGCGGCGGAGGCGTCCCCCTACCAGGATGCCGCGGGGTCCCGGGTGCGCGCGGGCGGGCCGGTCGTCCGGCTCGCCCCGAAGGCGGCCGTGTCGCTGGGCCTCGCCCTGCACGAGCTGCTGACGAACGCGGCCAAGTACGGGGCCCTGTCCGTGCCCGGCGGCCACGTGGAGGTGCGCTGGGCGCCGGGCCCCGGCGGGGAGGGCGTCCGCGTCGTGTGGGAGGAGGCCGGCGGGCCGCCGGTGCGGCCGCCCGAGCGGCGCGGGTTCGGCTCCAGGCTCCTGGAGAGGAACCTCGCCTACGACCTCGGGGCGCGCATCGCGCTGCTGTTCCCGCCGGGGGGCGTGCGCTGCGAGCTTGAGATCCCGCGGGCGGCACTGGAAGGGGTGTCGGGCGATGGCTGACGGAACCGGCGGGCTGGAAGGGTGCCGCGTGCTCGTCGTCGAGGACGAGGCGATGGTGGCGATGTTGGTCGAGGACATCCTCGCCGACGCGGGCTGCCGGGTCATCGGCCCGGCGCCCAATGCCGAGGAGGCGCTGCGGCTGGTGCGCGAGGCCGCGCCGGACGCCGCCAGCCTGGACATCAACCTGGGGTCGGGGGAAGTGTACCCGGTGGCCGAGGAGCTGGCCTCCCGGGGCGTGCCTTTCGTCCTGGTCTCCGGTTACGACAGGGAGAACGTGCTCGCGCGCTACCGGCGCTGGCCCATCCTGCAGAAGCCGTTCACGCCGGAGGGGCTCGTGGCGGCACTGCGGCGGGTTCTGGCCGCGTGACGGCGGCCGGCCGTCGCGGGGCGGGCGTGGACGCCAGACAGGGCCGCGGCCGGCCCGCGGTTGGATGCCGCCGGCGATTTCCGGCCCATCTGGACCCTGGGGGCGCCATGAGGCTCGGGGTGCCTTGGCAGACGGCGTGGCGCCCGTCCACGCCGCGCCATCCCAGCATGCCGACCAAGGCCCCCGAGGAGGCAGCCCGCGCCGCGCGGCCGCATCCCCCCGCGCCAGCCGGCTGGTGTGTGAAAGGACGGGCTTGACCTCAAAGGGTGCCCCATCGGGGCAGGTGTCCGGTGAGGCGCAAGTGTCCGCGGTCACGCCGCGTGGACGAGCTTCTCCTCGGCGGCCTGCATGGTGTCTGGGGCGGCCTGCATGGGCGTCCTCCCGGAACAGCACCGGCCCTGGCAGGTGCGTGCGGTGTTGTGCTCGCCGAGCCACGCGTCCCCGTCGGCCTGCAACCCGGGCGGCGAGCCGCGGGCGCGCCCGCGGACGGCGACGCGGCGGGACCCGCCCGGCAAGGTTCTGTGGACGCGCTCGCAGATGCCGTTGGCCTGGGGGCACTTGGCCTTGGCGCGGGTGTGGTCGACATCCCCCGCCGCCATGTGTACGGCCCGGGCCCGTGGCGCCCCGCGGCCCGGGCCCGCCGGGGAAGGGCAGCACGCGGCCGTTCGGCACCTCGGCTGCGGCGGTCGGGGCCTTGCGGTCGGCGGGCCTGGCGATCGCCACCTCGGAGTCAGTGCCGATGGCGGCCTGCTGGTACGCCCGGCCCACGTCCTCGGGGTTGCCGACATGGAAGGTGTCCCAGGTCAGGCAACAGCCGGGGCACCCGCCCCCGGACCCGCCGTGGGCCTCCTCGCCGGCCTTCTTCTCCCGGGCGGCGGGCCGCGCCCCCGCCGGCACGGCCCCGGTCTCGGCCGCGCGGGCCTCCAGGGCGTTCAGGCGCTGGCGCCTGGACCCGGCGCGGGCTGCCTGGTTGCCATCTCCACCGCGCGGCGGCCTCCAGGTAAGCCTCCGCCGGCCTTTCAATCACCCACATCCTTTGGGGCTGGCGCGCTTCCTGGGATGACGCTGTGACACGGGTGCTGTTGGTCACGCTTCCTGGAGGTGGAGGCGGGCATGGACAGCGGCAGTGACAGCTGGATCGACGCGGAGGTCGGGGGGGTGCGGGTTTGGGGACGCACGGCTGCAAGGCCGCCTCCGGCAGCTGCCGGGCCAGATGGGCGGCACCTTGGGCCAGCCGATCCCCCTGGCCTGCCAGGACTGGGCGGACACCAAGGCGGCGGACCGGTTCTTCCCCGACGACCGGGTCGGGGAGGACCAGATCCCGGCCGGCCACTTCGCCTCCACCGGAAAGCGGGTTGCTGGCACCTCCGGCCCCCTGCTGGTCGCCACGACACGACGGGGTCCACCTACCAGCGGACGGGGTCGGGATGACTTACAAGGTGAACAGCGGCCGCGACAAGGCGGGGCGTGCGCGGGAGCACGCGGTCTGCGGGGTTCTGATGCACTCCAGCCTTGTGCTGACGACCGACGGCCTGCCGCTCGGCCTCGGGGCCGCCAAGGTGTGGACGCGCAGCCAGTCCAGGGGCACGGACGCGTCGAGGCGCAAGGCCAGCCCGACCCGGGTTCCCGTCGAGGAGAAGGAGAGCTACCGGTGGCCGGGGAACGTCCGCCAGGCGACCGCGCCCTGCGACGCCCCCGGCCGGTGCCTGCACGTCGGCGACCGCGAGGCCGGCATCTATGAGCTGTTCTGCCTGAGCCTGGAGCTGGGCACCCACTTCCCTGGTGCGGACCTGCGTGGACACCCGGCACTGGGGCCTTGTCCAGGTACCGTTCCCGGGCCTCGCCGGCGGGCCTGTCGAAGATGCGCGCGATCTCCGCCGCCTCGCAGCCCTCGGCCGACAGCCCGGCCGCCGCGCAGCAGGACAGCAGCGTCACCGACACCCCGCCGGCCTCCTGGGCCGGGTCCCCGGCCGGTCGCCCGAACTCCTGGGCGACGAGGTCGCCCGCCTGCCCCGGCGTGCCCCCTTCCGCCTGGTACGGCTCGATCGCCTCCTCCGGCAGGCGCAAGGCGCGCTTGCGCCGGTCCATCTGGCTCTCGGCCCCGAAGGTGCGCCCGCACCAGTCGGACACGCGCCACTGGCGCTCGTCCCGCGGCAGGGCCGCCACCTCGGATGCCGTTGTCTGCATGCGCCGCCCCTGCCCCCCAACGATGCCGCCGCCCGTGTCGGCAACCCCCGGCACTCCCCGCGCGGCGCGGCCGCCCAGGGCCCGCAGGTGTGTTGCCCGTAACGCGAAGCGCCAGCCGGCACGGCCCGCGGGCCTGCCTGCCGGTTCGGGCCCGGATGGCCATGGCCCCGCGGCCGGCC
>MOEB01000118.1 GCA_001939945.1 Aerophototrophica crusticola | reverse complement strand
CGGCGCGTTCCTCGCGGGCCTGGCCCGGCTCGCGCAGGGCATGCCGCCCGTCGAGGCGCTCCGCGGCGGGCTCGACGAGGCCCGGCGCCGCCAGCTCAAGGCCCTCCGCGACCACCTGGACGCGCTGCTGGGGGACTGAGGCCGGGCAGGGCCCGTGGGAGGTCGCGACAGCCGCCGGGGCGGGGGAGGGCGCCGAGGCTGAGCCCCGGCGCCCAAGGGCGGATGGCGCCGCCCAGCCGGTAAACCCCCCAGGGGCACCGCCGCCGGCCTCCGGTGCAGCCTCGGGGACCCGAGGACGCGCGGCGTTTGGCGGGTGGCCCGGGCCAGCCAGACAGGTGCCCCATCGCCACAGGGCACCGCGCGGCCATGTTGCCGACACGGGAGGCCAGGCGGGGCAGGGGGGCTGACTACCGGACCTTCTCAACGGTCCCGCGGGAGCAGCCCTTCCTCCGCGACGATGGTCTCGGCCATCGCCGGCACCCATTTCCGCAGGTTGCTCGGCGCGGTGGCCGCCGCCGGGAGCGTCAGGCCCGACTGCTCGGCCCGGGCGGCCCACTCCTTGCGCTTGCCGAAGTCCGCCGTCTCCAGCCAGCGCAACGCCGCCGCCACGGCGCGCTGCCGGGCGGACTTCGCCTCGTCCTCGGCCTGCCGCCGTTCCGCGGCCTCGCCGGCCCGCTGCGTCTTGGGCTTGGCGACAGCCTTGGCCGCCGCCTCCAGCTCGCCCAGCGCCTTGCCCCGGACGCGGAAGACCAGGCCGACCACGCGCCCGCCGTTGCCGCCGCGGCCCTGCCGGATCTCGTCCATCTCGACGCTGAACTCGGCGAGCTCGTTGATCTCCAGGATCGCCGGGTCCAGCGCCTTCTTGCGGAGGTCCTTGAAGTCCTTGAGCTTGTCCCGGCACCCCAGGACGTCGCGCACGTCGTCGATGCGCGCGCTCCAGTAGGGCTCAGCGGCCTTCCGGTCCGCGTAGCGCTTCAGGATCTCGTAGAGCGTGAGCGCGTACTTGCTGGTGAACTGGTAGATCACCGAGAGCGAGAGCGCGCTGTAGAGCGCCGGCTCCACCAGGCGCTGCGCCACCTCCTCGGGGAACTCGTAGGTCAGCTCGCCGGTGGTCTCGTTTACCGTGACGCGGCCCAGCAGGTGGTCGGACACCCAGGTCCGGCCGTCCGAGCCCAGCACGTCGTACTGCACCAGCACCTTCTGCAGGCGCGTCAGGCTCTCCTTGAGCCAGAAGTTGGTGTCGCCGTGGGACGCGGCGTCCCGGGCCTCGGCGGCGAAGCGGCGGATGTCGGAGAGGCGCACGCGGTGGCGGCACCCCTTGCCCATGTCCGGGGCGGCGATGGCCAAGAGGTGGTTGAACAGCTTGCGGTCGGACAGGCGCAGGTCCTCGTTGCCCGTCGCCCGGACCTCGACCAGGGCGGTGGCCTTGATCAGCGTGCCGCCCAACTTCTTGCGACGCGCGCCCTGCGTCGGCACAATGGATAGCGCTGGCTCCGATCCCATGGGACCTCCCCGCAACATGGCCGGAGTCAGGCACAAGCCGGACCTGCCCGCAAGCGGCTTGTCCGTTGGAAAAGTCCGGTGAAGCGCCGCAGGCGCCTTTGATCCTTGGATTCCTCAGATTCCTGGGAGGGAATAACGTAACAGGGACAAGGGGTTGCTGGCCTTCTCCGGACGTCCGCAACGGTCCACCGGACATTTCCAACGCTTCACCGGGACCTCCTCGACGGGGGGCGGCCGGCAACCCGGACCTTTGCAACGGCCCCTAGGCCCATCAAGGGGTTGCGGGCGTCCAGCGGACCTTCCCAACGGATTCCCGGACTTCCGCAACGGGGGGCCGACGGCCGGCCTCTACCGGACCTTCGCAACGGCCCCGGCGGGCCCGCGGCGAATCACCAGGGGCCGATTCGCGTCCACCGGACCTTCCCAACGCCCTTCTTCGGACTTTTCCAACGGGCCGGGGCCGCGCCACCCGCTGGCGTCCACCGGACCGTTCCAACGCCCTGCGCCCCGGCCCGCGGGGGCGCCCTCTTTTCCCGGACCTTTCCAACGCCCTACGCTCCCGTCACCGGACCTTCGCAACGGGGGGCCCGCCGGGCTGCCCCGGCGTGGCTCCCGAACCCGGACATCTGCAACGGGGCCCGTTGCAGATGTCCGGGTTCGCGGGGGCCGGAGACCGCCGGCAACCTGGGCCACGGCGCGGCCGGGGCCTGGACTCCTGTCGCGCCCCGGCGGACTTATGGCGCAAATCCACCACGCGGACACCTTCGACCTGTCGTTCCTTGCCCAACCAGACAGTTGCCCGGTCAGACCACGAGCGGGAAGGTGACGCTGAACCGGGTCCCCTGCCCGGGGCTGTCCTGCCGGAGCGTGCCAGCAAGCTGCGCCACCAGCGTGCGGACCAGCTCCAGGCCCGCGCTCCCCGGCCGGGGCGGGCCCATGCCCGCGCCGTCGTCGGCCACCGTCAGGCAGCCCTCCTTGGTGTCGTGGTCGACCGTGAACCCCACGCGCACCGTGCCCTGGCCGCCTGGGAAGGCGTGCTTGAGGGCGTTCGTCACGAGCTCGTTGGTGACCAACCCGAGCGGCACGGCGCGCTCCCGCACCAGCTCGGCGCGCTCGCACCGCGCCTCAACCCGGACCCCTTCCCGGCGCTGGCCGAGGTTGCCGCACAGCGCCCGCAGGTAGTCTGCCAGGTCGATCGTGCTGGCGTCGGGCCGGAGGGCCAGCTGGTCGTGCGCCATGCTGATCGCCATGACCCGGTCCTGGACATGGCGGAACGCCTGCCGGGCCCCGGTGTCGCGCTGCTTGCCAGCCTGCATCACCAGCAGCGCCATGATCAGCTGGAAGTCGTTCTTGTCGCGGTGCAGCAGCTCGCGCATCAGCACCTTCTGCCGCTCGGCCTCGGCGGCGGCCGCCCTCGTGGCCGCCTCGGCGCCCCGCTCCTGGAGCATGCGCCCGATGGCCATCCCCAGGACGTTGGCCATGGTGGCCAGGAAGGCGACGTCAACCCCGCTGAAGTGCCGCGGCACCTCGCTGTCCACCTCCAGCGTTCCCCAGACCACGCCGTCGACCGCGATGGGCACGTTGAGGGCCGAGACGACGCCGTGCTCGGCCAGCACCGGGTGGTGGCGGATCTCGGGGTCGTTCGGTAGGTCCTCGGTGACGACGGGCTGGCGGGTCTGGAGGGCGCGGCCCGGCGCCTCGGAGGTGTCCGTGCCCGCCGTCACGTGGCCGACCACCCCCGGCCGCCAGCCGACCCCGGCTTCTGTGAGCATGTCGCCGGTGGCCGGGCGGTGGCGCATGATCTTGGAGCGCCTGATGCCCACGCCGCGGGCGGCCTGCACGCAGGTCAGGTGGAGCAGGCGTTCCAACTCGCGCGCCTCGGCCGCAAGGCGGGTGTAGTCGGCCAGGATGTCCTGGTAGCGCCGCAGGCGCTCCAGGAGGGGCCCCGCTTGGTTGTCCGGCGTCTGCGTCATGCCGGGTCCAACCCGCGGCACGGCTGGCGGTTCCGCGATGGCACCCGGCGGCAAGTAGGGCGGGCTCCCTGGCCAACCCGTGCCCGCGCTGGCCGCCCGCCCACCGGGGTCGCGGCGTGCCGCGGGCCGTGGCCCCCGGACGTGGGGGAGGGGGATTGGCGTCTGCCCTGGGGGCGCCGTGGAACGCAAGCGGGGCTTGGGTTCAGAACGGCGGGGCCACCCCGGCTGCCCCGGGATTTCTACCCTCGATAAGCGGCGGTATCGGGTGTGAACGGCCAGACTTGTTGGCAGCTGTCGCCGGGTCCTGGATGAGTAGAAACTCGGGGCTTCCTTGGGTTTTTGGCCAACCGGGGCCGGTTCCTGGCACCCGACCAGTGGAAAAGTGACCGGATCTGAGGAATCCCGCCGGCCTGCCGCCCGGCAGGAAGGGACGGGTGTCGCCGCCGGGGGCCGGCCGGGCGGGCCCCTCGCGCCCGGGCACCCATGGCCCGGCGGGCCCGGGGCACGGCTGTCCCGCCGCCCAGATATTTTACCAAACCCTCGTTAGCTCGCGTCTGCTATTCTGGGAAAACAGGGTGCCCGGCAAGCCCGGGCGTGTGTCGCTGGGCAGTCTTTTCCTGGAAAAGTCCGGAATGGCCGCCTTTTCGGGATGTGACCCACCTTCGTGTGTCCAATCCTTTACTGGAAAAGTTGGCGGTGCCCGGCGGGATTCGCGGCCGAAATTTACTGACCCTCTTGGCCCTTACACTGACCGCGTGCCCCACCGGCATGTGGGGCCATCGCCGCGCCCACCCTTTGGTCCCCTCCATCCCGGGCGCCCCCGCGGCGCGGCCCGCGGGCTTGGCGGGACCCGGATTTTGGCCCGGGACCTTTTCCGTTGGTTGGCATCCGCCCGGTTGACACCAAGCGCAGGGGCTGAAAGCATGGGGGAAACTAGGCGCGGCGCACGGCAGGCCGGGGAGGGGACATGGCGCTGGTGGGGTATGCCCGGGTCAGCACGGACGAGCAGAGCACGGGCGCGCAGCTGCTGGAGCTGCGCAAGGCGGGCTGCCGCGAGGTCTTCGAGGAGAGCGCCTCGGGCGGCGACCGCGACCGCCCGCAGCTGAAGGCCGCCCTGGCCCGCGTGGGGCGGGGCGACACCCTGGTCGTCGCCCGCATCGACCGCCTGGCCCGCTCGCTCGGCCACCTGCTGGAGGTGATCGACGGGCTGGAGCGGCGCGGCGCGGCCTTCCGCTCGCTGGGCGACCCCATCGACACCGCCAGCCCGCAGGGCAAGTTCACCCTGCAGATCCTGGGCGCGGTGGCCGAGTTCGAGCGCAGCCTGATCCGCGAGCGCACCCGCGCCGGCGTGCGCGCGGCCAAGGCGATGGGCCGGCGGCCCGGCAACCCGGGCCTGGTGGCCAGGGACCCCGTGGCCCGCCGCAAGGTGGCCCGGGCGCGGGAGGACCGGCTCAGCGACAGGGTGGCGGCGGGGGCGGACGCGTTCATGCCGGTGGTGCGGCGCCTGCGCCCGGCCCAGCCCTGGGACCGGGTGGTGGACGTGCTGAACACGGCGGCCAAGGCCCGCCCGGGCGGCAAC
>MOEB01000117.1 GCA_001939945.1 Aerophototrophica crusticola | reverse complement strand
GAAGGCCAGGCCCCCCACCAGGGCCCCGCCCAGGGTCGGCAGCTCCGGCCCCACGGCGAAGGCGACCAGGGCGTAGGGCACCAGGAACAGGGCGGCGGCGGCCGCCGCCCAGCCGGCCGGGGACAGGACCGGGGTGGGGGCCGCCGCGCTGGCGGGGACCCCGGCGGCCCGCACCAGGAAGACCATGACGATCCAGCCCAGGGGCGCGTGCAGCATGGCCGCGGCGCGGGCCAGCTCCGCCCCGCTGAAGTCGGTGGCGGTGAGCTGGGGCAGCACCGGCGTGCCCACCGCGCCGAAGCTGACCCCCGCCGCGTGGCCCACCAGGGCCAGGGTGACGGCCCGGGCCGGGGGGAATCCGACGCCCACCAGCATGGGGGCCGCCAGGGCCGCCGGGGTGCCGAAGCCGGCGGCCCCCTCGATGAACAGGGCGAAGAACCAGGCCACCAGGATGGCCAGCAGCCGCGGGTCGCCGCTGAGCCGCAGCAGCGCCCCGCGCAGGGTGCCCACGGCGCCCGTGGCCGACTGCAGCTCGTGCAGGCACAGGGCCGGGAAGATGATCCACAGGATGGTCAGGCCGGTGAACAGCGCCTCCGCCGCCACGCCCGCGAGCAGCCCGCCGCCGGCCCCGAACGCGGACAGGGCGATGGCCACGGCGGCGGCGAGCCCGATCCCGGCGGACAGGGCCGCCGACCGGCCGGCCCCCACCATCAGCACCAGGATCAACAGGATGGGGACGAGGGCGAGGAGGGCGGGCATGCGGTCCTGGCGGGTGGCGGGCGGGGTGTCCCCCTTCCTGGCGGACGGGGGACGAACGGTCGTTGATCCCTGTCAGTTCCGGCGCGCGGGGCGGCCGGGGGCCGCCCCGGCCGGGTCAGGGCAGGCGCACCCGGTTGTTGGCCATGGTCACCTCCGCCGCGTCGCCGGGCAGGGCGACGCGGACCGTCAGGCCGGCCGGCTTGACCCCGGCGGGCAGGGGCAGGGTGACCTCCGCCGTCCGGGGCTTCAGGTCCCGCGGGGCCGCCAGGGCGGGGACCGGGGCGCTGGCCAGCACCTTGCCGTCCCCGTCCTCCAGCAGCACCGTGCCGCCGGCCGCGTCGGCGGCGCCCAGGCTGTGGACGGTGACCGACAGGCCGCCCCTGCCGGGCCTCACGTCGTCCGGCCCGATGCCCAGGTCCGGGCGCTGCTCCGTCGGCGTGGTGGGCTGTTCCAGGGTGAAGGCCAGCACCGTGGTCTGCCCCGGCGCCAGGGTGAGGGGCAGGGAGGCGCTGCGCTCCAGCGGGACCGCCTGCGAGGCGGTCTCCCCGTCCGGCCGGTCGTCGCCGTCCCGGTCCACCCCGGCCACCATCCGCCATTGGCCGGCGGTGACGTTCCAGGTGGTCATGGTGGCCGCCTGGGGCCGGTCGGACAGGTTGTGGGCGATGACGGTGAAGCGGTCGCGGGTGGCGCCGGGCACCAGGATGGCCACCTGCTCCGCCCCGTCGGGCTCGGCGAAGCGCCAGCTCACCGTGTGGCCGGGGTACTGCCAGTTCCGGCGCAGGGCGACGCCGCCCAGGCGCTGGCGCTGCAGCAGGTCGCTGGGGGACTCCACCCGGTCGGACCACCAATGGCCCTCCGTGTTCATGTAGAGGTTCTGGCTCTTGTCCCGGATGCCCTCGGCGGCCAGCCTCTCCAGCCAGGCCTTGTCGCCGGTGACCTGCCAGGCGGCGTAAAGCTCGAACCCGCCCTTGGCGCCGGCGGCCTTGTCCAGCAGGGCCTTGCCCCAGTCCCCGCGCCGGCCCAGCACGTCCAGCAGGTTCTCCCCCATCTCGTTGATCGACCGCTCCCCGGCCTTGGCGACGCGGTTCAGCAGGGGCCGCAGGTACTTCTCGTCGCCGGTCCAGCGGTAGGCCGCCCAGAAGAGCTGGAGCGGCACGGTGGCGCCGGAGCCCTGGTGGATCTCGCCGCCCCGCTCCGCGTCGGTGCGCCAGTTGACCTCGTTAGGCAGGACCCAGGTGCCGTCGGGCGCCTGTCTGGCGTGGGCCAGGTAGCCGTCGCACAGGCCGATGACCATCGCCCGCGACCGCGGGTCGGCGTTGAAGCCGCCCAGCAGCACCGCCGGGTGGATCACCGTGTAGGAATAGGGCTTGCCCCACTCCCACGGCCCCTCGCGGTAGATCTTGTTGCCGCCGTACCAGTTGCTGGCGAAGTGCAAATGGCCGGCCGGGTTGGGCAGGACGACCCGGTGCAGGGCGTCCACCGTAGCCATCATCCGCTCCACCACCTTGGGGTTGCCCCAGTTCAGGTAGAGGGCCGCGCTGTCGCTGTTGATGCCCTCCTCATAGGCGTGCAGCTCGTCCGTCACCAGGGTGGCGAGGCCGTCGGTGAACATGCCGTGCCGGTGGGCCGCGTCCGCCAGGGCCGTGAGGGAGGCGTTCAGCTTGTCCGGGTCCACCCCCATCAGGGCCAGGCCCGGCCATTGCTGCACCATGTCGCTGTCGTCGGAGATGCCGCCGCCGAAGTCGCCGAAGGCCACCTGCCGCTGGTCGATCCACCAGTTGACGAAGCGGCGGGCCAGCTTCAGCTCCTCCACCTGCCGGAAGGCCCAGAGGGGCACGCCGGGGGGCGGCTCCGGCTGCCGGAACGGCAGGTCGCCCTGGTTGCCGTAGCTGATGTCCGCCCAGTAGGCCCGCGCCTCCCGGTGGTCGGGGTCCACCCGCAGCAGGTCGGAGATGTCGGCGTAGAGCCGGCGGTACAGGCCCTGGCGCTTGGAGCTGGTGTGCTCCTCCACCAGGAAGCCCCAATTGTCCCTCACCTGGTTGAACCGGTCGGCCACGTGCTCCGCCCGCGCGGCGGCGCGGTCCTTGAAGACCAGCCGGATGGCCGCCCCGTCCAGCGCCTGCGGTCCGAAGTCCGGGGCGGCGGAGGCGATGGTGAGGTACAGGCTGTCGTCGGTCAGGATGCGGTCGNTCCCCCGGCCGGACGCTGACGGAGACGTCGGCCATGTCCCGGCCGGGCCAGATCGGGTCCTTCACCCGGATGTTCAGGGGGATCAGGCCGTCCTTGCCCGGCGCCACCTTCAGGGCGGGGATGTCGATGGCGATGCCGTCCAGCCCGTCATGCATGTTCTCCCAGCCATAGGCCCAGTTGCGGGCCAGGGGCTTGGCGGCCGGGGCGTCGCCGAAGCCGGCGGGGACCATGACGTGGACGATGGGCATCTGGCCGGGCAGGGGCCCGGCGTCGGCCCGCTTGCGCTGCGGTGCCCCGGCGGGCAGGGCCACCACGGTCGCCCGCTCCGCCGCGGGATGGCGGCCGGCCACATGGGCGCGCAGGGCCGCCAGGTTGCCGTAATCGGGTTCCGCGTCGGCGCGGATGGCGTAGGAGAGCTTGACGGTGCCCGCCGGCTCCGCCCCGTCGGAGACATGGTAGGCCCAGACCTCCTGGATCGGGGTCTCCTGCTCCTGGTTGGCGAAGCGCAGGGTGCCGCCGCGCACCTCCGCGAAGCTGTCCACCGTGCGCACGGGGCCCTGGCGGCGGCTGGCCAGGGTGCGGCCGGACCCGTCGGGGGCCAGCCAGGCCAGGCTGCCGAAGGCGGCGCCCCGGATCTCCACCCGGTTCACCGGCTCATCCGGCAGGGAGAGTGCCAGGACCTTGCCGCCCTCCACATAGGTGTTCCAGTCCGGCAGGTCGAAATAGTCGGACCGGCCCGGCAGGCGGGAGCGGTTGTAGACGCCGGGCCAGGTGGTCTCCGCGATGCCGTCGGTGCCCTTCCACATCCACTGCTTCAGGTCCTTGGCGTCGGCGAACTCCACCTTGCGGATGCGGGTGGCGGGGGCGGCGAGGGCGGGCGGGGAGCGGCCCTGGTCCCAGCCGAAGCGGTGCAGCCAGGCCTGGCGCAGGCCGGGGTCGTCCATGCCGGCCAGGGCGGCGGCGGGGGCGGCGGCCTCGTTCCGGGCCAGGCGGGCCACGTCCCCCGGCGGCAGCATGCGGTCGTGGATGCGCAGCTCGTCCAGGTCGCTGCCGCGAAGGAAGTTGTACCGGCTCTGCACCTGGTGGGGGGAGATGATGCGGCCGGCCAGGCCGAACTGGTCCAGCCCGGCGTCGTAGTCGGCCTTGGCGTCCTTGCGGGCGACCTCCCTGCCGTCCAGGTACAGGCGCACGCCCTGCGCCTCGTCCCAGGCGAAGGCGACGTGGGTCCAGCTGTCCGGCGCCGGGGCCTTGTCCAGCGTGAAGGAGACGCGGGTGCGGGCTAGGTTGGCGTCGGTGACGAAGGCGTCGAAGCCGGACCCGTTCCAGTCGATGCGCAGCCAGGCCATGTCCCAGCTGCTGTGGTCGGCATAGCCGACGCGGAAGATCACGAACGGCGCCTCCCCCACCGCGTGGCGGGGGCGCCAGAAGAAGGACAGGGTGCCGCGCTGGGCCTGGATGTTGCCCGGCGCGTTCCAGGCCAGCACGCCGTCGTCCTGCCATTCCACGGCCCCGCCGGCCCTGCCGGTGGGCACCACGTTGACCTTGTCCTGGAAGTTGGGGACCGGGTCGCCGGCGGCCACGTCCGCCACCAGCCCCTTGTCGGCGGAGAGGTGGAACAGCAGCCCCGCCTCTTGCGCCTGCGCGCGCGCCCCGGCCAGGGCGATGGCCGCCGTTGACAGGACCAGCGCCAGGCGCCGCGCCCCTTTCGCCTTCTTCATGCCGTCTCGCTCCCTGTTGGCCCGTGGCCTTGTCCGCTGGGGCCGTTGGCCGGCCCGGAAAGACCCTACAACGCTAATGACACCGGTAGCAATCCGGGTTCGCGCACCCAGGCGGGGTCCCCCGGCCGGGGGGCGTGCCCTAGGGGCGGCCAGCCTCCCGCCCGCCGGCGCCGCCCGGCAGCGCGAGCGCGCCCAGGGCGAGGGCCGCGGCGAGGGCGGGGGCCCAGGCCTGCGCCGACCCGAGGGCGTGGAGGGTCGCGGCCCCCGCGGCGCACCAGGCCAGCGGCAGGGGGAGCAGCAGCAGGGGCCAGCGGCCCGCCGCCATCAGGGCGATGCCGAGGGTGGCGATGGCGGTGGGGTCCGGCGCGATGCCGAACACCTCCGCCCCCTGGGCGGGCCGGCCCGCGGCCGG
>MOEB01000116.1 GCA_001939945.1 Aerophototrophica crusticola | reverse complement strand
CAGAGATGGTTCTGTTAGGCACTCTTATGACGCGGAGCCGGAGCGCACCAACGGCAACGGGGCCATGTTTAGTGACCGCCCGCCTGCGGCGGCCGCCCGGCTCTGGCTCGCCCTGCGCCCGGCACCCCACGGGGGGAGGCCGAGGGCAGGGCTCGTGGAACCTCCCGCCCGCGCCTCCGGCGGGCCGGCGGTCTCCACCCTGCGGGCCGACGATCCCTGTCGCGGTGGCGGGGAGGGGCCCTGCCGCCTCTCCCGCGCACGGCCGCCGCGCCGTCCCCCTCCCCCGCAAAGGCCGATGCCCGGGCAGGCTGTGTTTCGGCTCCGTTCAATGACCTCCGATCGGCAGGGAGTCATAAGTCGCAAGCCATTGAAGCTGAGGTATTTCGACAGCCATCAATGGGGTCACGTGGACGCCGATCGGGGGTCAAAGCCAATGCCGATTGACATCGTGCCCTTGTCGGCACCCAGCGACTGGCCCTGGCATCGCCACTCCCCGGCCAAGTTCGGCACCTTTAAGAGTCCGGACCGCACTGGCCACTTCCAGGCATGCCGGTCAAAGAGCCAGTAAAGGACGCCGCTCCCCCGCTCGTCTCCCGGGGGACCCGGCTCCCGGACCGGCCTCCCCTGTCACGGCAGGGATGCCCTGATGATGTCGGCGAACGCGCCAACCGCCTCATCCTCCGTGATCTTTCCGCGCACGATCGCTGCCGAAAGCCCTTCTCCCGCGCCGACCAACCCGATGCACAGGCAGTTGGCCGCAGCCTCGGGCAACACGCTCAGCGGCCCGAGGACGGACACGAACATCGCGACGGACTGGTCGAGCAGCTCGTCGTAGACCTCGGCCTTCTCCGGACTGCCGGCCAGTGCGGCGCCGACGATGTGGAACTCACCAGCCAGGTCAGCCGCACAGCGGACATAGGCCTCGGCCAGGCACGCGATGACCTCGTCACGACCTCGTGGCCCCTTCGCCATCGCTTGGCGGAACGCCTCGATCCGCTCGGCGTCGATCCAGCGATAAAGCGCGATCAGCAGGCCCGACCGCGTGCCGAAATGGTCGTAGACGACAGGTTTCGAGACGCCGGCACGGGTCGCGAGATGCCCGAGGGTCAGGCAGTCGGCGCCCTCCTTGCGGACGATTTCTAGAGCCACGCCCAACAGCTGTTGGTGCCGCTTCGCCTTCGGGAGCCGTCGGTTTCGCTGCGCGGGCATCTCGCCCTCGGTCGGTTCCACGATTGGCCCACTTGATAAGCTACCGTTGGTAGGTTATCTGCGACCTACTATCAGTAGCTTATTGGTTGGGCATGGAGGCCGTCAATGTCTTTCGCACCCGTCCTCCGGGAAGGTGCCGCGCCGCACGCGCTGGTGGTTGCGACCCATCCTGCTGCCGCGTCACTGACCCGCTCGGTGGCGGAGGCCGTCGCCAGAGCGCTGGCGGCCCATGGGCACACGACCGAGGTCGCCGACCTTGTCGCCGAGGGCTTCGATCCGGTCTTCGGTCGCGCGGATCACGCCGCCTACTCCGGTGTCGGCCCCCTGCCCGACGATGCGCGCGCCGAGCAGCGTCGGATCGACCGCGCTGATCGCCTGGTCCTGGTCTACCCCGTCTATTGGTGGGGATTGCCGGCGTTGCTCAAGGGCTGGATCGACCGGGTGTTCGTCGCCGGATGGGCGTTCGAGGAAAACGCGGGGGGAGGCATCGTCAAGCGGCTGGGCCGGTTGAAGGTCCACTTGGTCGCGCTCGGCGGGGCGGATGGCGCGACATACGACCGGCATGGCTATCGCCACGCGATGCACGCCCAGATCGAGCACGGCATCTTCGAGTTCTGCGGCGCGGCGGTTGCCACCTCGGAACTCGTCACGGCAGACCGGCTCGGCACGCCGTCACTCCTTGAGGACACGGTGCGGACCATCACCAACAGCCTGCCGCGCCAGGATGCCTCGCATGTTTCCGTCAACGGGGAAGTCACCGATGGTCGCGACGACGTTTGAGGCCGCTGTCTACGCCGGCGACCTGCCGGCAGTCACGCAGTGTCTGCGTCACGGCGCGAACGTGAATGGAACGACGTCCAGCGGCTTGTCGCCGTTGATGGTCGCGTCGGGGCTGGGTCAGGCCTGCATGGTGTCACTGCTGTTGGCGGCAGGCGCGGACGTCCGTGCCGTGGAACCGGGCATGGGGAATACCGCGCTGCATAAGGCCGCGTTGTCAGGCAGCCGGCAAGTTGCCGAACTGTTGCTCGACCATGGTGCCTTCAGCGTCCCGCAGGGACGCGTTCCCCGTCCGTCGGGGCTCGTGGCCCGCGGATCGTCTCGCCCTCCCCAGCTGGGCCTGCAAAATGCGCAATCGGTGTCCGCCAGAACCTGGATGCGCGGCGCAGGCGGCAGGCCATGATCCGGGCAGGCCAGTCGGTCTGGCCCCATCCGAAGGAGGACGCCCCAGATGCCCACCGATCCCATGCCCCCTGCCCCGCGCGGGGCACCGATGCCGGCCATCGGCGAGCTCGTCGCCGCCTTCTGCCGCTCCTGTAGCCATCTCGCCGACAAGGGGCGGGACCACGGGGCGGCGCTGGAGAAGCGGATTCAGCGGCTGTCGCGCGGCGCCGACATGGACCCAAAAGCCTGCATGGAAGTCATAGACGGTGAGCTGAAGAGGCTGTCCGACCTCGACCCGGCCTTCGCCGGACTGCTGCTCTCCCATGCCGCCGAGGGGCTGGCGACCTATGCCGGGGCCGTGCTGCGCCTCGACCTGGGGGGCCTGAGCCGCGCCGAGGCCGCGCCAGCCCTGGCCGTGCGCCTCTTCCTCCCCTGGGCGGCCGGCCTGGCCCGCGGCATGGCCACGCTGGGCCCGACGCCGCCCCTGGATGAGTGGGCCCGCCCCGGGAAAGCGACAGTCCGGGTGCTCAACTGGTGGGTTGCCCAGCAGGACGCCGGCATCCCAACGCTGGCCGCCAGGATCGCCGGGAACGAGGCGGGGAAGCGCACCCTCGAGGGGAACCTCTACGCCTGGCGCGACGGCGGGCCGATCACGGTGAGGTCGGCGCTCAGCCTGTACGCCGGCAGCAACGGCCCGCTGGCCCGCTGGATGCTCCTGGCCCGGGCCTGGGACCAAATCGTGGGTTCCCTCGACGCGCCCGCCCAGGACCGGGCCGGCCGTACCTGGCGGGCGCTGCTGAAGGCGCGCCCCGACGGGCCGGACCTGGAGGCGCTGCAGCGGGAGCTGGCCGACGCCGGCCGCGGCGGCGGGCCCATGGGCAGCTTGCCGGCCGACCTGGGTCGGCTGACCAACCTGGCGGGACAGAAGCGGCCCGGGGACGCCGCTTCGGCCGACGCGACCGTCAAGGCCCTGGAGGCCGCGGGAGAAGGCGCGGGGGTGCCGGCCTGGCTGGCCCCGTGGTGCCGCGCTCGGTATCACCTGCTCATGGGCGCCCCCGCCGCGGCGCTGGGGCCATACGGGGACGCCTTCGCCTCGGCACGCTACAGGTCCGGCCCGGCGGCGAAGGACATCCTGAACGAGCTGCTCGTCGTGGCGGCATGCCTCGGCCGGGACCGCCCGCAGCGTGACTGGGGTGCCTGGGCGGCAGCCATGGGCCTGACGCCCCACGTCCGGCACCCCGGCCCGGCTTTTAATCACCTCGTGCCAGCGGGGTGCCTCTACGCCGAGGCCACACCGCCGGCCCGCCGGGACCTGGGGGGCATCGGCGGGCTCTTGATGGTCGGGGAAGAATGGGACAGGTGGCGCCCAGACCTCCGCCACCCCGACCGCCGGGTCAAGGGGTTCGGCAGCGTCGCGCGGCCGCAGCTCGCCATCGCCGCCAAGCTGGGCAAGGCCGATGCCGTCAGGGCCTTGCTGGAGGCCGGCGCCTCTCCGGAGGAGGCGGCCGCCGACGGGGGCACCCCGCTGCTGCACGCCATCCAGGCCAGGGCCGGGGACTGTGTGGACCTGCTGCTGCCGCGCACGGGACCCGCGGCGCTGGACAGGGCCACACGCCACGGGCGGCATTACCCGCTCGGCGTCGCGGTGGAACAAGGCGACGCCGGCCTCGTCGCCCGGCTGCTGTCGGCCGGTGCCTCGGCCAACCCCGCGTTCGGCCCTGGCGAGGAAATGCCGCGCCCGGACGACTCCCCGCTCTACCAAGCCGTCCTCCGCTGCGTCTCCCCGGCGCCTGGGCCATCGGACCTGATGGAGGGGGCGGCTCTGCTCGACGCCGTGCGACGGGGGCCGCCGCTCCCCTTCTCACAGGGCCACGCGTTCCTGGAGGACCAGGCGCGGGCCCTCGGGGGGCAGTTGGTCGCCAGCCTGGCGAACCCCAGGCACCGGCAGATCTATGCGGCCGTGGAGGCGATGATGTTCCCCGGGCCCGCAGGAGCCGACGGCCGGAGGCAGGTGGTGGCCGCGTTGCTGGCCGGGGGCGCGGACCCGAATGCCCGCCATGACCACAAGCATGGCTTCACCCCCTTCCTCTGCGCCGCGGAGGGCGGCGACGCGGACCTCGTCGGGCTCCTGCTGCGCCACGGGGCAGACCTGGGATCCACGACGATGGCAGGGCAGACGGCCGTCCACCTCGCCTTGTGGAAGGGCCAACACGAAGTGGCCAGCCTGCTGCTCGCCGCCGCGGACCCGGCGCTGCGGCGACGGCTCGCCACCGCGCCCGATACCCTGCGGGGCACGACGCCCCTTCAATGGGCCGTGCTCCACCTTGGCAACGGTGCCAGCGAGTTTGGGCACGTGGTCCGCACGCTGGTGGCCGCCGGGGCCAACCCGGAAGCCGGCTGCCCGGCGATGCCGTCGGCGCGCGTCCTGGCGGGGCGGCTGGCGGGGGAGGCCCGGGCCGTGGCGTTCTCCGCCTTGGCCGCGCGGCCAACAGGGCCTTGATGGCCAGGGGTGGTGGCCCGCCACGCCAGCGCTCACATGACCGAGCTGTTGGCGATCCCGCGCCAGTGGATCACTACCGGTACCGGGATGCCGCCGGTGAGGCCGGGCGAAGCCCACTCACCCCGCCTTCTGCGGCCAAGTGGCGACCTCGCGCTTGCCGTCGGGGGTGGTGCGGTGGAACCGAAAGCCCGTGGCGGGGAAGACGTTGGCGGCGAGG
>MOEB01000115.1 GCA_001939945.1 Aerophototrophica crusticola | reverse complement strand
TCGCCGACCTGAAGGGCGCCTTCGGGGCCTGACCCCGGCGGGGGGTCTGCTCCTCCCCCTCACCCCGACCCTCTCCCCGGTGGGGAGAGGGGGAAGGTTGCAGCGGCCTGCCCGGCACCCCCGGGCGGGCCGTTGGTCTTTCGGGTGGCGGCTTGCCAAGCGACCGGGTTGGTGCCCAAATCCCGTATCAGGGGAGGGAACCCTACTGGCCGGAGAGTCTTGCCATGCCCATGAGAGCCCTGCTGCCCGCCGCCACCCTCGCTGCCCTGCTCGCCGCCCCGGCCCTTGCCGCCGACGGAGTGGAGAAGCCGGAGCGGGAGTGCATTTACGCCCGCAACATCAATGGCTGGAACTTCATCAGCCCCGACACGGTGCGCATCACCGTGGGCGTGAACGACAAGTATGACCTGAAGCTGTTCAGCCGCCAGACGGAGCTGCGGTTCCGCAACGATATCGGCATCCGTACCCGGGGCAGCAACTGGATCTGCTCCCCCCTGGACGTGGAAGTGGTGGGCGGGGAGTTCACCGGTCGGGTGCCCGTCGTCTCCATCACCAAGGTGGAGGAGACCACCGCCGCTGCCAAGCCGGCGGGCTGATGCGGGATCTGGGCCAAGGTCGGAGGGTCGCCGTCACCGGGGCAACGGGGTTCGTCGGCCGTGCGCTCGCCAGGCGCCTTGCGGCCGACGGGCATGCGGTGGTGGCGCTGGCCCGTGGCGCCCTGCCCGTGCCGCCGGACGGTGTGGCAGCGGTGGTCGCCGGGGTCGACCTGGCGGCCCCGCGCGGGCTGGAGGCGGCGCTGGCCGGGTGCGACGCGCTGGTCCACCTGGCCGCCCTGGTGCACCGGCCCGGCGCGCCCGCGGACGGCTATGAGCGCGTGAACCACCAGGGCACCGCCGCCCTGGCCCGGGCCGCCCTGGCCGCGGGCGTGCGGCGCTTCGTCTTCGTCAGCTCGGTCAAGGCGATGGGGGAGGGGAACGGGGCCGCCCCTTGGACAGCCGACAGCGTGCCCGCGCCCCAGGACCCCTATGGCTGTTCCAAGCTGGCGGCGGAACGGGCCCTGTGGCAGGTGGCCGGGCAGGGCGGGATGGCGGCGGTGGTGGTCCGGCCGCCCCTTGTCTACGGTCCCGGGGCGGCGGGCAACATGGCCCGGCTCTGCCGCCTGGTGGACCGGGGGGTGCCCCTGCCGCTGGGGCTGGTGGCGAACCGGCGCAGCCTCGTCTCCGTCGGCAACCTGGCCGACCTGCTGGCCCTCACCCTGGCGCACCCGGCCGCACCCGGCGGCACCTTCCTGGCCTCCGACGGGGAGGACCTGTCCACGCCCGGGCTGGTCCGCCTGCTGGCCGCGGGGCTGGGCAGGCCCGCCCGGCTGCTGCCGGTGCCGGTTCCGCTGCTGCGGCTCGCCGGGCGGCTGGCGGGCCGCGCCGCCGAGGTGGAGCGGCTGGTGGGCTCACTCGCCCTGGACATCGGCGCCACCCGGGCGCGGCTGGGCTGGGACCCGCCGGAGCGGCCGGCGGATGCCCTGGCGGCCTATGCCCGCGCCTACCGGGCCGGCCCGTCGCCGTAGCCGTCGGGATGTGCCGCCCGCCAAGCCCAGGCGCTGGCGATGATCCCGTCCAGCGTGTCGAAGCGTGGGGACCATCCCAGCTCTTCCCGGATGCGGTCGGACGAGGCCACGAGGATGGCCGGGTCGCCGGGCCGCCGGGGGCCGACCTTCACGGGCACCGTCTTCCCGGTCACCCGCTCCACCGCGGCGATCACCTCCCGCACGCTGTAGCCCGTGCCGGTGCCCAGATTGTAGCGCACGGACCGGGTCTCCAGCGCGTCCAGGACCCGGATGTGGGCGTCGGCCAAGTCCATGACATGGATGTAGTCGCGGACGCAGGTCCCATCCGGCGTCGGATAGTCGTCGCCATAGACCTCGATGTGGCTGCGCCGGCCGGCGGCAGCGTCAAGGACCAGGGGGATCAGGTGGGTCTCCGGGTGGTGGTCCTCCCCCAGCAGCCCGTCGGGATGGCAGCCGGCGGCGTTGAAGTAGCGCAGGCAGGCGGACTTCAGCCCGGCGCAGCGGTCGGCCCAGAGCAGCGCCCGCTCCACCAGGTACTTGCTCTCGCCATAGGGGCTGCCGGGGTCGATGGCCGTCTCCGCGTCGATGGGCATGCGCTCGGGCGTGCCGAACAGGTTGGCGGTGGAGGACACCACCATCTTGCGCACCCCGGCCGCCACCGCCGCCTCGATCACGTTGAGGGAGGTGACATAGTTCTCCCGCAGGTACAGGAAGGGGTTCTGCATGGACTCGCCCACCAGGGACTTGGCGGCGAAGTGCAGGACGGCCTCGAAGCGGTGGCGCTGGAACAGGGCCGCCACCCCCGCCCGGTCGTTCAGGTCCAGGTGCACGAATGCCGCCCCCGCCGGCACCGCCGCCCGGTGGCCGGTGGACAGGTTGTCCGCCACCACCACGGCGAAGCCCCGTTCCAGCAGGCTCGCGACGCAGTGGCTGCCGACGAAGCCGGCGCCCCCCGTGACCAGAACCGTCCGCATCCCATCCCTCCTCTTCCTATCCGGGTATGCCGTCATGATCGGGGCCTAGGCCGCCCCCGGCCAGCCGGGCAGCGGGGGCATCCCCGACGGGGGTAGGCCGGGGCGCAAAGGAACCGCAGGGCCTAACCGCCGGTTGGGGTGACAACCCTTCGGGTCACGAACAGGAGGATGGACGCCATGAAGAGCTTCGCCACCGCCGCCGCCCTTTCCGCCGCGGCACTTCTGTCCCTGGCCGGCCCGGCCCTGGCCGATCCCGGCGACGTGCACCGGGTGACCGGCGAGCGGGTCAACCTGCGCTCCGCCCCCTCTGACGACGCCAACATCCGCGGCACCGTGGAGCAGGGTGAGCGGCTGGTGGAGATCCGGCGCGAGGGCAACTGGATCGGCGTGCGGGCCGAAAGCTCGGGCGCCGAGGGTTGGGTGTTCCAGGATTTGGTGAAGATGGCCGCGCCCAGCAACCTGGGCGGGGCGGAACCGGTGCGCACGGCCGGGTTCGGCAGCCTGTCCCCCGGCTTCGACACCATGCTGGCCGAGATCAGCAACCAGATGGGCATGCGCCTGTTCGAGCGGGTGGAGCAGACCGGCGAGGGCGCCCTGCGGCTGGTGCCGACGCGGGAGTTCCTGCGCGACGGCACCAAGGAGTCGCACATGCTGGCGGCCTTGGCGGTGCAGCAGATGTGGAAGAACCACCAGAACGGGCGGCCCGTCTCCGTCGCCATGCTGGGCGAGGGTGGGCGAAGCTACCTGGACCTGGACGACCGTGGCCCGAACGGCCCGGCCCTGACCCTGGACGTGCCGCGGACGGCGGCGCGTTAGAAACGCGCCCCCTCAAACGCCGGGCAACCGCTCCGCGGGCCGGCGGTCGCCGGCCTCAGGCGCCATCGGACGGCGGCGCCCGATCCCGGTCGCGGCGGTGCTGGCGGCGCATCAGCAGGATGAACAGGCCGAACAATAGGGCGGCGCCGGCGCAGGCCGCCAGGAAGGCGCCGACGCCGCCCGGCGGCAGGGAGAGGCCGGCCGTCAGCCGCAGGGCCTGCGTGGCGATGCCCGCCAGGAACAGCAGCAGGGCCAGGGCGAGCAGGACGGGAAGGCGCATGGTGGAATTCCTTGCCGGCGGGGCACGGGAGCATAGCGGGGCGCGCGGCCATGCGCGATACTGCGGGCCCCGACCACAAGCCCTGCATCGTCGCCCATGCTCCCGGTTCCTGACGAGGTCCATGTCTGGTCGTTGCCGGTCCACGGCGACGGGCCGCAGCCCGGTGCCGGCCTCTGGCAGTTGCTGGACGCGGGGGAGCGGGTCCGGGCGGCCCGCTTCCGGTTCGACCGGCACCGCGGACAGTTCATCGCCGCGCACGGGCTGAAGCGCCTGATGCTGTCTTGGCTGGGCGCGGGGCGGGCAGCCTCCCTCCGGTTCCGGGCCGGCCCCCAGGGCAAGCCGGCCCTGGCGGCGGAGCCCGGCGGCGGGCCTGACCTGCATTTCAACCTGACCCACACGGACGGTCTTGTCGCCTGTGCCGTCGTGCTCGGCCGGCCGGTCGGGCTGGATGCGGAACCATTGGACCGCCCGGTCGAGCTTGGCGTGGCCGAGCGATTCTTCGCGCCGGCCGAGCTGGCCTGGCTGCGGTCACTGCCCGAAGCGGAGCGGGCGAGGGGATTCCTCCGGCTCTGGACCTTGAAGGAGAGCTGGCTGAAGGCGGTGGGCGTCGGCCTTCACCTGCCACTCCGGGACGTGGCGGTGCGGGTGGCGCCGCCGGGCGTGGAGTTGTCGGCGATCCTGCCCTACCGTGCCGCCGACTGGCGACTGCAGGAGCTGGGGTTCGGGTCCGCGCACCTGGGCGCCCTGGCCGTGCCGGCCGCGGTCGGCGACCGGGTGCTGCAGCAGGGCTTCCTGTCGGTCGAGGACCTCATGGCCGTTGCCTAATTCACACGTTGGTGTGCCCACCTACCCCGTGCGGTGGATTCCACTTTCCGCGCGGGAGACTTTTTTGCAGGATCACGGTCCAACAGCGGGTTTATCTGCGCCAGAAAATGCTCGCGCCAGCGCTGACCGATCCTGACGCCCGCCAATGGGCCATCCTTGTGCGGGAATGCCGCCGGAACCTCGGCCTGAAGCAGCTCGCCTTCGCGGACCTGCTGGGAGCCTCGCAGAGCGCCGTGTCGCGCTGGGAGGCTGGCGCCCAGCTACCCGGCTACGCCATGCAGAACAAGGTCCGCGACCTGTTGCACAAGCCCCTGTACAACGACCGCGCCGACCGGGTCCTGGTGGCCCAGATCCGCCAGTCCCTGGGGCGCGTCAGCCTGAACAGCGCCGACCTGTCCTTCACGGTGGTCTCGCCGGCAATCCTGAAGGACCACGATGGGGAGGCGGGGTTCAGGCGGGTCGTGGAGAACCCCGTTTTCCGTGGGCATTGGCGGGACCAGGTGGCGAGCCTGTCTTGGCGCACCCCGGTGTTCAGCCCCGACGTGGTGGCCGTCACCGGCATCAACGCCTGGGTACGGGTGGAGGATGGGGAGCTGGTGGTCAAGTCCTATGTCCGCTGCCAGTCCGTTCCGCTCCGCCTGTCCAGCGGCCAGTGGGTCCTGCGGGTAGAGCGGGTGGACATCCCCGCGGCGGAGGGCAAGGCCCTGTTCGGCACGCGGCCCGAGGTGCTGACCCTGGATGACGTGGCATGAGGCTGGCCTGCCCCCCGGCCCTGGACGGCACGTCCATGGACCAAGCCGACCATGTCGCGGACCCCGGGGCCGCCCGGTGGGCCCAGGCCGTGCGCGAGTGCCGGCGCCGACTGGGGCTGAAGCAGTTCGCCTTCGCC
>MOEB01000114.1 GCA_001939945.1 Aerophototrophica crusticola | reverse complement strand
TCCAGCGTGTCCGCCCCGCCGAGGCCGAGCAGGGTGTCGCCGCCGCCGCCGCGCAGGCGGTTGTCCCCGGCGCCGCCCTCCAGCCAGTCGCCGTGGGAGGACCCCAGAAGGTCCTCGACCGCCGCCAGGCTGTCGCCCTGGGCATCGCCGGCCGTCCCGGCCCCGGCCGCCAGCGAGGCCGCGACACCGCCCGGCGCCGCCCCGTAGCTGGCCTCGTCCCGGCCGGCGCCGCCGTCGAGGGTGTCGGCGCCGGCGCCGCCTTCCAGCAGGTCGTCCCCGGCGTCGCCCCGGAGGCTGTCCGCCCCCTCACCGCCGGAGAGGGCATCGATGCCATCCCCGCCGGACAGGTTGTCGGCTCCGTCACCCCCGAGCAGGGTATCCGACCCGGCGTCGCCGCGCAGCATGTCGTCCCCTGCGCCGCCGTCCAGCAGGTCGCCACCGAGCCCGCCGTCGAGCATGTCGTTGCCGCCACGGCCCAGGAGCTGGTCGTTCCCGGCCATGCCGTACATCCAGTCCGCCAGGCTGTCCAGGCCGTGGCGGGTGTCGGCGCCCGCGGTGCCGACCCAGCTGTCATAGGCGGCCGCGTCGGCGGAGGGGCGCCAGAAGTCGCCCAGCCGTTCCGTGACGGTGACGGGGATGGCCTCCGGCCGCATCGGCACCGGGCCCGACATGAACGCCATCAGCGACTGCACCTGGGACAGGGCGAGCACCCGGCCGCCTGCCTCCACGGCGCGCAACGCGGGCCCGTCGGTGAGGAAATGGCCGACGACCCGGACGTGGGCGCCGGTCCCGACCACGTCGACCAGCAGGTCGTCGCCGGACCGGCTGAACCAGACCCGCTCGTGGCCGGTACCCTCTTCCAAGCGCAGGACGTTGACGCCCTCGGCATCCTCCAACGTGGCCCGGCCGCTGGACGTTCCCACGAGGTAGGCGTCGTCGCCCGCGCCGCCGCGCAGGATGTCGATGCCGCCGCCGCCGCGCAGCGTGTCGGCCCCGAGGCCGCCGGAGAGCGTGTCGTTGCCCGCGCCGCCGTCCAGGAGGTCGTCGCCGTCCCCGCCGTCCAGCTGGTCGTCCCCCCCGTCGCCGGCGAGGCTGTCGGCCTCCGTCCCGCCGGAGAGCGTGTCGTTGCCGTCGCCGCCGCCCAACAGGTCGGCGCCCGCCCCGCCCGCGAGGCCGTCGTTGCCGCCGTCGCCGAACAGGCGGTCGGCGCCGAGGCCGCCGGCCAGGGTGTCGGCGTCGGCCCCGCCCTGCAGGGCGTCGTCGCCGTCGCCGCCGTCCAGCGTGTCCGCGCCCGCGTCGCCGAACATCTGGTCGTTGCCCGCGCCGCCGAGCAGCTGGTCCCCCCCGTCCCCGCCGGAGATGGCGTCAGCACCGTCCCCGCCGTCCAGCAGGTCGTCGCCCGACCCGCCGGCGAGAACGTCGTCGCCCCCGAGGCCGAGCAGCCGGTCGTCGCCGCCCAAGCCGGTCAGCCGGTTGCCGACGTGGTCGCCCTCGACGTCGTCGTTGAACTCCGAGGCGATGATGTCCTCGACCCCGTCGAGCGTGTCCCCGTTGGCCTCGCCGTACCAGAGGACGCCGCCGGCCATGCGCACCTGGATGCCGCGGTTCTCCGCGGCGAGGCTCACGCGGGACGAGGCGTAGGAGGCGGTGTCGCGCCCGGCGCCGCCCCGGAGCACGTCGGCCCCGTCGCCGCCCTCGAGCATGTCGTCGCCGTCGCCGCCGTCCAGCGTGTCCCCTCCGCCATAGCCCACCAGGACGTCGTTGCCCGCGCCGCCGTCGAGGAGGTCCCCGGATCCTGTCCCCACCACCAGGTCGTCACCGCCGGTGCCCGGCAGGCCCAGGCGGAGGCTGGCGAGGTTCGCGGCGCGCCCGTCGGCCAGCTCCAGGGTCTCCACCGCCCGCGACGGGTCGGTGGCGCCACCCTGCACCCGGATGCCGTCCTGGGTGCCGGCGACGGTGACCACGAGGTCCGCCCCGTCGGTCGCGAAGCCCAGCCCGCCGAAGCCGACGCCCTCGCGCACCAGCAGCGTGTCCGCGCCGGCGGTGTCGGAGACGGTGTCCATCCCGCCCCCCGGTCCGAGGACATAGGTGTCGTCCCCCGCCCCGCCCTGCAACGCGTCGGCGCCGGCCCCGCCGTCCAGCTCGTTCTCGCCCGCGTCGCCCCGCAGCGTGTCGGCATGGGCGGAGCCCGCCAGGTTCTCGATGCCGGAGTAGCTGTCGCCGGCGGCGTCGCCGGCGTTCTGGCCCGGGTTGCTCAGGTCGGCCAAGACGCCGGCCGAGGCGCCCGCGTGGCTTGCCGTGTCGGTGCCGGCCCCGCCCACCAGGACGTCGGCGCCCGCGCCGCCCTCGAGCCTGTCGTCCCCGGCGCCGCCCAGCAGCTTGTCGTCCCCGGCGCCGCCGCGCAGGCTGTCCTGGCCGCCGTTGCCGTTCACGATGTCGTCGCCCAGGCCGCCGGAGACCGTGTCGTCCCCGCCGTTGCCGGTGAGCCAGTCGGCCAGGTCCGTGCCCGCGATCGCGTCGTTGCCGTCGGTGGGCGTGCCGGTCGCGGCGCCCCAGGCGCCGACGGACGCCGTGGTGACGGAGCCCGTGTTGAAGAAGGCGAAGGTCTCGATGCCCTTCGAGACGCGCCAGCGCCGGAGCCGGACCTGGTCCGCCATGGCGGCGGCATTGGCGGCGTCCTCGCCCGGCGAGGCGATGCCGAGCACCAGGTCGTCGCCCTCCCAGCGCAGCTGCACGTCGTTGACGTCGATGCCGATGCCGAACTCCAGCGTGTCCTGGCCGCTGTTGCCCGGGTTGCCGGTGCGGTGGCGGCGCAGGGTCTGGGCGGGCCGGTCGAACTCGAGCACGCCGTTCCAGTCCCGGCCGTCGAAGAGCACCAGCCCGTCGGTGGCCCGCCGGATGCTGCCGTCCGCGGCCGGGGCGAACCCTGCCGCCCAGCCGCCGGTGCCGGTCCAGACCGTCTCCCAGTCGTTGCTGTAGCTGTCGTGGATCGTGTCGCGCCCGTCGCCGCGGGCGTACACGAACACGTCGTTTCCTGCCCCGCCCACCACCAGGTCGTCGCCGCGGCCGCCGCTCAGGCGGTCGTTGTTGTTGGCGCCGAAGAGGTCGTCGTCGCCCGCGTCGCCGGACAGCATGTCGTCCCCGGCGCCGCCCTGGAGCCGGTCGGCGCCGCTGCCGCCCACCAGCAGGTCCCGGCCGCCCTCGCCGAGGACGAGGTCGTCGCCGGCCTCGCCGTTGCCGACGTCGTCGCCCTCCATCAGCTCCAGGATGTCGTCGCCGTCCCCGCCGACGGCGAAGTCGTTGCCGTTCGTGCCGATGATCAGGTCGCTGGCCGTCGTGCCGACGCGGAAGCTCTGGAAGTCGCCGATGCGTATGGCCTGGCCGTCGGCGAACTGCAGCCACTCCACGCGCCTGCCATGGTCGACCCAGTCCTTGAGCGTGATGGTGGCGGACACGGACTGCGCGCCCGTTGCCGGGTCGGTGGACATGACGGTGAGGATGAGGTCGGGCCCGGGCGCGGTCGCGGTGCCGGACCGGCTGAGCCGAACGTCGCGGATGCCGATGCCCGGTGCCAGGGAGATCGCGTCCTCGCCGCCGACGACGGAGCCGCCCTCGACGAACGCGCCGCCGCCGGCCCAGCCCGCAGCGCCCGTGCCCGTGGCCGCCCAGGTGGGCCTGGGACCGTTGCCACCGTCGCTGACCGTGTCGCCGCCGTCACCGGGGCGCACGACATAGGTGTCCCCGCCGAGGCCGCCGTGGAGTTGGTCCGTGCCGGCACCGCCGGCCAGCACGTCGTCGCCGTCCCCGCCATGCGCGATGTGGTCACCTTCGCCTGCGTCCAACCAGTCCGAACCTGTCGAACCATAAAGGCGGTCGGCTCCCGCCCCCCCGTCCAGGTAGTTGCCATTGCCGCCGTTCGCGGAAAGGGCGGCCGCGAGGGCGGCCGTGTCCCCGTCCGAGAAGCCCGTCGAGGCCGTCCTGCCAGCGAACAGCCTGTCGTTGCCACTCCCGCCGAAGACCCAGTCGTCAAGCTTCCCGCCGACAAGCGTGTCGTCTCCCGCCTCGCCAAGGATGTTGTCGCCCCGGTCCGATGCCTGGACGGTATCGTCCCCGTCCCCCGCCCGGACGACGGCGGCGACATTGATCGTCGTGGCGACGCCGTTGAACGCGCTGCCGTTGAGGGCCAGGCCAGCGTTTACCACCCCCGCAGTCGCAGCCAGTTTGTCTCCGTCGAGGTGGATTGTGTCTGCTCCCGCGGTGCCGAGGACCGTGTCCTGATCCTTGGCGTCGATCGTATCTCCCAGGAAACCGGCTCCCAGGCCGCCTTCCGCCGCATAGGCCCAGGAGCGCCTGTTCGCCTCGGCGTCGAAGGCGGCAAACATGGCTGCCGCGGGGAGCGCAGCCCCGCCGACCCTGCCGTCCGCGGCGGCATCCCGCCAAAAGGAGAAACCCCCGACCCAATCCGACGCGGACCGGCGGTGCAACCCAAGTTCGACGGCCCGTGCCAGCGTCACGAACCAGCCGGCGGCGAAGACGCTGTTCGGCTCCTCCTTCATCAGCGCTTGGATGCTGATGGGATTGGCCAGGAACCGGACGTAATCTTGGGCTACCCTGACGTCGCCGAGGAGCGTCTCCATCCGGAAGGCGCCGGCAGCCCTAGGGGCCTCACCCGCGGAATCGCCGCCGGACATGGATAGGTTGGCGGAGATGGCGCGCTTCACGTGGACGTCCCCGCCAGCCATCTGGCCGATCATGTCGGCGAGCCCCAGGAACGTTCCGTGCCTGATCAGGTCGGCGGCTTCGGAGAACCTCGCGGTGATCGCGTCCTTGTCGCGCGTGTGGTCTGGCCGGTAGACGAAACTCTTCTTCCGCATGCCGTAATTGCCGGACTGGACATCCTGCCCGTCCAGCAGGGTCGACCCAGCGCTGGCGAGGACCGAATTGAAGGTATCGGCGACCGCTTGGCTGATGCCGACGGCGGCCGACTTCGAACCGCAGTTGGCCTTGTAGGCATTCGTTACGACGAAAAGGCCCTTGTCCTCGTCCCAGACGACGTCCGCCCCGGACCGGGGCGTGCCCCCGAACAGCGAGCCGACAAGAGACCCTATGAGCGTGTCCACCAGCACCACGGCCGCCACGATCACCACTGCAGCGACCGGGTTGGCGGCAGCGAAGGCGGCCGCCGTTTCCAACCCTGCCGCCTTCGCCGCGGAGGAAAGGGCGACGGACGCGGCGTATGCGCCATAGATGGACCCGGCCGCCGCGCCGATTTGCCCGCCGACCGTGCCGGGTGAGTATATCTCGTTGGCAAGCCGCGAGCCGATGAATGCCCCGGTAACGGAGGCCGGGTTCACGCCATTCAGGACCTCGGATAGCTCAGTGCCTTCGGCAATAGCGCCCAGGTTGGCGATGATCTCGGCGATGTAACTGCTCGCGAGGCTCTGGCCAAGGTCGCCGGCTGTCCCGTCGATCCCCAGGCTGTCGAACAGCTGAGCCGTTAGAGTGCCTAACAGAACCATCTCTGGA
>MOEB01000113.1 GCA_001939945.1 Aerophototrophica crusticola | reverse complement strand
GAGGAGCTGGCGGACTGGCCGGAGCGCGCGGAACGGGACCGCCGCTGGTTCACCCCCGGCCAAGCCGCCATGGCCTGTGGTGAGCCGGGACTGGTGGCGATCCTGTTGCGGGTCGGCCTGCTGGGGTCCTGACCACCCGGCAGAGCGCGCGTGCGCCAGCCATTCACCGGAACTGTCCCACGCGGCATGATGCGGGGATGGAATTGCGGGAGGAACAGCCATGGCCCGGCCGACCCAGGACCCGGTGGAATTGCGCGTCGCCCGGCTGGGGGCGATCTCCGAGGCCACGCGCCGCGCCGGGGCGCTGGGGTTCCTGGCGCTGGGTTCCGCGGCGGATACGGGCCGCCTGGACCGTTGGTCTGACCTGGACTTCTTCGTCATCGCCCCGCCGGGGGCGAAGGCCGGGATGATCGGCGACCTGTCCTGGCTGTCCGCCGCCGCCCCGCTGGCCTATGCCTTCCGCAACACGGTGGACGGGTACAAGGCCCTGTTCGAGGATGGGGTGTTCGTGGAGTTCGCCGTGTTCGAGCCGCAGGAACTGCCGGGTATCCCCTTCGCCCCCGGCCGGCTGCTCTGGCACGACCCGTCCCTGGACCCGGGAGTCACCATCCCAGCCCCCATCCCGGCCCCGCAACGGCCTGACCCGGGCTGGCTGGTGGGAGAGGCGCTGACCAACCTGCTGGTGGGCCTGGGGCGGTGGCACCGGGGGGAGCGCGTGTCCGGCTTCCGCTTCGTCCAGTGCCACGCCGTGGACCGGGTCATTGCCCTGGCATCCCAAGGCGCCGACCAGGGGGATGCCGACCCTTTCTCGCCCGAGCGGCGGGTGGAGCGGCGCCTGCCGGCCCTGGCCGCCGACCTGCCCGCCATGATGCCCGGGGTGGACCGGTGCCCCGCCGCCGCGCGGGCCATCCTGGCTTGGCTGTGCGCCCGGCATGAGGTCAACCCCGGCCTCGCCGCCGCCATCCTGGAGCTGTGCGGGGAGGATCGCTGACCACCACCCAAGACTCGGCAGCGCCACAGGCACTTTCGAATTCGAAAGTGCCCCGGCCTTTCGTCGTCCCCGACCGCCCCCGGGACCGGGCGGCGCAGGCGGTGAAATAGCGCTAATTCCTTTGCATATTCTACCTATTCCTCGCAGCCGTGCGACCCTGGCCCTGTGGTGACATGCGGGAGGTAGGTCATGGCCCAAGCCGCGATGCCGGCCCGCCTGCGGGCTGAGGGCAACCCAGAAACATCGTCCGGGCCCTGGCCCGGCGCGCCCTTCGCCCTGGCCCTGGCGGCCCCCACGGCGGTGTCCGTGTGGCTGGCCTTCGGCGAGGCGGGCGGGGGACGGGGTCCCGCCCTGGCCCTGCTGGTCGCCCTGCCCCTGGCCCTGGTGGCTGCCTGGGCCTGCGTCGGGGCGTGGCTGGCGCGGCGGGACGCGGCCCGGGGGCTGGAGGCCGCCCTGGAAGACCGGTCCGCCCTGTTGCGGGAAATCAACCACCGGGTCGGCAACAGCCTGCAGCTGGTGGCCTCGCTGGTCCGGCTACAGGCCGCCACCTCCGACCCCGGCAGCTGGGCCGCCCTGCAACGGGTGCTGACCCGCGTCACCGCGGTGGGTGAAGTGCACAAGCGCCTGCAGGAGAATGGCGCCATCGAGACGGTGGACATCGCCGACTACCTGGCGTCCCTGGGTGCGGCCCTGGAGCAGCAGCTGGTGCCGGAAGGCGGGCGCCTGTCGGTGCGGGCGGTCCCCGGCGCCTTCCCGGTGGAGCCCGCGGCCCGGGTCGGGCTGGTGGTGGGTGAGCTGGTGGCCAACGCCACGGAGCATGCCTATGCCCCCGGGGAAGCGGTGGAGGTGTCGGTGGCGCTGGACCGGCACGGGGACGGCTGGCGCCTGGCCGTGCGCGACGGCGGCCGCGGCCTGCCGGAGGGCATGGTGCCGGCCTGGCAGGGGTCCCTGGGCATGACCCTGCTGCACAGCCTGGCGGCGGAGCTGGGCGGCACGCTGCGCTTCCAGACCAACCCCGGCCGGGGAACCGTGGCCTGCCTGGAGTTCCCCCACCCGCGGGCATGGGGATGACCGCCGTTGGCACCGGCGTGGCGGGACCCCACATGGCTGGGGTGACCGGGCGCGCACGATTTCGGGGGAACCGGTGCCCGCCTGCCCCGTTTGGTCTGGCAGGGGACCGCAACCGTCCCTTGTCCCCGCCCGTTGACGGACCCCGACGCGACAACCGATGACCACCACCACCGGCCTATCCGGGGACCCGGACATCGCCGGCGGCCCGAGCGCCGGGGCCGCCGCCCTGGAATGCGAGGGTTGCGGGCTGATCGCCCGGACCGGCGCGCCCACGAACTTCGACGCCCACTGCCCCCGCTGCGGCGTGCTGCTGGAGCGGGCGGACCGCCATGGCTCCGGCGCCGCCCTGGCCCTGGCGGTGGCGGCCTCCATCCTGCTGGGCGCCACCCTGGTCCTGCCCTTCATGACCCTGGACGTGCTGGGGCAGCAGCAGGGCAGCCGCGTCGCGTCGGGCGCCGGGGGCTTCGCCGACTATGGGCTGTGGCCCATCGCGCTGCTGGTGCTGGGCACGCTGGTGCTGGCCCCGGCCCTTCGGCTGGGGCTGCGGCTGGTGACCCTGGTGGGGATGGGATGGGACCAGCCGCCCCGCTGGCTGTTCGCCGCCTTCCGCTGGCATGAGCGGCTGCGCCCCTGGGCCATGGCCGAGGTGTTCCTGCTGGGCGCCGCCGTGTCCTACAACCAGCTTGCCAACCTGGCGACGGTGGAGGTGGGGCCCGGGGCCTGGGCGCTGGCCCTGTATGTCGCCGCCCAGGCCGCGGCCGACGGGACGCTGGTGCCCCAGACCGTCTGGCGCCGCCTGCAGGACCGGGGCTGCTTGGCCGACCCGGCTGCCCTGGCGCAGGTCGCCCCCCGCCCGTGGGAGGAAACCCAGGTCGCCTCATGCCCCGTCTGCCGCCTGGCCCACCCCGGCGGCGACGGGCAGCCCTGCCCCCGCTGCGGCGCCGGCCTGCACCACCGCAAGCCCGCCGCCACCCGCCGCGCCTGGGCCCTGGCCCTGGCCGCGGCGGCGCTGTACCTGCCCGCCAACTTCTTCCCGGTCATGGCCGCGTCCAAGTTGGGCCAGGGCGGGCCGCACACCATCCTGGCCGGGGTGGCGGAGATCGCCCATGCCGGGCTGTGGCCCCTGGCCATCATCGTCTTCACCGCCAGCATCGCCGTGCCCGTGCTGAAGCTGGCGGGTCTGGCGGTCATGCTGGTGGCCACGCGCCGCGGCTCCGCCGCCGCGCTGGTGGCCCGCACCCGCACTTACCGCTTCATCGCCGACATCGGCCGCTGGTCCATGGTGGACGTGTTCGCCGTGGGCATCCTGGCGGCCCTGGTGAAGTTCGGCGCCGTGGCCAGCGTCGTGCCCGGCCTGGGCGCCCTGTTCTTCGCCGCCGTGGTGGTGCTGACCATGCTGGCGGCGGAAGCCTTTGACCCGCGCCTGATGTGGGACGCGGCCCATGCCCGTGACCGGGAAGCCCAGGCATGACCGACACGAGCCCGCCGCCCCTGCCCCGCGCCCGCCCGCGCCGGCGCCGCTTCGACGCCATCTGGCTGGTGCCCATCCTGGCCGTGCTGGCCGCCGCCTACCTGGGCTGGGACGCCCTGTCCCGCCGCGGCCCCGTGGTGGAGGTGGAGTTCCGCAACGCCGAGGGGCTGATCGCCGGCCAGACACCGATCCGCTACCGGTCGGTCCAGGTGGGCACGGTGGAGGGGGTGCGGCTCAGCGACGACCTGTCCGCGGTGCGGGTGTCGTTGCGCATGCAGTCCCGCATCGAGGACCGGCTGACGCAGAGTGCCCNCGGGCCTGGGGACCCTGGTGTCGGGCCCCTATGTGGAGTTCGACCCCGGCCAGCCCGGCGACCCGCCGCAGCAGGAGTTCCGGGGCCTGGAGGACCCGCCCGGGGTCCGTTCCGACGAGCCGGGCCGCATCTTCACCCTGCAGACCTGGGGCGTGGGCGCCCTGGGCCAGGGCTCCCCCGTCTTCTTCCGCGACGTGGAGGTGGGCCAGGTGCTGGGCATCGACCCGCCCAAGCCCGACGGGCCGGTGACCATGCGCGCCTTCGTCCGCGCGCCCTATGACGGCTACCTGCGCGAGGGCTCCATCTTCTGGAACGCCTCCGGCGCCCGGGCGGACTTCGGGCCCGGCGGCCTCCGCTTCAGCGTGGGCAGCGTGAAGGCCCTGCTGTCCGGCGGGGTGGCGTTCGAGACGCCCCGGCACCTGCGCGACGGCCCCCCGGCGCCCGACGGTGCCAGCTTCTACCTGTTCCAGAGCCAGGAGGAGGCGGAGTCCGCCACCTCGCCCGAGCGGCTGGTCTTCCTGGCCTACGCGGAGGGATCCGTGCGCGGGCTGGAGCCTGGGGCGCCGGTGGAGCTGCGCGGCATCCGGGTGGGCAGCGTCATCTCCGTCGGGTTGGAGTATGACGCCGGGAGCCGGTCCTTCCGGGTGCCGGTGCGGCTGGCGGTGGAGCCGTCGCGCATCGCCTACCCCGCCGGCCGGCCGCAGGGGGAGGTGCGGGACATGGCCCAGCGCATGGTGGACGAGGGCATCCGCGTCCAGTTCCGCTCCGGCAGCCTGCTGACCGGCCAGCTCATCGTCGCCCTGGACCCCATCCCGGGCGCCCCGCCCGTGCAGGTGCAGATGGTGGGGGAGGAGATCGTGCTGCCCACGGCCGGCGGCGGGGCCGGCGACCTGATGGCCGCGGCCACGGCCATCGCCGGCCAGCTGGAGCGTTTCCCGCTGGAGGACATCGGCCGCAACCTGAACGGCCTGCTGGCCGGGGCCAGCGGCATCGCCAACGCGCCGGAGCTGCGCGGCGCCATCGCCAACCTGTCCGGCACCCTGGCAGAGGCGCGGCAATTGCTGCAGAAGGCCGACAAGGGGCTGGGCCCCCTGCTGACCCGCCTTCCCGGCATCGCCGAGGGGCTGGAAAAGGCCGTCGCCCAGGCCGGGCAGGCGGCGGCGTCCATCAACAAGGGCTACGGCCAGGACTCGCAGCTCAACCGCCAACTGGAGAGGCTCTTGGAACAGGCCACCGACGCCGCGCGCTCCGTCCGCCTGCTGGCGGACCAGCTCGACCGCCACCCGGAGTCCCTGCTGCGCGGCCGGGGGTCGCGATGAGGGCGCGGCATACCCTGGCGGCCCTGGCCCTGCTGGCGCTCACCACCGGCTGCTCCACGCCGGAGCCGGACTATTACCGCCTGGCCGTGCCCGCCGGGCCGGAGGTGCGGCTGGCGCCCACGACGGTGGAGGTGCGGCGCGTCGGCCTGGCCGGCTACCTGGACCGGCCGGAGGTGGTGGTGGGCGGGGCCGACGGGCGGGTGAACCCCCTGGGCTCCGCCCGCTGGGCGGGGCCGCTGGACGAGGAGGTGGCCCGCGCCCTGGCCGCCGCCCTGTCCCAGCGCCTGCCCGCGGCCACCGTGGTGGCGGAGGGCGGGGCCGTGCGGGCCGACGGGGACGTGCTGGTGGAGCTGGACCTGCGCCGGTTCGAGCCCAGCGCCGCCGGGACGGCGGAGCTGGAGGCCCTGGTGGCCGTGCGGCG
>MOEB01000112.1 GCA_001939945.1 Aerophototrophica crusticola | reverse complement strand
CCGACGCGATGGCCCGGTCCACCGCCGCGCCCGCGTCGCCGCCCCCCGCGGCGCAGCCGGCCAGCAGGGCGGTGCCCAGCGCCAGGGCCGCGACGCGCCCGAATGGATTCTTAACCAGTGCCATGCCTCAATCCCGGCCCGGGCGGAACGCCCCGGCCGCTAGGCTGCCAGGAGAAGCTCAACGGATGCTTAAGGGGATGACCTTGGGGCTCGCCGCCCTGCTGGCCGCCGCCGCCTTCCCGGCCCGCGCCGCCGAGGTGCTGCGGGTACCGGCCGACGGCGTGGTGACCCTGGACCTGGGCCAGGCGCCCGGGACGATCCTGGTGGCGAACCCCGCCGTCGCCGACGTGGTCCCGGCGGGCGGGCACCGGCTGATCGTGCTGGGGCGGCGGCCCGGGCAGACGGGGCTGGTGGTGCTCTCCGCCGGCGGCAGGCAACTGCTGGCCCGCACCGTCACCGTGGTCGCCGCGGGCGGCACCGTTACGGTCCACCGCGGGGCGGAGGGCAAGGTGCTGAGCTGCACCCCCGCCTGCGCCGAGGCCGCCCCGCCCACCGTCCCGGGGGAATGACCCGCCCTACTGGGGCAGCGGCACCCGGGCCTCCCCCTCCAGCAGCAGCAGGTCGGGGGGCAGCAGGCCGGCCAGGGGCCGGAAGGGGATGGTGAGGCGGACGGTGACGAAGTCCGTGCCGTTGGCGACCTCCCGCGTCACCGACACCCCCACCTCCCCCGGCGGGATGTTGGGCAGGCGTGACAGGGCCAGGTCGGCCACGTCCGCGTCGGCCGCGTCCGGGTGCACCATGACATGGCGGGCCGCCTCCTCCGACGCGAACTGGAGCGTGTTGTGCAGCCAGAGCGCCCGGCCGGATTCCACCGCCACCAGTATGGTGGTGAGCATCAGCGGCAGCATCAGGGCGAACTCCACCGCCGCCGCCCCGCCCCGGCAGTGCCAGGCCCGCCACGTCCCGGTCATTGGATCCTCACGCTGGCGGCGGCCCGCAGCACGGCCGGCGTCTCGATGCCCGGCCAGGGCAGCAGCACGGCATGGGCCTGCTCGGCCCGGACATGCACGAAGGCCCGGCGCCGGCCCGCGGGGCAGGTGTCGTCGCACTCCACCGCGGTCCCGTCGGGGCACTCGCAGCCCTCGGCCACCGACACGGTGGTGGACGCGGCCAGCGGGCCGACGGCGCCCAGCACTGCCTGCTCGATCTGGGCGGGGTTGGCGCTGTGGTGGATGGCGTATTGCAGGCCGGCCCGCACCGCGCTGGCCAGCCGCATCCGGTCGTGCACCGCCAGGCCGAAGTCGGCCAGCCCCACCACCAGCAGCATCAGCAGCGGCGCCAGCAGCGCGAACTCCACCGTCGCGTTGCCGGACCGCCAGGAAGCCCGGTGCCTATTCCACGAGCGCCACGGTGCCGCCGACATCGATGTCCTCCACGCCCAGCCCGTCGCAGTCGCTGCTGACCACGCTGTCGCCGGTGATGCTGACCTGCCGGGCCACCAGCTGGGTGCAGCCGGCGCCGGACAGGCCGTTGTTGCCCCGGAAGGCCAGGTTCTGGCTGGGGAAGTAGAGCGCGCCCTCCAGCCTCATCCGCGCGCCGCCGTTGAACACGTTCTCCCCGCCGGCCGGGGCCCGCGGGTCCTGGCGGAACAGCAGCCCGGCGTTGGCGCCGGACGACGGCGCGCGCAGGCTGATGTCCGCGTCGCCGTTGATGCGGACGGTGGCGATGTCCGTGCCCGTCCCGGTGAGCACGATGGTGACGCCCGCCCCGCCGGTGCAGCCGGTGCATGTGACGGTGGCGCCGGCGTTGACGGTGAGCGACCCGCCGGAGACCACGTAGGTGCCGGGCTGGAGGTCGACCACCGCCTTGCCCCCCAGGCTGATGCCGCCGCAGTAGGTGCCGGGGGACAGGGTGGCGGGCGTGGCGGCGGTGCGGGCATAGCCGGTGTGGGCGCAGGGGCCGGCCGCCGGCGCTTCCCGGTCGGCATAGGGGTCGGCCAGGGGCGGGATGCCGGTGCGCGCCGGCCGCCCCGTGGTGAGGGCGCCGGAGCCCGACACGGCATAGTCGCCCGCCGTGGCCAGGGCCAGGGCCGCCACGTCGGCGTTGCCGCGGATGGCGATGGCCTCCGTGTCGGAGGAGTTGGCGGCCAGCATGCAGGATGGCATGGACAGGTTGGCCGTGCCGGCCACGTCCACCGCCCGGTAGGCCGTGGGGTGCAGGGCCAGGACGCAGGCGGTGCCGTCCCCGTCCACCCGGGCGACGGCCCGTGCCTGGATGGAGACGGGGCCCGTGGCGAACAGGGCGGCGAACAGCAGGGGCCGGCGCTCCGTCAGCACCACCTCCACCGCGTCCGCGTCGCCAGCGGCGGCGCCCTGCGCCGGCGGCAGGTTCACCTCCAGGTCCCGGTCAGGCCCTGGCGGGACGTTGTGCCGCGTGGCCTCCTGCGTGGCGGCTTCCTGCTCGTCGCCCGAGCCGGCGATCATCTCATGGGCGGCGGAGATGGCCGCCACGTCGGCCGCCGTCTGGAGCGTGCGCCGGGCCAGGTACCAGAGCCCCACCTCCGTCCCCATGGCGGCGAAGCCCAGCAGGACCGGCATGCTCAGCGCGAAGAGGATCCCGGCGTTGCCGCGCCGGTCGGCGAGGACGGCATGGGGCGGGGGCATCGTGGCCTCCCGTGTATTACCAAGCGCATGGGTTCCCGACCCATGCGCTTGGAGGCCGGCGACCGCCGGCCCGCGGGCCCATGCCCGCGTGAGCCAAGCCGCCGGATGGCGGCGCCCGGCGCCTGAGGGGCCGTTGATCGGTCACGATCAACGGCGGCTTGCATAAGCGGGGAAGGCGGGGCTGGCCGTGGCGCGGCCAACCCCGCCTTCCCAGGTTCCTGGTGTTACCGCCCGGTCACTGGGTGGTCAGCTTGTCGCCGATCTCGCCGAAGAAGGTCTGCAGGTCCGTGCCCAGGGCCATGGCCGCGCCGGCGATCACGATGCCGATGCCGGCGGCGATCAGGGCGTACTCGATGGCCGTGGCGCCCTTGCGGTCGGCCAGGGTGTGCCGCAGCGCCAGGAAGGAAACGAGGGTGTGCATTTTGCAATCTCCCGAACGTGGCCCCCATGGGGCCGCCCGGCATGTTTTCCCATGCCTGGACCTAATCCTATCGATGGGGGATTAACAGTCCGTGAACGGCCGGCGGCGCCGTCACCTGCCGGCGGGCCCGGCCAGGAGGGCCAGCCCGTCCCGGTCGCGGACCACCAGGGTCGTGCCCCGCCGCTCCACCAGCCCTGCCCGCATCGCCTGCGCCAGGGCTCGGGCCACCAGGTCCGGCGTGGTGCCGGCGGCGGCGGCCAGGTCGTTGTGCCGCGGGGCGGGGCTGACCTGGTGCAGCCCCGGCTGCCCTGGCACCGGCACGGCGAGGCGGAGCAGTTCCGCGTACACCTGCTCCGGGGCGCCGGGCGCGGCGGCCCCGCCCTGCCCCGCCGCGCGCCGGCTGTCGGCGTTGCGGATGATGCCCGTGAGCTTGCGGATCAGGCGCATGGCCAGGGCCGGGTGCTGCTCCAGCGCCGCCAGGAACCGGTCGCGGGGGCAGAGGGCGACGACGGTGTCCGCCTCGCTCACCGCCTCGGCCGAGCGGCCGCCGCCGTCAATGGCGCTCAGCTCGCCGAACGCCTCCCCCGGGCCGAAGCGGGCCGGGCTGCCGGTGATGCGCACGCTGCCGCTGGCGATGAAGTAGATGCTGTCCAGCTTCTCCGCCGCGGACAGGACGACGCTGCCCGGCGGGCAGGCATGCCAGCGGCAGGCGGCCTCGATCTCCCGCACCGAGTCCGGCGGAAGCCCGGCCAGCAGGGCGCAATGGGACAGGGTGAACGGGGCCTCGCCCGCGCGGTATTCCATGGCCTGCATCATCCCCACCCCCCTCCGGCCGGCGCCGCCCCCGGCGGCCCGCGCGAACACTGCCACGACACTACCAATAAATCTTCAATGTCGGACTAAATTCACATCCGCATGAACTGGATCACCGCCGGGCCCAGGATGACCACGAACAGGCCCGGCAGGAAGAACAGGATCATCGGCACGGTCAGCTGGGCCGGCAGGGCGCTGGCCTTCTTCTCCGCCGCGGCCATGCGGGCCTCCCGGCTCTCCTGCGCCGCCACCTGCAGGGCGGCGCCGGTGGGCGTGCCGTACTTCTCCGCCTGGATCAGCGTGGTGGCCAGCGCCCTGACGTTGGGCAGGCCGGTGCGGGCCGCCAGGTTCTCCAGCGCCACCCGCCGGTCCGGCAGGTAGGCCAGCTCGGCCGTGGTCAGGTCGAACTCGTCCGCCAGCTCCGGGGCCGACCCGCCCACCTCCTGGGTCACCCGGCCGAACCCGGCCTCCACCGACAGGCCGGACTCCACGCAGATCAGCAGCAGGTCCATGGCGTCCGGGAAGGCGCGGCTGAAGGCGGCCTGCCGGCGCTGGACGGCGTTCAGCAGCAGCAGGCCCGGCAGGAAGAACCCGGCGGCGGCGGCGGCCAGCACCAGCAGGGCCTTGCCCGCGTCCCCCGGCCCGTGCTGGGCGACGCCGTACAGGAACCAGGCGGCGGCCAGGGCGAAGGCGGCCGGCGTGGCCAGCCGGGCCGCCAGGAAGGTGGCGCCCGCGTTGGGGTCGCGCCAGCCGGCGCGGGCCAGCTGCTGCCGGCGGGCCGTGCCGATGCGGCCGACCTCCAGGTCCAGGGCGTCGAGCAGGGCGCGGACCCGGCTGCGGCGGCGCAGGCGCAGGGTGGCGCGGCGGCCCAGCGCCTCGAGCTGCCTGGCCCGCAGCTCCTGCCGGCGCTTGGTGGCGGCGCGCAGCCGGTCCTGCAGCCGGTCGCGCCGCAGGTAGGGCAGCGCGAAGCCCGCGATGGCCGCCAGCGTGGCCAGGGCGGAGGCGATGGCCACCAGCAGCCCCGGGTCGTTGGCGACGGCGATGACGGACGGCATGCCCCACCCCTACATGTCGAAGTTGATCATGTTGCGCATGACGAGGATCCCCACCCCCATCCAGGCCAGCGCCCCCACCAGCAGCACGGTCCCCAGCCGGTCGGTGAAGAGCAGCCCGATGTAGCCGGGGTTCACCAGCGCCAGGGCGCCGGCCACCAGGAAGGGCAGCGCGCCGATGATCATGGCCGAGCTCTTGGCCTCCGCGGACACGGCCCGGACCTTGTCGCGCAGCCGCTTGCGGGCGCGCAGCAGCGCCGCGAGCTTGTCCAGCGTGCCGGCCAGGTTGCCGCCGGTCTGCTGCTGGATCTGCAGCACGATGGCGAAGAAGCGCAGCTCCGCCACCGGCATGCGCTCCACCCCCCGCGCCAGGGACTGCTTCAGGGTCATGCCCAGCCGCTCGCCCTCGCACAGCAGGGCGAACTCCGGGCCCACGGGCTCCGGGCTCTCCTGCGCCACGATGCGCAGGCAGGCCCCCACGGGAAGGCCGGACCGGGTGCCGCGCACCAGGATGTCCAGCGCGTCGGCGAAATGGGCGACGAAGGCCTTCTGCCGCCGCGCCACCAGGTGCCGCAGGGCGAGGCGGGGCAGGAACAGCCCGCCCCCCAGCCCGGCCAGGGCGCAGGCGGGCGCCGGCAGGCCCAGCAGCCAGGCGGTGCCCGCCAGGGCCGCGGCCACGGCGGCGCTGCCCGCCACGTAGTGCCGCACCGCCAGGGG
>MOEB01000111.1 GCA_001939945.1 Aerophototrophica crusticola | reverse complement strand
AACTCCTCGCCGCCGTGGCGGGCCACGAGGTCGCCGTCCCGCACGCCCGCGGCCAGGATGCCCGCCACGCCGCGCGGCACCCTGTCGCCGGTCGGGCGGCCGTGCGCGTCGCTGGAGCGCCTGGGGTGGTCCACGTCCGCCAGCACTAGGGCCAGATGGGTCGTGCGGCGGCGCACGGCCATGGACGCCGCCATGACGTCGCCCACGCCCCCGGCGAACGCCTTGGGGCGGGTTGCCGCGCCCGTCGCGAGGGTCCCCGCCACCTTGTCCGCCATGCCGTCCACGCCCGCGACCCCGTTTCCCCGGGACTGCCCGCCGACCCTCGCCACCCCCAGGCCCCTGGCACGGTGGCGGCATGAACGTGTCCCGTGCCCTGTGGCCAGGGCCGCCCGGGGTCCGTGTCCCCGTCAGCCGGGGGACGCGCCGGGGTGCCTGAACGCCAGCGCGGCCTGGGTGCGGCTCCTGACGCCGAGGATCCTGTAGGCGGCACTGAGGTGGGCCTTCACCGTCGCGACGCTGATCCCCAGGGCCTCGGCGACCGACCCGTTGGCGTCGCCACGGGCGACCAGCCGCAGGACCTCGGCCTGGCGGGCAGACAGCTTCCGGAGCACGGCCGGGTCCCGGGTTGCGGCACCTTGCCGGACGGCCGCGGGCCGGGCCGCGTCGCGGCCGGCGGATGGCAGGTAGCTTCCCCCGCCCAGCACCCGGTCGACGGCCACGTGCAGGCGGGCGGGGGCCTCGGCAGGTGGCAGGTACCCGCTGGCACCGATCTCCAGGGCCTGCATGACGGCCAAGGGGCTGGCCTCGCCCACGGCGATGACCGGCACCTGCCGCGCCGTGCCCCGGAGCCTGCCGACGGCGTCGCGGCTGGCCAGGCGGTCGGCCAGGAGCACCACCCGGGCCTTGCCCCTGGGCATGACCCCGGCCGCGGCCGGGACGTCGGCGACCATGTCCACGGCCGATCCCGGGCGGGCCGCCGCAGCCGCCAAGGCCCTGGCCGTCCCGGGCGCCAGCCCGACCAGCACCAGCTGGACCACCGGGTCTTCGTCCCGGGCGCCGCTCCCCGTGCCCCACTCCTTCGCCATCACCCGCCACCTGCCATCTGCCTTCGGGGTGGGGATGGCATAAACCCGTCAAGATCCGCTGAACATGACGCCGGGGGCGGCGTTGCCGCCCGGGCGCGCCTTGGCCGCTTGTCCTTCCCGGGCCCCCTCCCGCCGGCCAGGCCAGGCGCTACGGAAGCATTAACGGGTGCCGTGCCAGGCTGCCCCCAAGCCGCCAGGGTGTCCGGCGCGCGAGCCGCGGGCCCGCGATGGCGCAAGGAAGACCATGCGGGGCCCGCCTGGGGATGCCTTCGTCTTGGCGTTGCCCGGCGCACGCGGGTGCCGGCGGCGCGTTTTGGGCGTTGGCTGGGACACGCAACTTGCCATCCGGAAGATTTACTCTATAAGTATTAGCCTGTACTCGGAGACAGAGACATGACGACCGACACCGCCCCCGCCGGCGAGACGCAGCCCGATGCCGCCGCCCCCCGCTGGGTCGCCCCGCTCTCCACCGTCACCCGCGCGGGCGTTGCAGAGTTGACCGCCGTCGGCGCCGAACCTGGCAATGACGGCAACGGCGCGACGACGCGCATGGTGAGCTAGTGAGCTTGCTACCGCGGCGTGCTTGGGCTGGCGACCTCGGGGGATGACGGAGTTCCATGGCTGCGTCGCCTTTGACGCGGACGGGACGGCCGTGGGCGACCTCGGCCGGGCCGGCCTGGGCTTCGCCGGCCCGGGCCTCGGCCGGCCCAGGGTGTGGCGGGACCCGTCCGCGGCGCTGGCGGTGGCCCAGCGCGTCGTCACGGAGGAGGACCGGCGGGAGCGCCAGCCGACCGCCGGCCCCAAGGGGTGCGTCCTGGTGCTGGACGGCCTGCTCTTCGAGCGCGAGCGCGTGGCCCGCGACCTGGGTTCCGACGCCGGGGCCCCGGACTCGGCACTCGCCGCCGCCTGGCTCGACCGCCACGGCCCGGGGGCGCTCGCGCGGCTCAAGGGGGACTACGCCCTCGCCCGCTGGGACCCGGCCCGGCGGGAGCTGCTGCTGGCCGTGGCCCCCATGGCAACCCGCGTGCTGTATTGGCACGGCGGGGCCGGGGGGCTCTGGTTCGCCAACACCCTGGCCGGGCTGCACCGGTTCCCGGGGGTCCCGCGGGAGCCTGACACCCTGCAGCTCGCCGTGCACCTCCTGTCCCAGGTGCTCGACCCCGCCGACACCCTGTTTAAGGGCGTGAGGCTGGTGCCCCAGGGCACCCTCGTCCTGGCGACCGGCCGCGGCGCCCGGGAGCAGGCCTATTGGCGCCCGGACCCGGCCCGCCGGCTCAGGCTGGCCCGGGACGGCGACTATGCCGAGGCGGCCCGCGAGCTCCTGGACCGTGCGGTGCGCGCCCGCCTGCGGGCGGCGGGCGGGCCGGCCGCCATGCTGACGGGGGGGCTGGACAGCTCGGCCGTGGCGGCGACCGCGGCGCGCCACCTCGGCGGCTCCCGCCTCCCGACCTATACCGCCGTCCCGCCGCCCGGCGCGGCCCTCCCGGAAAGCCGCGGCCGCTACGCGGACGAGACCGCGGCGGTGCGGGCGGTCGCCGCGCTGCACCCCAACATCGAGCCCACCTTCTGCCATTCCGGCGAGCCTTCCGCGGTCGAGCTCGACCCCACGCGGCTCTTCCTTGCCGGGGGCCGGTCCCACCCCATGGCGAACCACCTTGGCTGGTTCGACCCGATGTACCGGGCGGCGGCGCGCGATGGCCGCGCCATGCTGTTGGGCGGCGCCATGGGCAACCTCACCCTCAGCTTCGACGGCCTGAGGGGGCTCGGCGACCTCGCCCGGGCGGGGAGGCTCGCGACGCTGCTGCGTCTCCTGCGCCCGCTGGCGGCCCACCTGGGCACGCGGCCGTGGCGGCTGTTCCGCTCCGAGGTCCTCCGCCCCGCGTTGCCACCGCGCGCCCGGGACGGGCTCTGGCGCTGGCGGCACGGCGGCCGGGCGCCATGGGCCCGGGCGGGGGCGCTCCGGCCGGACCTCGCGGCGGCCCTCGGCGTCGAGGGGAAGCTGTGGGCCGCGGGCGCGGACGGCATGTTCGCCCACCGCGCCGGGAGCCGCGAGCTGCAGGCCCACTTCCTGCACGCGAGGCGCACCCGGACGCTGGAGAACCAGGCCACCGTCCGGGCCCTCTACGGGATCGAGGAGCGCGACCCGCTGTCGGACATGGACCTGGTCGACTTCTGCCTCGCCATCCCGCGGGAACAGTTCCTGGCCGGCGGGCGGTCGCGCAGCCTCGCGCGCCGCGTGCTGGCCGACCTGCTCCCGGCCAGCGTCGTGGAAACCGTGCCGGTGGGCCAGCAGAACCCGGAGTGGTTCACCCGGATCGCCGCCCAGCGCGACGCGTTCGCCGCCGAGCTGGACCGCCTGGACGGGCATCCCCTGGCCAGGGAGGTGCTGGACCTGCCCCGCCTCCGGGCCTTGCTGGAAGCCTGGCCCGCCGACGCGCAGGCGGCCGAGGCGCGACGGTTCGAGTATGAATGCCTGCTGCCCCGCGCGGTGCAGACCGGGCGCTTCCTGGCGTGGCTCGGGGGGGGCAACGGCTGAGCCGGGCCGTTCACGCCAGGTAGCCGAGCCTCCGCATGGCGTTTCCGTGCTCGGCCTCGACGCGGGCCGCCTGGCGCGCCGTGAGGCTCCCCGCCCACCCGCCGACCCGCCCGTCGCCGAAGAAGGGCCCCCCGCGCGGGCGTTCCGCGAACCCCTCCACGGCCTCTTGCGCCTTCAGGCGCTCCAGCCCGGTCGCCGCGACGGCCCGCCGGACGGCGTGCCGCGGGAAGGCCAGGCCGAGGGCCCCGAGGATGCCGGCGAGGCCACCCTCGGGGTCCGCCCTAAGGTCCTCGTAGCGCACGACGCGCGCCGGGAACGGGGTGGGCGCGAGCCAGCTCTCGACGTTGCGGCTCCAGCTCCCCCAATATTCCGGCAGCAGCGTGGTGAGGCGCCGGACTGACCGCGACAGGCAGGCGTCGTGCCGGCCCATCAGGTCTATGGCCTCGTCGACGCCCACGCCCATGTGGCGGGCAAGCGACGGCGCCACGTCGCGCGGGTCCCGCACCAGGTAGACGGCCCCGGCGGTGGCGTCCGGCGGCAGCAGCCACTCGCCGCCCGGCAGCCGCAGCCGCATGTCGTGCGTCTTCACGTGCAGGGGCCGCCCGAGCCTTTCCGCGAGGGCACGCACCACGAAGGGCCGCCACGCCAGGATCTGCCCGGTATCCAGGTCGGCCGCGGGGACGCCGACGGACTCGTCGAAGAGCGGCCGGTGGTGGGCGTGCTGGAGCCCGAAGGACAGGGCGTTGATGTCGACGTCGTCGCTGCCCGCCAAGCACGCCTGCACCATCAGCCGCAGCCAGGTGTTGCCGGACTTGGGATAGGAGGCCAGCCAATAGATGCCGGTCATGCGTCCCCGGCCCCCGCCAGGCGGAGGACCTGCCCGGCCAGCCGGGGCAGCCCGTCGAGGTCGTCGACGCGCGCCATGTCCGTGGCGCCCGCGGCCCGGAGCAGGCGCGTCATCCCGGCGAACAGGAGCGCACGGCAGCCCAGGGCGAGCCCCAGCCTCCACCGGTGGACCATGTCATACCGCACGCAACCGTCCAGCGGGCCGAGGGGCCGGGGGCCCGCGTCACGCGGCAGGGCCACCCGGCGCAGCAGGACCACGTGGGCGGGGGGCAACGGCTCCGCGCGGAAGCGTCCCGGCCCGACGGGGAGGTGGTACTTGTGCAGCTGCACCCGGCTGCGCTCCAGGCCGCCGGTCCCAACGGAGAGTTGCCGCGCGGCGTCCTCCCAGAGCTTGAGGCGTGGGAACGAGGGCCACAGGAGGGGGCCCCCGGGCGCGGCGGGGTCCAGGGCGCACACGTCGTCGGACAGCAGGCGGTGGCCACGGGCCACCAGGGCCGCGGCGAGCGTGGACTTACCCAGCCCCGACTCGCCGGCGAGGAGGAGGGCGCGCCCGCCCACCTCCACGGCGCTCGCGTGCAGGGGCAGCAGCCCCCGCTTGTAGCAGAGCACCGAGAGCACGCTCCCCAGCAGGAAGACCCGGATGTCGGGGGCGCCCGGGTCGACCTGCGGGTCGACCACGACACGCCCCCCGCCTTCCACGAGGTAGGTCGCCACGCCCGGCACGCTGAGCCTCACCCGGTCGCCGGCGATCTGGAAGGCGGGGCCGAACGCCGTCGCGCCCGCGCCGAGGCCAGGTGCGCTGCCCAGGCTGACCTCGACGTCGGGTTCCCGGGCGTCGCCGTCCCAGGGCAGCAGCTCGGGCAGGGGGACCTCGCTGCGGAGCCGCCAGCCGAACAGGTGCCGGTGCGCGGGGGCGCTCATGGCCCGCCCTCCCCCTGCCCGGCGAGGTGGAACCAGCCGTTCACCGTCCAGCGGCCGTCCAGCGGGTCCGCGCCGTCCCCCGACACCGGGGCCACGGCGTGCAGGCAGTCCGAGGGGAAGAGCACAAGGCTGTTGTGCGCCGGCTCCAGGCGGGTGAGGGCCGCGGCATGGGGTGGGGGCATCCCGTCGTTCCCGTCGTACAAGAGGAGCTCGCCGCCCGTGAAGCGGCGGGGCTGCCGGTGGAAGTAGTACACGAAGGTGAGGTGCCGGGTCGGGCTCCGGGGGCCGGCGTCGACATGCGGCTGGAAATGCCCCCCTGGCAGGTGCACGGTGAGGTGGAGCTCCCGGCGCCCGGTGGCGAAGGGCGGCATCCCCAGGCGCGCGGGCACCGAGAGGCGGGCGACCTGGGCCTCCAGCCACGGCAGGAACCATTCTCGCACCTCGCCCGCGGCCGACGACCCGTAGGCCTGCCGGGCGCCGCCGTCGACGAGCGCGTCCCCGCCGCGGTGGTGCACCGTCGCGGCGCGCAGCGCGGCCGGGGGCCGTCGCACCGCC
>MOEB01000110.1 GCA_001939945.1 Aerophototrophica crusticola | reverse complement strand
GCGGCCCCGCCGCAGCCGCACACCGCCAGCGCCACCGGGTCCAGCTCCAGCGCCGCCAGCCGGCTCCCGCCCGGCGCCACCACCAGCCAGTCCCGCCGCGGCGCCGCCTCCTCCACCAGCCGCGCCATCGACCAGTTCACGCCCCACTGCCGGTACGCGTCCCGCCGGGTCGCGTTGCCGTCGCGCAGCAACACCAGCGTGTGGATCGTGCGCAGCATCGCCGCCACCGGCGAGCCGTCCACGTCCTCCAGCAGGTGCGTGGCCAGCACCAGCGACACGTTCTTCTTCGGCCCCCGCCGGCGCATGTCCTCCAGGTCGCCGGGCCGCTCCCGCAGCGCCCGGAACGCCTCGTCCACCACGAACAGGGTGGGCCGCCCGTCCGCGAAGCGCCGGTAGAAGCCCCGGAACAGCGCCCGGAACACCGGCACCGCCAGCGGCCCGCGCTCCAGCAGGTTGCCCAGGTCCACCGTGGTCCACGCGCTGTCCGAGAGGCTGTCGCGGTCGGCGTCCACCATGTCGCCGTAGGGCTGCCCGCGGCACCACGGCGCCAGCGCCTGCCGGAGCTCGGCCGACTGCACCAGCGCCGAGAGGTGCGACACGGTGCGCTCGTGGCGCGGCGAGGCCGCCAGCAGCCGCAGCGCCTCCGTGACCAGCCCGCCCATGTCGGCCGCGGACTGGGCCGACTTCTCCATCACCCCCTGGGCGCGCAGCAGGTCCATCACCCAGGCGTGGCACCAGGCCAGCTCGTCGGGCTCGTCGACCCGGGCCAGCGGCTGCATCGACACGCCCCCGCCCAGGAAGGACACGAACTGCCCGCCCGCCGCCCAGGTGGCCACCATGCTGGTGCTCTCCCGCGCGTCCACGTCCAGCCACACCACCCGGCCGCCCGGCACCCGGGCGAGGAACTGGTGGCCCAGGAAGGCCAGGCCCGTGCTCTTGCCCGAGCGCGGCGGGCCCACGAACAGGGCGCAGCCGTCCGGGCCCTGGTGCAGGGAGAGGCCGTAGGGCACCCCGCCCGGCGCCCCGAGCAGCGCCAGCGGGCCGCAGCCCAGGTGCGGGTTCCAGGCCTGCCCGGGGCACTCGGACGACAGCACCACGAGGTCGGCGAGCGTGGCCTGGGGCAGCGGCACCTTGCGCGCGTTGGGCCGCACGTGGCCGGGCAGGCTGCCCAGCCAGGCCAGGTCGCTGTTCCAGCCCTCCTCGGCGCAGGCGAAGCCGTGCGCGCGGAACAGCCGCAGCACCAGGTCGCGGGCGTGCTCCGCCTCCGCCACCGTGCGGCCCCAGACCACGGCCGTGGGCGTGAGCCAGCCGCTGGAGGTGCCGGCGGCGTCGGCCTCCACCCGGGCCTGCTCGGCCTCCAGCGCCTCGGCCACCCGCACCGCGTCCTGGCGCAGCTGCGGGGTGCCGGTGACCAGCTGCAGCAGCATGGAGCGCACGTCGTAGGTGCTGTCGTCGTGCCGGCGCCACAGCGAGGCGAACACCCGCCGCGCCTCCAGCGGGTCCATGCACTCGAAGCGGATGGCGAGGCGGTACTCGCATTCCAGGCCCAGCAGGGCGTTCAGGAAGCCGGGGTGGCTGAGGGCGGGGTAGCCCAGCACGCCCACCACCCGCAGGTGCCAGCCCGGGGCGCCGGGGCCGTTGCCCTGGCGCGGGAAGCTGCCGGCGGTGAAGCCGGTGTCCGCCAGCGCGGCCCGGACCGGGAAGCCGGGCAGGACGGGCGCGCGCACCTCCTGGGGCACCGGCGAGACGCAGGAGTGCAGGTAGGTGACCAGCTCGTCGCTGCCCAGCACCCGGGCCTCGCCCGCCGCGCCGGCCAGCAGGCCGGCGAACAGGCGCACGGCGCGCATGAAGGGCTCCACCTCGTCGCGGTAGAAGTCGGGCCGGGCGCGGCGGGGCGGGTTGCGGGTGAAGAAGCGGAACACCCGGCGCTCGGCGGCGGGCGGCGGGGCGTAGCGCACGGCGACGAGGAAGCGGTGCCGGTACTGCGGCTCCGCCGCCATGCGGTCGCGGCGCTCGGCGTCGACGAGCGCGGACACGGCCGGGGCGCCGGGGGCGGTGCCGGGGTAGCCGCCGGCGAGGCGCTTCTGCACCTCGAAGTGCAGGGTGAAGCCACCGCCGAAATGGTAGACGGCGTTGGCCAGGGCGGCGGAGGCGTCCTGGACCTCGGCGGGGTCCATGCAGGCCTGGTCGCGGCCGCGGTACTCGATGGCGGAGAGCAGGGCGTCGTCCTCGTCGAGCAGCAGCACGCCGTCCTCGACCAGCAGGTCGTAGGGCAGGTGGCGGGAGAGGGCGTCGAGCCCGTCGTCGTAGCTGGCGAAGCCGTTCACCGCGCCCCCCAGTGCCTGGCGAGCCGCCAGGAGCGGCCGCGGGTTGACAGGGCCCGGAGCAGGGAGGCGGCCGCCCTCTGGCGGGTGACCTCGACCCAGAACGGGTCCCTGGCGGTGAGGCGGCGGGCGAGCCAGCCGCCCAGGAGGAGGGCCGCCGCGGCGTGGGGCCAGGCGCCGAGCACGAGGCCGAGGTTCGCCGCCACGTAGAGCAGCGCGGCCATGGGCTCGGCGGGGACGCCCAGCACCGCCTGGCCCCGGTAGGAGGAGCGGCGGATGGGGCGGGCCCAGCCCTCGGGGAGCGGCGGCCTCTCCATGGCGCTAGGCCGCGAAGCCCTGGATGACGTCGCGGGCGCCGTACATGAAGGCGCCGACGATGACGAAGAAGGCCACCGCCGCCCCGGCGAAGCGGGAGAAGCAGAAGACGACGAGCGCCAGCAGCAGGCCGGCGGCGATGGCGACGGGCACGAAGCTGGCGTCGAACACCGCCTGCCAGCCGGTGACCTCGGCGGCGAGGGCGTCGAGCACCTGGGCGTGGGCGGCCGGGGCGAGGTGGGCCAGGCAAAGCCCCAGCAGCGCCGCGAGCGGCTCGCGCCGCCCGCGGCCCGGGGTGGGCGCGTGGGTCATGGGTTCCTCCGTCGGTGGGGTCAGGGTCGGGTCGTCGCGCGGGTTCCCTCTCGTGTGGGCATGGGCCTCCTTGCTCAGTTCAGGGGGCGGAGCCGGAAGCCGCCCTTGGGGGCGTGGCCTTCCACCTCCAGGATGTCGGTGACCTGCCGGCGTCCGCCGCGGTGCGCCAGGGACACCACCACGCCCACGGCCTTGGCGACCCAGCGCATCTGCAGCGCGTCCATGCGCGGCACGGCGAGGCCGACCATCTGGGCGATGCGGTCCAGCGCGTCGTGGGCGCCGTGGGCGTGCACCGTGCACAGGCCGCCGTGGCCGGTGTTCCAGGCCACCACCATCTGCTGCGCCTCCCCGCGCCGCACCTCGCCCAGCACCACGTGGGTGGGCGCCAGCCGCAGGGCGTCGCCGACCAGCCGCTCCAGGGTGATGCCGGCGGCCGGGTCGGCCACCATCTCGTAGGCGTTCGGGCAGGGGCAGGCGAACTCGTAGGTGTCCTGCAGCAGCACCGGGCGGCCGCGCATGAGCGCGGGCTCCTCCAGGCAGGCGCGCAGCAGGGTGGTCTTGCCGCAGCCGGTGGGCCCGCAGATCACCACGCCGCGGTGGCCGTCGGCGAGCGCGGCGCGCAGCGCCCGCACCTGGGCCTGGCTGGCGGCGCCCTGGGCGATGTAGTCGTCGAGGGTGACGCGGCCGCGGTAGGGCTTGCGGATGGCGAAGCCGGGCCCGAGGGTGACCGGGGGCACGTCGGCGTGGACCCGCTCGCCGGTGACCGGGAGCGTGACGTCGAGGCTGGGGCGGCCGGGTCGGAGCTCCTTGCCGGCGAGGCCGGCGACGTAGCCCAGGAACAGCATGACCTGGTCCGGGTCGGCCCGGCCGTGCGGGAGCACGTCGCCGCCGCGGCGCACCCAGATGGCGCAGCGGTCCTCGCCGAGGCGGGGCGGGTTGCACAGGATGTCGGTGACCTCCGGGTCGTCCATGAGCCCGCCCAGCAGCCCGTCCATCACCCGCCGCAGCGATGACAGCACCGCGCCCGTAGGGGACGGCGATTTGGCCGTGACCATGGTCGCATCATGAATGGGCTCTCGAAGGGTATTCCCATACATCCGCCCACCTCTCGTGGCTTGTTCCGGGCTAACCGCGCAGGTCCGCGTCACCTGTGTCGCCGCGTCCTCCGCGCCTGCTTTTCCAGCCAAGCCTGGAATATATCCCTCTTAGCATCGTCCAGTTCCTCGAGGCTGACCTCATGGGCAAGGTTCTGGATGGCGAGGGACGAGAGTGCCATGTCTCCGATCTCATTGAGCTTGGTCTCGATCCTCGCGAAACATGACCGCTCGCCCGCGAGGGCCTCCAGCCCAGCCTCGACCACGTGCTGCAAGGCCAGGACGAACGTTGGGAAATCCTGGCTGATCCTGACCGCCTCGATCTGGTCGACCAGGAATTCTGGGAGCCTGACGGTCAATTTCTCCAAGGTCAGGTGCCTAGTTGCCTCACGCGCCTTTTCGGCCTTGGTGGGGCGGCCTCTCCCACGCCGTTCGGGTCGCCTCGCCTGGGCTCTCGCCACGCCTGCCCAATCCAGGGATTCGCCTCCGGGTTCGGCTTCCAGGCTGGCAACGTCCCCGCCCTGGCCAGGGCGCCAGCGTGCATCGTCTTCCATGGCTCCACCTCGTAATAGGGGATCCGCTCCGCCCGGATCGGCTTGCCATAGCCGAACACCAGGGCCTCGTTGCCGCCCATCGCCATCACCGCGTGCGGCGGCAGCACCTCCCGCCGGTCGACCCGCGTCCCCGTGGTCCGCGTCGCCGGCTCCCACCACCGCCGCCGGCTCACCGACAGCGTCGGCACCTCCTCCTGCGCCACGCCCACCATCCGGCTCAGCCGCTCCGCGTCCGGCGGCGCCCCGGGCCGCAGCGCCACCAGCCGGCAGTTGTTCACCAGGCCCTCCCCGTACATGGCCTCCACGTCGCCCAGCGACTGCGCCAGCAGCAGCGGCCGGATGCCGTACTCGCGCACGTAGCGCACCCACTCGGACACCTCGGGCATGCCGAACTGCAGGAACTCGTCCAGCGCCAGCAGCAGCCGCCAGCGCTTCGGGCGCCCGTCGTCGGCCTCGTCGCGCGCCGCGGTCAGCAGGTCGACGGCCTGGGTGACCACGAGCTTGTAGACCCGCCGGTAGCGCCGCGCCTCCGCCGGGCGCGACACCAGGCACAGCGTCACCGGCCGGTCGCCGCACACCAGGTCGGAGACCCGGAAGTCGCTCGCCGCCGTCTGCCCGGCCAGGACGCCGCTCTCGAAGTCCGCCAGCAGCACCGAGGCCGTGGTGTAGACCCCCTGGCGCATGTTCAGCCCCTTGCCCTCCTCCCCGCCCCCGCCGCGGGACCCGTCCCGGGCCGCGGGCGCGCCGTCGCCGCCCTCGCCGGCGGGCGCCTGGGCCGACCAGAGCTCCTGGGCGGCGCGCCGCGCCGTGGGGTGCGAGCCGGGCGCCATCATCCTCCTGGCGCCGGCGTCGCCGGAGGTGATGAGGCGGCGCACCCCGGCCAGGCACCGCTCGCTGTCCGGCCCGGCGGTGAGCACGTGCACGATGGCGCCCACCATGTAGGACTGGGCGGCGCGGTCCCAGAAGGTGGGGCGCTCCGCCTCGCACAGGATGGCCGCCACGTGCTGGGCGTCGGGCACCAGGTGGTCGCCCGGGCGGACCGCCATGAGCGGGTTGTAGCGGGGCCCGCCCGGGCGGGTGAGGTCGAGCACCAGCACCGGCCCGAGGCGGTCGCGCAGGGGGGCGACCTCGCGCCACATGGTGCCCTTGTAGTCCCAGACCAGGGCGGAGTGGCCCCAGCCGAGGGCCAAGGTCGGGTAGGCGATGCCGGAGGTCTTGCCGGAGTCGGTGGGGCCGACGCAGAGCACCGGGCGCATGGAGGTGTCGCGCAGCAGCTCCCCCCGGAACAGGCCGAGGAGGACGGCGGGCCCGTCGGCGGGGGCCGGGCCCCGGGCAAGCCGGCCCCGCGCCCGCGCCGGC
>MOEB01000011.1 GCA_001939945.1 Aerophototrophica crusticola | reverse complement strand
CGGCTGCATGGCCGGGCGGGCCGGCGCGGGGGCGGCGGGCACGGGGCGCATTGCCGGACGGGCGCCGGCCGGCTGGCTGCTGACCACCTGGAGCGTCGGCTGGGCCGCGGGGCGGGGCTGCTGGGCGGCGATGGTGTCGATGCCGGTGGCCACCACGGACACCCGCATCTTGCCTTCCATGTGCTCGTCGAAGGTGGAGCCGAAGATGATGTTGGCCTCGGGGTCCACCTCGTCGCGGATGCGGTTGGCGGCCTCGTCCACCTCGAACAGGGTCATGTCGTAGCCGCCGGTGATGTTGATCAGCACGCCGCGGGCGCCCTTCATGCTGATGTCGTCCAGCAGCGGGTTGCTGATGGCGGCCTCGGCGGCGTCGATGGCGCGGCGCTCACCCGTCGCCTCACCGGTGCCCATCATGGCCTTGCCCATCTCCGTCATCACGGTGCGGATGTCGGCGAAGTCCAGGTTGATCAGGCCGGGCATCACCATCAGGTCGGTGACGCCGCGCACGCCGGCATGCAGCACGTCGTCCGCCATCTTGAAGGCGTCGGCGAAGGTCGTGCGCTCGTTGGCGATGCGGAACAGGTTCTGGTTCGGGATGATGATCAGCGTGTCGACATACTGGGTCAGCTCGCCGATGCCCGACTCCGCGGTGCGCATGCGGTGCGCGCCCTCGAAGTTGAAGGGCTTGGTCACCACGCCGACGGTCAGGATGCCCTGCTCACGGGCCGCGCGGGCGATGACCGGGGCGGCACCCGTGCCGGTGCCGCCGCCCATGCCGGCGGTGATGAAGCACATGTTGGTGCCGGAGAGGTGGCCGAGGATCTCCTCCAGCTGCTCCTCCGCCGCGGCGCGGCCCACGTCGGGGCGGCTACCGGCGCCCAGGCCCCGGGTGATGGTGGAGCCGAGCTGGATGCGCTTCTGGGCGAGGTTGCCCTGCAAGGCCTGCGCGTCCGTGTTGGCGACCACGAACTCGACCCCCTCCAGGTTGGAGCGGATCATGTTGTTGACGGCGTTGCCGCCGGCGCCACCCACACCGAAGACGGTGATGCGGGGCTTGGTCTGGACCTCGACGGTGGGGATGCTGACCTTGATGCTCATCTCGGGGCTCCTCTGGCTCAGGAGTGCCGGCGGGTGGGGCGCCGGCGGTGTCTCGCGTTTATGGGGCGGTGGGCGGGGGCTAGGGTCGGTGTCGGCCTAGCCGGGGGTCTGGTGTCGGGTGCGCGGGCCGAACCGTTAAGGCGCGCCGACGCGGCGGGGGAGGGGGGACCCTGGGCACCATCACAGGTACTCCTTGATCCAGCCGTTCAGCTTGCCCCACAGCCCGGTGGACGGGGGCATCAGCGGGGCGAGGGCGGGCAGGTCCTGGTGCTGCTGCATGGCATAGGCCAGCAGGCCGGCGGCCGCCGCGAAGGCCGGGCCGCTGACATTCTCCGCCAGCCCGCCGATGCGAAGGGGGCGGCCCATGCGCACCTGCTTGTCCAGCACCTGCTGCGCCAGGTCGCGCATGCCGGGCAACTGGCTGGCGCCGCCGGTCAGCACGACGCGGCGGCCGGCCACCTTGGCGAAGCCGGACGCCTCCAGCCGGCCGCGGACCAGCTCGAAGATCTCCTCCAGCCGGGGCTGGATGATGCCGACCAGCAGCGACTTCGGCACGTGGTTGGCCTGGCCGCGCTCCTCCTCCCCCACCTGGGGGACGTCGATGATCTCCCGCTCGTCGCTGACCGCGGGCATGGCGGAGCCGTACAGGGTCTTCAGCCGCTCGGCATGGGCCAGCGGGGTGGTCAGGCCGCGGGCGATGTCGTTGGTGACGTGGGCGCCGCCCAGGGGGATGCTGTCGCACCAGACCATCTTGCCGTCGAAGAACACGGACATGCTGGTGGTGCCGCCGCCCATGTCGATCACGGTGACGCCCAGGTCCATCTCGTCCTCCACCAGGCAGGACAGCCCGGCGGCATAGGGGCTCATGACGAAGCCCTCCACGCCCAGGTGGCAGCGCCCGACGCAGGAGCTGAGGTTGCGCACCGGCCCCGCGGCGGCGGTGACCACGTGCAGCCGCACGCCCAGCTTCTCCCCCACCATGCCGCGGGGGTCGCGGATGCCCTTGGACCCGTCCACCGTGTAGCCCACGGGGATGGAATGGATCAGCTCCGCGTCGGCGCTGACATCCAGGTGGCGGGCATGGGCCAGGGCCTTGCGCACGTCGGTGTCGCTGATCTCCGGCCCGAAGACCGGGGTCTCCACGGTCAGGGTCTGGCTCTCCGGCTGGCCGCCGGACAGGCTGACCAGCACCTCCCGGATCTGCTCACCCGCCATGGTCTCCGCCGCGTGGACGGCGGTGCCGATGGCGGTCTCCGCCGCTTCCATGTCCACGATGCCACCGGAGCGGACGCCGCGGCTGATCTGGTGGCCGATGCCGATGACGCGGATGGCGCCCGCATCCTCCACGCGGGCGATGAAGCAGACGACCTTCGTGGAGCCGACGTCCAAAGCCGCGATGGTGCCGCCCCGCGGCACCCGCTTCGGCTTCGACCGGACGTTCAACGCCCCTGGGAATGCCATCTGCCCGCCCCCTTCCGCTCAGATCTGCTTCTTGGCGTCGGCCGGCTTGCGCCTTGCCTCCGCCGCCGCCGCCGAGGTCTGGACCGACAGCCGGTCCGGCACCCGCAGGTCGATGGCCACCACGTCCCGCTCCAGCAGCTTGTTGGTCTGCTGCACGGTGGCGAGCTGGCGCAGCGCGTCGCCCAGCCCGTGCTCCGGCAGGCGCACGTCGATGCCGTTGTCCAGCCGCAGGTCCCAGCGCCGGCCGCCCACCAGCACGGCGGCCTGGACCCGCTGGCCGATGCTGGGCTCCGACTGGAGGAGTTGCAGTAGCTCCCGGCCGCGCTTCGGCGCCTCGGCGCCCACCAGCATGGGCAGGTCGCCCCAGCGGGCCAGGTCCTTCTCGCTCAGCACCACGCCGTCGGCGTCCACCAGGCGCAGCGTCTGGTCGTGCTGCCAGATGGCCATGGGGGTGCGCTCCACGATCTTGACGAAGATTGTGTCGGGCAGCCGCCGCTCCACCGTCGCCGCGGCCACCCAGGGGATGGATTCCAGCGCCTCGCGGGCCGACTGGGGGTCGAAGGACAGGATGGGAGTGCCGCGCTGCACGCCCAGGGCGGCCAGCACGGCGGCCTTGTCGGACTCCTTGCGGCCGGTGACCAGCACCTCCTGCACCGCCAGCCCGGCCTGGGCGGAGTGGGCCAGGAAGGCCTCCGACGTGGCGTCCCAGGCCGCGGGCAGGCGCCCGCTGGTCCAGCCCCAGATACCCAGGGCCGCCAGCACCAGGGCCGGGGCGGCGCGCAGGCCCACCCGCAGGGCGGGCAGGGCCCAGCGGGGCATGGCGCGCCGGCGGTTGGCGCGCTGGGCCGCCTTCACCGTGTTGCGCCGCGCGCTTTCCGCGATGCGGGCGCGCGGGTTGTCGGGCATCAGGGCGTCGCTATGGGTCACGCGTGGCATCGGGCATGCTCCACGATCCAGGCACACAGGTCGGCATAGGAGATGCCCCGGTAGGCCGCCTGCTCCGGCAACAGGGAGACGGGCGTGAAGCCGGGTTGGGTGTTGGTCTCCAGGTAGCAGAGGCCGGAGACGCCGGGCTTGGCGTCGTCCCAGCGGAAGTCGGTGCGGGACACGCCGGTGCAGCCCAGGGTCTGGTGGGCCAGCAGGGCAAGGCGCATGGCTTCCCGCGTCACCTCTTCCGGCAGCTTGGCCGGGCAGACATGGTCGGCGCCGCCGTCGGAATATTTGGCGGTGTAGTCGAAGAAGTTGGCGTGGGGCACGATCTCCGTCACCGCCAGGGCGCGGTCGCCCATGACGCCGACCGTCAGCTCCCGCCCGGGGATGAACTGCTCCACCAGGACGCGGTCGCCATAGACCCAGCCATCCTCCTCCAGGATCGTGTGGTTGTCCCCTTCCCGCACGATGCGGACGCCGACGCTGGAGCCCTCATCCACCGGCTTCACCACATAGGGCGGCGGCAGGACATGGCCGGCCAGCACCTGGTCCTTGGTGGCGACGACGCCGTCCGCCACCGGCATGCCGACGGTGGAAAGCACCCGCTTGGCCATGGCCTTGTCCATGGCGAGGGCGGAGGCCAGGGCCGAGGAGTGCGTATACGGAACGTGCAAGTATTCGAGCACGCCCTGGATCAGCCCGTCCTCCCCGCCCTTGCCGTGCAGGGCGTTGAAGACCACGTCGGGCTTGGGCGTCAGGGCGGCCAGCAGGCCGGCCAGGTCCCGCTGCACGTCGACGGCGGTGACCCGGTAACCCTTTGATTCCAGGGCGGCGGCAATCTTCGCCCCGGACACGAGCGACACTTCCCGCTCCGCGGACCAGCCGCCGAGCAGGATCGCCACGTGCTTCGCGCGCTGATCCGTCATGCCCCATCCCCCGCCTGCCCGACAACCCAACATTGCCCGTCGGACAGCCTTTTACGGAAATTCCGAACTTCTTCTTTCCGGCGCAACATTTTGTGTGACGCGCCGGCAGGATTACCACAAAATCCGGTGTAACTGACGAGTCGCGGAGCCGCAAGCGGCATTGTTGGGCCGAGTCGCGCCAGGGATTCCACTGGCCCCCGACCTGTTGCCGGAAAGACTCGCAAGTGAATCGGCGCGGCCACAGTCATGGCGCTACCTCCCCCGGAAGGGGTAGGCCGATGCGGCGGATTTCCCAGCGCAACTCCACGCCGCTGGTCTCCCGCACCCGGCGGCGCACCGTCTCGCCCAGCGACTCGATGTCCGCGGCGGTGGCGTCCCCCAGGTTCAGCAGGAAGTTGCAGTGCTTCTCCGAGACCTGCGCCCCGCCGATGGCCAAGCCGCGGCACCCCGCCGCGTCGATCAACTGCCAGGCCTTGTGCCCCTCGGGGTTGGCGAAGGTGCTGCCGCCGGTGCGGGCGCGCACGGGCTGGCTGTCGGCACGGGCCTGCTGGATGGCGTCGATGCGGGCCTTCACCACCGACCCGTCCTCCGGGCGGCCCTGGAAGGTGGCGCGGGTGAAGATGACGTCGTCCGGCACGCCGCAGTGGCGGTAGGTCAGGTGCAGGGCGTCGCGGTCATAGATGTGGGTGCGGCCCTGGCGGTCGATGCCCCGGGCGTCGGTGATGACATCCACCACCTCCCCGCCATAGGCGCCGGCGTTCATGCGCACGGCCCCCCCGATGGTCCCGGGGATGCCGGACAGGAACTCCAGGCCGCCCAGCCCATGCTGCTGCGCGGTCAGGGCCACGGTCAGGTCCAGGGCGCCGGCCCCCGCGGTCACGCTGGTCCCCTCCACCGCCACCTCGGCGAAGGGGCCGCCGAGGCGGATGGTCACGCCGGGCACGCCGCCGTCGCGGACCAGCAGGTTGCTGGCGACGCCGATCACGGTCACCGGCACATCCGCCGGGCAGCCGGCCAGGAAGGCGGCCAGATCCTCCTCATCCGCCGGGCGGAACAGCACCTCCGCCGGGCCGCCGACGCGGAACCAGGTCATCGGCCCCAACGGCGCGCCCGCCTGCAACCGGCCGCGCACGGGCGGCAGTCGCGTCAGCAGGTCCTTGCCGGAGAGGGCCAGGTCGGTCACCGCGGCGCCCCCTTGTCCAGGCCGAACAGCCGGTCCAGCTCCGCCGGCAGGCTGGCCGCCCACTGGGTGATGTTGCCGGCGCCGAGGCAGACCACCATGTCGCCCGGCCGGGCCATGTCGCGCACCAGGCTGGGCAGCGCCTCGGGCGAGGGGAGGGCCACGGCCTGCCGGTGGCCGCGGGACCGCAGCCCCTCCACCAGGGCCTCCTTGCTGGCGCCCTCTATGGGCTGCTCGCCGGCGGCATACACATCGGCCACGATCACCGCGTCGGCGTCGTTGAAGCAGGCGCAGAACTCGTTGAACAGGCTGGACAGGCGGCTGTAGCGGTGGGGCTGCACCACGGCGATGGTGCGGCCGGTGCCGGCCATGCGGGCCGCCTTCAGCACCGCCTGGATCTCCACGGGGTGGTGGCCGTAATCGTCGATGACGACGATGCCGTTGCTCTCCCCGGTCTTGGTGAAGCGGCGCTTGACCCCGGTGAAGCGGGCATAGGATTGGCGGATCGCCTCGTCCGGGATGCCCATGTTGATGGCCACGGCGATGGCGGCCAGGGAGTTCTGGACGTTGTGCAGGCCGTACATGGGCAGGTGCACGCCCTGCACCACCCGCGCCTCCCCCATCACCCGCTCCGACACCGCCACGTCGTAGAAGCAGCCGCGGGTGTTGGTCTCCACGTTCACGGCGCGCACGTCGGCCTGGGGGCTGAAGCCGTAGGTGACGATGCGGCGGTCCACGCGGCCGATCAGGGCCTGCACCTCCGGGTGGTCGATGCACAGGGCCGCGAAACCGTAGAAGGGGATGTTCTCCACGAACCGGTCGAAGGCCTTCTTCACCTCCTCGAAGGTGCCGTAATGGTCCAGGTGCTCCGGGTCGATGTTGGTGACGATGCCGATGGTGGCGGGCAGGCGGGTGAAGGTGCCGTCGCTCTCGTCCGCCTCCACCACCATCCAGTCGCCGGCGCCCAGCTTGGCATTGGTGCCGATGCTGTTGATGATGCCGCCGTTGATGATGGTGGGGTCGAAGCCGGCGCCGTCCAGCAATGCTGCGACCATGCTCGTCGTCGTGGTCTTGCCGTGGGTGCCGGCGATGGCGATGGACCATTTCAGGCGCATCAACTCACCCAGCATCTCCGCCCGGCGGACGACGGGAAGCAGGTTGGACCGGGCCTGCACGACCTCCGGGTTGTCCTTCTTCACGGCGCTGGAGATGACGATGACGGCGGCCTCGCCGACATTCTCCGCCCGGTGGCCGATCTCCACCTTGATGCCCAGCTTGCGCAGGCGCTGGACATTGTAATTGTCCGCCACGTCGCTGCCCTGGACCGCATAGCCGAGGTTGTGCAGCACCTCCGCGATGCCGGACATGCCGATGCCGCCGATGCCGACGAAGTGGATGGTCCCGATGTTCAGCGGCAGGGCCCGCATGGCGTCACTCCAGGAAATCCGGCAACGGGCCGGTCAGGTCGTCAAGGCAGGGGTCGAAGCTGTCGGCGTCCGGCAGCGCCGGGCCGGGGGGCGCAGAAACCACGTCTTCACCCCTGATGTCACCCACCAGCAGGGGGAAGCGGCCCACCAATTCGTGGATCGGGGGCAGGGCGGGATGGAAAGCGGGATGGATGCTCATGCCGCCATCTCCCCGCTCCCACTGCCGCCATCGGCGGCGACCAGCCGCAGCACCGCGTCCGCCAGCCGCTGGGCGGCATCCGGGATGCCCCAGGATGCCGCGGCCTTCGCGGCCTCCGTCAACGCATGGGGGTCGGCGAACAGGGCCTCCAGCTTCCGTGCCAGCGCTTCCGGTGAGAAGCTGCCGTTCTGGGGCATGACCCAGGCGCCGCCGGCTGCCTCGATGGACTTGGCGTTGGCGGCCTGGTGGTCGTCCATGGCGTGGGGGTAGGGCACCAGGATGGCGGGGCGGCCCGCCACCGACAGCTCCGCCACCGTGCCGGCGCCGGACCGGCCGATCATCAGGTGGCAATGGGCCAAGCGATCCGGCATGTCCTTGAAGAAGGGCGCCAGGGTGGCGTCCACGCCCATCTTCACATAGGCGTCGCGGGCCTCGTTGATGTTCTCCGGCCTGGCCTGCTGCACGACCTTCAGGCGCAGGCGGGTGGCCTCCGGCAGCATGGCGATGGCGCGGGGAACCACCTCCCCGAACACGCTGGCCCCCTGGCTGCCGCCGGTGACCAGCAGGTTCAGCGGGCCCTGGTGGCAGGGGGCGGGGTAGGGGCAGTCCCGCAAGGACAGGATGGCCGGGCGCACCGGGTTGCCGGTGCGGACGATGCGGCGCCCGTCGGCCGCACCCAGGCCCTTCACCTCGGGGAAGCTGGTGCAGATCAGGCGGGCCTTGCCGGCCAGCAGCTTGTTGGCCCGGCCCAGCACGGCGTTCTGCTCATGCAGCACGGTGGGGATGCCCGCCTGCTGGGCGGCGAACACGGTGGGGACGGAAGGATAGCCGCCGAAGCCCACCACCAGGGACGGTTTCAGGCTGCGCAACAGGGTGCGGGCCTGGGCCGTGCCGGCCACCAGCTCCACCACCATGCGGACCTTGCCCACGATGCCCGGGGCGGCGGTGGCGGCGCGGATGCGCTCCACCCGCACGGCGGGCAGGGCATCGCCGAAGGCCTTGCCGCGGATGTCGGTCACCAGCACCACGTCCCGGCCGCGGTCCAGCAGCTCCCGCGCCAGCGCTTCCGCCGGGAACATGTGCCCGCCGGTGCCCCCGGCGGCCAGGATGACGGGGCCTTGGCTCACGTGGCCTCCCCCGCGCCGAAGCGCCTGCGGGTCAGGGCCAGCAGCATGCCCATGCCGATGCCCAGCGCGATCAGGGACGAGCCGCCATAGCTGATGAAGGGCAGGGTCATGCCCTTGGTGGGCATCAGGTGCAGGCTGGACGCCATGTTGATGAAGGCCTGCAGGCCGAACTGCATGGTCAGGCCGGCGGCGGCCAGCATGACGAACAGGCTCTGGTCGTTGTGGGCGCGCATGAAGCTGCGCAGCACGACGAAGGCGAACAGCAGGATGATGATGACGCAGAAGATCAGCCCCAACTCCTCCCCCGCCACGGAGAAGATGAAGTCCGCATGGCTGTCGGGGATGGACATCTTCACCGTCCCCTGGCCCGGGCCGGTGCCCCAAAGGCCGCCGTTCTCGAAAGCCTCAAGCGACCGGGCGACCTGGTAATTGTCGCCGGCGGCAGGGTCCAGGAAGCGGTCCACGCGGCTCTTCACGTGGTCGAACAGGAAATAGGCGCTGACCAGGCCGGACACGCCGAGCACCACCAGGATGGCCACCAGGATGATGGGCAGTCCCGCCAGGAAGAACTGGCCGGCGAAGACGGCGGTGACGACGAAGGTCTGGCCCAGGTCGGGCTGGCTCATCAGCAGCAGCACGCAAAGGGCCCAGAGCCCGACGCAGATGGCCATGCCGGGGAAGTTCTCCTGGTTCTTCTGCAGGGCGAACAGCCAGGCGGCCACCACGGCGAAGGCGGGCTTCAGGAACTCAGACGGCTGGATGGACAGGCCGGGGACGTGCAGCCACCGGGTGGCGCCCTTGATCTCCATGCCGATGAACAGGGTCAGGAACACCCCGAGGGCCGCTGCCAGGAACATGATCACCGACAGCCGGCGCACCCCGCGGGGGCTCAACAGGCTGACGGCGAAGACCAGGCCCAGGGACGGCAACAGCACCATCAGGTGCCGCTCGATGAAGTGGAAGGTGCTGAGGCCGATGCGCTCCGCCACCGCGGGGCTGGCGGCCTGGATCAGCACCACGCCGATGACGGCGATCAGCACCACGGCAGCCAGGGTCCAGCGGTCCACCGTCCACCACCAGCGGCCCAGGATGGAATGGTCGGTGCGGGCGAAGGACATCATGCGGGCGCCCCCTGGTTCTTGTCGTTGGCCAAGGCCCGGACCTGGCGGACGAAGTCGTCGCCGCGGACCTCGAAGTTCGGGTACTGGTCGAAACTGGCGCAGGCCGGGGACAGCAGCACCACGGCCTTGCCCGCGGGGTCCTTGGCCGCGGCGGCATGGGCGGCGGGGACGGCGTTCGCCATGGTCCCGCAGCGCTCGAACGCCACGCCGCGGGCGGACAGCCACGCGGCGAAGTCCTCCGTCGCCTCCCCGATCAGGAAGGCGCGGGCCACGTTGGGCATGAAGCCATCCAGCCCCTCCAGCCCGGTGTCCTTGGGCTTGCCGCCCAGGATCCAATAGATGGGGGCGTAGCAGGCCAGGGCCTTGGCCGCGGCGTCGGCGTTGGTGGCCTTGCTGTCATTGATGAACCGCACCCCGTCCAGGGTCGCCACCAGCTGCTGCCGGTGGGCGAGGCCCGGGAAGGTGCGCATTGCCGCGGCGATGGCTTCCGCGCCCACGCCGGCGGCGCGGCACAGGGCATAGGCGGCGCAGGCGTTCTGCCAATTGTGCCGGCCGGGCAGGGCGGGGCAGTCGCGCAGGTCGATGATCCGGGTACCCCCATCCATCAGGATACCGTCGGGGGCGGAGATGCCGTTCGGGACATGCTGCTCGGCGCTGATCCGGATGACGGTACGCCCGCCCTCCGCCTCCAGCGCGTCGGCCATGGCCGCGGTGTGCGGGTCGTCGATGCCCAGGATGGCGACAGGGGCGGGGGCGCCGGGCTGGAACGCCAGCCGCTTGGCCGCCACATACCCGTCCATCCCGCCATGGCGGTCAAGGTGGTCCGGGGTGATGTTAAGCAGCACCGCCGCGTCGAAGCCCAGGCTGGGGGTCAGCTCAAGCTGGTAGCTGGACATCTCCAGCACGTACACGTCGCCCTTGCCCAAGGGGGCGAAGGACAGGACGGGGATGCCCAGGTTCCCGCCCACCTCAACCCGCAGGCCAACCTCCTTCAGGATGTGGCCGGTGAGGGCGGTGGTGGTGGACTTGCCGTTGGTGCCCGTGATGCCGAGGTAGGTGGCGTCCGGTTGGGCCCGCCGCAGCAGCTCCACGTCGCCGATGATGGGAACGCCGGCCGCCTTGGCCCGTGCCGCCACCGAGTGGGGGGCGGGGAAGGTGTGGGGGATGCCGGGGGACAGGACCAAAGCGGCCACGCCGGACAGGTCGGCGCTGTGCAGGTCCGTCAAGGCGATGCCGGCCTTCGTCGCGGCCTCACGGCCGGCGGCGCCGTCGTCCCAGGCCAGCACCTCCGCCCCGCCGGCGGCCAGGGCGCGGGCGGCCGTCAGGCCGGAGCGGGCGAGGCCCATCACCGCATAACGCTGTCCCTTCAGGGCGGAGAGGTCGATCATCCCGCCCCCTCAGCGCAGCTTGAGGGTGGAGAGGCCCACCAGGGCCAGGATCACCGCGATGATCCAGAAGCGGATGACCACCGTCGGCTCCGACCAGCCCTTCTTCTCGAAGTGGTGGTGGATGGGGGCCATCCGGAAGACGCGCTTGCCGGTCAGCTTGAAGCTGGCCACCTGGATCATCACCGACAGCGCCTCCAGCACGAACAGGCCGCCGACGATGGCCAGCACGATCTCATGCTTGGTGATCACGGCGATGGCGCCCAGGGCGCCGCCCACGGAAAGGGACCCGGTGTCGCCCATGAAGACCATGGCCGGTGGGGCGTTGAACCACAGGAAGCCCAGGCCGGCCCCCACCAGCGCGCCGCAGAACACCGCCAGCTCACCCGTGCCGGGCACGTGCTGGATGCCCAGGTAGTTGGAGAAGATGACGTTGCCGCAGAGATAGGCGATCAGGGCGAAGCAGGCGGCGGCGATCATGATCGGCACGGTGGCCAGCCCGTCCAGCCCGTCCGTCAGGTTCACGGCATGGCTGGACCCGATGATCACCACCACGGCGAAGGGCACGAAGAACCAGCCCAGGTTCAGGGCGATGTCCTTGAAGAAGGGCAGCGCCAGCCCGGTGTCGAGGGGGGAGGGGGTGGCCGCCATGTACCAGCCCACCGCGGCCACGGCCACGACGATGGTGCCGGCCATCTTGGCCTTGCTGGACAGGCCGGCGGTGTTGCGCTTGGTCAGCTTCAGGAAGTCGTCGCCGAAGCCCACGAGCCCGAAGCCCACGGTCACCAGCAAGACGATCCAGGTATAGGTGTTGGTCAGGTCCACCCACAGCAGGGTGCTGACGATCACGGCGATCATGATCATCAGCCCGCCCATGGTGGGCGTGCCCTTCTTCTTCAGGTGGGTCTCCAGGTACTGCTCCCGGATGGGCTGCCCGCTGCCCTGGACGGACTTCAGCCAGCGGATCACATGCGGGCCGATGACGAAGCTGATGACCAGCGACGTCAGGATGGCCCCACCCGTCCGGAAGGTGATGTACCGGAACAGGTTGAAGAGCTGGAATTCATCCGCCCAGGGATACAGCAGGTTGTACAGCATTCTCGTCTCTTAGGTGCCCGAAGCGGCCATGGCGGGCGCGTCGGCGCGGGTCGCCTGGTTGTCGTGGTCCAGCGCCAGCAGGGCCTCCACCACCGCACCCATGCGGCTGCCGGCGGAGCCCTTGACCATGACCACGTCCCCGGCCCGGACGGCGTCCGCGACGAGGGGGGCCAGGCTGGCGCTGTCGTCCGTATGCCGCCCGCGCATGGCGGCGGGCAAGCGGTCAAAAAGGTGGCGCATCAGTGGTCCACAACAGAACACAAGGTCGGCGCCCGCGGCCTTGAACGGCTCGGCCAAGCCGGCGTGCAGGCTGGCGCCCTGGCCGCCCAGCTCCCGCATGTCGCCCAGCACGGCGATGCGTCGGCCCCCGGCGCCCGGGTCGGTCTTGCCCAGCACGGTGGCCGACGCCGCCACGCTGACCGGGCTTGCGTTGTAGCTCTCATCGATCAGGGTGAAGCTGCCCTTGGACAGTTGCACCCGCCGGCGCATGCCGCGGCCCTTGATGGCCTGCAACTGGGACAAGCCGCGGGCGGCGCTGCCCACGTCCCCGCCCGCGGCCTTCACCGCCAGCAGGACGCCCAGGCTGTTCAGCACATGGTGACGGCCGGGCAGGGACAGGCAGTACTGCACCCGCTCCCCCCTGATGTCCGCGGTGACGGCGGAGGAGGTGGCGTGCAGGGAGCAATCCACCAGCCGCGCGTCCGCCTGGTCATGGGCGCCGAAGCTCCAGACCTTGGTCAGGCCTTGCGTCCGGGCCGCGGCCAGCAGCCGGGCGAAGTGGGGGTTGTCCCGGTTCAGGATGGCGGTGCCGTTGGGGTCCATCCCCTCGAAGATCTCCGCCTTGGCGTCGGCGATCCCCTCGACGCTGCTGAAGAACTCCAGGTGGACGGCCTCCACCGTGGTTATGATGGCCACGTCGGGCTTCACCATGCGCGACAGGGGCCCGATCTCCCCCGCATGGTTCATGCCCAACTCGATGATGGCATAGTCGCTGTCCACGGGCATGCGGGCCAGGGTCAGCGGCACGCCCATGTGGTTGTTCAGGTTGCCGGTGGTCGCATAGGTCTTGCCCTGGCTGTCCAGGCAGGCCTTCAGCGCCTCCTTGGTGCCGGTCTTGCCGACGCTGCCGGTGACGGCGATGACCTTGCCCCGCAGGTTCAGGCGGCTGACGCGGCCAAGGTCCTCCAACGCGGTGAGGCCGTCCTCCACCAGAAGCAGGGGCGCGTCGGCCGGCAGTCCCGGCGGGACGGCGGGGACGATGGCCGCCGCGGCGCCCTTTGCCAGGGCGTCGGCGACGAAGGCGGTGCCGTCGAAGTTCGGGCCGCGGAGCGCCACGAACAGGTCGCCCGGCTGGACGGTCCGGCTGTCGATCGACACGCCGGTCGCCACCCAGCGCCCCGGCGTTCGTCCGGACGGGTGGCGGCCGTTGGTGGCGGCCGCCGCGTCTGCCGCGGTCCACAGGATGTCGGTGCCGGATGCCGTCTTCATGCCGTCAACTCCTGCCCTATCCCAAGATCTCCGCCACCGCGGCGCGGGCCACCGTGGCGTCGTCGAAGGGGCGGACCTCGGTCCCGATGATCTGCCCCTGCTCATGCCCCTTGCCGGCGACGACCAGCACGTCGCCCGGCCCCAGCTCACCCACCGCCAGGCGGATGGCCTTGGCCCGGTCGTCCACCTCCGTGGCGCCCGGGCAGCCCTCCATCACGGCGGCGCGGATGCTGGCCGGCACCTCCGTCCGGGGGTTGTCGTCTGTGACGATCACCCGGTCGGCCAGCCGCGCCGCGATCTCCCCCATCATCGGCCGCTTGCCCCGGTCGCGGTCGCCGCCGCAGCCGAAGACCACCGACAGCCGGCCCAAGGTATGGGGCCGCAAGGATTTCAATACGGTTTCCAAACCGTCCGGCGTGTGGGCGTAATCCACATAGACCGCCGCCCCGTTGGGCAGGGTGGCCGCCAGCTCCAGCCGGCCGCGCACCACTTTCGAATTCGAAAGTTGGTCGGCGGCCCGCTCCGGGTCCTCGCCCGTGCCGATGGCAAGGCCCAGGGCACACAGCGCGTTCCACACCTGGAACCGGCCCACCAGCGGCAGCTCGATGGTCCGGGCCTTGCCGAACACCTCGAGTTCCAGCCGCTGGCCGTGGGGCAGGGGGGTCAGGTCCAGGACCCGCAATTCCTTGCCATTGGTGCCGAAGCCGATGACCGTCTGCTTGCGGGCCCGGCACAGGGCGGACAGCTGCTCGAACTCCGGGATGTCGGCGTTGATGGTGGCGGTGGCGCCCTTGGGCATCACCCGCTCGAACAGCATGGCCTTGGCCTTGAAATAGGCCTCCATGGTGCCGTGGTAGTCCAGATGGTCCCGGGTCAGGTTGGTGAAGCCCGCGGACGAGACCAGCACCCCGTCCAGCCGGAACTGGTCCAGCCCGTGGCTGGACGCCTCCATGGCCAGGTGGGTGACGCCGGCCCTGGCGACCTCTGCCAGGGTGCGGTGCAGGTCGATGGGGTCGGGGGTGGTCAGGCTGCCGGACTGGGGGAAGCCTGGGGCCACCAGCCCCAGCGTGCCCATGGCGCCGGCCTTGTGGCCCAGCCCTTCCCAGATCTGGCGGGTGAACTGGGCCGTGCTGGTCTTGCCGTTGGTGCCGGTGACGGCGGCGATCTTCGCGGGCTGGGCGGCATGGAAGGCCGCGGCCAGCAGGGCCAGGCGGCGGCGCGGGTTCTCATCCTCGATCAGGGCCACATGCTCGCAGCCCGGGGGCAGGGCGGTGCCCTTGGGCGCCAGGATGGCGACGGCGCCCTGGGCCACGGCCTGCGGGATGAAGGCACGCCCATCATGCGCGGTGCCCGGCAACGCTGCGAACAGCGTGCCGGGCACCACCTTGCGGCTGTCGGCGGTCAGGGCCGTGATCGGCGGGTCGCGTTCCAGCGCCAGCGCCGACACGGCGATCTCGGTCCGTGAGGCCATGAGCTCCGACAGTCTCCTCATCGTTGCCCGCCCGTGGGGAAGGAGGCGAGCTGGGTGGTCACGGGCTTAGCCTGCGCGGGGTTTATGGCGAGGGCTTGGATGATCTCGGGCGATTGCGCGTCCACCGGCCGGACACCCAGCAGCGGGCCGATCTGCTGGACGATGCGGCCCACGGTGGGGGCGCCCACCCAGCCGCCGGTGGCGTAGCCGAAGGTCTTCTTGCTGCCCTTGGGCTCGTCCACCATGACATAGACCACGTATTTCGGGTCATGCATGGGGAAGGCGCCGAGGAAGGAGGAGATGCGGCTGGACCGGCTGTAGCCCTTGTTCTTCACCTTCTCCGCCGTGCCGGTCTTGCCGCCCACCACATAGCCCGGGACCTCCGCCATCTTGGCGGTGCCCTCGGTGACCACCAGGCGCATCAGCTTGCGCATCACGTCGCTGGTCCGCTCGCTGATGACGCGGGTGCCGGGGATCTCTTCCCCCTTCTCGCGCTTCAGCACCGTGGCTGGGTGGAACACGCCGCCGTTCACCATGCCCGCGGCGGCGGTGACCGTGTGCACCGGGCTGACGGACATGCCGTGCCCGAAGCTGATGGTCATCATGTTCACCTCGCGCCAGGGGTTCGGCACCATGGGCCAGCCCAGCTCGGGGATCTCCAGGTTGACGGGCTTCAGGAAGCCCAGCTTGGCCATGAAATCCTTCTGGCCGGCGGGGCCCACCTGCTCCGCCATGCGGACAGAGCCGATGTTCGACGACTCGCGGAAGATGTCCGGCACGTCCATCCAGTGGTTGACCGGGTGGTAGTCGGAGATGGTGAAGCGGCCGATGCGGATCGGGCGCGTGGTGTCGTACATGTCGTGCAGCCGGACCTTGCCCGACTCCAGCGCCATGGCCGTGTTGAAGATCTTGAAGGTGGAGCCCATCTCGTACACGCCGAGCGTGTTCCGGTTGAACCGGGGGTCCAGGTCCTGGTCCTCGATGGGGGCGGGGGGGCTGTGCGGGTCGAAGTCCGGCAGGCTGACCATGGCCAGGATCTCGCCGGTCTTCACGTCCATGACCATGCCGGCCGCGCCGATGGCCCGGAAGTCGTCGATGGTGGTCGTCAGCTCCTTGCGCAGGATGTGCTGCATGCGCACGTCGATGGAGAGCTGGAGCGGCCCGTCCATCTCCTTCAGCTTCTTGTCGAAGGCCTGCTCGATGCCCATCAGGCCTTGGTTGTCGATGCCGGTGAAGCCGACCACGTGGGCCGCCAGGTTGCCCTGCGGGTAGATGCGCCGCTCCTCCCGCTGGAAGGCGATGCCCGGGATGCCCAGCCGGTTGATCTCATACTGCTGCTTGGGGCCCAGGTTGCGGCGGATCCAGACGAAGCGCTTGTCCGCCTTCAGGTCCGCGACCAGCGCCTTCTGGTCCAGGTCCGGCAGCACGGTGGCCAGCTGCTGCGCCGCCTCCATGGGGTCGAGGATCAGCTTGGGGTCGGCATAGAGGGACTGGGTGGTCAGCGAGGTGGCCAGCAGCACCCCGTTGCGGTCCACGATGTCGGCCCGGCCGTTGTGGGCGTTGCGCGCGGCGGCGTGGGGGGCGGACGGCTCCGCCCCGCCGGCCAGCACGGTGGCGTCCACCAGCTTCACGCCCACGGCGCCGAAGGCCATGGCGAACATGGCCGCCGTCACCAGCAGGCGGGCGCGCCCCTGCTCCAGCGCCGCGGCCGCCTTGTTGCCGACGCGTACCCGCGGCTCCGGCCGGCCGCCCTGGCGGCGGTCCATGCCGGCGATGTCGAAGCCGGTGAGCGAGAGGGGCGCGTCGGTCATCGGGCGGCTCCGTAGTTGACCATGACGACAGGGGCCTTGGCGGTATCGCCGGGCCGGGCCTTGGGCGGCGCGTCGGCGCTGGCGACCTCCACCTTGGACGGGGCGCGGTCCAGGCGGCTGCCGGGCTTGCGGCCGGGCACGGGGCTGGTGGGCAGGCTGGCCACCAGCATCGGGTCCACCTGCGGGATGGCGTCCAGGCCGACGATCTGCGTGCTCTTGGTGGGCTGCAGGATCATGTGCTCCGCCACCAGCCGCTCGATCCGGGTCGGGTCGTTAAGGTAGGCCCACTCCGCCTTCAGCACCTGGATGGCTTCCTGCTCGGCCACGATCTGGCGGTTCAGGCGGGCCAGCTGCTCCTCCTGCTCCTGCACCTCGTAGCTGGTCTGGTAGAGGATGGCGCTGGCCATGCAGGCGAGGCCGATCCAGACGATGGTGGACTTGCCGATCATGCGGCTTCTCCCAGGACCCAGGCAGGGGCGTTGGTGCGTTCGGCGGACCGTAGGCGGGCGGACCGGGCGCGGGGGTTGGCGGCCAGCTCGGCCTCGCCGGCCTTGGTGCCGGAGCGGTCGGTGAGCCGGAAGGTGGGGGCGGGGCCCGCCGCGGCCGGGCCGGGCAGGTGGCGCGACGGGGCGGGATTGTTGCCGGACCGGGCGCGCAGGAACTCCTTCACCACCCGGTCCTCCAGGCTGTGGAAGGTGACCACGGCCAGCCGGCCGCCGGGGGCCAGCAGCCGCTCCGCCGCCTCCAGCCCGCGCTCCAGCTCGCCCAGCTCGTCGTTCACGGCGATGCGCAGGCCCTGGAAGGTGCGGGTGGCGGGGTCGATCCCGTCCTTGGACTTGGGCACGACGGAGCGGACCAGGTCCGCCAGGTCGCCGGTCCGGGCGAAGGGCTGGGTCTTGCGGCGCTCCACGATGGCGCGGGCGATGCGGCGTGACAGCCGCTCCTCCCCGTAGCGCCACAGGGTGTCCGCCAGCTCCGCCTCCGGCAGCGTGTTGACCAAGTCGGCGGCGCTGGGCCCATCCGGCCCCATGCGCATGTCCAGCGGTCCGTCGAAGCGGAAGCTGAAGCCCCGCTCCGGGTCGTCGATCTGGGGGGAGGACACGCCGATGTCCAACGCCACGCCGTCCACCGCGGTGACGCCGCGGGCGGCCAGCAGGTCCGCCATGTCGCCGAACCGGCCGGGGACCATGGTCAGCTTGCCCGGATACTCCGCCAGCAGCGACTCGGCCCGCGCGATCGCCGCTGGGTCCCGGTCGATGCCATAGACGGCGCAGCCGGCCGCCAGCAGGGCGCGGCTGTAGCCGCCGGCGCCGAAGGTGCCGTCCACGATCACGGCGCCGGGCCGGGGGGCCAGGGCCGCCACCACCTCATCCCGCAGGACGGGGATATGCACCAGGGTCCCGGTCATGGCGCCGCCTTTGCCAGGCCGCCGGTCTTGGCCAGGATGGTGCTGAGGGAGATGTTGTTGCTGCGGGCCGTGTCGCGGCTGGCCTTCTCATGGGCGGCGAAGGCCTCCGGGTCCCAGACCTGGAAAGTCTTGCGGCGGCCGACGAAGGACACGGATTCGGAAATCCCGGCGAACTGCAGGAACTCGTCCGGGATGATGATGCGTCCCTCCGGGTCGATGGGCAGGCGCACGGAGCCGCCGAACACCGTCGTCTCGATCAGGTCGCGGTAGTCGTCGGGGGTGTTCGGGTCGTCCAGGGCGGCAGAGAGCTGCTCCAGGTACTCGATGGGGCAGGCATCCAGGGCCTGGGCCTGGAGGGAACGGAAGATCACCACCTCCGTCGGGCCGCCGCCACCGCCGACCAAGGCCGAGCGGAAGGGTGCCGGCACCGACACGCGGCCCTTCTTGTCGACCTTGTTGACGTATGTGGACAGGAACAAGCCCATCGTCCCCCACCCGATCGGTGCCCGCGGCACCGCCCCATGCGCTGTTCGTCCCCTCCTCGATCGTCCCGCCCCGCCCGTTCCAACCGGGCGGAAATGGGGCGTCGGTCCCTCGTTCTGGGTGGATATGGGATAACATGGGCCGCTATGGGCGTCAACGCCACCAAGTCAATAATGGTCAAGGCTCTTTAAGAATTATCCACAGCGTGTGGATAGGTCTGGGGGCTTTCTGGGGATGAATGCGGATAAGGTTGCCGAGCCCACAGGATTCCCAAGGAGAATCGGCAGTGGATGCTTTGTCGGACTTGTTTTGTTCTTTTAAAACTCACCAGAAGAGGTATCCCAGGCTCTTTGCCGGGACTTGTACCGCTGTCGCCCGCGGTAATGCGCCGTTTGAGCCCTGGACGGGCTATCGGCCGCCTGAAAGAGGGGGGAACCGGCCAGGGCCGCCCCTGTGGGGAGTCGTTGTGTGCCCTGATATAACAGCCGAGGCCACAACATATTGTGGGCATCCCACCTTTTTGCGGCGGCTATTGTATCAGGGTGACAGGAAGGCGGCCTGTCCGCCCCTTTCCCATGCCGTCCCATGCCCAATCCGGGATGAAGGCCGGCCCGGTTCCGCGATTTAGGGGTATGGTAGTAATCTGTAAGTCAATGCCAATGGACGGAAGTAAAAACGCCAGACGGCCTGTAAGCCGGGTTCTGTCCGCCGGACCGTATCCAGCGTGCTGGACGGTATCCGGGGGATGGCCATTCCTCTGGGGCGCCCGTTGCCGGACGCCTCGACGCGACCCACCCGGGCGGCGGCGCGGAAGTGCGCTTGGCCGGTTGCCCGGCGCTGCCGCCCCTATTCGGTCTTGCTCCCGGTGGGGTTTACCATGCCAGCCCCGTCGCCGGGGCCGCGGTGCGCTCTTACCGCACCCTTTCACCCTTGCCCATGCCGTCCCAGGCCGAAGCCCGGGGCAGACGGGCGGTCTGCTCTCTGTGGCACTTTCCCTGGGGTCGCCCCCGCCGGCCGTTAGCCGGCACCGTACTTCCGTGGAGCCCGGACTTTCCTCCCCACCGCGGGTTTCCCCATTGCGACGGAGCGGCCATCCGACCGTCTGGCGTGGCGGGGTTGTAGACCCCGGATGACGTTGGGGCAAGGGGGTTGGTCACGTCCCCTCTCCCTGGGGAGAGGGTGGCCGCGCAGCGGCCGGGTGAGGGGGACGGGTTCCTCGAGACATACCCCCTCTCCCCGCCGCGGCTTAGGGATTCACACAAATCCAAGATGGTTCTGGATCAACTGCTTGGTCGGTCAAATCGGGTAACGAGGCGCCTGGGACCAAGTGTGTTTGGAAAACGGATTTCAACGGATCAAAACGGATTGAACGGATATTGCAAATTATTATAAATCATCGTTGATAATGTTGTCCATTGCCGATTAATGTTTAATGGCGAATGAGTTGCTCCAAATAACTATTTTATCCGTTACAATCTGTTCTGATCCGTTTAAATCCGTTTTCCCCACACACTTCTCCGCAGCGCCAGACCGATCCTCCAAATGCTCGCCCCATTTGGCTTTGAAAGCTGGCGTCGCTCAGAACTGTGTGAATGCCCACCCCCCCCGGGAGAGGGGTTGGGGTGAGGGGGTGCCGGGCGCAGGCCAAAGGCTGGTCCCCACGCCCATCTCCCTCACCGGCGCTGCCGCGCCGCCCTCTCCCCAGGGAGAGGGCTACCGCCGCGTCGCCGTCGGCTCCCTTATGCGGAGACAGTCGTCCCGTTCGCCGGGCAGTACTCCCGCACCAGCGCCCGCAGCCTTGCCACCGTTTCCGTGTCGGGCTGGCCGGTCAGGCGGGCGGGGCGCCAGTGGCGTTGGAAGGCCAGCAGGGTCTTTGCGGCGGCACCGTCCCATGCGGTCCCATCCCATGCCGTCCCATCCGGCTTTTCCCATGCCGTCCCATAGCCGACCCGGCCCAGCAGCTCGCGGATCTCCGCATTGCTCCACGAAGCCATGTCCTGGCCGTTCGGCTGCGGCCAGGCACCGATGCCGGCGGCGGCCAGGGAGGGCCAGTCGAACAGCTCGCCCGGGTCCTCCTTGCGGTCGGGGGCCACGTCGCTGTGGGCCAGCACGTGCAGGGGCGGGATGGCGTATTCCCGCACCAGCTCCCCCGCCAGCAGGATCAAAGACGCCATCTGGGCGATGGGGAAGGGGCGGTAGCCGAACTCGTGGCCGGGGTTCACCAGCTCGATCCCGATGGAGCGGCTGTTGATGTCCGTCTCCCCCCGCCAGCAGCCGCGGCCGGCGTGCCAGGCGCGCTTGTCCTCACGGACCAGGCGGTAGACGGTGCCTTCCTCGTCGATCACGTAATGGGCGCTGACCTGGGCTTCCTCATCGCACAGGCGGTCCAGCGCGTCCTCCGCGCTGCGCATGCCGGTATAGTGCAGGACCAGCATGTCCGGCCGGATGCCGCCGCGGCGGGGGCCGAAGTTGGGGGAGGGCAGGTCGACGAGGCGCATGCGTCACGAACTCATGTGGTGCTGCGGCCGGGGGTCAGCCTCGGCCGCCGAAGGATGATGACACCGACGCCGCCGATCGTCAGCAGCCCGCCGACCAGCAGCTTCCAGGTCAGGGGCTCGCCCAGCGCCAGGATCCCCCCGCCCACCCCGAAGATGGGCACCAGCAGCAGGAAGGGGATGGTCTGGTTCACGTCGAACCGCTTCACCAGCGGGTACCAGAACGCATAGGCCAGGATGGTCGCCATCAGGGCGAGATAAAGAAGGCACAAGGCCCCCATCCAGCTCAAGTCACGCAAGGCCTCTATTTGCCCCTGCTCCAATAGAAAGGATTGCAGGGCCAGTTGCGGCACGGCGAACAGGGCCATGTAGGCGTTCAGCGTCTTCCAGTCCACGTCGCCCAGCCACTTCAGCTGGATATTGGAAAAGGCGAAGGCCAGGGCCGCCCCGATCACCATAAGCAGGTGGGGCGTGCTGGTCCGCCCGTCCGGGATACCGGCGATCACCGCCACGCCGGCGAAGCTGATCGCCATGCCCAGGGCTCGGCGCCAGCCCAACTGGTCCTTGAAGAAGATGGCCGCCAGGATGGAGGCGAAGGGCACCTGGAGTTGGATGGCGATGGAGGCGGTGGAGGCGTCCACCATCCGAACCCCGCTGAAGATCAGGGGGAAGTGGATGCCGCCCATCACCACGGAATACAGGAACAGCGCCCGCCACTGGTTCCCCCTGGGCAGGCGGGCCAGCGGCAGCAGCACCGCCGCCGCCAGGGAGAAGCGCAACGCCATCAGGAAAAGGGGCGGCAGCTCCGTCATCGCCACCTTGGCGACGACGAAGTTGAACCCCCAGATGGCCATGACGGTGACGGCCTGGAGAATGACGATCGGGGTCATCTGGTGCAGGGGGGCAACGGGTGGGATACCAAAGCTTACCGGCAGGAGCACCGGTTGGGGCCATGGTTAAGGCTGGACCCTGGGATGCGCCCGCGCACATGCCCCGTCGGTCGATGCCGAGCGCCGCGAGGCCCGACAGATATGGCCTTCGGAGTCATGCTGTCGGGCTTCCGCTCCGCTTCAGCCGCGACCTACGACCAGCCCGTCACGGAATCCGCAACAGCGCCTTGATCTTGAGCTTCACATGGGCGGTGAGCCCGTCGGGCGCCCTCTCCCCGAACACGCAGCCACGCTCCAGCCAGGACAGGCTCTTGACCTGGTCACACAGCACGGCGCCCTTCGTCTTGCCGCCCGCCGGTACCGGCTGTTCCAGGGGATAGCCCTTGACCTCCGATGTGATCGGGCAAACGACGCACAGGCCGACGCGCTTGTTGTAGGCGCGGGGAGAAAGCACCAAAGCGGGGCGGTGGCCCTTCTGCTCCCGCCCGGCCTGGGGGTCGAAGTCCAACCAGACAATGTCGCCGTCATCAGGGCAATAGGGCTCTGCGACTGCGGCCGACATCAGGGGAACTCGTTCCCCACGGCCTTGCCGGTCGGGACCTCACCATGGATGTTGTCGTCCGTGATGCCGGCTAGAAGTTCGTCGAGGTCATAGGTGGGAGGGTCCGCCAAGGGCGTGATCACCAACTTCCCATCTTCCACGCGCGCATCCACGCCCGCCCCCTCGGCGATGCCCAGGTCCTTGGCGTAGGCGGTGGGTATCCGCAGGGCCAGGCTATTGCCCCAGCGGGCGAGTTGCAGGTGCATGGCACGCCTCCTTTGTGGGAGTCTCTACAACGTAGATACAAGCGGGTGGATGGTCAAGCGCCGTAGGTCGGATTAGCAGAGCCAGCCGCGTAATCCGACGGCCATGCCGGCGTGCGTGGGGATGTCGGATTACGCTTCGCTAATCCGACCTACGAGCCCAACTCCTCCTTCAGCGCCTCCAGCTCCAGCCAGCGGTCCTCGGCGGTGGCGAGGTCGGCCTGGGCGGTGTGCAGGTCTTCGGTGGCCTTTCCGAAGCCCTTGGCGTCCTTGGTGTAGAAGGCGGGGTCGGCCAGCTTGGCTTCCAGGGTCTTGATCTTCTTTTCCAGGGCGGCCATGCGGGCGGGCAGTTCCTCCAGCTCGCGGGCCTCCTTGAAGCTCAGCTTGGTCTTGGCCTTGGGTTGGGTGGGGGACGCCTGGGGCCTGGGGGCCTGCTTGGCGGCGGGGGCAGCCTCCGCCTCCTTGGCGCGGCGCTGGGTCAGGTAATCGCTGTAGCCGCCGGCATACTCCGTCACGTCGCCGTCGCCCTCCACGGCGATGGTGCTGGTCACCAGCCGGTCCAGGAAATCGCGGTCATGGCTAACCAGCAACAGCGTGCCCTCATAATCGGACAGCACCTCTTCCAGCAGGTCGAGGGTGTCCATGTCCAAATCGTTGGTGGGCTCGTCCAGGACCATCAGGTTGCTGGGCTGGGCGAACAGCTTGGCCAGCAGCAAGCGGTTCCGCTCCCCGCCCGACAGGGTGCGGGTGGGCTGGTCCATCATGCTGGGGTCGAACAGGAAGTCCTTGAGGTAGCTGGCGATGTGGCGGGGCTTGCCGCCCACCCAGATATTGTCGCCCCCCTCCGGCAGCAGCACCTGGCGCAGCGTCTCGTTGGGGTCGAGCTGGGCGCGGCGCTGGTCGAAGACGATGGTCTGGAGGTTCGTCCCGGTGCGCACGGCGCCGCTGTCCGGCGCCAGCTCCCCCACCAGCATCTTCAGGATGGTGGTCTTGCCGGCCCCGTTGGGCCCCACCAGCCCCACCCGGTCCCCGCGCAGGATGCGGGTGGAGAAGCCGCGGCAGATCACCCGCTCCCCCCCGTCGGCCAGGGGGAAGGTTTTGGAGATGTCCTGCGCCTCGATCACCAGCCGGCCGGACACGTCGGACTCGGCCACGCCCAGATTGACCTGCCGGGCGCGCAGGCGGTTGGCCCGCTCCCCCCGCATGTCCTGCAGCCGGCGGACACGGCCCATGTTGCGGGTGCGGCGGCCGCTGATGCCGCCCTCCCACATCCATTTCAGCTCCGCCTTGATCTTCTGGTCCTGCTTGTGCCAGGCGGCCTCCTCCGCCGCGATCACCTCGTCCCGCCAGGCCTCGAACTGGTCGAAGCCGCGCTCCGTCTCCCGCAGGGTGCCGCGGTCCAGCCAGAACAGGCGCTTGGACAGGTTGGACAGGAACTTGCGGTCGTGGCTGATCACCAGCAGGGCGCCGCGGAACTGCTGCAACTCCCGCTCCAGATACTCGATGGTCGGGATGTCCAGGTGGTTGGTGGGCTCGTCCAGCAGCAGCACGTCCGGCTCATCCACCAGGGCGCGGGCCAGGGCGGCGCGGCGGGATTCCCCGCCCGACAGGGTGGCGCAGGCCCGGTCGGGGGGAAGCTGCATGGACTCCAGCACCGCCTCGACGCGATAGGGCTCCGGCTCCAGCAGCCCCGCGGCTACGAAGTCCGCCACGGTGGCGTGGCCGGTGAAGTCCGGCTCCTGCGCCAGGTGGGCGATGCGGGCGCCGGGCTGCACGAAGCGCTCCCCCGCATCCACCTCCACCTCCCCGGCCAGGCATTTCAGCAGGGTGGACTTGCCGCTGCCGTTGCGGCCGACCAGGCAGACCTTGTCGCCGCGGCCGATGGTGAAGGTCACGTCGCGGAACAGGGTGGTGGCGCCCATGCTGACGCTGGCACCGGTAAGCCCGGCGAGGGGAGGGGAAGCGGCCATGTCTCTGTCTTGTTCGGGATGGTTCAGGCGCCGGCGGCGGCCCGGTGCGCCTTCTCGATCTTTTCGTACGCGGCGTTGATGGCCGCCATCTTTTCCTGGGCCAGGTCGATGAATTCCTGCGGCAGGCCCTGGGCGATCAGCCGGTCCGGGTGGTTCTCCCGCACCAGGGTGCGGTAGGCGGTCTTGACTTGGTCAAATCCGACCGTCGGGGCAACCCCCAGCACCGCATAGGGGTCCCCCAGCGGGTCGGCGATGCCGCAACGGTCGCCGCCATGGATGCGGCGTGTCTGCTCGAACTCCTCCGGCGTGAAGCCGAAGATGTCCGCCACGCAGCGCAGGTAGGACAGCTCCCCGGAATGGATCACGCCATCGGCGGTGGCGATGTGGAACAGGCCGCCGAGCAATTCCTCCAGCACCGGCTTGCGGTCCTTGAACATGCCGGCCAGCTGCTTGGCATAGGTCTCATACCCGGCGCTGTCCCGCTTCGCCAGGTCGAACAGGCGGCCGACATTCTTCAGCTCATCCGGCGGCACGTGGAAGACGCGCTTGAAGGCGTCCACCTCCAGCGTGTGCACCACCCCGTCGGCCTTGGCCATCTTGGCGCCCAGCACGATGACGCCCACGGTGAAGGCAATGGTCTTGGTCTGGTCGGGCTTGCCCTCGGCATCCATGCCCTGGGGGGTGTCCATCTCCCGCAGCTCATCCACCGCGTGGCCGGCCAGCGCGCCCAACAGGCCGCCGATGGGCCCACCGATGGCGAAACCCGCCGCCCCGCCCAGGATCTTTCCCCAGATGCTCATCGACCATGTGCCCCGCTTCTGCCGGCGACACCATACCGGCGGCAGGGGCTTTCGCCAACGCGGAAGGAGGGTGCTGACACGGGCGGCGCTATCTCGCATCTGCGAAAGGAGCAAGGCAGCCCTTCCGCGCAGACGGCCGACATTAACTTGTCATTGATAAGGATGGGGCCATGTTGCAGTGCAGCGTGTTTATTCGCTGTCGCACAATTCAGGCCCGGGCCGTCCGGGCCGGGAGTTCGCTGTCATGCCCGTCTACCGCAAGCTCATGCCCGGCGAGGGCCGGCTCTATGCCGACCACCTGCTGCGCCTGCCATCGGCGGACCGCCGCGCCCGCTTCATGGGCGCCATCAATGACGACGCCATCCTCGCCCATGTGGACCGCATCGACTGGTCCAAGGCCATCCTGATGGCCGCCCTGGTGCAGGGAGAAGTGCGTGCGGTGGTGGAGCTGCGGCGGGAGCAGGCCTTCGGCGGGGCGGCGGAGCTGGCCGTCAGCGTGGAGCCGGATTGGCAGGGCCAGGGCCTGGGCACAGAGCTGGTGCGCCGCGCCCTGACCGTGGCGCGCAACCGGGGCATCCGGCGCATCTACCTGTACTGCCTCGCCGACAACCGCCGCATGCAGAAGATCGCCCGTCGCCTGGACGGCCGGCTGGGCTATGAGGGCGGGGAGGTTCTGGCCGACATCGACCTGGCCCCCGCCAACGGCCTGACCCTGTCGCAGGAGATGCTGGACACCGGCTCCGTCCCCGTCAGCATCTGGCTGGACCGTTGGGAAGGCTTGGGCAAGCGGGCGGCGTAAGGGTTTACCTCAGGCCTGTCTCCCGGCACACTCCCGCCCCTTCGGCAGCAGGAGCGGGCAGATGGCGGACGGGCGCTGGCAGTTCTGGATCGACCGGGGCGGCACCTTCACGGACATCGTGGCCCGCCGCCCTGACGGCACCCTCGCCACCCACAAGCTGCTGTCGGAAAACCCGGAGCGCTATGCCGACGCCGCCGTGCAGGGCATCCGCGACCTGCTGGGGTTAGGGGACGGGGACCCGGTCCCGGCCGGCCAGATCGCCGCCGTCCGCATGGGCACCACCGTCGCCACCAACGCCCTGCTGGAGCGGAAGGGGGAGCGGACGCTGCTGGTCACCACGGCGGGCTTCCGCGACCAGCTCCGCATCGGCTACCAGGCCCGGCCCAAGATCTTCGCCCGCAAGATCGAGCTGCCGGAACAGCTCTACGCGGACGTGCTTGAGGTGCGGGAGCGGGTGGGCGCCCGGGGGGAGGTGCTGGTGCCCCTCGACCTGGATGGCGCGAAGGCCGGGCTGGAGCAGGCCTTCGCCCAGGGTTACCGGGCCTGCGCCATCGTGTTCCTGCACGGCTACCGCCACACGGCGCATGAGGCGGCGGTGGCGGCCTTGGCCAGGGAGGTGGGGTTCACCCAGGTTTCCGCGAGCCATGAGGTCAGCCCGCTGATGAAGTATGTGGGCCGCGGCGACACCACCGTGGCTGACGCCTACCTCTCCCCCATCCTGCGCCGCTATGTGGACCGGGTGGCGGCGGCGCTGCCTGGGGTGCCGCTCTATTTCATGCAGTCCAGCGGCGGGCTGACGGAGGCCGCGCGCTTCCAGGGCCGGGATGCCATCTTGTCTGGTCCCGCGGGCGGCATCGTGGGCTGCGTGCGCACGGCCGGGGCCGAAGGGTTCGACCGGGTCATCGGCTTCGACATGGGCGGCACCTCCACCGACGTCAGCCACTTCGCCGGGGAATATGAGCGCAGCTTCGAGACCGTGGTGGCCGGGGTGCGGCTGCGGGTACCCATGCTGCGCATCCACACGGTGGCGGCCGGCGGTGGGTCCATCTGCCGGTTCGACGGGACCCGGTTCCGGGTGGGGCCGGAAAGCGCCGGGGCCAACCCGGGGCCCGCCTGCTACCGCCGCGGCGGGCCGCTGGCGGTGACCGACTGCAACGTCATAGTCGGCAAGCTCCACCCCGCCCTGTTCCCCGCCGTCTTCGGCCCGGGCGGGGATGAGCCCCTGGACGCGGGCGTGGTGCGGGAGCGGTTCGAGGGCTTGGCCCAGGAGATCGAGGCGGCCACGGGCAAGCGCATGGCGCCGGAGGAGGTGGCCGCCGGCTTCCTGCGCATCGCGGTGGAGAACATGGCCCAGGCCATCAAGCAGGTCTCCGTCCAGCGCGGCTATGACGTGACCCGCTACGCCCTGAACTGCTTCGGCGGGGCGGGGGGCCAGCATGCCTGCCTGGTGGCGGACGCGCTGGGCATGACCACCGTCTATCTGCACCCGCTGGCGGGGGTGCTGTCGGCCTACGGGATGGGCTTGGCCGACCTGGTGGCGTTGCGGGAACAGGCGGTGGAGGAGGGGCTGGGGCCGGACCTGCTGCCAAGGCTGGACGGCTTGTTCGACCGGATCGGGCAGGCCGCGACGGAGGAACTGCGCGCCCAAGGCGTCCCACCCGACGCCGTGGCCCTGCACCGCCGCGCCCACATCAAGGTCGCCGGCACCGACGCGGCCCTGGAGGTGGCCTACGGGTCGCTGGCGGAGTTACGTGACCGCTTCGCCCAAGCCCACCGCCAACGCTTCGGCTTCGACCTGCCCGACCGGCCGCTGGTGGTGGAGGCGGTAAGCGTGGAGGCGGTGGGACGGGGGGCGGACGACGCGGGCCGAGGTGCCCCCTCTCCCCACCGAGGAGAGGATTGGGGTGAGGGGGTGACCCCGCCTGATCCAATCTCGACGGTGAGCACCTACACCGCCGACTCCTGGCACGACACGCCGGTGTTCGACCGCGCCGCCCTGCCTCCCGGCAGCCTCATCGACGGCCCGGCCATCCTGCGCGAACCCACCGCCACCACGGTGGTTGAGCCCGGCTGGCAGGCGCGGGTCACGGCGGCAGGCGGCCTCGTCCTGACCCGCGTGGTGCCGCTGCCCAAGCGCGTCGCCGTGGGCACGCAGGCCGATCCCGTGATGCTGGAGGTGTTCAACAACCTGTTCATGTCCATCGCGGAGCAGATGGGCCTGGCGCTGGAGAACACGGCCCACAGCGTCAACATCAAGGAGCGGCTGGATTTCAGTTGCGCCATCTTCGACCGTGGCGGCGGGCTGATCGCCAACGCGCCGCACATCCCGGTCCATCTGGGCAGCATGGGCGACAGCGTGCGGGCGGTGATCGCCACCCGTGGGGAGTCCTTGCGCCCCGGCGACGCGGTGATGCTGAACAACCCCTACCGCGGCGGCACCCACCTGCCCGACGTGACGGTGGTGACGCCGGTGTTCGACCAAGCCGGGCAGGAGTTGCTGTTCTGGGTGGCCAGCCGCGGGCACCAGGCGGACATCGGCGGCATCACCCCCGGCTCCATGCCGCCGGACAGCACGACCATTGAGGAGGAGGGCGTGCTGATCGACGACTTCCTGCTGGTGGAGGGCGGCCATCTGCGGGAACAGGCGGTGGTCGACCTGCTGACCAACCACAGATACCCCGCCCGCAACACGGCCCAGAACCTTGGCGACCTCCGCGCCCAGGTGGCCGCCAACGCCCGGGGGGCGGGGGAGCTGCTGCGCATGGTGGACTTGTTCGGGCGGGAGACGGTGGAGGCCTACATGGCCCACGTCCAGGCCAATGCGGAGGAACAGGTGCGCCGGGTCATCGGCGTGCTGAAGGACGGGTCCTTCACGGTGGACCTCGACAGCGGCGCCAAGGTCCAGGTGGCCGTCACCATCGACCGGGAGAAGCGCTCCGCCAGGATCGACTTCACCGGCACCAGCCCGCAGCAGCCCGGCAACTTCAACGCCCCGGCGGCCATCGCCCGGGCCGCGGTGCTGTACGTCTTCCGCACCCTGGTGGAGGACGACATCCCCCTGAATGATGGCTGCCTGAAGCCGCTGGAGATCGTGATCCCGCCAGGGTCCATGCTGAACCCCGCCTATCCCGCGGCCGTGGTGGCCGGGAACGTGGAGGTCAGCCAGGCGGTCACCAACGCCCTCTATGGCGCGCTGGGGGTGCTGGCCGCCGCGCAGGGCACCATGAACAACTTCACCTTCGGCAACGACCGCTACCAGTATTACGAGACCATCTGCGGCGGGTCCGGCGCCGGCCCGGGCTTCGATGGGACGGATGCCGTCCACACCCACATGACCAATAGCCGCCTGACCGACCCGGAGGTGCTGGAATGGCGCTTCCCCGTGCTGTTGGAGAACTTTCGAATTCGAAACTCGTCGGGCGGGGCAGGCCGCTGGCGGGGTGGCGACGGGGTGGTGCGGCGCATCCGCTTCCTGGAGCCCATGACCGCCGCCATCCTGGCCAACAACCGCCGCGTCGCCCCCTTCGGCCTGGACGGCGGCGGCGACGCGCGCCCTGGCGCCTGCCGGGTGGAGCGGGCAGATGGCACGGTGGAGAACCTGCCCGCCACGGCCAAGGTGTACATGGGGGCAGGCGACGTGTTCGTCATCGAGACGCCGGGGGGCGGCGGGTTCAGTGCCGCCTGACCGCCCCCAAACCCTGCTGACTACCCCATTCTATCGTGTTAAGTTATCCGTGGCCGAAAACGGCCACCCCGGGGAGCATGGTCCAGACGTCCCCGGCTGTCGCCAAAACGGGGGCATGACATGACCAGCTTGACCGGCACGGGCGCGCGCCCGTCCTTGGCCCTGGGGGCCTATTCCAGCAGCTTCTCCTTCCAGGCCATGGCGCTCAGCGCCAGCACCAGCAGCACCGCGATCAGCGTGGGCAGCGGCGGCAACAGCCTGTCCTTCCAGTCCAGCAGCGCCAGCCTCAGCGCCGTCTCCTTCAGCTTCAGCGCGGAGGCGCAAGGAATGTTCGGGAGCCTGCCCGGCGGCGGGCGCGGCGTGCCGGCGGAGCGGGCGCCCGACCCGAAGCTGGACGCGGCCAAGGGGGCGGCGGACAAGCTCCGGGCCATCCTGGACGACCCCATGAAGGCGGTCATGAAGGCCATTGACGCCCTGACCGACGATTTCGGCGACATGTTCAAAGGGATGGGCTTCGACGACGGCACGGCGGGCAACCTGGCCAAGAAGGTCGGGCCGATGATGAAGCTGAAGGCCCTGACCGGCGGGCCGGAGGCGCTGGGCCTGGAGTTCCAGGCCATGCAGTCCGTCACCGCGATCGAGTTCCGGCAGGTGGAGGTCAGCTTCCGCCAGGGGCCGGAGGGCACGTCCCTCTCCGTCAACATGCAGTCCATCAGCTTCCGCAGCGAGACGACGGTCATCGGCATGCGCCTGAAAGGCCCGCCGGAGACGGACCCACTGATCCTGGACCTGGACGGCAACGGGGTGGAGACCAGCCCCTTCGCCAAGCTGTTCGACATCGACGCCAACGGGAAGAAGGACGTCACCGGCTGGGTCGCCGGCAAGGACGCCCTGCTGGCCTTGGACCGCAACGGCAATGGCAGCATCGACGACGGCGGGGAGCTGTTCGGCGACCAGCACGGGGCCGAAAACGGCTTCATCGAGCTGGCCAAGTTCGATGGGAACGCCGACGGCGGCATCGACGCCAAGGACTGGGTCTTCGGCAAGCTGCACCTGCTCTCCGCCGACGGGGGCCTGCGCACCCTGGAGGAAGCCGGGGTGGCCCGTATCAGGCTGGACGCCGTGGTCCCGGTGGATGAGGCCATTGCCGGCGGCACGGCCATCGCCCGCTCCAGCTTCGACTTCGCCAACGGCCGCACCGGCCGGGTGGACGACGTGCGCTTCGCCGCGCGCCTGGATGTGGTGGCCTGACGCTGCCCCCCAAACGCCCCTGGATCAGGGTCCGGGACAGGCTCGCGCCCGCCTTCCAGAGCGTGTTTACGCTGGCCGTGAACACGCTCCGGCGGCGACTGCCGCCGCGCGCCCACATGGGCGCGGAAGCCAAGCCGCGGATGCGGCGCCGGCGTGTGAGGAACACGAAAGGATAGACCCGTTTCCAGTCTGCGGGAGACGGGTCTAGGGCCAAGCCTTGCACCTCTGTCGCCCTTGGGCGGGTTTACCTTCCCGAGGAGAACCGTGGAAGGGGAGGGGCCTGGTGTCGTCCTGGTGGCTGTTGCCCGTGTCGTTGCCCCTGGCCTTCATCGTCGGGCTGGCGGCACAGAAGGGCTCCATCTGCGCCGTGGCGGGGGTGGAGGAGCTGCTGTCGCGCAAGCGGCCTGACCAGCTCCTGGCCATCCTGGCCTGTGCCCTGTGGGTGGCGGTGGTCACGGTGCCGCTGCACTGGCTGTCCCCGGGCTACCGGCTGGCCAGCAGCCTGGACACGGACTGGGCAATGCTGGCGGGCGGGGTGGCTTTCGGGGTCGGTGCGGCCGTCAACAAGGGCTGCGCCCACAGCACGCTGAGCCGCTGCGCCTCCGGCAACGTGGCCGGTGCCATGACGGTGCTGGGCATGCTGGCCGGGCTGATCCTGCTGACCCTGCTGCCGGTCATGGTCAGGTCGGTGGAGCGGCTGGAGACGCCGTCGCCCCTGACGGTGCCGCAGCCCTGGTCGGCGGCGCTGGTGGCGGCCCTGGCGCTGGTGGGGGCGGTGCTGGTAGCAGGGCTGGTGCGCCGCCGCGCCTGGCGTGATGCCTGGGCCCGGCCACGTTGGAACCCCTATGCCGCCACCGCCGTGATGGGGGTCGCCGGCGGAAGCCTCTATGCCTTGCACGGGCCCTGGACCTACACGGCCCTGCTGCCCCGGGCCCTGGGCCAGCCCGTCTCCCCCGACAGCCCGCCCACCTGGCTGCCCTTCGTCCTGACCCTGGCGGTGATGGCCGGGGGCATGGTGTCTGCAACGCTGGCGGACCGGGTGCGGCTGCGCTTCTCACCCAAGGACGGGGTGCGGTTCTTTGCCGGCGGCATGCTGATGGGGGCCGGCGGCGCGCTGGCCGCGGGCGGCAACGACGTGCTGGTGCTGCACGCCCTGCCGGCCCTGGCCGCCCACGCCCTGCCCACCTACCTCGCCATCATGGCGGGGGTGGCCCTGCTGCGGGTGCCGCGGCGGTGGCGGAAGAAGGACTGAAGCCTCACGGCTTCCGCGCCTTCCCGTCATGGGGGCCCAGCGGCCGGGCGGGCCAGTCCTTCCAGTGCCGCTCCCCGATCTCTGCCGCCCGCCGGGGGTGCAGGGGATAGTAGACCTTGTTGTCGGCGCGCTTGTGCTCCCCCACCACCAGCAGGCGGACGTCACGGTCGCTGTTGTTCAGGATGCAGTGCGTCTCCCCCGTGCCGGGCTTGAAGCCGACGCCGTCGCCGGGCCCCAGCCTGTGCAGGTGTCCGTCCAGCCAGAGGTCCGGTTCCCCTTCCAGCACATAGACGAACTCCTCCTCCGTGCTCTCGGCATGGGGCCAGCTGGTGCGGCGGCCGGGGGGCAGCACCTCATGGTGGATGCCGATGCGGGCAAAGCCGAACACGCGGCCGAAGGGGCTGCCGATGGACATCAGCTCCGTGTCGCCGGGATAGGTGGCGTCGTCCGGTTCCTGGATTTCCGTCCAGTGCCGGATGCAGGCGGGGCGGGGGAGGGATGTGGTCATCGGGGGCCTCTGCGGCTTGGCGGGGGACCGGTCGGGCCGTACGGTAAACCCTCCGGACCATAAGGGAAGGGGGTTCCCGGCCATGCCCGACATCCAGGTGATCGCCCTGTTCATGGCGGCGGCCATCGCCCTGAACCTGACCCCCGGGCCGGACATGCTGTTCTGCCTGGCCAACGGCATGCATCGGGGGCCCAGGGCCGGGGTGGCGGCGGCCCTGGGCGTGGCGGCGGGGGCGCTGGTCCATACGCTGGGGGCGGCCTTCGGGCTGGCCGGGCTGCTGCTGGCCTCCCCCCTCCTGTTCGAGGCGGTGCGCTGGGCGGGGGCGGCCTATCTGGCGTGGCTGGCCTGGAAGACCGTCACCGCACCGCCGTCCCCGGTGCGGGACCCGGGCGTGCCGGCCTGCGGGGCGGACCTGCGCCGCATCTTCCTGCGCGGGGCGGTCACCAATATCCTGAACCCCAAGGTGGCCCTGTTCTTCCTGGCCTTCCTGCCGCAGTTCATCCAGCCGGAGGCCGGGCCCGTGGCTGCCCAGGCGGTGCTGCTGGGCTGCCTGATGAACACCAGCGGCACCCTGGTGAACGCCGCGGTGGGGGTGGGGGCCGGCGGCCTGGGCCGGGTCCTGGCCCGCAACCCGGTGGTGGGGCGGGTTCTGAACTGGCTGACGGGCATCGTCTTCCTGGGATTGGCCGTGCGGCTCGGCCTTGCCAGCCGGAACGGGTGAGGCATGCCGGCCTTTGACCCGGAGCTGCTGGCCGCCTACACCGTCGCCGCCCTGGCCCTGTCGCTGGCCCCCGGGCCGGACATGCTGTTCTGCTTCGCCAACGGGGTGGCGCATGGGGCGCGGGGGGCATTGGCGGCGGCCCTGGGCATCTTCCTGGGCCTGTGCGTGCATGTCACGGCGGTGACCCTGGGCCTTGCCGGGCTGGTGGCGGCCAGCCCCTTGGCGTTCGAGGCGCTGCGCTGGGCTGGTGCCGCCTACCTGGCCTGGATCGCCTGGAAAAGCCTCACCGCCCCGCCGATGCTGCTGACGGCAGAGGGGCAGGCCACGCCCGTCGCCACGGCGGCCGTGGTCCGGCGGGGCTTTGTCACCTGCCTGCTGAACCCGAAGCTGCTGCTGTTCTTCCTGTCCTTCCTGCCCCAGTTCATCCGGCCGGAGGCGGGGTCGGTGGCGGCACAGACCCTCATCCTCGCCCTGATCCTGGTCGTCCCGGGGCTGGCGCTGAACGCCGCGGTCGGCCTGGGCGGGGGCGGCATCGGGCGCTGGATGGCCCGGCACCCCCGCCTGCTGTCGTTCCAGAGCAAGCTGGTGGGGCTGATCTTCCTGGCGCTGGCCCTTCGGCTGGCCCTGGCACCTCGTGGTTGAGGCCCCCCGGCGGGGTGGGGGACAGGGGCGCCCCGCCCCGGTATAAGGGTCACTCGGGACACTGCCGGGGAGAGGATGCCATGGATGTGGAGCGGTTGCTGGGGATGGTGCTGCGCAGCGGCCTGTCCACCAAGTCGAAGTCCAAGGGCAAGAGCAAGGGCTTCAGCGGCATGGTCAAGAAAGCCGCCTTCTCCAAGGAGGGGTTGACCCTGCTGGCCGGCATCGGCATGGCCGCCTATGAGCATTTCCGCGGCGCGCAGGCCGCCCCGACGCCGCCCACCCCCGCCACCGGCCCTGCCACGCCGCCGCCCTTCCCGGGGGCCAAGGCCGCCCCGCCGCCCTTCGCCGGCGCGCGGGCCCTGCCGGGTACGCCCGACCCGGACCTGCTGCTGCTGGCCATGGTCACCGCCGCCAAGGCGGACGGGGTGCTGGACCCTTCAGAGCGTGCCGCCCTGCTGGAACACCTGCTGCAATCCGGTGCCGGCGCGGAGGAGCGGGCCCTGCTGGACCGGCTGCTGGCCGCGCCCATGGACCTGGACGCGCTGGTGGCCCGGGTGACGGACCCGGTGACCGCGGCAGAGGTCTATGCCGCCTCCCGCCTCGCCATCGAGCCGGACCTGCCGGTGGAACGGGCCTATCTGGCCGAACTGGCCCGGCGGCTGGGCCTGGATGCTGCTATGGTGGCGGAGATCGAGGCGCGGCTGGATGAGGCTGCGGGCTGACCCGGCGCCAAGCGACAACCAGAAACGGCGAGTCATCCCATGACCCAATGGTTCTTCCATGACGGCGAGACCCAGGCCGGCCCGCTGGATGGCGCGGCGGCCACGGCCTTTGCCCGGGCCCACCCGGCCGCCCATTGCTGGCGCCAGGGCATGGCGGAATGGCTGCCGGTCCGCGCCGTGGCGGAACTGACGGGGCAGGCCAGCCCCTGGGGCGGCGCCGCCATGCCCCCGCCGCCCTCGCCCAGCGTCGGCCGCAGCCGGGCGGATGAGATCGACTTCCGCATCTACGGCCAGGAGATGCAGTTCGTTGAGGTGGAGCTGGACCCCGGCGAGTCGGCCGTGGCCGAGGCCGGGGGCATGGTCTACAAGGACCCGGCGGTGGAGATGGCCACCGTCTTTGGCGACGGTTCCGGCGCCGGGACGGGCGGCGGCTTCATGGACAAGCTGCTGGGCGCCGGCAAACGCCTGGTGACGGGGGAGAGCCTGTTCACCACCGTCTTTACCCACCGCGGGTCCGGCAAGGCCAAGGTGGCCTTCGCCGCGCCCTATCCCGGCACCATCCTGCCCCTGAAGCTGTCGGACCTGGGCGGGTCCATCATCTGCCAGAAGGACAGCTTCCTGGCGGCGGCCAAGGGTGTCTCCATCGGCATCCACTTCCAGCGCAAGATCCTCACCGGCCTGTTCGGCGGGGAGGGCTTCATCATGCAGCGGCTGGAGGGCGACGGCTGGGTCTTCGCCCATGTGGGCGGCACGGTGGTGGAGCGGCAGCTCGGCCCGGGGGAGGTGCTGCATGTGGACACAGGCTGCGTGGCCGCCTTCACCCCGTCGGTGGATTTCGACCTGGTCCAGGCCGGCGGCATCAAGACCATGCTGTTCGGCGGCGAAGGGGTATTCTTCGCCACCCTGCGCGGCCCCGGCCGGGTCTGGATCCAGAGCCTGCCCTGCAGCCGACTGGCCGGCCGGATGCTGAGCGCCGCGGCACCTTACGGCAACAAGGGGGAGGGCAGCGTGCTCGGCCCCCTGGGCAATCTGGTGATGGGCAACCGGGATTGAGAGTGGGGTTCCGGCGAACGGAAACCCACTCCGGCGACGACTGCCGCCGCGCGGCTTCGTGGCCGCGTGAGCCAAGCCGCGGATGCGGCGCCGGCGACTGAAGAACACCAATGCCCGGCCCCGCTCCCAGGGCACGGGGCCGGGGGAGGGGGATCACCCCTCCAGCGGCTTCAGTTCCTGCCCGGTCCAGACGAAGTAGCGGGCGTCGTCGCCGGTATCGGCCACGAACAGGCGGCTGTCCTTCTGGAACCTGGCCTTCCCGGCGGTCTTCGGGCCCCAGGTCACGTCGCCGGTGCCCACGTCCACGAAGGCCCATTGGGTGCAGTCCCCGCCGCAGGGCCAGCTTGCCACCGCCAGATGGCCGGCGAAGCTGGCGCCCTTCTCCGCGGCCTTGCGCAGGGCGGTGCGGTATTCCTTGGCGCGGGGGTCGCTGTCCAGGTCCGGCACCGCGGCTTCCGACGCCAGGATCAGGTAGGGCGGGAAGTGCTCGAACCGCGGCTGGGACAGCACGCGGCGCTCCTCCGGCTGCATCTCGTTCACCCGGTAGCCGCCATGGGGCACCGGCGGCCCGGACGTGCAGGCGGCCAGGATGGCCAGCACGGTGATGGCGGATAGGGTCAGGGCGGGGGCGGCGAGGGTCTGGCGGGTCAGCATGGGCGTCGGTCGGTTGGGGGTCCGGGGCAGCTTAGCCCCGAACCGTTAATGCCGATGTAAAACAGGCTTGTGGCGAGGATGTGTCCGGATGCGGACCGATTGCGGCCCGGGCGCAGGATCGCATGGAAGTGCCCGGAACAGGGGTGTATGGCTTATCCACCTACCCCTTCTGAACGGAACCGCGGCATGCGCCTGACGTCCCTGGCCCGACTGGCTCCCCTCGCCCTCCTCATGGCCGGCGTCGCCCCGGCCCTGGCGGAGGAGCGCAGCCCCGCGCCGCTCGTCCAGATACCGCCGGCCTACCCGCCAGACCTGAGCAACCACAACCTGGACGGCAAGGTGCTTGTCCGCTTCGACCTAGCCGATGATGGCGCGGTCACCAACCTGCGCGTCGTGGACTCCTCCCCCGGGCTGGTCTTCGAGCGGGAGGCGCTGGAGGCGGCCCGCGCCTGGCGCTACCTGCCCAGCGGGGCCGACCTGCCCGGGACCCGCCGCCGCGATGTCCGGGTCTGGGTGGCGTTCCGGCTGCGGGACAAGGATGACACGCGGTTCCAGCCAGTGTTCGACATACCGTGCGACAAGGCACCCCTCCGCCTTGCCGGGGCGGAGCGCAGCGAGTGTGAGGCGCTGCCGGGCACGGTGGGCATCGCCGCCGACCTCCCCGGCCGGGCCCGGCTGCGGCTGCGCGCCAGCCTGGCGGACGAGGCCACGGTCCGGAACTGGCTGAAGCCGGTGGCGGCGCTGGCGCGCGGCCGGGTGGGGGAACTGGGCGGCGACGCCCTCGCCGGGCTGCCGGACACGCTCCAGGCCTTCGCCTTCACCCGGCCGGAGGCGGAACTCGGCCTTGCCCACTGCGTCTGGTTCGCCCGCATGCAGCCCCACATGCCGGCCCAAGGCATTCATTCGGGCCAGGTCGGCAGCCTCTGTGCCGCCGAGCCGGTTGATGCCGGCAAGCTCCAGTCCGTCCTGGCCCAGGTCACGTCCGAGCCGCCGAGCGACTTCGCCGCCGCCGTCGCCAAGGCGAGGCGGGCCAAGGAGCCGTTGCCGAAATGGCCCAAGCTGGACGGGCCGCTGCCGGTCGTGGTCCCGGCGGAGTTGGAGGCCCTGTCCCTGTCGGTCCATGGAAACTTCGCCGTCGAGGCCAACCCGGACGGCCAGGTGACCGGCGTCACCACGGTCGCCACCATCCCGGCCCTGCTGTTCGACGACATGCTGCGCGACGGCCTCGCCAGGGCAAGGTTCAAGCCGGCGGGGGAGGGGCAGGCGGTGTTGTCCGGCTTCCCCTTCATCTACGTCAACCTGAGCCAGGCGGCGCCCGACGGGTGGGGGCGGCGCACGATGTCCAACGACTGCCGCACGGCCGCCTTCGACCTGCCCCAGGGGAACCGGCTGCGCTGCACGGGCATCGGGCCCCTGCACCTTGTCTCGGGCGGGGGCATGGACGGCTATTGGGAACTGCTGCTGGACCGCGTCTTGACCGCGAAGGCGGCCCATGCCGACGCCAGGACGCTGGTGGAGGCGGTGCGGGCCACCCCCGCCGGGCAGGCCGCCGGCTTGGGCGAGGTCCGGGCCAAGGATGACGTGGCCTGGAGCCGCTTCGCCAGGAATGGGCGAGTCTGCCTCTGGATGGCCCGGGTGACGGCGGTGGGGGACGGGCAGAACCGCGCCTATGGTACCGTGTGCACCGTGGGGACGGCGGAGGTGGACGTGGACGGGGCGGTGGAGGCGATACGGGGCCTGATCCCCGGCAGGGGCTGACGCCGGCGTGGTGCCCGGGAATGGCGGGTCCTCCCGCCTGCGCCGACCACCCCGCGATTACGTGCCAGGTAATCGCCACCCCCGACCGGAGGGGCTAGCCTCCCCCTATGCAGACCGGCAGGGGAGGGGATGATGGAGTGGGTGGTGAAGGCATGCTGGCTGGCGCTGGCCGCGGTCCACGCGGCCCCGGCGGCGGTGCTGTTCCGGCCGGGCCTGGCGCAGACGCTGTATGGCATCCCGGCAGAGGGGACGGCAGGCCTGCTGGTCAGCCACCGGGCGGGTCTGTTCCTGGCCGTGCTGGTGGTGGCCCTGTTCGCCGCCGCCAGCCCGGGGGCGCGGCGGGCGGCGTCGCTGGTGGTGGGGATCAGTGTGCTCAGCTTCCTGGTACTCTATGCCCAGGCGGGGTTGCCGCAGGGTCCCCTGCGCACCGTGGCGGTGGTGGATGCGCTTGCCCTGCCGCTGCTGGCCCTGGTGACGGTCATGGCGTGGCGGGAGGGAGATGCGTAGAGCGGTTTGCACATGACGTGAACCGATCCGGCGGCGACCGCCGCCGCGCTGGCCCGTGCCCGCTTAAGCCAAGCCGCGGGCGCGGCGGCCGAGGAACGCGAAAGCCTAGAACGGCATGCGCACGCCAACCTTCATGCGCTTGTCCCGGACTTCCAGCTTGCTGGTCAGCTCCACGGGGCCGCCGCCCGGCCGCATGGACATGGACAGGTTGGTGCCACGCAGCCTCCAGCCCATGTCCACCTGGGTGTCGCCGCAGCTGGTAGAGGTGCTGCCGGACAGCGGGTCGATGGGCCGGGCCTCCCGGGGCTTCTCCGGCTCCAGGTTCAGGCGCAGCCGGCCATCGTCATCCTTCTGCTGCTTGCCGGACGGGGTCAGGTCCATCTTCGGCGCGGCGGCGGCCTGGGACAGGGGCACGCCTTCCCGTGCGGTGATGGTGCCGGCCGCGGCTGGTTTGGCCTTCTTCGATTTCGCGTCGCACGGCATGGTGCCCAGCCCCCAGGCCAAGGCCCCCGCAAGGGCGGCGCCCATGGCCAGCCTGAGCCAGCCAGCGGCCGCCTGGTCTTCCCGCCGCAGGGCGACGGCGCGCCCGCGCCCCCGCCCCCGCCTGTTCCCCACCGCCTGTGCCATGGGCACGACAGTCCCCCGCTGCCGGTACGGCATGCGCCCTTACCCCGCTGACTCGCCGGCTGTATTACCGCCCCGCAGTCCCCGGTTTTCCGGGTGTTCCCCAACGGATCGGGCCCTTGGCCGACCATGTTCCCCTGTGTCCAGCATGACACATAGCAGGGGTGATTGTTCCATAGGGCGGAAGGGGTGGGGCGGCGATATTTTCAAGCCCGGCCGGGACATCGAAGCACCCGCTCGGACGGGGTGGCGGAAGGCCCTCGGAGGGTCGCGGCGCACGGCCGGCGGAATGGTTGCCCCTCCGCACCGTTGCCGCCGCGGGACGGCGGGGCTAGAACGGCTGTGACCATCCCGCGACGCGAAGGACCAGAGAGGGCGCCATGGCCGACAATGTCCGGATCGAGACCGACAGCTTCGGGCCCATCGAGGTGCCGGCCGACCGTTTCTGGGGCGCCCAGACCCAGCGGTCCCTGCAGAACTTCAGGATCGGCGGGGAGCGCATGCCCGCCCCCCTGGTCCGGGCGCTGGGCATCGTGAAGAAGGCGGCGGCCCGGGCCAACATCAGCCTCGGCGCCCTGGACGCCCAGCTTGGCCAGGCCATCGCCGACGCGGCGGATGAGGTGATCGACGGCACCCTGGCCGACCACTTCCCCCTGGTGGTCTGGCAGACCGGCTCCGGCACCCAGACCAACATGAACGCCAACGAGGTGATCGCCAACCGCGCCATCCAGCTGCTGGGCGGGGAGATGGGCAGCAAGAAGCCCGTCCACCCCAATGACCATGTGAACATGGGCCAGTCGTCCAACGACAGCTTCCCCACGGCCATGCACATCGCCGCGGCGGAGCAGGTGCACCATGAGCTGGTGCCCGCCCTGGAACACCTGCACGCCGCCCTGGACGGCAAGGCGGCGGAGTTCGCGGACATCGTCAAGATCGGCCGCACCCACCTTCAGGACGCGACACCCCTGACCCTGGGGCAGGAGTTCAGCGGCTATGCCCAGCAGGTGGCCTATGGGATCGAGCGGGCGAAGGCGGTGATGCCCGCCCTGCTGCGCCTGGCCCAGGGCGGCACGGCGGTCGGCACCGGCCTGAACGCGCGCAAGGGCTTCGACACCGCCTTTGCGGCAGAGGTGGCGGACATCACCGGCCTGCCCTTCGAGACGGCGCCCAACAAGTTCGAGGCCTTGGCCGCCCATGACAGCCTGGTGGAGGCGCACGGCGCCCTGAACACCATCGCCGTCAGCCTGATGAAGATCGCCAACGACATCCGCCTGCTGGGCAGCGGCCCCCGCTGCGGCATCGGGGAGATCAACCTGCCGGAGAACGAGCCCGGCAGCTCCATCATGCCCGGCAAGGTCAACCCCACCCAGTCGGAAGCCATGACCATGGTCTGCGCCCAGGTGATGGGCAACCACACCACCGTCTCTCTTGCCGGCGCCACGGGCCATTTCGAGCTGAACGTCTTCAAGCCCGTCATCATCTTCAACGTGCTGCAGAGCATCCGCCTGCTGGCCGACTCCGCCCGCAGCTTCACCGACAACGCCGTGGTGGGCATCGAGGCCAACCGCGACCGCATCGCCCGCCTGCTGCATGAGAGCCTGATGCTGGTGACGGCCCTCAACCCCCACATCGGCTACGACAACGCCGCCAAGATTGCCAAGAAGGCCCACAAGGACGGCACCACCCTGCTGCAAGCCGGCCAGGAACTGGGCCTGCTGACGGAGGAGCAGTTCAGGGAATGGGTCCGGCCGGAGGAGATGATCCGGCCGGGGTGAGGGGATGATCGGGGCGTGACAAGTTCGCCCGCCAATGCTTCCCAGCCCGGCTTTCATGTGGGCTGGACAGCTGAGGCCCCCTCCTGCTAACCCCGCCGGCCTTCCTTCCCGGAACCCGCGGGTGATCCCATGACCCTCGCCGCCGAGACTGCCGCGCCCGTGACGACCGCCGACGGCGCCGTCCGCCATGACTGGACCCGCGATGAGGTCGCGGCCCTGTTCGCGCTGCCCTTCCCGGAGCTGCTGTTCCGGGCGCAAGCTGAGCACCGGCGGTTCTTCGACCCGGCGGAGGTCCAGGTCTCGACCCTGCTGTCCATCAAGACCGGCGGCTGCCCGGAGGATTGCGCCTATTGCCCGCAGTCGGCGGAGTTCGAAACGGGCCTCAAGGCTTCCCGCCTGATGGCGGTGGAGCAGGTGTTGGCGGAGGCGCGGGCGGCGAAGGACCGTGGGGCCGGGCGGTTCTGCATGGGGGCGGCTTGGCGCTCGCCCAAGGACCATGACCTGGACACGGTCTGCGCCATGGTGGAGGGGGTGAAGGCGCTGGGGATGGAAACCTGCGCCACCCTGGGCATGCTGCGGCCGGAGCAGGCGGCGCGGCTGCGGGACGCCGGCCTCGACTACTACAACCACAACCTCGACACCTCGCCGGAATTCTACGGCAAGGTCATCAGCACCCGCACCTACCAGGACCGGCTGGACACCCTGTCGGCGGTGCGGGAGGCGGGGATCAATGTCTGCTGTGGGGGCATCGTCGGGATGGGGGAGGGGCGGGAGGACCGCGTCGGCCTGATCCACACCCTGGCCACCCTGCCGCAGCACCCGGAAAGCGTGCCGGTGAACCTGCTGGTCCAGGTGGAAGGCACCAAGCTGAACGGCACCGCCGCCCTGGACCCGCTGGAGTTCGTCCGCACCATCGCCGTGGCCCGCATCACCATGCCCGCCAGCATGGTGCGCCTGTCGGCGGGGCGTGAGGGCATGAGTACCGAGACCCAGGCCCTGTGCTTCCTGGCCGGGGCCAACAGCATCTTCTATGGCGAGAAGCTGCTGACCACGCCGAACCCGGAAGCGGACAAGGACATGGCCCTGTTGGGGGCGCTGGGGATGCGGGTGATGGGAAGCTGAAGAAGTTGCAGTGCACCTGATGTCACCCCGGGCTTGACCCGGGGCCCTCGGGGACCCTCTGTGCAGATCACCGGAAGCCCTGTTTTCCTTGGCTTGCACCCCGCTGCCGCGCCATTGGCACGTCCGCTTTCCTAAGGGCCCCGGGTCAAGCCCGGGGTGACATCAGTGCTTTGCGCGGGCCCCTCCCGCAAAAGCACCCCCGCCCGGCTTTCTCGCATGGCTTTGGTCGCTGGACACCCCCCGTTGGGGGTGCTACCCGCCTGCCGTCAGTTCGTTCCCCGCATCATCGGCACCCCTATGCACGCCCTGCGCACGACCACGGCCGCCCTGGCCCTGCTGGCCGCCATCCCCGCTTCCGCCCAAGGGGTGGAGGAGATCGTCGTCACCGCCCGGCAGCGGGCGGAGGACCCGCAGCGCACGCCCCTCAGCCTGACCGTGCTGGGGCCGGAGGCCATTGAGCGGGCGCAGGTGGACAGCATCGCCGACATCGCCACCCGCGCCCCGGGCCTGGTGGTCAGCGACCCCTTCGGCCGCTTCAACCCGGCCCCGGCCATCCGCGGCCTGACCCAGCCGGGGGTGGGTGAGGAGCCGAGCGTGGGCTTCTTCCTGGACGGGGTTTATGTCTCCGGCCGCAGCTCCATCAACCTGTTCCTGGATGATGTGGAGCGGATCGAGGTGCTGAAGGGGCCGCAGAACGCCCTGTTCGGCCGCAACACCTTCGGCGGGGCCGTGAACCTGGTCACCCGCAAGCCGGGCGACGCGGTCGAGGGCCAGGTTGCCGGCGCCATCGGCAACAAGGGCCGCAAGGAATTCTCCGCCAGCGTCGGCGGGCCGCTGGTGGCCGGGAAGCTGGCGGCCCGGGCCAGCTTCGCGCTTGACGATTACGACGGCTTCTACCGCAACGCCCTGGCCGGGGGGCCGGAGATCGGGGCGGAGAAATCCACCGCCGCCGCCCTGACCCTGCGCGCCACGCCCACCGACCGGCTGGAGGCGCTGCTGCGGGTGTCCTATGCCGAGGACCGGGACGGGCAGCCCAAGGGCTGGTGGCTGCAGACCAACTGCCAACAGCGGCTGAACGCCGCCGGCGTGCCCGCGGGCGCCTTCACCCAGTATTGCGGGGAAATCCCGGAGGACGTGCCGACCCAGGCCGCCAATGCCGAGCATTTTGGTTTCCGCCGCGACGCTTGGCGCACTGCCCTGACCGTCAATTACGACCTCGGCCCCGCCACCCTGACCAGCATCAGCGCGGCGAATTTCGAGACCAACGAGTTCAACCGCGACAACGACTATTCCGCCGCCCTCATCGCCCGGGCCGGGCAGTTGACCGACCGGCATGACTGGAGCCAGGAGCTGCGGCTGGTCTCCAACGATGATGGCGAGCCCCTGTCCTGGATCGCCGGAGCCAGCCGCTACCGCTTCGACAATGAGACGGAGCGGAGGGACTTTGACTATGTGGAGAGCCGCGTGCGCCCCGGCGGCGGCACCCGCACGGCGGAGGTGACGGACAGCTGGGCGGTCTACGGCTCCCTGTCCTACCGCCTGCCCTTGGACCTGACGGCCACGGCCGATTTGCGCTGGCAGCGGGATGAGAAGCGCTTCGCCACCACGGCCCTGCCCAATGTGGGCCTGTCCGACGAATGGACCATGTGGACGCCCCGCTTCGCCCTGTCCTGGCAGGCGACGGACGACGCGCTGCTCTACGCCTCCGCCGCCAAGGGCGCGAAAAGCGGCGGTTTCAGCACCATGGCCAACATCCTCCCCACCGAGCGCAGCTTCGACCCGGAGACCAACTGGACCTATGAGGTCGGGGCCAAGACGCAATGGCTGGGCGGAAGGGTGACCGCCAACGCCGCCCTGTTCTGGATCGACTGGACCGACCAGCAGGTGGTGGCCGTCAGCAGCGGCCCCTTCACCAACAACAACTTCTACACCGCCAACGCCGCCCAAAGCCGCAGCCGCGGCTTGGAGCTGGAACTGGCGGCGGCCCCGGTGGAGGGGCTGGACCTGCGCGCCGCCTATACCTTCGTGGACGCGGAGTTCCGGGACTACCGGGACACGGACTACTTCAACATCCCGGCCTTCGCGCCCGATGGCGACATCTCCGGTCTCGCTCTGCCGCGCCAGTCGCGCCACCAGATCGTGGCCAGCGGCCAGTACACGGCCGCCCTGGCCGCCGGCTGGGACGGGTTCCTGGGCGGGGAGTGGCTGTGGCAGTCCCGCCAGTACACGGAGAACTCCAACCTTTCCTGGATCCCCGCCGACGGCAAGGTGAACGCCTGGGTCGGGCTGGAGCAGGGCGGGGCGCGCTTCACGTTGCGGGTCCGCAACCTGTTTGACGACCGCTCCGCCCCCGTGGCCATCCGCTTCAACGAGCCCGTGGTGGTCGCCGGCCGGACCGAGTTCCGCCGCGCCTGGCTGGTCACCCCTGCCGACGGCCGCACCTGGACCGTGGAGGCCCGCTGGCGGTATTGAGGGGCGTCATGGTCAAGAAACGCTCCCTCCTCATCGCCGGCCACCCTACCAGCGTCACGTTGGAGGAGGAGTTCTGGTCCGCCCTGAAGGACCTGGCCGCCACCCGCGGCACGTCCGTCACCGCCCTGGTCGAGGCCATCGACCAGGGGCGGGAAGGCAACCTGTCCAGCGCCATCCGGGTGTGGGTGTTGCGGCAGTATCGGGGGGCTTAAAAGAAAATCAGGCCGGGCCGCCCGAAGGCGGGGCCCGGCCTGAAGTCAGCCACTGAGCGGGAACGGCATTCCCGTTACAACCACCTAGCCCGCAGCGGCACACGGGCAAGGGCCGGCGGGCGGGAATCGGGAGTTCAGCGCTTGAAGAAGGCCTCGGCGGCGCCGCGCACGTCGCGCTTGGCCCTGATCGTCTCCCGCACCCGGGCGATCTCCGCTTCCATAGCGGCGATGTATTCTTCCAGCTCGCCGACCGACAGGGCGGACAGGTCGCGCGGCTTGGGTTTCTGGTTGCGCGGCAGCAGGTCGTCCAGTTCGATGGCCATGGCGGTCCCCCTCAGGGCAAAGGGATGGTCTCGGCCCCCATTCTGCGATAGGAGCGGGTGACGGGCAACCCGGACACGGGGACAGCAACAGGAGACCGCAAATGACGCTCCCGGACAGCATGCGCGCGGTGGAGATCAAGGCCCCCGGCGGGCCCGAGGTGCTGACCCCCTGCACCCGCCCGGTACCGGAGCCTAGCCCGGGGGAGCTGCTGCTGAAGGTGGCGGCGGCCGGCGTCAACCGGCCGGACGTGCTGCAACGGATGGGCGTCTACCCGCCCCCGCCCGGTGCCAGCGACCTGCCGGGGCTGGAGGTGGCGGGCACCGTGGTGGCGGTGGGGGAGGGGGTGACCGGCTGGTCCGTGGGCGACCCGGCCTGCGCCCTGCTGGCGGGCGGCGGCTATGCCGAGTACGCGGTGGCCCCGGCGCCCCAATGCCTGCCGATCCCGAAGGGCTTGACCCCAGTGCAGGCGGCCTCCCTTCCGGAGACCTTCTTCACCGTCTGGACCAACGTGTTCGAGCGGGGCGCGCTGAAGCCGGGGGAAACGTTCCTGGTCCATGGCGGCACCAGCGGCATCGGCGTCACCGCCATCCAGCTCGCCAAGGCTTTGGGCGCCACGGTGCTGGCCACGGCGGGCGGGCCGGAGAAGGTGAAGGCCTGCGAGGCCCTGGGCGCCGACCGGGGCATCGACTACCACGCGGAGGACTTCGCCGCCGTGGCGAAGGAGCTGACCGGCGGCAAGGGCGTGGACGTGATCCTGGACATGGTGGGCGGCGACTATGTCCCCCGCAACCTGGACTGCTTGGGCCTTGAGGGGCGGCATGTCAGCATCGCCTTCCTGCGCGGCCAGACGGTGAAGCTGGACCTCCGCCCGGTGATGATGAAGCGCCTGACCCTCACCGGCTCCACCCTCCGCGCCCGCTCGGTGGCGGAGAAGGGGGCCATCGCCCGCTCCCTGCTGGGCCAGGCCTGGCCGCTGCTGGAGTCCGGCCGCGTGAAGCCGGTGGTCCACGCCACCTTCCCTTTGGATAAGGCGCCCGACGCGCACGCCCTGATGGAAAGCAGCACCCATGTGGGGAAGATCGTGCTGGAGGTGTGAAGGCCGGGCGGCTCGACACCGCATCGCGCGGCGGCCCCTCAAAAAGCCGTGGCTTGTATCGGCGCAGGAGGCTATATGCGGGGGGACGAGTCATGACCGTCCGTGGCTGTGCGGGGCCTTCGACCCGCGCGCACGGGCGGCTATTGCGTTGTTGGACCCTGGATTGACCCGGGCGCCCGCCGAGGCGCCCAGAGTTCGCGAGGAGGAAGCATGGCCCTGCCCCTGATGCCGAAGGCCACCGCCGTCTGGCTGGTCGAGAACACCGGCCTGTCGTTCGAGCAGATCGCGGACTTCTGCGGCATGCATGAGCTTGAGGTGCAGGCCATCGCCGACGGCGAGGTGGCGGTGGGCATGGTCGGCCGCGACCCGGTGGCCGGCGGCGAGCTGTCCCAGGTGGAGATCGAGAAGGGGGAGAAGGACGCCGGCTACAAGCTGAAGATCCGCATCCAGGACCTGCCCCAGCCCGTGGCCCGCGCCAAGGGCCCGCGCTACACCCCCGTCACCAAGCGCGGCGACAAGCCCGACGCCATCGCCTGGCTGCTGAAGTCGCACCCGGAGCTGACGGATGCCCAGCTCTGCAAGCTGATCGGCACCACCAAGACCACCATCGCCGCGGTGCGCGACAAGACCCACTGGAACGCCGCCAACATCAAGCCGCGCAACCCGGTGCTGTTGGGCCTGTGCAGCCAGCGCGAGTTGGAAGCGGCCCTGGAGCGTTCCAAGAAGAACCGGCCGGAGCAGGAGGAGGGCGAGGAGCAGCCCGAGTCCCAGATCGTCACCGCCGATGCCTACGTGCCCGACGAGGACGAGTAATACCCGCCGCCGTTGATCGTGCCCGATCAACGGCCCCTCAGGCGCCGGGCGCCGCCATCCGGCGGCTTGGCTCACGCGGGCATGGGCCCGCGGGCCGGCGGTCGCCGGCCTCCAAGCGCATAAGTCAAAAACTCATGCGCTTGGTATAAGCCGGTCCCGGCTTCCCGTCAGCCATCCCATGATGCAGAAAGGGGCGCACCCCGTCGGGTGCGCCCCTTTCCTATCTCTCCCATTCTCTTCGGGGTTTTCGCGGGTCAGTGGCGGCTCAGCCGATCCATCTCTTCCTTGACCCGCAGTTTCTCGAGCTTCAGCTGCTTCAGGGCGGAACCGTCGGGGTAAGGTCGTTTGGTTTCCAGCCTTACCGCTTCGTCCAGCTTCTGGTGCCTCGTGCGAAGAGCTTCCAGGCGCTCGGGAAACAGCATCAGTCCCTCCATTGGTTGCGCGCGAAGGCGGCGCACGACGCCGCCCGACGGGACCGGGGGGAGGGGTAGTGGGGCATGGGCGCCACGGGATCGGGCCCGGTATCCGCGCAGGTGCCGCGGGCGGGCGGTGCCGATGGGGTGTCCGTTTGACGGGGCCAGGGACGCTTTGCCGCCCCCGCGCGGGACGGACGGACCACCTGGCTGTGGACGGCCCCGGCCTCGGGCGCTACATCACCTCCATGGCTACCATGAACCCTGATCCGACCCCCCTGGACCCACAACCCCCGAAAAGGCGGCTGATCGTCGGTATCAGCGGGGCATCGGGCGTCGCCTATGGCATCCGCCTGCTTGAAACCTTACGCCCCCTGGGCATCGAGTCCCACCTCGTTATGAGCAGGTCTGCCGAGGTGACCCTTGCGCATGAGGCAGGGCTCAAGGTCCAACAGGTCAGGGAGCTGGCAGATGTGGTGTACCCCGTCCAAGATATTGGGGCTGCCATCTCCAGTGGAAGCTTCCAAACCTTAGGGATGATCGTCGCCCCCTGTTCCATCCGGACGATGTCCGAGATCGCCACGGGCGTGACCTCCACCCTGCTGACCCGCGCCGCCGACGTGGTGCTGAAGGAGCGGCGGCGGCTGGTGCTGATGGTGCGGGAGACGCCGCTGCACCTGGGCCACCTGCGCACCCTGGTGTCCCTGACGGAGATGGGCGCCATCATCTACCCGCCCGTGCCCGCCATGTATGCGAAGCCGCAGAGCGTGCAGGATCTGATCGACCACAGCGTCGGCCGGGCACTGGACCTGTTCGGCATCGACACCGGCAAGGTCAAGCGATGGGGCGAACCGCCGCTGGAAGAGGCAGGGGGTTGAGGCGGGGGGCTTTGCCCCAATCTTGCCGCGAAAATACCCAGAACGCCCGCGGAACCGCGGGGTCCGGGGGCGCGTTGGTTTGGCAGGTCGCGACGCAGCGGCCACGGTCCAACGACGAATGGGTTCACAGATGTCTACCACCACCTTCCGCCGCTTCGCCGCCGTCCTGCTGCTGGCCGCCCCGCTGGGCCTGGCTGCCTGTGACAGCGAGGGCCCGGCCGAGCGGGCGGGTGAGAAGATCGACAACGCCGCCGAGAACGCGGCGGAAAAGACCGAGAACGCGGCCGAGAAGCTGGGCGACAAGATCGAGGCCCAGGCCGAGCGCGCCGAGAACAATGACGCGGCTGCCCGCGAGCGCCTGGACAGCAGCGACGGCAAGGTCGACGGCTCCGCGACGTCCAACCCGCGGTAAACGCGGTTTTTGGAAGGGGAGGGAGCAACATCTCTCCCCTTCCTGTCGCCGCTTTCATGTAGCTCTTCCGGTGGGCCTCAGTTCGCGCCGGTCCGGATCAAGGTCACCTGGACCCCGATTTCCCCGGCCACCTTCAACCACGCGCGATCCGTCGTCAGGATCCTCGCGCCTTTCTGCTTTCCCAATGCCAGGCAGCAGCGGTCACCCAAGGAAAGCCTGTGGGAGCGGGTCAGGCCACGGAGCCGGCCGACGAACTCCACTTGCTCTGCCGTGAAGTCCACGACCCGGGGACCCGCCTCCATGGTTGCCGCGTAGGCGTCCTGGGAAGGCACCCCGCCTTCGGTCAGCTTGCTGACGACTTCTGCCAAATTGACCGCGCTGATCATGGCCCCTGGCATGACGGCCTCGACCACCTCGCATCCCGGCTCGCCAAGCAGCAAGGCGATCAGGGCCGAGGCGTCGAGGACGGCATCCTCACTCACGCTCGGCCTCGGCCCGGCGATCCTGGATCAGGCTGTCGGACAGGACCGTACCCTCCGGGATATGCTTCCGGATTCTCGCCCGGACGCGGGAAAGCACGTCCCTATATGGTTCCAGGACCAGCTTGCCGTCCTGCACGGAACCGAAGAGGTCGCCGCCACCCTGCAGCCCCATTTCGGCACGGAGGGCCGCCGGGACCACCAGGCGGCCATTCGATGCCATCGAGATGTGTGACATGGCAGAACCTCCTCTGTGCCACATCGAGAAATCTGGCATGGAATGAGGATTGGCTCAAGGGTGGGGTGGAAAAAAAGGGGCGGCCCGCGAAGGCCGCCCCGATACGCTTGGCGATGACAGCGCCCTTACCAGACCCGGCAGGCCTTCTCCGCCCGGTTCATGGGCGAGCCCGCGGGGCAGTTGAAGGCCTTGGCGAAGTCCGGGGAGTTGGACACGGTGCCGTTCACCCGGAACTCCGGCAGGGAGTGCACGCCCGTCAGGGCTTGCAGGCGGCGGGCCTCCGGCCGCTCGGACGAGCACCAGATGTTGGCGAAGCCGTAGAAGAAGCGCTGCTCCGCCGTCAGGCCGCCGATCTTCTCGGCCATGCCCTTTTCGCCCAGGCGCTTGCGCAGGCCGTTCATCGCCATGCGGATGCCGCCATTGTCGGCGGTGTTCTCACCCAGGGTCTGCTTGCCGTTCAGCTTGGTTTCGCCGTCGGCGACGAAGTTGCCGTACTGGTCCACCAGGCATTGGGCCCGCTCGGTGAACTTCTTCTCGTCCTCGTCGGTCCACCAGTTGGCCAGGTTGCCCCGGGCGTCGAACTTGCGGCCCTGGTCGTCGAAGCCGTGGGTGATCTCGTGCCCGATCACGGCACCGATGGCGCCGTAGTTGTAGGCGTCGTCAGCCCTGAAGTCGAAGAAGGGCGGCTGCAGGATGCCGGCCGGGAAGTTGATGTTGTTCTGCTGCGGCGAGTAATAGGCGTTCACCGTCGGCGGGGTCATGCCCCATTCCTTGTCGTCCCGTGGCTTGCCGATCTTGTTCATGTCATAGCGCGTCTCGAACACCGCCGCGCGCATGGCGTTGCCCAGCAGGTCGCCCTGCTTGACCTCCAGCTTGGAATAGTCGCGCCACTGCTCGGGATAGCCGATCTTGTTGGGCTGGTTCTTCAGCTTTTCCAGCGCCTTGGCCTGGGTCTCCTTGCTCATCCAGTCCAGCTGGGGGATCATCTCGGCGAAGGCGGCCTGCACGTCGCCCACCATGGTCAGCATGCGCTTCTTGTGCTCCGGCCCGAAGGCGCGCTCCACGAAGTGCTTGCCCAGATCCTCGCCCAGGGCGGTGTCCGTGGCGGCCACGCAGCGCTTCCAGCGGGGTTGGATCTCCTTGGTGCCCGACAGGGTCTTGCCGTAGAAGTTGAAGTTCTCCTGCACGAACGCGTCCGGCAGCCAGGGGGCCGAGGCGCGCAGCACGTGCCAGGACAGATAGGCCTTCACCGTGTCGGTGGGGGCCTCCGCCAGCACCTTCTCCAGGGTCTTGAAGAAGTCGGGGTTGCCGACGTTCAGGTCCTTCACCGACGGCGCGCCCATGGCCTTGATGTAGGTCGCCCAGTCCACGCTGGGGGCCAGCTTCTGGAAGTCGGCCAGGGTGAAGGGGTTGTTGCGCTTCAGCGGGTCACGGCGCTCCAACCGGTTGCGGGACCCCTCGGCCAGCTTGGTCTCGAAGCCCATGATGGCCTCGGCCTTCTTGGCGGCTGCGGCCTCCGTGTCACCGGCCAGGGTGAACATTTTGGTGATGTGCGCGACATAGGCCTCGCGCTGCTGCTTCGACTTCTCGTCATCCTTGAAGTAGAAGTCGCGGTCCGGCAGGCCCAGGCCGCCCTGGTCGGCGCTGGCGATGGTCTGGATGGCGTTGCTGAAGCTCTGCTGCCGGTAGAAGCTGAACAGGGTGCCGACGCCCATGGAATGCAGGTCGGCCACCAGCTTGGTCAGGTCGGCCCGGTTGCCCACGGCGTTGATGCGGTCGAAATGGGCCTTCAGCGGGGCGATGCCCGCGGCCTCCACCGCCTTCTCGTCCATGCAGGTGCCGTAGAAGTCGCCGATCTTACGGGTCTCCGGCGTCGGGTTCTTGGCGGCCTCTTCCAGGATCTGGCGCAGGATGTCGCGGTTGCGCTCCGCCAGCGCGCCGAAGTTGCCCCAGCGCGACTGGTCGGCGGGGATGGGGTTCTCCTTGATCCACGGCCCGCAGGCGTGGAGGAAGAAGTTGTCGCAAGGGTTGACCGAGGGATCCACCACCGGCAGGCCCGGTGCTGCCGGCTGGGCCTTCGGCACGGCGGCCGTCTGCGCCACCTGGTCCGGTGCCGCCAGCGCGCTGCCGGACAGCAGGACAAAACCCAACGCCGCGATGCCCGCGGCCGTACGCATGCTCATAGGAAGCCTCTCCCCACCCTATGTTTGACCCGTTCGGGTTGGCCGCATCTTGCCAAAAGCGGGTGGGCAGGGGCACTGAAAGCTTTGTAACCGGACTGTTACGAAAGCAACGACTCGGGGTGGGGACATTGCCGGGCGCGTCCACCCGAAGGTTCACCCCGCCATGCCGGGAAAGGCCTCCCCCACAGCGGCGCACAGCCGATCGGTAACCATGTCCGCCCCCGGGGGCAGCAGCAGGCCCACATTGGCCCGCAGCGCCGCCGCCCGGACCGGTCCGGGGCGCAGTACCGCGGGGTGGGCGGAGAGGACGTCCTGCTCGATCCGCTCCGCTTCCAGCTCCAGGGCCTTGACCCTTTCCCGCAGGGCGTCGGTGGCGGGGGAGGGGGCAGGCGGCGGCCCCGCCTTCAACCCGCGCCGCAGGGCACGCAGCGGCAGCACCACCGACTCCGACCAGGGCGCCACGGCCGCCCTGGCCGCCGCGACCTCACCACCGGACAACCCGTGCCCATGGGCCGCCCCCACCCAGGCGGCCCAGAGCAGCAGGTTCACGTCCTGGCCCAGCGCGTCCTGCGCGTGCAGGCAGGCCTCTGCCACGCCGGGGTGGGCATAGACGGTGAGCGAGAAGGTCCAGAGGGTGGGCGTGTCCGCCATCCCTCAGTCCCCCAGGTAGATCCCCAGACCGCGCGCCGTCTGTACCAGGGTGCTGTCCACGTCCACGGCGGCGTAGGTCTTGATGGCCTCCTCGATGGGCACGTCGATGACCTGGCGGTTGGACCAGGCCAGCAGCCGGTCGGACTTGCCCTCCGCGATCAAATCCACAGCCTTCACCCCGAAGGCGCTGGCCAGCAGCCGGTCGCGGTAGCTGGGCGGGCAGCCGCGCTGCACGTGGCCCAGCACGGTGACCCGGGTCTCTGCCCCCGTGGCCTCGGCGATCAGGTGGCCGACATAGTTGCCGATGCCGCCATAGCGCTTCTGCCCGTCGGTGAACTGCTGCTGGGCGGCGGCACCCTCCATGGTCTTCACCGCCTCCGACACCACCACCAGGGCGAAGTTGCGGCCCGCCTGCTGGATGCGGCGGATCTTCGCGGCGATGCCCTGGACGGACCAGGCGATCTCCGGCAGCAGGATCACGTCGGCCCCGCCGGCGATGCCCGCGGACAGGGCGATGTGCCCGGCGTCGCGGCCCATCACCTCCAGCACCATCACCCGGTCATGGCTGGCCGCCGTGGGTTGCAGCCGGTCCAGCGCCTCGGTCGCCACGGCCACGGCGGTGTCGAAGCCGACGCTGGTCTCCGTCACGCCAAGGTCGTTGTCGATGGTCTTGGGGATGCCGATCAGCTTGATCCCGCCGATGGCGGCCAGCTTGCGCAGGATGGCCATGCTGCCGTCGCCGCCGATGCCGATCAGGGCGTCCACGCCCAGTTCCCGCAGGCCGCCGATGATCTCCGCCGAGCGGTCCTTGCGGCTGCCGTCGGCCATGGGATAGGCGAAGGGGTCGCCCTTGTTGGTGGTGCCCAGGATCGTGCCGCCCTGGCGCATCATGTTCCCGTCCACCATGTTGCGGTCCAGGGTGACATAGCGCACGGGCCGTTGCAGCAGGCCCTGGGTCCCGTCCTCGATGCCGACGATCTCCCAACCATGGTGGGCGGCCCGGTGCACCGCCGCCCGGATCACGGCGTTCAGTCCGGCGCAGTCTCCGCCGCTTGTCAGGATGCCGATACGCTTCTCGCCAGCCATTGGATCGTCCGTCAGGGGAAAGGGATGGGTCGGGCGCGCAGTTTGCGGGAAAGCCTGCCGCGCTTCAACGGCGTGGACCTGCCCTTGGTGCCCCTGAAAAAGGGCGGCCCACAATGCCGGGGTTTTGTGTTATGGACTGGGGCCAAGGCGGTGGGCGACGTGGCGGACAGCCGGCCCGCGATGGAATTGGCGTGCTTACGCGGGACCCATGACGGATCAACTGGTGCTGAAAGAGAAGCTGGCCGCACTCCGGGTGGAGCACCGCGACCTGGACGACGTCATCCGTCGCCTGCAGGACCAGATGCCCATGGACCAGTTGCAGATCCAGCGCATGAAGAAGCGCAAGCTGCTGCTGAAGGACATGATCGCCCGGCTGGAAAGCGAGCTGGTGCCGGACATCATTGCCTGACGGCGGGTGTCACCGGCCTGCCCGCATGTTATCGTCGCGAGGTCAGGAGGTGGACCCATGAACGCCTTGCCCCTGGGAAAGCCCGCGTTGATGACTGTGGCCGAATTCGCCGACTGGCCCGGCGACGGCACGGACTCGAACCATGAGCTGATTGGCGGCATCCCCGTCGCCCAGGCACAACCCAGTCCCGAGCATGGCACGATACAGGCCAACATCACGGGTCTGGCCTTTCTTGCCCTGCGCGACCGCCCGCCCTGCCGCCCGATCACAGAGGCCGGGCTGGCCAAGAGCTTCCGCCACCACACCATGCGCGCGCCGGACGTGGTCCTGACCTGCCAAGAGCCGGTGCGGCGGACGTTGTTGGAAGCGACCGTGATCTTTGAGGTGCTGTCCCCGTCCAATTGGGCCGACACCCTCGCCAAGCTGCCCTTCTACGCCAGCCTCCCCGGTGTCCGGGAGATCGTGCTGGTGGACAGCCGCCGGATGGAGGTCACAGTCTATCGTCGGCATGACGACGGCGACGATTGGGTGGACGCGCCTGAAGAGCGGCTGACCGAGCCGGGCCACGTCTTGCGCCTGCCCTCCATGGACATCGCCATGTCCCTGGCGGACATCTATCGGAACGTACCTTTTTAAGACGCGGCACAAACGCGCGGTTCCCTTGCGCCCGCGCGGCTTGCCAGCGGGTTCCGGCCGCCTATACTGCGGCGCTTTCCGCGACCCGGTGTTGCCAGGAGAGCCAGAGCCGTGAGCGCCCCCGAGACACAGAGCCCGCCGGTGGGCATCATCATGGGCAGCCAGTCCGACTGGGCCACCATGAAGCACGCGGCCGACACGCTGGCCGCCCTCGGCGTGGCGCATGAGGCGCGGATCGTCTCCGCCCACCGCACGCCGCAGCGCCTGTACGACTATGCCACCACGGCCCGGGACCGGGGCGTGAAGGTGATCATCGCCGGGGCCGGCGGGGCCGCCCACCTGCCCGGCATGGCCGCTTCCATGACCACGCTGCCCGTCTTCGGCGTGCCGGTGGAAAGCCACGCGCTGAAGGGCGTGGACAGCCTCTACTCCATCGTCCAGATGCCCGGTGGCATCCCCGTGGGTACCCTCGCCATCGGCAAGGCCGGGGCCATCAACGCGGCGCTGCTGGCGGCTGCCGTCCTCGCCCTCAACGACGAGGGGCTGCATGGCCGCCTCGCCGACTGGCGCAAGCGGCAGACGGAGGCCGTGGCCGAGTTCCCGGTGGACGCGCCGTGAGGACGCTGCCCCCCGGTTCCACCATCGGCATGCTGGGCGCCGGCCAGCTGGGCCGCATGACCGCCCTGGCCGCCGCCCGCCTGGGCTACAAGCTCCACGCCTTTTCCCTGGAAGGGCGGGAAAGCTCCTGCGGCCAGGTCTGTGCGGAGGTCACCACCGCCGACTGGCATGACCGTGATGCCCTGGCCCGCTTCGCCGCGTCCGTGGACGTGGTGACGCTGGAGTGGGAGAACGTGCCCACCGGCACGGTGGATTTCCTGTCTACCCTGGTACCGGTGCATCCCGGCTCCGCCGTCCTGGCGGTGGCCCAGGACCGGCTCAAGGAAAAGGCCTTCGCCAACGCGCAAGGCCTGGAGACCGCGCCCTTCCGCGCCGTCCGCAACGTGGCGGAGCTGGAGGCGGCGGTGGCCGAGTTGGGCCGCCCGTCCATCCTGAAATCCACCCGCCTGGGTTATGACGGCAAGGGTCAGGCCCGCATCCTGCCCGGCACCGACCTCGCAGACGCCTGGGCCGCCGTCGGCACGGACGAGGCCATCCTGGAAGGCTTCGTGGACTTCGCCTGCGAGGTCTCCGTCATCACCGCCCGGCGGGAAGACGGCGTGATGGCCAGCTTCCCCGTGGTGGAGAACCGGCACAAGTCAGGCATCCTGGACACCACCCATGTTCCCGCCGCCGTGACGCCCGCCGTCGCGGCGCAGGCCGTGCGGGTGGCGGAGACGATGACACGCTCCCTAAACGTCGTCGGCCTGCTGGCGGTGGAGATGTTCGTCACTTCGGACGGGCGGGTGCTGGTGAACGAGGTTGCGCCGCGGCCCCACAATTCCGGCCACTGGACCCAGGATTTCTGCGAGACCGACCAGTTCGAGCAGTTCGTCCGCGCCGTCTGCGGCCTGCCCCTGGGGCCCACGGGCATCGTCAGCCCATGCGTCATGACCAACCTGATCGGCGACGACGTGGCCGCTTGGCCGGCCCTGCTGGCCGAACCGGGCGCCCACCTGCACCTCTACGGCAAGAGTGAGGCCCGGCCGGGCCGCAAGATGGGGCATGTGAACCGGAAGGCGTAAGGCGGCGGCCCTGCTTCCAAGCGGGCCGTCCGGGCGGGTGGCCCTATTCCGGCTCCCCGTCCCGCTTGCCCAGCCGGTGGCCGTCCAGCAGCTTGTCGGCCTTCCGGTCCAAGGCCTCCCTCTGGCGGTTGGCCAGCTTGGATTGGCCGAACTTGGCCCGGTTCTCGATGGCGCGCTGTTCCCGATCCGCCTTCTCGCGCGCCTTGCGGAATCGGTTCAGGTTCACGATCTCGCCCATATCTTCACCGATCATGCGATGCTGGCGGGTAGGGAAGGGTACCGCCTTCCCTGGATAAGCCAAGTCCGCCTTTGTGGCATAGCCGGGGCGATGGACGCGGGTCGAAGGGATTAAGGGTGCGCAAGCTTCTCCTCTCTCTGGGCGTGGTAGTGGGGCTTCTCCTGGCCGCGGCGGCGGTGGGGCCCCGCTTCGTGGACTGGGGTGCCTATCGCGGTCAGGTGGCGGCCCTGCTGGAACGGGCGACCGGCCGGCAGGTGGCCATATCCGGCCCGCTGGACCTGACCCTGCTGCCCCGGCCGGTGCTGACCGCGCGGGACGTATCCCTCTCCGCCGGGGAGGAGGGGCCGCCCTTGGCGACGGTGCGGGAGGTGGACCTGCGTGTCCGCCCCTGGCCCCTGCTGCGCGGGCTGGTGCAGGTGGAACGGCTGACCCTGGACGGGCCGAGCCTGCGCGTCACCCGCGCGGCGGACGGCACCGTGACCTGGCCCATCGACGCTGCCGCCCTGGGCCAGACGGTGCAGGTGGAACGGCTGACCCTGGATGACGGCACGGTGACCCTGGACGACCAGGCCGGCGGCCGCACCCTGCTGCTGGAAGGGGTGGGCGCGGAGCTGGGCGCGGGAAGCCAGCAGGGGCCCTATACCCTGACCGGCCGCTTCACCCTGGCGGGCCAGCCCCTGTCCCTGGACCTGACTGCCGGCCGCGGCGCGCTGGAAGGATCGGCGCCCCTGCGCCTGATCCTGGGCCTGCCGGAGGATGAGGCCACCGTCCGCTTCACCGGCATGGGCACGGCCCTGCGACCCTGGCGGCTGGAGGGGGACCTGTCGGCGGAGGGCAAGGGCCTGGGCGCCCTGGCCCGGTTGGCCCAGACCCTGGCGGGCACCCCGGGGGCGGATGTGGCCACCGCGCCGCTGCCCTTCGGCCTGACCGGGACCTTGGTGGCCGGGCCGCGGGGCATCTCCCTGGACGGCATGACCCTGGCCCTGGGGGAGGGCAAGGGCACCGGCAGCCTGGAATGGCCCCTGGACGGGGCGGAGCGTGACGGTTCTCTGGTCCTGTCCTTCGCTGGCCTGGACCTGGACAGCCTGCCCGCCACCGGCCTGCCTGACCTGCCGGGCCTTGACGGTCGGGCCCTGACCCTGGACCTGCTGGCCGACTCGGTGCGCTGGCGTGGCGGCGCCCTGACCGATGCCCGGCTGGTCGGGCGCTTCGCCGAAGGCGTGCTGGGGATCGAGGGCGCCGGTGCCGTGCTGCCCGGCGGGACGGAGGTGAAGGCCACCGGCAGCCTCGCCCGGGACCAGGGCCGCCCCACCGCGGACCTGATGGTAGAGGCCCGCACCGACGACCTCCGCCAGACCCTCGCCTGGGCCGGTCTGGAGTCGGGCGCCATCCCGCCGGAGCGGCTGCGTGCCGCGACCCTCACCGGGCGCCTGACCGGCACGCCCGATGACTTCCGGCTGGAAGGCGCCACCGCCACCCTGGACACGGCCACCCTGACCGGCAGCGCCGCGGTGAAGCGGGGGGAACGGCTGTCCCTGGGCCTGCGGGTGGAGGCCGACCGGCTGAACCTGGATGCCTACCGCGACCCCGCCAGCCCTTGGCCCTGGGACCGCTGGCGGCGGGAGGTGGATGGGGAGGTGGACGCCAAGGTGGGGCACCTGACCCTCGGCGGCGTCCAGGCAGACGGGCTGGTGCTTTCCGCCGCCGTCCAGGGCGGGGCCGTCACCTTGCGGGACCTGACGGCCGAGCAGGCGGCCGGGGTGAAGCTGAAGGCCAACGGCAAGCTGGGCGGGCTGGAGCCCCTCGGCCCCTCCTTCCTGACCCTGTCCGCCCAGGCCCCAACCCTGGCGCCCCTGTTCCGGGCCTTGGGCCTAGAGCCGCCCGTGGCGCCGGAGCGCTTGGGTCCCGTCACCCTGGACGCTCGCCTGTCCGGCGATGCCGCCCGGCTGGCGGTGGAGCTGGAGGCCGGCCTGCTGGGCGGCAAGCTCCAGGCCGGTGGCGCCGTGCTGGACCCGGAAGGGGAGGGCCGGCTGGAGGTGAAGGCCCGCGCCACCCTGCCGGAGACGGCGGAGCTGGTCCGCCTCTGGCGGGCGGACTACCGGCCCGGTACGGCGACCCTGGGGCCGTTCGACCTGTATGGGGAGCTGGGGGGCACGGCCAAGGCCCTCACGGCCACGAACCTGCAAGGCAACGTCGCCGGTTCCGGCCTGACCGGGCGGCTGGCCCTGGACCGGACGGGGGAGATGCCGGCCTTGGACGCCAGCCTGGCCTTCACGGGCCTGGACGTGGACATGCTGCTGCCGGCCCTGGCCGCCGCGGGCCCTGCCTGGGACCTGGGCTGGGCGCGGCGGTTGACGGCAAGCCTGGCCCTGGAGCCTTCGAACCTGACCCTGGCCGGGGCGGAACTGCGGCAGGCCACCGGTACCGTGCTGGTGAAGGACGGGATGCTGGAACTGCGGGACCTGAAGGCCCGCTGGCGGGACGGGGGCCTGGCCGCCACCGCCGGCCTGTCCCAGGACGCGCCCTTGCCGGGTGCGGCCCCCGACCTGGCCCTCGCCCCGTTGAAGGCAACCCTGGCCCTGTCCGTCACCGACGCGGCCATGCCGGAAGCCGGGCCGGATGATGCGGGCATCGGCATTTCCCTGTCCGGCGGCCGGTTCGACCTGGGGCTGGACGCGCGGGGGGAGGGGGGCAGCCCGGCGGCCATCGCCCTGGCCCTGACCGGCAGCGGCAAGGCGGCCGTGCGCGGCGCCACCCTGTCGGGGATCGACCTTGCCAACGCGGCGGCGCGGCTGGGCGATGCCGATGGCAGCCGCGCCGCCCTGGCCGGGCTGGGCCGCTCGGTCCGCGAAGGGGCGACGCCGCTGACGACGCTGGAGGCGCCCTTCACCCTGGCGGGCGGGCAGGTGCTGGCCGAGTCCCTGGCCGCCACGGCCCAGGCGGGCAGGCTCACCGGCCGGGCGAGCCTTGGCCTGCCGGACCGGCGGCTGGAGGCGCGGTTGCAGGTGACGCTTTCCGATCCCGCCAACACCCCGCCCTTCACCTTGGCCCTTTCCGGCCCCCTGTCCGCGGTGGAACGGACGGTGGAGGGGGCGGAGGTCGCCGCCTGGGCCGACAAGCGCGCCGCCCGCCAGGTCCTGGCCCCCGTGGCCCCGCTGGAGGTGCCGCCCCAGCCCGCCGTCGTCCCCGCCAACGACCGCCCCCGCCCACCCCCGCCACCCCGCCAGGAACCCAGGCCCGCCCCGAAACCCACGCCGGAGCAGAAGCCGGAGGACTCCGTCGTCAAGGGCATCCTGGATCGATTGAGGCAGCAATAGCCGGACGGGCCACACCCCTTGGCCGCCTTCCGGCGGGGCGGGGTGGCCGTTACCTCTCCGCCCGCGGGCGCCGCCGGGGCGCCCAGGCACGAAGAGGGGTCACGCATGCTGAAGGGCAAGCTCGCCATCGTCACCGGCTCCACCAGCGGCATCGGCCTGGGCATCGCCCGGCGCCTGGCCGGGGCGGGGGCGGACATCCTGCTGAACGGCTTCGGCGACCCGGGTGAGATCGAGAGGCTCCGCACCGGGCTGGAGGGGGAGTTCGGCATCCGCGCTGCCTATTCCGGCGCCGACATGTCCAAGCCGGACCAGGTGAAGGGCATGGTGGAAGAGGCACTGGGGCGGTTCGGCCGGGTGGACGTGCTGGTGAACAACGCCGGCATCCAGCACACCGCACCGGTGGAGGATTTCCCGGGCGACAAATGGGAAGCCATCCTGTCCATCAACCTGTCCGCCGCCTTCTACGCCATCCAGGCGGCCCTGCCCGCCATGAAGCGGCAGGGCTGGGGCCGGGTCATCAACATTGCCTCCGCCCACGGGCTGGTGGCCAGCGCCAACAAGTCCGCCTACGTGGCCGCCAAGCACGGGCTGGTCGGCCTGACCAAGGTGGTGGCGCTGGAGACGGCGGCCACCCCGGTCACCTGCAACGCCATCTGCCCCGGCTGGGTGCTGACGCCCCTGGTGCAGAAGCAGATCGAGGCCCTGGCCGCCAAGGACGGCACCAGCGTGGAGGCCGCCCAGGCCAAGCTGCTGACGGAGAAGCAGCCCGCCCCAAGCTTCACCACCCCGGAACAGTTGGGGGAGGTGGCGCTGTTCCTCTGTTCCGACGGGGCCGCCAACATCCGCGGGGCCTCCCTCAGCGTCGATGGGGGATGGACGGCACAATAAGGTTGGGGGTAAGCAACGGGGACAGCCGGCCTGTCCCCTTAGCCTATCCCTAACGGGTGGTCGCGCAGGATGGGGCGTCCGCCACCGGGTCAGGCAGAGAGAAGTTGAGCAACAGAATTCCGCACACCGCCGGGGCCGCTCCCCATCCCGCCCCGCAGCCGCGGAAGACCGTCAACCTGGCCCTGCAAGGGGGCGGCGCCCACGGCGCCTTCACCTGGGGCGTGCTGGACAAGCTGCTGGAAGACGGGCGGCTGGACTTCGACGGGGTCAGCGGCACCAGCGCCGGGGCCATCAACGGGGCGCTGCTGGCCTATGGGCTGGCCTCCGGCGGGCCGGATGGCGCGCGGGAGCTGCTGGAGCGGCTGTGGCGGCGGCTGGCCAAGGCCAACGCCTTCGGGCCCCTGTCCCCGTCCTGGCTATCGGCGGTGACCGGCAACCCGCACCTGGATGCCCACCCGGTCTATGCCGGGCTGGACCTGATGGTGCGGATGATGTCGCCCTACCAGTTCAACCCCCTGGGCCTGAACCCCCTGCGTGACGCCCTGCGCGGGCTGGTGGATTTCGACGTGTTGCGGCGGGTGGCAGCGCCGCGGCTGTTCGTCAGCGCCACCAACGTCACCCAGGGTCGGCTGAAGGTGTTCCAGGGGCAGGAACTGTCGGCGGACTGCCTGGTGGCCTCCGCCTGCCTGCCCCTGCTGTTCCAGGCCGTGGACATCGACGGGGAGCAGTACTGGGACGGCGGCTACATGGGCAACCCCACCCTGCACCCGCTGATCCATGACAGCGTGGCCCGCGACCTGGTCATCATCCAGGTCACCCCCATCGCCCGGCCGGGCCTGCCCACCACCCCCACGGCCATCGTGGACCGGATCAACGAGATCAGCTTCAACTCCACCTACCTGCGTGAGTTGCGGGCCATGGAGCTGGTCAACCGGCTGATCGACCAGGGCAAGATGACGGAGGAAGAGGCGGGACTGACCCGCTTCTACCTGCACCGGGTGGCGGCCGAGGACGCCATGGCCCAGCTCGGCGTCTCCAGCAAGCTGAACGCCGACTGGGGCTTCCTGACCACCCTGCGCGACCTGGGCCGGGCCGCGGCGGCCGCTTGGCTGGACTCGACCTATGACCGGCTGGGGGTTCAAAGCACCTTCGACGTGGGCGGGTTCCTGGTTTAGGGGTTCGTTTCCCTCAGACGCCCCCGAACGAACTTTCGAATTCGAAAGTCGCCCCGCCCGACGGGTCCGACCGCCCCGCGTTGCGTGCTTGCCAAAGCCTGTCCAGGGGAGTCATCATTCCGTAAGAATATGGACGCCGGATTTTCAACCGGCGCGGTCCCAGGGAAGGACCGGGATGGACGACGACCGAGCCGCAGAGAACACGCTGGAGCAGGTACCCCACGCCTTCGTGGCGCACGCCACGGTCCTGCTGGCCGTGAACCTGACGCATGGGCTGGACCCGGTGCTCGCCGGCCTGCTGCCAGAGCAGGTGCCGGAGGCGGATGAGCTGCTGGACGACCAGGTCCTTGTGGGCCAGGTGATCCGCGCCCCACGGGGGGAAACGCGGCTGGAGCGGGCCGTCCAGTGGTTCGATACGGTCTGGTTCGAGCTGCCCGACCGCCCGACCCAGGAAGCCGCCGTCCGGCGGGAGCTGGAGCGGCAGCGGGACGTGCCCGCCATCTTCGACCTGGAGGCCGCCCTGGTGGGGGCCGCCGACCTGCTGGAGACGCTGGCGGCCCAGACCGCCTTCTTCCGTGACACGTCGGGCCTGCGGGCCGTGCTGCGCGCCGTGCGGCGCTGGCAGGCCGACCAGACGCGTGAAAACCTGCTGGTCCTGTCCAGCATCGCGTCCGAACTGGATGAGCCCGCGGGCCTGCCGAGCACCGAGGTGGTGCAGCGCATCCGCTTCTTCGCCCAGGAAGGCGGCATGCTGGCCGGGGAATACCTGGCCCTGCACTTCAAGCCCACCGAACTGGCCGCCTGGGACCTGCCGGAACTGACCAACCTGCTGCGCAGCCGCTATCCCCTGCTGCGCCACGCCGACGTGGCTAGGCTGGTCGCCCGCCTGGTGGCGGAGCACAATTCACAGGCCGCTTAGACCCGTTTTCCGACGACCGGAAACGGTTCCAGCCGTTCGTTTGCCCCAGTCGCCGGCGCCGCATCCGCGGCTTGGCTACGCTCGCATGGGCGCGCGGCGTCAGTCGCCGCCGGAGCGTGTTCGCGGTCAGCGTAGACCAACCCTAGTTGGGCGCCGGCTCCACGGGCATAGCCTTGCTGACCACCAGCACGACATGCTCGCCCTGGGCCTCGATGGACTTGGCGGCGGTGCGGGGCAGGGGGATCCTGGCGTGGCGGCAATAGAGGATCAGCATGGCCGCCAACTCGCTTTCCTCCATCTCGATCTCGCGGAAGACGCGGGCGCCGACGGCCTGGATCTTGATGCCCAGCACCAAGGGGTTGGCGGACCGGATCAGGATCGGCCCCACCAGCCCGGGGGGCTGTTTCTGGGGGAACAGGGAGCGGTAGGTCTTCACCGCCTCGCGGACCGCCTCCGGCGAGAACATGATGTGCCGCGTGTCGACGATCATGGTGAAAACCGGTTGCCGCGAAAGGGAACGCCGCGGGCCAAAGGGGGTGCCCGGGCGTGCGGCTGATGTAGATCATATCCGGGTAGGTCGGCAAGCCACAGGGTATGCGGCGAGATGCGCCCAGGTTCCGGGCGCGGCGCGCCGCCGCAGCCCCCGGGATAGGTTCGTTCGCACTTGCACCATCAAGTCTTATGGACATTACTCTGCGGCGCCGAACGAAGAAGCAAACGTGCGGGAGGTTCAACCATGCCGGGCCGTTACCAGGAACTCCATAGCCGCTCCCTGTCCGATCCCGAAGGCTTCTGGGCCGAGGCCGCGGGGGCGATCGACTGGGTGAAACGCTGGGACAAGGTCCTGGACGACAGCAACGCCCCCCTCTACCGCTGGTTCAGCGGGGGGGAGCTGAACACATGCTGGAACGCGCTGGACCGCCATGTGGAAGGCGGGCGCGCCGACCAGGCGGCCATCATCTATGACAGCCCCGTCACCGAGACCAAGCGCACCCTGACCTATCGCGAGCTGCGGGACCAGGTGGCCCTGTTCGCCGGCGCCCTCAGGAACCTGGGCGTGGAAAAGGGCGACCGGGTCATCGTCTACATGCCCATGGTGCCGGAAGCGCTGGTGGCCATGCTGGCCTGCGCCCGGTTGGGCGCCGTGCACAGCGTCGTCTTCGGCGGCTTCGCCCCGCATGAGCTGGCCACCCGCATCAACGACGCCAAGCCCAAGGTGATCGTCTCCGCCTCCTGCGGCATCGAGCCCGGGCGGGTGGTGAAGTACAAGCCCATGCTGGACAGCGCCATCGAGCAGTCCACCCACAAGCCCGACCATTGCGTGGTGCTGAAGCGCCCGCAGGCGGAGGCGGAGCTGGTCGCCCCCCGCGACGTGGACTGGGAAGCGGCCGTGGCCGCCGCCCAGCCCGCGGACTGCGTGCCGGTGAAGGCGACGGACCCCCTCTACGTCCTCTATACCTCGGGCACCACGGGCCAGCCCAAGGGCGTGGTGCGTGACAATGGCGGCCATGCCGTGGCCCTGAAATGGACCATGGAGCATTTCTACGGCGTCAAGCCGGGGGAGGTGTTCTGGGCCGCGTCGGACGTGGGCTGGGTGGTGGGTCACAGCTACATCGTCTATGCCCCGCTGCTGCACGGCTGCACCACCGTGGTCTATGAGGGCAAGCCGGTGGGCACGCCCGATGCCGGCGCCTTCTGGCGCATGATCAACGAGTACGGCATCCAGACCCTGTTCACCGCCCCCACCGCCTTCCGCGCCATCAAGCGCGACGACCCGAACGCGGAACTGCTGGGCAAGTACGACCTGTCCTGTTTCCGCGCCCTGTTCCTGGCGGGGGAGCGGTCGGACCCCGACACCATCCAGTGGGCGGAGCGGAACCTGAAGGTCCCCGTCATCGACCATTGGTGGCAGACGGAGACGGGCTGGCCCATCGCCGGCAACCCGCTGGGCCTGGAACTCTTCCCCGTGAAGTACGGCAGCACCTGCAAGCCCTTGCCGGGCTGGGACATCCGGGTCCTGGCCGCCGACGGTCATGAGGTGCCCAAGGGCGACATCGGCGCCATCGTCGCCAAGCTGCCCCTGCCGCCGGGCACCCTGCCGACCCTGTGGAACGCGGAGGACCGGTTCAGGAACAGCTACCTGGCCGAATACCCCGGCTACTACCAGACGGCCGACGCGGGCTTCATCGACAGCGACGGCTACATCCACGTCATGGCCCGCACCGACGACATCATCAACGTCGCCGGCCACCGCCTGTCCACCGGCGGCATGGAAGAGGTGCTGGCCGGCCACCCCGACGTGGCGGAATGCGCCGTGATCGGCGTGGCGGACGAGCTGAAGGGCCAGTTGCCCCTGGGCTTCGTCGTGCTGAAGGCCGGCGTCACCAAGGACCACGACACCATCTGCAAGGAGCTGGTGAAGAAGGTCCGGGATGAGATCGGCCCCGTGGCCGCCTTCAAGCAGGCCATCGTGGTGGACCGCCTGCCCAAGACCCGCTCCGGCAAGATCCTGCGCGGCACCATGCAGAAGATCGCCGATGCGGAACCCTGGAAGATGCCCGCCACCATCGACGACCCGATCATCCTGGACGAGATCGGCCAGGCCCTGAAGGGCATCGGGTACGCGAAGGAGAAGGCGTAGGCCTCCTACACCCGAATAGGTAACCAGCCTCCTTCGCCCGTGAAACCCCCGCCGCTCCCCCGTGTTCACCCGTCAGGGAAAACGGGGGCGGAGGGGGAGCGTGGACCAGCTGCAGCGGCATATCGGCGAGCATCTCGGGCCGTTGCGCTGCTACGCGCGGCGGCTTTCCCGCAACGGGCATGAGGCGGAGGACCTGGTCCAGGACAGCGTGGCGCGGGCCCTGTCGCGGGCGGACCGGTTCCGCGCGGGCAGCAACCTGCGCGCCTGGCTGTTCACCATCATGCACAATGTCCACGCCAACCAGGTGCGCCAGCGGGTGGCGCGGCCGGAGTCGCCGGTGGATGACACGGTGCTCGGCGACATCCCCTGTCCGGCCGACCAGGACAACCGGATCGAGCTGCGCGACATGGCCCGCGGCCTCGCCACCCTGCCGGCGGAGCAGCGCCAGGTGTTGCTGCTGGTGGCGCTGGAGGGGTTGCGTTACGACCAGGTGGCCCAGGTGCTGGGCATCCCCGCCGGCACGGTGATGAGCCGCCTGTCCCGGGCGCGGGAAACCCTGCGCCGCCACCTCTTGGGCGAGCGACCGCGCCTGCGGAGGGTGAAGTGATCATCCGCCGCGGCCCGCCGGCACCACCCCGTCCCGTGACGGAGGAGGAGTTGCACGCCTATGCCGACGGGCTGCTGGCCCGCGACCGGCTGCCCGCGGTCAAGGCCTACCTGGAGCTGAACCCCGCGGCGGCGGCGGAGGTGGCGACCTGGCGTGAGCAGAACCGGGCCCTGCGCCTGCTGTTCGCCGCCGGCCCGGCCGCGGGCGCCGACCCGGCCTGGGAGGCGGAGGCCGCGTCCCTGGCAGGCCCCAAGGGCCGCTCCGCCAAGGTGAAGGCGGCCCTGGCCAGGGTGGGCGGGACCAGGCGGCTGCCCGCCATGGCGGCGGGGCTGGCCCTGCTGGTCACCGGGGCCCTGGCGGGCTCCACCCTGCCGGACAACCGGACGGAGGACGGCGTCGCCCGCTTCGCCCGGGCGGCGGAACGGGTCCACCTGATCACGACGGGGCGCGGCAATGGCGCCACCTTGGCCGCCCTGACCCAAGGGCGGGGCCCTGACCTGCGCCGCCTGGGCTGGATCCTGGAGGGCATCCGCCCCGTGCGCGTGGGCGTGGAGGACGCGGCGCAACTGATCTATGGCGACGGCACCGGGCGACGCTTGTCCGTCCTGGTGGGCCGCCCCACCGGCCCGCGGGAGGCCAGCGTCAGCTATCGCCGCCGGGGGGAGCAGGTGATGTTCACCTGGCTGGACGACAACCTGGCCTATGCGTTGGTGGGGGAGTTGCCGCGGGCGGAGATGCTTCGCCTTGCCGACGCGGTGCATGACCGGCTGTCCCGTGGCGCCACGGTCCAGGCCGGGACCATCGCCTTCACCCACGGCGAGGCCCGTGGCCGTCCTGCAACAATGACAGATTTCTGACAGAGCCCTGCAAAACGTGAGTTTTCGGCTTGACGGCCCTGCGTCGCCTGCATACCGTCCCGTCATGTCCGTACGGGTTGAACGGGCGGGGCTTCAAAAGCGCTGGTAACAGCAAAAGGGCCGCGGCACTGACCGCGGCCCTTTATAATTTGTGCGCCCGACGCTGCACCTACCCTTGCCTCAAGGCCCGCGACCGCGGGCCCGCGGACACGTGTCCGCGCAAGCCAAGGGAGCGGAGCGACCGCCCGGCGTTTGAGGGGGCGGCCTCAGGCCGCCTTCGCCTCGATCTGCGGGGCGGCCACGGGGGCGCCGGTGTTGATCTTGATGGTCCGGGGCTTCATGGCCTCGGGCACCTCACGCAACAGCTCCACATGCAGCAGGCCGTTCTCCAGGGCGGCACCGTTCACCCGGATATGGTCGGCCAGCTGGAAGCGGCGCTCGAACGCGCGGCCGGCGATGCCACGGTGCAGGAAGGTCCCGCCCTCCTGCTCCTTCGCCTTGCCCTGGATGACCAGCAGGTTCGGGTGCGCGGTAATCTCCAGGTCCTCGGGCCGGAAGCCGGCCACGGCCATGGTCACGCGGTACTGGTCGTCACCCAGCTTCTCGATGTTGTACGGGGGGTAGGAGTTGCCGTTGTCCTCGCCACTCAGCGCGGTCTCCAGAAGCCGGGTCATCCGGTCGAAACCGACGGTGGAACGGAACAGGGGCGACAGGTCATAGGTACGCATGGGTATCCTCCGCAAGAAGCGATACATGTCCCGGGGCCCCCAGCGCTGGCCGGCCCCGTCTGGTGTGGCCTGATGGGACCCCGATCGGGCGTCCCTGCCACGCCCCCTAGGTAGGAAGCGCCTTCCAGGCCGTCAAGGGGTGCCCGTGCGGCGAAATCCCGATCCGGTCGGGCACCCCGACCCGCGACGTCCGCGCCGCCTGTGGCATCGCCGCCTGCGTCGGGAGCGGTTGCGCCCGCGGGGTGTTAGCCTCTACCATCACAACCCAAGGGCTGGGGCCGTCGCCCCGGCGGAAGGGGTGCCGCGTGAACGGTCCGACCGCCTTCTTCACCAAGCTGTATGACGAGACCATGGCCCTCCTGGTCGAGGCGCGGAACTATGTCGCCTACCAGGAAGCCAACGACACCCGCGGCCTGGCCCCGCCGCTGCGGCTCCAGGTCTCCTACGAATCCATGCGCGTCACCAGCCGGCTCACCCAGGTCATGGCCTGGCTGCTGGCCCAGAAGGCCGTGCATGCGGGGGAACTGACCGCCGCCCAGGCGGTGGGGGAGGACTTCGCCCTGTCCGGCGGACTGGTCTGCACCGACCCCAGCGGGCCGGAGAACGAATCCCTGCCCACGGGCATCCGATCCCTGCTGGAACGCAGCCACAGCCTCTATATGCGCGTGTCCCGGCTGGAGGACATGGTAAGGCGGAACGTGGCGTGAGGGGAGGATTGGCGCCGGCAAGCGGCAAAGCAGCGATATGCCGCAAACACGAAAAGGGCGCCGGCGGTTACCCGCGGCGCCCTTTCGAATTCGAAAGCGCAGCTTACTTCAGGCCGAAGCTCTGGAAGCGCTTGTTGAACTTGGCGATCTGGCCGCCGGTGTCCAACAGCTTCTGCACGCCCGTCCAAGCCGGGTGGGACTTGGTGTCGATGTCCAGGCGCATGGTGTCGCCCGGCTTGCCCCAGGTGGAACGGGTCTTGAAGGTCGTGCCGTCGGTCATGACGACATTGATCTCATGGTAGTCGGGGTGGATATCGGCTTTCGGCATGATCGGCGGTCCTCAGAAAGAAGCGCGCCTTATATACAACTTGCCCCACCTCCGCAACCCCCCGGGCGCGGGCGCCAGCCTGTGGCCGGGAAGGGGTGGCATGCGGGGCGGGGGTGGCCGGGACAGGGGGGCAAAGGGCCGCTTTCCCATCCTGCGACTGCGGAACTGTTGCCCCGCCGCCCGGCTGGGGCTAGGACGGTACGGACGACCCGAGTCCCTGTCCGACCAGCGCCCCCGGAGTCCCCGCTTTGGTGTTCCGCGAACCCACCCCGGCCAATGATGCCATCAAGGATTCTGCCGAGACCAAGCGGCGGGACCTGCGGCCGCTGCGCCAACTGTTGCCCTACCTGAAGCCCTATTGGCGGCAGATCGCGCTGGCCAGCATCGCGCTGCTGTTCGCCGCCGGCACGGTGTTGGGGCTGGGGCAGGGGCTGAGGGCCCTGGTGGACGAAGGCTTCGCCGCGGGCAACGCCGCCCTGCTGGACCAGGCCCTGCTGGTGATGCTGGGGGTGGTGGGCCTGCTGGCAGTCAGCACCTACACCCGTTTCTATATGGTGTCCTGGGTCGGGGAACGGGTGGTGGCGGACCTGCGCAAGCGGGTCTTCGACCACATCGTCGGCCTGTCCCCCGGCTTCTTCGAGACGACGAAGACCGGGGAGATCCTGTCCCGCCTGACCACCGACACCACCCTGCTGCAGGGGGTGGTGGGCTCCAGCGTCTCCATCGCGCTGCGCAACACCCTGACCCTGATCGGCGGCCTGGTCATGCTGATGCTGACCAGCGCCAAGCTGACCGGCCTGGTGCTGCTGGTGGTGCCGCTGGTGGTGGTGCCCATCATCATCTTCGGCCGCAAGCTCCGCGTCCTGTCCCGGGCCAGCCAGGACCGGGTGGCCGACGTGGGCAGCACGGTGGACGAGGTGCTGACCGGCATCCGCACCGTCCAGGCCTATGTGCGCGAAGACATGGAGCGCCGCCGCTTCGCCGGCACGGTGGAAGGGGCGGTGGACACCGCGGTGAAGCGCATCCGTGTCCGCGCCTTCATGACCATGCTGGTGATCACGCTGGTCTTCGGCGCCATCGGCGTGATCCTGTGGGTGGGCGGGCATGACGTGCTGGCCGGCCGGATCAGCGCGGGTGAGCTGAGCGCCTTCGTCTTCTACGCTATCGTCGTGGCCGGCGCCGTCGGGGCGCTTTCAGAGATCATGGGGGAACTGGCCCGCGCCGCCGGCGCCACGGAACGGCTGTTCGACCTGCTTTCCATCCAGGCGGACATCCAGGCCCCCGCCGACCCGCTGCCCCTGCCCGTGCCCCCCCAGGGGGCCGTCAGCTTCGAGCGGGTTAGCTTCCACTACCCGTCCCGGCCGGACTGGGCCGCGCTGGAGGATTTCACCCTCGACGTGAAGCCGGGGGAGACAGTGGCCCTGGTCGGCCCCAGCGGTGCCGGCAAGAGCACGGTGTTCCAGCTCCTGCTCCGCTTCTACGACCCGCAGGCCGGGCTGGTGCGGCTGGACGGGGTGGACGTGCGCCGGGCCGACCCGCGCGATGTCCGCGCCCGGCTGGGCCTGGTGCCCCAAGACCCGGTGATCTTCTCCGCGGACGCCATGGAGAACATCCGGTACGGCCGCCCCGATGCCACCGACGCGGAGGTGCGGGAGGCCGCCCGCGCCGCCCACGCCCTGGACTTCCTGGAGGCCCTGCCGGAGGGGCTGCATACCTTCCTGGGCGAGAAGGGTGTCCGCCTGTCCGGCGGCCAGCGCCAGCGCGTGGCCATCGCCCGCGCCATCCTGCGCAACCCACCGGTCCTGCTGCTGGACGAGGCCACCAGCGCCCTGGACGCAGAGAGCGAGCGGCTGGTCCAGCAGGCGCTGGAAGAGCTGATGCGCGACCGCACCACCCTGATCATCGCCCACCGCCTGGCCACCGTCGTCAACGCCGACCGCATCGTGGTGATGGAGCAGGGCAGGGTGGTGGCCTCCGGCACCCATGCGGAGCTGGTGCGGCAGGAGGGGCTCTATGCCCGGCTGGCGGCCTTGCAGTTCGACCGCAGCGCTGCCGAGTGAAAAGGTCGCGACCGGCAATCCTTCCCGAAAATAGGTAACACTTTAGATAATTGCACTGTATCGTATGTGCAGGTCCTCCCGACTACCCGGAGCCTGCGGATGAGCCGCCTGTCCATACGCCTGCAAATCCTGTTGTCCGTCCTGGCCGTGTTCCTTCTGGGCATCGCGGCCCTGGTCGGCTACGCCACCGTCGCCCAGATGGCGGACGCCCGTCGGGCGGCCGAGGTGCTGATGGAACAGGAGGCCCGCGCCTCCTCCCAGGTGGTGCATGACACGGTGGGCCGGGCCCTGGTGACCGCCCGCACCCTGGGCGGGAGCATGTCCAACATGCTGAAGTCCGGGCAGGGCAAGCGCGACGCGATGGTGGATGTCGCCCGGGCCGGCCTGGTCACGGACGCCCGCTTCTTCGGTGCCGCCATCGGGTTCGAGCCCAACTGGCCGGAAGGGGACGACACGCCCTTCGTCGGCCATCCGGCCAGCGACGCCAAGGGCCGGTTCGCCCCCTATTATTTCCGCAAGGCCGACGGGATCGGCTACGAACCCCTGGACATGTCCGACCCCAAGGCCACCAACGAGTGGTACCAGCGGGTCCTTTCCGAAAAGCGGCTGGTGGTGACCCCGCCCTACCTCTACGCCGTGGAGGGCAAGGAGGTTCTGATGACCACCGCCTCCGCCCCCGTTCTGGACAAGGACGGGGTGGCCCGCGGCGTCGTCACCATCGACGTGACCATGCAGACGGTGGGGGAGGTGCTGTCCCGCATCAAGCCGTTCGGCGCCGGCTATGCCGTGCTGCTCAGCGCCGACGGCCAGTGGGTGGCCCACCCGGACGGCGCCCAGGTGGGCAAGCCGGTACAGGAACAGATCTTCAAGGACGCCCTCGCCACCGCATCGGGTGGGGAGACCATGCGCCGCATGGTCACGGACCCGCGGGGCGGCGGCGACTCGCTGCTGGTCATGGTGCCGGTGCGCTTCCCCGGCATCGCCACCACCTGGGCCTTCGGGCTGGTGGTGCCGGAGGACGCCATGCTGGCGGAGGCCATCGCCACCCGCAACGGGCTGATGCTGGTGGGGCTGCTGACCCTGCTGGCGGGTGCCGGCGTGCTGCTCTGGGTGGCGAACAACCTCAGCGGCCCGATCCTGGCCATGACCGGGGCCATGCAGCGGCTGGCGGGGGGTGACCTGACGGTGGCGGTCCCGGCCTTGGACCGGCAGGATGAGATCGGCCGCATGGCCGCCACGGTGGAGAAATTCAAGGAAGAGGCCCAGGGCAAGCGCCGCATGGAGGCGGAGCAGGCCGAATCCCAGGCGCGGGCCGAGCGGGAGAAGGTGGAGGCCCGGAAGGCCATCGCTGCCTCTTTCGACGCGGAGGTGGGCTGCGTCATCACCGGGGTCGCCGAGACCGCGGAGGTGATGGCCGGGGCCGCCAACGACCTGGCCGACCGGGCCGGCCACAACGCCAGCCTCAGCACCGCCTCCGCCCACGCGGCGGACTTGGTCAGCAACAACGTGCAGACCGTGGCCGCGGCGGTGGAGGAACTGGCCGCCAGCATCCGGGAGATCAGCACCCAGGCCCAGAACTCCAGCCATGTGGCGGATGAGGCGGCGAACCGGGCGGCGGAAACCGTGCAGAAGGTCTCCGGCCTGGTGGAGGCGGCCCAGCGTATCGGCGACGTGGTCACCCTGATCAGCGACATCGCCGCCCAGACCAACCTGCTGGCCCTGAACGCCACCATCGAGGCGGCGAGGGCGGGGGAGGCCGGCAAGGGCTTCGCCGTCGTCGCCAACGAGGTGAAGAGCCTGGCCAACCAGACCGCCCGCGCCACGGGGGAGATTTCCGCCCAGGTCCAGGCCATCCAGGCTTCGACCGGGGAGGCGGCGCAGGAGATCAACGGCATCGCCCGGGTGATCCAGAACGTCAGCCAGATCAGCTCCAGCATCGCCGCCGCGGTGGAGGAGCAGAACGCCGCCACCGGAGAGATCAGCCGCGCCGTGGCCGAGGCCGCCAGCGGCACCGCCGAACTGCAGCACAATGTCCGCACCGTGGCCGACACTGCCCAGGCGGGCGGGGAATCCGCCGGCGGCCTGCTGGAACGCATCGCCGCCCTGGAGAAGCGCCTGGACGATTTGCGCGGCCAGGTCCATCGCTTCGTGGCGGCGCTGAACGCGGGGTGAGGGAGCCGAGCGCAGCGAGGCGGGTGAGAGCGGTGGGAGCAGCAAGAATCCCGCCCTCTCCCTGGGGAGAGAGGGAAACTAATGCGCCCCGCCCTCCAGGTACGCCGCCCGGACTTCCGGGTTGGCCAGCAGCTCCTTGCCGCCGCCCTGCATCACCACCAGCCCCTGTTGCAGCACATAGGCCCGGTGGGCCAGCTTCAGGGCGTGGTAGGCGTTCTGTTCCACCAGCAGGATGGTCATGCCGCGGGTGCGGTTCAGGTCGGCGATGACGTCGAAGATGCGGCGGATGATCAGGGGCGCGAGGCCCAGGGAAGGCTCATCCAGCAGCAGCAGCCGCGGGCGGCCCATCAAGGCGCGGCTGATGGCCAGCATCTGCTGCTCCCCGCCCGACAGGGTGCCGGCGCGCTGGTCGCGGCGCTGTTTCAGGATGGGGAACAGGTCCAGGCAATAGGCGAGGTCCGTCTCGAAGTGCTGCGGGTCCGCCAGGGTGGCGCCCAGTTGCAGGTTCTCGAACACGGTCATGCGCGGGAAGATGCGCCGCCCCTCCGGCACCTGGGCGATGCCCAGCTTCGCCGTCTCATGCGGGGGCAGGTCGTTGATCACCCGCCCCTCATAGGTGATGGTCCCGGCGGACGGGCGGGGCTGGCCGCAGATGGTCATCAGCAGGGTGGACTTGCCGGCGCCATTGGCCCCGATCAGGGTGACGATCTCCCCTTGGTTCACCTCCACATCCACGCCGCGCAGGGCCTCGATGGGGCCATAGTTGGTGCGCACGCCCTTCAGGGTCAGCAGGCTCATGGCCGGGCCTCCCCGATGTTGAGGTCCTGGGCCACCTCGGCCGGCATCTCTTCCTCCTCCGGCTCGCCCAGATAGGCCTTGATCACCCGCTCGTCGTTGCGGACCTGGTCGGGGGTGCCCTCGGCGATCTTGCGGCCATACTCCACCACATGGACCTGGTCGGAGATGCGCATGACAAGGCTCATGTCGTGCTCGATCAGCAGGATGCCGATGCCGAACTGCTCCCGGATGGACAGCAGCAGCTCACCCAGCGCCGCCGTCTCCCGCGGGTTCAGGCCGGCGGCGGGCTCGTCCAGGCACAGCAGCAGGGGGTCGGTGGCCATGGCGCGGGCGATCTCCACCCGGCGCTGCATGCCATAGGACAGGTTGCCCGCCTCCTCGTCCGCCACGCGGGTCAGCTCCAGCCGGTCCAGCCACAGCCGGGCCTTGTCGATGGCGCCCTTCTCGGCACTGCGCCAGCCGGACAGGCCCAACAGCCCGGCGATGGAAAAGCCTGACTTGGCCATCAGCCCCACATGCTGGGCCACCATCAGGTTCTCCAGCACGGTCATGCGGGGGAACAGGCGGATGTTCTGGAAGGTGCGAACCACCCCGTGGCGGGCCACCTGGAAGCCGGGCAGGCGCTGCAACTCCACCTCGCCCCGGCTGGGGTGGCGCAGCAGCAGGCGGCCCGACGTGGGCTTGTAGAAGCCGGTCAGGCAGTTGAAGATGGTGGTCTTGCCGGCGCCGTTGGGGCCGATCAGGGCGGTGATGTCGCCGGTGCGGGCGGTCAGCCCCACCCCGTCCACCGCCACCAGCCCGCCGAAGCGCATGGTCAGGCCGGAAACCTCCAGCAGGGGCAGCGCGCTGTTCATGGCCCGGCCCCCTTCAGGCTGGAAAGTTTCAGGGTCGGCTCCCGGTTGCTCAGCAGGCCGCCGGGCCGCCAGACCATGATCAGGATCATGGCCGCGCCGAACAGCAGCATGCGGTAGTCCGCGAACTCCCGCGCGAACTCCGGCAGCAGCACGATGAACAGGCTGGCGATCACCACGCCCACCTGGCTGCCCATGCCGCCCAGCACCACGATGGCCAGGATCAAGGCAGACTCGATGAAGCCGAAGCTCTCCGGGCTGACGAAGCCCTGGCGGGCGGCGAAGAAGCAGCCGGCGAACCCGCCCAGCAGCGCGCCGGTGGCATAGGCGCTGACCTTGCTGGCGGTCGGGTTGATGCCCAGGGAGCGGCAGGCGATCTCATCCTCCCGCAGCGCCTCCCACGACCGGCCGATGGGCAGGCGGCGCAGCTTCCACACCACCCAGCTCGCCAGCAGGACGAGACCCAGGATGATGAAGTACAGGAACATCAGCCGGTGCTCGCTGCTGAACTCGATCCCCGTCACCTCATGGAAGCTGGACAGCCCCTCCGGCGGGCGGCGGTCGAAGCTCATGCCGAACAGGGTGGGGCGGGGGATGCCGGACACGCCGTTGGGGCCGCCGGTCAGGCTCTGCCAGTTCAGCAGGACGATGCGGGTGATCTCGCCGAAGCCCAACGTCACGATGGCTAGGTAATCGCCGCGCAGCCGCAGGATGGGCAGGCTCAGCAGCACGCCGAAGGCCGCGGCCACCAGCCCCGACAGGGGCAGGCAGATCCAGAAGCCCAGGCCGAACACCGTGCTCATCAGGGCGAAGGTATAGGCGCCGATGGCGTAGAAGGCCACGAAGCCCAAATCCAGCAGCCCCGCCAGCCCCACCGTCACGTTCAGCCCCATGGCGAGCATGATGTAGATGAGCACCGTCATGCCGAGGTCCAGCACGTACCGGTCGCTGTAGGGCATGAAGGGCAGGGTGACGGCGAACAGCAGGGCCAGCACGATGAACGCCCGGCCCAGCGTGTGGCCCATGGCGATGGAGACCAGCGGCTTCTTGCCGGCGTTGCGCATGCGGCGCCGGGCCAGGGCGTCGCCCGCCAGACTGAACAGCAGCCGCCCGACGAAGACGATGGCCACCACATAGCCGACCCAGTGCCAGCGGCTCAGCACCGCCAAACCCTGGCCCTGGTCGCTGTTGGCCGTGTACAGGCCGATGAAGGGGATGGACAGCACCAGCGCCAGCAGGGCCGCGACGGCGGCGTCCTTCAGCAGGGCGGGGGCGCGGTGGGTGAGGGTTTGTGTCGTCATGGGCCGGCCCTCACACCTTCTCGATGTCCGGCCGGCCCAGCAGGCCCGTGGGCCGCAGCACCAGCACCAGGATCAGGATGGAGAAGGCGGCCACGTCCTTGTAGGCGCCGCTGACATAGCCGGTGAAGAACGCCTCGATCAGTCCGATCAGCAGGCCGCCAAGCATGGCGCCCGGCAGGCTGCCGATGCCGCCCAGCACCGCGGCGGTGAAGGCCTTCATCCCCGCCAGGAAGCCGATATAGAAGTCGATCACCCCGTAATACATGGTCACCAGCACCCCGGCCACGGCCGCCAGGCTCGCCCCCATGACGAAGGTCATGCTGATGGTGCGGTCCACGTTGATGCCCAGCAGGCCTGCCATGGTCCGGTCCTGCTCGCACGCCCGCTGGGCGCGGCCCAGGGCGGTGCGGGTGATCAGCAGGGTGAAGCCCGTCATCAGCGCGACGGTCAGCAGGATGATGAACAGCTGGATGTAGGTGATGCCGAGGGAGAAGCCCTCCCCCTGCCACAGGGTGATGCCGCCGGTCAGCACGGGCGGCAGCGGCTTGGGCCGCGCGCCCTGCGTCAGCATCACGTAGTTCTGCAGCAGGATGGACATGCCGATAGCGCTGATCAGCGGCGCCAGCTTCGGCGCCCCGCGCAGGGGGCGGTAGGCGATGCGTTCCACCGTCCAGCCATAGGCGGCGGTGAACAGGATGGCCACCAGCAACACGATCACCAGGGCCAGCGGCACCGCCGTGATGCCCAGCACCGCCAGCAGCGTGAACGCCGTCACGGCCACGAAGGCGCCGACCATGTAGATCTCGCCATGGGCGAAGTTGATCATGCGGATGATGCCATAGACCATCGTGTAGCCGATGGCGATCAACCCATAGATGGCCCCCAGCGTGAGGCCGTTGATCAGGTGCTGGAGGAATGTCCCCAGCGCGACCGCTCCGTCCATGCTCCCCCGCCCCGTTCCCCGCCTCGGCCGGCCCGTTTGCCGGTGCGCTGTTCAGCCGAAACGCGGGGGGCACCCTAAACGACCGCTGGGGTGCCATCAAGGGTGCCCCTCTGCCACCGATGGGCTTGCCGAGCCCCTGCGCCATGTCCAGGATATACGCCGGATATACGTGACGGAGGTCGCCATGCAGGTGCAGGTCGCCCGTTGGGGCAACAGCCTTGGCGTCCGGGTGCCGCGGGACATCGCCAGCGCCGTGGGACTGGCGGAAGGCAGTCGGGTAGACATGGTGGTGGAGGACGGTCGGATCGTCATCTCCACGCCCAAGCCCCGCTATGCCTTGGCCGACCTCCTGGCCGGCATGACGCCGGAGGCAATGGGCGACGCCTTCGACTGGGGCGACGACCAGGGCCGGGAGTCTGTGGAGTGAGCGAGTTCCGGCCCGAGGCGGGTGATCTGGTCTGGACCGACTTCGACCCCCGCCCGGGGCGGGAACAAGGAGGGCGCCGCCCGGCCCTTGTCATCTCTCCCGCGGCGTTCTGGGATGCCAGCCGCTTCGCCATCGTCTGCCCCATCACGTCCCGCATCCGCCCCTTCGGCTCCAGCGTCGTCCTGCCGGAGGGGCTGCCGATCCAGGGGGAAATCCTGACCAGCCATGTCCGCAGCATCGACACACTGGCCCGCCCCGTCCGCCCGGTGGGCGCCGCGGTGCCGGTGGATGTTCTGCGGGAGGTCAGGGGCAAGCTGGCGGTGCTGGCCGGGATCGAGTGAGGGGCCCGGCAAGCGGCCCTCAGCGCCCCAGCGCCTCCAGCAGCTCCCCATGGAACCGGTCCGGCGCCTCCACCTGGGGGGAGTGGCCCAAGTCGGGGAAGGGGACCAGGGTGGCGTTCGGGATGCGCCCCGCCGCGCGGCGGCCCAGTTCCGGATAGTCGCCCAGCCTGGCCTGCACCTCTTTCGCCGCGCGGTTGGCGCCGGGGGCGGTGCGGTCCTTGCCGCCGATGAACAGGGTGGTGGGCGGCTTCAGCCGGCCCAACTCATGCACCACCGGCTGGGTGAAGATCATCTCCGACGTCTGCGCCTGGTTCCAGGCCACCGCCTGCTTGCCCGGCCCGGCATAGAGGCCGGCGGCCATGGTGACCCAGCGGTCGTACTCGGGCTTCCATTGGCCATCATAGTAGAAGCGGCTCTGGTAGGCCTTGATGCTGGCCGCGTCGGTCTTCAGCTCCTGCTGGTAAAGCTGGTCGAGGGTGGCGTAGGGCACGCCCTCGGCCTGCCAGTCCTCCAACCCGATGGGGTTGACCAGCAGCAACCGCTCCACCGCGTCCGGGTATTGCAGGGCATAGCGCATGGCCAGCATGCCGCCCATGGAATGGCCCATCACCAGGGTCCGCTCCAACCCCAGGCTGGCCAGCAGCGCCCGCGTGTTGGCGGCGAGCTGGGCCAGGCTGAACTGGTAGCCCTTCGGCTTGGCAGAGGTGCAGAAACCCACCTGGTCCGGCGCCACCACCCGGTAGCCGGCCCGGGACAGCACGGCGATGGTCGCCTCCCAGGTGGCGGCGCAGAAGTTCTTGCCGTGCAGCAGCACGATGGTCCGGCCGTTGGGCGTGCCGGTCGGCGCCACGTCCATATAGCCCATGGAAAGGCCCTGCCCCTGGCTGTCCAGGGCGAAGCGCTTCAGCGGGTGGGGATACTCGAACCCTTCCAGTTGGGGCCCATAGGCGGGCTGTTGCGCCACGGACGGCAGGGCGCCAAGCCCCACCATCGCGGCCAGCGCCAGGGCGGCCGGCGTCATCCCTCTCATCCTGTCACCTCCTTCAGGCCAGCAGGTCGCGGTGCTCCTTGTGCCGCCGCATCCAGGCGTACGCGTACCCGCACAGCGGCCGGATGCGCAGGCCTTCCCGCCGGGCCGCCTGCGCCACCCCCTCCATCAGCTTGCCGGCCAGGCCGGTGCCGCGGAGGGCCGGCGGCGCCTCCACATGGGTGATCTCCACCAGCCCGGGGCCGCGGCGGTAGTCGGCGAAGACGGTGCCGCCGTCCACCTGGAGCTCGAAGCGGCTACGGGGTTTGTTGTCGGCGAAATGGATGGCAGCCTCCCTTGTCGGTTCCATCAACCCTGGAAACGCCCCATGGTCACGTTCATCCTGTCGGCAGGGCCCTTGCCTTGTCCACCAAGGTCGTCCCACCTATAGTACGAGCATGCTTGTCGGCTTCGATCCGGCGAAGTGCCAGAAGAACGAGCAGGAACGCGGATTCGGGTTCCTGGTCGCGGCGGGCATTTTCGACGGGGATACCGTCGAGGTCGTCGACCGGCGGCGGGATTACGGCGAGGAGCGGATCATCGCCCTTGGGCGGACGGGCAGCCTGACCCTTGTCGTCGTTTATACGTGGCGGCAGGATTTGGCCGGCGAAGCCGTCCGCTGGATGATCTCGGCAAGGCCGGCAAAGCGGAAGGAGCGGGAGATCCATGCGGCTTTTTTCCCGTGAAGAGGTCCGGCAAGCGCGGCCGGCCGACCCAGCCAAGGCGTCCGGCTTCACGGACGATGACATCGACCGCATGATCGCCGATGACCCGGACGAGGCGCCGGACCTTTCCACGCTGGATGCGGCTGGGTTCGTCGGCATGTCCCCGTTGCCCGATGTGGAAGCGTTGCGCGACCGCCTTGGCTTGACCCAGGAGGAGTTTGCCCGGCAGTTCGGGTTGAATGTCCACCTCCTCCGTGACTGGGAACAGCACAGGGCGGAGCCGGATACTGCCGCGGCCACGTTGCTCAAGGTCATCGCGGAGGACCCCGACCTGGTGCGCCGTGCTGTCGGCGGCCGGCGCTGAACGCCTGCACATCCCGCCGGTTGCCCATGCGGCCTAGGCGGATCAAGGCATTTGCAGGCCGCTGGCGTTGCTGGTAGGGTCCGCGCCGCTTTTGAAATCTCTGTCGAGACGAGTGCCATGAAGGTCAACGCGAACACCATGCGCAAGGGCCACATCCTTGAGCATAACGGCAAGCTCTATGTCATCACTGGCACGCAGATCGTGCAGCCTGGCAAGGGCGGTGCCTTCATCCAGCTTGAGATGAAGGACGTGAAGACCGGCAACAAGAACATCGAGCGCTTCCGCACCCAGGAAACGGTGGAGCGCGCCCGCCTGGACGACCAGGAGATGACCTTCCTGTTCGCCGAGGGCGACCAGTACACCTTCATGGACAAGGAGACCTTCGAGCAGGTCACCATCCCGGGTGAGCTGATCGGCGACGGCAAGATCTTCCTCCAGGAGAACATGGAGGTGAAGGTCCAGTCGTTCGAGGGCACGCCCCTGACGGTGGAGCTGCCGCAGACCACCACCCTGATGATCACCGAGGCCGACCCCGTCGTGAAGGGGCAGACCGCTTCCTCTTCCTACAAGCCCGCGGTGCTGGAGAACGGCGCCCGCGTGCTGGTGCCGCCCCACATCGAGTCCGGCACCCGCATCGTCGTGAACATCGAGACGGGCGAGTACCTGGAGCGCGCCAAGGACTGAGGTCCCGCGCCGTCTCCGTCTACCGGTTACATGGGCGCCCGCGTGTGATGCGCGGGCGCCGTCTTTTCGGGGCAGGGTCATCCGCCCGCCGTCCCGGTTCTTGCACATCGTCGATCCCTTGAAGGTGGAGTGATCCCCATGGCTGCCCGTTCGGCACTGCTCAACGTCATGGCCCGTGCGGCGGAGAAGGCCGGCAAGGCCATCCTGCGCGACTTCGGCGAGGTGGAGCAGCTCCAAGTCTCCCGCAAGGGCCCGGCGGACTTCGTCTCCACCGCCGACCAGAAGGCGGAGCGCATCCTGCGCGAGGAACTCCAGAAGGTGCGGCCGGACTTCGGCCTGCTGATGGAGGAGACGGGGGAGGTCGTCGGCAAGGACACGGCCAACCGCTTCATCGTCGACCCCCTGGACGGCACCACCAACTTCCTGCACGGCCTGCCCCACTGGGCCATCTCCGTCGCCCTGGAGCGGGAGGGGGAGATCGTGGCCGGCGTCATCTACCAGCCGGTGTATGACGAGATGTTCGTGGCGGAGAAGGGGGCCGGTGCCTTCCTGAACAACCGCCGTCTGCGCGTCTCCGGCCGTCGCGACCTGGCCGACTCGCTGATCGCCACCGGCATCCCCTTCAAGGGCCACGGCAACGGGCCGGAGTTCATCGCCCAGCTTGAGGCGATCATGGGCCAGGTGTCGGGTATCCGCCGCTTCGGCTCGGCGGCCCTGGACCTTGCCTTCGTGGCGGCGGGCCGCTTCGACGGCTTCTGGGAGACGAACCTGAAGCCCTGGGACGTGGCGGCCGGCGTGATCCTGGTCAGCGAGGCCGGCGGTTATGTCAGCGAGATCGGCCCCGGCAAGAACCCGGCCGGCGGCGCCAGCATCCTGGCGGCCAACCCCTACCTGCACCCCTCCCTGGCCCTGTTGCTGCGCAATGCCGGCAAGCCCAAGGCCGCCAAGCCGGCCGCTGCCCCCGTGCCGAAGGCGGGGTGAGCGGGGCGCCCCGGGGCGATAACCATTTCCCCGGGGTTCCATCCGTCATCCCGCTCCGATAAGGTCGCGTCCGCGAACCATCGGGGCCCGACATGACAGGGCCACAATTCAGGGGCCTGATCGGGACCGTGCAGACGAAGACGACCTCCCATCGCCACGCCCTGGCCGCCGCCCTGCTGCTGGCGGCCGGGCTCGCCGCGCCCGCCGCACAGGGACAGACTCCCCCGGCGCAGGCCACCCAGGCTCCCCAGCCGGAAAGCCGCACCCCGGAGCGCCCGGCCGAGGTGCTGCCGAACGGGCAGGCGCTGCCCCGGCCGGCGCCGCGCGTCCCCCGCGGCCAGCCCCTGCCGACCCCTGCCAAGCCCGACATCGCCGTCACCATCCCGGCCCCGCCCGACCTGTCCGCCTTCCCGCCGCCCGCCATGGCGGAGCTGCCGCCGCGGGTGGATGCGAAGCCGCCGCAGGGGGAGATGCCGGCCCAGTTCACCGGCGTCAGCCAACTCAGCCTGCCCTTCGCCCCCAACGCGGAGGCGCCGGCCCAGGACGCCAAGGCCTTGCTGGACGGCATCGCCGCCCGCCTCGCCGCCCGCCCGGCAGAACGGTTGGAACTGCGCGCCTACGCCTCGGCCTTCCCGGAGAAGGAGACGGCGGCTCGCCGCCTTGCCCTGCTACGCGCCCGGGCGGTGCGGGAACAGTTGATCGCCCGGGGCATCGACCGGGAACGGCTGGTGGTCTTCGCCCGCGACGTGGGCACCCCGCCCGGTGCCGTCGCCCCCGCCAATGCCGACCGCGTGGACCTGGTGTTCCGCCCATGACCCCGCCGCCCGCCGCCCCGCAGACGCCCTCCTTCACCGCCGCCCGCCGCGGGCAGGAAGCGCCGCAGCCCTTGCCGCCCCTGTCGCGGCCCGGCCGGTTCCTGACCCGGATGGTGGGGTTCCTGGCCATCGTCCTGGCAGTGGCGGCCGTGCTGTTCCCGGCCATCCAGTCTGCCTTCCTGGCCAATCCCGGCCTGAACGGGCTGATCCTGTTCACCCTGGTGCTGGGCGTCATCTTCATCTTCCGCCAGGTGCTGACCCTGCGGCCGGAGATCGACTGGCTGGAAGCCTTCCGCGCCGGCCATGCCCCGACGACCGCCCCCCGACTGCTGGCGCCCATGGCGCGCATGCTGGGGGAAAGGCAGGGCCGCTTCACCCTGTCGGCCATCGCCACCCGCTCCATCCTCGACGGCGTCGGCGCCCGGCTGGATGAGGGCAAGGAGATCAGCCGCTACCTGATCGGCCTGCTGATCTTCCTCGGCCTGCTCGGCACCTTCTGGGGCCTGCTGGGCACGGTGTCCTCCATCGGCGGGGTCATCGGCTCCCTCAGCTTCGCCGACGCCGACGTGGGTCGGGTGTTCAGCAACCTGCAACAGGGCTTGGCGGCTCCCCTGGCAGGCATGGGCACGGCCTTCAGCTCGTCCCTCTTCGGCCTCGCCGGCTCCCTGGTCCTGGGCTTCCTGGAACTCCAGGCGGGGCAGGCGCAGAACCGCTTCTACATGGACCTTGAGGACTGGCTGGCCGGCGCCACCCGCCTGTCCAGCGGCGCCATCGCCGAGACGGGGGAGGGCGGCTCCGTCCCCGCCTACCTCCAGGCCCTGCTGGAGCAGACCGCGGAGAACATCGAGCGGCTGCAATACACGATGGCCTCGGCGGAAGATGGCCGCCGCACCCAGAACGCCCAGCTGGGCCAGTTGACGGAGCGCATCGCCGCCTTGACCGACCAGATGCGGATGGAGCAGCAGCTCATGGTCCGGCTGGCGGAGAGCAACCTGGAAATGCGGCCCGTGCTCCAGAAGCTGGCGGACGCCATGCATGGCGGCGTGAACATGGGCCTGGACGAGGCCACCCGCACCCACATCCGCAACCTGGAACTCTACACCGCCCGCCTGCTGGAGGAGACGAGCCAGGGTCGGCTCCAGTCCACCCAGGAAATCCGCAACGAAATCAAGATCCTGGCCCGCACCATCGCGGCCTTGGGGGAGGGGCAGTGATGCGTGGGCATCGCCGCCGCACCTCCCTTGTCTCCCCCGCGAAGGCGGGGGCCCACAGTTCTTTTGCAATGGGTCACGCGTGTAAGGGGTCAAAAACCGTGGACCCCCGCCTTCGCGGGGGAAGCGGTTCAGGCTGGGGTGACCGGGTAGCGACCGGCAAAGGGACCTGACCCCATGTCCGCCTGGAGTAGACGCAACGGACGCAGCGGGCAGGTCGATATCTGGCCGGGCTGGGTGGACGCCCTGTCCAGCCTGGTGATGGTTGTCGTCTTCCTGCTGATGGTCTTCGTCGTCGCCCAGTTCTATCTGTCCAACGCCCTCCAGGGCCGGGACCGGGAGGTGGCGTCCCTGTCCGCCCGCATCGCCCAGTTGGCGGACCTGCTGGCGCTGGAAAAGGACAACTCCGCCAAGCTCCAGGCCGACCTCACCACCCTGACCGAGCGGCTGCGCAGCACCCTGGGCCAGAACGAGGCGCTGCAGGCCCAGCTCAACGCCCTGGGCGCGGAACGGGACGCCCTGGCGGCCAACGCCGCCCGGCTGGAGGGGGAGGCGTCGCAGCGCCAAGCCCAGCTCACCCAGGAGCTGGAGGGCGAGCGCAAGCTGAGTGCCGAGGCGCGGGCGCAGGTGGAGTTGCTGAACCAACAGGTAGCGGCCCTGCGCCAGCAGCTCCAGGAGCTGGCCGCCTTGCTGGACGCGTCGGAGAAGAAGGCGCGGGAACAGGACGTGCAGATCGCCGACCTCGGCAAACGGCTGAACGCCGCCCTGGCCGGCAAGGTATCGGAACTGGCCCGCTTCCGGTCGGAGTTCTTCGGCCGCCTGCGCGACGTGCTGGGCAACCGGGAAGACGTGCGGATCGTCGGCGACCGTTTCGTCTTCCAGTCGGAGCTGCTGTTCGAATCCGGCAGCGCCGAGCTGGGGGAGGCGGGGCGGCAGCGTTTGGCGGCCCTGGCCACGACGCTGAAGGACATCGCCGCCAAGTTGCCGCCGGACATCAACTGGATCCTGCGGGTGGACGGCCACACGGACGTGGTGCCGATCCGGAGCGGCCGCTTCCCCAGCAACTGGGAACTGTCCACCGCCCGGGCCACCAGCGTGGTGAAGTTCCTGGCGGAACAGGGCATCCCGCCTGAACGCCTCGCCGCCACCGGTTTCGGGGAGTTCCAGCCGCTGGACACAGGCACCGCGCCCGACGCGCTGGCCCGCAACCGGCGGCTGGAGATCAAGGTGGACAGCCGTTAGGCGCGGGTCCGCCAGCAAAAGCCACTTTCGAATTCGAAAGTGGCGTCAGCCGCCCTGCTTTCCCTTGCCGAACATGTTCTCCCGCTCCTCGTCGGTCAGGGCTTGGCCGGGCTTTCGGGCGTTGTCCTTCAGCAGCTCCAGGCCGCGCTGCACGGCAGGCCGTGCCTCGATCTCGTCGATCCAGCGCTTCACGTTGGGGTATTCGGCTGTGACGACGCCATAACGCTCATGCAGGCGCAGCCAGGGGAAGCTGGCCATGTCGGCGATGCCGTACTCCTCGCCGCCCAGGAACCGGGCCTCACCCAGGCGGGTGTTCGCCACCCGCATCAGCCGCTTGGCCTCCAGCCCGTAGCGGTCGATGCCGTACTGCACCTTTTCCGGCGCATAGAACATGAAGTGGCCGGCCTGCCCGAACATGGGCCCTACGCCACCCATCTGCCACATCAGCCATTGCAGGTGGGTGTACCAGGTGGCGGGGTCCTGCGGCCGGAACTTGCCGGATTTGTCCGCCAGATAGACCAGGATGGCACCGGATTCGAACAGGCTGATAGGCTTGCCGCCCGGCCCGTCCGGGTCGACGATGGCCGGCATGCGGTTGTTGGGGCTGATCTTCAGGAAGGCGGGGTCGAACTGCGCGCCCTTGCCGATGTCGATGGGGTGGACGGTGTAGTCCAGGCCCATCTCCTCCAGGGCGATGGAAATCTTGTGGCCGTTGGGCGTGGGCCAGACGTAGAGCTCGATGGCCATGGGGCGGGTCCTCTCGGGGAATCGGACGGGATGGCGGACGTTAACCACGCCAACAGCCCGGGGATGTGAGGGATCGCACAACCCGTTTCCCGGCAAAGCAAAGGGCGCCGCCCCGGCGGGGACGGCGCCCTGGCGCCAGTACTTCCCGGCCCGGCCGCGGCGGGCTGTCAGGCCTTGCCGGACACGTAGTCGCGCAGGCTCTCCACCTCCTGGGTGTATTCCTCCAGCCGGTGCTTGACCACGTCGCCGATGCTGATCACGCCCACCAGCCGGCCCTGCTCCAGCACGGGCAGGTGGCGGAAGCGGCCGGATGTCATCAGCCCCATGACCGATGCCACCGTGTCGGTGGGGGCGCAATGCACCACCTTCCTGGTCATCAGGGAGGACACCGGCATGTCCAGCACCGCCGCCCCATGGCTGGCCAGGCCGCGCACGATGTCGCGTTCGGAGATGATGCCCGCGATCTCCCCCTTGGCGTCCACCACCAGGACCGCGCCGATGCGGTTGACATGGAGGAGCTGGGCCACGGTCCCGATCGGTTCCTCCGGCCGGGTCGTGATGATGGTGGAGCCCTTGTTCTTCAGAACCGCCGCGACGTGCATCGTCCCCTCCTTGTTGCCAAGGCGGGGGCGGCCCGCAGCAAGGGGCCAACCCCGCTCCATCCCAGCAGAATGGATGTTGCGCCGCACGCGCAAGGGGCTTCGGTCTATCGGACGATTTTTCACCGTTCGGGGCACCCCCGACGGCCGGACCTGAAAAGCCCTTGATCAGCAAAGGAAAAGGCGGCCGGACAGGCCGGCCGCCTTGGCATGTCGTACCCCGGTGTCCCGGCTTCAGCGCGTCGCCGCGGCGGGCTGGGCCTGTTGCGGGATCAGGGCAAGGCAGTTCTCCACGATCCGGTAGCACTGGCCCAACCGGCCCGACGGGCCGTCACTGGCGCCGCCATAGATGAGCTGCTGCACCGTGCCGTTCTTCAGGGTGAAGGTGGCCTGGCAGTCGCGGGACTCGATCTCTGTCGTCTCCGGCCAGCCGAAGCCGCCATAGCCGCCGTACCAGGGATGGTAACCGAACCCGTGGCCATAGCCGAACCCGAAGCGCGGGCTGGGCGTGGTGGTCGAGGTGATCCGCTGGCTGTTGTAGGTATAGTATTCCAGGTTATCCATCGCCGCCTGCCTGTCCGGCACGCCGGCGCAGGACAGCAAGGTTTGCTTGGGCATGCCGACGAAGGCCTGCTGGGCGTACAAGGCCTGGTCGGCCTGCGGGTTGGCGCAGGCGGAAAGCCCCGCCACCGCCAGGCCCAACGCCGCGACCTTCAGGAAACCGGGCCGCCACGCCCGGGCGCGACGAGACATCATGGACCGTGCTCCTCTCGACAGGGCCGCCCGCAGGCCGGCCACATCCCCCACTCCCGTGACCATATGGGCACAACGGGGGGACGGGAACAGTGATCCTTAGCACCTGAACTGCGGCAGTTTTTGGGCAAGGCCCGGCGCCGCCGCGGGGGCGGGGCGGGGCAGGGCAGGCGGCGGTCCATGCCCTGGGCGCAATGCCTGCCCCCATCGGGCGGGATCAATTTCCCGCAATCACCCTATCGACAAGCCCGGCGGGCTTTGCTATACCGCGCGCCTCGCAACGATCCAGATCGCTGCGGGCACGCGAACGGCGCCATGTGCCGCGGGCGTGTTGTCCGGAGACGGGCGATGGGGCTGGGTGTATAGCTCAGTTGGTAGAGCAGCTGACTCTTAATCAGCGGGTCCAAGGTTCGAGTCCTTGTACACCCACCATCCCCATCCCGCCCCGGCCAAAGTGGGTGTATAGCTCAGTTGGTAGAGCAGCTGACTCTTAATCAGCGGGTCCAAGGTTCGAGTCCTTGTACACCCACCATCCCCATCCCGCCCCGGCCAAAGTGGGTGTATAGCTCAGTTGGTAGAGCAGCTGACTCTTAATCAGCGGGCCCAAGGTTCGAGTCCTTGTACACCCACCACTTCCCCTCAGACGATGACGCGATAGCAGGTAGACCGGTCTGTCAGGCTCCCGACCTGCAACCGCCGTGGCTTTGCTGAATATCCGGACAGTTCCGAAGTAAAGTCCCGGCAAATCCGCCCCAATGTCCGGGGGCCATTTGCGAGGGGGGAGTAATCCCTCTGCCCGCCCCTGTCGGCCCCCCTGCCTTAACAGGTGCTTTACCATACCGGACCGAGATTCGCGGGGCATTCGTTGCCGATCCGTGCGGCGGTCGCCCGGCGGCAACATGCCTTGCTCTGTTGGGACCAGCATGCGTGGCCTAGCGTCGCTCCGGTCTTTCCTGGCGTCCATGGCAGGCGGCGTCCGCCTGCCGACGACGCGCATGCGCGGCCGCGCCAACCCGGCGCTGGCCCGCCGGGCGGCGCGGCTGAAGCTGCTGGCCGACATGGCCGGCGGCCTGCTGGTGGCCGACGAGCCCGATGACGTGCTGCGCCCCTTCGTCACCGCCGCCAAGGACCTGCTGGGGCTGGATATCTGCTTCAGCTACGTGGCCGACGACGCCACCCGCCGCCTGCGGCTGGGCTGGGTGCATGGCGTGTCCGACCGCCTGGCCCGCGAACTCAACGCCATCGACTATGGCAACCGCCTGTGCGGGGTGGTGGCGGAGACGCGGAAGCGCTTGGTCCTGGACCATGTGCAACTGACCACCGAGCCGCAGCTCAAGGCGGCCCGTGACGCCGGCCTGCGGGCCTATGCCGGCTTTCCCCTGATCGGGGGCGGCGGCGAGCTTCTGGGCGTGCTGGGCTTCGGCAGCCGCCGGCGGGAGAGCTTCGACACCGAGGATCTGCACCTGCTGGAGACGGTGGCGGCCCATCTGGCCGTGGTGCGGGAAAGGCTGCGCGTCGCCGCCGACCTCCGCGCCAGTGAGGCCCGGTCCCGCGCCGTGTTCGAGCAGGCGGCGGTGGGGGTCGTGCTGGTCGGCCTGGATGGCCGCTGGGAACGGGTGAACGCCCGCCTCTGCGCCCTGCTGGGCTATTCGGAGGCGGAGTTGCTGTGCAAGGACTTGGCCTCCCTGACCCACCCGGACGACCGCGCGCCGGAACGGCGCATGGCCCGTGCCCTGCTGGCCGGCCGCATTCCGACCTATGGGGTGGAGAAGCGCTACCTGCGCAAGGACGGCTCTACCATCTGGGCCCATGTCACCGTCTCGCTGGAGCGGGACCGTGACGGGAAGCCCCTGCGCTACATCGCCGTGGTCCAGGACATCGGCATGCGCAAGGCCATGGAGACCTCCCTGCGGGAAAGCGAGCTGCGCTTCCGCACCATGGCCAACGCCATCCCCCAGCTCGCCTGGATGGCCCGGCCCGAGGGGCACATCTTCTGGTACAACCAGCGTTGGTACGACTTCACCGGCACCACCCCGGAACAGATGGAAGGCTGGGGCTGGACCGCCGTCCACCACCCGGACCACGTGGCCGGCGTGGTGGAGCGCCTGAAGCAGGCCTGGGCCAAGGGCGAGCCGTGGGAAGAGACCTTCGTCATGCGTTCCGCCAGCGGGGAATGGCGCTGGTTCCTGACCCGCGCCCGGCCCCTGTATGACGCGAATGGCAAGGTCGCTCTCTGGTTCGGCACCAACACCGACGTGACGGAGCAGCGCGACTCCGCGGCCGCCCTGGAGGAAAGCCGGGAACGGCTGCGCCTTGCCCTGGCCGCCGCGAAGGCCGGCACCTGGCACCTGGACCTGGCCAGCGGCACCACCGTCTGGTCGGCGGAGACCTTCGCCCTCTATGGCCTGGACCCGGACCAGCCCAGCCCCAACATGATCCAGTGGCTGGCCCTGATCCATCCGGACGACGAGCCGGTCATGCGTGCCACCATGCGGGAAAACCTGGCCGCGCGGCGGGAGGACTTCGCCACGGAGTTCCGCATCACCCACCCGGACCTGGGCATCCGCTGGATGTCCAGCGTCGGCCGGGTCACCTATGGGCCGGATGGCCACCCCCTGCAGATTTCCGGCCTGAACCTGGACATCACCGACCGCAAGCGCATGGAGCGCGACCTGCAGGACGCCAAGGAAGAGGCGGAGCGGGCCAACCTCTCTAAGACCAAGTTCCTGGCCGCGGCCAGCCATGATCTGCGCCAGCCCGTCCAGTCCCTGTTCCTCTTCGCCGGCGCCCTGGCGGAAAAGTTGCATGGCCGGCCGGAGGGGGTGCTGGTGGAGCACCTGCAGAAATCGGCGGAGGCCCTGAAGCGGCTGCTGGACGGGCTGCTGGATATCTCCCGCCTCGATTCAGGCGTCATCACGCCGAAGGTGGGCCGCTTCGCCCTGGACCCGCTGCTGCGCCAACTGGCCGCCGAATATTGCCCGCGGGCGGCCCAGAAAGGGCTGCGGCTGCATGTGGTCCCCACCAGGGCCTGGGTGCGCAGCGACCCGTCGCTGCTGGAACGCATGCTGCGCAACCTGATCGAGAATGCCATCCGCTACACCGACCGGGGCGGCATCCTGGTGGGCTGCCGCCACCGGGCGGGCCGCGTCCAGGTGCAAGTGGTGGACACGGGCATCGGCATCCCGCTGAACCGGCAACGGGAAATCTTCGAAGAGTTCGTGCAAGTCTCCAACAGCGAGCGGGACCGTGACCAGGGGCTGGGTTTGGGGTTGGCGATCGTACGGCGATTGTCCGTTTTGCTCGCCCATCCGTTGATCCTTCGGTCACGGCCCGGCCGTGGCAGCCTGTTCAGCCTGGAGGTCCCCACCGTGCCTGCCGAGATCCGCATCCAGCCCCGCCCCACCACCGACGGCAATACCTGCCGCGGCACGGTGATGGTGGTGGATGACGAGGCCATCATCCTGATGGGCCTGGCCACCATGCTGGAAAGCTGGGGTTACCAAGTGCTCGCTGCCAACAGCGAGCGCCAAGCCATCGACCGGCTGGCCCAGTCGGACAAGCCACCGGACCTGATCCTGGCCGATTACCGCCTGCGCGACGGCAAGACCGGCCCGGACGTGATCCGGTCCCTGTTCCTGCTGATGGGGCGGGAGGTGCCGGCCCTGATCCTGACCGGCGACACCGACCCCGCCCGGATCGCGGAGACGGAGCGCAGCGGCTTCGGCATCCTGCACAAGCCCATCCTGGCCCGGGAACTGCGCCGCGCCATCGAGGCGGCGGTGGCGGACCGGCGTGTCAGCGCCGCGTGAAGGGGGCCGTCAGGCCTCCAGATAATCCCGCATATAGACTTCCAGCCGGTCGGCGATGCGGCGCAGATGCGCCGCCTCCTCCGGCTGGTCGGGCGCCACACGCTCCGCCTCCGACCGCATCTCGGCGGACTTGGCCAGCAGGTCCCGGCGGAGGTCTTCCAGGTCCTCGATGCTCACGGCTTCGCCCCCTGCCCATAAGTGGTAGCTTTTCCGACGGTATGATTAGGGAGCGCCAGGTGAACGGTTGGTTAAGATCTCGCATACACCGGAATGCGGATCATGCCGGTAACCTCCCGGCAACCCTTGGCCGCTAGCCTCAGCCCGCGATATGGCGGGAGAGGCCCATGTTCCTGTTGGAAGAGACAAACCTGGCGGCGGCGCGGGGCGACCTGCTTGCCTGGGCGGGCGGCGGCGTGGTGTGGGGCATGGTGACGGACATGGTCATGGGCCAGCCCCTGGGCCTGCTGCTGGGTGCCACCCTGGCCCTGCTGCTGCGGCGGATGCTGCGGGTGATCGTGGAGTTCTGAGGCTGGCTTTCGAATTCGAAAATTCGTCCTCTGCCCCGCGAGGCAGCATTCGGCGTGGGTCATTGGAACGCAGAGGACGCAGAGGGTCGCAGAGGACACCGAGGGTCGGTGCCGCGACGACGTTCCCCCCTGCCTCACCCGCGTGACCGACGGCGATGGTCGCGAAGGGCATTCCCCTGGCCAGTAATGCCTTCTCAGCGTCCTTTGCGGCCCTCTGTGTCCTCTGCGTCCCCCACCACCTTTCCCGTCGCGCAACGCGGCAGGAGCAGGCTCACCCCGCCTTGCGCAGCCGGTCCACTGCCTTCACCGTCGCGGCGGCGAGGGCGGATTTCAGCACGGTGGCGGCCAGGAACGGGGCCACGCCGGCCGTCAGCGCCACCTCCCAGCCTTTCAGCGTCGCCAGCCAGGCGGCGCCGCCTGCCAGGATCACCCCATGGCCCAGCAGGAAGCCGGCCAGCAGGGTCGGCCAGCGCCGGTTCCAGCCCCGCTCGGCCAGGAACCCGGCCAGGGCAGCCGCGGCGGGAAAGGCCAGCAGGTAACCCGCCGTCGGGCCCATGAAGTATTGCGGCCCTCCCGCCCCACCCGCCAGCATCGGCATGCCCACGAAGCCTTGGGCCAGGTACAGGGCCAGGGTGGCCGCGCCCAACCGCCAACCGCCCAACGCCCCCACCACCAGCACGGCGAATGTCTGCATGGTCATGGGCACCGGGTACATGGGCACCTGCACCCAGGCCGACGCGGCGATCGCCCAGCTCCCCAGCAGGGCGACCAGGGCCTTGGCCGCGAAGGGGCTGTCCTCCAGGCTCAGCGGCAGGGGCGTACGGGGCATGGGCGGCGTGGCCTTACCGGGGCGGAGAAGGGGACCCCAGCATAGGCCCGCGCCGGCCCCCGCCGCAACGCCACCGGCTCAGAACAGCAGGTCGGCAGGGATGTGCAGGTAGACGGTGCCGATCTCCGCCCCCGGGTTGTCGTCGGTGATCCCGGCGTTGGAGATATGGCCATAGGCGGCGCTGATCCGCATGCCGTTGTCGAAGCGGTAGCCGACCTCGATGGTGGAGCGGAACTCCACCCATGACCCCAGGTCCTTGCCGGCCCCGCGGTAGAAGGCACCGGCGCCGAAGCTGGGGGTGATGACCAGCGGGCCGATCGGGATGTCCAACAGCAGCCCGCCCAGGGCGTACTTCATGCCGTCGGTGGTCAGCTCCACCCCGACCCAGGGGCGCAGGGCGATGCCGGACCCGAAATCGATCAGGTCCGTGTCGTCGCCGAACCGGTATTCCAGCCGGAAGTCGGTGGCGCTGTTCTTGGGGTCGTTGTCCGACGTGTCGAACTTGCCGGCACCGAAGGAGACGAGGGCGGGCTGTGCCGCCTGTGCCTCGGCCGCCGCCAGGGTTCCGGTCGTCAGGCAGGCGGCGAGGAGCATCACGCGGGCGGCAGGCTTCACCGGCAGGTCCTTAACGTCGTCAGGAACTCACCTGCTTTACGCATGAACCCACATGCGCCGCAATGTCATTGTACGGGGTCGCCCGACCGGGCGGGGAAAACCCCACGGTCCGGCTAGGGAACGCCCCGAACGGCGGGCCGAATGGGCCTGCCGCCGGGGCTCCCGGACAGGTGTATGTCAGCCGAAGAAGCCGAATCGCTGGGTCAGCGCGTTCCCCGTGCGCCGGACCAGCTCATAGAGCGAGGCGATGGGCCGGAAGATGCGCAGGTTCTCCTGGCTGTAATCCTGGCTCTCGTCGCTGACATAGGTGGCGGGCTCGCCGAAATCCTCCTCCGGTCCCGACTCGCCCCGCATGGGGAAAATGTTGGCCAGGGTGTCCAGGGCCCAGGGTACGTCCAGGTGCAGCAGCCGGGTCACCAGCCGCTTGCGGGTGATGCCGTGCTGGCTGCTGAACTGGGGCACGTGGGTGGCGTGGCGGTAGATCTCATGCGTCAGGGCCAGCCGCACCGCGTGCAGCACCTGGATGCCTGTCTTCAGCTCCGGGTCCGCCGGGGGCAGGGCGTTGGCCTTGCCCAGCTGTTGCACCAGCAGGCCATAGTCGCGGTACAGCTTGCGGAACACCCGGATCAGGCGGGAATGGGTCGGGCTTTCCTCCAGCAATGCCGCCACGGCGCGCAGCTCGTCCGCCTCCACCGGGTCGGTGGTGCGGGCCGCCCGGGCCAGCCAGTGGCCGGGGTCCAGCGTGTCCACATAGGCCTTCAGCGCCTCCGGGCAGGCGATGGACACGGCGTACTGCACCATGCCCAGCAGCTCCCGGAAGCGGGGGGAGGCGGCATAGAGGCTGCGGAACCGGTCGGGGTCGCGGTCGATGGCTTCCCCCACCCCGGACAGGCTGTTCGCGGCCAGGCCCAACTGCTGCAGGATGGCGTTGTGGGGGATGGCCCGGAACTGGGCGGCCATGGTCTCCGCCGACTCGTCCGGCGCGCCGTCATGCTGCCGCTTGATGGCCCGGCTGCCCGACGGGTACAGCAGGTTGGTGCCGAAGGCCGCCAGCAGGGCGCCATAGTTGGGGTCCTGCACCAGCCCCACCTGGAAGGCCTTCACCGTGGTGAAGAACTCCCGGATGTAATCGCCTTCGGCATAGAAGCGGTCATGCTCCGGGTCGGGCTGGCCGGTACCCTTGGCCAGCAGGGCCGGGGCCTGGACGTAGGTGCCCAGCATGTACTCCATGATCCGGGTCACGGACGCCAGGGCCGATGCCGGGGTCATGAAGTACAGGAACCCGTCGCCGCCCTGGAAGCTCACCTCCTGCTTCAGCTCGATGCCGTGCTTGGCGGCGAAGGCCAGCGTCGCGGGCGGGCTGACATAGGCCAGCCGGTCGCGGAACCCGCCGGGATGGCCGCCGCGGCCGATGCTTTCGCCATGGGTGTCGAAGATGACCAGCTGCACGCCGCTCAAGCCGTGGCGGGTGAACAGGCGCAGGATGCGCAGGCGCAGCCGCTCGATGCTGGCGCCCGCCGGGGTCTGGCCCAGGTAGCGGCCGGCGTCGGAATAGCCGGTCTGGATGCACAGCCGGCCGCGGGCGCGGACATAGTCGCGGTAATGGGGGTTGTCCAGCAGCTGCTCGATGATGCGGCTGCCCACCTCCAGGGCGCGTTCCGTCTCGAACAGGGGGCTGATGTCCAGCCGGTCCTCCACCCCGAACAGCTTGGCGTAATAAAGCGCCGTCAGCACGGTGAAGGCGCTTTCCGTCTCCGCGATCAGGAAGCGGACGGGGGCCGTGCGGTCGGCGTAGCGCAGCATGGTGGCGACCAGCATGAACAGCCGCTTGGCGCTGGTCCGTTCAGCCACGATGCTGCCGAAGTTGATGCTCACCGGCTCCACCCGGTCCAGCAGCTCCGTCAGGGTGGTCAGGTAGGACTGGCGGTAGCGCGGGTCGTCCGGCGATGTCTCCAACCCCACCTGCTTGCGGATGGCGTTGTGCACCTGGGTGGCGTTGATCCGCACATGGGTGTGGGCCATGCCCAGCCCCAGGGTCGCCAGCTCCGCCCGCAGAACGGCCAGCCGTTCCACCACGGCCAGGGCCTTGTCGCCCTCCAGCCCGGCGGCCAGCCGCACGGCCCGGTCCAGGAACTCGATGGCCTCCGCCGCGTCCACCAGGCGCAGGGGCAGCCCCTCCGCCATGCGCTTGGCGGTGGTGCGGAGCTGCTTCATGTCGGCGGCCTGACCGCCGCCGAACACCGTCACCTCATCCGTCACCTGGTTCAGGGCCAGGGCAAGGCGGGACTCGATCAGCGCCAGCGTGTGGCGCAAATCCTCCAGGTCCGGCGCCGCGGTGCGGACAGCCTTGATCTCCGCCAGGTAGAAGCGGAGCTGCCGCTGCTGCACCAGCAGGCGCTTGGCCAGCGTGTCGCTCCAGCGGATGTCGCTGCGGCCGTCCAGGTCATAGCCCACCCAGCTCGCCACGGTCAGCAGGCGGGGGCGCAGGCTCGTCCACTGCTCCGGGTAGCGGCGGCGGGCCACCCGCAGCACGGCCCGGTACAGGGTGCGCAGGGCCGCCTGGATGTTGGAGATCGCGTCCAGCGACAGCCCATGCTCCCGCTCCAGCGTCATCTCCTCCGGCACGTGCGGGGCGGTGGCCAGGCGGCGGACGAAGGCCTCCCGTGCCGTGGGGCCCAGGGGCTTGCCCTTGTCGTCCCGGCCGGTGGCGAGGCAGGCAAGGGCCTGCATCTGGGGGGCGGCCAGGTTGAAGGTGGGGTGGGCGGTGATGACGATGCCGAAGATTTCCCGCTCCGCCTGGGCCCGGAACGACTCGAAGGGCACCGGCGTGCCGTCCGGCCCCACGGCCAGGGTCTCCACCAGGGCCTCAAGCTTGGCCTCGTTGGCTTCCGGTGCCGCCTCCCCGAGGTAACGGCCTAACCGGGCGGCGCGGGCCAGGGTGCCCTCCACGCTCAGGAACTGGACCAGCTGCTCCAGCGCGCCGGGCTCCAGGCTGCCGGCCCGCAGGCGGCGGGACAGCTCAAGCGCCAGCAGCAGGACCGGGTTGGCCAAGGGGTCATGGGCCGTCTCGGACCCGAAACGGTCCAGCATCCCGGCCAGCTCTGCCGCCAGGCCCTGGACATCCAGGGATTTGGGCGGCGTGAACTGGGTTGTGGTGGTTGTCAGCAACGGGCCCTTGCCGGCGACGGTGGCCAGCAGGTCGCGGTCGGGGGACGGGACGGCGGCGACGGCGGACGGCTTGTCCAGCGGCATGGGGGTAATTCCGTTACAGACGAAACGTTCGTGCTGCGACGCAGCATCGCAGGGTGGGGCTCTGGGTTAACCCTTGTCAATTCGTTTAGGGGCATGTGGATGATCGTTTCTTGCATGGCGGGGACGTTCTGCGAAATGTCATGGAACCTGTGTAGGGTGGCTGCCCATGGACGACATCTCGCCCCTGGAACGGATGCCCAGGGCCCGCATACGGGCCACCACCATGTCCGCCCCTGACGGGGAGGCGGGGCAGGCCCCCGTCTTCGCTCTGTTGGCCGATCCCGCCACCCATGGCGGGCAGCCGGTGGACCGGTTCGATACCCATGGCGCCAGCGTTTTCCTGGCCGGTGACAGGGGCTACAAGCTGAAGCGGGCCGTCAGGTTCCCCTTCCTGGATTTCTCCACGCTGGAAAAGCGCCGGACCGCCTGCCGGGCGGAGGTGGCGCTGAACCGCCGCACCGCCCCCGACCTCTATCTGGGCGTCGGCGCCGTCATGGCCGATCCGGGCGGCGCCCTGCGGTTGGTGGAGGTCGCGCCGGAGGACGGCGCGGGTGTGGTCGACTATGTCGTCGTCATGCGCCGCTTCGACCAGCACGACCTGCTGGACCGCATGGCCGACGCGGGCACCCTGACCGAAGAGCTGGCCCGCACCTGCGCGGAGGTGGTGGCCGGCTTCCATGAGGCGGCGGAGCCCCGGCCCGCCGGGGGTGGGGCGGATGAGGTGAAGCGCCTTGCCGACGGCGTGGTGATGGAGCTGCGCCGCTATCCCGAGCTGTTCGCCGCCGCCATGGTGGACCGGGTGGCGCGGCGGCTGGACCGGGCCCTGGCGGCCGGGCACGACCTGCTGGACCGGCGGCGGGACGCCGGCTATGTCCGCCACTGCCATGGCGACCTGCATCTCCGCAACATCGTGATGCAGGATGGCCGCCCCGTCCCCTTTGACTGCATCGAATTCGATGAGCGGCTGGCCGTCTCCGACGTGCTGTACGACCTCGCCTTCCTGCTGATGGACCTGGAGCACCGGAAGCTCCGTCCCCAGGCCAACGCCCTGTTCAACCGCTACCTGGAACTGACCGGCGACCTGTCCGGCCTGTCGCTGCTGCCCCTGTTCATGGCGATCCGGGCGGGCATCCGCGCCCACCTGTCCGCCGCCGCCTGCCGCACCCAGCAGGATGCGGCCAAGGCATCGGGCCTGGGCAAGGAAGCCACCACCTACCTGGACCTCGCCGCCGCGCTGCTTTCCCCGCCGCCGGCACGGCTGGTGGCTATCGGCGGCCTGTCCGGCACGGGCAAGACCACGCTCGCCCGCCACCTGGCCCCGACCCTGGGGCCCGCCCCCGGCGCCGTCATCCTGCGCAGCGACGTTCTGCGCAAGCACTTGGCCGGCGTGGGGGAGGAGGACCACCTTCCCCCCACCGCCTATGCCCCCGCGGTGACCGAGCGGGTCTATGGCGAACTGGCCGGCCGTGCCGGGTTGGCGCTGGAGGGCCGCCACGCCGTGGTCTGCGACGCCGTCTATGCACGGCCGGAGGAGCGGGCGGCCATCGAGTCCGCCGCCCGCACCGCCGGGGTGGCCTTCACCGGCCTTTGGCTGGTGGCGGACCAAGCCACCCAGATCCGGCGGGTCACTGACCGCCAGCACGATGCCTCCGACGCCGATGCCGCCGTCGTCCGCCGCCAGGCCGCCTACGACCTGGGGGAGATGCGGTGGGAGGTCATCGCCGCCAACGGCCCGGCGGGGGAGGTGGCGGCCGTGGCCGCCCGACTGGTTTCCACATCAAGCTGATACCCCGGTGGGGTAGCCTGCCCCTCTTGACGCACGTCAATGCCGGGAAGCGCCTCCTGTCATACCGTTCACCCAATGAACGGCTGACCCGGGAGGGGAAAATGGCATTCCGCAAGATCCTGTGCGTGTTGGGCGGCAGCCCCGGCGACACCGCCGCCCTGGCCACCGCCTTCGCCCTCGCCCGCCAGCGCGATGGCCACGTGGCCGTGCTGGTCCCGCAGCCCGACCCCCGCAACGCCATCCCCATGGTGGGGGAGGGGGTGTCCGGCATGATGGTCAGCGACATCATGAAGGTGATGGAGCAGGAGAACAGCCAGCGCCTGACCCAGGCGCGCGCCCTGTTCGACGCGGCGGTGGCCCAGGCCGGGGCCGTGGTCGCGGAGCATCCGTCCGGGCCCGGCGGCATCACCGCCAGCTTCCATGAGGCGGACGGCATCCCGGAAGACGCGGTCGTCACCGCGGCCCGCGTCTCCGACGTCACGATCTTCCCCAGCGTTTCCGGCGACCGTGACACGGCCATCGTCCTGGCGCTGGAGGCCTGCCTGATGGGCTCCGCCCGGCCCCTGGTGGTGGCGCCCCCGTCCGGTCCGGAGGTGGTGGCGCGGCGCGTGGCCGTGGCCTGGAACGGCAGCGCGGAGGCCACCCGCGCCGTGGCGCTGGCGCTTCCGGTGCTCTGCGCCGCGGACCAGGTGGTGGTGCTGACGGCAGAGACGGGCAAGACCGCCGGTTCCGCCGCCCGCGACCTGCTGGACTACCTGGCCTGGAACGGCGTGCGCGCCCAGGCCCAGACGGTGGAGGTGCGGGGTGAGGCGGTGGGGGCCGCCCTGCTGCGCACCGCCCTGGGCGCCGGGGCGGACCTGCTGGTCATGGGTGGCTACGGCCATTCCCGCCTGCGGGAACTGATCCTGGGCGGCGTCACCCGCCACGTGCTGGGCCATGCCCAGATCCCCGTGCTGATGGCGCACTGAGCCGCCGGGGGCGACCACTTCGTGCCTGCCCAGTGACGGCGGGGGTCCACAGTTCTTGACCTGGCCCCCGCCGTCACCGGGGTTGAAATCCGTGGACACCCGTCTTCGCGGGTGGGGCATCCCATTCGGCCGGGAGCCCTTGACGGAACCGCGGCCACGCAAAACCGGTTGCCAACAAGAAGAATGATGGAGGAATCCTTGGGCTTGCAGAAGATCCGCCTGGAACTGGCCCGCATGCAGGGTTTCCCGCTGGGCGCGTCCGACCGCGGGTATGAGTTCATGGCCCCGCTGGACGCGGAGGGCCACCTGGACAAGGAAGGCTGGCAGCAGGGTCGCGACCGCTGCACCGTCCGCCGCTTCTGGGCCGCCGAGCCGGAGGAGCACGGCCATCTGGTCCACCGCGGCAGCGGCTGGTACTTCCACTATGAAGGCATGGACGCCGAGGACGACGAGCCCATCTTCAAATTCGACCGCCACCGCTTCGTGGAGGGCGAGTACGTCTCCGTCACCGAACATGACGGGGAGCAGCGGCCCTTCAAGGTGGTCAGCGTGCGGCCGGTTTGAGGCATCCATAGGTCGTACCCCCCGGCCTTCGCCGTGACACGTCCATGTCTGGGCACATCGGCCTATCCCAGGCCCAACCGCCTCCCCTGCGAAAGTAGGGGCCCACGGTTTTTGTCCCATCGTCCAACGTCTCTCCGGTTGAAGAACTGTGGGCCCCTGCTTTCGCAGGGGAAGCAAGTGAGTCGGGAGTTGTTGCGGACTGAGGGCTTGGGATTTCGCCCGGATGGCGGCGATCAGGAAGGAAGGCGCGCCCCCCGGCTACAACCCCGGGCACTCCGCCGCCAGGCGGTCCGCCTCCGCCACGTCCTCGGGCGTGTTGGCGTTGAAGAAGGGGTCTACCGGCTCGTCCCGGAAGTCCGCATAGGCCAGGGGGTAGCGCGCCGTCCAGGCGTCGATCTTGCGCAGGCCCTCGCCGACCATGGCGTGGCGCAGCTCATGTCGCAGGGCCACGGGCCACAGCCCGACCACCGGGTGGGCCTGCCAACCGTCTTCCGTGCTGCCGTCGCCGGGGTCCGCCACCGGGCCGGACCGGGCGCAGGCCAGTTGCGCCCCGGCCCCGTCCCGCGCGCCCACCATGTGGTCGCGCAGATCCTTCGGGATGAAGGGACAGTCGGTGGGGATGCTCAGCAGGTCGGTGATGTCCGGCGCGTTGTCCGCTAGCCAGTCCAGCCCCGCCAGGACGCCCGCCAAGGGCCCGGCATACCCCTCGATGCCGTCCGGCACCACGGGCATGCCTTTCAGGTAGGGCAGTTCCGCGAACCGGGCCGGGTCGCCGTTGGCGTTCAGCAGCAGAAGCTCCACCTGCGGCCGCACCCGCTCCACCACCCTTTGCAGGATGGGCTTGCCGCCCACCCGTTGCAGGCCCTTGTCGCCGCCGCCCATGCGCCGGGCAAGGCCGCCCGCCAGCAGCACGCCGGCCACCCGCGTCCCGTCAGTCCTCATCCCGCGCCCCCTTGCGGCGGTGCCTGGCCGCCTCTTCCTCGGAATAGGTCGGGTCCGCGTCGAAGACGATGCGGTGTTCCCCCGACAGGGCCACGAAGCGCTTGCCCCGGGCCCGGCCCACCAGCGTCAACCCCGCCTGCCGCGCCAACTGCACGCCCCAGGCGGTGAAGCCGCTGCGGCTGACCAGGATTGGGATGCCCATCTGCACGGTCTTGATCACCATCTCCGACGTCAGCCGGCCTGTCGTGTAGAAGATCTTGTCGTCCGGCGGGACCCGGTTCTGGAACATCCAGCCGGCGATCTTGTCCACGGCGTTGTGCCGGCCGACATCCTCCATATAGACCAGTGGCCGGTCCCCTTGCGCCAGCAGGCAACCATGGATGGCGCCCGCGGCCAGGTACAGGCTGGGCGCGGTGTTCACCTTGTGCAGCAGGGCGTAAAGCCAGGAGGTCCGCAGCACCGCGTCCTCCGCCAGCGCCACCTGCTCGAACCGCTCCATCAGGTCGCCGAAGGCGGTGCCCTGGGCACAGCCCGAGGTGAGGGTCTTCTTCTTCAGCTTCTCCTCGAAGTCGGTCCGCCGATCGGTGCGGACCACCACCACGTCCAGCTCCTCGTCGAACTGGATGGCCGTTACATTGTCGTCGGCCCGCAGCATGTTCTGGTTCAGCAGGTAGCCCAGCGCCAGGTATTCCGGGTGGTCGCCGATCGTCATCATGGTGACGATCTCCTGCCCGTTCAGGTACAGGGTCAACGGCCGCTCCACCGTCACGGCCGTGTCCACGGCCGCCCCGGTCTGGTCGACACCCCGCACCACCTCGGTCAGGCGCGGGTCCTCCGGGTTGGGCCGGATGATGAACTCCGACAGGAAATCACTGCTGACGGCCACGTCACCCCCTCCGGCACGGTCGCGCTGACGGCGCAGGACACTATGATAGGCTGACGGATGCAACAGGCGAGGGGCAGGGAAGGTTGGCGCGCCTCACGCCCCGTTCCACCAGACCATCCCGTGCCCGGACAGGTCATAGCCTGACAAATCCGCCGCCTTGGCCTGTGCGACCCCTGACCGGGCGAAGCGCAGCAGGGTCTGGAACGGGGGCTCGAACCAGTCGCGGCGGGGCAGCAGCAGGTCGAAGCGTTCCCAGCGCAGGGGCAGGAAGTCCAGGTGCAGGCGCCTTGCAACGGCCCGGGTTGCCAAGCCCGCGTCCGCCCTTCCGTCCAGCACGGCCAAGCCCAGCTCGAACCCGGTCGCATGCGGCGGGTCCACCAGGGTCAGGTCGGTGACGGAGCGCCCCTCCAGGGCTAGCAGGCTCTGCAACAGCACGGCGGCCCCGGCGGTGGCCGGGCGTTGGGCGACGCGGGCGCGCTTCGCCACCAGATCGGCCACCCCGGCGATGCCCAGCGGGTTGCCCGGCGGCAGGACCAGGCCCTGTTCCCGCCGGGCCCATTCCACCAGGACCAGCCCGTCCGTGCCGTCGCGGCCGGCGACGTAGGGCTGGTTGTAGTCGCCGCTGGCGGGGTCCAGCAGGTGCAGGCCGGCGGCCAAAGCCTCCCCCTTCAACACCGCGTCTAGCCCGACCAAGCTGCCGCCGCCCCGGGTGGCGAGGCCGCAGCCGGACTCGGCGATGCACCAGTCCAGCCAGGGGTCGCGGCTGCCCGCCACGATCCCGGGCCGGGCCGACATCGCGGCGGGGGCGGGCGACTCCGCGGGCCGGCCGGCGGCGATCCATTGCTCCACCCGGGCGCGGGGGAACAGCCACTTGCCCGTGACCTTCAGGCAGGGGATGCGCCCTTCCTTCACCAGGTCATAGACCTTGCGTTCCTTGAGGCGCAGCAGGTCCGCGACCTCCCGCACCGTCAGGTAATCGGACGTCTCCGCCATGCTGCTCCCGTCATGACCCCGCGGCGGCGTTGGGGAAGAAAAGCTGCTCGCCGCCGATCTTGTAAGCGGCGATGGTGGCCTGTCCGTCCTTGGAGATCAACCAGTCCACGAAGGCCTGCGCCTGCTTGGCCTTCACGTGGGGGTGTCTGCCCGGGTTCACGGCGATGACGCCGTACTGGTTGAACAGCTTCTTGTCCCCCTCCACGGCGACCACAAGGTCCTGGCGGTTGCTGAAGCCCAGCCAGGTGCCGCGGTCGGCCAGGGTATAGGCATTCATGCCCGCGGCGGTGTTCAAGGTCTGGCCCATGCCGGCGCCCAGCTCCCGGTACCAGTCGCCCTTGGGCGCGATGCCCGCTTCCTTCCAGAACCGCTTCTCCGCCCGGTCGGTGCCGCTGTCGTCCCCGCGGGACGCGAAGGGCGCCTTGGCGGCCTCCACCGCTTTCAGGGCGGCGACGATGTCCTTGGTCCCCTTCACCTTAGCCGGGTCGGACTTCGGACCCACCAGGATGAAGTCGTTGTACATCACGTCGAACCGCCTCACCCCGAAGCCGTCGGCGACGAACTGCTCTTCAGCCTTCTTGTCATGGACCAGCACCACGTCCGCGTTGCCGTCCTTGGCGGTCTGGATGGCCTGGCCGGTACCCTGGGCTACCACCCGCACCTCGATCCCCGTCTTCTTGGTGAAATCGGGCAGCAGGTGCTTGAACAGGCCGGATGCCTCCGTGCTCGTCGTGCTGGCGACGGTGATGAAGGGCTTGTCCTGCGCCAGGGCGGGGGCGGCCAGGCCGGCGGCAACGGCAAGGCCCAACAGGACGCGGCGGGTCAGGGACAAGGGCGCTTCCTCCTCGTTTGTCGTCAGTCCAGCAGCTCGCCGCGCAGGTACGCGGCGGCCTCTCGCGTGTGGGGATCAGTGAAGAACGCGGCGGCGGGCCGGTCTTCCAGCAGCCGGCCGCGGTGCAGGAACAGCACCCGGTCCGCCAGCCGGCGGGCCTGGGCCAGGTCGTGGGTGGTCATCAGCACGGCTGTCCCCTCTGCCCGGAACAGGTCCAGCGCCAGCTCGATGGCGCGGGTGGAGGCCGGGTCCAGGTGGGACGTGGGCTCGTCCAGGAACAGCAGTTGCGGCTGCACCGCCCAGGCCCGGGCGATGGCCAGCCGCTGCTGCTCCCCGCCCGACAGCACCCGGGCGGGCCGGTGGGCCAGGGGGGCAAGCTGGAACCGCTCCAGCGCCATGTCCGCCCGCTCCCCCGCCGCCTGGGCATGCAGCCCGGCCAGGGACAGGGCGTGCAGCAGGTTCTCCCGCGCCGACCGGCGCAGCAAGACCGGCTTCTGGAAGACCATGGCATGCCGCCCCGGCCCCGGCGGGCAGGGCTGTCCCGCCGCCCAGCGCACGGTTCCTTCCGTCGGCGATAGCAGCCCGTGGCACAGGCGCAAGGTCACGCTCTTGCCCGCCCCATTGGGTCCCAGCAGCAGGGTGCGCCCCGTGCCCGCCACGCTGAAGCTCATGTCCCGCACAAGCCAGTCGCCGCCCACGCGGAATCCCACGCGGTCCAGGGCCAGTGGCAGCAGGGACGGGGTGGCGCGCATGGTCACGCCGCGGCCGCGCGCCGGGCGGCGGCGGACAGGGCAAAGGCCGCCCCGTTGATGGCCAGCGCCAAGCCCAGCAGGATGATGCCCAACCCAAGCGCCAGGGCCAAATTGCCCTTGGCCGTCTCCAGCGCGATGCTGGTGGTCATGGTCCTCGTATGGCCGGCGATGTTGCCGCCCACGATGAGCACGGCCCCCACCTCGGCACTGGCCCGCCCGAACCCGGCCAGCACCCCGGTGGCGAGGGAATAGCGCGCGTCCCACAGCAACGTCGGCACGGCCCGCACCCGGCCGGAGCCCAAGGACCGCAACTGCTCCCCATACTCGGCCCAGAGGTCTTCCACCACCTGCCGGGTCACGGCGGTGACGATGGGCAGCACCAGTACCGTCTGCGCCACCACCATGGCCGTGGGCGTGAACAGCAGGCCCAGGTCTCCCAGAGGCCCGCTGCGCGACAGCAGCAGATAGACCAGCAGCCCCGCCACCACAGGCGGCAGCCCCATCAGGGCGTTGACCAGCACGATCACCGCCCCTCGCCCCGGGAAACGGCTGATCCCCAGCAGGGCGCCCAGGGGCAGCCCCACGGCGCAGGCCAGCGCCAGGGCCATCAGCGTCACGCGCAGGGACAGGCCGACGATGGACAGCAACTCGCCGTCCCCCGCCAGGATCAACCCCACCGCCGCCCCCAACGCCTCCATCCCGCCTCTCCGGTAAAGGATGCAGGATTTTGCAGTTCCGCTGGAGAGGATGCAAGTTGTCTCAACCCTGGAACACCGTCGCCCTTCGGCCTAGGCTGCCGCCGACCATGCCCACCGACCCTCCCGCCCCACACCGGATCTACCCCGCCGGCCATCCCGCCGCGGTGCTGGCCTGTGCCCTGGCCCCCGGGGCCCTGGCCGGCTGGACCCGCCCCCTGGCGGCAGAGCAGGCGGTCCTGCTGCCCGCCGTTGTCCGCGACCTGCCCACCGTCCCCCGCCTCCGGCGCGGGGTGGGGCAAGGGGCCATCCGTGCCGTCGGGGCCACCCTGGTGCTGGATGTGGGCAGCCCCGACCCGGCCGAATCGGACCGGCTCCGCGCCCTGGCCGCCGCAGCCGGGGCCGGGTTCCTAACCCTGGACGGCCGCCTCGCCGCCCTGCCGGACAGCGTCCGCGCCCTGGGACGGGCGTTGGGCGTGGCGGATCGTGCCGAAAGCCTGGCGGAAGCCGCGGCTGCCCTGCTCGCCGCCACCGCCGGTGCCCTCAACGGCTGCCGCATCCATTACGGCTGCGGCCCCGACGGGCTGGAGACCCCGGCGGAGGGCGCCCTGGCGCGGGAGCTGTTCGCCCATTTGGGCGCCGCCCTGCCGCCCGCCGCGGGGCCGGGCCTGCTGGTGCCTTTGGGTCCCGCGGACCTCGCGGCCTTCGCCCCGGACTGGATCGTCACCCTGGACCCCGCCGCCCCTGCCGCACTCCGGGCCAACCCGGCCCTTGCCGACTTGCCGGCCCTCCGCCAGGACCATGTCGCCGCCGCCCCGGCATTGCCGTTCCCCTGGCTGGACCGGCCCCCCGGCATCAACCGCCTCGCCGGCCTCGCCTGGCTGCACCACCTCATCGCCGGCGACCCCGCCACCGCCCGGCATGAGGGGGAGGGATGGGTGCGACGCCTGTTCGGGGTGGATTAGGGCGTGTTTACGCTTACTGTAAACACGTCCCAGCGGCTTGGCTTGCGCGAGCCCGTGCCCGCCCAAGCCAAGCCGCTGCTGTGGCGGAGCTTGCCCCGGCCCCCCAAGAGGGGAGCACCTGAGGAAAGCGCCAAAGGCACTTTCGAATTCGAAAGTTTTCCCCCCTGGACAGGCAGTTGTCTGTTCACGTATTGTTCCGACATAACCAGATCGAATTTGGGGGAACGGAACCATGATCGGCTATGTCACGCTTGGCACCAACGACCTGGAGCGCGGTGCGCCCTTCTATGACGCCATCGCCAAGGAATTGGGCACCGGCCGGATGATGGAATGGCCCGGCGGCATCGCCTGGGGTGAGGCAGGCGGCGCTGCCGGCGTCTGCCTGATGAAGCCCTATGATGGCAAGCCCGCTACCATCGGCAACGGCGTCATGGTGGCGTTCGAGGCCAACAGCACGGAGCAGGTGGACCGGCTGTACGACATCGCCCTGTCCCACGGCGGCACCTGCGAGGGCAAGCCCGGCTACCGCGGCGAACAGGGCGGCTTCTACGCCGCCTATTTCCGCGACCCCGACGGCAACAAGCTGAACGCCTTCGTGATGAAGAAGGCGGGGTGAGTTCCCTCTCCCGGGGGAGAGGGTGCCGAGCGAAGCGAGGCGGGTGAGGGAGGTGGGTTCGTCGGAACCTCCCCCCTCCCCAGGGAGAAGGAACCGGGCCCCCGTGTCGTCCCCGGCACAGCCCTCGCCGAAAGGGGAAGGTTGCGCATCCATGCTTTTAAAACACTTGACCGGAACTCACGGGCCAATCACCTATTTGCCCGCCTTTCCACCCGGGTTTACAGGAAGAGATGGCGAAGGAAGATCTGATCGAGTTTTCCGGCACGGTGACCGAACTGCTGCCCAACGCGATGTTCCGTGTGAAGCTCGATAACAACCATGAAGTGCTGGCCCATACCTCGGGCAAGATGCGTAAGAACCGCATCCGCGTGCTGGCTGGTGACCGCGTCAACGTCGAGATGACGCCGTACGACCTGACCAAGGGCCGCATCACCTTCCGCTTCAAGTAAGCGGGCCGCTGCCCATGAAAGCCGGCACGATTCCAGGGCTGAACCACCCGGGCCGCCCGCGATTCGTGCTGGCCAGCAGTTCGCCGCGCCGCCGCGACCTGTTGGCCCAGATCGGGCTGGTGCCCGACGCCATCGACCCCGCCGACATTGATGAGACCCCGCTGAAGGGGGAGCTTCCCGGCCCCTATGCCGGCCGCGTGGCCGCGGAAAAGGCCGCCAAGGTCGCCCCGCGCCACCCGGGCTCCGTCATCCTGGCCGCCGACACGGTGGTGGGCGTGGGCCGCCGCATCCTGCCCAAGACGGAGGAGCCGGCGGAGGCACAGGCCTGCCTGGAACTGATGTCCGGCCGCCGGCACAAGGTGTTCGGCGGCGTCTGCCTGATCGGCGCCGACGGCCGCACCTGGACCCGAACCGTCACGACAGTCGTCGCCTTCCGCACCCTGGGGGCGGAGGAGATCGAGGCCTATGTCCGCTCCGGCGAATGGAAGGGCAAGGCCGGCGGCTACGCCATCCAGGGTCTCGCCAGCCTGTTCGTGCGTGAGGTGATCGGCAGCTATCCCAACATCGTCGGCCTGCCCTTGGCGGAGGTGGGCGGACTTCTCCGCGCCGCGGGCATCGACCCGCTGGGCCTGAAGGCCGACTCATGAGCCGCACCCTGCTGCTGGACCGGCGCGGCCCCTTCCGCCGCGCCGCCTTGCTGGAGCGGGGGACCCTGACCGACCTGACCATCGACCGGGAAGACCGGCCCTCCCTGCTGGGCGCGGTGCTGCTGGGCAAGGTGACCCGCCTCGCCGCCGGGCTGGACGCCGCCTTCGTGGAGATCGGGGAGCGGCAGCAGGCCCTGCTGAATGCCAGCGACGTGCGTCCCGGGAAACGTGACGCCCGCATCGGCCAACTCCTCCGCACCGGCCAGACCGTCATCGTCCAGGTCAAGGCCGACGCCCACGGGGCCAAGGGCGCCACCGTCACCATGGATGTAAGCCTGCCCGGCCGCTTCGTCGTCCACGCGCCGCTGGGGCAGGGGCTCCACGTCTCCCGCCGCCTGGGCAAGGGGCCGGAGGTGGGGCGGCTGAAGCAGCTCCTGGCCGACGCGCTGCCCCGCCAGGGCGGCTGGATCCTGCGCGCCGACGCCCTGGGCGCCAACCCCGGCCTGGTGTTGCAGGAGGCGGAGGCGCACCTCGCCGACTGGCACGCCGTCCAGGCGCTGGCACAGGGCAGCCCGCCCCGCCCCTTGCGGCCTGCGCCCACCGCCGCGGAACGGGCGCTGGTGGAATGGACCGGCGCCGGGGTGGACTCGATCCGGGTTGATGGCGCCGACCTGTTGGCAGAGGTGCGCGCCTGGTGCCGTACCCGCGCCCCGGACCTGGAACCCCTGCTCACCCCCCACAAGGGGTCCGGCGCCCTGTTCGAGGAAGGGGACGTGGACGGGGCCATCCACCAACTGCTGGGCACACGGGTGCCGCTGCCCCAAGGCGGCTCCCTGGTGATCGAGCGGACGGAGGCGCTGACCGTGGTGGACGTGAACGGGGGGGAGCGGGGCAACGCCCTTGCCACCAACCTGGACGCCTGCCGGGAGATTGCCCGCCAGCTCCGCCTGCGCAATTTGGGCGGCATCGTGGTGGTGGACTTCGTCAGCCTGTCCCGCGCCGGGGACCGGGAAGCCGTGCTCCAGGCGCTCAGCACGGCGGTTTCCGACGACCCCGCGGGTACCCATGTCTATGGCATGTCGAAGCTGGGGCTGGTGGAGCTGACCCGTGCCCGCCGCGGCCCGCCCCTGTCCGCCCTGTTGGACGGCGCGCCGGGCGGCCCGGGCGCCGCCGAGCCGGACCCGGCCTGACACCCGTCCTTCCCGCCCGCCCACCAGGTTTGCCGACCCGATGCCCACCGACCCGATCAACCTGGCCGACGCCCGGCCGAAGAAATCCGCCTGCCCCATCTGCGGCCGCCCGGCCGTGCCGGAGGCCAAGCCCTTCTGTTCCAAGCGCTGCGCCGACGTGGACCTGTCCCGCTGGCTCGGCGGCGTCTACCGCGTCCCGGCGGGGGAGCAGGACGACAAGGCCGGGGCTGAAAAATTCGATGAGGACCCGTAATCAGGTGCTGGACAGCCCAAAATTTTTTGTCTATACCGCGCTCCTCACCGGGCGCCGCCCACGGCGGAACGACGGTGGGGGGGCAAAGCAGCCAGGAAATCCAGCGGCTTAGCCCGGTTTGATCGCGGTGTGCCCAGGTAGCTCAGTTGGTAGAGCAGGGGACTGAAAATCCCCGTGTCGGTGGTTCGATTCCGCCCCTGGGCACCACGATCAGCAAGATGCGGTCAGCGTAGACCCAACTGTCGGTTTCAGACGTAATTGCTAGAAACCGGCTGGTAAATGGACTTGGTGCCTCGTTCGTGCGAGTAAACCGACTCTCCATGCCGCCCGATTTTCTTGCGATCTGAACAGCTTAGCGAGCGCGGATCGGCAAGAAAGCCAGTTTTGCCGCGTTGGCGCGCACGGGCATGACGACGCCCTCCGAATCCATTTACTCACACGAACGATCCGCAAAGCCTGGGTACCGCCACCCGGCGTTCGGCTCCCGCGGCAGGCATCCTCAACTGCATGCCGATGTATGCTGTTTCCCCGAGGACGCGCCCCGGCGCCCGCATACATGATCCTGCCTCGCACAGATGGGGGTTGGCATGGCGGGGCGAACGGGTCGGTGGCCAGGCAGGCCGGAGCTGATTGCAGGTGAATCGCTCACCTCATGGTTCGTCCGCGTCGCCGCGGCCAATGGGCACCGGCCGCGCGACCTTTACCGCTGCTGCCTGCCGGCGGGCGGCAACAGCGTCCCCGACCTGGACCGGCACGCCGAGCCTGGCCTGATCCACGCCCTGTCCGACGGCGCGGGGGTTGAGGCTGAAGCGATCCGGGCTGCCAGCTTCCAAGGCTTGGCCGGTCGGGTCTTTGAGCAAGACCCGGATGGCCGTGTCATCCTTCCCTGGCTCCCGCCTGCTGGGCGTCAGGCCGGGAAACGCTGCTTCGGGCAGCAGGTCTGCCCCCAGTGCCTCTCCACCGACCCGGTGCCGCACCTCAGGCTGTCTTGGCGGCTGGCCTTCGTCACCACCTGCGCCACGCACGGAGCCCTGTTGGTGGACCGCTGCGGGGATTGTGGCGAGCCGCTGGGCTTTCTCCAGCAGGACAACCGCTCTGGCTTCCGCTGCTGGTCCTGTGGCAGCGACGCGCGGCGGTGGGCATCGGTGCCGCCCCCGGTGGACACAGGCCCGCTCCAGGCCGCCTGGATGGCTGCTGTGGGCGAGGGGTGGGTCGACCTGGGTGCTTACGGCCCGACCTATTCCTTCGCTGCCCTGGACGTCCTGGCCGCCGTGATGCGGCTCCTCGCCGGCGGCCCCCACGCCTATGCCCTGCGCCGCTGGGTGGCGGCGAGGGAGCCAGGCCTGGACCTGCCGCCCGCGTCGGTGCCCAGGGTCAAGGACATCGCCCACCTGGCACCCCGGCCGCGGTCAATCCTGCTGGCCATGGCCCACTACCTGGTGCAGGACTGGCCCCATCGCTTCGTCGCGGCCGGCAAGGCCGTCGGGCTGGCCAGCAGCCACATCCGCAAGCGCCATGGCGACCGGCAGCCCTTCGCCCTGGCAGACGCCGTGGCCTGGCACCTGGACCGGGAGCAGCGGGCCGGACACCGAGAAGAGGTTCTGGCCGCCAAGCAGGTCCTCGCCGGCGCCGGCCGGCCCGGCACCTACCGGAACCTCATCGCCCTGATGGGGACGAAGCTGCTGGCCATCAGTGACCTGGCCGACCCTGCCACCGACGGTGCGCGCTGGGGGGAGGGCCGGTACTGGAAGCTGGACGGCGTGTCGCCCGAGGTGAAGGCAGCCGCCCGCGCCGCGGCCCACAACGCCGGAGAGGGCGTGGGACCCTGGCTGGATAGTCTGTTGCGCAAATGCCTCAACCTTCCCGCGCCACGCGAAGAAAGCACGCGAAGCGCTTTACGCACATCATGATACGGGTGATTAACCCTTGGGGGTTGGAGGGTATATGCCCGTTCGCAAGATTGGTTTGTGCTATCGGAGTGTCGGGGGACGGGTGCCCATGGGGCCGGGCCGGCGGGGCGTAGATGTGGAGTCCACCCTGGAGCGCGACTTCGCCCTGCTGCAGCGTTTCGACTTGGCTGTCGCGACGCTGGAGGAGCAGCCCGTCCGCATCCGCCTGCCAGGGGGCGGCAGCTATGTGCCGGATTTCCTGGTGACCTACCGCGATGCCCGGCCGCCCAGGCTGGTGGAGGTGAAGTATTCCACCGACAAGGCTCTCCTCGCCGGCGAGCTGGAGGCGCGTTTCGCGGCGGCCCGGGCCTATGCGGCCGACATGGGCTGGCGATTCGAGGTCGCGACGGAACAGGCGATCCGCACCGCGCGGCTGGAGAACGCGAAGTTCCTGCTGCCCTACCGGGACAGGTCCGTCCCTGCCGGCCGGCGGGACGCGCTCATCGCCTCCGTGCGGTTGGCCCGGGTGCTCACGGTGCGGGAGCTGGCTGCCAGTGGCCCGGAGAGTGCCGCAGGCGCCCCGGCCCTGCTGCCGGACGTCTGGACGCTCGTGGCACGGCTGGAACTTGCGGCCGACCTCGACCAGCCGGTGGCCGCCACCACGCCACTGACCCTGCCCCGGGAACGGAGCCCATGATGATCTGCGGGGAGGTTTCGCCATGACGGGCGGCATCAGCTACAAGCCCGGGTCCCTGGTGCGCTGGCGGTCCCAAATCTTCCGCGTCGGGCAGGCGGTGACCGCCACCTCCGTGCTGCTGGAGGACCCGAACGGCGGCGACCCGCATGTCGTCCCGGTGTGGGAGCTGTCGGCGCCGGAACCGAAGCCCTCCGCCAACCCGGAGCGGCGCCTGCTGGACGCCTTGCACCCGGACGACCTAGCCGAGGCGAAGCGCCGCTTCTCCATCATCAAGCCGCTCCTGGCCCACCAGGGGCCCGGGATCCATGAGCGGGTCTGTGCCGCGGCGGAGGCTCACGGCACGACTTACCCGACCATCTACCGCTGGATGAAGGCCTACGAGGGCCGCCGGCTCCTGTCCGACCTGGCGCCCCGCCGGCGGGGCAAGCCGATGCCCAAGCTGCTGGACCCGAAGGTGGAGGCCGTCATCAGCAGCGTCATCAAGGATTTCTACCTGACCGACCAGAAGCCGAATGGCCAGCGGACGATCGAGGAGGTCCACCGGCGCTGCCGGGCCGCCAAGCTGCCCAAGCCCCATGCCTCGACCATCCGGGCGCGGCTGGATGCGCTGGAACCGCAGGAGAAGGTGCTGAAGCGGCAGGGCAAGAAGGCCGCCCATGACAAGTTCGGCGCCGTGAAGGGTGAGTTCCCGGGCGCGGATGCCCCGCTGGCCGTCGTGCAGATCGACCACACCCTCCTCGACATCATCGTGGTGGACGAGGAACAGCGTCTGCCGATCGGCCGTCCCTGGCTGACCCTGGCCATCGACGTGTTCAGCCGGATGGTGTTCGGCTACCACCTGTCCCTGGACCGGCCGAGCGCATTCGCCGTGGGGCTCTGCCTCTGCCATGGGATGCTGGACAAGAAGGCGGAGCTGGAGCGGCTGGGGATTAAGGGGGAGTGGCCGGTCTGGGGCAAGCCCCGCATGGTCCACGCCGACAACGGCAAGGATTTCCGCAGCCACCTGATCCGGGACACCCTGGACGAGCACGACATCCTCTACGAGTTCCGCCCACCCAAGACGCCCCACTATGGCGGCCACATCGAGCGGCTCTGCGGCACGCTGGGCGGGCAGATCCACGCGCTGCCCGGAACCACCTTCTCCAACCCCAAGAAACGGGGCGAGTACGACTCCAGCGGCAAGGCCTGCATGACCCTGGCGGAGTTGCGCCACTGGCTGCTGACCCTCATCGTCGGCATCTACCACAACAAGGTCCATGACGGGATCAAGCAGCCGCCCCTGGCCCGCTGGAATGACGGCGTCATCGGGGGCGGCACGGTGAAGCGGCCGACCGGCCTGCCCGACCCGATCGCCAACCCAAGGCGCCTGCGGCTGGACTTCCTGCCCTTCGCGGAGCGCACGGTGCAGCCGGAGGGGATCGTCTGGGACAAGATCTGGTACAGGGACCCTCTGATCTCCCAGCACGTCCGGTCCCGCGAGGGCAGCCGCCTGCGCAAGTTCAAGGTCCGCCGCGACCCGACGGACATCAGCAAGCTCTACTTCCTGGACCCGGGGCTGAAGGATTACGTGGAGATCCCGTACCGGGACTATGGCCGGCCCTCCATCTCGCTCTGGGAATACAAGGCGGCCCTGAACTGGCTGGAACGCCAGGGGAAGCAGGCGGAGGACGAGGCCGCCATCTTTGCCGCGTTCGAGGACATGCACCGGATCGCCGACGGGGCCAAGCGGGAGACGAAGCGTGTCCGCCGGCAGCGGGCCAAGCGGGACGAGATGCGCCGGCACCGGGAGGACCTGACCCTGGACCCGCCCGGCATCACCGCCGCGGCGCCGCCCGCCCCAGTAGGCCCGGCGCCGGCGCCCCAGGCCCCCCGGAAGGGCAGGGGAGGCAAGCCGCACCTCTCCCTCGTGGTGGACAACCCCGCCAAGGCACCGGCGGCGCCGTCCGACAGCTTCGACTTCCCCGAGGATGAGATCAGCAAGGGGGTGGAGATATGGTGAGCACCCCGGAACTGTTCGCCCGCCAGGGCATCCTGGGCTTCGAGATCCCGGCCACCCCGGACCTGGAGCACCGCCTGCTGCGCATCCGCAGCCCGCGCTACGTGGACTACGAGGCCGGCAGCCTGATCCTGCGCCGGTTCGCCTGGCTGTACGAGCACCCGGAGGTGCCGCGGCCGCCCTGCAACCTGATCTACGCCGACACCAACAACGGCAAGACCGCCCTGGCCAGGAAGTTCATCCGCGACGTCACCCCGCAGGAGGGCGACCCGCAGTATGGCAAGCTGCCCGTCGTCTACTGCCACTCCCCGCCCTACGCGGACCTGGTGGGCCTTTACGACTCCATCCTGCGCGCCCTGGACGCGCCCTACCGCACCTCCACCCGGGCCCAGGGCAAGTGGGACCAGATTCTGCACCTGCTGCCGGCCGTGGGCACGCGCATGCTGGTGGTGGACGAGGTGAACAACCTGCTGGTGGGCAAGCCCGACTCGCGGATCATGGTGCTGAACAGCTTGAAGAGCCTGTCCAACGAGCTTCGCATCCCGGTGGTGGCCATGGGCACCCAGGACGCCGTCCGCGTCTTCCAGACCAGCCCGGAGCTGGGCAACCGCTTCGAGCCGATCGGCATCCCCCGCTGGACCATCAGCGCCGAGTACGGCCTCTTCGTCTCCCGCTTCGTGAAGAGCCTGGAGCTGCGCGAGGAGAGCTCCTTCCGCTCCAAGGACCTGGTCAGCCGCATCCACCGCATGGCCGAGGGCCTGACCGGCGAAACCTGCAAGCTGATGTCCATCGCCGCCGAGGTAGCCATCCAGACCGGCCGCGAGGTGATCGACATGGAGACGCTGGACAAGGTGCCGTGGGTGATGCCCAGCGAGAGGCGGCGAGCGGCGCGGTGACTAGCATCAAAGTTGCAGCGGAAGCCTGAGGTGAACGGCCTTAGCGATGGCTTGATGGACCCGTCGCTATGTCGACCAAGGTGATGGCCAGGGCCGGCTCGTCCGCCGTAGGGCGTCCTCCAGCTCCCAGGTGCCGCAGATGCTGTCGGCCTCCGCCCAGGCAAACGGCTCCCCCGCCGTGACGGCCCGGCGCAGCATGCCCGCGGCGATAGCGGGCGGGGTGGCGAAGGCCGTACCCTGCGGCATGCGCGCCGCGGCCAGGCGGTCCGGCTGCTCGGCCCAGGCCTTCTGCATGCTCCTGAAACAGGCCCAGGCGGTGAACTGCAAAGTGCGGAAAGCGACTCCACCGGCGCAAGCGACCGGACCAATTAGTACGGTACTCCGCCGGAAAAATATCCTGTATCTCTCAAAAGCACCTCACCGGAGATTGTCCTCCTATATCTCCACCCACCTGTCCCGCACGGCAGGATCACCGAAAACCCTTCCTCGATGAGCGCGCTCCCATAATCCTTCATCTTGGCGGATAGGTTCTCATCATGCGGCTCATCTGAATCGTATGCCGGAAGATCGCCGAGGAGCGCTATAGCTCTGCCTTTTAAAGTGATTGTCCGCATTGGCCTACCTTTTTTCCGATTCGCCCAAGTTGTCAACATCTTGTCGACCGCTTCCGGCACTCTCGCCTTATCAACAAGTCCGGCTCCTTATAAATATAGAAGTAGTTGAAAGGCGATCCTTAGACGATCATTGTAAGCCCAGGACGTTATCGCCGATGGATTGTGCAGATGATTCATCGCTCCTCCTCATGCGCCAAGTGAGACGAGTCAAAACCGAACCCTGATCGCCGCAAGGCAGGGTTCCTCCCACGAAGATTAATGTCACAAGCATTTGTCAACAGCGTTCCGCGTCAGGTGCTCCTCCGGCAATGATGCTCCGTCCCCGCTGGGAGGGCTGGCCACAGCTTTGGCAACGGTACTCTGAAATGGCTTTGGTCGTACCCTATGGCGGTGGATGGCTCCCAGCCACCGTCCAAAGGACCTCCGATGCGGGAATATGTCCTTTCCTGACCACGAGTTCCCTGTTAAAGTCTGTTAGGCCTCCTGTGGTGGCGCCGAAATGGAAATAATGCTCAAATTACCCTTTGGATACTCAACAAGATGAATTTCCAATTCAAATATTTAGGGCCATCTAGGGCAGTGTCAGTCAAGGAGGATTTCAGAAAAATCGATTTCCGCATCCGCAGTTTGCTCCGCGAGAAGCAGGACGACGAGCACCTTTGGTCTCCACCGAACAGGGACCGTACCGATAGCGGGCATCGGGTTTTCCAATACCCGGCGATGATGGTCCCCATCGTTCAGCGTAGGCTGCTAGAGGCAGTGGTGTGTTCCCAGCGTGAAGGCATATCCTTATATGATCCGTTTTGCGGCTCGGGTACGTCCCTAGTGAGCGGAATGCACTTGGGTATGTCGGTACATGGAAACGACATCAACCCACTGGCGGTACTGATCAGCCGGCTTCGGACCGCAAGGGAGGTGGATGCGGACATCGCGGAGAAGGTGCGGCGCGCAGTCTCCGACGCCCGTGGCGACAAATCCCAGGTCGTTGAAACGGCCATGCCGAACAGAGAAAAGTGGTTCAAGCAAGAAGTCGCCCTTGAGTTGTCCGCGTTGCGGCGATCAATCAGGAACGAGTCAAATCTGTGGATGCGCAGGCTTCTATGGACAACCCTCGCAGAGACCATTCGCCTGACCAGCAATGACCGGACGTCGACTTACAAGCTGCATGTTCGTACCGAGGAAGACATCAATCGCAGGGACCAGTCCCCCATCGACGAGTTTGAACGCCTGGCCGCACAGAACGCAAAATCGCTTTTAGGCTTCCGCGCAGCTCTTAATGACAATGGGTTCGTTACTGCTGGGAAGTATTTACGAGATACGGTGGTGAAGCTCGCCGACACTACGGAAACGATGAGCGGCATATGGGGCAGCGAGAAGAAATTCGACCTCATGATGACCTCGCCTCCCTACGGCGACAATGTGACGACCGTAACTTATGGCCAGCACTCCTACTTGCCTCTGAATTGGATAGATCTTGCCGACATAGACGAGGGCGCTTCGCCCGACTTCTTGAAGTCTACTCGCGAGATTGATCAAAGGAGCTTGGGTGGCGGGAAGGTGGCGGCGAAGCGACCTGATCCTAGCAGGCTTCTGGAGGGAAGTCGGGCGCTGAAGAAAGCTTGGGCAAAGCTACCAAGCGGCGGCACGGGCAGGCAAAGGTTGATGTCCTTCTACGCAGACGTGACGCTAGCAATCGACTCCATGCTTTCGGTGATGAAGCAGGATGCCTATCTCATCTGGACGGTAGGCAACCGAAACATCAGTGGATGCGCGATCCCTACTGACAAGATCATTACGGAACTTCTGGAGGCGAGGGGCTGCACCTACGTTGCTGAACTCACGCGGGTTATTCGGCACAAGCGTATGCCCAACCGAAACGCGAGCAGCGAAACGATGAAGCGCGAGCACATCCTTGTGCTAAGGCACGGAGAATGAAATGACCCCGGAATTGGCGTCCCCCCAGCCTGCCGGGGAGAAGCTCGGGTTCGACATCAGCGCCAACGTGGTCCGCCAGCTTGGCGACGAGCTGGTATCCGACGAAGTAACGGCCCTGGTTGAGCTCATAAAGAATTCTTATGATGCCGATGCCAGCTACGTGAGGGTCGAGATAAGTACTGACGGCCGTCCGGACGAGCATGAAACCTATTTCCCTGACGCCAAAGGCTACATCAAGATTGAGGATGATGGCGACGGCATGGGTCTCGCCGACCTGCGTAGGGGCTGGCTAACCATATCGCTTTCAGAGAAAGGCAAGCTGAAGGATCTTGGTGTCGTCACAAAGCGAAAGAAGCGGACCCCATTGGGCGAGAAGGGCCTCGGGCGCCTTAGCACACAAAAATTGGGTGCAAACTTAGAAATCGTTACGAGGAAGTTGGGGTCCGAGGAGGTCAACCATGTCGGCTTCAGTTGGGATTCGTTCGGTACCGGCACCAAGCTTACCGAGGTCGAGGTCCGCCACAAGCAGCCAAAAATTTTTAAGCGGCCACATGGGGCAACCCTCGTAATATCGGGTCTGAAGAACCCTGCCGTTTGGGTTGGCGATGATCTCGTCACCCTTAGCAACAAGCTGGCACAAATAGTGGCGCCCTACGAGGAGATTAAGCCGTTCTCGGTGACGGTAACCATAAACAACAGGCCGGTGGATCTCGCCCCCTTGTCTAGGGAGGTCAGGGCAGCGGCTGTAGCGGTCTACAGCCTACGCTTTTCAAGTGGCAGAATTGAGCTAGATGGTCGGGTAAGGCTTGCAAAGTTCCAGGCGAATGCCTCGGATGATGTGTTTTTTGAAAAAAACGTTTTGTCGGACTCCGGGCGTAGGTTCTTCGATTTTCTCAGCCATTGGAAGTCCAAGGCGCCATTTGTTGGCTACCGCTATGAAGGCGGGCGCCCTGATTTTTTGAGCTTCAGCTATGAGGTCGCGCTGGCGTCTTTGAAACCGAGCCTGGCGGAGGATGTTTCCGACAGTAGGGGTGCCAAAGACGTCATCGTTGCCGACCCGGGACCATTTCGATCCGAATTCGCCGAGTATTCGCTGCGCAACTTAGGCGCCGGCGGCATGCGTGATGTTTCCACTCTATCTGACAGCACCCTCAGATCCCTGGTGAAAATTCATGCAGGCGTCAAGGTTTTCCGGGACGGGTTTGGAGTCCGGCCTTATGGGGTAGACCAAAACGACTGGCTGAAGCTTGGCGCCGCCCAAACTAGCGGCAGCTCCTGGTATGGGTTGAGGCCAAACAACACGCTCGGCTACGTCCTGATATCCGAGAAGCATAACCGAAGCTTACGTGAGAAGACAGACAGAGAAGGTTTCATCGACAATCCCTATTCCCGAAACTTTTTCAAAATCCACTCTCATGCTGTATCGGTGATTAATCAGTTTCACGAATGGGTAAGGCGCGGATATTTAGCCTTCAAGGCTGAGTGTTTGCCAACGCCAGTTGATTTGCTAGACGCTTCAGCCATGACTGAATTCGCGTCCGCCGCCACTGGTCATCTGGACCGATTTTCTTCCTCGGCGGCAGCTGTTCAAGCCAAGGTGCAGCCTCTGCAGGCAAGGGTGTCTGCTTTGGTGGAGGACATCCGCCAGCGACCACTGCTTGGGATGGACCCCGAAAGGCTACACGCCTTGATGGCTGACTTGGAGACAACACTGGCTCAGACCCGTGCGGCTTTGTCAGACGCCGCCTCCTTGAGGCCTCAGGCGGAACAACTCGTGGCCTTGGCCCAGCACGTGACGCCCCGCATTGCGATGTTGCAGCAGAGAATAACCGATTTCAGCGAACTCGCGAGCCTGGGCCTGATCGCGGAAGCGCTGACCCATGAAATCGAAAACATAGCCGATAGGGTTGTGAGCCGGGCAAAGGGCGCCATGAACAAGGCGCAGAAAGCAAAGCCGGAAAACGTCGAACTCCGTCTATACGCCATGGACGTTATCGCCTCCGCGAACGCACTTTCTCGCCAAGTAAGCCACTTATCGCCATCCCTGAGATACAAACGTGATGTAACCGAAAGATTCGATATTGCAAGTTTTGTGGCAGATATCAAGAATTATCACGATGAGAGATGGCAGGCATCGGAACTTGTCTTGCATATTTCCTCGGAGAGTGAAAATTTTGAACTTAACGCGAACCGTGGCAAGCTCATGCAAGTGTTTGATAATTTGATAATGAACTCTGAATATTGGGTTAGGCAAAATTTGGCTACGGCGGGCGGCACGCCAGGTTGCATTCATGTTCTTTATAGCCCTATGATGGTACAGATATGGGATAGTGGAACTGGTGTGGATCCGGCAGTGGAGGATACCTTGTTCGAACCGTTCGTAACGTTGAAGCCGCGGAACGAAGGACGGGGCTTGGGACTGTTCATCTGTAGTCAGATTTTGGAGTCGCTCGGCGGAACTCTGGTACTGCTTCACCGCCGAAACTCGTTTGGGCGACGCTATGTGTTCCAGATGGATTTGTCCGGCGCGGCTCCCGAAGGGATGGGTAAGAAATGACTGCTGAGACGGATAAGTGGATAGAGGGCCGTCAGAAGCTTGGCGAGCTGTTCACAAAACTCAAGATCAAGACCGTCGTCATCGTTGACGACGAGTATGAGCGGATCCCTGGACCGTCCGACGTGACACGGGTTTTTCTGTCCCAAGAAGGCGACGAGGGACGGAGGCAAAAGCTTCGTGCCATACTGTCATCAGTTCCCTTTGACGAGCCGGATGAGAACTGGACTGACCAACTACTGCGCGCGCTCAGCGAGGCTACGCCCGACCAGCTCAAGACCGTGGCCGCCCTTACAGCTGATCTGACCGACGGCGAGAGTGATGCGGCGGTACTGTCCCAGGTTGAGGCATGGCTGCCCGAGAACATACACCTAGCTAGGTTGACGCCCGCTGAATGGGAAAGCGCAGCTGACGGCTACCTAGGCTCGTGTTCGCATGAGTCCCGCACGTTGTTCCTGTTCGACCAGGAACTAGGCACGGCCACATTGCCTTCTGCAAGAACCTTCCGGACAGGAGTGGACATCATTCGCAGTCTTGTTTCAAGACATCCGGAAAAATTCGGGAAGAACTTTTTTTGTGGTATATTGTCTCACACTATTGAAGCAAATGATGAGATTGGAAAATGGCGCAAACTTGCGAATGATAATGAAGCGGGGCTGAAGTTGAAACACTTCATGGCTCTCTCAAAAAAGAATGTTCGAGCAGGGGAGAATTTTTTCCGTTCTATCAGAAGGACAGTGTTGAATATATACTGCGAAGAGATAAAAGAAGTTGCTGAGGAGAACTTCGCGATTGCACTGAAAAGTGCGCTGGACTCGTTCCGGGACATCGACCCAATCGACTTTGAGCACATTGTCCTCAAGTCTTCAGACAAGGACGGTGTAGCTGAAATCGAAACTATTCAGCGCGTTTACCTCATCCTCCACCGGGCAAGCGCGAGAAGCGCTTTCCTCACGCAGGACCGGCGCAGGAAGATGCAGGACAGTGCCAAGCAGGCGCGCGCGATTGCCGACGTGGATCGTGGGGGAACCAATCACTCGCTGGTTCGCCTCCGAAAGCTTCGCCATGACGAGTTGTTCGACGACGGAGGAAATATTAATCCCTGCCATGAGCCTGTCAGGAACGGCGATATTTTTGAGGTGGGCAGTGGCGCCGACACTCAAAGGTATGTTCTGATTGGCCAACCTTGTGACCTGATGGTGCGCAAGGACGGGAAGCGGAGTAGGGAGAACAATTTTAAGATAGCGTTTCTGGCGCCGCTCACAATGCTTGATGTGTCGACAACGCCTGAAGACAAGAAGGGTGTCAATTTTTTCAGTTTGCCTCATGTCAATTCGGGCGGCGATCTCCAAGCAATAGTGAGATTCAGCGAGGCAACAGTTGCCAATCTAGAAGTTCTAGACTTAAGTGTCCTCAATGATGATGGTGCCTGTAAGGTCGAGAAAGACAAATCTCCAGACCCTGATGCCTTTTATCATCTGTCCTGGGTAAAGAGAGCAGGCCTTTTGCAAAGCAGATATTCTAAGATTATTCGCGAAGTCGAGGATTTCGAGCGCCGCCACGGCGCCGATGCAGCGAAAGAGTTTGGAAAGTGGCGGATGCCAAGTCTGGCGATGTCTAGCAGCTTACGGTTTCTTGGTTCGTTCTCCAAGGGCGCCATAACATATCCGGTCACGCGTGTATCGCGGGCCATTGAGCCTCTATCAAACCAGATGCTAGCTGCATTCGGAGAATTCGTGGCCCGAGAGGCTCGCGACCATGATTATTCTTTGCTCGAGGTGGTCGCCAGCTGAGCATGAGGGAGCGTCTCCCGGGATTGGCGCCTCCTGCGTGGCGGGGCCGACGTTCCTGTGCGCCACTGTCTTTGCCCCCCGCAATAGCCGGCGCCCCCGCCAGCCCGGGGCGATGCCGGGTTGGCATCGACCTCCGCCTTCTGGTGAAACATTTTGCCGCTTTGGGTAGGTCGCGGGCCAGCTGCACTGGGCCTTTGCGGCGGGGGAGCCGTTCGCCTGGGCGGAGGCCGACAGCGTTTACGGCACCTGGGTGCTGGAGGACGCCCTGCGCCGGACGAGCGGGCCCTGCCTAAAACCTGGTCGACATGGCGAGGGGCCCATCAAGCCATCGCCAAGGCCGCCCACCTCAGGCTACCGCTGCAACGTTGATGTTAATTGCCTGGCGTTTTAAGGCGCGTGAAGTTCATTGTCGTTCCCGATACTGTCCGCACCAATCATCAGCACTCGTCAGCGGCCAGATCGCCTGTACATCCAACTCGGCACCGACTCCCGTGACATGGGCGCGCGGCGCGGCTTGGCGGCAGGTGCCGCGGCGGTGGTCGGGGTGGCCGTCCCAGTAGCGGCAGTGGGCGCAGGTGGTTTCCATGGTGCGGGCTCCAGCTTCGCTGAATTCTGGGAGGGCTGGTGCCTTGTCGGTCAAAGGTTTATGCGGGAGTAGTCAATCGGGCAGGCAGCGCCGTACCAGCTGGGTAAGGTGCCGGCTGGGCAGAGGTGCTGGATTACTTATGTGAACTCTGCGGAAATGACGGTTTTCTAACACGAACCCTCAGAATTTCCTTACAGCAACCCTTCGCCTTTCGGCCCGATTCAGCCTAGCCACGTCCATTTACGACTGAAGCCGAGACCAACATCCGCAAAACCATCCCGAACAGACCGTCGCCCCGGCTCGTGCCGCGGGTGTTTTGGCGCGTCCAGCGGGGCTCCAGGTTCAGCTGCTTGGCGTACAGGGTATGGCCCAGCATCCCGTTTCCTCCTTCTTTGTCCGTTGGGGACATTAGAACACCGTGATCCGCGATCCGGACCCGGCTCCTTTGCCGTGTCGCCATTGGGGGTAGGTGGTCGGCGCAAGTGGGAACCCTCTGTCTCGGCCCCGGTTGGATTCCCTCGACTTCGAATCAATTCCAGGACAGGGGAACACGGGGCATGGGCCGGGTCCTGAAGTGGGTGTTGGGCGTGCTGGTGGGGCTGGTGGCCCTGGTGGTGGTGGGCGTGGCGCTCTTCCCCTGGGACCGGGCGGCCGGCTGGGCGGCGGAGAGGGCCAGCCAGGTGACGGGCCGGCAGGTGGGCATCCAGGGCCTGCATGTGGACTGGTCCTGGCACCCGGTGGTGACCCTGCGGGGGATCACCGTGGCCAACGCCCCCTGGGGCAGCGAGCCGCTGATGGCCGACATCGAGCAGGTGCGCGCCGTGGTCAGCCTGTCGGACCTGTTGCGCGGGCGCCTGGCCCTGCCGGAACTGGTGGTGACCCGGCCCAAGGTGCTGCTGGAGAAAAGCCAGGAGGGCACCGGCAACTGGCGCTTCGAGGGCGCCGCGGCGGATGAGGCCGGGCAGGCGGCGGCGCCAGAGGACCGGGGGGAGTTCCCCCTGATCGGCCGCATCGCCATCGAGGAGGGGCTGCTCACCTACAAGGACCAGGCCAAGCAGGCGAACGTCACCAGTCGCATCGCCACCGTGGCGGGGGACGGGGGTGACGACGCGCTCCAGCTCACCGGTGAGGGGAACCTGGCCGGCAAGCCGCTGAAGGTGGAGGTCACCGCCGGGCCCCTGCTGGCCCTGCGCGAATCCGAAGAGCCCTATCCCATCGACATCAAGGTCCGCGCCGGCGGCACGCGGGCGGAGATCGGCGGCACCTTCGAGGACCCGGTCCAGCTCCAGGGCCCCAATCTGGGCCTGATGCTGGAAGGCCCGAACCTGGCGGAGATCTTCCCCCTGTTCGGCATCCCCACCCCCATCACCGACAAATACGCCCTGGAGGGCCATATCCGCCGGGAGGGGGAGCTTTGGGCCGTGCGCGACCTGAAGGGCCGGGTGGGGCAGAGCGACCTGTCCGGCTGGGTGACCCTGGAGCCGCGGGACGTGCGCCCCCTGATCAAGGCGGAACTGAAATCCCAGAAGCTCCGCCTCCAGGACCTGGGCGGCCTGATCGGCATGACCGCCGACAGCGCGCAGAAGCAGAACGAGCCGGCGGGTGCCGACGGGCAGCTCGTCCCCGATACGCCGGTGGCGCTGGACCGGCTGAAGGCGGCGGACATGGAGGTGGGCTTCACCGGCGGCGACGTGCAGGTGCCGGTGCTGCCGCTGAAGGATGTGGCCTTCCACCTCAGCCTCAAGGACGGGGTGGCCCGCATGGACCCGCTGAAGATGACGGCGGAGGTCGGACGCATCGCCGGCAGCGCCGTCCTGGACGGTAGCAAGGAGACGCCGGTGGGCCGGTTCGACATCGGCATCCAGGGCGTGGGCCTGAAGCCCTTCTTCGCCGGCACCCGCTTCGAGGACGAGACGGAGGGCACCATCGGCGGCCGCGTGAAGCTGGCCGGGTCAGGGAAATCCCTGTCGGGCATCCTGGGCGCCGCCGACGGGGAGATCGTGATGGTCATGGAGGGCGGCAAGGTCAGCCACCTGCTGGTGGAGGCGGCGGGCGTGGACATCGCCGAGGCCCTGGGCGACCTGATCGGCGGGGACGAGCCGGTGGGCGTGCGCTGCCTGGTGGCGGACTTGGACGTGAAGGACGGGCTGCTGAAGACCAAGACCCTCGTCTTCGACACCACGGACACCAACATCGCCGGCAACATCACCAGCCACCTGGGCAAGGAGACGCTGGACGGCCGGATAGAGGCCTACCCGAAGGACCCCAGCCCCCTGGCCGCCCGCATGCCGGTCACCTTCGGTGGCACCTGGGCCAACCCGAAGCTGGGGGTGGAGGCGGAGAATGCGGCCGCCAAGGGTGCGGCCGCCGTTGCGCTGGGCGTTCTGTTGACGCCGCTCGCCGCGATCATCCCCTTCCTGGAGACGGGCGGCGGTGAGGATAGCCCCTGCCGCAGCCTGATCCAGCAGGCGGAGGACAAGCCGAAGCAGGAACAGAAGCCGGCGAAAGGGCGGAAGGGTTGAGGGGGAGGGCGGGCCCGGGATGCCGGAACCCGCGTCAGCGCCCGCCCGCCGCTGGCAGCGGCTTGGCCCGCAGGTCCAGCACATAGGCCAAGGTCACCCCCATGCGCTCGACACGCACGATCTCCGGACCCTTAGGGGCGTCCGGGCAGGGGCTGCGGGTGAAGCTGACATAGAAGTCCACGGGGCCCTGGCCGTCCGGCGGGGCGCGCCAGCGGGGCGGCAGGTAGTACAGGGCGGACTCGTGGGGGCCGCAGACCCGCACCCGATATGGCCTGGTGATCGCCTCCGCCCCCTCGGCCCGCACGATGTCCCGTGACAGGATGCGGGCCGCCTCCGACAGGGCGGTGCCCCAATAATCCAGCTCATAGCGCCCATCGGCGCCGCGCACGCCGCCGGCCAGGGCGTTGTACCAGACTGCCTCATAGGGGTGCAGCCGGGCCATGTCGACCAGCATGGCCGCGGCCCAGCCTGCCAGCACCGTCGGCCCGATCCAGGCCCGCCGCTCCGGCAGCAGGCCCAAGGCCCGGTCCAGGGCCAGGGCGGCGGCAACCGCCAGCACCGGCAGCAGGAACAGCAGGTGCCGGATGCCGTCATACAGCACCGCGTCGGTCACCATCACCACGGCCGGGGGCAACAGCACGGCCGCCCCCAGGCCGATCCGCTCGGGCCGGAGGTTCCCGCGGGCCAGCCCTGCCAAGGCCCAGCCCAGGGCACCGCCAAGCGCGGCGATGACCAGCAGGGGCAGCTTCACCCCGAACCCTGCCGGCACGTACCACCAGGGCAGGTCCGTCGTCCGCAGCTCCTGCCCGGCGAAGCGGAAGGTGAAGTCCAGGGGGAAGCTTGAGAACTCCGTCAAGGCCCGCACGGGGTTGCCCAACGGGTCGAGCTGGGCCCAGGGCCAAGCCGCCACCATCACCGCCCAGGCCAGCAGCAGGGCCGGCAGCAGCCTTGCCGCCGCCATGCCCACAGCCCGCGCCAGTTCCGTCCCGATCCCCTGCCGCCGCGCCGCCTGCGCCAGCCAGACCGGCCCCCCCAGCGCCAGGGGCGCCAGCAGGATCACCCCGCCCACGCGGATGCCAAGGGCGCAGCCCAGGGCGACGCCCAACCCGACCAGGTCCCTCCAGGCCGGCCGGGGCAGGGACCGCAGGATGCGGATCTGGTACAGGGTGCACCAGGCGCCAGCCACGGCGAAGGGCACGTCCTTGGGGTTGGCGAAGGCGTGGCCCATCCAGAGCGGTGTCAGGACAAGCAGCAGCACCGCCAGGGTCCCGGCCCGCGGCCCCGCCAGCTCCCGCCCCAGCTTGAACACGGCCAGCAACCCGGCCAGCCCCACCAGCCCGCCCAGCAGGCGGCGGCCCGCATAGGGGTCCAGCGGCAGCAATTCCCCCAGGGCCGTGGCGGCCGTGTCATACGCCGCGCCGTAAAGGTAGAGGTTCTGGTACTCGAACACGCCGCGGTCCTGGCCCAGGGTCAGGTACCATTCCAGGGCCCGCCGGCCATATTCCAGGTGCAGCGGCTCGTCCCAACTGATGCCATAGCCGCGGAAAGTGGCGACCACCGCGACCAGCCCGAGGATGAGCAGCACGCGCCCCCACCGGCCCCACGCCTGCTCCGTCATGGCGCTTGGCCTTGCCTTACGGGGCCAAACCGCCGCGCAGCTCGGCCGGGGGCTCGCTGCGGGCTTCCTCCTGGCGGGGGGACAGGCCGTGGCTCTCCCCCACCAGATAGAGCGGGCGGCCCTTCACCTCGGTGAAGATGCGGCCGACATAGTCGCCCAGCACGCCCAGGCAGATCAGCTGCACCCCGCCCAGGAACAGCGTGGCCACCATCAGCGACGCATAGCCCGGCACGTCCACGCCGTAGACCAGGGTCTTGGCCATGATCCAGACCCCGTACAGGCCCGACAGGGCCGCCACCGCCAAGCCCAGCCAGGACCACATGCGCAGGGGCACCGTGCTGAAGCTGGCGAAGCCGTCCAGGGCGAAGCGCATCAGGCGCCACAGGCTGAACTTGCTGCTGCCCGCATGGCGGTCCGCCACCTCGAACGGCACCGCCTCCTGCCGGAAGCCGACCCAGCTGTAGAGCCCCTTCATGAAGCGGGTGCGCTCCGGCATGGCGTTCAGCGCGTCCACCACCACCCGGTCCATCAGCCGGAAATCCCCGGCGTCCCGCGGCAGGTCCACCTCCGACAGCCGGTCCAGGGTGCCGTAGAAGGCGCGGGTCAGGGTGCGGCGCAGCCAGCCATCCGTGGCGCGGTCCTGGCGCACGCCATAGACCATCTGGGCACCCGCCTGCCAGCGGGCGACGAAGGTCTCGATCAGCTCCGGCGGGTGTTGCAGGTCGCTGTCCATCAGCACCACGGCCCGGCCGCCAGCTTGGCGCAGCCCGGCCGACATGGCGACTTCCTTGCCGAAATTGCGGCTGAAGCGCAGCAGCTTGACCCGCAGGTTGCGGGCGCGCATGGCCAGCAGCATGTCCCAGGTGCCGTCGCCGGAGCCGTCGTCGACGCAGATCACCTCATAGGGCAGTCCCACCCGCTCCAGCACCGGTTGCAGCCGGGCGAACAGGGCGGGGATGCTGCCCTCCTCATTGTGCATGGGCAGCACCACGGACAGGACCACGGCCTCGGTGGCGCCGCGGAAGGCGATGGGCTTCGTGGGGTCCGGATGCTGGGAGGACATCATCTCTCTCTGGCGGAACGGGTCGGTCCTGGAAGGCCCGCGTCGCTTTGGTGCCCCTTATGACACCGAATTAACGGGTGCAACAGCGCAGGTTTCGGAAAGCTGCCGCGTGTAAGGTACGGCGCCATCCTGTCATCATTTCGGCACGGATTACCATTAATGGGTCGGGCATGGCGCCCCCGACGCCGGACAGAGAGCCCGAGGCCCCACCCTTGTCACGCAAGACCCTGCTCATCACCGCCGCCCTGCTGGTTGCCGGCATCGGCTTCGCCGTCTGGAACTGGCGGGGGTCCGACGCGCCGCCGCCCGTCACCTACAAGCTGGCGCCGGTGGAGGAGGGGCCGATCACCAGCGCCGTCTCCACCTCGGGCACGGTCCAGGCCGCCAACAGTGTCGTGGTGGGCTCCCAGCTTTCCGGCCAGGTCCTGGAGGTGCTGGTGGACTACAACAGCAGCGTCGCCAAGGATGCCGTGCTGGCCCGCATCGACCCCTCCACCTACGAATCCCGGGTGCGCCAGAACTCCGCGCAGCTCGAGGTGGCCAAGGCCCGGGTGATGGAGCAGGAGGCCTCCGTCCGCCGGGCGGAGCTGAAGCTGGCCGACAGCCAGCGCGACTTCACCCGCCGCAAGGCCCTGCGTGCCGCCGGCAACCTTTCGGAACGGGACTTCGACACCGCCAAGACGACCCTCGACACCGCGGCGGTGGAACTGGACCTGGCCAAGGCCCAGCTCGCCAATGCCCGCGCCACCGTGGCGCAGCAGGAAGCCACCCTGGCCCAGGCGAAGATCGACGTGGAACGGACCATTATCCGTTCCCCCATCGACGGCATCGTCATCAGCCGGGAGGTGGAGCCGGGCCAGACCGTGGCCGCCAGCCTGCAGGCCCCGACCCTGTTCACCATCGCCAGCAACCTGTCCGAGATGGAGGTGGAGGCGCGGGTGGACGAGGCGGACATCGGCCGGGTGCGGCCGGAGCAGCTGGTGCGCTTCAGCGTGGACGCCTTCCCCGGCCAGCGCTTCATCGGCCGGGTGCAGCAGATCCGCAAATCGCCCAAGGAAGTGCAGAACGTCGTCACCTACACCGTGGTGGTCGCCGCCCCCAACCCGGGGGAAAAGCTGCTGCCCGGCCTGACCGCCAAGCTGGACATCGTCATCGGCGAGAAGGACAAGACCCTGCGCGTCCCCTCCCAGGCCCTGCGCTTCCGGCCGCGGCAGGAGGCGCCTCGCCAGGGCAGCGGCACGCCCGTGGCCTCCGCCGGCCCCGGCACGGCCAACGCCGCCACCCCCGCCGCGGCCCC
>MOEB01000109.1 GCA_001939945.1 Aerophototrophica crusticola | reverse complement strand
TCGCGGGCGACCGGGGCCCAGTCGGCCATGTCGGCCCCGAGCCGGTCCAGCCGCGACCGGGCGCGGTCCAGGGCGTCGGCGCCCAGCAGCAGGTCGATCGGCGGGTCCGGGGAATCCACGGCCCGCAGGATGGCCTGCGCCGCCCGGTCCGGGTCGCCGGGCTGCCGGCCCGCCCGGGACAGCAGGCCGCCCACCACCTGCCCGGCGCTGCCCACATAGTCCGGGATGTCCGTCCCGGCCCGGCGCAGGGAATGGTCGGACAGGAAGTCGGTGCGGAAGGAACCGGGGGACACCACCGTGACCCGGATGCCCAGGGGCCCGGCCTCTTGCCAGAGCGCGACGGACAGGGCCTCCAGGGCGGCCTTCGACGCGGCGTAGAGCCCGCTGCCCGCGGCCGGCGCGAGGCCGGCGATGGAGGAGATGTTGACGATGTGCCCGTGCCGCTGGCGCCGCAGCGCCGGCAGGGCGGCCCGGATGACGGCCAGGGGCCCGAACAGGTTCACGTCGAACAGGTGCCGGGCCTCCGCCGCGCTGGCGGCCTCGACCGGCCCCAGCAGGCCGTAGCCCGCGTTGTTGACCAGCACGTCGATGCGGCCGGCGATGCCGAATGCCCGCTCCACCGTCCCTTGCACCGCCCCTTCGTCGGTCACGTCCAAGGGCAGGACGTGCAAGGTTCCGCCGGGGGCGCCGATGTCCGGCGCCCCGCCGCGGGTGGTGCCGATGACCGTGTCGCCGCGGGCCAGGGCGGCCTGGGCCAGGGCCTTGCCGATCCCGCGCGAGATGCCTGTGATGAGCCAGGTCTTCGCTGCCATGTCCCGTCCTCCAGATTGCTTGCGGGGTTCGGGGGAAATATCGGGCAGCGACGGCGGCTAATGAATGCCCGCCAGATGACAAGGGGAGTTAAGATTGACTAACAAATCGGGCAGCGGGGGGAGGGCGCCCGCCCATCCCCCCGCCGGGGACCCCGGGTCAGCGGCGCAGCGCGTCCAGGGACAGGCGCCCGGCGCCGAAAGCCACAACCTGGGCCAGGCCGCCCGCCAGGGCGATGTTCTTCATGAAGTGGATGAACTGGTTCTGGTCGCCGAAGTCCGCATGGAAGGCGATGGCCGCGGCCACGGTGAAGACGGCGATGGCGGCGGCGGCAAGGCGGGTGTGGTAGCCAAGCGCCAGCATCAGGCCGCCCACCACTTCCACCAGCACGGCGGCGGCGAAGCCCAGCTCGGGCAGGGGGAGGCCGACGGCCCCGATGTAGCCGATGGTGGCGGCGGGGGCCGCCGCCTTGGACAGGCCGGAAACCACGAAGATGGCGCTCAGCATCAGGCGCCCCAGCAGCGGGACAGCCTCGGCGGCCAGGGGGAGGCCCGCGGACAGCCGGCCGGCGGCAGGGGTCAGGGTGGCGGTGCTCATGGGATCGGTTCCTTCTGCGGGGCGGTGCCGGGTTGGCCCGCCGTCGATGGAAGGGAGATTGGCATGGATCGGCCTGTTCAGAAATCCGGATAAGTTCGACCGTGATGTTCGATAAGATCGAATAGAAGTGCAGCCGAAGCGGCTCACGGTGCCTGGGTCCGCCCCCCAGGGTGCGGGCGGGCGGGCCGAAGGTCCCGCCCCCGGGAACCACCCCCCGGCCCGCGGGTTGCAATCGCAAGGGCCGGTAACCCGGCCCCCCGCTGGCCGGCGCCTGCCCGGCAGGTTGGGCAAGGCCGGAGCGGACCCATGCGGCGACCCTTCGTGATACTGGTTGCGGCCCTGCTGGTCGGCGCCGCCGGGTGGCTGGCGCGCCCCTACCTGTCCGGCCCCGGCGACGGCCCCACGCGCGGCGAGGGGCAGGCTGGTCCCGTGGCCGTGGCGGTGGCCCCCGCCCCCGTGGCCGGGGTGGAGGAACGGGTCACCTCCGTCGGCACGGCGCGCCCGGTGGAGCAGGTGGACGTCACCGCCGAAGCCGAGGGCGTGGCGCGGGAGGTGCTGTTCGCCGACGGGCAGCGGGTGGGGCAGGGGGACGCGCTGGCCCGGCTGGACAGCCAGGTGGAGCAGGCGGAGCTGGATGCGGCGGAGGCCCGGCTGGCGGTGGCCCAGTCCGCCTTCGACCGGGCGGAGGAGCTGCGCGGCCGCGGGGCCGTGTCCCAGGCCGCGCTGGAGGAGGCGCTGGGCGCCCTGCGCACGGCGCGGGCGGAGGCGGCGCTGGCCCGCACCCGGCTGGGCAAGCGGATGGTGCTGGCGCCCTTCGCCGGGACCATGGGCTTCCGGCTGGTCAGCCCCGGCGCCTATGTCCAGCCCGGGCAGGCCATCGGCACCCTGTACGCCACGGACAGCATGGAGGCGGAGTTCCGGCTGCCCGAGCAGTATCTGGGCCGGGTCGGCGCGGGCCAGCCCGTGACCGCCACCGCCCGAGCCTATCCCGGCGCCACCTTCACCGGCCTCCTGGCGGAGGTGGGCACCGCCGTGGACCCGGCGACCCGGCAGCTCGTGGCCCGCGCCACCTTCGCCAACGGCGACGGGCGGCTGCGTCCCGGCATGCTGCTGCTGGTGGACGTGCTGCTGGGCACGCGGGAATCCGTGGTGCTGCCGCCCACGGCCATCGTCTCCATCGGGCCGTCCAGCTTCGTCTTCGTGGTGCGGGCCGACGGCACGGCGGAGCGGCGGGCGGTGGAGACCGGGCGGCGCATGCCCGGGCGGGTGGAGGTGGCCACCGGCCTCAAGCCGGGGGAGACGGTGGTGGTGGACGGGGCGGCCAAGCTGTCCGACGGGGACCGGGTGGAGGCGCTGCCGGCCGACGCCTCCCCCGCCGCGGGGATCCTGGGACTGGGCGGGCAGGTGGCGGAGGATGGGGGCAGGCCGGCAGGCCCGGCCGCCCCGGCCGGGCCGGGGGGCTGAGCGCATGTCGCTGCCAGCGCTCTCCGTCCGGCGGCCCATCGGGGCCATGGTGCTGAACCTGTTGCTGGTGGTGGCCGGGCTGGTGGCCCTGCAACGCCTGTCCGTGCGGGAGGCGCCGGACATCGACCCGCCCATCGTGACGGTGGAGACCCGCTACACCGGCGCCCCGGCCCAGGTGGTGGAAACCCGCGTCACCCGCGTGATCGAGGACCAGCTCGCCGGGATCGAGGGGGTGGAGACCATCCAGTCCCAGAGCGAGGACGGCGAGAGCGACATCACCATCGAGTTCTCCCTCGACCGCGACGTGGACGTGGCCGCCAACGACGTGCGCGACCGGGTGGGCCGGGCCCTGGACGAGCTGCCGGAGGAGATCGACCCGCCGGAGGTGATCAAGGTCGACAACGACGCTGACGAGGTGATGTGGCTGAGCCTGCGCAGCAACGCCCTGGACCCCATGGCCTTGACCGACCTGGTGGACCGGCTGGTGGTGGACCGCCTGTCCGCCGTGGACGGGGTGGCGCGGGTGCGCATCGGCGGGGAACGGCGCCCGGCCATGCGGGTCTGGCTGGACCGGCAGCAGATGGCCGCCCGCGGCGTCACCCCCGGCGACGTGGAGGCGGCGCTGCGGGCGGAGAACGTGGAGCTGCCGGCGGGCCAGCTGGAGACGGAGGCCGTGAACCTGTCCATGCGGGTGTTGCGGACCTATGCGGAGCCCGCCGACTTCGCCCGCCTGCCCGTGGCCACCAGCCCCGACGGCGCCACCGTCCGCCTGGGGGAGGTGGCGCGGGTGGAGGTGGCGCCGGAGTTCGAGGACGTGGTCTTCCGCTCCAACGGCCAGTCCACCGTGGGGCTGGGCATCATCGCCCAGAGCCAGGCCAACCTGCTGGACCTGGCGGACGGGGTGAAGGCGGAGATGGGGCGCATCCTGGGGGAGCTGCCCGGCGGCCTGACCCTGGGCGTCAGCTATGACAGCTCCGTCTTCGTGCGGGCCGCCTTGCGGGAGGTCGTGGGGACGCTGGTCGCCGCCTGCGTGCTGGTGGTGGCGGTGATCCTGCTGTTCCTGGGCAGCGGCCGGGCCACCCTGATCCCGGCCGTGACCCTGCCAGTGGCCCTGGTGGGGGCGCTGGCGGGCATCCAGCTCTGCGGCTTCTCCATCAACATCCTGACGCTGCTGGCCTTCGTGCTGGCCACGGGCCTTGTCGTGGACGACGCCATCGTGGTGCTGGAGAACATCTGGCGCCGGATCGAGGGCGGGGAACCGCCCCAGGATGCCGCGGCCAGGGGCGGCGAGCAGGTATTCCTGCCCGTCGTCGCCACCACGGCCGTGCTGGTGGCCGTGTTCGTGCCCCTGGGCCTGCAGGCCGGGGACACCGGCCGGCTGTTCCGGGAATTCGCCCTGACCATCGCCGTGTCGGTGGTGCTGTCCAGCGTCGTGGCCCTGACCCTGGTGCCGGCCCTGTCGGCCCTGCTGCTGCGCCGCCGCCCGCCCGGACGGGTGCAGGCGGTCCTGGACCGCGGGTTCCGGCGGCTGGAGGGTGGCTACCGGCGGGTGCTGGCCCGCGTCATCGACCGGCCGGCCCTGACCCTGGCGGTGCTGGGCCTGGCCGCGGTGGCTGCGGTGCTGCTGTTCCGGGCCGTGCCGCAGGAGCTGGTGCCGCCGGAGGACCGGGGCGGCATGATCGTCGCCCTGAACCCGCCGGAAGGCGCGGGGTTCGAGTACGCCGCCGCCTACCTGGGTGCCGTGGAAAGCAAGCTTCTGGGGCTGGTGGACAGCGGCGACGCGGCGCAGGTGCTGGTCATCCTGTTCGGCGGCCCGGACCCCAACCCGCGGGCCATCGTGGCCCTGTCCGACTGGGCCGACCGGGACCGCAGCCAGTCGGAGATCGTGGCGGACCTGTCCGGCTTCCTGGCGCGGCTGCCGGGGGTGGACGCCTTCGCCCGCGGCCGCCCGGCGCTGGGCCAGCAGGGGGGAGGGCGGCCGGTACAGTTCGTCATCGGCGGGCCGACCTATGAGGACCTGGCGGTCTGGCGCGACCGCATCCTGAAGCGGGCGGGGCAGAACCCCGGACTGGTCGGCCTGGACGCCGACTATGACGAGCGCCGGCCGCAATTGCTGGTGGAGGTGGACCGCGACCGGGCGGCGGAGCTGGGCGTGCCGGCGGAGGCGGTCGGCAACGCCCTCCAGGTCATGTTCGGCTCGCTGAACGTGACCACCTACCAGGACCGGGGGGAGGAGTATGACGTGATCCTGCAGGCGGAGGACGCGGACCGCCGCACGCCGGAGGACCTGGCCGGGGTCTATGTCCGCTCCGCCACCACGGGGGAGCTGGTGCCCCTGGCCAACCTGGCGCGGTGGGAGGACGGGGCCAGCGCCGCGGAGCTGAACCGCTTCAACCGCACCCGCGCCGTCACCATCGAGGCGGGGTTGGCCCCCGGCTACAGCCTGGGCGAGGCGCTGGCCTTCATGGCCCAGGTGGCGGCGGAGGAGCTGCCCGCCGGCGCCTACAGCATCGACCACAAAGGGGAAAGCCGGGACTTCCTGGACGCCCGCTCCCAGGGGCTGTTCACCTTCGGGCTGGCGCTGCTGGTGGTGTTCCTGGTGCTGGCGGCCCAGTTCGAGAGCCTGGCCCTGCCCACCGCCATCATCCTGGCGGTGCCGCTGGCGGTCACCGGCGCCCTGGCCGGGCTGTGGCTGACGGGGCAGACCATGAACATCTACAGCCAGGTGGGCATGGTCATGCTGGTGGGCATCGCCGCCAAGAACGGCATCCTGCTGCTGGAGTTCGCCGCCCAGCTGGAGGCGGAGGGACGCCCCCCGCGGGAGGCGGCGCTGGAGGCCGCGGCCGTGCGCTTCCGCCCGGTGCTGATGACCGCCCTGTCCACCGCCGCCGGGGCGGTGCCGCTGCTGCTGTCCGGCGGGGCGGGGTCGGAGGTGCGGACCGTGGTGGGCACCGTGGTGCTGAGCGGCACCATCGTCTCCACCGCCCTGACCCTGCTGCTGGTGCCTGCCCTGTTCCCCCTTGCCCGCCGCCTGCGCCGCACGCCGCGGGCCCAGGCGGCGCCGGCGGAGTAGGGGGTGCTCAGCCCCCCGGCGGGTAGGGCGGCAGGCCGTGGCCGCGGTAGAGGGCGGCCAGCCCTTCCGCCGGGACACGTCCGCCCCGGGCGATCGGGTCGAAGCCGGCGTCGGCGGTGCCCGCCGCCTGCTGGACGAGGCCGCCGTCCCGCCCCGGGGCCAGGGCGCCCATGGGCACGGGCCGGGCCTTCAGCTCCCCCA
>MOEB01000108.1 GCA_001939945.1 Aerophototrophica crusticola | reverse complement strand
CGCCACAGTGGCCGGCGGGGCGCTGCTGGCCGCGCCGGCGGCGCGGGCCGCCACCCCGGGCAAGGCCAGCCACGAGGTGCGCCCCGGCGACCTGGACGAGTACTATGTCTTCCATTCCGGCGGGCATTCGGGCGAGATCCGCATCCTGGGCGCGCCCTCGATGCGTGAGCTGATGCGCATCCCGGTGTTCAACCGGTGCAGCGCCACCGGCTGGGGCCAGACCAACGAGAGCAAGAGGATCCTCACCGAGGGGCTGCTGCCGGAGACCCGCAAGTTCCTGGAGAAGCGCGGCGAGACCTACCTGAACGGCGACCTGCACCACCCGCACATGTCGTTCACCAACGGCACCTATGACGGGCGCTACATCTTCGCCAACGACAAGGCAAACACCCGGGTCGCGCGCATCCGCTGCGACATCATGAAGCCCGACCGGATCATCGAGATCCCCAACGCCGCGGCCATCCACGGGCTGCGCCTGCAGAAGTTCCCGCGCACCGGCTACGTCTTCGCCAACGGCGAGCAGCGGGTGCCCACGCCCAACGACGGCCACGGCCTGACCGACACCAAGGCCTACCGCTCCCACTTCACCGCCATCGACGGCGACACGATGAAGGTCGCCTGGCAGGTCTGGGTGGACGGCAACCTGGACAACACGGAGGCCGACTACCATGGCAAGTACGCCATGTCGACCTGCTACAACTCCGAGGAGGGGGTGACCGCCGCGGAGATGACCGCCAAGGAGCAGGACTGGCTGGTCGTCTTCAACATCAAGCGGATCGAGGAGGCGGTGAAGGCCGGCAAGGCCAAGGTCATCAACGGCGTGCCCGTGGTGGACGGGCGCAAGGGCTCCCCCTTCACCCGCTACATCCCGGTGCCGAACAGCCCGCACGGCATCAACATGGCGCCGGACGGCATCCACGCCACCGCCAACGGCAAGCTGTCGCCCACGGTGACCGTGTTCGACGTGCGCAAGTTCGACGCGCTGTTCGACGACAAGATCCAGCCCCGCGACACGGTGGTGGCCGAGCCGCAGCTGGGCCTGGGGCCGCTGCACACCGCCTATGACGGGCGGGGCAACGCCTACACCACCCTGTTCCTGGACAGCCAGGTGGTGAAGTGGGACATCGAGAAGGCCAAGCGGGCCTTCAAGGGCGAGAAGGTCTCCCCCATCATCCAGAAGCTGGACGTGCACTACCAGCCCGGCCACCTGCACTCCTCCATGGGCCAGACCAAGGAGGCGGACGGCAAGTGGCTGATCGTGCTGTGCAAGTTCTCCAAGGACCGGTTCCTCAACGTCGGCCCGCTGAAGCCGGAGAACGACCAGCTGATCGACATCTCCGGCGACGAGATGAAGCTGGTGCATGACGGCCCGACCTTCGCCGAGCCGCACGACACGCTGATCGTCCACCGCTCCAAGCTGAACCCGCGCAGCACCTACGACCGGGCCGACCCCATGTGGGAGGACGCCCGCCGGCAGGCCGCCGCGGACGGGGTGAAGCTGGAGGAGGACTCCAAGCTGGTCCGCGACGGCAACAAGGTCCGGGTCTACATGACCTCCCAGGCCCCCGCCTTCGCCATGGACGAGTTCACCGTGAAGCAGGGCGACGAGGTCACCGTCTATGTCACCAACATCGACGACGTGGACGACCTGACCCACGGCTTCACCGTGACCAACCACGGCGTGGCCATGGAGATCGGGCCGCAGCAGACCGCCAGCGTCACCTTCACCGCCGACCGGCCGGGCGTGCACTGGTACTACTGCCAGTGGTTCTGCCACGCCCTGCACATGGAGATGGGCGGCCGCATGATCGTCGAGCCCCGCGCCACCTGAGGCGCGGCGATCCCCCTCCCCGCATCGTACCCCCGGGCGGGGAGGGGGATCCCTTTCGCAGGACCCGTCATGGCCTTGAGAAGAACCATCCCCCGCGCCCTGGCGGCGCTGCTCCTCCTGGCCGCCCCGGCGGCCTGGGGCGCCACCGTGCGGGTCGCGCCCGGCGACTTGGCCCGCGCCCTGGGGGCCGCGGCGCCCGGGGACACGCTGGTGCTGCTGCCCGGCACCCACCCCGGCCCGGTGGCCGTCACCGTGCCGGTCACCCTGGAGGCGGAGCCGGGGGCTGTCCTGGACGGCGGCGGCACCGGCGTGGTGGTGGAGGTCAAGGCACCCGGCACGACCCTGCGCGGCCTGGACGTCCGCCATTCCGGCACCAGCCTGTACGACCAGCACGCGGGCATCTTCCTGGGCAAGGAGGCCGCGGGCTCGCTGGTGGAGGGCAACCGCCTCTCCGGCAACCTGATCGGCATCTATGTCTGGGGTGCCGCCGACGTGATGGTGCGCGGCAACCTGGTGCTGGGCCGGAACGACCTGCGCGTGTCGGAGCGGGGCAACGGCATCCAGCTCTGGAACGCGCCGGGGACCAAGGTGGTGGGCAACACGGTGCGCGGCGGGCGCGACGGCGTCTTCGTCACCACCAGCCACCACAACCTGTTCGCCGACAATGTCTTCGAGGGCGTCCGCTTCGCCGTCCACTACATGTACACCAACGACAGCGAGGTGTCCGGGAACCGCTCCGTGGGCAACCACGTGGGCTACGCGCTCATGTACTCCCACCGCCTGAAGGTGCGGGGCAACCTGTCCAAGGGCGACCGGCAGCACGGGCTGCTGCTCAACTACGCCAACGCCTCCGAGGTGGAGGGCAACGTGGTGGAGGGGCGGTTCGACGGCACCGGGCCGGGCGAGGCGGGCGACGCGGGCGACAAGGACATGCCGCCGGAGGACGGCGACCCCACGGCGCCCCGCACGGGCACCGGCAAGTGCGTCTTCATCTACAACGCCAACAAGAACGCCATCCGCGGCAACCGGTTCGAGGGCTGCGAGGTGGGCGTGCACTTCACCGCCGGGTCGGAGCGCAACGCCATCAGCGGCAACGCCTTCGTCGCCAACCGCACCCAGGTCAAGTATGTGGGCACCCGCAGCCTGGACTGGTCCGCGGGCGGCGTCGGCAACTTCTGGAGCGACAACGCCGCCTTCGACCTGGACGGCGACGGCATCGCCGACGAGGCCTACCGCCCCAACGACGTGGTGGACCGCGTCGTCTGGGCCCACCCCCAGGCCAAGCTGCTGCTGAACGGCCCCGGCGTGCAGGTGCTGCGCTGGGCGCAGAAGCAGTTCCCCGCCATCCATCCCGGCGGCGTCACCGACACGGCGCCGCTGATGTCCGCGGCCGGCGTGCCCACCGCCGCCACCCTGGCCACCCCCTTGGCCGGCGGCCGCCCCCTGGCCGCCATCGGAGCCCCCCATGGCTGAGACCCCCACCGTCGAGGCCCACGGCGTCTCGAAGCGCTACGGCGCGCACGAGGCCGTGCGGTCCGTCGACCTGACCCTGGAACCCGGCGAGTGCGTGGCCCTGGTGGGCCACAACGGCGCCGGCAAGAGCTCCCTGATCAAGCTGATGCTGGGCCTGACCCACCCCACCGCCGGGTCCTTGCGCGTGCTGGGGGAGGACCCGGCCGGGCCGGGCGCCGCCCGGGTGCGCCGGCAGCTCGGCTTCCTGCCGGAGAACGTGGCCTTCCACCCCGGCATGACGGGGCTGGAGTGCCTGGACTTCTACGCCCGGCTGAAGGGCGTGCCCACCCGCGGCAACCCCGGCCTGCTGGAGCGGGTGGGCCTGCCGCGGGAGGCGCAGCGGCGCCGCATCGGCACCTATTCCAAGGGCATGCGCCAGCGCCTGGGCCTGTCCCAGGCCCTGCTGGGGGAGCCCCGGCTGCTGCTGCTGGACGAGCCCACCACCGGCCTCGACCCCGCCCTGCGCCAGGGCTTCTACGCCACGGTGCGGGAGCTGCGCGACCGCGGCGCCACCGTGCTGCTGTGCAGCCACGCCCTGACCGAGCTGGAGGGGCAGGCCGACCGCGTGGTGGTGATGAACCGCGGCCGCAAGGTGGCGGAGGGCTGCCTGGAGACGCTGCGCCGCCTGGCCGACCTGCCGGTGCGGGTGCGCGTCGGCGTCACCGGGCAGGAGGCGGCGGACCTGGTCTGCGACGCCTACGCCGTGCCCCGCCAGCCCGGCGGGCGGGCGGTGGACCTTGCCTGCGGGCAGGACGAGAAGCTGTCCCTGGTGCGCCACGTGCTGGGCCTGGGCGTGGCGCTGCGCGACCTGGAGGTGGTGCCGCCCAGCCTCGACGAGATCTACGCCCATTTCCTGTCGCGGGAGGACGCCGCATGCGCACCATCCTGACCATCGCCGCCAAGGAGGTGCGCGACGGGCTGCGCAACCGCTGGGTGGCGGCGACCACGCTGCTGATGGCGGCCCTGGCCCTGACCCTCGCCTTCCTGGGCAGCGCCCCCACGGGCACCGTGGGGGCGGGGCAGCTGGAGGTGACCATCGTCAGCCTCTCCAGCCTGACCATCTTCCTGCTGCCGCTGGTGGCGCTGCTCCTGTCCTTCGACGCCGTGGTGGGGGAGGTGGACCGGGGCACCATGCTGCTGCTGCTCAGCTACCCGGTGGCGCGCTGGCAGGCCCTGGCTGGCAAGTATTTGGGCCACCTGGCCATCATCGCCTTCGCCACGGTGGCGGGCTACGGCTCGGCCGGCATTGCCCTGTGGGCCACGGCGCCGGAGGCCGCCGCCGACGGGCTGCCCGCCTTCGCCGCCATGGTCGGGTCCAGCGTGCTGCTGGGTGCCGCCTTCCTGTCGCTGGGCTACCTGGCCAGCGCCGTGGTGCGCGACCGCGGCACGGCGGCGGGCATCGCCGTGGGCCTGTGGCTGGTGCTGGTGCTGCTCTACGACATGGGGCTGCTCGGCCTTCTGGTGGCCACCCAGGGCCAGGGCATCCCCGGCGGGCTGCTGGACGCCCTGCTGCTGGCCAACCCGGCCGACGCCTACCGCCTGCTGAACCTCGCCGGCTCCGACGCGGTGGGCCGCTTCGCCGGCATGGCCGGCCTCGCCGCCCGCGGCGCCCTCTCCCCGGCCGCCCTGGTCGCGGCGCTCGCCGCCTGGGTGCTGGCCCCCCTCGGCCTCGCGGCCCTCGCCCTCTCCCGGAGGCAGATATGACGCGCGCAACCCTCCCCGCGGCCCTGCTGGCCGCCCTGCTGCTCGCCGGTTGCGGCCCCGGGCCGGAGGCTTCGGCCCCGGTCACGCCGGCCGCCATCACCGCCGACGCGGTGGGCCAGTATTGCGGCATGAACCTGTCCGACCACCCCGGGCCCAAGGGGCAGGTCCATTTGGCCGGGCGGTCGCGGCCGGTCTGGCTGTCCTCCGCCCGGGACACCTTCGCCTTCCTGATGCTGCCGGAGGAGCCCAAATCCGTCCTGGCGGCCTTCGTCTCCGACATGGGCCGGGCCACCGCCCCCGACGCGGCCCCCGCCGACGCCTGGGTGGAGGCGCGGGCGGCCTGGTACGTCACCGGTTCCCACGCCCCGGCGGCCATGACAGGGGCGGAGCTCTACCCCTTCGCCGAGGAGGCGGCGGCCCGGGCGTTCGCCGCAACCCATGGCGGGGCGGTGCGCCGCTTCGCCGACATCACCCCGGACGAGGTGCTGGGCCCCGGGCCGGAGGCGCCGCCGCAGGCCGCCGCCGCCCCGCCCCCGCACGGGGGGCACCATGGGCACTGAACCGACCCGCCGCCGCTTCCTGGCGGTCACCGCCGCCGCGGCCGGGCTGCCCCTGCTGGCCGGGGGCAAGGTCCTGGCGGGGGCGCCCGCCCCCTACCGCTGGGAGGGGGTGGCCCTGGGCGCGGACGCCAGCCTGCAGATCGCCCACCCGGACCCGGCCGAGGCGCGGCGGCTGGTCCGGCTCTGCCTGGCGGAGGTGGCGCGGCTGGAGGGGGTGTTCAGCCTGCACCAGGCCGGCAGCGCCCTGGCCCGGTTGAACCGGGAGGGGTGCCTGGACAACCCGCCCCTCGACCTGGTGCGGCTGCTGGGGGAGGCGGCGGACATGGCGGCGGCCAGCGGCGGCGCCTTCGACCCCACGGTGCAGCCCCTGTGGCAACTGTTCGCCGGCCACTTCGCCCGCCCCGGCGCCGACCCGGCCGGCCCGCCCGCCGCGGCGGTGGAGGCCGTGCGGCGGCTGGTGGGGCACGGGGACGTGGAGGTCTCGCCCCGGCGCGTCGCCTTCGCGCGGCGCGGCATGGCGCTGACCCTGAACGGCATCGCCCAGGGCTACGTCACCGACCGGGTCGCCGACCTGCTGCGGCAGGAAGGGATGGCGGACGTGCTGGTGGACATGGGGGAGGCCCGCGCCCTGGGCCTGCACCCCGGCGGGCGGCCCTGGCAGGTGGGGCTGCGCGCGCCGGGCGGCGACGGGACGGGGCGGGTGCTGGGGCTGAGCGGGGCGGCGGTGGC
>MOEB01000107.1 GCA_001939945.1 Aerophototrophica crusticola | reverse complement strand
GGGCAGGCGCGGCGGCCGGGGCCGCGGCGGGCTTCGGCGCGGGGGCGGCGGCACCCTCGCCGATGACGCCCAGCAGGGCGCCCACGGCCACGTTGGCGCCCTCGTCCGCGACGATCTCCGTCAGGGTGCCTGCGGTGGGGGCGTTGACCTCCACGTTGACCTTGTCGGTCTCCAGCTCCAGCAGGACCTCGTCCGCCTGGACCGTGTCACCGACCTTCTTCAGCCAACGGGCGACGGTCGCTTCCGTCACCGACTCGCCCATCGTGGGCACCTTGATTTCCGTCGCCATGGTTATCAGGCCTTCTTCTCGTTCCCGTGAGGCTCCCCGGCCGGTTTCCCGGCCGGGCTTCAGTCAATCAGCACGCTAAGGGGCAGGTCAGGCCGACAGCGCGTCGTCCAGCAGCTTCGCCTGCTCCTGGTTGTGGCGCTTCAGCAGGCCGGTGGCCGGGGCCGCCGACTCGGGCCGGCCCGCGTACTTCGGCCGGCCTGCCTTGTGGCCGATGTCGGCCAGCACCTTCTCGATCCGGCGGTCGGTGAAGAACCAGTAACCCTGGTTCTCCGGCTCCTCCTGGCACCAGACCACGTCGGCGTTGGGGTACTTGGCCAGCTCCGCCGCCAGGGTCTTGGCCGGGAACGGGTAGAGCTGCTCCAGCCGGACGATGGCGATGTCGTTGACGTTCCGCGCCTTCCGCTCGGCATAGAGGTCGTAATAGACCTTGCCGGTGCAGAGCACGACGCGGCGCACCTTCTCGCCCGCCACCTCCACGCCCTCGTCGGGGAGGACGCGGTGGAAGGTCTGGCCCTCCGCGAACATGGCCAGCGGGCTGACCGCCTGCTTGTGCCGCAGCAGCGACTTGGGCGTGGCGATGATCAGCGGCTTGCGGAAGTCGCGGCGCACCTGGCGGCGCAGGGCGTGGAAGTAGTTGGCCGGCGTGGTGATGTTGCAGACCTGCCAGTTGTCCTCCGCCGAGAGCTGCAGGAACCGCTCGATGCGGCAGGAGCTGTGCTCCGGACCCTGGCCCTCGAAGCCGTGGGGCAGCAGCATGACCAGGCCGGACATGCGCAGCCACTTGGACTCGGCGGAGCTGATGAACTGGTCGATGATGACCTGGGCGCCGTTGACGAAGTCGCCGAACTGCGCCTCCCACAGCACCAGGGCGTGCGGCTCCGCCAGGGAGAAGCCGTACTCGAAGCCCAGCACGCCCGCCTCCGACAGGGGGCTGTCATGGACCTCGAACACCGCTTGGCGGCCGGGCCGGATGTGGTTCAGGGGAACGTACTTCTCCTCCGTCTCCTGGTCCACCAGCACGCAGTGGCGCTGGGAGAAGGTGCCGCGGCCCACGTCCTGGCCGGACAGGCGGACGGGCGTGCCCTCCACCAGCAGGGTGCCGAAGGCCAGCGCCTCACCCGTGGCCCAGTCGATGCCCTCGCCGGTCTCGACGGCTTCCTGCTTGGCCTTGAGCTGGCGGACGATCTTGGAGTTGACGGCCACGCCGTCCGGCACCTTGGAGATGGCGAGCCCCACCTCCTTCAGCACGTCGGACCCCACGGCGGTCTGGCCGCGGCGGTCATCGTTGCCGGCGGTGGTCAGGCCCTGCCACTTGCCCTCCAGCCAGTCGGCCTTGTTGGGCTTGAAGCTGGTGGCGGCCTGGAAGTCCGCCTCGAGCTGGGCCTGGAACTCCTTGGCGATGCCGTCCGCCTCCTCCTGGCTCAGCACGCCCTCGGCCACGAGCTGGCGGGCGTAGAGTTCCCGGGTGGTGGGCTGGTTCTTGATCGCCCGGTACATCAGGGGCTGGGTGAAACCCGGCTCCTCGGTCTCGTTGTGGCCCTGGCGGCGGTAGCAGACGATGTCCACCACCACGTCCTTCAGGAACTTCTGCCGGAACTCGATGGCGATGCGGCTGACATGGATCACCGCCTCGGGGTCGTCGCCATTGACGTGGAAGATCGGCGCCTGGATGGACTTCGCCACCTCCGTCGGGTAGGGGCCCGAGCGGCCGTACTGCGGCGCGGTGGTGAAGCCGATCTGGTTGTTGATGATGAAGTGGATGATGCCGCCGGTGCGGTAGCCCTTCAGCTCCGACAGCAGCAGCGTCTCCGGCACCAGGCCCTGGCCGGCGAAGGCGGCGTCGCCGTGCAGCAGCACGCCCAGCACCTGGGCGCGGCTTTCCTCTGTCGGCGGGATCTGGCCGCCCACCTGGCACTGCTTGGCGCGCACGCGGCCGCAGACGATGGGGTTCACCGCCTCCAGGTGCGAGGGGTTGGGGGACAGGGACAGGTGGATGACGTTGCCGTCGAAGTCCCGGTCGGAGCTGGTGCCCAGATGGTACTTCACGTCGCCGGAGCCCTGCACGTCCTCCGGGTGGGCGGCGTTGCCCTGGAACTCGCTGAAGATGGCCTGGAATGGCTTGCCCATCACGTTGGCCAGCACGTTCAGGCGGCCGCGGTGGGCCATGCCCAGCACGATCTCCTTCATGCCCAGCTGGCCGCCGCGCTTCATCACCTGCTCGATGGCGGGGACCAGCACCTCACCGCCCTCCAGGCCGAAGCGCTTGGTGCCGGTGTACTTCAGCTGCAGGAACTTCTCGAAGCCCTCCGCCGCGGACAGGCGCTGCAGGATGGCCTTCTTGCCGTTCGTGGTGAAGTCGGTCTGGTTGCGGATGCCCTCGATGCGCTCCTGGATCCAGGCCTTCTGCTCCGGGTCCTGGATGTGCATGAACTCCACGCCGATGTGGCCGCAATAGGTCCGGCGGACCGCGTCCACGATCTGGCGCAGGGTCGCCGTCTCCATCCCCAACACGTTGTTGATGAAGATGGGGCGGTCCAGGTCGGCGTCGGTGAACCCGTAGGAGCGGTAGTCCAGCTCCGGGTGGTCGGCGCGCTTCTCAAGGCCCAGCGGGTCCAGCTTGGCCAGCAGGTGGCCGCGCACGCGGTGGGCGCGGATCAGCATCAGGGCGCGGATGCTGTCCAGCTGCGCCTGGCGCACCTGCTCCGGCGTGATGCCGGCGGCGGGGGCCGCGGCGGGCGCGGGGGCAGCGGCCTTGTCACCCTTGCCGGGCTTCGCGGGGGGCGGGGCATCGGGGTCGGCCGCGCCGATCACCTTGGCGCCGGTCTTCGCCCAGGAAGCGCCCTGCAACTCCGCCAGGACCTGCCGGCCCTCATCCCCCAGCTCGGCGAAGAAACCCTGCCAATCCGGGGAAACGGCGTTGGGGTCCTGCTGGTACCGGGCGTAAAGCTCGGCGATGAAGGTGCCGTTGGCGCCGTACAGGAAGGAGTGCCGCTCAGACGGTGCTTGGTCGTAGGGGGCCATTTGTTTGTCCGGTCGGGGGCCTTTGGCGCGGGTCGCGCCGGGCGGGTCTTGGGAAAGCGGTCAGGTTTTACGCCAGCGATTCAGGGGCTTCAATATGCAGTGCCGCCGTGGCTGCCTCCCGCCCGTTGCGCAGGTAGGGGGCCCTGGGGCACTACATGCAAAGCTTTGCCTCGCCGCACGCTACAGATAATGCCTGATGCGGCTTATGCCAGGACAGAACGACCATGGTCGCAACCACCCGCCGCCCCCGCCCCGAACTGGCCCAGGCCGCCCTGCATGAGGCGCGTCGGTTGGTGGCCAAGGACGGCCTCGCCGGGTTGACGGCACGGGACCTGGCGCAAGCCGTGGGGTGTTCCGTCGGCACCTTATACAACCTGTACCCAAACCTGGACACCGTAAGGCTGCACCTGAACGCGGAGCTGCTGGACCGGCTTCTCCAGGTGGTGCGGGAGGCGGACGCCGCCGTGGGCCAGGATGCGGGGCCGGAGGCGCGGCTGCTGGCCCAGGCGCGGGCCTATCTGGGCTTCGCCCGGTCGAACCTGAACCTGTACCTGGCCCTGATCGACAACCGCCCCCCGGCCACCGACGACCCGGTGCCGGGCTGGTTCCTGGAGAAGGTCGCGGCACTGCGCCGCACCGTGGAGGGCGCCCTGTCCCCCCTGTTCGCCCCCGGCGAGGCGGACGCCCTGGAACGGGCCGCCACCATGCTGTGGACCAGCGTCAACGGCCTGTGCGAGGCGGCGGTGAGCCGCAACCTGGCCCGGGTCACCCGCAGCGACCCGGACCTGCTGCTGGAGGAGTTGGTGCGGACGCTGGTGGCGGGGCTGCGGATACGGGGAGGCGGTTGATGCGGCAGCTGGCCCTCGCCCTGTCGGTGTCCCTGGCCCTGGCCGGCCCCGCGCGGGCCGATGTGGCACAAGAGGTGGCTTCCCGCGGCTGCGGGGTGCTGGCGGAGCGGGTGGCGGCCTTCCCCGGCACGCAACCCGTCCTGCTGCGCAGCTATGACGGGCCGGAGGGGCGCGGGGCCCTGCCCGAACCGTCCCTGAAGGATGCGGCCTTCACCTATGACAACGCCTTGGCCGCCATCGCCCTGCTGGCCTGCGGGAAACAGGCCGAGGCGCAGCGGGTGGGCGATGCCCTGGTGCTGGCGGTGGCCAAGGACCGGGCGGGAGAGCGGGGGCGGCTGCGCAATGCCTATCGCGCCGGGCTGGTGGGCGAACCCCTGCCGCCCGGCTGGTGGAACGACAAGGCGGGGCGGTGGGAGGAGGACTCCTATCAGGTGGGCACGGCCACGGGAAACGTGGCCTGGGCGGCGCTGGCCCTGCTGACCCTGCACGAGGCGACGGGAAAGGCTTCGTACAAGGAGACGGCGGCCAAGTTGCTGCGCTGGGTGGTGGCGAACACGACCGATCCCAAGGAGCCCGGCGGCTTCACCGGTGGGGTGCACGGGTTCGAGGATGCCCCGGTACGCATCGGCTGGAAGTCCACGGAGCACAATGTGGACCTGGTGGCCGCCTTCGGCTGGATGGCGCGGCTGGACCCGGGCGGGGGGTGGGACCGGCACGCCGCGGCGGCGCGGGCCTTCGTGGATGCCATGTTCCGGCCGGGGACGGGCCATTTCCTGACCGGCACCCTGCCGGACGGGGTGACGCCCAACGAGCGGACGTCCGGCCTGGACGCCCAGCTCTGGCCCCTGCTGCTGGAGGGGGCGCCCGCGGCTTGGACACCGGCGCTGGCCTATGCCGCCAAGGCGCATGGGGCGGAAGGTGGGCTGGACTTCAACGACGACCGGGACGGGCTGTGGGTGGAGGGAACCGCTCAGGGGGCCCTGTCCGCCAAAGCCGTGGGGCAGGCCGACCTGGCCGCGCGGTTCCTGGCGGAGTTGGCGAAGGAATGGAGCCCCGGCGGCTACCTGTGGGCCACCCGCAAGCCCAGCATCACCACGGGCCTGGCCATCGGCCCGGACAGCACCACCGCCGACTTCCTGTACTACCGCCACCCCCACCTGGGCGCCACCGCCTGGGCCGTGCTGGCCGCCACGGGGTGGAACCCGTTCACGGGGAAGCGGGTACCCTAGTTGCCGACAAGATGGGCTTCTGGGACACTCCCTGGCATCAGACACCAAAGAAGAAGGCCATAATGTCCCGCCTCGCCGCCGCCCTTGCCCTGACCCTGCTGGCCGCGCCCGCCCTGGCGCAGGAGGCCAAGCGCCCAACCCCGGCAGAAGTGCTGAAGGCCGCCCCGGCGGAGCACTGGCGGGTGCCGGAGCCGGAGAACCTGCTGTACATGACCCTGCCCGGCGGCCGGGTGGTGATCGAGCTGGCGCCCCAGTTCGCGCCCAACCACGTGGCCAACATCCGCGTCCTGGCCCGGGAGGGCTGGTACGAGGGTGTGATGGTGGTCCGGGTGCAGGACAACTACGTCACCCAATGGGGTTGGCCGGAGGACCGGGGGGAAAAGCCGGCCAAGGTGGGCAAGCTGTCCCTGCCGCCGGAGTTCACGGTGAAGGGCGGCGCCAAGTCCCTGCCCTTCGCCAAGCTGCCGGACCCGGACGCCTATGCGCCGGAGGTGGGGGCCGTGGGCAGCTTCCCCGCCGCCCGCGACCCGGCGTCGGGTGAGGCGTGGATGGCCCATTGCTATGGCATCGTCGGCGTGGGCCGCGGCCTGCCCCTGGACAGCGGCAGCGGGGCGGAGCTGTACGTGGTCATCGGCCACAGCCCCCGCGCCCTGGACCGGGTCATCACCCTGGCGGGCCGGGTGCTGAAGGGCATGGAGCACTTGGCCGCCCTGCCCCGCGGCACGGGGAACCTGGGCTTTTATGAGAAGCCGGAGCAGCAGGCGCCGATCACCGCCGTCCGCCTGGGCAGCGACGTGCCGGAGGCGGAGCGGGAGCCCTTGCAGGTGCTGCGCAGCGACAGCCCCACCTATGCCGCGTGGGTGGAGGCGCGGCGTCAGCGCAAGGACGATTTCTTCATCCTGCCCGCCGGCCGCATCGACGTGTGCAACGCCATGCCCCCGGTGCGCCGCCCGCCGGGTAGCTGATCTGTGAAGTTCCCTCAAACGCCCCCGGCTCGGGGGCC
>MOEB01000106.1 GCA_001939945.1 Aerophototrophica crusticola | reverse complement strand
GCACGGAGCCGCCCGCCAGAGCCAGTGGTTGCGCCCAGCGATGGTGATGTCGACCTTGCCGGGGTGCCGTTCGTCCTCGTGCCGGGGCGGCCGGCAACAGGCTTGGTTGGCGAACGCCTGGCCGAACCTCAGGCCCCGCCGCAAGGCCGTCCCGTGGCTGGGGGTGGTGCCGCGGGTCGCCAGCATCGCCCCGCCATGCGCGGGCGCGCCGGGAAGCGGCAGGACGGCCGGGCCGCGTGGCTGACGAGGGCGGGAACCGGCAGCTGGCGTTCGGGGGGCGTCGGTTCGACGGTGCCGCGGGGCCACGTCCCTCTCGGTCCCGAGCCGCCACGTCGCAAGGCGACCCGGGTCCGGATGGCCGTCAGCGCCTCGGCGCGATCGAGGTCACGACGTAGTTGTTCCCATTCCTGGCCAGCGAGAACTCGACCTCCTGGCCAGCCGCGACGCCGGATAGGTCCACGCCCCCGGCGACCTGGAAATCCATGACCATGGCGGGCCAGCCGATCGCCTCGATCGGGCCGTGCGCCAAGTTGACCGTGCGCTTCTCTGCGTCAACCTTCTTGACCGTGCCGGTTCCCTTGGCGTCAGCATCGGCCTGCTTGCCCATGTGCATGCCGCGCATCGAGCCATGATCCTTCATGTCCATGCCCTGCATGCCCTGGGCTTGAGCGAAACCTGCGGTCGTCAGGACGGCAAGGGCGGCGGCAATCATCGTCAACTTCATCATCTGATCTCCAGCTATTCCGCCGCACCGGCGGGGAGGGACGACGGGGTAGCCCCGTCAAGGGAGGCGGCGGGCTGCTTGCGAAGCCTGGCCCGCTGCCAAACGAGAAAGACGGCCGGAACGACGACCAGCGTCAGGACCGTGGTGGTCGCCATCCCGCCGATCATGGGGGCGGCGATGCGCTGCATGACCTCCGAGCCGGTACCCTCGCCGACCATGATCGGCAGCAGGCCCGCGAAGATCGTGGCCACGGTCATGGCCTTCGGGCGCAGGCGGAGCACAGCTCCTTCGACCACGGCCTCACGGATGTCCTGGACGGTGACCGAGCGGCCCTCCGTCATGGCCAGCTGCTCATGGCGTTTCATCGCCAGGTTCAGGTAGACCAGCATGATCACCGCGGTTTCCACCGCGACCCCCGCCAGGGCGATGAAGCCCACTGAGACGGCGACCGACAGGTTGAAGCCGAGATACCAGATCAGCCACATCCCGCCCGCCAGCGCCACCGGAAGGGAAGTCAGGACCACAAGAACTTCCGTGATCCGCTGGAAGGTCAGCCAGAGCATCAGGGCGATCAAGACAACGGTCAGCGGCACGATCGCGGTGAGCCGTTCCTGGACGCGCGCCAAGTATTCGAACTGCCCCGTCCAGGTCAGCGAGTAGCCCGGCGGCAAGGAGACCTGCTCCGCAACGGCCCGTTTGGCGTCGGCGACAAAGCTGCCGAGGTCCCGGTCGGCGATGTCGACGAAGATCGAGGCCGTCAGCCGGGCATCCTCCGTCTTCAGCATGCTGGGGCCGTCCCCGACGCGGACGTCGGCGACCTCGCCCAGGGCGATGTGCGCCCCGCTCGGCGTCACCACGGGCAAGGTGGCGAGAGCTTCGGGGCTATCCCGCCACGCCTGGGCGAAGCGGACATTCACGGGGAAGCGCCGGGTGCCCTCGACGGTCTGGGTGACCTCCTCGCCGCCGATGGCCGCTCGCACAACCTGCTGGACTTCGGCCACGGACAGGCCGTAGCGGGCCGCGGCCAGACGGTCGATGTCCACGTCGATGTAGCGGCCTCCAGCGGGGCGCTCGGCATAAGCCGACGTCGCGCCCGGTACGGCCTTCACCACAGCTTCGATCTCAGAGGCGACCTTGCCTATGCCCTCGAGGTCCGGCCCGAACACCTTGATGCCGACCGGCGTCTTGATCCCCGTGGCCAGCATGTCGATGCGGTTCTTGATCGGCATGGTCCAGGTGTTCGGCATGCCGGGGATCTGGACCACCCGGTCGAGTTCTGCCCGGATGCTGTCCAGGGTCATGCCCGGCCGCCACTCCTCGCGCGGCCTCAGCCGGATGGTGGTCTCGAACATGGCGATCGGCGCCGGATCGGTGGCCGACTCCGCCCGCCCGATCTTCCCATGCACGCGCTCCACCTCCGGCACGGTCTTGATCAGCCGGTCGGTGATCTGCATCAGTTCCGTCGCCTTGGAGATCGACACAGCGGGCAACAGGCTCGGCATGTACAGCAAGTCGCCCTCATTCAAGGAGGGCATGAACTCCGACCCTGTCCTCGAGAGCGGGTAGGCCATGCTGGCCACCAGCAGGACAGCGGCGGTGACGACCGTCCAGGGAGCCGCCAGGGCGGCGTTGAGCGCCGGGCGGTAAAGCCAGATCAGCAGGTTGTTCAGCGGGTTGCGCCGCTCCGGCACGATCCGACCGCGGACGAAAAGGCCCATCAGCACCGGAACCAGCGTCACAGACAGGATCGCAGACGCCGCCATGGCATAGGTTTTGGTGTAGGCCAGCGGCTTGAACATCCGCCCCTCCTGCGCCTCCAGGGCAAACACGGGCAGGAAACTCAGTGTGATGATGACCAGAGACGAGAAGAGCGCCGGGCCCACCTCGGCCGCTGTCTCCGACACAAGCCGCCAGCGGTTCTCGCGGGTGATCGGCTCCTGCTCGATCCGGCGGTGCAGGCTTTCAACCATGACGATGGCGGCGTCCACCATGGCCCCGATGGCGATGGCGATGCCGCCCAGCGACATGATGTTGGCGTTCACCCCTTGCAGGTGCATGACGATGAAGGCCGCCAGCACGCCGAGGGGCAGGGTCAGCACCACGACCAGGCTCGAGCGCAGATGGAGCAGGAAGGCGGCGCAGACCAGCACCACCACGACGAACTCCTCGCCGAGCTTGTGCCAGAGATTGTCGACCGCCCGCCCGATCAGGTCCGAGCGGTCGTAGGTCGTGACGACCTCCACGCCCTCTGGAAGGCTGGGCTTGAGCTCATCCAGGCGGGCCTCCACGGCCTTGATGGCGGCAAGCGCGTTCTCCCCCTGGCGGAGAATGACCACGGCCCCGGTGACCTCGCCCTCGCCATTCAGTTCGCTGACGCCACGGCGCAGTTCGGGGCCGGTGCGAGTTTCGGCCACGTCTTTCAACAGTACCGGCACGCCGCCCGGACTGGCCTTCAAGGGCACCGCTTCGAGATCCTCGACCGACTGCACGTAGCCGGAGGCGCGGACCATGTACTCGGCCTCCGCCATCTCCAGCACCGACCCGCCGGAAGCCTGGTTGGCGGCCTGGATGGCTTCCCGCACGGCCGCGAGCGGCAGATCGTAGGCCCGCAGAGCGTCCGGATCGACCACCACTTGGTACTGCCGCACCATGCCGCCGACCGGGGCCACCTCGGCGACACCGGGCAGGGACTGGAGCTCGAACTTCAGGAACCAGTCCTGGAGTGCACGGAGTTCGGAGATGTCGTGCTTGCCGGTGCGGTCCACCAGGACGTACTGGTAGATCCAGCCAACACCCGTGGCGTCCGGGCCCAATGCGGGTGTGGCACCCGCAGGCAGGCGGGGAGCGATCTGGCCCAGGTACTCCAGCACGCGGGAGCGGGCCCAGTAGAGGTCCGTGCCGTCCTCGAAGAGCACATAGACGTAGCTGTCGCCGAACATGGAGTAGCCGCGCACCGTCTTGGCGCCCGGGACGGCGAGGAACGCCGTCGAGAGCGGGTAGGTGACCTGGTCCTCGACCACCTGGGGCGCCTGTCCGGGCCAACTGGTCTTTACGATGACCTGCACGTCGGAGAGGTCGGGGATGGCGTCGATGGGGGTGTTCCGGGCAGCCCAGATGCCGCCCGCCCCAAGGATGGCCGCGAGCAACAGGACGATCAGCCTGTTGGCGACGGACCAGTGGATCAGGCGGGCAATCATGACGGGCCTCCCGCGCGTTCGACGGCGATCACGCGATAGCCACCTGTGCCATCCTCAGCCAGCCCCACCCGGGCGCGGCTGCCCAGCTTCAGGCGTGCGGCATCGATGGCCGGGTCGACGGCGAATTCCATCGTCATGGCGGGCCAGCCGATCTCGGGGATCGGCGGATGGGCCAGGGTGACCTTGCCGTCCACGGGAGGTAATTCCACGGTGGCATCGGTCCAGGCCACCGGCTCACCCAGGGCGGGGGAGATGCCTATGGCCCGGTAGGAGCCGTCCGACGCCTGCGACACGCCGAACCGGATGCTGCTTCCTTCGCTGGTGCCCTCGGGCAGGGTGGCCGGGTCCACCGCGAAGTCCATGGTCATGGCTGGCCAGCCGAGCGCATCGATCGGGCCGTGCTGGATCGTCAGCTTGCCTTCGGCCTCGTCGACCGCGAGAACGACGCCCTCCGCCGTGGCGGGAGGGGCGGGTCCTGCCTCCGGTTCCTGGAGCTTTGCCAGGGCGCCGGACAGGTTGGCCTCGCTGTCGAACAGGAAGTGGCCCGAGGTCACCACCGGTGTGCCGGGTTCGACACCCTTCGTCACTTCGACCAATCCATCGGCGGCAAGGCCGGTTTCCACGGGGACCGGCTTGAAACGTCCGCCGCCCATCGAGACGACCACCCGGTTGCCGCTGCCGGTCCGGATCACCGCTTCCTGGGGGACCGCAACCACCTGCTCGGAGGCGTCCGGCACGAGCCGGACGGAGGCGAACATGTTGGGTCGCAGGGAGCCGTCGCCATTGTCCAGCGGTATGCGGAGGCGAACCGTGCGGGTGTCCTGCCGCAGGTCCGGATAGACGTAGTCCACGGTCCCGGTCCATGTCCGCCCGGGCAGTCCCTTGATCGCGATCTCGGCCGCCATGCCGGGGCGCACGAGGGCCGCCTGGCTCTCGAACACCTCGGCCAAAACCCAGACGGTCGAGAGGTCCGCCACGGTCATCAAGGTCATGTCCGGCTGGATGAACATGCCCTCGGACACGCCCAGGGACGTAATCACCCCGCCCTGGTGCGCGTAGACCTTGACGAGTTCCGGAACCTGCCGGGATTTCCTGATGTCCTCGACCTGCCGGTCGGAAACCCCAAGGGCGGCCAACTTGCGCCGGGCTCCCTGGACGCCATCCGGGCCGCCGCGCTCGAGCTCGCGCACATACTCGTAGACGGCGCTGGCGAGGTTCGGCGAGAAGAACTCGAAGAGAAGGTCGCCGCGGGCAACGGTCTCGCCCTCGACACGCTTGTGGAGGCGCTCGATCCAGCCCTCGGCCCGGACATGGACGTCACGGGTGCGGCTTGCGTTGAAGTGGACGGCCCCGAAGGTCCGGAGCGTGGGCGTGAGGGTCGTGAGCCTCGCCTCGGCGGCGCGCACGCCCAGGGACTGGAGCATGGCGGGGCTGACGGCGACAGTGCCGCCCTCGCCCTCGCCCTCGTGGACGGGGACCATGTCCATGCCCATGGGGGACTTGCCGGGCTTGTCGCTCTTGTAATCCGGCATCATCGGGTCCCACCAGTAAAGGACCTTCTTGCCGGATGCCGCCGCGGCATCGGACTGTGGCGTGAGGAGATGGCGGTCCAGCAGGACGCCGCCGCCGACACCGGCGGTCACGGCGGCCAGGACAGCCAGGATGGCCTTGGGCCTCATTGCGTGAACCTCTGACGGAGCTGAGGGCCGCGGCAGGCGCGCGACAGGCGCGCAGCCGCTGGCGCGAATTCAGGCTGCGGTCAGGGGGATCTCGGAGGGCGCCGGTCCGGGGCGACCGGGCGGGGGGCGTGCATGGCCTCGGGCCCCGGCTCCACATCCGCCCCCGGGATCGCCACCATGGCGACCACCATGCTCGGAACGGCGGCCGCGCACAGCGTGAGGCAGGAGGCGCCGTTCATCATGGGACAGGGGCTGGCGCCCCCGTTCGGATCGACGTGACCCGAAACATGGTCCCCGGCCACGATGTCCGCGGGAGCGCCCACCTCCACGTGGCAGGGTGGCGCGGCGCCAGACTGGCCCGCGGATGCCGGGGCGAAGGCCATCAGCGACTGGGCCAGCACGAGCGCGAGGGCGGCCAGCAGGCCGGCAAAGCGGCACCCGGAGTGCCGGCTGGGCACCCGTCGCGCGACCCGCTGTATGTGTCCGACCAAGCTCATGGCATCCCCAAGATAGCCCGCCGCCGGGTGCATTGGAAGCCCCCCGCCCCACGGGCAGGCGGGCTGGAGCGTGCGGGGCGCCCCGGACGGCAGCTACTGCCGGGGAGCATCGAGCTTCCAGCCGCTGGAAGGTCAAGGGTGCATCCAGCGCGATACGGCCTTGGCCTTCCGGCCACTGGAAACGTGAGGCCGTCGGTCGAGGAGGCCCCCTGGGCCATCCCACGCGCGTCCCGAGACAAGGGCCTGCCATGGCCACCCCCAGGCCCCGGGGCGGCACCAAGGCCGTGCCGGACCCTGCGACCCCGGCGCGCCTGCGCGAGGGCGAGCGGCGGCCTGGAGCTCGCGGTCGAGGACGGGGGGCCGGCATGGCGCCCGCCGAGGTGGAGGTGGCGCTGCGGCCGTTCGGGCAGGTGCGCCGGGGCCCGCACGCGCCGTCCGGCGGCACCGGCCTGGGCCTGCCCATCGCGGCCGGCATCGCCGAGGCGCACGGGGGCCGGCTCGTGCTCGACAGCGCGCCCGGCCGCGGCACC
>MOEB01000105.1 GCA_001939945.1 Aerophototrophica crusticola | reverse complement strand
CCGTCGGCGGCTCCGCGCCCGGTGCCGGCGAGGGGGAGCCGGGTGGGGCCAGGTCGGGCAAGGGCCCCGCGCCGCCGCCCAGCACAGCGCCCCCGCCCGTCATCGGCGCGGTGGCTCCGGGGACGCCGATCCCGTTCCCGGCCAGGCCGGACGGGCCGGTCCCGACGGGGGGCAGCCCCCCCGGGGCGTCGGGGAGCGTGGCCGAGGGCAGCTCCACCTGGGGCAGGCTGCCCGACGGGAGCGGCACGGCGCAGCCGCGCAGCAAGAGGAACAGCAGTAAGGCCAGGAGCAGCAGGCCCAGGATCCCCAGCAGCCAGCGCCACCAGGGCCGCCGGGCCGTCACGGCCGCCCCCGTGGTCGGCGCGGCGACGAAGGCCGGCGGGGCCGCGGCCGGGGAGGCTGGCAGGCCGCGGATGACGTCCAGGTCGGCCGGCCCGTCCAGCGGGTGGAAGCCCCAGAATGTCAGGACGGGCCGCCCCCCGACCAGGTGCACGTGCCCCGGGTCGGGCACGTGGGTGGCCTGGGGCAGCATGCGGGCGAAGACCTCGGCGTCACCCTGGGGCCGGGCGGCCAGCAGGGCGGCGGACTTGTCCCGCACCCGGTCGGCCATGCCGTTCAGCGCCTGGGCCGCCGCGGCCCTCTCCGCCTCCGTGGCCGCATCCCAGGGCACCACCGGCCCGGGGAATGGGGCGTACCAGTCCACGCTGTCCCCGGCCTCGCTCACCTGGGGGATGGCGAACATCTCGGCGTCGCCAGGCGGGAGCTGGCGGCGCAGCCCCGCCCGCATCTGGGCCGCCACCGACAGGACCGTGCGGCCCTGCGCCCCGAGCGCCCGGTAGCCGCGCAGTGCGCCCTGGCGGAGCAGGGGCCCAGGCATCTGGCTGGACTGGCTGGTCAGGCTCACGGGTGGGCGCTCCTCGCGTCAGGGACAGCCGGCGGGGTCGGCCGCGCGGCCGGCGGTTTCGGTCAGGCCGGCAAGGTCGGCGGCGGCGAAGACCTTGCCGCCGGTCGCCTCGGCCACGCAGGCGGCGACGCCCAGGCCGGACAGGTCGACCACGTTGACCACCAGGGACGGGTTGGCCTCGGCGAGGGCCTGCGCCATGGCGCAGGGGTCGCCGCCGCAGCTCTCCTCCCCGTCGGAGATCAGGGCCACCACGGGCGCGGACTCGCCCCGCAGCATCTGCGCCGCCGCCTGCAACCCCGCGGCCAGGGGCGTGCCGTTCTCCGGCTCGATGGCGCGGACAAGCTCCACCAGGGACGGCCGGGCCTCGGCCGGAAAGGGGCCGCGGGACCGGGCGCCGCCGCAGGTGCCGAAGGTCACCAACCCCACCTGCGTCTGGGCCGGGAGCCCCTGCACCAGCCGTTCCACCGCCACCCGGGCCCCGTGCAGGCGCGACTCTTCCCGCGGGGTGGATTCCATGGCGGCGTTTAGTTCGGACCGGGCGCGCCGGTCCCCCGCCATGGACCGCTTAGCGAGGTCGTACAGGGCGCGGGCGTCGGCGTTCAGGGGCAGCAACATGCTGCCCGACGTGTCCAGCAGCACAACCAGCCGGCTCGGGGCCCGGCCCCCCGCCGGCAGCAGGCAGGCGACCCGCGTCCCCAGGTCCGGCCCGGCACAGTAGGCGAGCAGCAGCAGCGGCAGCAGGGCCAGGGGCGCCGCGGCCCAGCGCCTGGACCCCCGGGCGGGGGCCGGTGCCGGCGGGACGGGTGCGGGCGGCACTGGCCGGGGCGGCAAGGGCGGCGGGGCGGTGATCCCGGTTTCCGGGGCGTCCGCCAAGGGCGCGAACCCCCAGAAGGTGACGACGGGCCTGCCGCCGACGATGAACACGTGGTCCTCGCCCGGGTGCTCCAGGGCCACCCCGATCTGGCGGGCATAGGCCAGTTCGTCCCCCTGGCCGCGGCCCAGCTCGGCCGCCAAGGCCTGGAACTGGTCCCGTGCCCCGCCCAGGGCCGCCAGGGCTGCCGCCCGCTCCCCCGGCGCCGCCTGGGGCAGCGGCACGATGGCGCCGGGCAGGGTGGTGTGCCAGTCGACCCGGTCGCCGTCCGCCGCCGGCCGCGGGATCGCCAGGATGTCCGCCTGGCTTGGCCCGAGTCGCCGGGCCACCACGTTGCGTACCCGGTCCGCCACGTTGGCCAGGGCGACGCCCTCCGCCCCCAGGGTCCGGTAGCGTCGGCGCGAGCCGGAATGCAGGAGCCGCAGCGCCATGGCTCAGCCCCCCTGGCAGTGCAGGGGGACGACCGGCTGCTCGTAGGCCTGCCGGAACAGCGCGTCGAGGTCGGTGGTGCCCAACGCGTCCATCACCTTGCCGCCCGTGGCGTCGGCGATGCAGCGCGCCTCCCCTGTCCCGGAGGCGTCGACGTAGTTGATGGTCAGCTTCGGCTTCTCCGCCTTCAGGCGGCGGGCCGTGGCACAGGGGTCGCCGCCGCAGCTGTCGAGCCCGTCGGAGACGACGACGATGACCGCGGGCACGTCGCGCCCGTCCACCATGGCCCCAGCCCGCTGCAGCCCGCGGGCGAGTGGGGTCCCGTCGCGGGGCTTCACCGTCCGGAGCAGCTCAAGCAGCCGAGGCCGCTCCTCCTTGCTGAAGAAGCGGTAATTGTCGGCCCCCACGCAGTCGCCGAACACGACGAAGCCCGCGCTCACCTCGGGCGGCAGGGTGGGGACGGTCCGCGCCAGGGCGTCCTGCACCAGGCCCAGGCGGCTGTCGCGGGCGGCGGCACCGCGCATCCCAGCCAAGGCCGCTTGGGCAGCGGCGTCCCCCGTCATGGCGCGGGCCAGCAGCTCCCGGGCTTGGTCTTTGGGGAACTGCGCGGGGATGGCCATGCTGCCGCTGCCGTCCAGGACCACGACCACCTCCGGCGCCTCCCATGCCGGCCGTGGCGGCGGACAGGGGGGCGGTGACGGCGGCTTGGCCAGGGAGGCTGACTTGCCGGGGGCCGTGCCGCCCGACCGGGCCTGGGGCGGGGACGAGGGTTGCGGAGTCGGGGACGGCGCGGGTGACGGCGGAGAGGCGGGCGGGGTCGGGGCGGCCTGGGCCGGCGACTGCGGGGTCGCCGATGGGCCAGCCGCGGCCGAGGGGGGCGCCGGCGTTGTGCCGGCGGCATCGGGTGCAGGGACGGCGGGAGCGGGCGTGCCCCCCGGGATCGGGGACATCGCCGGGGCCGGGGCGTCCTGGGGCGGGGTGGCGGGCGCGGGGCAGGACGCCAGCCGCCCCTGCAGCGCCTCCTCCAGCCTGCGGATCTCCGCATCCAGGTCTTCCGGCCCCGGGCTGGGCAGCCCCAGGCCCGGCAGGCGGATCACCGGCGCCAAGCCCAGGGGGGCGCACCCCCGCAGAAGAACCGCCAGCAGCAGCAAAAGCACCAGGGCCGGTAGCAGCCGGGCCAGCCACCAGCCTAGGGTCCGCGCGCCGCCGGCGACCGACCCGGCGGTGGAGGCGCTCCCCGCGACGGTCGTCCCCGGAGGCACGGACGCCGCCGGGGTTGTCCCGAAGGTGATCCCGCCCTGGGGTGAAGCAGGGGCGGGGGCAGGGCCGGGTGGCACGGGCAGCGTCGCGGCCCGCGCCACGTGCCAGTTCACCAGGACAGGCTGCCCGCCGACGGCATAGAGGTCGTCCACCGCGAGGGGCCGGGCGGCCAGCCGCACCATCTCCGCCGCGCCGCTCCTCCCGCTCCCGGCCAAGCGGTCGGCCATGTCCCGCATCGCGCCGAGGCGTTCGGCCAGCAGCCGCTCCAGCCGCGCCCGCTCGGCCGACGGGAGCTTGCTGGCCAGGACCGCATGTCCGGGCAGGTCCGTGTACCATTCCAGGTGGCCGCCGCCATGTTGGGGGCGTGCGAAAAGCGAAACGGCGGTGGGGGGGAGCGAGGGGCGCAGGATCGTGGCAAGTTCCGCGTGAAACGACGATATGGGCCGGCCATCCCCAGCCCGGGGTTCGCCACCTGGCAATGCCACACGAAGAATCCGCGTTTCAAATGTCATCCAGACAGCGACAATTGCTAAGGAATATCATACTGTGGTTACCACTTGTGGCTAGGCGGGTCCAGAGTCGATTTGCAGCGCCACGCTGAACTTGTCGAACCCTGATGCTCCGATGACACCAAGGCACCTCACCTTCGTCGAGCGGCACGACCTGGGCGAGTATCGCTTCATCGGGGACGGCGGGGACCGTGCGACAGCCGCGGCGGACCGGCTGCTGAACCTGGTAGCGCTCCGCTGCGGGGCGGAGGTCGCTGCCCGATTTGCCGTGCCGCGGTTCGACTCCGTGCAGTCTTCCGTGACCTGGCTGGCGGCCGTCCCCGGCCCGCTGGCGCCCCTCACCAGCCTCGACGCCGCGGCACAAGGGCGGGCGCTCGACGGGCTGGCCGCCGCCCGCGCGGCCCTGTCGTCCCTTGCCCAGTCACTCGCCGGGGGCGGTGGCCAGGACGCCCGCTCCTACGGGGCCCTGCTGCCGCTGATGCTGACGGCCCCCGACCCTTACGAGGACCAGGTCTATGTGGCGGCTGGCGGGCCGGTGGTGGTCTGCTGGGGCATGCAGAAGGCGGGCGGGACGGCCCGCGCCGACGCGCTGGGCGCCTTCCTGGACGGCTGGCGGGAGCGGCTGGCCCTGCTCGAGCGGGCCCAGGAGCGGCAGCGACGGGAGGCCGGGTTCCTCGCCCGCCTGACCCGGGCCGGCGCGCGGTCCGGCGCGGTGGACGTCTCGTTGCTTTGGAACGACCGCAATGACCTGGACCTGCATGTGGTCTGCCCCGACGGAAGCCGCATCTGCTTCGAGAACAAGGCGGCGGCGGGGGGCCTATTGGACATCGACCGCAACGCCCGGGTGGCAGAGCTGACGGCGGAACCCGTGGAGAACATCTCCTGGTCGACGAAGCCGTCCGTGCCGGGCCGCTATGCCGTGGGCGTGCATTTCTTCCGCCAGCACGACCCCGGGGTCGCTCGCTCCCTGTTCACCGTCAGGCTGAAGGTGAACGGCCAAACCCGGCACTTCCAAGGTGAGGTCGCCGATGGCGAGTACCTGGAAGTGGGCGACTTCATTGTCCCGGCGTGACGCGCCCGCCCCGGCGCTTGCCACCGGACGCCAGTGCCTCGGGTGTCGGCCCATGCCGTCCCGACCAGGAACGGGGAGCCCTCGTTAGGGCCGACCGGCGTGACGTCCCTGGACGACTACGCCTTGTAGCGGTGGGGGCGCTGACCCTGTTCCTACAGGACGGGCAAGCTGAACGGCGTCGACCCGCAAGCGTGGCTGGCCGACGTGCTGGCCAGGCTGCCCGACCACCCCGACGGCCGGCTGGCGGTGCGCTGGAAGGGCGCGGAGCTGCCCTACCGGCTGTTCGACAAGCTGCAGCGGGTCGAGCAGGGCGCCGAGGTGGACAACAATCGCCTGGCGGCGGCCCTGGCCTTCGCGCAGGAGGAGCAGGCCAAGGCCCCTGCACCCCGGCGGCGCGCCCACAACCCGTCGCGGCGGGCGCAAGGACCGGGGCCGTTCAGCGCAAGAGGGCGCGGGCGGCACTTCTATCCGGCACAGGCCGGTAACGTTTCTATCTTGCGCTGACAGGCAATCCCGTGGGGTGGTTCAACCCCGAAGTGTAACTATTGTTGTTTTCCAACGGTTTGCATTTCGGATGTCCCCGCTCATGGGCATCCACTACAGCCATTTCACCCCGTCTGAACGCCGGCTGCTCCAGCGCGAGGGTGGCAAGGTGCAGTTGTCGGGATTGCCAGGGGGTGCCACGAAGCCAACGTAGATCGCCGCCCCCTTGGCCACCACTTGGGTGACATGTCCGCCTGTCACCGACCATCCTTCCGCCACCGCCGGACCGCTAAAGAACAGCAGGAGCCCTGCCAGCACCGACCTACCCCGCTTGACCATCCGCTTCTCCCGGACAGAACTCTTCGAATTTGGGATACCTCATCTTTTCAGTACTGATGGTCAAGCACGGAACTGGAATCCCGTGGCGGAAGGGCGACCACATGCCTCCTCCATGACACCCAAATGGCATCAGGGACCCCAGGCCCCAGTCGGGCGGGATGCCACACGAGAATTGAGGATAGCTGCGGGTCTCACGCCATGGGGTCGGCGGAGAGGAAGCGCCCGAGCGCCGGGTCGTAGGCCCGCGCGCCCATGTCCACCAGGCCCACCCCGTCCCACTGCTCGTGCCCGGTGAAGCCCTTGCGCAGGCTGCTGCCCAGCGTGCCGGCCGCGTCGTCGGCGCCGTCGGGGTGGCGGCGCTTGCCCCAGGGGTCGTAGGACAGCCGCTCCACCACCGCGCCATGGCCGTCCGTCACCGCCACCGGCGAGCCCAAATGGTCCAGCACCAGGTAGCGCCAGGCCACCGCCCAGCTGCCGCCCGCCGCAGCCGTGGCCTCGAGCTTCGCTACCAGCCGCCCGTCCGCCACCAGCCAGTCCACCCAGCGCAGCGTGCCGTCCGACGCCTGCACCCGCTCCGACGCCGCCCCGCTGCCCGGGTCCGCGAAGAACAGCGTGGTGCCCGACTAGGTCACCTGCCGCACCCGCGTGTGGCTGCTGATATAGGCGACCTGGACCGACTCGGCACCCCGGGTCACCGAGGTCAACCAATGGCGACCGATTTGGCTTACGTTTCCGCCCAAAAAAATACAGCCGAAACTAAAAATTCTGAAAAAAGAAGGTTTGACAGACAAAAAATCATAGTATTTGCGAAATCATTTTTTCTATGTAGCACGATATTAAGAGCGCGTAACAAAACCGGCGCGG
>MOEB01000104.1 GCA_001939945.1 Aerophototrophica crusticola | reverse complement strand
ACGCAAGAGGCGGGGAGGGAACGGTGAAACCAAGTGCATGGCTCCGGGCTGGCGTCCTGTCCGGGCTGCTTTTCGGGGGGGGTGTCGGGACAGCGTCCGCACAGACTAACCCCGACTGCCACACAGCGATACCGGCCAACCTGGGACCTAGCCTGCGGGAAGTGGCAGCCTGGGCCAAGTCCTTGCCAAAGGACCAGCGGGTCTGCATCCCGGAGGAGATGAAGCTCGCTCCCCTGGTAGTCGTGTGGCGGGCTGCCTGGATGCCTTTGCAGCCCCTCGGCGTCGAGCACGACCCGGCGCGGTGCAATCCGTTGGCACAGGCTGTGTTCCAGGACGGCACTGCCACTTTGTTGCGCCCCGTCCTCACCACCAACGACGAGGCCGTGATGCTGGCACGCCTGTCCAGCCTGGGCGGCCCCCAATTACCATCGCTCATCCCGAGGGACCTGCGCCGATCCGACTACGGCAGTCCTGAAGCCTTCTACTTGCATTCTGCAGGGCATCCGAAAGTCGCTCCGGTAGTGGCCTATCGTCCGGGGAGAAACATCAGGGCTTATAGGGCAGAGCGCCCGGGCGCCCCCTGGGTCTTCCTCTATGACGGCCTAGACCTCGTCGAGGTTGCCACAGGTGAGGTCTATGTTCCCACCGAGGTGCTGGGCACGAGCGTATCCTACGAAGACGGGCGTGGGCTTTACGCCGGCACGCTTTCCGGCCCAAGTCAAGCCGCCATGCTGACAGAGTTTGCTGATGGCAAAGGAGGTTTTCGCCTCCACCTGCCGGTCAGCGTGGTTGTAAGTTTCAATGGCCGGGAATACTTGATGATCGCCAGCCGAAAAGAGACAGGAGAAGGCAAAAAAATCGCCAGCTATGGCCTAAGCTTTTATGACATCGAGACCTTCAATAGGACAATCATGTCCGACGGGGGCGAGATCAGGACGTGCTATTTCTTCATAACAGAAGAAAAGTAGGGCAAATTGTATTGGATGCAAGGAGAATAAGATGACAAACGGTCCTATCAATCCAGGAAACATGGCTTATTTGAAGAAAGTGGTTTCTATTCTGAAGAGCCCGCGGGTCGAGGGCTTTCGGCCAAAGATCTATATAGACTCAAAGAAAATTATAACAATCGGCATCGGGACGGCCCTCGCTGACCAGAATGCCGACCTGTTCCCTCTTGACGAAATCAATAAGCGGCTCGCCCCCGCGGGGATCACCCTGAACCAAGACGATTATGCCGTTCTAAGCCGAATCCGCAGCCTGCTGGCAACGGGAAACTACAAGTTCAAGCTGAATGGTGATCGTCAGGACGCAATACTTTACAATTTGGATGGTACAGTCAATGCCGACTGGGCTTTGATGCAACAAAGGCTCGTCCTCACTGAGAACAATGCCGAGGCTATGGCCTTGGCCCATCTGGTTGGAAATGACTACGATCTGGGTAAACGCATTCAGAATGTTGGATCAAGCCAAAACCTGACGGCTGAACAGATCAATTTCGTATTGGCGTTATCCCAGAACAATGAAAGTGTCCGCACTGGTTTGCTTTCTTTGTTCTACAACAAAAGCACATTGATTGGGCGTAAGCTAGTTACTGCATTGGCAACGGGCGATTGGATCGCCGCGTGGTATGAGGTTCGCTATGGTAGCAACGCGGGCAACCTGGGAGGAGTGGATTTTCGGCGAACGATTGAGGCCAATGAGTTGGGGCCTTATGGCTTCAACAGATCCGAACCAAACAACTCCTTCGAATCTGCCGCGACGCTACGCTTCCTCCTCAGTAAAAAGGCCGCGATAGACGCAAAGATCGGGCAGTTAAGCACCGAACCCAGGAGCGATCGACCCGACGGGAAGTCGGACCGTCAAGCCGCGACGGAAGAAATCAATGAGCTAATCCGCAATGCGACGGACATCATGGCCCGGGATGGGCTGTACATCCCGCGCGCCGGTGACACATGGGCAAGGATAGCCAGCGCCCTGGGCTTGGATGTTGCCGTCCTTCAGGCGGTGAATGGCGCGGGGCTTGTGCTACCGGGGGGGGACGGGGTCGCCACACTGGTCTACCTGGCCACATCGACGGGCCAGTCCGTGGGTGCCGGCCCTATGCGTCTCCAGGCAGCCCCAGCCGGTCAAGCCTTTGTCGTGCTGACGGACATCGCGGGGGATCGCAAAATCGTCCCGGTGCTTGCCCAAGACAGCAGCAAGACCAGGATCATGGCACGGGATGGTAGTATTTCGGCAACAGTAAGCAGCCTGGCGCAAGCGGATATCCAAGTCGTCGGGGACAGGCTTGTCGTTACTGCAGGCAACGGGGCGACACGCCTTGAGTTCGACGGTTCGGGGAGGCTTACCGCGGTGAATGGCCAGCCCCCACAAACTCTGAACGGCAAGCCGGTCTTCTACGAGGTTAACGCGGATGGATTGCTGGACATCGTCTATCAGGGTAATGCCCAAGCAATCGGCGCTATCCGGGAAATCCAGAAGGCGTTCAAGCGATCAGACCTTATACAGCCGCCAAGCGTGCTTCTCGACAGGCGTGGAGAGGCGGTCAGATACATCGTCTCACCAGATTACGTCCATGATTATGGGAGGCTTGTCCTGCCCATTGTCGAGATCGGTGGCGTCGAGTTTCCCGGTGACCCGGTCGAGGTGAATGTTCGCATCAGCAATCGGCGGGGTGCGGATGGGCGGGTGCGTCAGGCGGCGGAAGCGACCAGCAATGGTCCGGAAGGTGTCACCCGGACCAACCGGGTCGTCACCGACTTGGCGACCGGGATGCTGCTTGAGGCGCCCACTAGCGAGTTCACGGGGAAGGCAGGCGATCGCGTCACTTTGCGCAAGGAGCCGAACAGGGCCGCGTTGGTGACGGTCGCCACTGGCAATGACCTTGTGCTGGAACCCGCGATCCTCGATGTGATCTCTGATGGCTTGGTCTCGCCCTTCAGGCCGGCGGCCATGTTTGGTTCCCTTGCCTCGGCATTCGCGCAGGTCGCGCTGGAAGACAACCCGTTCCTTTCGACCCTGGCCGGAACGGTCGTTGGTGAGTTGGGGCTGCGCCTCGCGCAGTATGTCGGCACATCACCGGATGGCGCATTCCGGGACTTCGCTCGCGACATCCAGGTAGAGTTCAACAACCTGATCCAGGGGAAGGGAAACCTCCTTTCAGCCGCATTCGCCCAAGCCGCCGTAGGGACGGCAAGCAGCTTTCTTGCGGCGGAATTGGTGGACGGGCTTGGCTTGGACGGCCCTGCTGGCCAAGTCTTTGGGGTGGTAGCCACTTCGGTTCTGCAGGTGGCGGTCAACAACGCGGTCATTGGCGCCGCGCCCCTGGTCGGGCTGAGCAGCCAGTACCTGTCCTCCATCGGGATCAAGGAAATCCAATGGGCCAACTTCGGCGACATCATTGGACCCAACATCGCCGCATTCCTCGGATCTAGGCTTGGATCCGAGGTCATCCAGCCGAACACGCGGGCTGGCGCCATCTTCACCAGCCTGAACGTCGCAGCCACAGCCAAGGTAACCTTCGAAGTGGTGCTGGCTTCGACAGGGAACCCGGTTCTAGCAGTCGGCGCTGCTGTCGTCGCTTCATTTGTCGAGTATGTATTCTCAACCTTCATCGGAAACCTGTTCGGCAAGCGAAAGCCCAAGATTCCGCAAGCAGAAGCAGAGTCAACTCTCGTCGATTTAAGCCATCGATACGAGTTAGGGGAAAGTTGGGCTAGGAATGGTGGAAACCTCGCGCTCGTTCAGGAGATGGCAAGAGCCGCATCAACAACCCTTAATCAAGCGCTTGATTTGATTGGGGGCACACCCCTGGAAGGCCAACCGGGCACAACCCAAACCTATGGGCATCGCGCCAAGAATGGCCGCAACCAGATTTACATAACCTACTCTGGCCAGACAACCTACATGGAAAGCGCGGATGCGGCTGTTGATCATGGGGTGATCCGCGCCCTACGGGACACTAAAGTCGCAGGCGGCGACATGCTGATGAAGAGGGCGATCAACAGCGGTGTTGCGCCGGATACTGCAACCCTTGCGGTCGATTTGCAGGTTGCTGAACGGTACAGAGAATACATTGCCAATAGGCAGGCGATTAATGTCCTCATTGCCCAAGCCCCACAAAGTGCCTTTGCGGCGGGTTGGATGGTGACCCTCCAACGCGCAACTGAGCTCCGCCTAGACCAGTTCGCCCCGTCCGACTTCTATGGCGGCCTGAAGGGCTTCCTCGACAGCGCCGACCTCGCCGGCAACGGGCTGGGCTATGAGGCCGTCTCGCTGTCCTGGTACGGCAGCCTGGGCATCGGCCTGCCCGGGGCAGCCCCCGGCCTGTTCGCCGGCGTGCCGGGCGCGTCGGCCGACGGGCGGTTCGTGGCGGTGCCCAACTTCGGGCCCACGGCGGGCTACAACTATTCCTATTGGGATGCCGGCCAGGGCAAGTTCTGGACCTCGGGGGGCAACGACTTCCTGTGGGCCGACGGCTTCACCCACGGCGTCGTGTTCGACGACCAGCACTGGGTCTACGACGGCTACTGGGCCCGGGACGACTGGAACGGCGACTACTGGGTGGACACGTCCTACCTGGCCACCGGCGGCGACGACATCTTCGTCGGCAGCCAGCATGCCGACCAACTCTATGGCCGGGCCGGCTGGGACTGGCTGCAGGGCAATGGCGGCGACGACTACATCGAGGGTGGCGACGGCAACGACGTGCTGCTGGGCGGGGGCGGCATCGACCGGCTCTATGGTGGGGCCGGCGACGACTACCTGTACGGCGGCGACTGGGACCACCCCCACCCGGACGTGCCCGACGGCGGCCTGCACGGCGGCGACGGCAACGACATCCTGGTCCACAACTACGGCCCCACGGCATCGTGGGGCGACAACGGCGACGACACCTTCATCATGGCCGAGGATGACGGCGCGCCCGACCCCTACGACCACGCGGACGGCGGCGGCGGCTCGGACACCATCAGCTTCGAGCGTTTCTCCTCCTCCCGGGGTTGGGAGAACCACTGGCGCGGCTGGGCCCATGGGTTCCGCTGGGCCGACGGGCATTTCGACGGCGTGAAGGTGGACATGAACATCGCCTGGTCCCCGGGCGACACCTACAACCGCAACATCATGGGCAACATGGTCGGCGGGGTGGAGAACGTCACCGGCTCCAACCGCAACGACTACCTGTGGGGCGACGGCGGCAACAACGTGATGCGCGGCCTGGCAGGGGACGACTTCCTCGACGGCTCGGTTGGCGACGACACGCTGGAGGGCGGCGCCGGGGCAGACTTCCTGTGGGGGTGGGACGGCGCCGACACCCTGTCCTATGAGGGGTCGCGCGCCGGGGTCTATGTCGACCTGAAGTTCCGCCAAGCCTTTGGCGGCGACGCGGAGGGAGACACCTGGGAGCTGGTGGAGAACCTGCGCGGGTCGCGCCACGACGACGTGCTGGGCGGGGACGAGGGCACCAACCTGCTCCAGGGCGGCCGCGGCAACGACTGGCTGCTGGCCACCGGCGGCGGCGATACCTACGACGGGGGCGACGGCTACGACACGGTGGACTACTCCCGCTACACCGGCGGCGTCCATGTCAACACGAGGTTCGACTACAGCGCCTGGGGCAACGCCGGCGCCGTCTGGACCAGCATCGAGCACCTGGTGGGCTCTGGCTACGACGACTACCTGGAGGGCGGCGACGACGCGGAGACCTACGAGGGCGGCAAGGGCAACGACCAACTCTACGGCGGGGGCGGCGCCGACACCTTCGTGCTGAACGCCGGGGATGGCGATGACGTGGTGTACGACAGCGCCCTCGACGCCAACGCGCTCCAGTTCGGCGACCCGGCCACCTGGAACGACCTGTGGATCGGGGTGTCGGGGGCCGACCTCTACATGGGCATCCTGTACCAGGCCGGCTCGGCCAGGGTGCACGACAACTTCCAGGGCGGCACCAACGTCGCCAAGACCCTCAGGCTCTCCAACGGGAGCGAGGTGGAAGTGGGCGCCGTCACTTGGGCCTGGGGCGGGTCGGTGACCGCGGCCGACGCCTTCAACGGCCAGACCAACCAGGTGGACATGCTGTTCGGCTACGGCGGCAACGACACCATCGGCGGCTCGCAGAACTGGGCCTGGGAGAACAAGGGCAACCTGCTCGTCGGCGGCAAGGGCGACGATATCCTGTTCGCCAGCGTGGGCGACGACCAGTACGCCTTCGACCGCGAGGGCGGCCGCGACACGGTCACCGACAGCGGCGGCGAGGACACCATCGTCTTCGGCCCCACCGTGGCCGCCGAGGACGTGGTCTTCGAAATCCTGAACGGCGACCTCTACGTCGGTGCCCGCGACCTGCTGGACCCCGCCAAGAAGGCGTCGCAGGTGGCCGACCACGTCCGCGTGGCGGGCGGCGGCACCAAGTGGGTGGACGCCTGGAGCGGGGCGGAGACGCTGAACACGGTGGAGTTCGTGCAGGTGGGCTCCACCAGCATCGACCTGCGCAAGCTCGACCTGAACTGGGAGGTCGCCTACGACTACTCGAACCCCGGCTGGTGGTACCCGGTGGTGTTCGACCTCGCCGGCGACGGGCTGGACCTCACCGCCGTGGCGGAGAGCGAGGTGGGCGCGGTCACCGCCGACGGGCACGTCATGCGCACGGCCTGGGTCGGGCCCACCGACGGGCTACTGGCGCTCGACCGCGACGGGGACGGCGCCATCACCAAGATGTCGGAGGTGAGCTTCGTCCAGGACAAGGAGGGGGCC
>MOEB01000103.1 GCA_001939945.1 Aerophototrophica crusticola | reverse complement strand
CGGGCCGGGCGCGGGGCGTCGGCGGGCGTCGCCGCGGCGGGGCGTGGGGGCACGGCCCCGGTTTCCCCGGCCTGAAGGCGGGATCTCTTCACCAGCGCCATCCTGTACCCCGTCATTGCCCCGCGGGACGGGCCGCCCCCGTGGCCCCCCTGTCGCCGGGACCATACGGCCCGGGACGAGGGTTGCGCAGGCCGAACTTTCGGGTTCACCCAAAAGAATTAGCCCCGCATGATGTCCCTCGGGCCATCGGCCGAGCCGTGCCCGGCAACGCTGGCGCGCTTCTTGCTGACGCCAAGGCCGTGACAGGGCCCGGCGACGGGCGGGACATGGGGGAGTGGGAAAAGGATGCACGGTTGGGTCCTGCGGTCGGCGGCGGTGCTGGCCTTCCTGGTGCTCGCGGGCCCCGCCCCGCGGGCCGCCGCGGCCACGGCGGGGGTGGTGGCGGACGCCACGCCCCGGATCGCCGTCATGTCCGCCTTCGAGCCGGAGCTGGAGCGGCTGCTGGCCCTGACGGAGGACCGCCGGACCGTGACCGTCAACGGCATCGGCTTCACCACCGGCCGCCTGGCGGGGCGGCCCGTCGTGCTGGTGCTGAGCGGCATCAGCATGGTCAACGCGGCCATGACCACGCAGCTCCTGCTGGACCGGTTCAGCGTGCGCAGCCTGGTGTTCAGCGGCGTGGCGGGCGGCATCGACCCGGCGCTCAACGTGGGCGACGTCACCGTGCCCGCCCGCTGGGGCCAGTTCCTGGAAAGCTACGTGGCGCGGGAGGACGCGGGGAAGTACGCGCCCCCGTCCTGGGCCACCACCCCCTTCCCCAACTTCGGCATGTTCTTCCCCACGCCGGTGACGGTGCGGGCGGGCACGCCGGGCAAGGGGGAGAAGCGATTCTGGTTCGAGGCCTCCGCCACCCTGCTGGAGACGGCGTCCAGGGTGGCGCCCACCGTGGCGCTGGACCGCTGCACCGCCGACGGGCAATGCCTGGAGCACGCGCCGCGGGTGGTGGTGGGCGGCAACGGCGTGTCCGGGCCGGCCTTCGTGGACAATGCGGGCCTGCGCGACTATCTGGCCGCCACCTTCCAGGCCCGGGCCACCGACATGGAAAGCGCCGCCGTGGCCATGGTGGCCCAGCAGAACGGCGTGCCCTTCATCGCCTTCCGCAGCCTGTCGGACCTGGCCGGCGCCGACCCGGACGAGAACCGCATGTACCGCTTCCTGGCCCTGGCGGCCGGCAACTCCGCCAAGGTGGTGGTCGCCTTCCTGGGGGCCCTGCCGGCGGAGCCCTGATGCCCGCGGGGCAGGCACCCGCCGGGGCAGGTTGCCCGCCTCGCGGGCATCAACCCAGCGGCTGGTTCCGGGTCTCCACGTCGATGGCCCTGGCGGCCAGCGCGGCCAGCAGCAGCAGGACGGAGAACAGGCCCACCGCGGCCGTGAAGCTGGCCGCCACCACCAGCCCGATGGCCGAGGGCGCCAGCAGCCCGCCCAGCCGGGCCATGGACCCGGCGGCCCCCATGCCGGTGCCGCGCAGGGCCGTGGGGTACAGCTCGGGCGTGAAGGCGTAGAGCGCGCCCCAGCTCCCCAGCAGGGCGAAGCTCATCAGCAGGGTGGCCCCCGCCACCAGGGCCGGGGTCGGGCTGGCGGCATAGAGCAGGCAGCCCGCCGCCGCGGCCAGCAGGAACCCCACCAGGGTGGGCCGGCGCCCCCAGCGCTCCACCCCGTACGCCGCCAGGGCGTAGCCCGGCACCTGCGCCAGGGCAACCAGCACCAGGAAGCCGTAGCCGCGCAGGAACCCCATCCCCTCCCCCGCCAGCCGGCCGGGCAGCCAGACGAAGACCCCGTAATAGGGGACGGAGACCAGCAGCCACACCGCCAGGACCAGCAGGCTGCGGCGGCGCAGCGGCCCGGACAGCAGGGCCGACACGGGCAGGCGGGGCTCGGCCCGGGGCTCCAGCGACAGGGGCGGCAGGGGGCGCCCATTGGCCCGGGCCATGCGCCCCAGCACGGCCGCCGCCGCCTCCGCCCGCCCGCTGCGCAGCAGGTGCTGCGGCGATTCCGGCACCCACAGGCGCAGGAACAGGCCGATGAGCGCCGGCGCCGCGCACAGGGCGAACAGCAGGCGCCAGCCCTCCGCCACGCCGGACCCGGCGACGGCCCAGGCGGCGACGGCCACGGCCACCGTCCCGACCGCCCAGAACCCCTCCAGCGCCACCAGCCAGCGCCCGCGCCGGTCGGCGGGCAGCACCTCCGCCATCATGGCGTAGTCCACGGGCAGGGTCCCGCCCACGGCCAGGCCCGTCAGCCCGCGCAGCACCAGCAGGGCCTGGAAGTCCGGCGCCAGGGCGGACAGCCCGCCGAACAGGGCGTCCATCAGCACCGTCCCCACCAGCACCCGGCGCCGCCCCACCCGGTCCGCCAGCCGCCCGAACAGGGACGCGCCCACCAGCATGCCCAGGAAGAAGGCCGTGCCCGCCTGCAAGGCCTGCGGCATGGTCAGGCCGAAGCTGGCGGCGATGCCGGGGGCCGCGAAGCCGATGGACAGGACCTGCATGGCCTCCGCCGCCCAGACCAGCCCGAAGATCCCCAGCAGCCGCCGCTGGAACGGCCCCGTGCCGACGGCCGCCAGGGCCTGCTCCATGGTCCGAACGCTCATGCCCCCTCCCCGCCCGCCGGTGCCGTCCCCAGGGGCAACGCCCGGCGGGGCGGGATGGCCGCTCAGGGACGGCGCCAGGCCTCCCGCGCCAGCACGGCCAGCAGCAGCAGGGCCGCCACCGGGCGCCCGGCCCAGGCCAGCACGGCCGTGGCGCCCACCGCCTCCACCCCCGTCAGCAGGCCCCAGGCCCGGGGCCCCCAGCCCTCCCCCTCCCAGGCGGCGGCGAGGGTGGAGCCGGCCAGCAGGGCGACCACGCCCGGCAGGGCATGCAGCAGCGCCCCCTCCGGCAGGGCGGGGGACAGGGCATAGGCCAGCAGCGCCACGGCCGACAGGTCCGCGGCGGCCACCGCCAGCCCCAGCAGCACCGTGGCGCGCAGGCCGGGCGCCCGCCTCACCGCCACCCCCCAGGGGCGGGGGCCGGGCGGTGCCGTGGGGCAAGGGGCGGGGCCGGATGGGGCAGGTGCCGGGTCATGGGGAGGGCCGGGGCGGTTGGCGGGGCCGTTCGCCCCGGTCCCGTCCAGCCTAGGGCGGCGTCGGTGAAGCAACCGTTTACACCTTTGCCCCCGGCGGCCCCGGCCCCGCGCGGGGGAATGGCCCTGGGCGGGACCGGGGCTCCTGGGCTTTAGAGGGGGGCAGCCATTCCGGAGGCCCGCCCCATGCGCCTGCCCGCCCTCACCGCCCTCGTCCTGTCCCTGCTGCTGTCCGCGCCCGCCCCGGCGGCAGACCCGCTGGTGCGCGCCGCCTCCCTGGGCGTGGCGCCCGGGGACCCGCCGGCGGGGGTCACGGCGGGGCTGGCGGGCACGCCCGGCCTCTATGTGCGCCTTGTCGTCCCCGGCTCCAACGCGGAGCGGCTGGGCATCCGGCCGGGGGACGTGGTGCTGTCGCTCAACGGCCGCCCCGTGGCCGGCGTGGCGGACATCTTCGCGGCGGGGCTGCGGGACGGCACGCCCCTGGCGGTGGAGGTCTGGCGGGAGGGGTCGAGGCTCAGCCTTTCCGGCCAGGCCGCCGGCAACCCGCGGGAGACGTATGAGGGGGCGGAGGTCACCTATGGCGCCGTGCCCTTCCGCGGCGGCCACCTGCGGGACATCCGGGTGATGCCGGCGGGCCGGCCGGACGCGCCCGTCGTCTTCATCATCCAGGGCTATGACTGCGGCACCATGGAGTCCCCCGACCCGGAGCAGCATTACCGCCGCCTGACCCGCGGACTGCTGGCCCGCGGCATCGGCACCTATCGAGTGGAGAAGCCGGGCGTGGGCGACAGCCGCGGCACCCCTGCCTGCGCCGACATCGACCTGGAGACGGAGGTGGCGGCCTTCCGCGCCGCCTATGACAGGCTGGCCGGGCCGGGCGGGGTGCCTGCATCGCGCATCTTCCTGTTCGGCCATTCCATGGGCGGGATCGAGGCGCCGCTGCTGGTCCCGGCCCTGGGCACGCCCCCCGGCGGGGTGGCCGTGTTCGGCACGGCGGTCCGGCCCTGGTACGACTACCTGATGGGCCTGATGCAGTTCCAGGCGCTGATGTACCGGGACGCCGACCCGGTGGAGGCCGCGCGCCAGGCGGAGGCCGCGCGGGAACCGCTGCGCCAATTCCTGCTGGAACGCAAGGTCCCCGCCGCCCTTGCCGCCGCCAACCAGGACCACGGCCGGGCCCTGCGCGACGCCTATGGCTGGGACGGGGGCGACCGGCTGCTGGGGCGGCACTACGCCTTCTGGCACGGGGTGGCGAACGCGCCGCTGGTGGAGGCTTGGCGCGACACCAAGGTGCCGGTGCTGGTGCTGCACGGCGCCTCGGACATCCAGGCGGTGAACGGGGAGGACCACCGGCTGGTCGCCGACATCGTCAACCACTACCGCCCCGGCACCGCCTGCTTCGTGCAGTTCGCCAAAACCGACCATGGCTGGAACCTGACCGGCGACCGGGAGACGGTGCGCCGCCAGGCGCGGGAGGGCTCGGCGCCGCCGGGCCGCCCCCCCGTCAACCCGCGGGTGGCGGAGGTGCTGGCCGACTGGGTCGCCGCCCGCCTCGCCGGGCCGCCCCCGGCCGGGGGCGACGCCTGCGCCGGGGTCCGGCTCACCGCCGCGGAGAACCGCTGAGGGGCGGCCGGTCAGGCCGCCTTGCGCCCGGCCTCCGACAGGGCCTCGAACTGCTCGTCCGACAGGGTGATGGCCGCGGCGGCCACGTTCTCCTCCAGGTGGGCGACCTTGGAGGTGCCGGGGATGGGCAGCATCACCGGGCTGCGCCGCAGCACCCAGGCCAGCGCCACCTGGCCCGGCGTGGCCCCGTGCGCCCTGGCCACCGCGTCCAGCGGGCCGCCGGGCCGGGCCAGGTCCCCCGCCGCCAGCGGGTACCAGGGGATGAAGCCGATCCCGGCGCCCTGGCAATAGTCCAGCACGTCCTCGCTCTTCCGGTCCGCCAGGTTGTAGCGGTTCTGCACCGTGGCGACGGGGAAGACGGATTGCGCCGCCCGGATCTCCTCCACCCCCACCTCCGACAGGCCGGCGTGGCGGATGATGCCCTCGTCCAGCAACTGGCGGATGGCGCCGAACTGCTCGTCGCGCGGCACCTTGGGGTCGATGCGGTGGAGCTGCCACAGGGCGATCTGCTCCACCCCCAGCTTCTTCAGGCTCTTCTTCGCCTGCGCGATGAGGTAATCGGGGTCGCCCTTGGGCGTCCACTGGTCCGGCCCGCCGCGGGTCAGCCCGCCCTTGGTGGCGATGAGCAGCCCGCCATAGGGGTGCAGCGCCTCGCGGATCAGCTCCTCCGACACGTCGGGGCCGTAGCTGTCCGCCGTGTCGATGAAGGTCACCCCCAGCTCCGGCAGGCGCCGCAGGGCGCGCAGGCACTCCGCCTTGTCCTGGGGCGGGCCCCAGATGCCGGGGCCGGTGACGCGCATGGCGCCGAAGCCCAGCCGGTTCACCGTGGCCTCGCCGCCCACCTGGAAGGTGCCGGAGGCGGCCGCGTTCGGGGTGGTCATCTGCAATTCTCCTTGTTCGCCTGGGACTCTGGGGGACGTGCCGCCGCGGGGGCGCGGGCAACCCCGGGGAGGGGCCTGCCGACCACCGGGAACAGCCGCGGGCCCGGAATGTCCGGCCCGGCCGGCAGCCCCGGATTCGACGAAGGTGGGATGGACACGCGGCCCCGCCCGCGCCACCATGCCCGAACGAACATTCGGTCTGGCTTGGAGGAGGCGGCGTCATGCGGCTTTACGACCTGGAACTGTCGGGCAACTGCTACAAGGCGCGCCTGCTCTGCGCCCTGCTGGGGGTCCCGCTGGAGGTGGTGCCGGTGGACTTCCTGGGCGGCGCACACAAGCGGCCGGAGTTCCTGGCCCTGAACCCGTTCGGGGAGCTGCCGGTGCTGGCGGACGGGGACCTGGTCCTGCGCGACAGCCAGGCCATCCTGGCCTATGTCGCCCGCCGGCACGGGGGCGAGGCTTGGCTGCCCACCGACCCGGCGGGCCTCGCCCAGATCATGCAGTGGCTCAGCACCGCGGCCAACGACATCGCCCGCGGGCCGAACGACGCCCGGCTGCACGACAAGTTCGGCTACCGGCTGGACGCGGCGCGGGCGCGGGAGCAGGCGGCCCGCGTCCTGGGCATCATGGACGCCCACCTGTCGGCGCGGGACTGGCTGGAGCTGGGCCGGCCCACGGTGGCGGACGTGGCCTGCTACGCCTATGTGGCCGTGGCGCCGGAGGGCGGGGTGGACCTGGCGCCCTTCCCCGCGGTCCGGCGCTGGATGGCGCGGGTGCGCGCCCTGCCCGGCTACGTGCCCATGCCGGGCCAGTACCAGGGGGGCTGAGCGGGGCCGGCGATGGCGGGGCGGAAGCTGCCGGAGGGCCGGTCCGGGGCCATGGTCTGCGCCCTGCGGGACGTGTTCCGCGCCAAGGGCTGGGACGGCGCGTCCCTGTCGGACCTGGCCGCGGCGACGGGGCTGGGCCGGGCCACGCTGTACCACCACTTCCCCGACGGCAAGGCGGACATGGCCGCCGCCGCCCTGGCCGACGTGGAGGCCCGCATGGCGGCGGAGATCCTGGCACCCCTGGCCGACCGGTCCCGGCCCCCGCGCGACCGGGTGGAGGCCATGGCCGCCGTCCTGGACGCCTATTACCGGGGGGGCGAGCTGGGCTGCCTGCTGGGCGCCTTCGCCTGGGGCGCCGCCGACCACGGGCTGGGCGCGCGGGTGGCGGCGGCCCTCGACGGCTGGGTGGCGGCCCTGGCCGCGGTGGGGGAGGAGGCGGGCCTGGACCCCGGCGCGGC
>MOEB01000102.1 GCA_001939945.1 Aerophototrophica crusticola | reverse complement strand
TGGAGGCGGAGGGGTATGCCGTGAAGCCCAGCCGGGACGCCGGCGGCTATATCTGCAACCACCTGTTCTTCCAGGCCCGGCACTGGCTGGAGCGGAAAGGGCACCCGGTCCCCGCCGGCTTCATCCACGTCCCACCCCTGCCGGACGGCATCAAGCCGGAGGATGCGGGCCGCCGCACGGGCATGGGGCTGGACCGGCAACTGGCGGCGGCGCGGGTGATCGTCGGGGTGGTGTCGGAAGGGCTGGCGGTCGGCTGAAGGCCCGAAGGCCTTGGTGGGGGCCTCCGTTTTTTGGGGTGTTCCAGAAGACACGGATGGACACGGATAATGTCCGGATTGGCACGGATGGTCGCGTGTCAGCACCGGGGCGCGATCTTGGAGTACGGATCGTTGCGCGGCTTTGCCGCGCTCTGATTTCCTTATCCGTGAAAATCCGGAAACCATCCGCGTCATCCGTGTCGATAGCCGCGACGCTGGGGAGTTCCGAAGGACCGGGTGCGGCGAAAGGTTCCCGGCATCCCGCGGGATTTTCCCCCTTCTGCCGGGGTTGGTGCGGGGTTACCCTGCCGTCCCGCCCCTCCTCGGTGCCCAGCCTCCCCCCATGCAGGTCTATCTCCCGATCGCCGAGCTTTCGGTGAATGCCCTCCTGATCCTGGGGCTGGGCGGGGGCGTCGGCTTCCTGTCCGGCCTGTTCGGCGTGGGCGGCGGCTTCCTGATGACGCCGCTGCTGATCTTCATCGGCGTGCCGCCCGCCGTGGCGGTGGGCACCCAGGCGAACCAGCTGGTGGGCGCCAGCGTGTCCGGCGTGCTGGCCCACTGGCGACGCAACAATGTGGACGTGAGGCTGGGCGGGGTGATGCTGGTGGGGGGCGTGCTGGGCACCGGGCTGGGGGTCTGGCTGTTCGGCCTGTTCCAGCAACTGGGCCACATCGACCTGGTGATCTCCCTTTCCTACGTCTTCTTCCTGGGCACGGTCAGCGGGCTGATGCTGTGGGAGAGCATCCGCACCATGCTGCGCGGCCGGGCCAAGGCCGTGGCCCCGCGCAAGCTGCACCACCACACCTGGCTGCACGGCCTGCCCTTCAAGATGCGCTTCCCGCGGTCGCGGCTGTACATCTCCGCCCTGCTGCCGGCGGGGATCGGCTTCGTCGGCGGCATCCTGGTGGCCATCATGGGCATCGGCGGCGGCTTCCTGCTGGTGCCGGCCATGATCTACATCCTGGGCATGCCCACCGGGCTGGTGGCGGGCACGTCCCTGTTCCAGATCATCTTCTCCACCGGGATGGCCGCCTTCCTCCAGGCCGCCACGAACCAGACGGTGGACATCGTGCTGGCCATGCTGCTGCTGGTGGGCGGGGTGATCGGCGCCCAGTTCGGCACCCGGGCCGGCGCCCGGCTGCGGGGTGAGCAGGCCCGCGCCCTGCTGGCCCTGATGGTCATGGCCGTGGCGGTGAAGCTGGCCGTGGACCTGATCGTCCGGCCGGAGGACCTGTTCTCCATCACCCGGCCGGGGATGCCATGACCGCGGCGCCCAAGGCGGCCCGCCGGCGCCTTGCCCTGCCGGCCTTCCTGGCCTGTGTCCTGTTGGCGGCGGCCTGCTTCTGGCTGGCGGCCCGGCAGGCCTGGGCCCAGTCCCTGGTGGCCGACCTGTCCAGCCATCTGGTGGCCATCACCACGGGCTTCATCGGCACCGACGTGGTGCTGTTCGGCGCCGTGGACGGGGCGGGCGACGTGGCCGTGGTGGTGCAGGGGCCGGAGGCGGAGGTCACCGTCCGCCAGAAGGAACGGATCGTCGGCATCTGGGTGAACAACGAGGACATCACCTTCGACCGGGTCCCCGCCTATTACGGCCTGGCCACCAGCCGCCCGCTGGAGGCGGACGTGCCCCCCGCCGTGTTGCAACGGCATGAGATCGGGCTGGACCATCTGCGCCTGGTCCCCCGCGGCAGCGCCAGCGCCGAGCGGGTGGCGGAGTTCCGGGCCGCCCTGATCCGCAACAAACAGCGCCAGGGCCTGTACAGCACCGAGGCGGAGGAGGTGTCCTTCCTGGGCCAGCGCCTGTTCCGTACCCGCATCCATTTCCCGGCCAACGTGCCCACCGGCACCTACACGGCCAGCGTCTACCTGATCCGCGACGGGGACGTGGTCAGTGCCCAGACGACCCCGCTGCTGGTCAGCAAGGTGGGCTTTTCCGCCAGCGTGTTCGAGTTCGCCAAGCGAGACAGCATCTGGTACGCCCTGTTGGGCATCGCCCTTGCCGTCTCCGCCGGCTGGCTGGCCGGCGCGATCTTCCGCAAGTCCTGACGCCAACCGTATCCCGGGGGAGGCCGCCATGCCGAACGAGACCCACCAGCGCATCTTCCTGGTCGTCGTCGACGAGTCGGAGGAGATGACCGTGGCCCTGCACTACGCCGCCCGCCGGGCCCGCAACACCGGCGGGCGGGTGGCGCTGCTGCACGTGATCGAGCCGGGCGAGCTGCAGCAATGGGGCGCCATCGAGGAGTTGATGAAGGCCGAGCAGCGGGAGGAGGCGGAGCAGCTCCTGCAGAAGCTGGCGGCGGAGGTGGTCGCCATCTCCGGCAACGTGCCGGCCCTCTATATCCGGGAGGGCAACCGGTCGGAACAGCTCCTGGCCCTGATCCAGGAGGAGCCGAGCATCTCCATCCTCGTCCTGGCCGCCGGCACGGGCCGGGGCGGGCCGGGGCCGCTGATCAGCTATGTGGTGGGGCAGATGTCGGGGTCCTTGCGCATCCCCGTCACCATCGTGCCGGGCAACCTGTCCGACCCGCAGCTTGACGCGATCACGTGAGCCCAGGGTTGGCTTGATAGCTTCAACAGTACTAACCGCCCTGCCCGTCATCTCCGCTTTCGCGGGGATCACGGGATGTTGGCGTCATGCGGTGAACCCTGGAGGCGCGTTGGCCACGATGGGGGCCTCCCCTCCGGGCCCGACGGATACTTCACGTCTGCACCGCCCCCGGAACAATCCGATACCGGACTGATCCCCGCCCGGTCGGGTAATACCAAGCGCATGAGTTTTTGACTCATGCGCTTGGAGGCCGGCGACCGCCGGCCCGCGGGCCCATGCCCGCGTGAGCCAAGCCGCCGGATGGCGGCGCCCGGCGCCTGAGGGGCCGTTGATCGGTCACGATCAACGGCGGCTGGTATAAATCCTGGCTTGTGACATTCCCCGGCGTGACAAGAAAAGGGTGCGTCGCTCCCGAATTGCCAGCTCATGTCGTTTGGTTAACGATCCCTTAAGGCGGACGACGCGCCGCCAGGGGGTAATGAAGTTGGGGAGCAGAGAATGGGTTCCTGGTACGGCAAGGCCGGCAACGACGTCCGCGACGGCTCCGCCTATGGCGACATCATGTGGGGCCGGGGTGGTGACGACATCCTGCGCGGCCACGGCGGCGCCGACACCCTGTACGGGGAGGCCGGCAACGACCGGCTGGAAGGCGGCAGCGGCAATGACAGGCTGTTCGGGGGCGACGGGGACGACATCCTGCTGGGCGGCGACGGCGATGACCGCCTGTCCGGCGGCAGCGGCCTGAACCGGCTGGAAGGCGGGAACGGCAACGACACCTATGTGCTGCCGACCCTGGCCTATGACCCCGACGTGCAGACCGCCACCCGCATCGTGGAGACCGCCGGCGGCGGCATCGACACGGTGGAATACAATGGCGGGGACGAGTTCTTCCTGGCCGACGGGCTGAACGTGGAGAACATCACCATGCGCCAGGCCGGCTGGGTCCGGGGCGACAGCCTGGCCAATGAGATCCGGGGCTCGGCGGCTGCTGACCTGGTGGAAGGCGGGGCCGGGAATGACCGGCTGTTCGGCAATGCCGGCGCGGACGAGCTGTACGGCGGCGACGGCAACGACCATCTGAACGGCGGCGCGGGCAGCGACCTGCTGTTCGGCGGTGAGGGGGCCGACACCTTCTGGCTGTTCAACGCCGCCGACAGCACCGGCGACGCGCCGGACCTGGTCATCGACTTCGACGCCGCGGCCGGCGACAGGATCGGCCTGGGCGCATTCGACGGCAATGCCGGGCTGGAGGGGGTCCAGCGGCTGTCCTTCGCCGGGGCGGGCGAGGTGGCCGCCGTGGGCGAGCTGCGCACCTTCCAGGACGCCCAGGGCACCTGGCTGTTCGGCAACACCGGCGGCGACACGACGCCGGAACTGGTGGTCCTGCTGGCCGGGTCGGTGACCCTGTCGGCTGGCGACTTCGTGTACGCGTAAGGCTGGAGTTCCGGGCGGCGCCATCGACACGGACGGCACGGACACGCCACGGACGACACGGACACGGGTGGAGCGCGCAGCGCGGCGAGCCCCTGCGCGACAAGCGACCGGCCGGGGTGGCAGCAACCGGTCCGTGGCCGTCCGTGGAAAGTCCGTGTCGTCCGTGTTGATGGATCAACCCGCTACCCCCTTGCCCAGCGACTTTCCATCAAGCAAAGTTCGCCTTCTGTTCCCCTGATCCCGGGAGGCGATCCTGGTTACCGTTCCCTTGCCCGTCACCCTGCCCCAGGCCCTGGCCTTCCGCCTGGGGCGGCAGCATCTGGCCAGCCCGGCGGCGGACCCGCTGACGGCGGCGCGGACCCTGCTGGGGGCGCAGGCGCAGGTCCATTCGGCGGCGGTGCTCCAGCTCCGGGCCCGCACGGGGGCCTGCGGGGACGGGGAGATGGACCGGCTGCTCTACCAGGACCGGTCCCTGGTGAAGCTGTGGGCCCAGCGTTCCACCCTGCACCTGACGCCACGGGACGATTTGGGCCTGATGCTGGCCTTCCGCCGGCTGTATGTCGGCAATTACCACCGCTGGTATGAGGCTGAGGGCCTGACCCCGGACCAGGTGGAGCGGCTGGTGGCCGCCGTGGCGGAGGCCCTGGCCACCCACGGGCCGCACAGCCGCATGGACCTGTCGCGCCGGCTGGTCCCGGTCCTGGGCGAATGGGCCCGGCCCATGCTGGAACATAGCTGGGGCGGCATCATCAAGCTGGCCTGCGCCCTGGGCCATGTCTGCCACGGCCCCGCCAAGGGCGGGGAGGAGGGGGAGCGGGAGGCGATGTTCGTCCACCTGCCCGCCTGGGCGGGCGCGCCCATGTCCCTGGAGCCCCGCGCCGCCATGGCCGGCCTGCTGCGCCGCTACCTGCACGCCTTCGGCCCGGCCACCCCGGCCGACTTCCGCAAATTCACCGGGATCGCAGCTGAGCCCGTGCGCCAGGCCTTCGCCGACTTGGGCCCGGAGCTGCTGCCCGTCAGCTTGGCCGGAAAGGCCGCCTTCGCCCTGGCGGCGGACGAAGCCGCCCTGCGTGACGCCGCCCCGGCGGAGGGGCACCTGGCCGTGCTTCCCTTGTTCGACCCCTACCTGCTGTCCCACACCGACACGGGCCAGTACCTGGAGGACCGCCACCGCCCGGCGGTCTACCGCACGGCCGGCTGGATCAGCGCCGTGGTGCTGCGCCAGGGCCATGTGGTCGCCACCTGGACCCATCGCCGCACGGCCAAGGGCTGGGCCGTCAGCTTGGCGCCCCTGTCCAAGGTCTACAAAAAGGAGCTGCCCACCATCACCCGGCGGCTGCGCCATTTGGCGGGAGGCGCGCCGGTGGTGCTTGAGTCCCCGGCATGAAATTCCGATAAGCTGATCAATACTAGGGCCGATATGATTTTTATCAATGCTTCGGGCCTGCGGGTTTGGGATGATGGGTGCAATCCCTTCCATCCGGCCCGGAGTCCCGCGCCATGCGGCTTGCCCCCAAGCTCCTTGCCCCCATCGTCGCCCTATCCCTTGTGGCGGCAGGCCTCGTCGCCATCGGCTTCACCACCCTGCATCGGACCGAGGAAGCCTCCCATCGGGTCATCCTCGCGGAGCGCATGCAGCTTGAGGTGTCGGAGGTGCGGGCGCTGAGCCGCGCTGTCCAACGTGACGCGCTGAACACCACGCTGGAGCCGCCGGCGGACCGCCAAGCCTTCGCCGACCGCGTGCGAAAGCGGGCGGATGAGATGCTGCGCCGATCCGAGACGGTGCTCAGCATGCTGGGTAGCGGGGCGGCCGCGGCCGGCATGGCGGATTTCGTCACCTTGCAGAAGGGCGTGGCGACGGAGGTCCGGACCGTCGTCGACCTGGCCCTGGCCGGAAAGGACCAGGAGGCCCTGGCCCATTTCCGCGCCGCGGTGCGCCCGGCGGAGCGCACGGCGTCCAAGCTGACCGACGGCTTCATCGACCGCCAGGCCGAGGAGGTCAAGCGGCTGGAGGCAGAGGAGGAGGCGGTGCGCCGCACCGCCGATTGGGTGCTGATCCTGACCGGCTGCATCGGCGTGCTGTCGGCCCTGGCCGGGGCGGCGGCGGCCGTGATGCTGGGCGTGGTGCGTCCCCTGTCCATCCTGACCGCCGCCACGGGGCGGGTGGCCGCCGGGGAGCTGGACACCCCCGTCCCCGGCACCGGCCGCACGGACGAGTTGGGCGGGCTGGCCCGCGCGTTGGAGGTGTTCCGCGGCCAAGCCCGCGACAAGCGTCGGCTGGAGGCGGAGGCGGCGGAGAACGCCGCCCGGGCGGAGGCGCAGAAGCACGCCGCCCTGGAGGCGATGGCCGCCACGGTGGAGCGGGAGACGCGCCTCGCCGTGGACCAAGTGGCCGCCCGCACGGAGGAAATGGCGGGGCATGCCCGTTCCATGGCCGGGTCGGCCGGGCTGGTGGCCCAGAACAGCCAGGGTGTCGCCGCGGCGGCCGAGCAGGCCCTGCACAATGCGGAGACGGTGGCCTCCGCATCGGAGGAGCTGGCCGCCTCCATCCGGGAAATCTCGGCCCAGGTCAGCCATGCCGGGGAGGTGAGCCGCGCCGCGGTGGAACGGGGCGTGGCGGCGGAAGCCATCATCGGCTCCCTGTCGGAAGCCGTCGCCCGCATCGGCGACGTGGCCGTGCTGATCGGGGAGGTGGCGAGCCAGACCAACCTGCTGGCCCTGAAC
>MOEB01000101.1 GCA_001939945.1 Aerophototrophica crusticola | reverse complement strand
GTCGGCCGAGGTCCGTTTGATGCGTTCCAGCCGGTCAGCGGCGCCAGGGTCGTCCTTGCCGTCAATCGCGCGCTTCTTGCGCGCGGCCAAATCAGAGAAGCGGTCCCTGTCCTTCTTCGTCATCCTGTCGTGGTCACTGAAATCGACCTTCGCGCGCCCTGCCACGTCTACATAGTCGAGCGGCTGCCGGCGGGCCGCCTCAAGGGCCTCCGCGTCGGGAACTTCCCGCTTTCCCCCAGCCCTGGCCTTCTCGCGTGCCCTAGCCGCGTCCAAGAGCGGATCGTTCGAGAGCTTGCCGAGTGTCCCGTCCTCGTCGCGCCCGCCGACTCCTTTCGGCAGAGGCCTGCCGCCACGGTCCCTGGTGTGCAGGTAGCGGCGGGCCAGGACGACGTCGTGCGCAGTGCCGGTGGTCCCGTCGGCGCGGGTGAAGGCAGTCGTGCCGGCGACCCAGCTGTCGCTCATCCCGTCGGCGGTATAGCCGGTCTTCTCGCCCCTCAGGTCGATGGAGGTGATGCCCGCCTCAGCCAGGGTCTTCAGCTCCTTGCTGGTGGAGCGACCATTCTGGTTGATGTCGACCCAAAGCCGGAACCGCCCCCAGTCCTTGTCCAGCGCGGAGAACACGCCGTCGCCGTTGCTGTCGTAGGCAGTGAGCCCCTCCAGGTCGGTCTTCGCCCCAGGCTTGTCCTTGACGAAGCTGATCTCGGAGAGGCGGTTGATCTGGCCGTCCCCGTCGCGGTCCAGCGCCAGGAATCCGTCCGTGGGGGCGACCCAGCTCATCCGCATCAGCGCACCGCTGTCACCGCGCGCCACGACATCGCTGTCCGCCACCGGGGTCAGGTCGAGGCCGTCATCCCCCAGGTCGAAGACGATTGGGTAGTACCAGCCGGGATCACCATAATCATAGTGGACCTCCCACGGCAGGTCGAGCTTGCGCAGGTCGAAGGACCGGCTGCCGACCTGGACGAACTCCACCGTGTTGTGCGTCCGGCCCCCGTACCAGGTCTCATAGACGATGCCGCCCCCGGCGACCCTGACATGGTCGGCCACTTGCGATGCACGGAGGCCGGGGTTGGCGAAGTCGCGCAGGCCGATGTAGAGGTCACCGCCGACGATCTCGAAGATCACGTCCTCCGGCGCCGTGTTGGGGCCGATGACGATCGCGTCCTCGCCGCCAGCGTCATCAATACTGTCGCGCCCGTCGCCCCGGTCGAACGCGTAGGTATCGTCCCCCACCGACGCGACGAGCGTGTCATTGCCCTTGCCGCCGACAAGGATGTTGGCCTTGTCCTCCCAGCCTCCGGCGACAAGCAGGTCGTCGCCGTTGTAGCCGAGGAGGAAGTCCGACAACCCGCCCACGCCCCAATACTGGTCGTTCCCATCGCTGCCACCCCAAAGGTTGAGCGCGCCCCCGATGGACAGGACGGTGCCGTTGGCGAAAGCCAGCCTGTCGATGAAGTTGCCCCAGGAGGTGTTCTGGAAGTTCCAGTACGCCACCGCTTGGTCCGCGGTGCCGCGGATTCCCACCCAGAGGTCGATGCCGTTCCGTCCCACCCAGAGGTCGGAGAAGCTGACGCCCCCGCCCATGGCCAGGACGTTGTCGTCCGAGTTGCCTTCATAGATCTGGTCGAACCCATCCCCCCTGCCGAGGACGTAGGTGTCGGCGCCGCCCCCACCCTGCAGGACATCGTCCCCGCGACCACCCTCGAACGTCTCGCCGACGTCGTCCCGACCCCAGATCCAGTCAGAATGTGCCGAGCCCACAAACCCCTCGATGCTCTCGAAGGTATTGTAGCTGGAGGCGTTCCAGCTCGCGCCGCGCGGGTCGACATAGACGCCCCAGGTCATGTTCGAATAGTCGACCGTGTCGAAGCCGTCGCCGCCGACATAAGCCTGCCAGCCCCAGTTGCCGATGAACCAGTCGTCGCCCCGGCCCCCCTCAAGCCGGTTGGTGCCCCCATGCACGCCTTCCAGGACGTCGTCATAGTCGGACCCGCGGATGTTCGCGATGTTGACCAGCGTGTCCCCGGCCGCGTCCGCCGTGTAGCCCATGCCGGCCCGGAGGCTGACATGGACGCCGCCAATGCTGGCCGAATAGCTGGCCGTGTTGGTCCCTGACCCGCCGTCCAGGGTGTCGGCGCCGGCGCCGCCCTCCAGCACGTCCTCCCCGTCATGGCCGAGCAGGGTGTCGTCGCCTGCCAGCCCACGCAGGGTGTTGGCCCCGCCGTCCCCATGGAGGACGTCATTGAAGCGCGTGCCCTCCAGCCCTTCTATGCTGCTGAAGGTCGCCCCCCACGCGCCGCCCCAGAACAGGGCGACCGTGAGGCCGTAGGCCGTGTCGGCATAACTGACGATGTCATGCCCCGCGCCGCCGGAGAGCCAGTCGCCGGCGGACTCCTCCGGCGTGACGAAGAGGGCGTCATCGCCATCCTCGCCATGGACGGCGTCGGCGCCCAGGCCGCCTTTCAAGCGATCCTCGCCCGCGCGGCCCCACAGCGCGTCATTGTCGGCCCCGCCCGCCAGGTAGTCGTCGCCCTCGTCGCCGACCAGCGTGTCAGCCCCCGCGCCCCCCAGGAGCACGTCATTGCCGGCCCCTCCCTCCATCCAGTCGTTGCCACCCTGGCCGTCCAGCCAGTCCCAGCCATCCCGGCCATAAAGGGCGTCGCCATGCTGGCTGCCGACGAAGATGTCGTCGCCGCCGGAAGCCCAGACCCAGTTCGGGATGTAGGTCCAGGCATCCCAGGGGTCGTACCCCCAGTAGCCCTGGTCGACCCAGGCCATGTCGTCGAGGGTGACCGGGCCGCCCCAGTCGCGGAAGACCGCGATGTCGTTGCCGCCGGTCGCCTGCCAGCCGCTCCACTCCCACCGCGCGTAGCCTGTGGCGGCACCGGCGAAGTCCCCGACCAGGACAGAGCTTCCGTCCCCCGATGCCTGCTGGAGTTGGCTGAACACGTCGGCACGCCCGGGCGTGGCCATCCTCAGGGCGTTGCCCTCCCACCAGAGCTGGACGTCCTCGTACCTGCCTCCCCGCTCGGACAGCTCCATGGAGTCCATGAAGCCGCGCAGGCCGCCGTGGAAGTCCGACGGCGCGAAGTTGGCGAGGCCCAGTTGGGCCGCGCGTTCCAGGACGTCCCGCCAACCCCTGGAGAACAAGCCGGTCTGGTCGAGCGAGACCAAGGCGTCCACGGCCTGCCGGTTGCGGACATAGTGGCCGTACTGCGTCGCCACGTCCATGTCGCCGGCGACATCCAACGTCCTCTGCACGGCACCGTTGGCGATGGCCCGCTTCATGTAGATGTCGCCGCCGACGATCTGGGTGTTGCGGATCGCCCAGACGACGCCCTTGTCCACCGCATCGTCGGCGCTGGAGAAGCTGAAACGGGCGCCGCCGATGGTGACATAAAGAGTGTTACCCGAATGGCCATAGACCTGCGTCGGGGAGCTGACGTTGGACACGTCCACCACCTCCATGCCGCCCGCGACCGTCTGGATGATGTTGTTGAGCGCGTCGCGGGCCGCGAAGGCCATGCTCTTGGCAAGGTCGATGTTGCCGTTGTTCTGCTGCCAGGCATTGCCGAGCTGGTAATAGCCCGTGACCAGGTTCAGCACGGTCTCCGCCCCGGCCGAGGGCGTCCTGGGGCGCCGGCGGCCGAACAGGTTCCCGAAGAGGGTGCCGACCACCGTGCCGATGAACGTCCCGACGCCCGGTAGGATGATGCTGCCGATCTGGCCCCCGACGGACCCGAGGATGGCGCCCGCCGTGGTCTTCGGGCTGACGACGAGCGAGGCCAGCTTCGCGCCCACGAAGCTGTCGAGGGCGTTGGCATAGCTGGGCGGGCGCACGTCCAGCACGTCCGCCAGCGCCCTGGAGATCCCGTAGTTGATGCCGTACGACACGTTGAACTGCAGCCACTCGCCCGCGAAGCCCCCCACCCCGAGGCCCCGCACGACCCGGGAGGCGAGATAGGAGCTGGCGGCGCCGATGGCGGCGGAGCGCCACGCCCCCACCAGGTCGGACAGGAAGTCGCCGCCGGCCATCAGCGACGCCTCGCCCAGGTTCACCGGGTCGGAACCGGGCATCCTGATGACGTCCCGCACCCAGATGTTCAGGGACTCGCCGATGTTGCCCAGCACCGCGTCCAGCGCGCCGCCGATGACGATCTGGCCCACGACGTTCTTGCGGCCGATATACTCGCCCAGGGCCCGCCCGAGGACCTGGCCGATCTCCTCCCCGCTGATCAGCTGGTCGGCGAACTGGACCTGGAACGTGGGCGTGCCGTAGGGGTTGCCGTTGACGTCGAAGCTCCCGAAGTTCCGGTGGACGATGACGCCGTTGCTGGTGAAGGACTCGCGCAGGGAGATCGGCTTGTCCTGGGCGTCCACGACGCCGTTGCCGTTCGTGTCCTCCACCTCCAGCACCTTGTGGAGCTGGGAACCGTTGGGGCCCGGCTCGATGTAGCTCGCCCTGATCTCCCAACGCTGCTCCGACGGGTCATACTGCCGCGTTTGGCCATAGGGGTTGAAGGGGTTCTTCAAGCCGAACATCACGTAGTCGGCAGGGTTTTCGCCCTGGATCAGGGCGGTCGCCTGGTCCGCAGAGGAGACGACCGGCTTCGCGTAGAAGGCCTGAACGTTCTTGACCAACTCGGACGAAGCCATCCCCTGGACGCGCCCCCACAGCTCGTCGACGATCTGCCTCGCGCCGGTCGCGACGACGATGCCGGTGGCCTCCGGGACGAAATCCTCAAGGAACTTCAGGACTACTTGGTCGGCGCTCAGCCGGCCCGCGTTATAATCGGCGGCGATCCGGTCCCACCGGGCCACGCCGTCGGCAAAGGTGTTCTTCGTGACGAGCGAGAACGCCACCTCGCCGAAAAAGAGCTGCCATTGGTTGCGGGCGAATATGGGAGCGCCGCGCAGGTCGAATTGGCCCAGCCGGAGTATTTCGTGGTTTAAGTGATTCGTGATGAACTGGTCCACGCCGACCCGGCGAATCTCGGAACTCCAGGCGAGGTACATGTTGTCGCTGTGCAGCATGCCATTGTAATAGGAAAGCATGCCTGGATTACGTTTGCAGGCGTTCTCCCGCGTTGCAGCGCGCTCAACAACTGATTTTGTGCATCATCTTGAAGAAGATCGTGGCCACGCGCAATAGCATCAAAGACATTGATGGGGCGAGTTGATTTGTCAGCATCTGTAAAAGAAAGAAATCGTACCTGTTCGCGGCCAGCCCCATATCCACGACCTGACCAGACTCCGTCCCGGACCGAGTCGACGAAGCCATGCCAGCGGTTGTTCGGCAGCAGAGATTTGCGGACTACGTAATTGTTCACGGCGCACTCCCGCTTTTTTCTTTACAGATTTCTTCAGGGATGGCGAAGGCGATGCCGGCCAGGGGATAGACCTTGACCTCGCCTGGTGCGGCCTCGGACCAGACGTGGTAGAAGCCGTCGTCGCTGAAGGCCACGTTCAGGACGCCGTGGCGCAGGAAGCCGAAGAACTCCAGCTCCACCGGGGCATGGTCGGGGAACAGCAGCGGTGTTGACGTGCGGCCGTCAGGCTCCAGCAGGCCCAAGGCGGCGGACCATGGCTGGAACCGGTCGCGCGGCATGTTAGTGTAGACGAAGCGGTCGCCCACCTGCATGGAATGGCCGCCCATGCCCCAGCTCAGGTGGCGGTCCAGCGGGTGCACCGCGGCCTTCTGCGTCGGCAGGTCCACGACCAGATGCGTCCCGCTGTTTGCGCCGGGGTCAGCATGGTATGTGTTTGATTGCACCACAAGCCGGCCCGGTTCGGCGACGATTGGGGCGTAAAGCTCCGAGATGACGTTCATCCTCAGGGCAGCCAGCGCCTGGTCCTCGGCTTCCGGTGTAAGCGGCCAGAGACGGCGCTCCTCCCAGGTGGCGGTGTCGAGGCGGTAGATGCCGGGGCCAGCCCGGCCCCACCGCTTGTCCCCGGGCAGGGGCATCACGGACTGGTTCCCGTTGGCCAGGTACAGCGTGCCGTCGTCGTTGGGCGAGCTGATGTCCTCGGCGAGGTAGAGCGTCTCCCGCGCATTGAGCACGCGGCGCAGCTTGAACCCGTCGGTGTCATAGACCGCAACGTGGTTGAGTGGCCGGTCCGGCGGGGCGGCCAGGTCCACGTTCTGGTGGAAGCGCGCCGCCAGCATGGTGCCGCCGCGCAGGCTCGCTACCTGGACCACCCGGTGGCCGCAGACGCCCGTGCTCCACAGCCGCACCTCACCCGTGACAAGGGAAACCTCCCCGATGGCGCCACGCCCCCGGTCACGCACCGGGAACACGAGGCTGTCGCGGGCCCGCAGGTAGGCGGGCGTGCCGAAGCCGTGCCCGGGCTTGGCATGGGTGATGCGGGGCAGTGGTTGGGGCAGCGGCTGGCTCGCGTCGACGGCTTGGTGGGCCCGCGCGGCCCAATCCCCCATGGCGACGTCGGAGACCGGCAGCACCTCCACCCGCCGGATTTCCTGCGCCGGGGATGGGCCCGTGGGGGGGGCCGGTTGCGGGGCGGCGGTGGCTTGCTGGCGCGCCATGGCGGCCCCGTGGCCACCGCCACAGGCGCTGAGCGAGGCGGCCAGGATGAGTAGGGCGCACAGCCAATGCCATGTTGCCCTGGCTTGCCTGGACGTTCGCCCACCCGCCCAGCCTTGCAAGCCGCGACCCGGCTTTGGTGATGCCGGAGGCAACAGCGGCAAGGCGGCGCAGGCCGCATCGGAAACCGACATATCGCGGAAACGGGCTGAGGGCGACGACAAGGGCCACACGGCAACGACGTGGACAACACCCTAATATATATGAACAATCCCAAGTGATCAGTCAATTATAAAGTGTTATCCGAATACCCTAAATATGCATTATGCAATTTTATGTTCAGACGCTGCTTAATCGAGCAGTGAGTGCCGCCTGCGCCTATGCCCGGGGTATCCCGAGCGGCGGCACCCATCGCCGCGAGGGTGACCCGGCACGCAAATGATAACTGTGCCGGTCAGGCGGCCGTCTTCTCCGGCCAGGTGGCGACCTCGCGCTTTCCG
>MOEB01000100.1 GCA_001939945.1 Aerophototrophica crusticola | reverse complement strand
GCCGGGACCGACACCGCGACCTACGAGGCCTCGGGCGAGGGCGTCCGGGTGGCGCTCGGCGGGGTGCCGGCCGCCGGCGGGACCGCGGCCGGGGACACCCTGGCCGGGGTGGAGGACCTGCGCGGCTCGGCCCACGCCGACACGCTGGAGGGCGATGGCGGGGCCAACCGGCTGGAAGGCGCGGGCGGCGGAGATACGCTCCGCGGCGACGACGGGGACGACACCCTGCTTGGCGGGGCCGGCGACGACACCCTGGAGGGAGGTGCCGGCGCCGACGTCCTCGACGGGGGCGAGGGGCAGGGTGACTGGGCCAGCTACGCCGCCGCGTCGGCCCTTGTCAGGGTATCGCTCGCGTCGACCCGCGGCACGGCGGGCGACGCCTCCGGAGACGCGCTCGTCGGGATCGAGAACCTGTCGGGCTCGGCCCACAATGACGCCCTGGAAGGTGACGACCTCGCCAACATCCTCGACGGCGGGGACGGCCATGATTGGCTCAGGGGCCTCGGGGGGGCCGACGCCCTGCTGGGCGGTGCCGGGGGCGACACGCTCCTCGGCGACGAGGGGAACGACAGGCTTGACGGCGGTGACGGCGACGACGCGTTGGAAGGCGGTGCCGGTGCCGACCACATCATCGGCGGCAACGGCACCGACAGGGCGGATTACCAGTATGCGGCCGCCGGTGTCAGGGCATCGCTTGCGACCGGGGGGATGGCGGGGGACGCGGCGGGCGACACGTACGTGAGCGTGGAGAACTTCGGGGGTTCCGGCTTTGGGGACTCCCTCGAGGGGGATGCCAACGACAACGACATGTGGGGCCTGTCCGGTGATGACACCCTTGTCGGCAACGGCGGGGCGGACGGGCTCGTCGGGGGCGATGGTGACGACATCCTCGACGGTGGCGACGGGGTGGACATCTTGTGGGGCGACGACGGGAACGACACCCTGCTGGGCGGGAGCGGAGACGACATCCTTTGGGGCAAGGCCGGCGGCGACGTCATCAACGGCGGCGACGGCATCGACGAGGCGAGCTACGCCAACCCGTCCGGTGCCGTGGTCATCAGCCTTGCCGCCGGCATCGTGAAGGGCGGCCACGCGGAGGGCGACACGCTCGTATCCATCGAGAACCTCTCCGGGAGCCACAACGCGGACACGCTGGAGGGGGACGGTGGCAGGAACAAGCTGACCGGCCGTGAAGGCAATGACGTCCTGCGCGGGCTCGGCGGGGCGGACGAACTGTTCGGCAGCAGCGGCAACGACCGCCTGGAAGGGGGTGAAGGGGCGGACAGGTTGGACGGCGGCTCGGCTGGCCGCGACGCTGCCGTCTACGCTTCGTCCGCCACCGGGGTTGCCGTCTCCCTGACCACCAACCGTGGCACCGGCGGGGATGCGCAGGGGGACGTCCTTGTCGACATCGAGGACCTCCTGGGGTCGGCCTTCGCCGACAACCTGGAGGGCAACTCGGGCAGCAACACGCTCGACGGGAGCGCCGGCGACGACACCCTCTCCGGCCTGGGGGGCAGCGACACCCTGCTGGGCGGGTCCGGCCAGGACACGCTGCTGGGCGGCGCGGGCACCGACACCCTGGAGGGCGGGGCCGGCGACGACCTGCTGGTCGGCGGGGCCGGGGACGACACCTACGTGCTGGGCCGCGGCACCGGCCACGACCGGGTCGACAACTCCGGCCCCGCCGGGGCCGCCGACGCGGTGAGCTTCGCCGTCGACGTGGCCTATGACGACCTGTGGTTCGAGCGGGACGGGGACGACCTGGTGGTCTCGGTCCTCGGCACCGACGCGGCGGCCGGGACCTTCGGCCGGCTGGCGAGCACGCGCGTGGCCGGCTGGTACGCCGACCCGGGGACGGCGGCGGGCGGCAGGGTGGGCGTGCTCTTCGCGAACGAGCGCCTGACGCGCGCCATGAGCGCCGACGCGCTGGTGGGGCTGATGGGCGGCCCGCCGCCGGCGACCGCCGCCCAGTGGCAGTCGAGGCTCACGGCCATCCGGCCGCGACTGGAGGCCCTCTGGGGCATCAACACGCCGCCCGTCCTCGACGGCGTGCCAACCGGCGAGGTGGCCGTCCGGGAGGACGGGACCCTGGGGATCAGGGTCAAGGTCACCGACGCGGAGGGCGGGCCCTCGCAGACCATGGTCAGCGTCACCACCGACAACGCGGCGCTGCTCACCGTGGGGCAGGCGGACATCGGCGACCCGGACGCGGAAGGTTACCGGACCATCACCCTCAGGCCCACGGCCGACCGCCACGGCCTGGCCACGGTGACCGTGACCACGCAGGACCCCGGCAACGCGGCGGTGTCGCGGCAGTTCACCCTGCGGGTGGACGACGCCAACGACCTGCCGGTGATCAGCGGCCCCGGCGACCTCGTGCTCGCCGAGGACCAGCCGTCCGAGGCGCTGGCCCTCACCGTGGGCGACGTGGAGACGGCCGCCGCCGACCCGCGGGTGACCGCCGAGGTGGTGGGGGGCGCCCAGGGGCTCTTCACCCCGGACCGCATCATCCTGGCGGGCACCGGCGCCGCGCGGACCCTGCAGCTCGTGCCGGTGCCCGAGATGTCCGGCTCGGCCAAGATCCGGCTGGTCGTCTCCGACGGCCGCGACACCGCCGAGCACACCTTCTGGGCCACGGTGCAGGCCGACAACGACCTCCCGGTCCTGGAGGGGCTGAACAACGTCACGATGACCGAGGAGACCGTCTCCGCCCCGATCTCCTTCGCCGTGTCCGACGTGGACTCGCCGCTCTCGTCCCTGGTGGTCACGGCGACCTCCTCGGACCAGGCGGTGGTCGCGGACGGCGGCCTCATCCTTGGCGGCTCCGGGGCGGGCCGCACCCTCACCATCGCGCCCCCGCGCAACGGCTCCGGGACGACGACGGTCACCGTCACGGTCAGCGACGGCGACGGGTCGACCAGCCGCAGCTTCACCGTGAGGGTGAACGACGTCAACGACGAGCCGACGCTGGCTGGGCCGGAGGCGTGGTCCCTGGCTGAGGACAGCGACTGGGTACTGGTCCCCTTCACCGTCTCGGACGTGGAGACACCCGCCGGCGCGCTGACGCTCACCGCGACCTCCGACAACCCCGCCCTGACGGGCGAGGTGGGGGTGGTCAGCGACGGCGCGGGCAACAGGTGGCTGCGCCTCAGGCCGGCGCCGGACGCCAACGGCGCGGCGAGGGTCACGGTGGCCCTGACGGACGGGAAGGCCACGGTGACCCGCAGCCTCGATTTGTCCGTCACCCCGGCGAACGACCTCCCGGAGATCATGGCCGAGCCCGTCTGGTCGGTCCGGGAAGGCCAGGGCCCGGTGGGCTTCTCCGTCACCGTCAGGGACGTGGAGACAGACGCCCGGAACCTCGTCCTGTCGGCTCAGTCGCAGGACGAGGCCATCACCGGGAAGGTGTCGGTGGAGGACCTCGGCGGCGGCAACCGCCGCGTGGCCTTCACGCCCGTGGCGGGCGCGAGCGGCGTCGCGACGGTCCGCCTCACGGTCTGGGACGGGGTGGCCACGACCGGGCGCGACGTCCAGGTCAGCGTCGACCAGGTCAACGACATCCCGGTGGTGAGCATCGACCCGACCTGGGGCGTCCTCGAGGACAGCGGCGCGAACCACCTGTCCTTCTCCGTGGGCGACGCCGAGACCCCGGCCGACCAGCTGTCGGTCACCGCGTCGGTGGTGGCCGGGGCCGCGCTAGGGTCGGTGTCCGTCGGCGGGGCCGGTGCCCAACGGGTCCTTGCCTTCACGCCCTCGCCCGACGCGTACGGCACGGCGAGGGTCCTGGTCACCGTGGGTGATGGCGAGAGGACCCAATCGGCCTACGTCGACGTGAACATCGCCGGCGTGAACGACCCGGTGTACGTCGGGGACACCAGCTTCGCCCCCCAGGAGAACTGGAATGTCCAGACCCCCATCGGCCGGGTCTTCAACGACAAGGAAAGCGGCGAGGGGGGGCTGTCCATCGAGAAGCTGGGTGGCAGCGATCCCAACGACCTTTTCCGGGTGGACGCCTTCGGCCGGCTGTACCTGAACGGTGCCGGGTTGGACTACGAGGACGCCGGCAACCGGGCCTTCACCCTCTCGTACCGCGCCACGGACCAGCACGGGGACTCGGAGGAAGCCACCGTCGTGGTGGCGGTGCAGGACGTCAACGAGGCGCCCTACAGCACCGTCGGCAACCCCAACTGGTTCGTCAACCGCAGCGCCACGATTGCCAAGCACGAGTTCCAACTCCCATACCGCGACCCGGACGGGCCGGGCCAAGCACATACCGTGCTTGGCTGGAAGAACGGGATCCCGATGAACCCTGCCGACATCACGGAGAACACCTTCAAGGTCTTCCAAGGGACCGTGGGCTCCGAAGACGAGTTCCAGTTCGTCGTGACGGACAGCGGCGGCCTCAGCACGGAGATCTTCCTGCGGATATTCTGGCGGCCGATCCCCGGCAGCGGCGAGGTGATCCCGCCCGTCGTCCTCGACTTTGACGGCGACGGCGTCGAGTTGGTCGAGGCCGGCAGGTCCGGTGTCCGCTTCGACGTGGACGGCGACGGGCGAAGGGAGCGGACCGGCTGGGCGGCCCCCGACGACGGCCTGCTGGCCCTGGACCGCAACGGTGACGGCCGCATCGGCTCGGGTGAGGAGATCTCCTTCGTCGGCGACTTGCCCGGGGCCCAGACCGACCTGGACGGCCTTGCCGCCTTCGACACCAACGCCAACGGCCGCCTCGACCCGGGCGACGAGCGTTTCGGCGAGTTCCTGGTCTGGCAGGACCGGGACCAGGACGGCGTGAGCCAGAAGGGCGAGCTCTCCACCCTGGCGGCACGGGGCATCACGGGCATCGGGCTGGTGCGGGTGGACAAGCCGGAGGGCGGCCGGGACGCGGGTGGCGGCAACGTCATCGTCGGCACCTCGACGTACGAGAGGGCCGACGGGTTCCGGGGCGAGGTCGGTGACGTGCTGTTCGCCTACCTGGACAAGGACAACAAGCTGCGGCGCTGGGGGAGGGGGAAGGGCAAGCCGGAAGGATTGGTGCCGGCGGGCACCGGCGAGACGGGCGCAACCGCGGCGCCCGGTGACGAGCACCTGCGTGGGCGGCACCAGGTATTGCTGTCGGCCGCAGCCGACAGGGTGACGGCAAGGATGGCCGACGGGAGGCGGCCGCGCCCCGGGGGGGGGGGTCGCGGACCGGGCAGAGATGCCCGAGACGTTGCTGCGGGACGACCCGCCGACGGATGAGGCCGTCCCCACGAACCCCGCCGAGGTTGGCGATGCCGACCCCTGGTGGCGGGTTGGCCTGGCCGAATCGGGGCGGTTCGCGTCCCCTCGCACCCTGGCGGACACGCTTGGCCCCCTCGGGCCCGGCGAGGTTTTCTCGGCAGGGCCAGGGGCGTGGCCTGCGCCGGGGGCGGCCGGTACCCCTGCCGACCCGCGCGCCCTTCAGGAACAGCAACGCTTCCTGCAGGACATCGCCGCCTTCCGCGGGGGCAGCGGCATCGCCGCCGTCGCCAAGCCGGGTGACGCCCGTCCGATCGGCACCCTGCTGGCCCCGGGGCCGCTGCGGGAGGTCATCCCGGCCGTGCTCCCGGCCGCGTGAGGGCCGGGCCTCCCCCGTCCCGGCTGGCCCGGCACCTTCCGGGCCAGCCTGTTGCGCGGCGGCGGGCTCCGGCCGGCGTGCGCACGCCCTGTTGCGGATTTGAACGGGTTAGACTTGCCTAATATGGGTACTAGACAACCTCGAATTTGTTGGAACCCCTGGGGTCCGGTACTGCTTGGGCCATCGGGTCGTATGCTGGGGTCGGGGCATGGCAGCGGAACTCGCGAGCCCGGGGTCGGGCAAGGGCAGGGATGAGGGGCTTGCCTGCCTGTCGCTGGTGCTTGGCTACCTGCAGGTCCCGGCGGACGTGCCCCAGTTGCGGCATGCCCTGGGGCACGGGGACGAGGCGGACGCGCATGACCTCGTGCGCCTCGCTAGGCGGCTGGGGGCGAGGGCGAAGCTCGCGCGCCTGGAGCCCGCCAGGCTGGCGTACGCCCCGCTGCCCGCCCTCGCCAGGCTTGCCGAGAGGACACGCGCCAGGTGGCCGCGGCGCCCGCGGATGCCGAGCCCGCGGCCCCAGCGGGTGATGGCGGCCTGGCCCCTGCGCCCGGACAGCAGGGCGGCGAGCGCGATGGTGGGCAGGGCCGGCGAGGGATGGCGCCGGCCCGACGCGGCCCGCCGGTCGGGGACCCGGGAGAAGGCGTCCCACAGGGTCGGGACGGGCGCGCGGCGGTTCGGCGTGGCGGCCATGGCACCCTCACGGATGGGAAGGCCTTTGCCACGACAGACCGCCGCACGTGACGTCACTTGTGCAATTGGTACAATGAATGAGGGCAGGACCGAACGGCCCTGCCCTTTGCCCGAGTACGGCTTCAAGCTGGTGACCCGCGACCCGCCGCCAAGGGACGGCCGGCGCACCAACACGAACCTCCCCGGGGTCATGGTGGTGTTCTGGCGCCTGGACCGCTGGCGCGAATACGACGCGGAGCGCCTCCCGGTGGTCGACGAGATCTCGTTTGAGTAGGCCACCCCTTCTGGGTCCGGGTGAGGCAGCCAAGCCTCGTCGCCCGGCCTAAGAGACACTGATGGGAGGGGGGCCGGAGTAGCCGCAAGACATCTATCGGTTCCGTCCGCGATATGCCGGGCCGCAGGTAGGGATACCCCGGCCTGCCAAACGGAAGGCGTTGGGGGCGGGCGTGTCATGTCGACAGCGTTGCTTGGCGTGAGCGGTGGCATCGGCCCTGCCGCGCCGTTTTGGCGTCATCATGCGAAACGGCCATGCGGCGGGAAGGACTTGGCCGGCAACCCCTCAACATCAGGCAAGCCGGATATGCGAAGTTATGCGCGCGTGGCGCCGGCACCCGGAAGCCTGTCCCGGAAAGCCGCTTGGGACAAGGAACCTTCAGGCGGCGGCAGTCATATCTCAGATCGGCATACGCCGAATGTGCGTATTCTCATGGCACTGGGGGGTGGGTCAGAACAGCGGCCATCATACCATAAGATTGAGTATCGGTTACACCGTGCG
>MOEB01000010.1 GCA_001939945.1 Aerophototrophica crusticola | reverse complement strand
ATCTTCCTGGCCAACATGATCGGCGCCGTGGTCCTGCTGCCCGCCGTCGCCGCCCTGCTATACAAGATGTTCCCCAAGCTGTACGAGGCAGAGGTGCGCAGGGCCTCAAAGCGCACCTTCGCGGCGCATTAAGAATGCCCCTCCCCCATGGGGGAGGGGACTTTTCCTCACCCTAGGGCCAGTGGCCAAGCCGCCGGCTCACCCACCCAGTGCCTGGTTCAGCACATAGAGCACCCCGCCGATCACCGCGCCCAGCAGGGTGCCGTTGATGCGGATATATTGCAGGTCGCGGCCCACCCGCAGCTCCAGCCGGCGGGTGAAGTCCTCCACGTCCTGGGCGCGCAGGGTGCCGGAGACGAAGGCCTGGATGTTCTGCCGCCAGCGGGGGATGGCGGCGACGAAGGCTTCCTCGATGCTGCTGTTGATGCGGGCGCGCAGGTCCGCGTCGTCCAACTGTTCCGCCAGGGAGCCGAGGGCCGCGGCCACCACTTCCCGGATGCGGCCGTCCGGCTTGGCCAGGTCTTCCAGCGCCATCTCCCGCAGGGTGCCCACGGCATTGCCGACAAGCTGGGCGAAGCTGGACTCGGACAGGGCGGCGTTGACGATGCTGGTCAGCTTCTCGCCCAGGGGGCTGCCCTGCTCGATCTCATCGGGCAGCTCGGCCAGCCAGCGGCGCAGGTCGCGGCCCACCTCGCTGTGGGGGCTGCGCAGGTCGAACAGATGGCCGATGGCGGCGTCCGCCATGTTGCCGGCCACCCGCCTGTCCACCGCCTTGGGGATCCACCAGCGCGACCGTTCGGCCACGGCGTCCTGCAACCAGGCACGCCGGTCCTCTACCATCAGCATGGCGCGTTCGGTCAGCTCCCCGATCAGCCCCTCCAGCGCCTCGCTCTCCACCACCGCCCGCAGCACCCGGGCGATGGCGAAGCGCAGGTCGACCCCGGCCAGTCCGCGGCGCAGGGCGCGGGTCAGGGTGCCGCGGATGGCGGCCTCCCGCTCCTCCCGCAGCAGGGCGGGCAGCATGCCCACCACCAGGTCCGCCACCCGGTCGCGCGACGTCTCCCCCGCCAGCAGGCCGGACAGGCGGGCCGCCAGGTCCATGCGGCGGAGCTGCTCCACCAGCATGGTGGGCGCCAGGAATTCCCGGTCGATATAGGCGGCGATGCCGTCGGCGATGCGGTCGCGGTTACGCGGCACCAGCGCCGTGTGGGGGATGGGCAGGCCCAGGGGCCGGCGGAACAGGGCCGTCACCGCGAACCAGTCCGCCAGCCCGCCCACCATCCCCGCCTCTGCCACCGCCCTCAGCGGTGCCGCGGCCCCGGGCGGCAGGACACCCGTATGGCTGGCCCCCCAGCCCAGGGCGGCCAGGGCCAGGCAGCCGCCGGCCATCAGCTTGTGCCGGCGCAGGTCCGCCACCTCCGCGGCCTCGTCCGGGAAGTCAGGGCCCGCGGGGGGCAGGGGCGACGGCGTGGTCAGGGCGCGAAGGTCGGTCTGTGTGTCGGGCATCGGGCGATCCGGTTGCTGCTCTTTTTCTAGCATGTGGGGTCCGGTAGCGGTGCCGGAAGGGATTTACCGTGCGGTTACACACGGAAACCCCCGCGTTACCGGCTTTCCCGTAAACAGGGCAGCATGACGAAGGGGCCACGCTGCCCCGCACCCCGACACCACCGCCCCGCGCCCGTTTCCCCACCGGGCCCCAGGAGGACCGCCGCCATGGCCCTTCACCGCCTGACCCTGCCGGCCCTGGCCACCGCCATTGCCCTGCTGCCCTTGCCGGCCCTGGCCCAGCAGGGCGGCCCGCCCGCCCAGCCGCCCGCCAAGGTGCGCACGGCGACGGTGGAGGACCGGATGATGGCCCCCCAGATCGCCGTGCCAGGCACCATCCATTCCAAGCAGGATGCCGACGTGGCCGCCGAGGTGGCGGGCCGGGTGCTGTGGGTGGCGGAGGCGGGCACCCGCCTACAGGCCGGCGACGTGCTGGCCCGGCTGGATGACCGGGAACTGCAGCTCCAGGTCCAGCAGCTGGACGCCCAGGTGAAGAGCCTGCTGTCCCAACTGGAGTTCCAGACCAAGGAGGCCAACCGCCTACAACAGCTCGCCGCCCGCGACAGCGCTCCCGTCAGCCGGCTGGAGGAATCCCAGAGCAAGCGGGAGGTGCTGGCCCAGGACCTGGTGCGCATGCGGGCCCAGCGGGACCGGGTGGCCCTGGACATTGAGCGCGCCACCGTGCGCGCGCCCTTCGCCGGCCAGGTGGCCAGCCGCATGCTGGAAGTGGGCGAATACTCGGCCCCCGGCGCCAAGGTGGCCCGGCTGGTGGCGGTGGACCAGGTGGAGGTGCGTGCCCAGGCCCCCGTCGCCCTGGCCAACCAGCTGCGCGAGGGCATGGACGTGGCGCTGGAGGCCGACGGTCAGCAGGCCACCGGCCGTGTAAGCCGTATCATCCCCGTCGGTGAGGCCCAGAGCCGCACCTTCGAGGTGCGCGTGGCCCTGCCGGAGGGGCGCTGGATCGTGGGCGCCGCCGTGCGGGTGTCGCTGCCGTCGGCCGCCCCGCAGCAGGTGGTTGCCGTGCACCGGGACGCGCTGGTGATGCGCGGCACGGGCCTGTCGGTCTTCCGCGTCAGCGGGGAGAACAAGGCCGAGCGGGTGACGGTCCGTGCCGGCACCACGGTCGGCGAATGGGTCGAGGTGCTGGGCGAGGTGAAGCCCGGCGACAAAGTCGTGGTCCGGGGGGCGGAGCGCCTGCGCGAAGGCCAGGCGGTCGACACGGACCCTAAGGTGTCGTGAACGGATCGAAGCCCTGCTCGTTCCCACCGTTCACGATGACTGGGCGGCCGGAGATCCCACCCTCCGGCCGTCATTTTTTCAGAAGGGAGCGGGCGTGATTTTGGCTTGGCATGACCCTTCCTGCGGCCCGATTTTTGGCTGATCGGCCCCGTTCCGTCCCCTCTCCCAGGGGGAGAGGGACAGGGTGAGGGGTGGTGCGATCAGGATAGCAGGCGCCTGCCCGCAGGTTCCCCTTTCCGGAGAGGGCCCAACCCCTCTCCCTGTCCCTCCCCCTCTGGGGGAGGGGACGCAGTGGGGACGTTCGGCTTGAACTTATAATCGACGCTGAAGCGGCACCGGGGCACCGGGAGGCAAGGCCAGAAAAAGCTTTCTGGCCTTGCCTCCCCTATCGCCGGGACTTTCAGTCCTTCAGGTCCGCCCACAGTTCCTTGACCTTGGCGAAGAAGCCCTCGGATTCCGGGTGGTGCCCGTCCTCCCCGGCCTTCTCGAACTCCTTCAGCAGGTCCTGCTGCTTCTTGGTCAGGTTGACGGGGGTCTCCACCACCACCTGGATGTACAGGTCGCCGCGGGCGGGGCTGCGCAGGACGCTCATGCCCTTGCCCTTCAGGCGGAACTGGTGGCCGGTCTGGGTGCCGGCGGGCACGTTGATCTTGGCCCGGCTGCCGTCGATGGTGGGCACCTCGATGGTGCCGCCCAGGGCCGCCGTGGTCATGGGGATCGGCACCCGGCATTGCAGGTTCGCCCCGTCCCGCTGGAAGAAGCGGTGCGGCGCGATGGCCAGGAAGATGTAGAGGTCCCCGGGGCTGCCGCCACGGAGGCCCGCTTCCCCCTCCCCCGCCAAGCGGATGCGGGTGCCGTCCTCGACGCCCGCGGGGATGTTGACCTGGAGCGTCTTTTCCTTGCGCACCCGGCCCTGGCCGCCGCAGTTGCGGCAGGGGTCCTTGATCACCCGGCCGGCGCCGCCGCAACCCGGGCAGGTCCGCTCGATGGTGAAGAAGCCCTGCTGGGCCCGCACCTTGCCCGCGCCGTTGCAGGTGGGGCAGTTGATGGGCTGGGTGCCCTTCTCCGCGCCCGACCCGCCGCAATTGTCGCACAGCACGCTGGTGGGCACGCGTACCGTGGTGGTGGCGCCCTTGAAGGCGTCCTCCAGACTGATCTCCAGGTTGTAGCGCAGGTCAGCGCCCCTGGTGTTGGCCTGGCCGCCGCGCCCGCCGCGGCCCATGAACTCCCCGAACATCTCGTCGAAGATGTCGGCGAAGCCGGACCCGAAGTCGAAGCCAGCGGCACCCGGCCCCGCACCGGCCCCGCCGCGCCCGCCCTCGAAGGCGGCGTGGCCGAACCGGTCATAGGCGGCCCGCTTCTGCTCGTCCTTCAGGACGTCATAGGCCTCGTTGATCTCCTTGAATTTCTGCTCGGCAGCCTTGTCACCCTGGTTGCGGTCAGGGTGGTACTGCATGGCCAGCTTGCGGTAGGCCTTCTTCAGCTCGTCGGCGCCGGCCCCTTTCTGGCAGCCCAGCACCTCGTAAAAGTCGCGCTTCGACATGGCGGTCTTGCTGTCCCCGCCGGCGCCCCGGGCAAGGATGCCCGCGCGCGGCTTGATATCGTCACATCCAAGTGCCCTGAGCGCAACAGGCCTGTCCGTGATAACGGACAGGCCCGCGCGTCATTTCAGGGCGGTGTGGCCCGACGGACCTGTCGAGATCAGGACTTCTTGCGGTCGTCGTCCACTTCCTCGAAGTCGGCGTCCACCACCTTCTCCGAGCCGCCGGCGGCGCCCTCTTCCGCCCCGCCGGTCGGGCCGGCGCCCGCGGCGCCACCCTCCTGGCCGGCCTTGTACAGGGCCTCGCCCAGCTTCATGCTGGCCTGGGCCAGGGCGTCGGTCTTCGCCTTGATGTCCGCGGCGTCGTCCTTCGTCACGGCCTCCCGCAGGGCGGCGATGGCGCTCTCCGCCGCGGCCTTCTCAGCCGCCGGCAGCTTGTCGCCATTGTCCTTGATGGTCCGCTCGGTGGTGTGGATCAGGCCGTCGGCGTGGTTGCGCGCCTCGACCAGCTCCTTGCGCTTCTTGTCCTCGGCGGCGTGGGCCTCCGCGTCCTTCACCATCTTGTCGATGTCGGCGTCGGACAGGCCGCCCGAGGCCTGGATGCGGATGGTCTGCTCCTTGTTCGTCGCCTTGTCCTTGGCGGACACGTTGACGATGCCGTTGGCGTCGATGTCGAAGGTGACCTCGATCTGCGGCACGCCGCGGGGGGCCGACGGGATGCCCATCAGGTCGAACTGGCCCAGCAGCTTGTTGTCCGCCGCCATCTCGCGCTCGCCCTGGAAGACGCGGATGGTCACCGCCGATTGGTTGTCCTCGGCCGTGGAGAAGACCTGGGACTTCTTGGTCGGGATGGTGGTGTTGCGGTCGATCAGGCGGGTGAACACGCCGCCCAGGGTCTCGATGCCCAGGGACAGCGGGGTCACGTCCAGCAGCAGCACGTCCTTCACGTCGCCCTTCAGCACGCCGCCCTGGATGGCGGCGCCGACGGCCACGACCTCGTCCGGGTTCACGCCGCGGTGCGGCTCACGCCCGAAGAACTGCTTCACCGCCTCAATGACCTTGGGCATGCGGGTCATGCCGCCGACCAGGATCACCTCGTCGATCTCGCTGGCCTTCAGCCCGGCGTCCTTCAGGGCCGCCTTGCACGGCTCGATGGTGCGGGCGACCAGGTCGTCCACCAGCGCCTCCAGCTTGGCGCGGGTCAGCTTGATGTTCAGGTGCTTCGGGCCGCTGGCGTCGGCGGTGATGAAGGGCAGGTTGACCTCGGTCTGCATCGAGCTGGACAGCTCGATCTTGGCCTTCTCCGCGGCCTCCTTCAGGCGCTGCAGGGCCAGCCGGTCCTTGCGCAGGTCGATGCCCTGCTCCTTCTTGAACTCGTCGGCCAGGTAATCGATGATCCGGGCGTCGAAGTCCTCGCCGCCCAGGAAGGTGTCGCCGTTGGTGGACTTCACCTCGAACACGCCGTCGCCGATCTCCAGCACCGACACGTCGAAGGTGCCGCCGCCCAGGTCATAGACCGCGATGGTGCCGCTGCCCTTCCGCTCCATGCCATAGGCAAGGGCGGCCGCCGTCGGCTCGTTGATGATGCGCAGCACCTCAAGGCCGGCGATCTTGCCGGCGTCCTTGGTGGCCTGGCGCTGGCTGTCGTTGAAATAGGCGGGGACGGTGATGACCGCCTGGGTTACCTTCTCGCCCAGGTACGCCTCCGCGGTCTCCTTCATCTTCTGCAGGATGAAGGCGCTGACCTGGCTGGGGCTGTACTTCTCGCCATGGGCCTCGACCCAGGCGTCGCCGTTGCCGCCGGAGATGATCTTGTAGGGCACCAGGCCCATGTCCTTCTTCACCATCGGGTCTTCGAAGCGGCGCCCGATCAGGCGCTTGATGGCGAAGAGGGTGTTGTCGGGGTTCGTCACCGCCTGGCGCTTGGCCGGCTGGCCGACGAGCCGCTCACCGCCCTGGGTGAAGGCGACCATGGAGGGGGTGGTACGGGCCCCCTCGGCGTTCTCGATCACGCGGGCCTGCGTGCCTTCCATGACGGCCACGCAGGAATTGGTGGTGCCAAGATCGATCCCGATGACTTTGCTCATGCTGCGACCTCTCGTTTCCGGCAGATCGGCTGCGGCCCACAATGCCCCACGGCACCGCCGCGATCCCCGATATCGGTGTTCCCCTGATGAACCGACCGACCCGCGAGGCCGCGGGCCGGGGCGGGGTGTGGGAAAGCCCCCGCGTCGCTGGGAGATATAGGCAGGTGCCGGCCCGGCTGCAACGGGCGTGTGTCACACACGCCGCAGCGGTCACGGACAGGGCACACCCGCCCGGGAAGCATGGGGGAGGCAAAGGGGCGGGCCCGGCCGCCACCCTTTCCGGCCCATGCCGGGCGCTTACCGGATGATGGGGTGTCGGGCTGATCCGCACACCATTAGTCGGACAAGTTCCCGATGGACACCGGTTACCCTGCCGCTCCATTCTGGCAATTAACCGGAAGGCGTGCGATGCAATCGTACAAGTAAAAGCTTACCATCACCCTATGGCACTTCACGTTAATGCAGTTTGAACGGCGGAAAGGTCGGGGCGATGACTTCAGTCAATTCATGGTTGCAAGACAAAGGCGCATTTTTCCTCCTCCCCTATCCGGAAAGATTTATGTATCTTAGCCGAGCATTCCATCCCGAATGGGTGTGGCAACGGGGGACGGCGGGCGGTCATGTCGGAGCGACAGTGGGAAGAGACGCGGCCGGATGAGGAGCCGCAGATGGATCGGCCGGAGAGCGTGGCCCTGGCCATCAAACGCTGCCTGGACAGCCTGGCCAGCGACGCACGGCAGAGCCACATGCTGGACCTTGCCCATTTCATCGGGCTGGCCGCGCTGGCAGCGGAGGACGCAGCCCGGGCCCACGCCGCCACCGACCCCCGCCGTGACCTGATGGACCGGGAACCGGTGGGAAGCTGCTGAAGGGCAGGACACCACAGACATTTGCAGCGCCAATGTTATTGGCGGAAATAATCAATTTTTCCGATCGTTGAGCCGGTGGTAGGACCCGCGGACCCATTCCCGCGACGGTTCGCCCCATGCCCGCCGACATCCTGGTCAACAACCTGCTTTCCCCCATCGTCCTGGCCTTCGTGCTGGGCGTCCTGGCCCAGCTGGTGCGCAGCGAGCTGGAATTCCCCGAGCCGGTGCTGCGGCTGATCTCCATCTTCCTGCTGCTGTCCATCGGCCTGCAGGGCGGGCGGGAGCTGGCCCACACCACCTGGGCGGAGGTGTCGCGCGCCATCGGCGTGACGTTCCTGCTGGTGCTGCTGTTGCCGGCCCACGCCTACCTCGTCGCCCGCCGGCTGGGCGGGTTCGACCGGCACAACGCCACGGGGCTGGCCGCCCTCTACGGCTCCGTCTCCAGCGTCACCTTCCTGGCCGCCCTGTCCTTCGCCAAGGCCCTGGGCACCCCGGCGGAGGGGTTCATGACCGGGCTGGTGGCGCTGATGGAATGGGGCATCATCATCGCCCTGCTGATCGGCCGCTACACCACCGGCCGGGCGGAGATGGGGCAGAGCGACTTCCGCGACCTGTTCCTGTCCACCCTGCGGTCCCGCGGCATCGTGCTGCTGGGCGGCGGCATGGCCATGGGCATGCTGACCACCGACACGGGCTATGCTCAGATCCAACCTTTCTTCGAGGGGCTGTTCCGCGGCTTCCTGGTGCTGTTCCTGCTGGAGATGGGCATGACCGCCGCCCGCCAGCTGCGGGAGTTCGCGCGGGTGGGCTGGGTCATGCTGGCCTTCGCCATCCTGGTGCCCCTGGTGCACGGGGCCATCGGCACCCTGCTGGGCACCCTGGCAGGCCTGTCCCTGGGCGGGGCCTTCGTGCTGGGGGCGGTGGCGGCGTCGGCCAGCTACATCGACGCCCCCGCCGCCGTGCGGGCCAGCTTCCCCAAGGCCAACCCCAGCATCTACCTGACGGGGTCCCTGGGCCTGACCTTCCCCTTCAACCTGCTGCTGGGCCTGCCGATCTATTACGAGATGGCCAAGCTCTGGCAGGCTTGGCTGGGGTGAGGCGCCCCCCAGCCACCCGGCCGCGGCAGGCGCCGTCAGCCGCCCAGCGCCTGCCGCCGCTCCACCTCTGCCTCCGTCGGTACCTCCAGGGCGAAGGAACCGGTCTGTACTTCCCCCGCCAACCGGTAGCGGGCGACCAGCACGCCGGCGGGGGTAGCGAAGCTGTGGGTCAGGTGGAAAGCAGCCGGCAGGGCCCCGCCCCCGAACAGGCGCAGCCCCTTGCCCAGCACCACGGGCATGACCAGCAGCCGCGCCTCGTCCACCAGCCCGTGGGCGAACAGGATCTGGAGCAGCTCGCTGCTGCCCTGGACCAGCAGGGTCGGCCCGTCCTGCCCCTTCAGCACCCGCACGGCGGCGGCCACGTCCGGGCCCAGGGCGTGGCTGTTCTGCCAGGCCAGGGACTCCGGCCGATGGGTCGCCACATGCTTGGCGCAGGCGTTGAACTTGCGGGCGATGTCCACGCTGCCGGGGTCATAGCCCGGCTGGCCCGGCTCCAGCGGCACATGGGGCCAGTGGGCGGCGAAGATGTCGTAGGTGCGCCGGCCCAGCAGCAGGTCGAAGGGTTGGGCGAAGATGTCGTCCATCTCCGCCCCCAGCGCCTCGTCGAAATAGGGGACGGTCCAGCCGCCAAGGGTGAACCCGCCGCGGGGGTCCTCGTCCGGGCCGCCGGGGGCCTGCATCACGCCGTCCAGGCTGACGAAGGTGGAAACCATGAGCTTGCGCATCGACCACTCCCTGGGTGCCGGGCCCGCCGGGGGCCCTTGTTGGCCCTAGGACGGGCGGGGGCGGCCGGGGCCGACAGGGGCGCGCGCTTTTTTCCGGGGCGCTCGGGCGGTCAGTGCCGGGTGTCCGTCGCCGCCACCCACGCGGTGACGATGCTGTCGGCAGACTCGGGCGGAGTTTCCGGGTGGTGCCAGCGATAGACGGTCATGGCCGCCTCATAGCAGTACCGGTCGGGTTCCCCCTTGGCCAGCAGCTCACGGTAGGCGCGTTGGACCGCCGGGCGGCAGCAATCGCCGTCCGAGGAAGGCCCACAGGCCGGCAGGGCCGTCATCCGCGGTCGACGCACGCTGGTTCCCTTCAGGACTTGGCGTTGCCAGCGGCCTTGCCGTTGCCGGCGGCGTTCTTGCGCACGCCGTACAGCTCCAGCCGGTGGCCGATCAGGTTGTAGCCCAACTCGTCGGCGATCTTTTCCTTGATGCGCTCCAGCTCATCGCTGGCGAACTCCACCACCTCACCGGTCTGCACGTCGATCAGATGGTGGTGGTGTTCCTCCTTCGCCTCCTCATACCGGGCGCGGCCGTCGCCGAAGTCCAGACGCTCGATGACGTTGGCTTCCTCGAACAGGCGCATGGTCCGGTAGACCGTGGCGATGGAGATGTTGTTGTCCAGGGCCGAGGCACGACGGTAGACCTGTTCCACGTCCGGATGGTCATGGGATTCCGACAGCACGCGGCTGATGACGCGCCGCTGCTCGGTCATCTTCAGGCCCTTCTGCAGGCAGAGCTGTTCGAGGCGGGACGGCATGGCTGAACTCCGGGACCGGGCGGCTACATCACTCATATGGACAATAGACCGGTCGGAAGCGAGGGGCAAACCTTCCGTCCAGGAAAACCGGGTCGGCAAATCCGCCTAACGCCGCAACAGGTCAAGCAATGTCCCAACCGTGTCGGCGTCCAGCTTGGCGATGCGCCGGGACAGCAGGTTGGCGGCCAGGGTGTGGTCGGGGGTCAGGCCGGCCGTATCCACCACCACGCGCGGGTCGGACAGGGCGGCCAGCCGCTCCAGCTCCTCCGCCTCGTCCCAGATCAGGCCGAAATAGCCGCAGATCTGCCGCACCAGCATGGGCGAGGGCACGCCCTTGTGGCCATGCTCCAGGGCGGACAGGTAGGCCGAGCTGATCTCCAGCTCCGCCGCCATCTCCTTCAACTGCACGCCCTTCCGGGCCCGCAACTGCCGCACGCGCTCACCGAAGGGGGTCATGGCTGACTTTCCCCTCGGCCTGGGGGATGGATGGGGGACACGGACGACACGGACACTCCACGGACGGGCACGGACAGGAGGATAAGGGCTGCGCCGCAGGCAGGAAAGCGACGTCTCCAGGGCTGGCCGACCGGCTTTCTGCCGTCCGTGTCGTCCGTGGCGTGTCCGTGCAGTCCGTGTGAACGGCCCTACGCCGCCCCATACCGCCGCCCCGCCTCGATGGTCAGGCCCAGGCCCACGGCGCCGAACTTGTCGCCTTCCACCACCCGCGCCTCCGGCAACTCGGCGGTGATGGCGCCGCGGACGGCGGGGAGCAGGGTGGAGCCGCCGGTAAGGAAGACGGCGTCCACGTCGGCCGCCTTCAGCCCGGCCTGGCGCAGGCAGTCCTTCGTCATGGCCGCCAGCCGGTCCACCGGCTCCGCGATCGCCTCCCCCAACCGGCCACGGGTGGCGGGTGCGTCCAGCCCGGGCTCGACCAGGGACAGGTCGATGTCCAGCGACGGGCTGCCGGACAGGGCGATCTTCGCCGCCTCCACCCGCATGGCCAGGGCATGGCCCAGATGCTGATCCAGCACGGTGGCGAGGCGGTCCAGCAGCCGTGGCGCCACCGCCTCCCGCGCCACGCGGCGCACCTCCGCCAGCATCTGCGGGGTGTAGAGGAAGTTGATCTTGGCCCAGGTGGCCAGGTCCGCGTACCAGTGGTTGGGCGTCAGCAACCCGGCCCGCCGCAGTGGCGCCCGGTAACCCAGGTGCGGCATCACCGCCTCCAGGCTCAGCAGCCGGTCGAAGTCGGTGCCGCCGATGCGCAGCCCGTCGTTCGCCAGGATGTCGTCCGCCCGGTCCGATCTGCCCGACCGCTCCGGCCCGATGCGGACGATGGAGAAGTCGGACGTGCCGCCGCCGATGTCGGCGATCAGGGCCACCTGCTCCGCGTTGATTTCAGCCTCATAGGCCAGGGCGGCGGCGATGGGCTCGTACTGGAAGGACACCTCGGTGAAGCCCGCCGCCTTGGCGATGTCCTCAAGCGCGTCCTGGGCGCGGCGGTCGGCGGCTTCGTCCCCGTCCACGAAGTGTACCGGGCGGCCATGGACCACCTGGGTCAGCTCACGCCCCCCATGGGCCTCCGCCGTGGCCTTGATGTGGCGAACCACCAGGCCGATCACTTCCCGGAAGCCCACCCGGCGGCGGCCCAGCAGGGTTTCCTCATCGATCAGGCTGGTGCCCAGGACGGACTTCAGGGACCGCATCAGCCGCCCCTCGCCCCCCGCCACATAGGCCGCCAGGGCCGCCCGGCCGAAGCTGGGGCGGTGTGCCTCGAAGTCGAAGAAGATGGCGCTGGGCAGGGTGGTGTCGTCCCCTTCCAGCGGCAGCATCCGCGCGCCATCCGCGAGGGCGACGCCGAGGGTGGAGTTGGACGTGCCGAAATCGAGCCCACACGCGACCATCACAGCACCTCCCGTCCGGCAAAGGGCCGGGGGTTCTAGGGGAGGTTGCCGGGGGAGTCAAGACGGCTTCGACTCAGCGCCGCCGCCTCAGGAAGACATAATAGGCCCCGCCGCCGCCATGGTGGGGCTGGGCCTGGTGGATGGCGAGGACCAGGCTTTTGAAGGCGGCCTCGTTCAGCCAGCGGGGGACGGCGCTGCGCAGGATGCCCTCCCCGCGCGGGGCCCCGCCCTTGCCGGTGATGACCAGCAACAGGCGGCGGCCCTGGTCATGGCTGCGGCGGACGAAGCCCAGCAGGGCGTCGTGGGCCTCCCCCTGTGTCATGCCGTGCAGGTCGATGCGGCCGTCCACCGGCAGCTTGCCGCGGCGGACCTTCTCGTCCGTGCGCTTATCGATGCCGGACTTCGGCCCGAGGGGGGCGGGGGCGAGGTTGAGGGTGACGGCGGCTTTTTCCTTCACCGGCACGGCGGCCAGGAGCTGGGCCATGCGTTCGGCCACGTTGAAGGGCGGCGGCGCCTTGGCGGGCGCCTTCGCCACGGGCCCCGGCGGCGGGGGTGGCTGGGGGGCGGGCGTGGGGGCCGCTTGGGCCAGGGCCTGCGCCTTGCCCAGGCGGGCGGTGCGCAGGGGCACGGCGTCGCGCATCACCGTGCGCCACAGCTCCACCTCCGCCGCGCTGGGGGTGCGGCGGCCCTTAGACAAGGCAGGTGCCCATCCCGGATGGGCGCCTGACAAGGCCGGCGACCGCCGGCCCGCGCCCCCATGGGCGCGTAAGCCAAGCCGCCGGATGGCGGCGCCCGGCGCTTGAGGGCGCAAAGAAACCCATCACATATCCGCCAGCAGGAGGATGTGCAGGCGGCCGGGACCGTGGGCGTGCACCTGGGGGGTCTGTTCGATGTCGGCGGTGCGGGAGGGGCCGGTGACGAAGTTCACCGTGCGGGGCTGGCCGCGGCCGCGGGCCCGCAGCATGTCCCAACCTTCCTCATAGGTGCCCACCAGCCGGGACAGGGGCAGCAGCACCACATGGTTGGTGGGCAGGAAGGCCAGGGTGGTGGCCTGGTCCGGCCCACTGGCCAGCATCAGGGTGCCCGTCTCCGCCACCCCCGCCACGGCAGTGGTCAGGCTGGTCTGGTCGTCGGCCGTGGCCCGGCCGAAGGCCACCTCCAGCATGGGCCGCCGGTCCCAGGGAAGGGACTGGAGCAGCGGGTCCGGCGCCACCCGCACCCGGGCGGGCAAATTGTGGTTGGACAGGTAGTCGGCAGCCATGTGCGGCACCCGGGCCGGGTCGGTCACCAATTCCACCGTGGCGCCCACCGCCTGGGCCATGCGCTGGAACAGCTCGACCTGCTGGGCGGGGGGGAGCTGGGCGCGCAGGGGGATGACGTTGCGGGCATGGCGGGCCAGCCGGTCGGCCACGGCGGCGCGGGCCGCCGCCTCGTCCCGCTGGCCCTCCACCGCGCGGCGGATGGTGCCCAGGATGCCGCTGCGGGCGTCGTCAGCCATGGTGGACTCCGGTCCGGCGGGCCTTGTACAGCTCCTGGAAGGTCTTGCCCGCCGGGGCGGGGAAGTCCCGCGCCGCGGTCCAGGCGCCCGCCAGGGGCAGGCTGCGGAAGCGGCCCCGCTTGGCCCCGGCCATGCCGAGCACCCGCATGCCCAGGCCGGTGGCGAGGCGGTAGAGGCCGGGACGCCGGGCGACGAAGGCCCAGACGCCCAGGCCCCAGCGCTGGGCCGGCGGGCTGAGCTTGCCCTCAAACTCTTTCTCCCGCCACAGGCGCATCAGCTTCGGCAGGGGGATGCGCACGGGGCAGACGCTTTCGCACCGGCCGCAGAAGGTGCTGGCGTTGGGCAGGTGCCGCGCCTCCGCGATGCCCAGCAGGGCCGGGTCCACCACCGCGCCGATGGGGCCCGGATAGACCCAGCCATAGGCGTGCCCGCCGACGGCATGGTAGACGGGGCAGTGGTTCATGCAGGCGCCGCAGCGGATGCAGCGCAGCGCCTCCTGCATCTCCGTCCCCAGCAGGGCGCTGCGGCCATTGTCCAGCAGCACCACATGGAAGGCTTCCGGCCCGTCAAGGTCGTCCGCCCGGCGCGGGCCGGTGGAGAAGGTGGTGTATGTCGAGAACTCCTGCCCCGTGGCGGAGCGGGCCAGCAGCCGCAGCAGGGTGGAGGCATCCTCCAGCGTCGGGACCACTTTCTCGATGCTGGTCAGGACGATGTGGGTCTTGGCCAGGGTCTGGGTCAGGTCGCCATTGCCCTCGTTGGTCACGATGACGGTGCTGCCCGTTTCCGCGATCAGGAAGTTGGCGCCGGTGATCCCCACCTCGGCGTTCAGGAACTTGTCCCGCAGCAGCACCCGCGCCTCGGTCAGCAGGTCGGCGGGTTCCGACAGCTTGCGGTCGCTGGCCAAGTGGGTGTGGACCCGGCGGAAGTCGTCGGCCACCTGCTCCTTCGACAGGTGCAGGGCCGGGGCGATGATGTGGCTGGGCGCCTCCTTGCGGATTTGCAGGATGTACTCGCCCAGGTCGGTCTCCACCACCTCCAGGCCTTCCGCCTCCAGGGCGGTGTTCAGGCCTACCTCCTCCGACACCATGGACTTGCCCTTGGTGACCATTTTGGCGCCGGCCTCCCGGCAGAGGCGCAGGATGATCTCCTTCGCCTCCGCGGCCGTCCGCGCCCAGTGCACGTGTCCGCCCCGGGCCCGCACGTTCTGCTCGAAGACCTCCAGGTACAGGTCCAGGTGGGCCAGGGTGTGGTCCTTGATGGCCTTGCCGGCGTCGCGCAGGGCCTCGAACTCCGGCAGGGCGGCGACGGCCTGGGCGCGCTTCAGGGGGAAGCCGGTCTTGAACTTGGTCAGGGCCTTGGTCAGGTCCGGGTCCGCCATGGCGGTCCGGGCGTTTTCCTTGAAGGCGTGGGCGGTGGACCTCATCGCGTGATCTCCCCTTCCCCTTGGCCGATGGGCGGTGCCGAGATGTCGCCGGCCAGCACCTCTGCCACGTGGCGCACCTTCACCGGGCTGCCCAGCCGTTGCAGCCGCCCGGCCATGTTCATCAGGCAGCCCATGTCCCCCGCCAGCAGCGTGTCAGCCCCGGTGGAGGTGATGTGGGCGGCCTTGTCGCTGACCATCTTGGCGGAGATGTCGGGGTACTTGACGCAGAAGGTGCCGCCGAAGCCGCAGCAGACCTCCGCCTCCGGCAGCTCGGTCAGGGACAGGCCCTTGACGCTGGCCAGCAGTTCCCGCGGCTGCGCCTTCACCCCCAGCTCCCGCAGGCCGGAACAGCTGTCATGGTAGGTGACGGTGCCGGGGTAGCTTGCCTGCACGCCCCGCATGCCGCGGACATCCACCAGGAAGGACACCAGCTCATGGGTGCGCCTTGCCAGGAAATGGGCCCGCTGCGCCCAGTCCGGCTCATCCGCCAGGGCTTCCGGGTAGTGCTTGCGCAGCATGCCGGCGCAGGAGCCGCTGGGCGCCACCACATAGTCGCAGCCCTCGAAGGCCTGGATCACGGCCTTGGCCAGGGCCACCGTGTCGGCCCGGTCGCCGCTGTTCCAGGCGGGCTGGCCGCAGCAGGTCTGTTCCGGCACCACCACGTCGCAGCCGGCATCCTCCAGCAGCTTGACGGCGGAGAAGCCGACGGAGGGTCGGAACAGGTCCACCAGACAGGTGACCAGCAGGCCGACGCGGGGACGGGGTTTTTCGGGGAAGCTGTTCATGGGGAAGGAGAATAGGGACGCGCCCCCCGCAGGGCAACGGCACCGATGGCTGCGTTGCGGGATCACCCGCGCGCCCATCCGCCCACAAGCCCCGCCAGGCACAAGGCGGCAGGGGTGGATGCTTGACGTCGCTTGACTAAGTTGACCTTAACTTTACCTGATTTGACGCTTAACTTTACCGAGATAAAGTTATATGTGCCTGATTTGGCTAGGGAAATGGTCTTAAGGTGACTAACTTTACCGGGTCCGGGTTTGGTAAAGTTAAGGGATACTCAGCAAGGCTTTTACAGGCATATTCACATTTCCAAGAACCGCCGCGCCGGGAAAGCGCAGGCGGACAGGATGGCATGCTTTAGGACAGCTGTCCAGGCGGAGGGATGGTTAGGGAAACACGGATGCAACGAAGCAAAAGGACTTCATAGATAGGAGGACAAGACATTCTGCATCCAGCAAAAATAAGCAGATCCTCGTTCGCAGGATTCCGAAGATATCTACAGACCCGTTTTTTCAATATTTTCCCACTTCTCTTATACCCACGCAATCCAGCCAATCCTGTTCCCCCACCACCCCGCGCCCATCTGCCCCACCCGCCGCCAGCAGCCCGGGACAGGCGAAGGAATTCCAGGCACGAGGCCCTGTTGGCAGCCCCACAGGCAAGCCGAGTGCCCCCATGCCCCGCGCCGCACGCCAGCCAGACCCAGGACCCGACCCCGTCCCGCCCCCTGGGAAGGATCCGTTCGACATCGACCTGGTGTTCGGCCTGTTGCGGGAGGCGACGGCCGGGTTGCCCAAGGCGGCCATGTTCGAGCTGCGGGACCGGGGGCATGGCACGCCGTTCGAGCAGTTGGTCTCAGCCCTGATCTCCGCCCGCACGCGGGATGAGGTCAGCCTGCCCGTGTCGCTGCGCCTGTTCGCGGTGGCGAACACGCCGGGGGCCATGGCCGCCCTGCCGGAGGAGCGGATCGTGGAACTGATCCACGGCGCCACCTTCCCGGAGCCGAAGGCGCGGGACATCAAGGAACTGTCCCGCCGCATCGCGGAGGAGCATGGCGGGCGGACGCCGGACACGCTGGAGGGGCTGACCGCCTTCCGCGGCGTCGGCCCGAAGATCGCCGGGTTGGCCCTGGGCATCGGCTATGGCCTGCCGGTGATCGCCGTGGACATCCATGTCCACCGGGTAACCAACCGCTGGGGCTATGTGGCGACAAAGACGCCGGAGGCGACATTGGCCGCGCTGGAGGCCATCCTGCCCCGCACCTATCGGGTGGAGATCAACGAACGGCTGGTGCCCTTCGGCAAGCACATCTGCACCGGGGTGGCCCCGCGCTGTTCCACCTGCCCCCTGCTGCGCCAATGCCAGCAGGTGGGGGTGACGGATCATGAGTAGGAGGTGGCGATCCGCGCTGCCACATACATTTGCACCACCTTGACGAGTGCCTGTGGCGTGTCATCCTCCGCAGAACGTTAGGGGAAAATACCATGGGTTTGCTGAGGGCTGCGCGGGCGTTTCTGACGGGGGTCATGGCTTGCGCGGCAATCGTGTTCTTCTTCGGAAGTCGGGAGCCCGCGGCGCCTTTGAAGGAATTGGCGCGGTTGTCCGTGCCCGAGATCATGCAGACCTATGCCGAAAGCCACCGTGAGAACCGCAACATCCTGAGCATGGTCAGCATTGGGTCCGCTTTGGGCCTTGTCGGGGTGTCCTTGGCAGAGATGGCACGGCAAAGGCGGGAAGGCCGCCCGTCCTGACGCTTGGCTCACGCGGGCAAGGGCCCGCGGGCCGGCAGTCGCCGGCCTCCAAGCTCATGATCCAACAACTCATGCGCTTGGTAAAGTCCTGCTGTTCAGCTTCCGTGGTGCCTTATGCCAGATACTGCCCAACCAGAGGGGTTGGCTCGTTCCAGGCAGGCAAGGGGCAAGTTGATCGCTTCTACTGCGCCGCCTGGGTGATGGCCGGGGTGAGACTGCCGCCGCCCCCGTCGGGCAGGTCCACCGGCAGGCGGCAGCGCACGGTGGTGCCGACGCCGTTGGTGCTTTCCATGGACACGCTGCCGCCGTGCAGCTCGATGAAGCTCTTGACCAGGGACAGGCCGAGGCCGGCGCCGGAGCCGTTGGCGGGGCCCTGGCCGCGCTCGAACCGGCCGAAGACCCGCTGCCGGTCCCCCTGGGGGATGCCGATGCCGGTGTCGCTGACGGCCAGGGTCACCGCGTCGGGCGTGCGGACGGCGGACAGGGTGATTCGGCCGCCGGCGGGGGTGAACTTGATGGCGTTGCTGACCAGGTTGAACAGGGCCTGCTTCAGCCGCTTCTCGTCCCCCGACAGGGTGCCGATGCCGTCATGCACCTCCACCCGCAGGTCCAGGGATTGCTTGCGCGCCCAGTCGCGGGTCAGGCCCGCCACCCCGTGGAGGAGCTGGGCCACGTCCACCGGTTCCCGTTCCAGCACCATGAAGCCGGCCTCGATGGTGGCCAGGTCCAGGATGTCGTTCACCAGCGCCAGCAGGCGGCGGCTGGCCTCCAGCACGCCGCGGGCATATTCGAGCTGGCGGACGTTCAGTTCCCCGAAATACTGGTTATGCAGGATTTCCGCGAAGCCCATGATGGCGTTCAGCGGCGTGCGCAGTTGGTAGCTGACGTTGGCGATGAATTCGGACTTCAGCCGGTCCGCCGTCTCCAGCGCCTCGTTGCTGGCGCGCAAGGCCTTTTCCACCCGCACGGTGTCCGTGATGTCCAGGCAGGACAGCAGCACCGCCCCGTCGGGCAGCGGCACCTGGGTGTAGCGCACCACCGTGCCGTCGGAGCAGTTGATGTGGCCCGACGTCCCTTCCCGGTCCAGCAGCCGGGCCACCAGCTCGCCCTTCTGTTCCCGCCAGTCGCCGCCCATGTGCAGCAGGCCGCGCACCGCCTCCACCACCTCGCCCACATGGGGTTCGCCGCGCAGCACATCCGACCCCAGGCGCCAGAGCCGGGCGAAAGCCGGGTTGGACAGTTTCAGCCGCCCGTCGCCGCCGAACACGGCCACCCCCTCGGCCAGATTGTCCAGCGTTTCCTGCTGCACGGCCATCAGGGTGTTGTAGGAGGATTCCAGCGCCAGCGTGTGGGTGACGTCCTCCATCACGAACATCAGCCCGCCGAACGGGTGCGGCACGGACAGGGACCGCAGGGTCCGCCCGTCCGGCAAGTGGACCAGATCCTCCTGGGGCTCAATCAGGCTGGTGAACTGGCCCAGCATCTGACGCTTCCAGCGGGGGAAGTCCGCCTCCTCCGTCAGCTTGCGGCGGGCGCGCAAATCCTCCAGCACCTCGCCATAGGGCGGCTCGGTGCGCAGCCAGCCCTCGTCCAGGCCCCAGAGGCGGGCATAGGCCTGGTTGTAGAATTTCAGCCGCGTGTCCGGGCCATAGATGGCGATGGCGGAGCCGAGCTGCTCCAGCACCTCCGCATGGGCGCCGATATGGCGGTCCAACTCGTCGGCAAAGTGCCGTTCCCGGGTGCGGTCCACGGCGAAGCCGAAGAAGCCGCCGCTGGCCACCGGCATCTCCGTCAGCTCGAACAGGCGGCGGTCCCCTTCCACCACGACGAAGCGCGCCTCGGTGATGGCGGCGCCCCGTTCCCGCGCCACCAGGGCGAGGCCGCGGGCCGGCTCCGCGAAGCCCGAGGTAGGCAGCTCCATCTGTTCCGCAACCACCCGCTCCGGCGTGGTGTCCACCAGCCGGGCGAAGGCGCGGTTGCACCAAGTGATGCTGAGGTCGCGGCCCCGCTGCCAGGCCGGCAGGGCCAGGGCATCCAGGCTGTCCAACAGGTGCCGGCGTTCCCGCTCCGCCTCGGCCCGCGCGCTGGCCAGCCGCAGTTCCGCCGCCGCCTGGGGGGTCGCGTCGCGCAGCCAGAGCACGTCCAGGGCGCCGCCGCCGGCCTGGTGCCCGCGCCCGCCCGCCGCCTGGAAGGTGCGGCTGCCGTCGGCGAGGCGGACGGTGATCAGGAAAGGCTGGCCCGTTTCCCGCAGGTGGGCCACCACCCCGTGCAGGGCGGCGGCATCGGACGGGGCCAGGGCCTGTTCCACCATGTCCAGGCTGTCCACCCGGGACAGGCCCAGCATGGCGGCAAAATCCTCGCTGCCGGCATGGGCGCCGACGCGGCCGTCCGGCCCCATCTCCCAAGCGAACCAGGGGTCGGGCATGGCCCCGACCATGGCCTTCATGCGCTGCGCCTCAGCACCCGCGTCCACCACCTGCCGCCCGGCGGCGCGCAGCACCCGGCGCAGGCGGTAGAGGCACCAGAGGGCACCCGCCACCGACAGGCCCGCGGCCAGGGCATAGGGCAGCGGCCCCGCGGTCCCCTTGGACAGAGCGAGCAGGATGAGCCCCGCGAGCACCAGGATGGCGGCCCCGATGCCCGCGAGGTATGTCCCCGTGGGCGGTGTCGTCACAGGAACCAATCTAGTAAAGCGGTGTGGCAGAATGCAAGGCGGGCAGGCCTATTCCGGAAAAATTCCGTGGGATTTCTGCCTGCCGCAAAGGAAAGGGGCGCGACCGGATGGCCGCGCCCCCGCATTTCCCACAAATGTGAGGGAAATTCTTAGTAACGATAGTGGTCCGGCTTGAACGGGCCGGCCTTCTCCACGCCGATGTACTGGGCCTGGGCGGGGGTCAGCTCGGTGAGCTTCACGCCGATCTTGGCCAGGTGCAGGCGGGCCACCTTCTCGTCCAGGTGCTTCGGCAGCACGTAGACCTTGTTCTCATAGTTCTTGTGGTTGGTCCACAGCTCGATCTGGGCCAGCACCTGGTTGGTGAAGCTGGCGGACATGACGAAGCTGGGGTGGCCGGTGGCGCAGCCCAGATTCACCAGGCGGCCCTTGGCCAGGACGATCAGGCGCTTGCCGTCGGGGAACACCACCTCGTCCACCTGCGGCTTCACCTCCTCCCACTTGTAGTTCTGGAGGGAGGCGATCTGGATCTCGGAGTCGAAGTGGCCGATGTTGCAGACGATGGCCCGGTCCTTCATGGCGCGCATGTGGTCCAGGGTGATCACGTCCACGTTGCCGGTGGCGGTGACGAAGATGTCGCCCACGGGGGCGGCCTCTTCCATCGTGACCACCTGGTAGCCCTGCATGGCGGCCTGCAGCGCGCAGATCGGGTCGATCTCCGTCACCAGGACGCGGGCGCCCTGGCTGCGCAGGCTGTCGGCAGAGCCCTTGCCCACGTCGCCGAAGCCGGCGACGACGGCGACCTTGCCGGCCATCATCACGTCGGTGGCGCGGCGGATGCCGTCCACCAGGGACTCGCGGCAGCCATACAGATTGTCGAACTTGGACTTCGTGACGCTGTCGTTGACGTTGATCGCCGGGACCTTGAGGGTGCCCTTCTTCATCATCTCATACAGCCGATGCACGCCGGTGGTGGTCTCCTCCGACAGGCCCTTCACCTCGGCCAGCATCTCCGGGTACTTGTCGTGCATGATCTGGGTGACGTCGCCGCCATCGTCCAGGATCATGTTCGGCGTCCAGCCGTCCGGGCCCCGCAGGGTCTGCTCGATGCACCACCAGAACTCTTCCTCGTTCATGCCCTTCCAGGCGAAGACGGGGATGCCGGCGGCGGCGATGGCGGCCGCGGCCTGGTCCTGGGTGGAGAAGATGTTGCAGGAGGACCAGCGCACGGAGGCGCCCAGGGCCGTCAGCGTCTCGATCAGGACGGCGGTCTGGATGGTCATGTGCAGGCAGCCGACGATGCGGGCGCCCTTCAGCGGCTGGGAGGCGCCGAACTCCTCGCGCAGGGCCATCAGGCCTGGCATCTCGGTCTCGGCGATGTTGATCTCCTTGCGGCCCCACTCGGCCAGGGAGATGTCCTTGACCCGGTAGTCGGTGAAGGCGGTGGCGCTCATGCTCGGTCCCTCGGAAACAGTCGTCTGGTGGCCCGGGGACGGCAGCCCCCGGACAAGCGCCTGGGTTCCCGGGCGCCGGCTGGGGCTGGGTGTACCAGCGGCGACGGGACCTAGCAAGCATAAAGATATCTTTATGTGTATATGAGAGGTGCGTGCCGGTTAGGGGGCGACGTGGGCGAGGAAGGCGGCGGGGGTGAGGATGGGGATGGACCGCACCTCCACCAGGGCGAGAAGGTCGTCATCCCCGGTCACGATGAAGTCGGCCCCACCGGCGACCGCGGTGGCGAGCACGATGTCGTCCTTTGGATCCCGGCAGAGGCCCGAGGCGGCGGAGATCATCAAATCGTCCTCCGGCGACGCGATGAGGCCCAGGAAAGACAGGCGCTCAGCCAATGGCGCGTACCGGTCGAACTTTGGACGGTGCAGCGTATCGACCAGTTCGGCCCGAAGGTGCACGGACAGGATCAAGCTGCCACGCACCCGCACATGATCCACGCACCGGCGGGGGACCGAGTTCTTGAACAGGACGGCGCTGACGATAACATTGGTATCGAAGGTGACCCTGGGGCCCAAGATCACCGCTCACCCCGGGCACGGGCGGCAATGCGTTCCGCCTTGGCTTCGTCCAGGATTTCCTGGAGGATCTCTTCGGTCAGGCCATTGCGCTGCGCCTCATCGCTCAGCCGGTCGCATGCTTCCATGAAGGCGGCCACCTGGGCCTGGCGGTCGGGCTCGGGCGCCACGGTGACGCGCACCAGGGCGGCGGGGTCCAGGTCCCCGCGCAGGGCTTCGGGCAGGTCGCCGGCCAGGACGATGCGCGTGATGGCGTTCATGGGAGCTGAGGGTACCCAAGGCGAGCCCCCACGGCAAGGCATAGGCCCTTGCGCCGGGTCCGGCACGGCCCTATGCCGGGGGTCATGAGCCCCGACACCCTCGCCGCCCTCGCCCTCTCCAACCCGGTGAACCGGGCGGTGCTGGAGCGGCTGCCTGCCCTGGGGCTGCCCCAGGCGCACCTGGTGGCGGGGTGCGTGTACCAGGCGGTGTGGAACCACCGGTCCGGCCTGCCTGCCGACCATGGCGTCAAGGATTACGACGTCTTCTATTTCGACCCGGACACCAGCTACGGGGCCGAGGACCGGGCCATCCGGGCGGCAGAGGCGCTGTACGCCGACCTGGGCGCGGTGGTGGAGGTGCGGAACCAGGCGCGGGTGCACCTGTGGTACGAGGGGCGGTTCGGCCGGCCCTACCCGGCGCTGACATCCGCCCGCGACGGCATCGACCGGTTCCTGGTGGCCTGCACCTGCGTCGGTGTCACGCCGGACGGGCGAGGCGGCGTGGGGGAGGTGTACGCGCCGTACGGGCTGGATGAGCTGTGGGACGGGGTGCTGCGGCCCAACCCCGCCATCGACAACCCGCCCCGGCTGACGGAGAAGCTGGCCAGCTACCGGGCGCGCTGGCCGTGGCTGACGGTCGTGGCGTGAGGCGTGCGCGGATGGGTGGCGGGAATGCCCGTCCTCGCTTATAAGCCGGGCAACCACAAGGGACCGGGAGCCCGCGGACATGGCTTATCTTTGGGTCAAGGCGCTGCACGTCATCGCCATCATCGCCTGGATGGCGGCGATGCTCTACATGCCCCGGCTGTTCGTCTACCACACGGAGACGGAGCCCGGCTCGGCAGAGTCGGAGCGGTTCAAGGTCATGGAGCGCAGGCTGCTGAAGGCCATCATGACCCCGGCCATGATCGCCACCTTCATCCTGGGCATCACGCTGGTGGCCATGGAACCGGGCTGGCTGAAGGGCCAGGGCTGGCTGCACGCCAAGGTCCTGCTGGTGCTGGGCCTGGCCGCCATGCACGGCATGATGTCCAAGTGGCGCAAGGAGTTCGAGCGGGACGAGCGGGCCCGGCCGCAGAAGTTCTTCCGCATCATGAACGAGGTGCCGACCGCGCTGATGGTCGGCGTGGTCATCCTGGTGATCGTGAAGCCGTTTTAGGGGTCGCAGGTCGGATTAGCGGGGCGTAATCCGACAGCTGACCCGTGCGACGTCGGATTACGCGGCCTTGCGGCCGCTAATCCGACCTACGATTTACGCGACGGCCCGGCGCTCCTCGCACTGGTTGGCGCGGCGGCGGGCCACGTCCTGGACCAGGGCCAGCACCTCCGACGGGTAGACCCCGTCGCGGGCCATGACCATGTGCACCAAGGGGTCGTCCAGCAGCTCCCGCAGGCGGGGCTCGCCGGGGTACAGGAATGCGTCCGTCCGGTTCTCCATCGTGCCCTCCGTGCTACCTGGCCGCCTAGGGCCGCCACAACCGCCGATTCGTCCAACTATCGCGCAACGCACCCGCCAAAAGCAAAGTCGCGCGGGGATAACCCGCCCGGACGCTTGGCTTACCTCGTTACCCCCTACGATGCGGCGGGAACCTTGGATGCAAGCCCGCAAAGGGCAGGGTCGGCCCGGCAACGGGGGTGCGCCGATGCACCCGCATCCTGGCCGCCCCGACCGGGGACGGCTGTGCGCGCGGTCACGCCTAGGCCGAAGAGACGAACCGTTCGGCCTTCACCCCTTTCGGGCGGAAAACCAGAAAAAACTAATATGAAGACACCATTCCTGACGGCCAAGGACGGGCTCCCGCCCCTTGGCACCCGGCAAGGCCTCGCGTAGTCCTGAAAAAGCGAAGGGGCGCCGAAGCGCCCCCTGCCCCTTGCGCCTGCCTTTGGCGGTCACTGGTTCATGCTGTCGAAGAAGTCGTTGTTGGTCTTCGACTGCTTCAGCTTGTCCACCAGGAATTCCACGGCGTCCTGGGTGCCCATGGGGTTCAGGATGCGGCGCAGGATCCACATCTTTGCCATGGCGCCCTTGTCCACCAGCAGCTCTTCCTTGCGGGTGCCCGACTTCTGGATGTCGATGGCCGGGAAGATGCGCTTGTCGCTGAGCTTGCGGTCCAGCACGATCTCGCTGTTGCCGGTGCCCTTGAACTCTTCGAAGATCACCTCGTCCATGCGGCTGCCGGTGTCGATCAGCGCCGTGGCAATGATGGTCAGCGAACCGCCTTCCTCGATGTTGCGGGCGGCGCCGAAGAACCGCTTGGGCCGCTGCAGGGCGTTGGCGTCCACGCCGCCGGTCAGCACCTTGCCCGACGACGGCACCACCGTGTTGTATGCGCGGCCCAGACGGGTGATGCTGTCCAGCAGGATCACCACGTCACGCTTGTGCTCCACCAGCCGCTTGGCCTTTTCCAGCACCATCTCCGTCACCTGCACGTGGCGGGTGGCGGGCTCGTCGAAGGTGGAGCTGATGACCTCACCCCGCACGGAGCGGGCCATGTCGGTCACCTCTTCCGGCCGCTCGTCGATGAGCAGGACGATCAGGTAGACCTCGGGGTGGTTGGTGGCGATGCTGTGGGCGATGTTCTGCAACATCACCGTCTTGCCGGTACGCGGCGGCGCCACGATCAGGGCGCGCTGCCCCTTGCCGAGCGGGCTGACCAAGTCGATGACCCGGGTGGTCATGTCCTTCTTCTTGCCGCTGAGGTCGACCTCGATCTCCAGCTTCAGCCGCTCATCCGGGTACAGCGGCGTCAGGTTGTCGAAGTTGATGCGGTGGCGCACCTTCTCCGGGTGGTCGAAGTTGATCGTGCTGACCTTCAGCAGGGCGAAGTAGCGCTCCCCATCCTTGGGCGCACGGATCTGCCCCTCCACCGTGTCGCCGGTGCGCAGGCCGAAGCGCTTCACCTGGGACGGGGAGACATAGATATCGTCCGGGCCCGGCAGGTAGTTGGCTTCCGGGCTGCGCAGGAACCCGAACCCGTCCGACAGGACCTCCAGCACGCCCTCGCCATAGATGGGCACGTCGTTGTCGGCCAGCTGCTTCAGGATGGCGAACATCATGTCCTGCTTGCGCAGGGTGCCCGCGTTCTCGATCTGCAGCTCCTCCGCGAAGGCGAGGAGTTCGGCGGGGGTCTTGGCCTTGAGTTCCTGGAGATTCATGGATGGTGCGTGTCTGAGGCTGCGGGGGGATGGTCGGGGGAGGGGAGAATCCGGTCGGGCTGGCCGGGGAGGCCGCACCAAACCGTTGCTCGGTCCGGGGTAGATGCCGCGGTTGGGTCACCCGGACGTCGCCCGGGGGACGGGCGGCGGAGAACGCCTTGGGTTCTCGGGGAAGCGGGCCTTTGGCGGAATGGATGGTTAGCCCACCCCCTGGGGCAAGTCAAAGCAAAAGCGATACCGCCTTGTGGCGATTTCGGAGGGGGGTGGTGGGGCTTGGTCCGGCCGGGATTGAGGTCGATCAATGCGGCGAACCGTTCGCCCTGACAAAGGTCACCGGGCCCGCCCGCGACAAGAAGGGACGCCATGCCCGCCACCCGCCCGCAAGCGCCCCCCGCCCTGCCGCCCGACTGGCATGCCCTGCCGGGGGAAGAGGTGCTGGCCCATCTGGGCAGCAGCGGGCAAGGCTTGGCCGGGGACGAAGCCGCGCGGCGCCTGTCCCTGCACGGCCCCAACCGGCTGACGCCGCCGCCGCGGGTGTCCGCCCTGCGCCGCTTCCTGCGCCAGTTCGCCAATGCCCTGATCGCCATCCTGATCCCGGCCGCCCTGGTGATGGCCCTGCTGGGGGAGTATGCGGATGCCGCCGTGGTGCTGGCCGTGGTGCTGATCAACGCCCTGATCGGCCATGTCCAGGAAGGCAAGGCGGAGCAGGCGCTGGACGCCATCCGCGACATGCTGTCCCCCCAGGCCGCCGTGCTGCGGGCGGGGGAGCGGCAGACCGTCCCGGCCGAGAGCCTGGTGCCCGGCGACGTGGTGGTGCTGGCGGCGGGGGACAAGGTTCCCGCCGACCTGCGCCTGCTGGAGGCCAAGGGGCTGGAGGTGCAGGAATCCGCCCTGACGGGGGAAAGCGTCGCCTCCCCCAAGGCCAGCCACCCAGCCGCCCCCTCCGCCGCCCTGGGCGACCGGCATTCCGTGGCCTTTTCCGGCACGCTGGTGACCCGCGGGGCCGGGCTGGGGGTGGTGGCGGCCACGGGGGACGCCACGGAACTGGGCCGCATCGGCCGCCTGCTGGCCGGGACGGACAACGGGGAGACGCCGCTGATGGCCCAGGTGGGCAGCTTCGGCCGCTGGCTGACCGCCGCCATCCTGGTGCTGGGCGGGCTGACCTTTGCCGTCGGCGTGCTGTTCCGCGGCTATACGGCGACGGAGATGTTCCAGGCGGCGGTGGGGCTGGCCGTGGCCGCCATCCCGGAGGGGCTGCCCGCCATCCTGACCGTGACCCTGGCCATCGGCGTGACCCGCATGGCAAGGCGCAAGGCCATCATCCGCCACATGCCGACGGTGGAGACCCTGGGCGCCGTCAGCATCATCTGCACCGACAAGACCGGCACCTTGACCCGGAACGAGATGACGGTCCGCACCGCCCTGGCCGGCACCGCGATGTGGCGGGCGGAGGGCGTGGGCTATGCGCCCGAGGGAGCGCTGGCGCTGGCGGAGGGGGACGGGTCCCCTGCCCTGCTGGCCGACCTGGCCCGGGCCGGGTTGCTGTGCAATGACGCCCAACTGGTGAAGGTGGACGGCGACTGGACGGTGCAGGGCGACCCGGTGGACGGGGCGCTGCTGGCCTTCGCCGGCAAGGCGGGGCTGCCCCTGGCGGACGGGGGCACCGGGCACGGGCGGCTGGACGCCGTGCCGTTCGAGAGCGACCGGGCCTTCATGGCCACCCTGAACCGGCCGCCGGGCGGGGCGTCCACGGCCTATGTGAAGGGCGCGCCGGAGGCGATCCTGGCCCGCGCCGCCCTGGAGGAGCACCCGGACGGCCTCCGCCCCCTGGACCATGCCGCCTGGACGGCGCGGGTGGAGCGCTTGGCGGCGGAGGGGCAGCGGGTGCTGGCGGTGGCCTACAAGCCCATGGACGCGGCGGAGGTGCTGGAGGTCCGCGACCTGGACGGGGGCCTGGTGCTGCTGGGGCTGGTGGGGCTGATCGACCCGCCGCGGGAGGAGGCGCGCCGCGCCGTGGGCCAGTGCGCCGCCGCCGGCATCGCCGTGAAGATGATCACCGGCGACCATGGCCGCACTGCCAAGGCCATCGCCGAGTCCGTAGGCATACGGGGCGGGGTGGTGACCGGGGCCGAGCTGGACGCGCTGGACGATGACGGCTTGGCGCGGGCGGCCCGGGACAACGCCGTCTTCGCCCGCGCCACGCCGGAGCACAAGATCCGGCTGGTGGACGCGCTGCGCCGGGACGGGGGCATCATCGCCATGACCGGCGACGGGGTTAACGACGCCCCGGCCCTGAAGGCCGCCGACGTGGGCGTGGCCATGGGCGCCAAGGGCACGGAGGTGGCGAAGGAGGCCGCCGACATGGTGCTGGCCGACGACAACTTCGCCACCATCGTCCATGCGGTGGAGGAGGGGCGGACGGTCTTCGACAACCTCCGCAAGGCGCTGACCTATGTGTTGCCCACCAGCTTCGGCCAGGCGGGGACCATCGTGCTGGCGGTGCTGGCCGGGACCCTGCTGCCGGTGACGCCCTTGCAGGTGCTGTGGGTGAACCTGGTCACGGCCGTGACCCTGTCCCTGACCATCGCCTTCGACCCCGCGGACCCGGGCCTGATGGCCCGCCCGCCCCGGCCGCCGCGGGTGCCGCTGCTGTCCGGCTTCCTGGTCTGGCGCATCGGCTTCGTCACCGGGCTGATGGTGGCGGGTTGCGCCCTGGTCTTCTTCCAGGCCCTGGCCGACGGCCGCCCGGTGGAGCAGGCCCGCACCCTGGTGGTGAACGCCCTGGTGCTGTTCGAGGCGGCCTACCTGTTCAACTGCCGCTCCCTGCTGGCCAGCGCCTTCCGGCGGGACACGCTGGCGGGCAACCGGCTGACCCTGGCGGCCGTGGCGCTGGTCCTGGCCCTCCAGCTCGCCTTCACCTACGCCCCGCCGCTGCAGGCCGTGTTCGGCACCATGGGCACCCCCGCGGGGGACTGGCTGGCGCTGGCCGGGCTGGCGGTGGTGCTGTTCCTGCTGGTGGAGGGGGAGAAGGTGGTGGTGCGGCGGTGGGGATGACCCGTACCCTCATGGAAGCACCCGCGGCAAAGTCCTGGGCGGTTCGCCAGAGGATGGCGTGCTGACTTGGAACGCAGAGGACGCAGAGGGCCGCAGAGGACACAGAGGAACTTACAAGAACAGGGATGAGAGGGATGGCCGGTGAGGACAGGGATGGGTTCGGCTTGGGACGCGGGCGGTTCCCACCCAAGGGATCAAATCGGGCACGATGCTCCTGGCGGTAAGGCAATGCTCCAGGGTACCGCAAACCCTCTGTGTCCTCTGCGGCCCTCTGCGTCCTCTGCGTTCCCAATACCCCTTCACGGCGCGCACGGCGGCTGGAAAGGTGCCCGACGGCAAACCCCTTCCCCAAACCGACACGCCCTAGCCGACGGGCCAAGCACCCGCTAGCAGTTCCCTAACCCTTTCGTGCTAAAAGGGACCCTGCCCGTTTCCCGGAGGAGCGCCTTGCCCCTCAGCCGCCGCGCCTTTTCCCTGCTGTTCCCCCTGGCCCTCGCCGCCTGCGCCGCCCGCGCCCCGGTGCCGGAGGAGGGGCCGCCGCCTGACCTGCCGCCCCTGCCGGACGTGCGCCGGGTGGTGCTGGTGCATCCCCAGAGCGGGGAGCGGGCGGACGTGGTCTATTTCCACAATGGCGGCTACGACAAGCGGGCGCTGGAGAAGGTGAACCTGCTGCTGCGCGACCGGAACAGCGGGGAGGTGGCAGGCATCGACCCGCTGCTGCTGGACTTCGTCTTCGACCTGCTCTACCGCACCGGCCTGCCGCCCACGACGGAGGTGCACGTCTCCTCCGGCTACCGCTCGCCCCAGAGCAACGCCCAACTGGTCAAGCAGAACGGCGGCGCGGCGCGGGAGAGTTTCCACCTGCAAGGCAAGGCGCTGGATTTCAAGGTCCCCGTCCTGCCCGGCGGCGCCCTGGCGGAGATCGCCAAAACCATGCAACGCGGCGGCGCCGCCTACTACCCCTCCACCGGCCACACGCATATCGACACGGGGCCCGTGCGGACGTGGCGCACGCGGTAGGTTGGGGTGCGGGACGAGGGCGGTCGGGCCTGGGGAGGGGTTACGGCCGTTGACACGGACGACACGGATGCCGCTGGCGCGGCCACGGACGACACGGACAAGGTGATGGTGCTCGAGCCGGGGGTGGCCTACGGCGTACATGAATCAAAAGGATGGACACGAATAAACGCGAATAAAGATATTACTGACGAAAGATATTTTTTAGCGCCGCAGGCAACCTATCCTAATTTTTCTTTATTACTGTCGATCCTGCTCATTCGTGTCTATTCGTGTACGCCGTAGGCAGGCTACCACCCCCATGAGGTTTATTGCGGCTTCGCCGCACCGACGGCACCGTCAGCGCACGACCGGCACCGTTGGCGCGTCCGTGTCATCCGTGGCCGCGCAGCGGCATCCGTGTCGTCCGTGTCAATGGCCGTGAGGCCTCCCCAAGCCCAACCGCCTCGATAGCACCAAGGACCCACGCCGGTCACCGCACCCCCAGCCGGCCCAGGAACTCGCCCACGTCGTAATACGCCGGCACCTCGAACCAGGTGCCGGTGCGGCGCACGAAGATCGGGCCGAAGCCGGACAGCTCGGCCTCCTCGTCCCCGTCCAGGGCCCAGGACGATTGGTAGGGGAACAGCCAGCCGTCCTGGAACTCGACCGGGTCGCCGAGCACGAGGGGACCGGTCTGCTCCGTCTGCCGTTCGGCCACCAAGCGGGCGGCCAGGGTCGTGGCGGCACCTAAATCCAGCAGCGTCATGCCTTGACGGACCTTACCCACCCTTCCACCTGCTCCCCCAGCACCGGCAGGGGGACGGCGCCGCTGCGCAGGACGGCGTCGTGGAAGCCGCGCAGGTCGAACTTCGGCCCCAGGGCCTGCCTGGCCTTGTCCCGCAGCTCCAGGATCTTCAGCAGGCCGATGAAGTAGCTGGTGGCCTGGCCGGGGTTGACGATGTAGCGGTCGATCTCCCGCGTGCACTGCTCCCGCGACAGGGGGGTGTTGTCCACGAAGAACTGGATAGCCTGTTCCCGCGTCCATTTCTTGGCGTGGATGCCGCTGTCCACCACCAGCCGCACCGCGCGCCATGCTTGCAGGCTCAGCCGGCCGAAGTCGCTGTAGGGGTCCTTGTAGAAGCCGATCTCCTTCGGCAGCCGCTCGCTGTACAGGCCCCAGCCCTCCGAATAGGCGCCGAAGCCGACGAACTTGCGGAAGGTGGGCACGTCCTGGAGTTCCTGGGCGATGGCGATCTGCATGTGGTGGCCCGGCAGCCCCTCATGGTAGACGATGGCGTCCACCTGCCACTTGGCCATCTCCCGCATGTTGGCGAGGTTGGCGTAGAAGATGCCGGGCCGCGACCCGTCCAGGGCGGGGCGGTTGTAGAAGGCCGGCGGGGCGGATTTTTCCCGGAACGGCTCCACCCGCTTCACCACCAGCTCCGCCTTGGGCTTGGTGATGAACATCTCATCCAGCTTGGGGCGGAAGTCGGCCAGCACCTGCTCGCACTGCTTGAGGTAGGCGGCGCGGCCCGCATCGTCGTTGGGGTAGTAGAAGCGGTCGTCGGTGCGCAGATAATTGAAGAATTCCTTCAGCTCCCCCTTGAAGCCCACCGCCTTCATCACGCCGCGCATCTCATCCTGCAGCTTGCGCAGCTCTTGCAGGCCCACCTGGTGGACCTCCTCCGGCGCCATGTCCACGGTGGTGGCCTCCCGCACGGTGAAGCGGTAATAGGCCTCCCCGTCCGGCAGCTTCCAGACGCCGTCATCGTCCGTGGCCTTGGCGGCCAATGCTTCCATGGCGGATATGAGCTGGTCGTAGGCCGGCTTGACCTTGCCAGTCAGGGCGGATTCCGCCTGTTTCAGCAGGGCCTGCTTCTGGGCCTCGTCGGCAGGAAGCGCGCCCACCTTCTTCTTGATGTCGGCCCACAGGCTGCTGTCCGGGCCGTTGTCGAAGGGCGCGCCGGTGACGACGGCGCGGGCGTCGGGCAGCATCTTCTCCAGGCTGAACCGGGGCGGGACGATGCCCTTGGCGGCGCTGCGCTGCGCCTGCTCCACCGCCTGGCCAAGGACCAGTGGCACGCCTTCCAGCCGGGCCACATAGGCGCGGGCGTCATCGGGGGTGTCCACCCGGTGCTGGTTGATCAGGAAGCTGGGGACGCCGGTGTGGCGGCCATACAGGTGCGACAGGGCGTATTCGTGGTCGCGCCAGCGCCCCTCCTCCACCTCCCGCTCCGCTTGGGCCTCGAAGATGCGGAAGTTGACCCGGTGCGCCTCCGGCAGCCGGGCCGGGTCCCAGCCCGCCCGCAACCGGGCCAGGGCGTCCTTGGTGCGCGCCAGCCGCGCGTCACGGAAGGCGGGGGAGCGGTCGTCCCACTTGTCGTAGTTGGTCCTCAGGCCGAGCTGGGTCTGGAACTCCGGCGACAGGGCCGCCTGTTGTTCGAACACCTGCTCGAAGAACTCCGCCAGGGCCGCCACGTCGCCCTTGTCCTTGGGCTTGGCGGCGGCGGTCAGGTCCAGCGGCCCCGGCAGGGGCACCTGGGCCAGGGACGGCAGGGCGGGAACGGCCGCCAGGGCCGCGGCCCCGGCCAGCAGGGCGCGGCGGTTCATCATGGGCATGCTCATCCCCTTCCCCTTCAGGCTTTCGTCTTGGCGACCCAGGCGTCCACCACTTGGCCCAGCACCGGCAGCGGCACCGACCCGCTGCCCAGGACCGCGTCGTGGAAGCTGGCCGCGGTGAAGCGGGGGCCCAGGGCGCCGCGCGCCCGGTCCCGCAGTTTCAGGATCTCCAGCAGGCCGATATGGTAGGCGCAGGCCTGGCCGGGGTAGACGATGTAACGGTCCACCTCCCGCTCTGCCACCTCTGGCGTGAAGGCCAGGTTGGCGGTGAAATAGTCCATGGCCTGCTGCCGGGTCCAGCGCTTGGCGTGGATGCCGGTGTCCACCACCAGCCGCACGGCGCGCCACAGCTCGAAGGTCAGGCGGCCATAGTCGCTGTAGGGGTCCTGGTAGAAGCCCAGCTCCTTCGGCAGCCGCTCACTGTACAGGCCCCAGCCCTCGCCATAGGCCGTGTGGAACTCGAACCGGCGGAAGGTGGGCTGGCCGGACATTTCCTGGGCGAGCGCGATCTGCATGTGGTGGCCGGGGATGCCCTCGTGGAAGGCCAGCACTTCCATCTGGTACTTGGGCATCTCCCGCATGCGGGACAGGTTGACGTAATAGGTGCCGGGGCGGGAACCGTCAGCCGCCGGGCGGCCGTAGCGGGCGATGGTCTCGCTCGCCTCCCGGTACAGCTCGAAGCGGCGCACCTCCAGCGGGGCCTTGGGCTTCAGGCCGAACTGGCCGTCCAGCACGGCCTTCAGCCCGTCCAGGATGGCGCTGGCATCGCGGATGTAGCCGGCGCGGCCCGCATCCGTGTCCGGGTAGTAGAAACGGTCGTCGGTGCGCAGGAAGCGGTAGAAATCCTGGAGCGAGCCCTTAAAGCCCACCTTGGCCTGGATCTCCGCCATGTCAGCCTGGATGCGCTTCACCTCCGACAGGCCCAGGGCGTGGACCTGCTCCGGGTCCAGGTCCAGGGTGGTGTGGTCCTTCAGGCAGTAGCGGTAGAAATCGGCCCCGTCGGGCAGCTTCCAGACGCCGTCATCGTCCGTGGCCCGGGCGACCAGCCCCTCCAGCCCCGCGGCAAGGCGGGTCCAGGCGGGAGCGAAGCTGTCGGACAGGGCGGCGGCGGCCTTGGCCATCAGCGCTTCCGATTCCGCCGGCGGCAGTTTCAGCGCGTCCAGCTTGCGGCCGAAGGCGGCCAGCAGGGCGCTGTCCCCCGGCCCCGCCGTGAAAGGCCGGCCGGACAGGACGTTGCGGGCGGCATCCAGGGACTTCTGCAAGGAAAAGCGCGGCGGCAGCACGCCCCGGGCGGCGCGCACCTCGAGCGCGGCCAGCAACTGGTCCACCGCCCCGGGCACGGCCCGCACCCGCGTGATCCAGGCCTGGGCGTCGCGGGCGTCACGGATGGGGTGGGTGCCGCTCAGCAGGTCCACGATGGCGCCGTGGCGGCCGTTGAAATGCTCCACCGGGTAGGAGTTCAGCCGCCAGCGATGGGCCTCAAGCTGGCCGAGCAGCCGTTGCTCATAAAGCTGCCGGTCCAGCCGCGCGGCGTCGGACAGGCCCGCGGGGTCGTGCTTGCGCAAGGCCGTGAGCTGCGCTTCGGCGAAGGCGGCGTCCGCGGCGGCGCCCGCCTCGCCGATGTCGTCCCAGGCGGAATGGTCGCCGGGCAGGCCCAGCCAGGTGCGCGTCTCATGCGACCGGGCGACGGCGGCCTGGAAGCTGTCTTCCAGGAAGCGGTAGAGATCCGCGTCCCCCTGCCCGGCTGCGGGGGCGGCTGCCCTCGCCTCCAGCCGGCCGCCCACCAGGGCGTAGCCGGCCAAGCCGCAGCAGGCACACAGGAATCCGCGCCGTCCCAGCATCCCGTCCCCCGTCTTCTTGCGGGGCCAGGGCCCCGGGGCGGCCAGCCTACGCGGCCCCGGCGGCCCGGGGCAAGGGTGGACCCCTGCCCCGGGGCGGGAGCGGACCCGGCCAAAGGGTACGCCGGGCACCGCTTTCCGGTACCGGCCGGCTTAGCCCGGTTGTATAGTCATGCATGTAATCGCCGCCACCCTGGGACCCGATGACCGGATCGCCCGCCGCCCCGACCGACCTGTCCCCCGCCCGGCAGGAGGCCTTCCGCACCGCCAGCAGCGCCGAGGCGCAGGCCCGCGCCCTGGCGGCCCTGTCGGACGCGGACGTAGTGAAGCTGGCCCGATCGCTGGAGTTCGAGGGGCTGCTGGAAGGCTCCCCGCCCGAGCTGCTGTCGGTGCTGCGCCCACGGCTGCGGCAGGTGCGGCCGCCGCGGGTGCTGGGGGTGGAGCGGCTGGCCTGGCTGCCCGCCCACCGCTTCCTGGCCGACCGGCCCCTGGCGGACCCCGCCGCCCCCTGGATCGTGCCCCGCCGGGTGCTGGCGCCCCTGTGGGCGGCCTTGGAGGCGGGGAACCATGACCTGGTGGACCAGCTCCGCCGCCGACACCTGGTGGCCCTGTTCGACGACGATATGGCGGCCTTGGACCGGGTGGCGACCCAGGTGGGCGACCTGGCGGCCTTCTTCCTGAACAACGCCGACCTGAAGGCGGTGCCGGGGGTGCAGCCGGGGGACCTGCCCTGCCTGGCCTTCCTGGCACAGGTGCTGAAGTGGCACCGGCTGATCATGCCCAATGTGCGCTATTTCCAGCAGGTCAGCGGGGTCGGCCCCAGCACCGTCCAGTCCCTGCGGCTGCACACCAACTGGTACGTGGTCTATGAGCGGCTGGAGGAGCAGTTCGACCTGTACATCCTGTACCTGTTCGAGATGACGGCCGCCCCCATCGACGTGATCGACGCCTTCCCCTTCCATTTCGACACGCTGTCGGCGCCGGACAGCCTGGCGGCGCAATGGCTGGCCCACCGTTGCGACCGGCTGGCCCGCCAGGTGGCGGAGGCGCTGGCCAAGCCGCCCCGCAGCCAGCCGGCGGAAACCCTGTCCGACATGGCCGAAGCCCTGGCGGGGTTGAGCCGCCTGACCGAGCGGCTGGCCCGGGTGCCCCTGTTCACGGCGGTGCGGGACGGCAAGCCCGTGGTGCGCGGCGTGTTCGACGCCATCCCCCGCCGCGTGCCGATGGAGCATGTGGAACGGGCCTGCGACAGCTACCTGGACGATCTGCATGACGTGATGCTGGGCCCGCCGGACAAGCAGGCCCGTGCCGCCCGGCTGCTGCCCCGGCTGTCCCTGGCGCTGCCGCTGCTGCTGGCCCTGGCCGACACGGGCGAGAAGAACAGCCGCGCCGCCCGCGCCCGGTTCCGGTTGGGGGAGAAGGTGGCGGAACAGGTGGACCGCTACCTGCGCAACGCCGACCTGGCCCCCCAGGCCCGCCGCGCCATGGCCGGCCAGGTGGCCCCGGCCCTGGAGCTGTGCCGCCGCTTCGGCATGTCGGAAGACGCGGGCGCCCTGCTGCGCAAGCTGAAACGCTGAGGCCCCGCCGCCTGTTGGGGGGTGCGACACCACCCACCGGAGGACCATCATGGCAGCGGACAGCAGCAAGCCCGGCGCCGAGGGCCAATCCCCCTTCGCCGATGCGTTGCGGAGCAACCCCAAGGACAATGCCGAGGAGGCGGAGCGGCTGATGGGCGGGGACGCCGCCAAGCGGCGGGAGACGGAGCAGGCCCAGGCCAACAAGAAGGACGCCACCGAGGGCGGCGCCGGTTCGCAGATCCTGGGCAAGAGCGAGCAGACCCTGCCGCCGGATTGAAGGGGGCGTTATTCGTCCAGGAAATCTGCCGCTTCACCCGTGCTTCGGGCAAGCGCCAACAGGCTTGCTGCCAAACTGGATTTCGATATTGGGACAAGTCGAACCGTGCCGTTCCGTCCCCTCTCCCAGGGGGCGAGGGACAGGGAGAGGGGTGGCGCGACCAGGACAGCAGGAGCCTAGCCGCAGGTTTCCATCTTCGGAGAGGGCCCAACCCCTCTCCCTGTCCCTCCCCCTCAGGGGGAGGGGACGCGGCGATGCCGTTCGACCTCAACCTTTTCCCTTGTCCCACCCCCCACCCGGCCGACGCCTGGCCGGGTGGGGCCATCCTTGCTAGATGCCGCTCAGCTCCCGTCCGCCAGGGCGGGGAGCTGTACCGTCCGCACCCCTGCGGCGGCCACCTCCTCCGGCGTGAAGGCCACCTTGCGCAGTTCCCGCCGCTCATACAGGCGGAGCTGGTCGGTGATGTCGGGGGAGCCAGGGCGGCTGCTGTTGCCATAGGTCAGGGCGGTCCGCGCCTTGGGTCCGGTGGGGGCGAACTCCACCACCTGCACGTAACTGTCCCCGCCCACGAAGAAGCTTCGCCCGTCGCCGAGGGGGGAGAAATAGGCGACCCGCAGGGTGCCCAAATCCCCCGGCCCGCCATTGCCGGCGATGTCGGCCAGCGGCCCGGTGGGGAAGAACTCCGGCCCGCGGCCGAACAGGATGCCGCGGTTCACCTGGCCCCAGGCCACATAGGGGGTGCCGTACTGCGCCTCCAGTTCCCGTACCGCCTTGGCCAGGGCAAGTGCCGCGCGGCCCTCGTCCTGGATGCCGCGGGGGGTGGTCAGGGGTTTGTCGGGGTCCCAGGGCACGTCGAAGGCGGGATAGCCGCGCCAGGTGCCCTGGGGGGCCGCCGGGTCGGCCACGAACAGCTCGAACCAGCGCTGGAACAGCACGGCGCCGCGGCTGTCGGCCCTCGTTTCCCGGTCCCAAGTCTGCAACACGCGGGCGCCGCGCCGGGCGGCGGGGTCGGCGGAAGTGTAGCCCGCCTTGGTCAGGTCGCCCAGCACCCGGTCGGCGAGCAGCATCCGACCGGACATCTTGGCCCGACGAACCTCGTCCGCGGTGAAGCGGCGCTGGGACTGGAGCGCCAGGGCGCAATGCTGTGCCCGGGGGAACATCTCCACCGGGGAGACCCAGGCCGGGTACTGTTCCGCGCGGATGACCTGAGGGAAGGTGCTGGTCCAGGGCGGGTCGTTGCAGTTGTGCAGCACGCCGGAGGGCGGGTCGCCCACCTGTGGCAGCTCCTCGAACGACAAGATGTCGGTCCACAGCGTGCCGCTGGTGGAACCGTCGATAATGCCGTCCCAATCGTCGGTGGTGCCATAGGGCCGCCGGGGCTGGCGCCCGCCGAACAGGTAGAAGATCTCCCCGAACCGGTCGGCGTACATGACGTTGAAGAAGGGCATCTGCAACCGGCGCTGGGCCGCCTGGAACTGCTCCAGGTTCCCGGCCAGCATCATGTCCCAGTACTGCTCGACGATGCCTTCCTCCTCCACCCCCGCCACCCGCAGGGCCAGGGCCTTGCCGTCGGCACGGCGGGAGACGAGGGGGCCGTGGATGGTGCCGGCCAGGGTGAGCTGCTGCTCCGTCACCGTGCCGTCGGGCTGGCGGACCCGCAGCGTCTCCACCCGGATGTTCTCCAGCGGGCGGACAGTCCCGTCGAAGACGTAGCCGCCCTCGGGCGTGAGCTGCACCTCATACAGGTCGGCGTTGTCGATGGTGTTGTTGGTGTGGGTCCAGCCCAGGTCCTGGTTGAAGCCAATTCCGATGAAGGGCGCGCCGATGAAGGTGGCGCCATAGGCGTTGGTCTCGCCGAACCGCAGGTGCGCCTCGAACCACTGGTACAGCTCCAGCCCCTGGGCCGGCACGGCGGAGCCGAAGGGCAAATGCGGGTTGCCCATCAGGATGGCGTTGCGGGATTGGGTGCGGGTGGGTCCCAGGGCGAAGGCGTTGGAGCCCGGCCCCTCACCCCCCTGTGCCGGCAGGCTGGCGGACTGGCCCCCTTCCCAGCTTGCCACCTGGCCGGGGACGTTCGCGTTCTCCGTCAGGAAGGTATAGTGGATGCTGTAGAGGGTCAGCCCGTGCAGGTCCGCCGGCGTGACCGGCAGCACCTGGCGCAGCAGGGGGGAGATGGTGGCCCCGCCGGCCCCTTGCGCATACTCGTTCACCCCGCGGGCGAAGGCCTCCAGGATGGCGTTCTGGCGGGGGCTGCCCTCTTGCAGCCACTGTGCCGCCCGGGCCGGGATGCCCACGGCGCGGGCGAAGCGGTCGCTTTGCAGGTTCACCCCGTTCTGGCCGACGCCGATGTACTCCGCCGCCCGGCCGCGGGCGCGGGCCACGTTGGTCAGCAGCAGCTCGGCATGGGCCTCCATCTGGGCATAACCCAGGGCCCGGACGGCGCTTTCCAGCGTGTCCGCCTGGATGTGCGGCACGCCGTACTGGTCCCAGGTGATGGTGGCGGGGGAAAGGGTGGCGGTGGTCTGCGCGGTGGCTGGTACGGCGAACGGCAGGGGCGCCGCCAAGATGGCGGCCAGGGCAAGGGCGGCAAGGCGCCGGCGCCCGACCGGAAGGGGCTGGGTCAAGGGGGTATCCTCCCATTGGTGGCGGAGGTTCTGGCGCCTCCACCCACCAGGGAACCACGCCCCCCGCCCGCACCCCAGCTATCCCCAAGGCAGGCGGCGGGTTGTTTCGGGGTTACCCCCGCGTCACGCCCCCTATGCCATCAGCCGGTACAGCCCCGCGGCCACGGCCTTGGTCGCCGCCTCCAGGTCACTGATCCTGACATGCTCGTCCGCGCCATGGGCGCCGGCTTCCAGGATGGTCTTGGGGCCGGCGCCGAACAGGACGGTGGGGATGCCGGCCTCGGCATAGTGGCGGGCGTCGGTGTAGAGGGGGACGCCCACCTGGGGCACGGGGTGGCCCAGCAGCCGCTCCGCCTCCACCGCCAGCACCCCGGCCAGCCGGTCGGACCCCGGCAGGGGAGCGAGGGGCTTGGCGAGGAGGACGCGGGTCACCTCCACCGTGATGCCGGGCAGGGTGGCGGCGGCCCGGGCGATCACGTCGCGCAGGGCCTGCTCGGCCTTCGCCGCGTCTTCCTCCGGCACCATGCGGCGGTCCAGGCGCAGGGTGACCAGGTCCGGCACCACGTTGGTGTTCACGCCCCCTTTGATCAGGCCGACCACCAGGGTCGGGTGGGTGATGCCGTTGACGGACGATGTCGTGGCCGACAGGCCCTTGCGGTAGGCATAGAGGGCGTTGAGGATTGCCGTCGCCGCCTCCAGCGCGTCACGGCCGGTATGGGGCAGGGCCGCGTGGGCGATCTTGCCGCGCACCTTCACCTCCAGGTGCAGGCAGCCATTGTGGGCCACCACCACGCTGTGGGCGAAGCTGGCGCAGATGGCCAAGTCCGGCTTGGTTAGGCCCTGCTCGATCAGCCATTTGGGCCCGATCTCCCCACCCGTCTCCTCATCGTAGGTCAGGTGCAGTTCCACCGTCCCGGCCAGCGGCTCGCCCAGGGACTTCAGGGCCAGCAGGGCGTAGGCGTAGGTGGCGAAGTCGGACTTGGAGACGGCGGCGCCGCGGCCATAGAGGGCGTCGTCCCGCACCACCCCGCCATAGGGGTCCACCGTCCAGCCCTCCCCCGGCGGGACCACGTCGCCATGGGCGTTCAGGGCGATGGTCGGGCCGGGGCCGAAGCGGTGGCGGACGATGAGGTTGGTGGCGCTGACCATGCCCACGGCCTTCACCAGGTCGGCCGGGACCGGGTGCTGCTCCACCGTGAAGCCCAGCGCTTCCAGCAAGGGTACGGTGGCCGCGGCGTGGGGGGCGCAGTTGCCGGACGGGTTGTCGCTGGGCACCCGCACCACTTGGCGAAGGAACTCCACCTCCTGGTCCAGATGCTCGGTCACGAAGCGGTCGAGGCGGGCGATGGCGTCGGCAGTCATGTGGTTTCTCGGGCAGGCGGAATGGGGGACAGGGACTGGACCAAGTCCAGCATCACGGATAGGGCCACCTGCGCGTCACCTTCGGTGATGCTTTCGGCGGGGTTGTGGCTGATACCGCCGGCGCAGCGGACGAACAGCATGGCCACGTCGGTCAGGCCGGCCAGGGACATGGCGTCGTGGCCGGCCCCGCTGGGCAGGCGGAAGGGCGGGATGCCGGCCCGGGCGATGGCGGCCCCCATGGCGTCCATCAGCCAGGGGGCGCAGGTGCAGCCGTCATGGCCGTGGGTCTGCCGGACGGACAGGGCGGTGCCGCGGCGGCGGCAGATGGCCTCCCACTCCGCCAGGATCACGCCCCAGGCACTGTCCCGCTCCGCATGGGTGGGGCCGCGCAGGTCCAGGCTGAAGCGCGCCTGCCCCGGGATCACGTTCACCGCCCCCGGCAGGGCCTCGATCCGGCCGACGGTGCCCACCAGCTCATGCCGCGCAGCGCAGATCCGCTCCACCGCCAGCACGCACTCGGCCGCCGCGGCCAGGGCATCCTGGCGCAGGCGCATGGGCACGGTGCCGGCGTGGCCGGCGGTGCCGGACAGGGTCGCCTCGAACCGGCTCGCCGCGGCGATGGCGGTGACGATGCCCACGGGCAGGTCCTCCGCCTCCAGCACCGGGCCCTGCTCGATATGCACCTCCAGGAAGGCCAGCAGGTCGTCGCGGCGGCGGGCGGCGGTGGGATAGGCGCTGGGGTCGCAGCCAACCTCCCGCAGGGCTTGGCGGACGGTCACCCCGTCGGCGTCGGCCACGTCCAACTGCGCGTCGGTCAGGGTGCCGGCCACGGCGGCGGACCCGCGCAGGGTGCCGGGGAAGCGCACCCCTTCCTCATCCCCGAAGGCCAGGATTTCCACCGCGAAAGGCAGGCGGGTGCCGGACCGGTGCAGCGCCTCCACCAGCCCGATGCCCAGCAGCACGCCCAGGTTCCCGTCATACTTGCCGGCGTCCCGCACCGTGTCGATGTGGGAACCGACCAGCAGGGTGCGCGCGGCAGGGTCCGTGCCGTCATACCGGCCCACCACGGTGGCCAGCGGGTCCAGGCTGACCTTCATGCCCGCGTCGCGCATCCAGGCCGCCACCTGCCCCGCCGCGGCCCGGTGGCTGGGGGACAGGTAGGGCCGGGTGAGCTGGCCCGGCACCTCCGTGAAGCTGGCGAGCTGGTCCAGCCGCGCCATCAGGCGGGCGGCGTCCTCCGCCGTCACCGCCGCGGTCATGCGCCCTCCGCCGGGTGGGTTTTCAGCCAATGCTCCGCGATGTCGATCCGGCGGGCGAACCAGACCCGGTCGTGGGACAGGGCATAGTCCAGGAAGCGGGCCAGCGCCGCCGCCCGGCCGGGGCGGCCCACCAGGCGGCAATGCAGGCCGACGCTCATCATCTTCGGCGCCTTCGCGCCTTCCGCGTACAGCAGGTCGAAGCTGTCCTTGAGGTAGGCATAGAACTGGTCGCCGCTGTTGAAGCCCTGCGGCGTGGCGAAGCGCATGTCGTTGGCGTCCAGCGTGTAGGGCACCACCAGGATGCGGCCGGCCTCGTTGGTCACGTAATGGGGCAGCTCATCGTCATAGGCGTCGGCGTCGTAGGTGAAGCCGCCATGCTCGATCACCAGGCGCCGCGTGTTGGGGGAACAGCGGCCCTGGTAGAAGCCCTTGGGCGCCGCCCCGGTCAGGCGGCGCTGTATCTCCACGGCGGTGGCGATGTGTTCGCGCTCCACCTCCTCCGGAATGAACTGGTAGTCGATCCAACGGTAGCCGTGGCTGGCGATCTCCCAATCCGCCTTCAGCATGGCCTCCACGGCCTCGGGGTTGCGCTCCATGGCCATGGCGATGCCGAAGACGGTCACCGGGACCTGCCGCTCCGTGAACAGCCGGTGCAGCCGCCAGAAGCCGGCGCGGGCGCCGTAGTCGTAGATGCTTTCCATGTTGATGTGGCGTACGCCCGGCAGGGCCTGGGCGCCCACGATCTCTGACAGGAAGGCCTCCGACGCCTTATCCCCGTGCAGGATGCAGTTCTCGCCCCCCTCCTCATAGTTCACGACGAACTGGAGGGCGATGCGGGCACCGTCGGGCCATTGGGCGTGGGGCGGGTGCTGGCCGTAGCCGATGAGGTCGCGGGGGTAGTCTGGGGCCATGGCTCACCAGCCGGGGCGGAGGTTTTCGGTGGCGGCGCGGAGGATGGCGCGCTCCTCCGCCGTCATCTCGGTCACGTTGGCGGGGGGCATGGCATGGGTCAATGCCGACTGCACCCGCACTTGGATGAGGTGCCGGGCGATGGCATCGGCACTGTCCAGCCGCACGCCCTTGGGCGGGGCGACGATGCCGTCCCAGGCGGGCTGGGCCGCGTGGCACATGGAGCAGCGGGTGGTCACGATCTCCTCCACCGCCGCGAAGCCCTCGGCAGTCATGCCCTTCGGCGGTTCGGCGGCGTGTGCGGTGCCGGCAATGCTCAGCGCGATGACGCCGGCCATGCCCGCCGCGGCCACGCCCCAGGTCCACCATGGGGTAGGCTTGCCGGCGTGGCAGCTGTTGAAGAAGTGCCGGATGGCGGCGCCCACCGGCAGGACCAGGGCGACGATGACCCAGGCGTAGGGGCTGCCAAAGGCCAGGGGCATGTGGTTGCCCAGCATCAGGAAGACGACGGGCAGCGTCAGGAAGTTGTTGTGCAGGGACCGCTGCTTGGCCTGCTTGCCCAGGCTCGGGTCGGGGCAGCGCCCATTGAGGAGGTCGGCGACCACCTTGCGCTGGTTGGGGATGATGACCATGGCCACGTTGGCCGCCATCATGGTGCCCGCCATGGCCCCCACCTGCATGTAGGCGCCGCGGCCGGAGAAGAGCTGCGCGAAGCCCCAGGCGGCCAGCACCAGGAAGCCGTAGGTGGCGAGGCCGAGCCAGAGGTCACTCTTCCCCAGGGGCGACCGGCAGAGGCCGTTATAGGCCAGCCAGCCCAGGACAATGCCGCCGACGCTGAGGCCCACCGCCTGCATCGGCGACAGGGCGGCAACGGCCGGGTCCACCAGGTAGGTGGCGGCGCCCACGTAATAGACCACCACCAGCAGGGCGAAGCCGCTGAGCCAGGTGGTGTAGGCCTCCCACTTGAACCAGGTCAGCTCCTCCGGCATCCGCGCCGGGGCCACGCCGTATTTCTGCATGTGGTAGAAGCCGCCGCCATGGACCTGCCAGGCCTCCCCCATTACCCCCTCCGCCTGGCCGGCCCGCTTCCGCAACGACAGGTCCAGGTGGATGAAGTAGAAGCTGGAGCCGATCCAGGCGATGGCCGCGATGACGTGCAGCCACCGCACCAGCGTGCCCAACCACTCCCACAACATCAGTTCCATGCGCGGCCCTTCCCGGCGGGGTCCGAGGAAGGGCCAGTGTCGGGCAGGCCGTGTTCCCGCGGAAGGGCTTGGCGCCTAAAGCACTTTCAAGGAAGTGCGGGGGAATGGGGTAGCGCCCTGCCCCCGCCCGATCCCGCTCAGGCCGCCCAGATACGGGCGATGAAGGCGTCCACCTCACGCGACAGCCGGGTCGCCTCCCCTGACAGGCTGGTGGCGGCGCCCAGCACCTGGGCGGCGGCGCTGCCGGCCTCCGCCGCCGCTTGGCTGACGCCGGCGATGTTGCTGGCCACCTCCGCCGTGCCGCTGGCGGCCTGGTGGACGTTGCGGCCGATCTCCTGTGTGGCGGCGGTCTGCTCCTCCATGGCGGCGGCGATGGAGGCGGCGATCTCGTTCACCCGGGTGATGGTCTCGCTGATCCCTCCGATGGCCGCGGCGGCGCCGCCGGTCTGGGACTGAATCCCCGCCACCTGGGCGGCAATCTGCTCCGTCGCCCGGGCGGTCTGGTTGGCGAGCTGCTTGACCTCGCTGGCGACGACGGCGAAGCCCTTGCCGGCCTCCCCCGCCCGGGCGGCCTCGATGGTGGCGTTCAGCGCCAGCAGGTTGGTCTGGGCGGCGATGTCGCTGATCAGCCCCACCACCTCGCCGATCCGCTCCGCCGCCTCCGACAGGCCGCCCACGGTCAGGTTGGTGCGCTGGGCCTCCCCCGCCGCCTCTTGGGAGATGCGGGAGGACTCCACGACCTGCCGGCTGATCTCCTGGATGGAACCGGACAGCTCTTCCGCGGCGCTGGCGACGGTCTGGACGTTGCTGGAGGCCTGTTCCGTGGCGGCGGCCACGGCGGCGGACTGGCGGTTGGCCTGCTCCGCCACGGCGGACATGCTCTGGGCACTGGCCTGCAACTGGTTGGCAGCGGTGGATACGGCCTGCACCACGCCCTTGACCGAGCCCTCGAACTGGTCGGCCAGGGCCAGCATGGCTTGGCGGCGCTCGGCCGCGGCGCGGGCCTCCTGCTCCTTGGCTTCCTGCTCGAGCTGCCGGGTGCGGCGCATGTTGTCCTGGAAGACGGCAAGGCCGCGGGCGATCTCCCCGATCTCGTCCCCGCGGTCGGCGCCTTGGACGGTAACTGACAGGTCGCCGGAGGCCAGCCGGTTCAGCTCATCCACCGATCGGGCGATGGGGCGGGAGATGCCGTATTGGGCCAACAGGTAACCCGCCGCGAAACCGCCCACCACGCCCAGGCCGGCCACCGCGAGCATGACCATCTGGAGCGTGCCGACAGTGTCTTCCGCCTTTGCCATGGTGCGTTCCGCCCGGGCGATCAAATGGTCGTTGAGCTGCCGCATCTCCGCCTGCAGGGTGGTCGCGGCGGCACGGCTGGCCAGGGCGCTGTCCCGGATGGCCTGCTGGGCGTCCGACAGGGTTACCTGGCCGCCCACCCGGTCGATGACCGCGAAGGTATCCTCCAGTTCCTTGCCGTAGGTGGCATAGGCGGCCTCCACCTTGGCGACCAGGGCCCGGGCTTGGGGATCGTCGCCAACGGCGGCGCGCAGGCGGGCAAGCCGGTCCTCATACTCCCTGCGCTGTTCGTCCATGGTCCTGCGGACTTCCGCCACCTGGTCGGCGGAGGGGTCGGCGGCGGCGCGGAATTCCCCCCGGTTCATGGCGATGACATTCTGGTTGGCCCGTGCCCCCGTCACGGCAAGCCGGGAGACGGTGCCCACCTCCACCGTGGCGTCGCCCAGCTGGTCCAACTCAATGACGCTGACGGTGCTGACCACCAGGGTCACCCCGGTCAGCAGTCCCACCAGCACCATCAGCTTGCCCAAGATCCTCATGTTCGCGAGCCGCATGCCCTGTCCCCCTTGCCCACATGGCGAAAACAGCCCTTAAGATTTTTGCGGACGCGAAGGGGACAAGCCCGGGACCGGGGTCGTAGGACAATCGCCATATGGATGGTAGGGATAAGCTGACAGGATAGCCGCGTCTCTCCGGGCTGCCTTGCTCGCCGGATTAACCCGAATTTGCTAGCCGGGAAAACCCGTCTTCTGCGGCGGTGCGGCGTCCATACACCGCTCCCCCGGCTTGCAGGCGAGGCACGTGCGGCCCGGCGCCTCCGCCGTGGGCTGGCGGGTGGCGAGGGCGGTCAGCACCTCGGCCACGGCGAGGGCGGCGATGACGGCGGGGCGCTTGTCGCGCACCCTGTCGCCGCCGATGGGGCAGACCAGCTTGCCCGCCTGTTCCGCCGTGCCGCCGGCGCCCCGGAAGCCCCGGAGGAATTTGGCCCGCTTGGTGGCGGAGCCGATCAGGCCGACATAGGAGAGGTCGCCCCGGCGCAGCGCTGCCCCGGCCAGGGCGAAGTCCAGGTCGTGGCAGTGGGTCAGTACCAAAAGCGCGGCGCCCGGCGGGGCGGCGGCGACCTCCGCCAAGGGGTCGGGCACACAGCGCTTGGCGATGCCGGGAGGCAGGCGGTCAGGGAATTCCTCCGCCCGGCTGTCCACCCAGACGGTGCAGAGCGGCAGGGGGGAGAGGGCCGTGGCCAGGGCCTTGCCCACATGGCCGGCGCCGAAGACGTACACGGACGGCAGAGCATGCGCGGCCGTACGCTCCGAAGCCTCCAGTGCACGTACGGTGCCCGCATCCGCTTGCTCGAAGGTCAGGGTGACCAGGCCGCCGCAGCATTGCCCGAGCTTGGGCCCCAGGGGCAGGTCCAGCGGGCCGGGGTCGGCGATGCCGGCCAGGATGCGCCGTGCCTGTCCCACCGCCTCCCACTCCAGCCTTCCGCCGCCGATGGTGCCGGCGAGGCGGACAGGGCCCACCAGCATGCAGGCCCCCGCTTCCCGCGGGGTGGAGCCCCTGGCGGCGGCGACGCGGACCAGCACGGCGGCGTCTCCGCGGGAGAGCCAAGTGCTTAAGGTTTGGGACAGGGGTTCCGTCATGCCAGCCCCTTCAGCCGCTCCACCGCCATCAGCACCCGTTCGGGGGTGGCTGGGGCGTCCAGGCGGGGCGGGTGCCTGTGGTCCGCCACGCTGGCGACCGCGTCGGACAGGGCATGCAGCACGCTGATGGCCAGCATCAGGGGCGGCTCCCCCACCGCCTTGGACCGATGGATCGTCTCTTCCCGGTTCGGGTGGCCGTCCAGGAGCTTGACGTTGAAGATACGGGGACGGTCGGAGCAGGCGGGGATCTTGTAGGTGCTGGGGCTGTGGGTGCGCAGGCGGCCCGCCGCGTCCCACCACAGCTCCTCCGTCGTCAGCCAGCCCATGCCCTGGACGAAGCCGCCCTCCACCTGGCCGATGTCGAGGGCCGGGTTCAGGCTGCGGCCCACATCGTGCAGGATGTCCACCCGATCCACCCGGTACTCGCCCGTCAGCGTGTCGATGGTCACCTCCGACACCGATGCCCCGCAGGCGAAGTAGTAGAAGGGCCGGCCGCGGCCTGCCTTGCGGTCCCAATGGATCTTGGGCGTCTTGTAGAAGCCGGTGGCGGAGAGCTGGACCCGGGCCTGGTAGGCCAGTTCCAACAGTTCCGCGAAGGCCAGATCGGCCGCCGCCCCTACCCGTACGCGCCCGTCGGCGAAGCGTACGTCTGCCCCATCCACCCCGTACTTTTCCGCGGCGAAGGCGGTGAGGCGGGCCTTGATGGTCTGCGCGGCGTCACGGGCCGCCATGCCGTTGAGGTCGGAGCCGGAGCTGGCGGCGGTGGCCGACGTGTTCGGCACCTTCGCCGTGTTGGTGGCCATCAGGCGCACCCGGTCCAGGCCGATGCCCAGCTCCTGCGCCACCACCTGGGCCACCTTGGTGAACAGGCCCTGGCCCATCTCCGTCCCGCCATGGTTCAGGTGGACGGACCCGTCACGATAGACATGCAGCAGGGCGCCGGCCTGGTTGTAGGCGGTGTTGGTGAAGCTGATGCCGAACTTGACGGGTGTCAGGGCGATGCCGCGCTTCAGCACGGGGCTGGCCTGATTCCAGGCGCGGATGTCGGCCCGGCGGGCGCGGTAGTCGCTTTCGGATTCGAGCTGGTCGATGATGGCCGCCAGCACGTCCCAATCCTCCACCACTTGATGGTAGGGGGTCACGTTCCGGCCGGGGCCGTAGAGGTTGGCCTTGCGCACGTCCAGCGGGTCGAGGCCCAGGCTGTAGGCCACCTCTTCCACCACCCGCTCCGCCGCCACCATTCCCTGGGGCCCGCCGAAGCCGCGGAAGGCGGTGTTGGACTGGGTGTGGGTCTTTAGCGCCAAGGACGTGGCGTGGACGGCGCCATAGGAATAGGCGTTGTCGCAGTGGAACAGGGCCCGGTCGGTGATGGGGCCGGACAGGTCCGCCGCATAGCCGGCCCGGGCGGCGAACAGGAAGTCGGCGCCCAAAATGCGGCCCTGGCCGTCGAAGCCCACCCGATAGTCCACCTGGAAGTCATGGCGCTTGCCGGTCAGCACCATGTCGTCGTCGCGGTCGGGGCGAAGCTTGGCCGGGCGGCCGGTGAGGTGGGCGGCCAGGGCGGCCGTGGCGGCGAACAGGTTCGCCTGGGTCTCCTTGCCGCCGAAGGCCCCGCCCATGCGGCGGACCTCCACCGTCACCAGCGCCGTAGGCAGGCCCAGCAGATGGGCGACCACATGCTGAACCTCGCTGGGGTGCTGGGTGGAGACGTGGAGCATCATCTCCCCCCCCTCCCCCGGCAGGGCCATGGCCACCTGGCTTTCCAGGTAGAAATGCTCCTGCCCGCCCATCACCACTGTTCCGGTTACGGAATGGGGCGCCGTTTCGATGGCGGAAGCGGCGTCGCCCCGGCTCAGCGTCATGGGCGGGAAGACGACGGCGGCACCGGCCTGTTTCGCGGCCGGAATGTCCAGGATGGCCGGCAAATCCTCATACGCCACCCGGGCCAGCCGGGCGGCGCGGCGGGCGGCGTCCCGCGTCTCCGCCACCACGGCGAACAGGGGCTGGCCGACATGCTCAACCAGGGTGTCGGCAAACAGCGGCTCGTCCATCCGGCCCATGCAGGAGATGTCGTTCACCCCCGGCACGTCCGCCGCCGTCAGCACCGCCACCACGCCCGGGTGGGTGCGCACCGCGGTCAGGTCCAGGGACAACACCCTGGCATGCGCCCGTTCCGACAGGCCGAGGCAGAGGTGGAGCAGGCCGGCGGGTTCCCGGATGTCGTCCACATACAGCGCCTCCCCCGTCACATGGCGGATGGCGCTGTCATGGGGGCGGGGTTCGTGGACCAGGGTGGTGTTGCCGGGCAGCTTGGGCTCGTCACGCATGCGCCACCTCCCGCCCCGTGAGGCGCATGGGCAGGGCGGCCGCCGTCTCCAGCCAGCAGCGGTACAGCAGGTTGGCCGCCACCTTGGCCCGATAGGCGGCGCTGGCGCGCATGTCGGACATGGGGGTGAAATCCTGGGCCAGGGCGGCCATGGCGTCCCGCACCGCGGCTTCGTCCCAGGGCCGGCCCACCAGCACGGCCTCCGCGTTCGCCGCCCGCTTCGGCACCCCGGCCATGCCGCCATAGGCGAGGCGGGCCGCCCGCACCACCCCGCCATCAAGTTGGATGGAGAAGGCGCCGCAGACGGCGGAGATGTCCTGGTCGAAGCGCTTGGAGACCTTGTAGGCGCGGAACTGGCTGCCCGGGGCAGGCTTCGGCAGCAGGATGGCGGTCACCACCTCCCCCGGCCAGCGGTCCTGCTTCCGGTAGTCCAGGAAGAAGCGTTCAAGCGGGATCACCCGCACGCCGCGCCCCAACCGCAGCTCCAGCCCCGCCCCGGCGGCGATCAGGGCCGGGGGCGTGTCGCCGATGGGGGAGCCGTTGGCGACGTTGCCGCCAATGGTCCCCATGTTGCGCACCTGCTGCCCGCCGATGCGGCGCACCAGCTCCCCCATATCGGGGTAGAGGGCGGCGAGGGCATCCTGCGCCTGAGTATAGGTGACGGCGGCGCCGATGCGGAGGTGGTCGCCGGCGTCGGTGATGGCGTCCAGCCCGGCCACCTTGCCAGTGTAGATGACGGTGCCCAGGCGCTTGAGCTGCTTGGTCACCCACAGGCCCACGTCGGTGCCGCCGGACAGGATGCAGGCGTCCGGATGGGCGGCGGCCAGGTCGCAGAATTCGTCCAGGGTGGTGGGCGCGACGAAGCGCTGGCCGTTGGCGGAGACGTCCAGGGTCTGCCCGTCCGCCCAGGCTTGGAGCCGGGCCAGGGCCGCCGTCTCATCCCGTGGCGGGGCCGGCAGCTCCGCCATCTTCTGGGCCGCGTCGGCGATGGGACGGTAGCCGGTGCAGCGGCAGAGGTTACCGGCCAGGGCATCATCCACCCGCTGGGGCGAGGCGGGGCCGTCTTGGTGCAGGACCCACAGGGACATGACGAAACCGGGGGTGCAGAAGCCGCACTGGCTGCCATGGCAGTCCACCATGGCCTGCTGGGCCGGGTGCAGGGTGCCGTCCTTGGCCAAATCCTCCACCGTCAGCACGCGGGTGCCGTCCAGCGTGGGCAGGAAGCGGATGCAGGCGTTCACCGCCTCATACTCGATCCCGCCGTCCACGGGCTTGCCCACCGCCACGGTGCAGGCGCCGCAGTCGCCCTCCGCGCAGCCTTCCTTGGTGCCGGTGCGGCGGCGCTGGTCACGCAGCCAGTCCAGCAGCGTGGTGGTGGGGTCCACGCCGGTGAGGGTCACGGGCTCATCGCCCAGCAGGAACCGCACCTCATTCCGCATGGCCCGGCCCCTTCCCTAGCTGCCGCGGTAGGTGGAATAGCCATAGGGCGAAACCAGCAGCGGCACATGGTAGTGCTGCCGCCCCTCCGCCGCCACGAAGCGGATGGGCACCTCCTCCAGGAAGGCGGGGCCCGGCACGCCTTGGTCCCTGAAGTAACGGCCCACGTCGAAGACCAGCTCGTAAAGTCCTGACGCGAAGGCATCGCCCGCCAGCAGAGGCCCGTCGCAGCGGCCGTCGGCGTTGGTGACGGCACTTGCCACCCGGCGGCGCCCCCCTTCCAGCGCGAACAGGGTGATGGACAGGCCCGCCGCGGGCGTGCCATGGGTCAGGTCCAGCACATGGGTGGTCAGCCGCCGATCCCCGCTCATCCCCGCTCCCTGGTCATGGGCTTCGCTGCCGGTCAGGTTCCGGCCCGATCCGGTAAGGTAGCAAGCCCGTTTCCGCAACGCACACCGGTTTGCCCGCTGAAAGACTTTCAAGCATTTCGCCATGAACAGGGCCGGGCAAGCCAAGCAAGATCGGGGCAACAGGATGTGGAGCCCCGCCCGATGACAAAGCCTTCCCTGATGGACGATGCCGCCTTCGTCGCCCGCTTCGGCGGGGTGTTCGAACATTCGCCCTGGGTGGCGGAAGGGGCGCTGGCCGGCGGGGGCGACCGGAGCGCTTGGGACACGGCCGACGGCCTGCACGAAGCGTTGGCCGCCGTGGTGCGGGCGGCACCGCGGGAACGGCAGCTTGCCTTGCTGCGCGCCCACCCGGACCTGGCGGGGCGGCTGGCGATGGCGGGGGAACTGACCGCCGCGTCCTCGGCCGAGCAGGCGAGCGCCGGCCTGGACAAGTGCAGCCCGGCAGAGTTCGCCCGCTTCACCGAACTGAACGGGGCCTACACCGCCAAGTTCGGCTTCCCCTTCATCCTAGCCGTGAAGGGGAAGACCAGGGGCGAGATCCTGGAGGCTTTCGAGGCGCGCATCCACAACGACGCTGAGACGGAGTTCGCCACCGCCCTGGCCCAGGTGGAGCGGATCGCGCTGTTGCGGCTGCGGGATCTGGTGGGTTGACAGTTACTCATTGCCGACATCTCATCATACACACGTCTAATACCAGCCGCCGTTGATCGTGACCGATCAACGGCCCCTCAAACGCCGGGCGCCGCCATCCGGCGGCTTGGCTCACGCGGGCATGGGCCCGCGGGCCGGCAGTCGCCGGCCTCCAAGCGCATGAGTCAGAAACTCATGCGCTTGGTATAAGACGGGGGACCGCATGCAACAGGAACGTGCAATCCTCGCGAAACTCGATAAACGCCCCATCATTGCCGAGTTGGCACGCCGATATGCTGAGAGCAGCCGTGACGCGGTCAATGCCCTGGACCGGGCCATCGCGAATATCGCCTCAAAGGATGCTCAGTTGGCGCAACGGCACGAGGGTTGACGCTCAGCCACCCCCCGCCGGCAGCACCCATTCCCGCTCCCACGGCGGCACCGGCCCGAACAGCTCCACCAGGAAGTCGATCAGCACGCGAACGCGGACCGGCAGGTAACGGCCGTGGGGGTATAGGGCGGTGATGGAGTGGCCGGGGGGCGGGTGGTCGGGCAGGACCACCTCCAGCCTTCCGTCGCGGATGTCCTGCCAGACCTCCCACAGGGATTTCAGCGCCAAGCCGTGGCCGGCCAGGCACCAGTCGCGCAGGACCTCCCCGTTGCTGGCATCCATGGTGCCGGACACGGGCAGGGTGACGGGCCCGTCGGGCGTGCCCAGGGTCCAGCGGTATTGCTGGGAGCCGGGGAAGCGCAGGAGCAGGCAGTTGTGCTCGAACAGATCCTCTGGCGTGCGTGGCCGGCCGCGACGGTCCAGGTAGGCGGGCGCGCCGACGATGACCCGGCGGTTGGGGGCCAGGGTGCGGGCGATGGCCGTGCTGTCCTCCAGCGCCGCGATGCGGATGGCCAAATCCACCTGCTCCTCGATCAAATCCACCAGCCGGTCGGTCAGGTCCAGGCGCACCTGAAGGTCCGGGAAGCGCTCCAGGAACGCCGGGATGGCCGGGGCCACGTACATCCGGCCGAAGCCGCAGGGCACCGTCACCTTGATGGGGCCGGTGGGCTTGGTGGTGCGCTCCGCCAGCTCGCTGCGGGCCTGCTCAAGCTGGGCCAGGATTCCGCGGCAATGCTCATAGAAGCCGGCGCCCTCCGCCGTGCAGTCCACCCGGCGGGTGGTGCGGTTGAGCAGACGCACGCCCAACTGTCCCTCCAGCCGGGCGATGCGGTTGCTGACCAGGGCCGGGGACATGCGCAGGGATCGCCCGGCCGCGGACAGGCTGCCCAGTTCCACCACCCGGGCGAAGATCGCCATGTCGTCGGTATCGGGCACCCCACTCCCCTCGCCTTCGTCAGTCCGTCCCCACCGCCGCCGGGACCACCTCCGGCAGGGGCCGGTCGGGCAGGCCGCCGGTGCGGATGATAAACCGGGCGATCTCATGCACGCCCTTGTTTTCTTTCAGGTTGGTGAAGAGGAAGGGCCGCTCGCCCCGCATCTTCCGCGCGTCCCGGTCCATCACCTCCAGCGAGGCGCCCACCAGCGGGGCCAGGTCGATCTTGTTGATCACCAGCAGGTCGGACCGGGTGATGCCGGGGCCGCCCTTGCGGGGGATCTTGTCCCCGGCCGACACGTCGATGACGTAGATGGTGATGTCCGCCAGCTCCGGGCTGAAGGTGGCGGCAAGGTTGTCGCCGCCGCTCTCGATGAAGATCAGTTCCAGCCCGGGGAAGCGGGCGCTCATCTGGTCCACGGCGGCCAGGTTGATGCTCGCGTCCTCCCGGATCGCGGTGTGCGGGCAGCCGCCGGTCTCCACGCCCATGATCCTGTCGGGCACCAGGGCACCGGAGCGGGTCAGGAACTCCGCGTCCTCCTTGGTGTAGATGTCGTTGGTGATGGCGGCCACGTCATAGGGGCCGCGCAGCAGCTTGCAGAGACGGTCGGTCAGCGCCGTCTTGCCAGACCCGACGGGCCCGCCGATGCCCACCCGCAGGGGGCCGTTTCCAGGGGATGCGGTCATGAGCGGAACAGCCTCGTATACTGGGTTTCGTGGGCGAGGGAGCAGAGTTCCAGGCCGGGCGCCGCCGTGCCCAGGTCGGCGATGTCCGCGGCCAGGGCCCGTTCCGTGACGGCGGCGACCACGGGGGCGAGGCGGGCGGTGGCGATCTGCCCGTCCGTCTGCCCCAACGGCACCAGCCGCACCCCGGCTGAGACCAAATTGGCCGAGACCCCGTGCAGGTACGCATGGAGCGCCGGCTCCAGCGGCACCCCATGGGCGGCGCAGGCCAGGGCCATGGCGGTGCAGTGGGCGACGGGTAAGCCCGCGCGGCGCTTGGCGAAGGCGTCCAGCCAGGGATGCGGCCAGGCCTTCGCGGTGACGGTCAGGAACGCCTGCCCCTGCTGCCGCGCCTCCAACGCCGTCTCCGAGGAGGCGCGGAAGGCGGCGGCGAGGTCGGCCAGCTCGTCCAGCGCCCCCGGGTTGGCCGCGGCCCGCCAGGTGGCGGCGAACAGCACCGCGTCCACCCAGGCCCCGCCCCGCCCCAGCACCGCGGCGACATAGTCCACGAGGCCCGCCGCGTCCCTCACCTGCCCGCTTTCCACGGCCCATTCCAGCCCGTGGCTGTAGCTGAACGCCCCCACCGGGTAGGAGGGGGAGGTCCATGCCAGCAGGCGGTAAAGGGCGCCGTCAGGGGCCATGGGAGTGGTCGTGCCCATGGCCGTGGTGGTGGTGCCCGCCCCCGGCATAGGCGCCGGATTCCGGGTCGAAGGGCGCGCGCACCGGGCGGACGATCGCCCCCAGCCCATGCAGCATCAGCACGATCACATGGTCGTCCCGGATCAGGATGCGGTCCCCGTCGAACTGCGCCGGCAGATGCCGGTTGCCCAGGTGCCACGCCAGCCGCACCAGCGTGGCGGCATCCCGCGCCGTCACCTCCACCAGCGGCTCCGGTGCCGCCTGCACCAGCACCACCCGCCCATCCTCCAGCCGCAGCCCATCCCCCTGCCGCAAGGCCGTCGCCCGCGGCAGGTCCAACAGGAACTCCAACCCAGACGCCGCCCGTAGCCGGAACCGGCGGCGGTGGCGGGAGTCGTAGTCCAGGGTGATCCGGTCGGCGGCGGTACCCGGGTCCCAGGAGCCGGCGGGGAGGATGTCGGTCGCGCGGGGAAGGGTGGTCATCAGTTCAGCACCTTGGCTGCGACGCCAAGTTCTTCTGCAGCCATGCGCAGCCTTCGATCCCGTGTCCACAACGACGTCCCAGGCCAGAGTTTGACGGCAGCCAGGATATGGGCGTCGACAAAACGGAGCCCGCGACCGAAGAGATTTCTGGTCTCGATAAACTCCATGACCTCCTCGTCCGGGCAGACGCGCACGTCCGGAAGGTTGGACAACTCATCGAAGATGGTGGCACGCCGTCGGAAGTTCCCCATGGCGAGTTCACCCAGGATGAAGGGGTGTGTCCCCACCATCCCCTTACCGAGCAGGCAGTCCAGCAACGGGTCGGTGTCTCGGAAATGGTCCACCCAGATGTTCGTGTCGACCAGGATCATTCGTCATCATCCGGCCGACGTCTCGGTGGGACCACAAGGTCCGGATCACTGCCTCCCAGCCGGGCCAGTCGACGGGACGCCTCCAATTCGACAAGCGTCTTCAGAGCCTTGTTCAACAGGGCCGAGGTTTCCTGGATGTCGACATACCGCTTGGCCTTCGCCAACAACTCGTCATCGATTGTCACGGTCGTTCGCATGGTTGGCCCCGCTAGTAGGCATCAATAACTACATCAAAAGATGACCGAAACCGTGCCTCAAAATAGGAAATACCGCTGCGCCAGCGGCAGCACCTTGGCCGGCTCGCAGGTCAGGAGTTCCCCGTCCGCCCTCACCTCATAGGTCTCCGGGTCCACCTCGATGTCCGGGGTCGCGTCGTTCAGGACCATGCTGTGCTTGCCGATGCCGCCGCGGGTGTTCTGCACTGCCACCAGGGGGCGGGTGAGGCCCAACCTCAGGCCAATACCCTCGGTGATCGACGCTTGGGAGACGAAGAGCAGCGATGTTTCCAGGTTGGCGCGGCCGTAGGCGCCGAACATGGGGCGGTAGTGGACGGGTTGGGGGGTGGGGATGCTGGCGTTGGGGTCGCCCATGGGGGCGGCGGCGATCATGCCGCCCTTGATGACCATGTCCGGCTTCACGGCGAAGAAGGCGGGGGACCAGAGGACCAGGTCGGCCAGCTTGCCCACCTCCACGCTGCCTACGTGGTGGCTGATGCCGTGGGATATCGCGGGGTTGATGGTGTATTTGGCGATGTAGCGGCGGGCGCGGAAGTTGTCGGCGGTGCTGTCGTCCTGACCCAGGGGGCCGCGCTGCACCTTCATCTTGTGGGCGGTCTGCCAGCAGCGGATCACCGTCTCCCCCACCCTGCCCATGGCCTGGCTGTCGCTGGACATCATGGAGAAGGCGCCGAGGTCGTGGAGGATGTCCTCCGCCGCGATGGTCTCCTTGCGGATGCGGCTCTCGGCAAAGGCCACGTCCTCCGCGATGCGGGGGTCCAGGTGGTGGCACACCATGAGCATGTCCAGGTGCTCATCCAGGGTGTTCACCGTGTAGGGCCGGGTGGGGTTGGTGCTGCTGGGCAGCACGTTGGGCAGGCCCGCCACCTTGATGATGTCCGGCGCGTGGCCGCCGCCCGCCCCTTCGGTATGGAAGGCGTGGATGGTGCGGCCCTTGAAGGCGGATATCGTGCTCTCCACGAAGCCGCTCTCATTCAGGGTGTCGGTGTGGAGCGTCACCTGGATGTCCAGGGCGTCCGCCACGGACAGGCAGCAATCGATGGCAGCCGGGGTGGTGCCCCAATCCTCATGCAGCTTCAGCCCGCAGGCGCCGGCCAGCACCATCTCCTCCAGCGCCTTGGGCTGGCTGGCGTTGCCCTTGCCGAACAGGCCGATGTTCATGGGCCAGGCCTCGGCCGCCTGGAGCAGTTTTCCTAAGTGCCAAGGCCCGGGGGTGCAGGTGGTGGCGAGCGTGCCGTGGGCCGGGCCGGTGCCGCCGCCCAGCATGGTGGTGATGCCGGCGTTCAGCGCCTCCTCGATCTGCTGGGGGCAGATGAAGTGGATGTGGGCGTCGATGCCGCCGGCGGTGAGGATGCGCCCCTCCCCCGCGATGATCTCCGTCCCTGGGCCGATGGGGATGGTGACGCCGGGCTGGGTGTCGGGGTTGCCGGCCTTGCCGATGGCGCTGATCCGGCCGCCCGTGATCGCGAGGTCGGCCTTCACGATGCCCCAATGGTCCAGGATCACCGCGTTCGTGATGACCGTGTCCGGCGTGCCCTCCGCCCTTGAGAGCTGGCCCTGCCCCATGCCGTCGCGGATCACCTTGCCGCCGCCGAACTTCACCTCCTCCCCATACACGGTGAAGTCCTTCTCCACCCTTATCAGCAGGTCGGTGTCGGCCAGGCGGATGCGGTCGCCCACGGTGGGGCCGTACATGCCGGCATAGGCGCGGCGGCTGATGCTGACCGGCATGGCTCAGGGTCCTTTCGTGTCCAGGTCGCCCATGACCGCGCCGCGGAAGCCGATGACGCGGCGGGACCCGGCATAGGGGATCAGCTGGACGCTGCGCTCCTGCCCCGGCTCGAACCGGATGGCGGTGCCGGCGGGGATGTCCAGGCGCATGCCCCGGGCGGCGGCCCGGTCGAAGGACAGGGCCGGGTTGACCTCGAAGAAATGGTAGTGGCTGCCCACCTGCACCGGCCGGTCGCCGGTGTTGGCGACGGTAAGGGTGATGGCCTGCCGGTCGGCGTTGAGGGTGATGTCGCCGTCTTCGGTGATGATTTCGCCCGGGATCATGGCGCCCTCCCTCAGCGGATCGGCTGGTGGACGGTGACCAGCTTGGTCCCGTCGGGGAAGGTGGCTTCCACCTGGATTTCGTGGATTATCTCCGCCACCCCCTCCATCACCTGGTCGCGGGTCAGCACCTGCGCCCCCGCCTGCATCAGGTCCGCCACGCTGCGCCCATCCCGCGCGCCCTCCACCACCGTGTCGGTGATCAGGGCCACCGCCTCCGGGTGGTTCAGCTTCACGCCCCGTTCCAGGCGCCGCCGCGCCACCATGGCGGCCATGGCCACCAGCAGCTTGTCCTTCTCGCGGGGGGTCAGGTTCAATTCAGTCCCCCCTAACAGGTCCAGACCCGAGGCAGCCGGGCCGGCAGGCCCCCGGCCGCGGCGCGCAGGCCCGACGCGACGGCCATGGTGCCCCGGCGCAGGGCGATGGCGCTGTCCGCCAGCAGCCGGATGATGAGCAGCCCGTCCAGGCAGGTGGCCCCACCCCTCAGGTCATTGCCCAGGCAGGGTGCCAGCAGGTCCCGCGCCCTGTCCAGGTGGGCCGCCGCGTCCGGCCCGGCATAGAGCAGGGTGCCGCAGGCGATGGCCCCACCGAAGCCGAAGGGTTGGGCCAGCAGGCCGGGGATGTCGCCGGACAGGCAGAGCGCGTCCGCCCAGACCAGCCGTCCACCGCGCCTGACCCGCCAGGAATCGTGCAGGAACCCCGTCCGCAGGCTTTCCCCATGCATGGCGCGGCCCAGCACCACGCTCTCCGTCGCCAGCAGCCGGGCGTCGGGGGCGAGGTCGGCGGTGAGGGAGCGGCGCAGGCGGGCGCCGTCGAACAGGATCGTCTCCTGCGCCAGCCACTCTCCCCAGGCGCCGGGGCCGACGGTGACCGTGACGGAGACGTGGGTGTCCCCCTCCCCATCCCGCGCCTTGTACAGCTTCTCCGCCGCCTGGGTGGCGAAGATGGCCGCCCCGCCCGGGCCCACGGCGGCGTCGATGGACAGGCGGTCGCCCCCGGTCAGGCCGCCGCTGGTGGTCAGCAGCACGGCCTGGGGCGGCTCGCCCGCATCCACGTCGGGGAACAGCACCCGCGCCGGCGCGCGCTGGTAGAGGTCGTCCAGGACGGTGGCCCCGCCCGGCGCCGCCTTGAACGCGATGCGGGCGGCACCGTCCACCCGTTGCAACCGGGTGGGACCGGGAAGGCCAGGGCTCTCCCCGTCCCTCATCGGCGCGGGGGGTCGAACAGGGGCGCGCCGCACTCCGCCAGCCCGACGGCCGCGGGGCCGTGGGCCGGCCGTGCCGACCACCAGACGCGGAACCGGCTAGCCCAGCGTGTCCAGGGCATGCGCATCCTCCAGATTCGTAGGTCGGATTAGCGCCGGGCGGCGCGTAATCCGACGGCCTTGCGGCCGCCGGCGTCGGATTACGGAGCCTCGCGGCTCCTAATCCGACCTACCAGGCGTCAGAACTTCGCCGTCACCTCGACCCCATAGAACGGGGCCTCGGTCACGATGCCGGTCAGGTTGTTGAAGTCGATGGCGCCTTCCAGTTCCTTGGCGTTGGTGATGTTGCGGCCGAACACGGCGAAGCCGAACCGCTCGCCCTCCGACAGGTAGCCGATCTTCAGGCCGCCCTCGATCTTGCTGTCGCTCTGGAACTCCCGCGACTCGTACAGGAAGAAGTTGACCTTGGAGCGGTAGTTCCAGTCCGTGAAGATGTAAGCCTCGCCCGTGCCCAAGGGGATGGAATAGCGGGCCGTGGCGGTGAACAGCCACTTGGGCGCGTTGGGGAACGGGTTGCCGTCGATGCGCACGTTGGTGCTGGTGGCGGAAAACAGGGGATCGGTCACGGTGCACCCGCCGCCGCACGGCGCCACCGGCAGGTTGGGATCGTCGATCTCCGTGTAGTTGTAGGATAGGCCGCCGGTCAGCAGCAGGTTGTCGACGGGCAGCAGCTCCAGCTCCGCTTCGAAGCCATAGGCGATGCCCTTGTCGGCGTTCAGCAGCCGGGTCACGTTGGTGGCCCCGCCTACCGCGACGAACTGCTGGTCCTTGATGTCCGAATAGAAGCCGGTGAGGTTCAGGCGGGCCTTGTTCCCCCAGAGGTCGGACTTCACGCCCGCCTCATAGGACATGATCTTTTCCGCCGACGCCGTGCTGATGTCGGAGTTCAGGCTGGCCCCGCCGGTGAGGTTGGCCGGGAACAGCACGCGGCCGGAGATGGACGGCGCCCGGTAGCCGCTGGCGACGCGGCCGAACAGGTTGATGTCGTCCGTCGCCTTGTAGGTCAGGCTGACGTCCCAGGTGATGCGGTCACCGGAGACGGAGGCGGCGCCGGTCCGGGTCCCCACCGGGCCCGAGGCCGGGACGAAGGCCCCCGGCCGCACCGTGCGGGACACGGTGTAGTCCTTCTCGTCATCATTGTACCGCAGGCCGCCCGTGAGGGTGAGCTGGTCGGTGATGTCATAGTTGGCTTGGCCGAACACAGCCCAGCTGGTGGATTCCTGGTTGCTGTCGATGAAATGGCTGATCCCGCGCGGGTCCGTGGGGTTGCCATAGGAATAGCCGCGAGCGTCCACGTCCTCGTTGAAATAAAAGACGCCGGCCTGCCAACGGAACGGGCCACTGCCCTGGCTGGTCAGGCGGACTTCCTGTGTCCATTGCGCGTGGTCGGGGATCTCGTCCGCTGTCTCGCTGTCGAACGGGATGAAGCCCGGCCCGGTGCCGGAGACGCCGCCGTCGATGTCGCCGCGGGTATAGACCTCCACCGTCTCGTACCCGGTGATGGAGGTCAGCAGGACGGAGCCGAGATCATACTCCACCCGCAGGCTGCCGCCGCGGCTGCTGACGTCCAGGTCGTTCTGGCCGTTCTGGAACACCTGGTTCCGCCGGAAGCCGGGCACCAGGTCGTTGCTGCCGCGCTGGATGATGTTGGCGCGGAAGATACGGGCCGTGCCGTCCAGGTCGCGGGCATGGACGTTGAACAGGGCCGTCAGCGGGCCGCCCTTGTCGTACAGGAACTGTAGCCGGGCCGCCGCCTCGTTGTAGCCGCCCAGCGCGTCGTCCTCGCCGGTGAAGGTGTTGTCCACGAAGTCGTCCCGGCGCTCATACAGCAGGGACAGGCGGGCGGACAGCACGCCGTCGATCACGGCTCCGCCCACCGCGCCCTCCGTCTCCAGCGTGTTGTACTTGCCGTAGGAGGCGTTGAAGTAGGCCTCCGTCTTCTCCGACGGCTTGTTTGAGATGAAGCTGATGGTGCCCGCCGGGGTGTTGCGGCCGAACAGGGTGCCCTGGGGCCCGCGCAGCACCTCTACCCGGGCGATGTCGAACAGCGGGAAGCCGCGCAGCAGCGGGTTTTCCTGCACTACCTCGTCCAGCACCACGCCCACCGGCTGGGTGGAGTTCAGGTCGAAGTCGCTGTTGCCCAGGCCGCGGATGTAGAAGCGCGGGAAGGTGCGGGCGAAGGTGGACTCCGCGTAGAGGCTGGGGACAGAGCCCGACAGGGCCAGCAGGTCCACGCCGGCGGACATGACCGCTTCCAGCTTGTCCGGGGCGACGGTGCCGACGGATACCGGCACCTCCTGCAGGTTTTCCGCCCGTTTGGTGGCGGTGACGATGATCTCTTCCAGCACGGCCGCCTGTTGCGTCGGCTGCTGCGCGTGCGCGGCGGACGTGGTGGCGGCCGTCAGGCCCACCACTGCGCTGCCGGCCAGCAGAAGCCTGGCCAGCGAACCCGTACCCATACTCATGAGGCGACCCCGTTCCGATTTTGGTTCGAACGATGACGCCGGCTGCCGATCATCCCTGTGTATTCAGGATTTGTGGGGACGAAACGGTTGGCCGCGCCCCTGTCCGCGGCCCTGTGACAGGCCGGACGGACCCCTGGTTGGGAGACCCGGCCGCGCATTATCCGAAAAGGTGGCGGCCAAGTTTCCGAACGGGACGATACGGGGGACGGTTCGGGTTGGCAACTTTCCAACGCTTGAGAAACTGTCTCAACAAATCCTTTGCAGACGGGGCTGGCATTTCCGCATCACCCCCTGATTGTGCTCATGTAGCATGGGGGACGCCTCGCCTCAGACCACCGGCTTCACGCCCAGCCAGCGGTTCGCCATGTCCCGCAGCCGGGCGGTCTGGGCCCGCTGGCGGCGGACGGACAGGAAGTAGGTCAGCCAGGACAGGGCGCTGACGGTGAACCACAGCAGCAGCACATAGCGCCAATCCGCCGCCGCCAGCAGGAAGACCAGGGCGATCAGGCCGGCCGCGGCCGTCACCACCCAGCAGGCGATGCGGGAACGGCGGAAGGCGGATTCGTCGCTGCCCTCGAACTCCTCCGCCAGGGCCTGCAACTCCATCCCGGCCTGCCGCCGCGCGTCAGTGATCGTGTCCATGGCCCGTCAAGCTCCCATCGTAGGTCGGATTAGCGTAGCGTAATCCGACGACCAACAGGAATCGCCGTCGGATTACGCGGCCGGGGGGCTGCTAATCCGACCTACTTTCGAATTCGAAAGTCGCGATATCAGAACGCCGCACCGCCATAGACCGTGTCCAGGTCCGCGTCGTCGAAGGCGTAGGCGCTGTTGCAGAACTCGCAGGTGACCACGACCTTGCCGTCCACGCGCATGTCGTCCAGCTCCTCCCGCCGGATGGACTGGAGCGCGTTCACCACCCGCTCGCGGGAGCAGCGGCAGCCCGGGCGCAGTTCCCGCCGGTCGAACAGGCGCAGCCCTTCCTCATGGAACAGGCGGTAGGCCAGCACGTCGGCGGGCAGGGTCCTGTCCAGCAGTTCCTTCTCCGTCACCGTGTCCAGCAGGATCATGGCGCGGTTCCAGTCCTCTTCCCGGCTGCCGGCCTGGTGGTCGGCGGCCAGGGCCACGTCGTCGGGCGGCAGGGCCTGCAGCAGGACGGCGCCGCCGACCCACTTGCCGTCCGCATCCTTGCCGGCCATGGCCTTGATGCCCGTGGCCACCTGTTCCGACTGGCGGAAATAGTGGCGCACCGCGTCGGACAGGCCGCTGCCGCGCAGCTCCACGATGCCCTGGTAGCGCTCGGTGTGCTCCCCCTGGTCCACGGTGAAGGCCAAGTAGCCGCTGCCCAGGAGGGAGCCCAGGTCCGGCAGGAAGCCCTTGTGGGACTGCTGCTCCGTCAACCGGTCGCCGTCGAACCGGGCATAGCCGCGCAGGTCGCCGACGCTGGTCACGTCCGCCACCGTATAGGCCACCGGCCCGTCGCCCTTGGTCTGGAGGGTGAAGATGCCGTCATACTTCAGGTTCGCGGCCAGGGCAGCCGCGTGCACGATGGTCTCCGCCAGCAGCTGGGCCACCGGCGCCGGGTAGGCATGGCGGTTCAGGATCTCGTCCAGCCCCGGCCCGAGCCGGACCAGCCGGCCGCGGAAGCCGGACTGTTCAAGCTGGAAGGGGAGGACGACGTCGACGTTGGCGATGACGGGATCGGTGTCGCGGCGGGGGGCGCCCGCCGCTCCGTTGCTCTTGGTCATGTATTCAGGCACCAGCTCAAAATGCCCTTCTGGGCGTGCATCCGGTTCTCCGCCTCGTCCCAGATGACCGACTGGGGCCCGTCCATGACACAGGCAGAGACCTCCTCGCCGCGGTGGGCGGGGAGACAGTGCATGAATATGGCGTCTGGTTTCGCCAATGCCATCAACTGTTCGTTGACCTGGTAGGGTTTCAGCAGGTTGTGCCGCCGCTCCCCGTCCGCGTGGTGCATGCTGACCCAGGTGTCGGTCACGATGGCGTCCGCGCCCCTGGCCATGGCGGCGGCGTCGGTGGAGACGATGACCTTGCCCTTGCCCTCCGCCCGGACCCAGTCCAGGGTCGCGTCGGTGGGGCGCAGCTCGTCCGGGCAGGCGATGCGCAGCTCGAAGTCGAAGCGCACCGCCGCGTGGATCCAGCTCTGGCAGACATTGTTGGCGTCGCCGGACCAGCAGACCACCTTGCCCTCGATGGAGCCCTTCCGCTCCTCGAAGGTCAGGATGTCGGCCATGATCTGGCAGGGGTGGCTGACATCCGTCAGGCCGTTGATCACCGGCACCGTGGCGCAGGACGCCAGCTCGTGCAGCTTCGCCTCGTCGTCCGTGCGCAGCATGATCACGTCCACGAAGCGCGACAGCACGCGGCCCGTGTCGGCGATGGTCTCCCCATGGCCGAGCTGGATCTCCTTGCCGGTGAGGGTGACCACCTCCCCGCCCAGCTGGCGCATGCCCACCTCGAAGCTGACCCGGGTGCGGGTGCTGGGCTTCTCGAAGATCAGGGCCAGGGTCTTGCCGGCGAAGGGCTTCGCGTGGCCCTTCGACCGCTTCAGCACCGCCGCGTGGTCCAGCATGCCGCGGAGGGCCGCGGTGTCATGCTGGTGGATGTCCAGGAAATGGCGAACCTTCTTTGCCGGGCTCATGCCAGCACCTCCCGGCAGGTCTTGTCGATGATGGAGACGGCCTCCGCGATCTCCGCGTCGCCGATGGTCAGGGGCGGCAGGACGCGGATGACGTTGTCGGCGGCGGCGACCACCAGCAGGCCGTTGTCGCGCAGCCGGGTCACCAGCTCCGCGTTGGGGGTGACGCACTTCAGCCCCAGCATCAGGCCCTTGCCGCGGGCCTCCGCCAGCACGCCCGGGTGCCGTTCCACCAGCCCCTTCAGCGCTGCCTCCAGCTTGGCGCCGGTGGCCTGCACCTGCTCCAGGAAGCCGGGGGCGGTGACCACGTCCAGCACGGCGTTGCCCACGGCCATGGCCAGGGGGTTGCCGCCGAAGGTGCTGCCATGGGTGCCGGGGACCATGCCCACGGCCGCCTTCTCCGTCGCCAGGCAGGCGCCTACGGGGAAGCCGCCGCCGATGCCCTTGGCGATGGGCATCACGTCTGGGGTGATGCCTGCCCATTCATGGGCGAACAGCCTGCCGGTGCGGCCCACGCCCGACTGGATCTCATCGAACACCAGCAACAGGCCGAACTCGTCCGCCGTCTCCCGCAGGGCGCGCAAATATTCCACGCTGGCCGGGCGGATGCCGCCCTCGCCCAGGATGGGCTCCACCATGATGGCGGCGGTCTGGGGCGTGATGGCGGCGCGCAGCTCATTCAGATTGTCGAACGCCACCTGGTCGAAGGCGTCCAGCAGGGGGCCGAAGCCGCCCACCATCTTTTCCGACTTGGCGGCAGCGATGGCCGTGGTGCTGCGCCCGTGGAAGGCGCCGCCGGCGACGATGAAGCGGGTCTTCTCCGGATGGCCGGTGTCATGCTGGTACTTGCGCACCACCTTGACCGCGCATTCCCACGCTTCCACGCCCGAGTTGGTGAAGAACACCGTGTCGGCGAAGGTCAGCTCCGTCAGCCGCTTGGCCAGGCTTTCCTGCCCCGCCACCCGGAACAGGTTGCTGGTGTGCCAGAGCTTGTGCGCCTGCTCGGTCAGCTTCTGCACCAGGTAAGGATGCGCGTGGCCGAGGGCGTTCACCGCGATGCCGCTGGTGAAGTCCAGGAATCGTCGGCCCGTGGTATCCCACAGATACGCGCCTTCGCCCCGCTCGAACACCACGTCGATGCGGGCATAGGTGGGCATCACGACAGGGATCACCGGACCGTACTCCTTCAAAAGCCTGTTCCCGCGGCGCAAATCCTTCGAAAATCCGCAGGAAAGGACGGAGATTGTGCGCTGCGGCGCCCCCTGTCAACGCGGGGGACCGCAACGCACCCGTGCCCTGGGGTCCTAGGCAGTTCCCTCAAGCGCCGGGCGCCCATGCTTTGCGCGAGGGGGGCCCGCGCGGCGGCCGTCGTCGCCGGACCGGGCTTCCAAGAACCGGAAGCCAGATCCGGGGAACCGCCACGCTCCCCCGGTTCCGTGACATCCGCCCCCGGAAGGGGCAACAGGCGTTGCGGATTTAACCCGTTCGCCGTATCACTATCACCCTGACGAGGGAGGCCCGGTCGGGAGCCGGCGCCGAGGGGGAGAGCGTGTACCGATGAGCGACATCCTGGATCCGCGGTCCTTCCAGCGCCCCGGCCTGAACGGTGCGGCAGAGTCCGTGAGCACCGGCCCCTCCACCGGCGGCATCACCACCATCTCCACCGAGGCGCGGATCGAGGGGGCGAAGATCAGCCATTGCCACACGCTGCATGTGGCCGGCCGGCTGGTGGACGTGACCCTGACCGAGATCAAGATCCTGGAGATCGCCGAGGGCGGCCACTTCGAGGGCACCGCCAAGGTGGAGACCATGCGCGTCAACGGCCGCGCCACCGGCACGCTGGAGATCACCGGCACCCTGTCCGTGGGAGAGACCGGCCAGGTGGACGGCACCATCCGCTATGGCCGCATCGCCATCGCCGACGGCGGCAGCGTCACCGGTACCTTGCAGACGGGCAAGGTGCAGTAACCCTTTCCCTATCCTGTGGCAGTTCCCGTTTGGCACCCCGTGTCGGGAACACGCCCCCGTCCGGCCGACGCTTGCCGGCACAGGCGCCCCCACCCGACCGGATAGGCTGCGCACCCCCTATCGCCCTTTGCCCCTCCCTCGGGTATGGTCCTTAATCCTGTGGACCCGCAGCATCCAGGACACCCGATGCGACGCACTGCCCTCGTGACCGCCTGCCTGCTTGCCTTCACCCCGCTGCCCGCCCTGGCCCAAGCCCAGGCCCAACCGGCCCCCTCGGACAACGTCCTGCCCGACGTGCCCCCGGCCCAGTGGAAGCTGTTGAGCATCTCTGCCGCCCGTTGCGGCGGGCTGCATGAGGCCCTGGCCCAGCATGCCAAGCGGGTGGAGCCGGACACGGCCCCCAACATCGAGGGTCGCGCCCGCGCCTACCGCTCCGTCGCCTTCCAGGCCGCCCAGCGGAACGGGCCCGAGCCCGCGGCGGTGGAGAAGGAGCTGGAGACGGCCCGCAGCCAAGCCACCGAGGTGCTGGCCCAGGACAGCCCCCTGTACCGCATGTGGCTGGAGCCCTGCCGGGAGGTCCTGACCATGGCCAAGAGCATGGGGCTGGAGTGAGGTTCCTGCACCGGGTCCTCCCGGCCCTGTCCAAGCCCCGCGCCCCCGGCCAGACGGGCGCCGCCCCACCGCCGGCGGACGCACCCCCTGGCGCCCCGGCCCCGTTGCCGGCATCAGCGCCGGGCCCATCCGCCGAGCTGGCCCTGCCCCGCATCATCGGCCACCGTGGTGCCGCCAAGCACGCGCCGGAGAACACGCTGGTTTCCATCCGCGTGGCGGCGGCCCAGGGCGCCAGTTGGGTGGAGGTGGACGTCAAGCTGTCCGCCGACGGCGTGCCGATCCTGATGCATGACGACCGGCTGGACCGCACCACGGACGCCAAGGGCCCCGTATCGGCCCGCAGCTTCGAGGAGCTGCGCAAGCTGGATGCCGGCGGCTGGTTCCACCCCGCCTTCAAGGGGGAGCGGGTGGCCGCCCTGTCGGAGACGCTGGAGCTGTGCCTGGAATTGGGCCTGGGCATCAACCTAGAGATCAAGCCCTGCCCCGGCCGGGCGGAGGAGACGGCGGGCATCGCCCTGTCCATGGCCCTGGGCATCTGGCCCCAGGACCGGCCCCCGCCCCTGGTCAGCAGCTTCGACCCGCTAGCACTCTCCATGGCCCGCCAAGTGGTGCCCGCCTGGCCCATCGGCTACCTGGTGGACCGCCGCCCCGCCGACTGGGCCGCCCAGGCCGACGCGCTGGGCGCCGCCACCATCCACGTGAATGCAAGGCGGGAGACGGCGCAGACCATCGCCGAGTACCGCGCCACCGGCCGGCCCGTGCTGGCCTACACCGTCAACAACCCGGCGGCGGCCAAGGAAGTGCTGGGCTGGGGCGTGACGGGCGTGTTCACCGACACGCCGGAGGCGCTGGTGAAGGCGAGGGTGTGAGGCGTGGGGCCCGTTTTCACGGACGGCACGGACACTCCACGGACAGCACGGACAAAATAAGGCTGCCTGCGGCGCTCGGGTGGAGCGGCATCATGCCGAAGGCAATTCTTCCCGTCCGTGGATATCCGTGGCATGTCCGTGCCGTCCGTGAAAATCTTGTCCCACGGACGGCGCCCGGCACTACAGGATGAACTTGCTCAGGTCGGTGTTCTGCGCCAGGCCCTGGAGCTGGGCGCGGACATAGGCCGCGTCGATGGTGATGGTCTGGCCGCCCTTCTCGGTGGCGCTGAAGCTGATCTCCTCCAGCAGGCGCTCCAGCACCGTGTGCAGGCGGCGGGCGCCGATGTTCTCCACCGTCCGGTTGATCTCCGCCGCCAGGGTGGCCAGCTCGTCGATGCTGTCGTCGGTGAAGACCAGCTCCACCTCTTCCGTCTTCATCAGGGCCACGTACTGCTTGATCAGCGACGCCTCCGGCTCCGTCAGGATGCGGCGGAAGTCGTCGCGGGTCAGGGGCTGGAGGTTGACCCGGATGGGCAGGCGGCCCTGCAACTCCGGCAGCAGGTCGCTGGGCTTGGCGATGTGGAAGGCGCCGGACGCGATGAACAGGATGTGGTCGGTCTTCACCGGGCCATGCTTGGTGTTGACCGTAGTGCCCTCGATCAGGGGGAGCAGGTCGCGCTGCACGCCCTCACGGCTGACGTCGGCCCCGCCCCGGTGCTCCGAGCGGGCGGTGATCTTGTCGATTTCATCCAGGAAGACGATGCCGGACTGCTCGGTGGTGTGGATCGCCTCCGCCACCACCTTTTCCTGGTCCAGCAGCTTGTCCGACTCCTCCGCCATCAGCACGTCGTAGCTCTCCGCCACGGTCATGCGGCGTGTCTTGGTCCGGCCGCCACCGAGCGCCTTGCCGAAAATGTCGCCAAGGTTGACCATGCCCATCTGGGAGCCGGGCATGCCCGGTATGTCGAAGGTCGGCAGCCCAGGCACGGCGCTGTCCGCCACCTGGACCTCGATCTCCTTGTCGTTCAGCGTGCCTTCCCGCAGCATCTTGCGGAACTTGGCCCGCGTCTCTGGCCGGCTGTCGGTGCCGCACAGGGCGTCCAGCACCCGGTCCTCCGCCCGCAGCTCGGCCTTGCCCGCCACCTCCTTGCGGAGCTTCTCCTTGGTCAGGCCGATGGCGATCTCCACCAGGTCGCGGACGATCTGCTCCACGTCGCGGCCCACATAGCCGACCTCGGTGAACTTGGTCGCCTCCACCTTCAGGAAGGGGGCCGCCGCCAGCTTGGCAAGGCGCCGGGCGATCTCCGTCTTGCCGACGCCGGTGGGGCCGATCATCAGGATGTTCTTGGGCAGCACCTCCTCCTTCAGGGGGCTCTGGAGCTGCTGCCGGCGCCAGCGGTTGCGCAGCGCGATGGCCACGGCGCGCTTGGCGTCCTGCTGGCCGACGATGAAGCGGTCGAGTTCGGAGACGATCTCGCGGGGGGAGAAGGCCGTCATGGGCTCAGATCTTTTCCAACGTCAGGGAGTTGTTCGTGTAGACGCAGATGTCCGCGGCGATCTTCATGGCCTTGCGGGCGATGGCCTCGGCGTCCATGTCCTCGCGGTCGGCCAGCGCCCGGGCGGCGGCCAGGGCGTAGTTGCCGCCGGAGCCGATGGCGATGATGCCGTCCTCCGGCTCCAGCACGTCGCCGTTGCCGGTGATGACCAGGGAGACGTCGCGGTCGGCCACGGCCATCATGGCCTCCAGCCGGCGCAGGTACCGGTCGGTGCGCCAGTCCTTCGCCATCTCCACCGCCGCGCGGGTTAGCTGGCCCGGATGCTGCTCCAGCTTGGCCTCCAGCCGCTCGAACAGGGCGAAGGCGTCGGCGGTGGCGCCGGCGAAGCCGGCCATCACGGACCCACCGGCCAGGCGGCGCACCTTCTTGGCGTTGGACTTCATCACGGTCTGCCCCATGGAGACCTGGCCGTCGCCGGCGATGACCACCTGCCCGCCCTTGCGGACGCAGATGATGGTGGTGCCGTGCCACTGGATGGGGTCGTGGGGCTGGTGCGGGTAGCTCATGGGAACCTTGTCGGGATGCGATGCAGGGTATGTGGGGAGGCGCCAGGGGGGATCAAGCTGACGGGGGACGCGGCCCCCCGTCACACCGCCTCATAGGCCAGCACGGCGTCGAACTCGGCGTTCGCCGGGTCGATGTCCGCGGTGATCGGGTCGGCGCGGCCCAGCACCTTGCGGGTGAAGCGGCTGGCCACCAGCCATTTGCGCCGGTCACCCAGGGCAAGGTCGTACACCGCCTCCTCACACAGCAGCGCCGCGGCCAGGGTGTCGGCCATCAGGTCCAGCAGGCGGCGGCCATGGCGCGGCCCTTCCTCCGGGCGCTGGCGCAGGTAGGAAAGCGCCGCCCTGCATTCCTCCACCGCCCCTTCCAGGATCGCGGAGACATCTTCCGCCGCCGGCTCCTGGGCGGCCGGGGGCAGGTCGGACAGGATTGTGCCGACGCGGGCCAGGAACACTTGGTCCCCCGCCCGCTTGCCGGCCACGAGGCGCAGCAGTTCCAGCGCCTGGATGTTGGCCGGGCCTTCCCACACGGCGGTGACCAAACAGTCCCGGTACAGGCGCGCGGTAGGGTATTCCTCCGTGTAGCCGTTGCCGCCGACGATCTCCACCGCTTGGCGGCAGGCCTTCACGCACTGCTCCGCCGTGCGGTACTTGGCCAGTGCCGTGGCGAGGCGCAGCCAGTCATGGGCGCCCTCGTCCGACAGGCTGGCATCGAAAGCCAGGGCCGATTCGAAGGCCAGGGCGGTGCCCGCCTCCAGCTCCATCTGCATGTCGAGAAGCTGGTCCTGCACCATGGGGTAGCGGCGGATGGGCTGGCCGAAGGCGGACCGGTGGGTGGCCCAGCCCGCGGATTCCAGGAAGGCGCGGCGGTGCATCCCCGCACTGCCCACGGCATTGTGGATGCGGCTGTACTCCAGCGCCGCCATCATCACCTTCAGCCCGTCGGGCGCCCCCGCCACCTCCACGCACCAGGCGCCGTTCAGGTCCAGCTCGGCCGTAGCGAGGCCGCGGGTGCCCGCCTTCTCCTTCAGTCGGCGGGGACGGTAATGGTTGGGGGTGCCGTCGTCCAAATGGCTGGGCACCAGATAGCAGCCCAGGCCCCGCCCGCCGCCATCCCCACCTTCCGGCCGCGCCGTGGCAAGGGCCAGGCCGGAGCCGGCGTTGCTGGTGAACCACTTCAGCCCGTGCAGGCGGAAGCCGTCATTGCGCCGCTCGGCCGTCGTCGTCGTGGCGCCCACGTCGGAGCCGCCGTGGAGTTCGGTCGCCCAGGTGCCGCCAGACAGGGCCTTGCCGTCCATGCGGGTCAGCTCGGGCAGGTAGCGGGCGCGGACGTCGTTGGGGGCCAGCCTGTCCAGCACATAGGCCACCGCCCCGGTCATGGTCACCGGGCAGTGGATCGCGATGTCGCTGTGGGACAGCAAATAGCCCATGGTGAAGCAGGGCAGGTGGCTGCCGTCGCCCCCGGGCAGGTAAGGAAGCCCGACGGCGCCGCGCCGGTACGCCTCCGCATGGCAGGCCAGGTAGTCGCTGTTGAAAACGACGCGGCCCGTCCGCTCGCCATTTGGGCCGTAGGGGTCCAGCTTCGGGTTCGCGAAGCGGTCTGTGTATTCGGCCTGGGCGTCCAGGGGCCCGCCGGCCCAGGCACCGAAGTCGGCCAGCCGCTCCTCATGCCGCTCCAGCACCTCCGGCGCCCGCCGTTCCAGCAGGCGGATCAGGTTGGTGTCCGTCTCGAACAGGTTGGTGCCGCGGGCCGTGGGCGCGTAATCGGCAGCGCTCTCCGCCATAACCTCAATCCTCCCGGTGTTTTGCCGGGAGCATGGCAGGAAGGCCGCGGGGAAGGAAGCCGGGCGATGGGATCAGGCGGCGGGACTGTCCACCAACGGCGTGATCGCGTCCAGCTTCGGCCCCAGTTCCGCCAGCGCGACCTTGCGCTCATAGTTGGCCTGGAGCCGTTCCCAGTATTCGGAGCTGGTCCCGAAGACGCGGCCGAGGCGGAGGGCCATGGCTCCATCCACCCGGCGTTTGCCTTTGAGGAGGCCCGAGATGGCTGTTGGGGGCACGCCGATGTGCCCCGCGAACTTCCAGGCACTCATGCCTATGGCTTCAAGATCATCAGCTAGGATTTCGCCGGGATGGATCGGGGGACATTTGTCGGTGGCACGGAGATTAAGCCCCGCGGCACCATGATTCAGACTAGGAATCATTGATCTTTCCGTTCGAATAGAATCGTTGGCTCGGCATCACCCGGGTTTTGGCTCAGAATTTTGTATTCCCTCGTGACATTGGCAATGATCTTTTCCGAAAAATCAATAACTCCAGTGCTGATATTCAAATGACCGATCTCGCCCATTCCATAACCAAAAACAAAATACGCACTCCCGTCACTCAAAATCACGTCAAAGGAGTATCTAAAGCTATCTGTTGCCATTTTCCATTTTTCACCAAATACCGAGAATTCAATAAACGCATCTGGATAATATATGACTGGATCATTTCTCGTTTGGCTGAGTGGGAAATATTGATTCCCATTAGACATCTCCCCGTCTAACATGATTATGCAATGTGTCTCAGTTCCTTCCTCGCCAATTTCGACAGCTCTCATGAACAGTTTAAATCCCGAAGACACTCTTTTTGCAAAAACAGTTCCCGGTTTCAAATTTTTAATTGTGTCAGATCTAATTTGATTAGCCATAAACACTGCGAGACTCCATTCTAAATGCAATCGGCAAGCGCCGAACAAACCATAAACATTTCTCTAATGTCAACTCCCAAATCCTGTTTCACCCCGGGATCGCCGGCACGCCGAACAGCCAGGGGTGCAGGTGCAGCAGGGCGCCGTAGAGCACCACGACCACGACCAGCCGCCACAGGCCGAACTCCCCCGCCGCCCGGGCCAGGCTCTGCTTGCCGGCCAGGATGGCGCTGAAGGGGACGAAGCCGGTGGTCAGCTCGAACCGTTCCCAGTCCAGCCCACCGCCGGCCCGTTTCTTGGCGTCCAGCAACAGGGCGCCGACGATGCCCAGGGCGGCCAGGGTGCCGAAGAACAGCAGGCCGCCCAGATCGCCATTGGGCACCAGGTGCGACAGGGCCCACAGCCCCACGCCCCACAGGAAGGGGTGGCGGGTGATGCGCAGCACGCCCTGTGCGGGCTCGGCCGAGGTCAGGGCCTTTTCCTGGCCGACGGAGGTGGGGTTGCGGGTGGTCAGGCCGCCCACCACCAGCAGCAGGGCCAAGGGCATCAGCACCGCCGGCACCCAGGCCTGCCAGGGTTGCCAGTCCCAGACCGGGGCATAGGGTGCCGTCTCATAGGCCCAGACGAACCAGGCGAAGGCGCCGGCCGCCACCAGGGAATAGAGGCCGCGATACGGCCCCTCCCCCAGCCGGTCCACCACGGCCGGGCGCAGCCTTGTGCTGGAAATGCCGAAATGGCTGGCCAGCAGGAACGCCCCCGCCAGCGCCAGGCCCCAGATGGTGCCGACCATGCTTCTTGCTCCCGATCATCCGGGGCCCATCATGCCCGAGCCACGGCCCGCGGCAACACCCCAGGGCCATCGCCGGTTGGGGAAAGGGTTGGAGGGGTGCCGCGTGTCCGTCACACTGCGGCCCCGACCCGCAAGACGGAGCCCCCGCCCATGCGCGCCCTGAGACTTGCCGCCGCCCTCTTGTCGCTAGGGACCGCGCCCGCGCTGGCCGATGCCAACACCCTGCTGCCCGCCATCTTGGAGGGGCAGGCGGTGCTTCCCGCCAACACGCTGGTGCCTCCGCCGCCGGACGCGCCCCCCGCCCTGGCCCTGTCGGGCAAGTTCACCGGTCCCGGCGGCAGGCGGGTGGATGAGCCCGGCAAGATCCAGGGCCGCACCAGCCCCGGCCCATCCGGCCGGCCCACGGGCATCGACCTGCCGGTGAAGGGACAGCCGGTGCAGGGCGTGTCCTCCCTCCGCGCCGCGGCGGACGGGACGGTGTGGGGCCTGGCGGACAATGGCTATGGGGCCAAGGGCAACTCCGCCGACGCGCTGCTGGGGCTGCACCGGTTCCGGCTGGACTTCGGCGGCGGCAAGGCGGAGCGGGTGGAGACCCTGTGGCTGTCCGACCCGGACCGCCGCTTCCCCTGGCCGATCACGCTGGAGGGGACGGAGCGCCGGTACCTGACCGGCGCCGACATAGACCCGGAAAGCCTGGTGGTCACGCCGGACGGGTTCTGGGTGTCGGACGAGTTCGGCCCCTTCCTGCTGCGCTTCGACCGGCAGGGGCGGTTGCAGGAGCCGGTGGAGACGGAGGTGGACGGCAAGCCCGTCCGGTCCCCGGACCACCCGGCCTTGCGCCTGCCCGGCACCCCCGACCAGCCCCTGGCCTTCGAGGTGGGCCGGTCCCGCGGGTTCGAGTCGCTGATGGCGGGCCCCGACGGGCGCAAGCTCTATGCCTTGATGGAGGGACCGGTCTGGAAGGAAGGCACGGCGGAGCGCTGGGCCGACGGCAAGCCGCGGCTGCGCTGGATGGTCTATGACACGGTGGACAAGCGCTGGACGGGCGAGGGCTGGACCTACCCGCTGGAAGCCGACGGGAACACGGTGGCGGAGGCCACCTGGGTGGACGAGCGCCGCGCCCTGGTGCTTGAACGGGACAGTGGGGAGGGGGATGCCGCCCGCGCCTGCCCCGCCGGCCAGCCCGGCCCCACCTGCTTCGAGCGCCCGGCCCGGTTCAAGCGACTCTACCTGGTCACCCGCCCACCGGAAGGGGCCGCCGGTGCCGCGGTGGCCAAGGAGGGCTACATCGACCTGCTGGCCATCGCCGACCCCAAGGGCTTGGCGAAGCAGGGCGGGGCCGAGGGCCGTTACGGCATGCCCTTCGTCACCATCGAGAGCGCGGCCCTGCTGCCCGACGGGCGCGTCCTGGTGGCCAACGACAACAACTTCCCCTTCTCCGCCGGCCGCTTCCTGGACCGGGCCGACGACACGGAGTTCGTGGTGCTGCGGGTGGAGGGGTTGAAGTAGGTCGGATTAGCGGAGCGTAATCCGACGGCTGGCAAGGGTGACGTCGGATTACGCGGCTTCGCCGCTAATCCGACCTACGAATCACAACCAACCACGTTTCTTGAAGTACAGCAGCGGCACCACCGCGGCGACGACCATCAGCAGCAGGGCCAGCGGGTAGCCCAACTGCCAGTCCAGTTCCGGCATGTGGTGGAAGTTCATGCCGTACAGGCTGGCCACCAGGGTGGGCGGCAGGAAGGCGACGGCGGCCACCGAGAAGATCTTGATGATGGTGGTCTGCTGGATGTTGATCAGGCCCAGCGTGGCATCCAGCAGGAAGCTGCCCTGCATGGCCTGGAAGCCCGCATGCTCCACCAGGGAATGGACGTCGCGGGCCAGGGTCTTCAGCCGGACCTTCTGTTCCTTGGCCATGCGCGGCCCCGCCACGGTGGTGGCGAAGGCGCAGAGCCGTTCCAGCCCGGCCAGGCAGTCCCGCACCTTCTGCACCAGGTCGCCCGCCCGGCCCACGGCGGTGATGACGCTGCGGAGCTGGTCCGACTGGGCCTTCCTTCGCTTGGCCTTGCGCACCACCTGGCGCCGCTTGTCGCCGCGGCGCCCGGCCTCCAGCACGCCGGCCTCCACCTCCGTCGCCTCGGCGAAGATCTGGGTGGAGAGGTGATCCAGGTCGGTGCCCACCATCTCCAGCACGTCCGCCGCCCGGTCCACCACCGCTTCCAGCAGGCCCAGCATGGCGTCCACCGGGGTGGGGGCCAGGTTCGGGTGGCGCAGGGTGCGCGCCGCGTAGATGGAGAGCCAGAGCGGCTCCGTGTGGCGCACCGTGACCAGCACGGCCGGCGTCAGGATGAAGGTCAGCAGGCCGAGGTCCAGCCGCCCCGTCTCCCCCCGGCTGATGACGGGGGTGGTGAGGAAGGCGGCCTCCCCCTCCAGGTACAGGCGGCTGGAGGCCTCAATCTCGCTCATGTCCTCCTTGGTGGGCAGATCGATGCCGAGCGCGGTGCCCAGCACGCCCCGCTCCGCCTCCGCCGGCCGCAGCACGTCCAGCCAGAGGGTGCCCTCCGGCAAGGGCGCGCCGGGTTCCAACGCGAAGGCGGCCAGCCGGTCGCCCTGTCGGACATAGGCCGTGATCAAACGGGCGTCCCGCGGGCCGTGGTGACCATGGGCGGCAGTTCCAGCCCGCGGCTGCGGCAGGCCGCCGTCAGGGTATTCAGCAGCAGGCAGGCGATGGTCATGGGGCCCACCCCGCCCGGCACCGGGGTGATGGCCCCGGCGAATGCCTTGGCCTCCTCGAAGGCCACGTCGCCCACCAGCCGGGTCTTGCCCGCGGCAGCCGCCGCGGGGTCGCGGGCGGGCACGCGGTTGATGCCCACGTCGATGACCACGGCCCCTTCCTTAATCCAGTCGCCGCGCACCATCTCCGGCCGGCCCACGGCGGCCACCAGGATGTCCGCGCGGCGGCAGGTCTCCGCCAGGTCGACCGTGCGGCTGTGGGCCACGGTCACGGTGCAATCGGCCTGGAGCAGCAACTGCGCCATGGGCTTGCCGACGATGTTGGACCGGCCGACCACCACGGCATGCAGGCCGCGCAGACTGCCCACCGTGTCCTTCAGCAGCATCAGGCAGCCCAGCGGCGTGCAGGGCACCAGGGCGGGCAGGCCCACGGCCAGGCGGCCCGCGTTCACCACGTGGAACCCGTCCACGTCCTTCGCCGGGTCGATGGCGGCCAGCACGGCGGCGCTGTCGATGTGCGCAGGCAGGGGCAGCTGCACCAGGATGCCGTGGATGCTGGGGTCATGGTTCAGCTGGTCCACCAGCCGCAGCAGCGCATCCTGCGTGGTGTCCGCCGGCAGCCGGTGGGTGACGGAGTGCATGCCGGCTTCCCGGGTCTGCTCCCCCTTGTTGCGGACGTAGACCTGGCTGGCCGGGTCCTCCCCTACCAGCACCACGGCCAGCCCGGGAACCAGCGCGTGGCGGGCGCGGACATCCGCCACCCCCTCCGCAATCTTGCCTCGAAGGTCGGCCGCGAAGGCCTTGCCGTCGATGATGCGCGCCTCAGACATGAAACCCGGTCCCCAAGCCCCGTTGCGAACGGCCCGCGCCCCTAGTCCCCCAGCCCCGCCAGCCAGGCGGAAAGGCGGGCGGAAAGGTCCCGCGGGTCCCCGTCCACGAATAATACCTTTGACCGGTCCGTGCCACCGGCGACGACGGCAATGCTGCTTTTCGGCACACCCCAGGCCTTGGCCAGCAGGGCGATGACGGCGGCGTTGGCCTTGCCCGCCTCCGGCACCGCGGTGACCGTGACCTTGACCACCTGCCGCCCGTCCGCCCCCTCCGCCACGCCCTGCACCCGGTCACGGGATGCCTTGGGCGTGACCTTCAGGAAAAGGCGCACGCCGTCGGCGGCGGGCTCCAGCGGCGGCTTCGCCATCAATAGGGGCTGAGCAGGCCGTAGTTCACGATCAGGCTTTGCAGGAACATGATGATCAGGATCACCACGATGGGCGACACGTCGATCCCGCCCAGGTTGGGCAGCACGTTCCGGATGGGCCGCAGCACCGGCTCGGTCAACCGGTACAGGATGTCCGACACGGTATAGACGAAGCGGTTGTGGGTGTTGATGACGTTGAAGGCGATCAGCCAGCTCAACACCGCGGAGATGATCAGCACCCAGACATACAGGTTCAGCACCGTGTAGAGGATCTGGAAGATGCTGGTGAGCAGGGGTCCCATGGGCTCTCCCGGGGGTGTTTCTGGCATTTGGCGGTGGCCCGCGGACAGGAACGTAATGTCACCGTCCCCCGCTGTCCAGGGACGCTGCCCCACCTTCCCCCTTGCCCCCACCGGAAGGGGGGAAGGCGGCCCGCCGGGAAAGGCGACGGGCAAAGAATCTCCGCCTTGACAGGGGGGCGCGGCGTGTCTATTTTCCGCGCCACTCCGGTCGCCCGACATCCCCAGGGGCCCCGGTAGCGTGTGGGGTCGTAGCTCAGCTGGGAGAGCGCCGCGTTCGCAATGCGGAGGTCAGGAGTTCGATCCTCCTCGGCTCCACCACTTTCCCTCCCGACTTTTGTCTGGCCTATCCGAACGGCTTTGCCGCGACGGTGGCGTTGCGCCTATAACCCCTGTGCGAGGGGGAGCGCATGCCGACCGAGATCCGCCACATCATCTTCAGCAATGACGAGGTCGTGCGCGCCGTGGTCGAGTACCACAAGCGCACCGCCAACCCCTTGCCGTCCGGCGCCATCGTCAGGCTGGAGTTCGAGCGGGAGCCGGAGGTGCGCTGCGCCCTGCACCTGGACCTGGACGCCGGCCATGCCAGGCAGATTTTCTGGATCGAGAACGCCCTGCTGGCCGCGGCGCTGATCTTCTTCTGCATCAACAACCGCATCCCCCTGCCCACCCGCGCGGCCAAGCAGTTGCAGATGCTGAACGACAAGGTGGCCCTGGTGGTGACCAAGCAGCCCGGCAGCGACAAGGGGCACTGGGTGGGTGGGTGATGTCGCATCCCGGCGAGGCGTGGACGATCAAGGTTGACTTGCCAACACTACCGCTTTAGATAGTGAAAGGCATGGTGAGACATTCACCAGGTGCCAACCTGGACTCGCATGTGCGGCTCACCACTCCTGAACCCCACGACGAAACGCCTCATGACCCTCGACCAAATCCTGACCGAGCAGGGTCTGCTGGACCGCACAGTGCGCGAAGTGGTGGCGATGACGAAGGCTCCAGCTCCCGTCCAGGCCAATGACGGGTTCAAGTCTGGTGCCGAGCTGAGCGACTATCTGTTGCAGGATGGCGGGGAGTTTATCGACGTGGACGCCTTGGGCAAGGCCGCCAGGGAAGCCTTCGGCGAATGAACGACCAAGGTGACGTGAGTTTCGCGCTTTCCGACCGGGCCAAGGAAGCGATCACGCGGAAATACTACCTGACGGCCGGAAAGGTCGCCGAGACATTCGGCGTTGATCTGCGTGCCATCCGCATAAGCGGCAGCGAGCTGGCTCGCGCCCTCGCCGAGGCCGAGTTCGACTACAAGGCCATGATGCGTCGCCGACAGAGCGAGGCAACCGGTCTGTCTGCAAGCAAGTTCGCCGGGATGCTGGCGTTCCGTCTCGCCCGGTTCAAAATCGTCCACATCGTGTCCGACCACGCGGAGACCAAGCATTGCTTCCTGTTGCAGGAGGCGATTGCCTTGGTTCTGGTCTTCAACATGGCATTGAAGATGAACGCACCTGTGAAGCAGGTGCTGGAACTCGCCTACCAACTGGCCCGCCGGCACGCCAACCAGGAGACGCTGGCGCTCTGCTTCGACGCGTTCAAGCTGGCGAGCAGACCCACGGGCGCCTGACACCGGCGGGCGCGACGCCCCCACCTACCGCGCCGCCTCCCGCCCCAACCGCCGCTCGCCCAGCCGCACGGCCTGGGTGACCACGAAGTTCAGGGCCAGGTAGATGGCGCCGGCGATGACGAAGACCTCCACCGGCTGGAAGGTGCGCGACGCGATGGCGCGGGCGACGCCGGTCAGTTCCATCAGGGTGATGGTGCTGGCGAGCGATGTGGCCTGCACCATCTGGATCACCTCGTTGCCATAGGCCGGCAGGGCCTGGCGGAAGGCCTGGGGCAGGATGATGCGGCGGTACAGCAGGGCGCCGCCCATGCCCAGAGCGCGGGCCGCCTCCACCTGGCCGAAGGGGACGGAGCGGATGCCGCCGCGGATGATCTCGCCTGTGTAGGCAGCGGTGTTCAGGGCCAGCGCGATGACCGCGCACCAGTAGGGTTCCCGCAGCAGCGGCCACAGGAAGCTTTCCCGCACCGCCGCGAACTGGCCCAGCCCGTAATAGATCAGGAAGATTTGCACCAGCAGCGGGGTGGAGCGGAACAGGAAGACATAGGCCCCCGTCAGGGCCGCCACCGGCTTGAGCGTGGACAGCCGCCCCAGCGCCACCAGCAGGGCGAGCGCCAGGCCGATCACCAGCGACAAGCCCACCAGTTGCAGGGTCAGCCCCGCCCCGGACAAGAGCTGCGGCAGGGACCGGGCGATGAGGTCAAAGTCCATCCCCGCCCCCCCTCAGCCCACGGCCCGGCGCACGCCGCGCTCGGCCCGCCGTTCCAGCAGGCGGAACCCGGCTTCCGACGCCGTGGTCAGGGCCATGTAGACCAGCGCCGCCGTCAAATAGAAGACGAAGGGCTGCCGCGTGCTGCCGCTGGCGATGAAGGCCTGGCGCATCAATTCGGCCAAGGTGACGACGGAGACGAGGGAAGTGTCCTTCAGCGTCATCTGCCAGACATTGCCCAGGCCCGGCAGGGCGTAGCGCAGGGCCTGGGGCACGATGACCCGGCGCAGGCGCAGGCCCGTATGCATGCCCAGGGCCTTGGCCGCCTCCACTTGGCCCCGGGGCACGGCCTGGACGGCGCCGCGGATCACCTCCGCGGCATAGGCGCCGGAGACGATGCCGACGGCCACCACCCCCACGGCGAAGGCCGACAGCTCCACCCGCCCGCCATACCCGAAGGCGGCCGCCACCCAGGTGACCAGCCCGCTGCCACCGAAGAACAGCAGCCAGATCACCAGCAGGGCCGGCACCCCGCGCACCACGGTGGTGTAGGTGCCGGCCAGGGCGCGTACGGGCGCGTTGCCCGCCAGCTTCGCCGCCGCCGTCAGGGAGCCCAGCACCAGGCCGATGGCATAGGCCAGCACGGCCACCGCCACGGTCATGGCGGCGCCCCAGGCCATCTCGTCCCCCCAGCCCTGGGAGCCGAAGCGCAACAGGTCCAGCATCAGCGGGTCAGCCCCCGGCGGGTCACGGGCACGGTCACTTGAGCGAGGTGTCGAAGCCGAACCACTGCTCCGCCATGGTCTTCAGCGTGCCGTCCTGCTTCATGCTGGCGATGGCGCCGTTCAGCGCGTCCAGCAGCTTGTCCTGGCCCTTGGCGATGGCGACGCCCATGCCGGCCCCGAACAGCCCGCCGTCGAAGCCGGGGCCGAAGAAGCCATATTGCTGCCCCTCCGGCCGGTCCAGGAACGGCTCCCACGCCACGGCGTCGGCAAGGCCCACCTCCACGCGCCCGGTCTGGAGGTCGAGGACCAGGTTCTCCTGCGTGTCGTAGCGGCGCAGGTCGACCACGTCGGCCAGGTACTTGTCGGCGAAGTTGGCGTGGATGGTGGCGGTCTGCACGCCCACCGTCTTGCCCTTCAACTGGGCGCGGACCTTGTCGATGGCCGCCTGCTCGGTCGCGTCCACCTCGTCCAAATTCACCTTCTCCAGCCCGTACTGCTCCGCCTGCAACGGGTTGGACTTGGCGGAGACCAGGTAGGCGGGGGTGGAGGCGTAGCCTTGGGTGAAGGAGACGGCCTGTTTGCGCTCCTCCGTGATGGACATGCCGGCGACGATGGCGTCGAACCGGCCGGCCTGCAGCGCCGGGATCATGCCGTCCCAGGCCTGGGCGGTGATCCGGCACTCCACCTGGATGCGGCGGCAGACCTCCTTCATCATGTCGACCTCGAAGCCGACCAGGTTCCCGCCGCTGTCCAGCATGTTGTACGGGGGATAGGCCCCCTCCGTCGCCACGCGCAGCGGGTTGGGCACGCCATTGTCGGCCGCGGGGGCCGTCGGCTGGTTGGCCTGCTTGCCCTCATCCTTGCCGCAGGCCGAAAGGGCCAGGGTCGCGGCCAGGGCCAGCGCCGCGGCGAAAACCGTCTTCATCCGTAGAACCTCCCGCCCCTTCTTCCTGTGGGCGGCGCAGTGTCGGCGGGCAGGGCGGGCGGCGTCAAGCCGTTCGGGGGCGGTGGCCTGCTATGGGGCTTGGTTGCCTGGCTGGCACGTGTGTTGGGAAAACGGATTGGAACGGATCACAACGGATTGAAACGGATGGCCGTGGCGGGGCGATGGCCGATTCCTGCTTCGGACACCCGAATTTCGAATGCGCCGAAGGCGCAGGAAAAAACTGGCCACAGGCTTAGCCGAGCCCCAATCGACGCTCCCCCGCCCTACCGTTCAAATCCGTTCTGATCCGTTCAATTCCGTTTTCCCCAAACAGGCCCCCGCTTAACCGACGCCAGCCGCATGGCCCCCCTCATCCCCCCGGGAACAGCAGGCTGACCTTCAGCCCCGGGGCGTTGTCGTCCAGCCGCAGCTCGGCGCCATGCAGGCGGGCCACGGCGGCGACCAGGCTCAGGCCCAGGCCGTGGCCCGGGGTGCCGCGGTGTTCCTCAAGCCGGACGAAGCGTTCCAGCACCCGGTCGCGCTGGTCGGCAGGGATGCCGGGCCCCGTATCCGCCACGGACAGCACCGCCCCGGCGGGGGACCGTTCCGCCCGGACCACCACGCTGCCCCCGGCCGGGGTGTACTTGACCGCGTTCTCCACCAGGTTGGTCAGCAGTTGGGCCAGCAACTGCCGGCTGCCCCGCACCATGGCGCCCGGCGTGCCGCTGACGGTCAGGCGCAGGTCGCGTTCCTCCGCCACCGGCTCGTACAGCTCCGCCACCTCCGCCGCCAGGGCGGACAGGTCCACCGGCTCGAAGTCGGCGCGCTGGCGGCCGGACTCGGCGGCGGCGATGGTCAGGATGGCGCCGAACACCCCCAGCAGCCGGTCGATCTCCGCCAGGGCCGCCTCCAGCGTCTGGCGCTGGGACGGGGCCAGGTCCGGCTCGATCAGCGCCAGCTCCAGCCGGGCGCGCAGGCGCGACAGGGGCGTGCGCAGGTCATGGGCCACGTTGTCGGTGACCGTGCGCATGGACAGCATCAGCCGGGCGATCTCGTCCAGCATGCGGTTCATGTTGGCCACCAGCCGGTCGATCTCGTCGCCCGAGCCGGAGACGGGCATGCGGTCGGTGAAAGCCCCCGCGGCGATGCGGTCCACGGCCTGGTTGATGCCCTCGATCCGGAAGGCCACCCGGCGGGCCATCAGCACGGCCCCCGACAGCCCCACCACCAGGGCCAGGGACACGGCCCAGAACAGGCCGGACAGCACCTGCTTGCGCAGCAGGTACCGCTCCGTCATCTCATGCCCCACCAGCAGCCAGCCGGTCTTTCCCAGCTCCAGCACCACGGCCACGGCGGGGCGGCGGGGGCCGGGTTCGCGCAAGGACCGGATCTCGAAGGCGGTCCAGCCGCCCACGGCCTTGTCCGCCGGCCAGCGGGACAGGTTGCCGGCAAGGATGTCCAGGTTGGGGGAGGCGACGGCATAGATCATGTCGGTGCGCGGGTCGCCCGCCCGGTCCGACACCACGCGCAGCAGCCCGATCCGCCCGCCCGCGTCCCAGGCGTCGCGCAGTTCCGCCACCTCGCGCAGGACAGTCTCCTCCGTCTGGCGGGTGATGAAGCCGGCGGTGAACCAATAGACCACCCCCAGCACCGCCGTCACCGACAGGGTGAACAGGGCCAGGTAGAAGGCCGCCAGCCGGAAGGTGGTGGTGCGGTGGAAGCTAATCCGGCGCACGCAGCACGTACCCCGCCCCGCGCACCGTGTGGATCAGGGGCGTGGGCTGGTCCTTGTCGATCTTCTGCCGCAGCCGGGCGATGTGCACGTCGATGACGTTGGTCTGCGGGTCGAAATGATAGTCCCACACATTCTCCAGCAGCATGGTGCGGGTCACCACGTTGCCGGCGTTGCGCATCAGGTACTCCAGCAGCTGGAACTCCCGCGGCAGCAGCTCCACCGCCTTGCCGCCGCGCTTCACGGTGCGGGCCAGCAGGTCCATTTCCAGGTCCGCCACGGAAAGCCGGGTCACCGGCCCGGCGGCCCCCTTGGCCCGGCGTTGCAGCCCCTCCAGCCTGGCCAGCAGCTCGGCGAAGGCGAAGGGCTTGGTCAGATAGTCGTCGGCCCCGGCGCGCAGGCCCTTCACCCGGTCGTCCACGCTGCCCAGCGCGCTCAGCACCAGGGCGGGCACCTCGTTCCCGGTGGCGCGCAGCACCTCCAGCACCGACAGCCCGTCGCGGCCCGGCAGCATCCGGTCCACCACCAGCACGTCATAGGGTTCCGACGCCGCCATGAACAGCCCGTCGCGGCCGTTGTCGGCATGGTCAACCACATGGCCCGCCTCACGCAGGCCCTTGGCCAGGTAATCCGCGGTGCCGCGGTCGTCCTCGATGACCAGGATCTTCATGGCGCCAGCATAACCCCTTGCCTGCCCATAAAAAAGGTCCGGCCGGGCGGTTGGGGCACCGCCCGGCCGGGGGGCAGGGTCATGAGAATGAGAGAGACTGGTTCGCACCCGCCGGGTGCCCGATGGGGGAGGGCGCCCGGCGGTAGGGCGGCAGGGGCCGGTGAATGGGGGTCCCGGCCCCTGCCTGGGCCCGCCGACCGGTACGAGGGGGAAAGGGGGTGACCGGCGGGCTTGGGGGAAACATAGGTTCGCCCCCCTGTCCCGCGCCTTGCGGCCAGATGAAATCGCTGTCATGCGCGCCTGCCGCCGATTCCCCCGCCGATGACAGGGATTTCATCCGCCTGTCAGCGGGCGGAATGGCTGCTGCTTCCAGAGTGGCGGTGATGGGCGGATGCCCGCCATGACACATGCTGGAGAGCCAGACCCCATGACCGACCGCAGCCACGCACGCACCCAAGCCGCCCGCCCGCGCAGCCGGGGGCGGGGCATCGCCGCGGCCCTGCTGGCCGGGACCGCGCTGTTCGGCGCGCTGGCGGTGCCGCAGGCCACTGCCTATGTGCCGCCCACGGCCCTGCCGGCCTCGGGCTTTGCCGATTTGGTGGAGCAGGTGTCACCCGCGGTGGTGACCATCACCGCCAGCGGCGGCGGGGAGCGGCGGGAGGTGGCGGACCTGCCCCCCGGGTTCGAGGAGTTCCTGCGCCGCTTCGGCCCGCCGGAGTACCAGTTCCGCCGCGGACCCCAGGGCCCGCAGCGGGAACAGGCGCGGTCCTTGGGGTCCGGCTTCGTGTTCGACCCGGCCGGCTTCATCGTCACCAACCGCCACGTGGTGGAGGACGCGGACGAGGTCACCGTCACCTTCCAGGACGGCAAGGACCTGAAGGCCACCATCGTCGGCACCGACGACAAGACCGACCTGGCCGTGCTGAAGGTGGATGCGCCCAAGCCCCTGCCCAGCCTGCCCTTCGCCGACAGCGACAAGGTGCGGGTGGGTGACGTGGTGGTGGCCGTGGGCAACCCCTTCGGCCTGGGCGGCACCGTGACGGCGGGCATCGTCTCCGCCCGCAGCCGCAACGTGGGCAACGGCCCATTCGACGACTACATCCAGCTGGACGCCGCCATCAACCGTGGCAATTCCGGCGGCCCCACCTTCAATGCCAAGGGGGAGGTGGTGGGCATCAACACCCTGATCTTCAGCCCCAACGGCGGCTCGGTGGGCATCGGCTTCGCCATCCCGGCCAACCTGGCCAAGCCCATCGTGGAGCAGTTGAAGACCACCGGCCGCATCGACCGCGGCTGGCTGGGCGTCTCCCTCCAGGCCGTGAACCAGGAGATCGCGGACAGCCTGGGCCTGAAGGAGGCGGCGGGTGCCTTGATCGCCTCCGTCCAGCCGGACAGCCCCGCCGCCGGGGCCGGCCTCAAGCCCGGCGACGTGGTGGTCGGCGCCGCGTCCAAGCCGGTGAAGGAGACGCGCGACCTGGCCCGCGCCGTGGCCGGCGTCACCCCCGGCACGGAGGTGGGCCTGACCGTCTGGCGCGACGGGAAGGAGACGCGCGTCCCCGTGAAGGTGGGCGAGTCGCCCGATGCCCGCCGGTCCGCCCCCGCCTTGGCCCAGGCGGGCCCGCAGGCCGGCCAGGCGGAGGCCGCGGCCGGCCTGAAGCTGGCCCGGCTGGACGACACCTGGCGCCGCCGCCTTGACCTGGACCCGGGCATCAGCGGCGTGGTGGTGGTGGACGTGGCGGAGGAGGTGGAGAATGTCCGCCCCGGTGACGTGATCCTGACCGTCAACAACGAGCCCGTGGCCGCCCCCGCCGACGTCAGCCGCCAGGTGGAGGCGGCGGAGAAGGCGGGCCGCAAGAACGCCCTGCTCCAGCTCCGCCGCGGCTCCAACACCGCCTTCGTGGCCCTGCCGGTGAGGAAGGCCTGACGCCACGGCGCCCCCTCCCCGTCGCCCCGCGCCCGGCATAATCTGGCGCGGGGCGGCGGCAACGGGAGTGATCATGGACGCGGATATCCGGACCCTGGCGGAACAGATCCTGCTGGAGGGGGAACAGGGCCTGACGGACCGGGAAAGGCGCGTCCTGGCCCGCATCGCCAAGCGCCGGGCCATCAGCCGCAACGCCACGCAGGCCTATGAGGAGGGCCAGACCCTGGGGGAGCGGCTGGCCGACAAGGTCGCCGCCGTCGGCGGGTCCTGGGGCTTCGTCATCGGCTTCGGCCTGTTCCTGCTGGCCTGGGCCGGCCTGAACAGCGCCCTGCTGGCCGGCTGGCGGCTGGCCTGGGACCCCTATCCCTACATCTTCCTGAACCTGCTGCTGTCCATGTTGGCCGCCGTCCAGGCCCCCATCATCATGATGAGCCAGAATCGTCAGGCGGCGAAGGACCGGCTCCAGGCCGCCCACGACTATGAGGTCAACCTGAAGGCGGAGCTGGAGATCATGGCGCTGCATGAGAAGCTGGACCGCCTGAGGGACGAGAACCTGTCGCACCTGCTGAGACGCCAGGAAGAACAACTGGCCCTGCTCCAGGCCATGGTCGCCATGCGGGACGGCGGGGAACGGTAGATCGCCCCAGGCTTGCCCCGGGCCGGGGTGACCACACGCATCCCTAGGCAGGATCGTATTCGTCCAACCGCGTGGGCGACAGTTCCAAGGTGAACGGGCCGTCGGTCCAGAGCAGGACGCAGCGGACCTGCTTCCCCGGATAGACCTGGCGCAGCGCCGCCCGGTAGGCGGCCATCTGGGCCAGGTAGACGGCCGGCACGTCCTCCTCCCGCGTGGGCGGGGGGCGGTTGGTCTTGTAATCCACGATCCAGACGGCATCGTCGGTCACGCACAGCCGGTCGATCTGGCCGGACAGGGCCTTGCGGCTGCCGCTGCCCACCAACCCGACAAGGGGCACCTCCGCCCGGCTGCCCGGGCCGAACAGGGGGGCGAAATGCGGGTCGTCCAGCACCCGGATGGCCTCCCCCGCGATCTCCTCCCGCTGGCCCTCCTCCAGCCCGTGGGTGGGGCGGGACAGCCAGGCCAGCGCCGCCTCCCGCCGCCGGGCGGGCTCCATGTCCGGCAGCACCTGCAACAGCTTGTGGATCAGGGTGCCGCGCTTGAAGCGGCGCCCATCCTCCATGCCCAGGGGGGAGCGCACGGCCGGTTCCACCCCGTCGGGGCGGGAGGGGGTCAGCGGCCGGCTGGGGCTGGGCTCCTCCGGCGCCGGGGCCCGCACCCAGGGCTCCAGCTCCGCCGTCACGGCGCCTTCCTCCTCGCCAAGCTCGTCCGTCCTGGCCGGGACCACCTGCGGCTCCCACAGGTGCAGCCCTTGCCCCTGCCAGCCCGCCGGGGTCAGGGGGGTGAAGTCATAGTCCCGCGGGTCCGCCACCGTGGCCAGCGCCTGCTCCACCAGCCGGTACCAGGACCCGTCGGGGCCTTTCCGCGACCCCTCATAGCCGCAGACCACCAGCCGGTCCTCCGCCCGGGTCAGGGCCACGTACAGCAGGCGGCGGTATTCCTGGTCGCGCCGTTGGTCGGCGGCGGCGCGGGCCGTGCGGCAGGCCGCGTCCTCCAGCGTGCGGCGGGGGGCGAACAGGGGCACGTCGCGCCCGTCCGTGCCGTCGGGCCACAGGATGCGCGGGCTCTGGTCCGGCATGCCCAGCGTGTCCGGCATGATGACGATGGGGGCCTGCAAGCCCTTGGAGCCGTGCACGGTCATGATCCGCACCCGGCCCCCGCCGGGGCCGCCGCCCGTGTCCAGCTCGCGCTTCACCTCCGCCTGGGACTGTTCCAGCCAGTGCAGGAAGCCTTGCAGGCTGGGCACATGCTCCCGCTCGAACAGCAGGGCGGCGGACAGGAACTCGTCCAGCGGGTCCACCGCCTCCGAGCCCAGCCGCGCCAGGATGGCCCGGCGGCCGGAGCCCCCCTCCTCCAGCGTCGGATCAGCCGGACAGGGGCGGGACAGCACCCCGGCGAACAGCTCGAACGGAGCGTGGAAATCCGTCTCCGCCAACAGGCCATGCAGCCAGCGCTGCGCCGGCTCATAGGCCGGGTCCTGCTGCGCCTTCACCGACAGGGCCGCCCACAGGCTGCCAGGGCGGCCATGGGCCAGGGTGAAGAGCTGCTCCTCCGTCAGCCCGACCAGGGGTGACTTCAACACCGTTGCCAGGGTCAGGTCGTCCTCCGGCAACAGCAGGAAGCCGCCCAGGGCCATCAGGTCCATGACCGCCAGCTGCTCGGTCAGCACCATGCGGTCCACGCCGGCCACCGGCACGCCCCGGTCCTTCAGCGCCCGTACCAGGTGCTGCACGAAGGCGTTGCGGCGGCGGACCAGCACCATGATGTCGCCCGGCCGCACCTTTCGCCCACGGGCCTCCAGTACCTCCCCGCTGTCCAGCCAGTGCCGGACCTGGGCGGCTATGACGGTGGCGAGGCGCGCCAGCGGCTTCTCCGCCGTTTCCGGGGTCAGCGGCAGGCTCCAGGGGTCCGGGTCGGGGCTGTCGCCCGGGGTCACCGGCGGCCAGACCTCCACGCGGCCCGCCATGCCCCGGCGGAAGGGCATGTGCCGCACCGCCTTGTCCGGGGCCACCACGCCGTCCCGGGCGGCGGGCAGCTCGAACACCGCGTCCACCGCCGCCAGCACGGCGCGGACGGAGCGGAAGCTGATCTGCAAGTCGATGCCGGCCCACTGGGACTCCGCGGCCTTCACCCGCGTCTCGAAATGGCCGCGCATGCGGGCGAATTCCGCCGGGTCGGCCCGCTGGAAGCTGAAGATGGACTGCTTGTCGTCGCCCACCACGAACAGGGTGCGGGCCTTGCCCTCTGCCCGGCCCAGCCCGGCGAAGAACTCCTCCGCGATGGCCTGGACCACGGCCCACTGCTCCGGGTTGGTGTCCTGGGCCTCATCCACCAGGATGTGGTCCAGGCCGCCGTCCAGCTTGAACAGCACCCAGGCGCAGGCCTGGCCATCCCCCGCCAGCAGGGCCCCGGCGGTGGCGATCAGGTCGTCGAAGTCCAGCAGCGCCTTGGCATCCTTCAGCCGCTGGTAGGTGCCCAGCATGGAGTCGGCCAGGGTCAGCAGGCTGGCGGTGCTGCGCGCGACGGTGACGCACTTCACCTCCTCCATAACCCGGATGATGCGCTCCGCCTCCCGCTGCAAGGCCTCCAGGGCGGCGGGGTTCGACTCGGCGGCCTTCTTGCCCAGCAGGCTCTTGCGCACCTCCCCGTCCTTGGTCAGGAACAGCAGGCCATAGGCGGGGAAGCCGCCCGTCCGGTTCTCAGCCCGGTCCAGCCAGGCCTGGATGGCGATGCCCCGCTCCCCGTCGGTCTTGCCGCTGGCCGCCAGGGCGGCGCAGGCGGCACGCAGGCCCGAATCGTCGAAGGCGCCGGCCTTGCAGGCCTTTTCCACCACGTGGGCCTCGGTGGCGTCGGGCCGCACGCCCATATAGCCATAGACGGCACGCACCGCCGCCTCCAGCCCGCCATGCCGCTCCAGCAGCCGGCGCAGGCGCCCGCGCTCCGCGGTGATGTCCAGCAGCAGGCGGCCGAACTCGTCCTCCGACACGGCCCCGGCCAGGTGGGAGACGGCTTGGCCCAGGGCGCTTTCCGGCTCCGCCCTTGCCGCCGCCAGCACCGCCTGCTTGGCGGCCTCCAGCAGCTCGTCCGCGGTGCGGTCGTCCATCACCTCGAAGTTGGGGGGCAGCCCGGCCTCCAGGGGGAAGCGGCGCAGCAGCGACTGGCAGAAGGCGTGGATGGTCTGGATCTTCATCCCGCCCGGCGCGTCCAGCATGCGGGCGAACAGCCGCCGGGCCGCCACCACTTGGTCGCGGGACGGTTCCCCACCGGTCAGGTCGCGCAGGTGGCTGCGCAGCACGTCCTCATCCGCGACGGCCCAACTGGACAGGCGGGCGGCGATGCGGTTCGACATCTCCGCCGCCGCGGCCTTGGTGAAAGTCAGGCAGAGGATGCGGGACGGGTCCGTGCCCGCCAGCATCAGCCGCAGCACCCGGTCGGTCAGCACCTTGGTCTTGCCGGTGCCGGCGGAGGCACCGACCCAGACGGAACAGCCGGGGTCCGCTGCCCGCCTTTGCAGCACGTTGGGGTCGGTCGCCGGTGCGTCCCCCAGATGTTGGGGGTCGGCGGCGGGCTGGCGCGGGGGCAGGTCGATGACGCTCATGCCTGCCAGGGTACCGGCAGGCCCTGCCCGCGGTCCAGGGCCAAGGCATGGAAGCTGCCGGAAGCGTAAACGGGGTTGTGCCGCCTGGGACGACTTTCAAGCAAAGGCAAAGCCGGCCCACGCTCGTATGCTGAATAGATAAAACTTTATATATCTGCGACAAGGTTCACGAATAGGGGGTATTCCGATGTAACTTCCAGCGAAGACTTCCCCTTTTTCGCAGAAACTGGCATGTCATTACCAACGCCGGGCGGGACGGAGCCGCCCCTTCCCTTGCCCGGCCACGCATCCCTTGGCCCAACGACTTGCACGGATGAACCGCATATGAACAAGCTGCGCACTGCCCTGGTGGCCGCCGCCCTGACCCTGCTGCCCGGCACCGCCTTCGCCGAGTGCACCCTGGGCGCCGCCCCGCAGATCCCCAACGGCGCCACCGCCACGGAGGCGGAGATGGTCGCCGGCCAGCAGGCCATCAAGGCCTACGTGACCGAGACCCAGGAGTTCCTGGCCTGCCTGGAGGGGGAGACCCGCGGCCGCCTGGCCGGTGAGGCCGGCAAGAAGTATGAGGAGGCCAGCACCCGCATGACCAAGCTGGCCACCGAGTTCAACGCCCAGCTCAAGGCGTTCAAGAACCGGGGCTGATCGCTGTGCTGCCGCTTTCGGCACGGCGGCACGACTTTCCCATTCAGGCCTGCGGCCGGACATCCCGGCTGTAGGCCGCCATGGACATCGCCCGGGCGAGTGCGGCATGATTCTTTCCTTGCTGCCCTGGCCGCGCAGCCCGGAGTTCAGCAGTCCCCTGCCCCGGGGGCTCCGACGCGGCTTCAGCCCTGGAGAAGCCGCGCATGATCCTGATCGGCCAGTATGACTCCCCCTTTGTCCGTCGGGTGGCCGTCACCCTGCGTTTGTATGGCATGCCCTATGAGCATCGCCCCTGGTCCGTCTTCTCTGACGCGGCCGAACTGGCCCGCTACAACCCGCTGACCCGGGTGCCCACCCTGGTCCTGGATGACGGGGAGGTCCTGGTAGAGAGCGGTGCCATCCTCGACCATCTGGACGAGGTCGCCGGGCCGCATCGGGCATTGATCGCACAGGACGGCAAGGATCGCCGCCGGGCGCTGAAGCTCTGCGCCCTGGCCACCGGCCTCGCCGACAAGGCCGTCAGCCTCGTCTATGAACGGGTCCTGCACCAGCAGAAGTCGGATGTCTGGGTGGCCCGCTGCACCGGCCAGATCTTGGCCGTGCTGGATGCCCTGGAAGACGATCGGAAGGCCCAGCCGGGGGCCTGGTGGATGGGGGACCGGATCGGCCATCCGGACATCGCCCTCGCCTGCGCCCTGCGCTTCCTGGGGGAGGCCCATCCCGGCGTCTTCACCCGGGACCGCTGGCCGGCCCTGGCCGCCCATGCCGAGGCGTGCGAGGCCTTGGCGGAATTCCAGGCGGTGGTGCAACCCTTCTCGGTCAATGCCTGAGGCAGGCCACCATTGATCGTGACCGATCAGCCGCCGCGCGGGCCCATGCCCGCGTAAGCCAAGCAGCCCCCCTCACCCCTCCAGCATGCGCCGCAGCAGTTCCACGTCCTCGGAGAAGGCGGGGTCGGTGCCGCACAGCTCCTCCACCTTCTTCACGGCGTGCATGACGGTGGTGTGGTCGCGGTCGCCGAACTTGCGGCCGATCTCCGGCAGGGAGCGTTGGGTGAGCTGCTTGGCCAGGTACATGGCCACCTGGCGCGGGCGGGCCACGGCGCGGGCGCGGCGGGCGCTGCTCATGTCCGACAGGCGGATGTTGAAGTGCTCCGCCACCTTCTTCTGGATTTCCTCGATGGTCACCCGGCGGTTGGACGCGCGCAGCAGGTCGTGCAGCACGTCCTGCGCCGACTCCAGCGTGATGGCGCGTCCCACCAGCTCCGCATGGGCGACGATGCGGTTCAGGGCGCCTTCCAGCTCGCGCACGTTGCTGGTAATTTTGTGGGCCAGGAACTCCAGCACCTTGGCGGGGATCTTGGCGCCGATCCGGTCGGCCTTCTGCTGCAGGATGCCCAGGCGCAGCTCATAGGTGGTCGGGTGGATGTCCGCCACCAGGCCCCAGCCCAGGCGGGAGCGCAGCCGCTCCTCCATGCCTTCCAGGTCCGACGGGCTCTTGTCGGCGCTGATGATGACCTGGCGGTTCTGGTCCACCAGGGCGTTGAAGGTGTGGAAGAACTCTTCCTGTGTGCTGTCCTTGCCGCTGATGAACTGCACGTCGTCGATCATCAGCACGTCCACGGAGCGGAACTGCTCCTTGAACGCCATGGTGTCCTTGAAGCGCAGGGCGCGGATGAACTGGTACATGAACTTCTCGGCGGACAGGTAGATCACCCGCCGCGCGGGGTCCTTCTTCCGGATGTGCCAGGCGATGGCATGCATCAGGTGGGTCTTGCCCAGGCCGACCCCGCCATACAGGAACAGCGGGTTGAAGGTGACGGCGCTGGCGTCGGCCACCCGGCGGGCGGCGGCGAAGGCCAGCTCGTTCGGCTTGCCCACCACGAAGTTCTCGAAGGTGAAGCGCGGGTCCAGCGGCGCCGACAGCTCGTCGTTGCGCTCCTCCGACACGACCAGCGCGGGGGCGGCCTCATGGACCAGTTCCTCCACCGGGGCGGCATAGGCGGGCGCGGAGACCAGCTCGGCCCGGGGGGACGCCTCCGCCACCTCGGCACGGGCCGCCGAGGCCTCCGGCGCGCGGGTGGGGGCGGCGACGATGATCTCCACCGACTGGACGCCCGGGTTCTCCCCGGTCCAGAGGGCGCGGATGCGGTCGGCGTAATGGGTGCGGATCCAGTCCCGCATGAAGCGGGTGGGGACGACGATCTTGACCTGGCCGGCGTTGAAGTCGGCCACCGTCAGCGGTTTCAGCCAGCTCCGGTATGCGGTCTCACCCACCTCGTCCTTGAGGCGGCCGCGCACCCGGGCCCATTGTTGATCCAGCGAACCCTGCACAGACATCTGGCTCCCACCATACCGGGCACGTCGGTGCCCGGCACCCCGTTGCCTTCCGCCCCCATACCCCACAGGTCCCGTTAAGGGGCCGTGAAGGGCCGGGCAGTGAACGCAAAAAGACTCACGATGGGAACCCGGCGGATTCCCCATCCGTACAATATCAAATGGCGATGGCTGGAACCTGTCCGAAAGTACAGGGCCGATGATGACTTGGCTACATCATCATTCCCAGGCCTTACGGACTTGCAGGCACCTTATGGCACCCCGTTCAGTTCATTTCCATTGCTGCGCCTGAGCGCGGACAGGGATGCTAGACGGGGCGGCGATGACTCGCAACAGGACCGAAAAGGGAACGGACGAAAAAGCAAAAAACGTTCGCTTCCAGGTCTGAAAACATGACACAGACGAACGAAGGGCCCCGGACCCTTTCGGGCGGGACCTTGAAAATAGCGGGGAGTCGCCGGAACAAAAGACCGCGCGGGGGCGATCCCCCGCGCGGCCGGCACACCCGGTGTCCGTCAGCCCAGCGCCTTGATTCGGCTGGACAGGCGGGACAGCTTGCGGGACACGGTGTTCTTGTGCAGCACGCCCTTGGTGGTGCCACGCATCAGCTCGGGCTGGGCGAGCACGAAGGCGGCGGTGGCGGCGGCCTTGTCACCGGAGGCGATCGCCACCTCGACCTTCTTCAGGAAGGTGCGGATGCGGCTGACGCGGGACCGGTTGAGCGCGGTACGACGCTCGGTCTGACGGATGCGCTTTTCTGCGGACTTGTGATTAGCCATAGGAAACCTTTGCGCGGACACGGTGTGCCGTTGGAAGGTGGCGCTTATACCCCTGGGGCCACGGCCCGTCAAGGCGACTCTCAAGCCGTCCCATGCCGGTATCCGGAGTCTCCGTTGCGCGCGGCACGGGCGGGGACTCACGCCCGTCTGGGGCTTGACTCCCGCTCTTCCGCCACCAACCAAGAAGAACGGGAATTTGAATAGGTATAGGGGCCGGCAGCACTTGCCGACCCCTGATCTGGTATTTGACAGCCCCTACTTCCCCTTGAACGCCGGCTGGCGCTTCTCACCGAAGGCGGACATGCCCTCCTTCTGGTCCTCAAGGGCGAAGGTGCTGTGGAAGACCCGGCGCTCGAACAGCAGCCCCTCGGCCAGGGTGGCCTCATAGGCGCGGTTGACGCATTCCTTCACCATCATGGTCACCGGGCGGGACATGCCGGCGATGCGCTCCGCCAGCTTCATGGCCTCGTCCAGCAGGTCGGCGGCGGGCACCACCCGGGCCACCAAACCGGACCGCTCCGCCTCCGCCGCGTCCATCATGCGGCCGGTCAGGCACATCTCCATGGCCTTGGCCTTGCCGATGGCCCGGGTCAGGCGCTGGGTGCCGCCGGCGCCGGGGATGGTGCCGATGGTGACCTCCGGCTGGCCGAACTTGGCGGTGTCGGCGGCGATGATGATGTCGGCCATCATGGCCAGCTCGCAGCCGCCGCCCAGGGCATAGCCCGCCACCGCGGCGATGGTCGGCTTGCGGCAGGTGGCCAGCCGCCCCCACTTCTTGGTGATGAAGTCGTTCAGGTAGGCGTCCATGTAGCCGAAGCCGGCCATCTCCTTGATGTCCGCGCCGGCGGCGAAGGCCTTCTCCGAACCCGTCACCACGATCACGCCGATGGCCGGGTCATCCTCGAAGGCGTTCAGGGCCTTCTCCATGTCGGTGACCAGCCCGTCCGACAGGGCGTTCAGCGCCTTGGGCCGGTTCAGCCGGATCAGGCCCACGGGCCCGCTGGTCTCCACCAGGATGTTCTCGTAAGCCATCAGCTCCTCCGAAGCGGTTATTGGCGGCCGCCCTTTGCTCAGGGGCGGTCCTGCGGGGTGAGGGTGAAGCGCACGGTGGTGGTGCGGCCCTGCCGGGCGATGGTCAGGGACAGGGTCTCCTCCGCCCGGGTCCAGCGGCCCTTGCCGGCGGCCTTCCAGCCCAGCTGCGGCAGCGACTCGGCATAGAAGCGCTCCACCGCGGCCGGCTCCGCCGGGCCGCTGGCGGTGGCCTCCACGATCCGGCCGGAAGGCTGGTCGAACACCACCGACTGCTCCGCGGGGATTTCCAGCCCCGGCGCCAGGGGCACATCCTCCGTCCCCGGCACGAAGGCGGCCCACCCCGGCAGGGCCAGGGCAGCCAGGATCAGGGCGGCGGTCAGGGCTTTGGCAGCGGTGCGCATGCCCTGCGGTTTAGCGCAGGCGGGCCAAGGGCGACAGGGGAAAGTTGGACGCGGGGGGCGCCCGTCAGAGGGCGCGCAGGCCCAGGTGCTCCCGCATGGGCTCGAAGTCGCGGTCGGCGTGGAGGAGCGGGATGTCCTTCGCGATGCAGAAGCTGCCGATGATGAGGTCTGGCAACTTGCGGATCGTCAGGCCTAGGGCCCTGAGCCGGCGGTAATTGGCGGCAACCTCGACCGCCGCCCCACGATTGAACAGGTTGGCTAGGGGGAAAGCGCCCAGCGCCCTGCCCAGCCGTGCAGCCATTACGTCATCCCGCGCGCCCATCAACACTTCCGTCAGGATCAGGTCCCCGACCAGGACGCTTCCCAGGTCGGCATGGGACCGTAGAACCCGGGTTTCGCGGCTGTCGATGTTCCGGAAGTGGTCGATCCAGACAGAGGTATCGACCAGGATCACCGGAGGCCCCAGTCACGGTCAGGCCCCCAGTCGGTCCTCATCTCCTCAAGGTCGCCATCCCAGCCGATTCCTTGCAGCTCCCGGATCGCCGCACCTTGCCGATGCAGGTCGACGACGCGCCGCAAGGCCGTAAGCACGGCGGCATCCGCTGATGCTTCCCCCGTGGCGGCCATCAGGTCGGCCATGAAGGTCTCGTCGAGATCTATATTCGGCCGCATCGTGGCGCTCCTGACCCTAGGATCAATGCAAGCGTACATAATCGCTGCCCCGCGGGAAACCCTCATCCCCGCGGCAGCACCACGGTGAACACGGCCCCCTGCACCTGGCCGTCCGGGCCCTTGCGGTTGTCGGCACTGATGGTGCCCTGGTGGGCGTCGACGATCTGCTTGGAAATGGACAGGCCCAGGCCCGAATGCTTGCCGAAGGCCTCGCCCTTGGGGCGCTCGCTGTAGAAGCGGTCGAAGATGGCGCCCAGCTTGGCCTCGGGGATGCCGGGGCCCTCGTCCTCCACCGTCACCGCCACCCGGTCCGGGAAGGCGCGCACCCGGAAGGTCACCGTGCCGCCGGGGGGGGAGAAGGACAGGGCGTTGGACAGCAGGTTCTGGAACACCTGGGTCAGGCGGCCCTCCAGGCCCGGGATGATGATGGGCTTGCCCGGCGGCAGGTCCACCGCCACCCGCGGCGGCTTCGGCTTGCCCTCATCCTCCTCGTCCGCGGCACCGAGGGTGTTGTTGTGGATGTCGGCCAGCATGGCCACCACCTGGCCGATATCCACGGGGGCGGCCTCCGCCCGGGACAGCTCCGCGTCCAGGCGGCTGGCGTTGGAGATGTCGGAGATCAGCCGGTCCAGCCGCTGCACGTCATGGTGGATGATGGCCAGCAGCTTGTTGCGCTGGTTCTCGTCCTTCACCCGCTGCACCGTCTCCACGGCGCTGCGCATGCTGGTCAGCGGGTTCTTGATCTCGTGCGCCACGTCAGCGGCGAAGCGCTCGATGGCGTCCATCCGGTCCCAGATGGCGGCGGTCATGTCGCGGAGGGAGACGGACAGGTCGCCGATCTCGTCCTTGCGGTTGCCGAAGTCGGGGATGGTGGCCTTGCGGCCATGGCCGTGGCGGACCCCGTCCGCCGCCGCCGCCAGCCGCCGGATGGGCCGGGCGATGGCGCCCGCCAGGTAGAGGGACAGCAGGACGGTGATGCCCAGGGTGGCGCCGAACAGCTTGATGATGTCCATGCGGAACTCCCGCATGGCCCGGTCGATCTCGCTGCCCGCCCGGCTGATATAGACCGCGCCCAGCACCTTCTTGTAGCGCTGCACCGGCACCGCCACGGTCAGCAGCATGTCCGTGCGCCCGTCCAGGCGGCCCACCTTCCACACCGTGTGGGCGATCTCCCCCGCCAGCGCCTTCTGCACGTCGGGGAAGGCGTCGGCCCGCGCCTCGGCGTTGGCGGGGTAGGCGGGCAAGTGGCCCCGCTCCGGCACGGCATTGACGATGGCGTCATAGATGCGGATGCCGATCTCCGTCAGGGTGTTGCCGTCCCTTAAGGGGGGCAGCTCCTCGATCTGCACCATGCTCTTCGCCCCGCCCAGCACGCGGCTGTCGGCCAGCAGCTCGCCGTTGCCGGCGAACAGGCGGGTGCGGGTGTCGGTGGTCTCCACCAGCCGGCGCACCATCTGCCGGGCCAGCTCATGGGAGAGCTGGCTGGTGGGCTCGTTGAACTCGTCCGCCCCAGGCTCCATGGCGCCCTCGCCCAGGGCGCCGGCGAAGATGCGGGCCTCCGTGGTCAGGGCGTCCAGTTCCTTCTGGATCAGCCATTGCTGGTAGGTGCCCAGATAGAGCAGCCCGCCCAGCAGCATGGCCAGCGCCAGCACGTTGACCGCCAGGATGCGCAGGGTCAGCGGCGACGGGCCGCGCATGCGCCGCCGCTTCTTGGGCGCGGCCACGGGGGCGGCTTCCCGCGCCACCGCCGCCTTGGCGGGCTTCGGGGGCTTGGGCGCTTTGGGCTGCCGGGCCGGGGCGGAAGGCTCCGCCCGCCGGCCGGGGACGTGGAGGGCCCTGGGGTCCGCGCGCAGGTCGGTCATGGGAAGGTACCCTGTTCCTGCCGCACCCGCTTACCCCCTCCGCCCTTGCCGTGTAACGCCATTTCGCCCGCTACACAAAAATCCGGTAACGCCGCTTCTGCCGTTACCGGGCCAACCGTTCAGTCCCGGTATTTGTAGCCGACGCCATACAGCGTCTCGATCTGGGCGAAGTCGGGGTCGGCGGACTTGAATTTCTTGCGCAGCCGCTTGATGTGGCTGTCGATGGTGCGGTCGTCCACATAGATGTGCTCGCCATAGGCGGCGTCCATCAACTGGTCACGGTTCTTCACGTGGCCGGGCCGCTGGGCCAGGGCCTTGACCAGCAGGAACTCCGTCACCGTCAGGTCGATCTCCCGCCCCTTCCAGGTGCAGAGGTGGCGGGCCCCGTCCAGCACCAGCTCGCCGCGCACCAGGGTCTGGCCGGGGTCGGCGGTGCCCTTGCCCTGGGCCAGCTCGCCCCGGCGCAGCAGGGCCTTGATCCGCTCGATCAGCAGGCGCTGGCTGAAGGGCTTCTTGATATAGTCGTCCGCGCCCATGCGCAGACCGGTCAGCTCGTCCGTCTCATCATCCTTCGACGTCAGGAAGATCACCGGCATGGCGGAGGTCTGGCGCAGGCGCTGCAGCAGCTCCAGCCCGTCCATGCGGGGCATCTTGATGTCCAGCACCGCCAGGTCCGCCGGCCGGGTGGACAGGCCGCGCAGGGCCTCGTCCCCGTCGGAATAGGTGCGCACCTCGTAGCCTTCCGCCTCCAGCGCGATGGAGACCGAGGTCAGGATGTTGCGGTCGTCGTCGACCAGGGCGATCGTGTGGGCCACCGTCTTCTTCTCCAGCGCGCGTGTTCAGGGCCGGGGCCGCCTTGCCGCGGGCGGTCCGGCACTCCCCCTTTGCCAGGGCCTAGCTTCGCTTTCAATATGGCATCATTTGGGTAGCCCGCCCAACCCTTGCCGCAGGAGTGTCCCGCATGGTGGAGACCGCCGCCCCCTGGCAGGGGGAGTATCCCGCCACCGCCCGGGCGGTGATGCGCGCGTCCGCCCAGGGGAGCCTGGCCACGGCGCAGCGCGACGGGGACGGCTGGCCCTACCCGTCCCTGGTGCTGGTGGCGCTGGATTTGGACGCCACGCCCCTGCTGCTCATCTCCGGCCTGGCCGACCACACCAGGAACATGAGCGCCGACCCCCGCTGCGGCCTGCTGTTCGACGGCACCGCGGGCCTGGAGGACCCCCTGACCGGCCCCCGCGTCAGCGTGCTGGGCCGGGCGGAGCGGGTAAGGGATGAAAGGTTGACCGCCCGTTTCCTGGCCCGCCACCCGGCGGCGGGGATGTATGCCGGCTTCGGCGACTTCGGCCTGTGGCGGCTGCTGCCGGAGCGGGCGCATCTGGTGGCCGGCTTCGGTCGCATCCGCTGGTTCCCCGGTACCGACCTGCTGCTGCCCCCCTCGACCTGCGAGGCGCTGGCCGCGCGGGAGGCGGACGTGGTGGGCCACATGAACGAGGACCATGCCGACGCGGTACGCCTCTATGCCACCGCCCTGCTGGGCCGGCCCGAGGGCCCCTGGGTGATGACCGGCATCGACCCGGAGGGCTGCGACCTGCGGCTTGGCAGCGCCACCGCCCGCCTGCCCTTCGACAAGCCCGTGGCGACCGCCGAGGAGGCGCGGGTGGAGCTGGTCCGGCTGGTGAAGCGGGCCCGGGACCCGGGGCCGGCCCCCACCCCCTGACAATCCGCCGCACGGCGACCGAGACCCCACCTACCGCCAATTCGCCATGCATTCCGGGACGCTACCCGGAACGGAGCATCGCGAGAGATGCATGGCGGGTCTCATCCCAGACAGTTGCGGCCCCCGAAAGAGAACGGTAAGTGTACGGCCGCCGTTACAGGATGATGGCCCGGGGCGCTACATGGGCGCCGGCGGGCCTGTCCGGTTTTCCCCGGGGGCGCTTGTTGCCGCGGTTCCGGGGCGGTTTCCTCGCCGGAAGGGGAGCGCCGCCTGGGGGGCTTGGCCCGGGCGGCGGTTCAGGCTAGGGGGCTTCAGGACCAGGCGCAGCATCAGGGCGCTTCGCCAGGGGCGCATCGCTAGGGAGAACGCGAACGTGGAAACGACCGGACCCGTCATCAGCAGCTTCGGCCTGGAGTATCTGGGCCTGACCAACCTGCGGGCCGCCCATTGGAACCTGTCCCCGGGCAGCCTGTACGAGCAGGCGATCCGCCGGGGGGAGGCCGCCCTGTCCCGCGACGGCGCCCTGGTGGCGATCACCGGCCAGCACACCGGCCGCTCCCCCAACGACAAGTTCACCGTGCAGGAGGAGACCACCGCCTCCGACATCTGGTGGGGCCCGAACAAGCCCTTCACGGAGGAGGCGTTCGACCGGCTGCACGCCCGCGTCACCGCCTTCCTGCAGGACCGCGAGGTCTTCGTGCAGGACCTGTACGCCGGCGCCGACCCGGCCCACCGCCTGCCGGTGCGCATCGTCACCCTGCACGCCTGGCACAATCTGTTCGCCCAGAACATGTTCATCCGCCCGGCCCTGGCCGACCGGAAGGACTTCGAGCCGGGCTTCACCGTGCTGCAGGTGCCGGACTTCAAGGCCGTGCCGGAGCGTGACGGCACCCGGTCCGACGTGTTCATCGTCATCAACTTCAAGCGCAAGCTGGTGCTGATCGGCGGCACCTCCTATGCCGGTGAGATCAAGAAGTCGATCTTCTCCGTCCTGAACTTCCTGCTGCCGGCCAAGGGCGTGCTGCCCATGCACTGCTCCGCCAACATCGGCGCGGGCGGCGACACGGCCGTGTTCTTCGGCCTGTCCGGCACCGGCAAGACCACCCTGTCCGCCGACAGCAGCCGCACCCTGATCGGCGACGACGAGCATGGCTGGGCCGACAGCAGCGTCTTCAACTTCGAGGGCGGCTGCTACGCCAAGGTCATCCGCCTGTCCGCCGAGGCGGAGCCGGAGATCTACGCCACCACCAAGCGCTTCGGGACCATCCTGGAGAACGTGGTGATGGACCCGGCCACCCGCCTGCTGGACCTGGATGACGGGCGGTACACGGAGAACACCCGCGCCTCCTACCCCATCGACTTCATCCCGAACGCCAGCGACACCGGCATCGGCGGCCAGCCGCAGAACATCATCATGCTGACGGCCGACGCCTTCGGCGTGCTGCCGCCCATCAGCAAGCTGAGCGCCGAGCAGGCCATGTACCACTTCCTGTCCGGCTACACGGCCCGCGTGGCCGGGACGGAGAAGGGCGTGACCGAGCCGCAGGCCACCTTCAGCACCTGCTTCGGCGCCCCCTTCATGCCGCGCCACCCCACCGTCTATGCCAAGCTGCTGGGGGAGAAGATCACCAAGACCGGCGCCAACTGCTGGCTGGTGAACACCGGCTGGACCGGCGGCGCCTATGGCACCGGCAAGCGCATGTCCATCAGCCACACCCGCGCCCTGGTGCGGGCGGCCCTGGACGGAAAGCTGGCCACCGTCAACCACGCGCCGGAGCCCAACTTCGGCCTGATGGTGCCGGAGGGCTGCGAGGGCGTGCCCGCCGACGTGCTGTTCCCGAAGAACACCTGGGCGGACAAGGGTGCTTATGACAGCACCGCCCGTGAGGTGGCCAAGCGCTTCGAGAACAACTTCCAGCAGTTCGCCGAGCATGTGGACGAGAAGGTCCGCGCCGCCGGCATCAAGAGCGCGGCGTAAGCAGGCGACCGGCGGCGGGGACGCAGGTCCCTGCCGCCAAGGCCGGCGACCGCCGGCCCGCGACCCCATGGTCGCGCAAGCCAAGCCGCCGGTGGCGGCGCCCGGCGCATGAGGGCGAAAATCTTGAAAAGGCCATCCAAGGCCTGAGTTTGGGGAGTGAAGGCACGGGCCGGGGGGCAACCCCCGGCCCGATGTCTTTCTGGGGCGACGGTGTCGCGTTGCCGGGGGTGTCGGGCTGCGGTAACCAGCATCTTATCCGACCAAGGCAGAAGCCCATGCGGCACCCGTCCCGTTATTGCCCCGGTATCCTGATCCTTCTCCTGGCTGTCGCCCTGCCAGCCCTGGCAGAGCAAACGCCACGCACCGAGTTCCGCATCACTTTCCCCAAGTCCGCGCCGGTCCTCGGGGTCGGGGAAGCCACGACTACGCCGGACACCCCGATCACTTTCCCGCCCGCGGCGCCGATGCTGCCGGAAAGGACAGGAATAGGGCCCTTGGACAGTTTTCGGACGGTTCCGGATGGCCAGGGTGGCACCTGGGTTGCGACCGTTTGGGGCCAGAAGGACGCGGAGTTCGACAGCCTGCTGGAAACGGCGAAACTTCGCCTGACTCACCTGGACGCCAATGGGCAGGCAGCCACCGACCTGGTGACCGACATCGGGGCGCAGGTGGGCGCCTTGGTGCAGGACGTCGTGCTCCTTGCCGGCCAACCATACGCCATCGTCATGCTGTCGGAGCTCGGCAGTAGCGAGTCGGCCGAGCGAATCCAAATATGGTTTCCCAAAGACGGCAGCTTGGCCCAGGTCCTAGCCCCCGCAGGCAGTTTGTGGAAGGATGCCGCAAGTGAGGCTTCCGGATTATACCTCACATCGCTGCGCGTTGATTGGATCCCTCGCTACGCAACCTGCACCCATTGCGAGCCGCGGCTTTTCCAGGAGCATTTTCTGTCGGCCAAGGGGCTGAGTCCAAGCTGCCCAACGCCCAGCAGTCCTATCGGGGACATGGGCCTCCCAGAAGCGGGCGCCCAGAACCCGCCCGATGCCCCGGGCCAGTTCGGTATCCTGGTCTCGACGTTGCTCAACAGCCTCAAACGCGGCCATGGCGATGCCGCCTTGTCCCGTTTCCTGGCCGATGCCCAATCCCTGAAGAACCTACCCGGCGCAGATGGGATCGATATCGATGCCGAGGTCGCTGCCATCCGGGCCAGCTACGAGGCGGCGAAATCCAAAGGCGCGGCATGCCTAGCCCATGTGATGACTGTACCCAACGAAGTGAGCCCCCGGTTCCCCTGAGCCAAAAGCCCTGCCAGACGACTTTCGATAAATTATCTTGTAACGCCCCGCCTACCCCTTCCGGCCTGCTGGACAAGCATATCGAATGAGGTAGTGTTTTCCCCTCGGCTCCACCGTCCGGCCGTACATGTCTTGGATTTTATTGGATAAAATACGAGATAATCGTGCAGCCGGGCATCGCCGTCCTCCTCCACCGCCGATCCGGCAGCACCCCGCGTGAGGTGCTGGTGGAGGTAGGCCTGCTGCATGAGTTCGCGCAGGCCCACCGCCAAGACATCTGGACCGTCAGCCTGGCCGCCACGGCCGTGGGCGCGGTGGCGGCCAGTTGGGCGGGGATGGTGCCCGCCGCCCTCTGGTGGGCGCTCTACATGGCCACCCTGGCCTACAGCCACCGCCTGTACCTGCGGCTGGTCAAGGCCGCCCCCGCCTTGCGTGACCCCCTGCCCTGGCAGGCGCGGCTGTTGTGGCTGCGGGTGACGTCCGCCGCATGCTGGGCCGCCATCGCCCTGGTCGCCTGGCCGGGGGCGGATGAGGAATCCCGATATTTCCTGCTGATCGTGCTGGCCTCCACCCTGGCCCTGCGCACGGCGGGCAGCACCGCCCTGCCCCGGGTGCTGCGCGGCCAGATGGTGCCGCCGCTGCTGGCGATCCTGGCCCTCTGCCTGACCCGGACGGAACCCATCTTCAACGGCTTGGCCGTCACGTCGGTCGTCTTCGCCGCCGTGCTCTGGCGGATCGGGGAGCGGTCGAGCCAGCGGATCCGCCAGTCCCTCTGCCTGCAGTTCGACCTGCTGGACGCCAAGGCCTCCGCCGACGCGGCCAACGCCGCCAAGGGCCAGTTCCTGGCCATGCTGAGCCATGAGATCCGCACCCCCATGACCGGCATCCTTGGCCTGACTCGGCTGGTGCTGGACACGCCGCTGACGCCGCAGCAGCGGGATTACCTGCACACGGTGCATGACGCGGGCGACGGGCTGCTGACCCTGCTGAACGACGTGCTGGACCTGTCCAAGGTGGAGGCCGGCCGGCTGGAGCTGGAGGACACCCCCTTCAGCCCGCGGGAGCTGGTGGAGGGCGTGGTCCGCCTGTTGTCGCCCAAGGCGGCGGAAAAGGGGCTGGAGCTGCGGGCCCTGGTGGCCGAGGGCGTGCCCGCCCGCCTGTCCGGCGACCCCTTGCGCCTGCGCCAGGTGCTGGTGAATCTGGTGTCCAACGCCGTCAAGTTCACGGAACGGGGCCATGTCCGCGTCCAGGTGGGGGCGGAACCGCTGGCGGGCGGGCGGGTACGCTTTGGCGCCCTGGTCAGCGACACCGGCATCGGCATCGCGCCGGAGGCCCAGGGCAGGCTGTTCCAGGCCTTCTCCCAGGCCGATGCCGGTACCGCCCGGCGCTATGGCGGGTCGGGGCTGGGCCTGTCCATCTGCCGTCGCATCGCCCGTGCCATGGGCGGCGACATGGGCTTCCGCAGCACGCCCGGGCGCGGCAGCGACTTCTGGTTCGCCGTGCCCCTGGCCGCACTTCCGGCGGATGCGGACCCGCCGCCCCCCGCCCCCGAGCCGGTCCCGCCGCTCGCCATCCTGCTGGCCGACGACGTGGCGGCCAACCGGCTGGTGCTGACCAGCCTGCTGGAGGCCCAGGGCCACAGGGTCACCGCCGTGGGCGACGGCCGCGCCGCGGTGGAGGCGGTCGCCGCCGGCCGGGCCGACCTGGTGCTGATGGACATGGAGATGGCGGGCCTGGACGGGCCGGGCGCCACCCGCGCCATCCGCGCCCTGCCCGACCGGGCCGTGGCCGCGACCCCGGTCATCGCCACCACGGCCAACACCGACCCCGCCGACATGGCCCGCTGCCGCGCGGCGGGCATGGATGGCTTCATCGCCAAGCCGGTGCGGCCGGAGGAGCTGGCGGTGGAGATCGCCCGGGTCTGGGCCGGCCGCCAACCCGCCCTGCCCGCAGCCCCGGACCGCGTGCGGGAAGCCCTTCCCGACCTGGACGGGGAGGCGCTGGACGCCCTGGCCCGCAGCGTCGACCCGGCAGAGCTGCCGGGCCTGCTGGCCCTGGCCCGCCCCACCCTGGAGGACGCCGCCCGGGGCCTACGCGCCGCCTGGAGGGCCGGCGACCTGGACGCCGTGGCCCTGGCCGCCCACACCATCCGCGGCACCGCCGGCAGCTTCGGCCTGTCCCGCCTGGCCGACCACGCCACCCGCCTGCACCGCGCCGCCCGCGACGGCTACGGCCTGGAAGCCGCCCCCCTGGTGGACACGCTCGACGGGCTGATGGCCGAAGGCCTGGCCGGCCTGGAGGCCTGGCGGGCCGAGGAACCGGTGGGAGCCTGAGCGGCACCGCCGGACGGACGGGCCCTGGGGCTTCCCCCTGGGATACACGGCTGATGGGGCCAGCGCTTGCGCCCTGTCCCAGCGAAGCTTCTGCGGACGGCCGCGCGTGTGGCGCGTGGTGTTCGGAAAACGGATTTGAACGGATCGAAACGGATTCAACGGATGAACAAAAACTCATATTCAAACTGGTAGATTTCAAGCAGTCGAAGCGCTGAGGGGCTAAAGAAGGCTTTCCCTTTTCCGTTCACATCCGTTCTGATCCGTTAAAATCCGTTTTCCCCAAACACCTCACCGCTTGCCCTGGACCTGTGTTGATAGGTCACAATCCCCTCACGTGCGCTCCCCCTCACCCCTTCGGCGGTGGGGGTGGCAGGGGGCCTTCGCCGGGGGCCATGGGGATGGCGCCCGGGCCGCCGTCGCGCAGCATCAGCATGTCCGGCCCGCCGGGGCCCGGTCCCCTGAGGGGCATGCGGATGGGGCCTTTCCACTCGGCCATGCGCTTGCGGCCCTCGGGCGACATGCGGGCGATGGCGGTGGCCAGCCGTTCCTGCTGGGTGGTCTCGAACCGGGTGCGGGCGGCGGTGGCCTCGGCCAGGGCCTTGCGCAAGGCGGCCTCGTCGAAGGGCTCCCTGCCGATGATGGAGCGGAGTTGCTCCAGCTCCTGGCGCATGCCCTGCATCAGTTGCCGGAAATCGTCGCTGGCCGGGTCGAAGGCGCCGCGCAGGATCTCCGCGTCGGCGGGCGGCAGGTCGTCGGCGATGCGGCGCACGATGCCCAACGGCCCGTCCGGCCCGCCGGGGCCGCCCACCAGCAGCCGGTCATGGGGTGGCCGCTCCGGGGGACGGTGGAGCCAGCCCGGCACCAGGGTCCCCAGCAGGAACAGGTTCAGGCCGACGGAGCCCAGCAGCAGCGCGCGGGTAAGGGTGGGGGACAGGGTCATTGGAACAGGCTCTCGATGGTCGACGGCGCGAAGGCGACGCTGGTCAGGTCGGCGGTGCGGGTCTGGAGCTGGCCGGCCTCGGCGGGCAGGGTCGTGGCGAGGTTCGTCTCCGCCCCCACCAGCACCCCGGCGGCGGCACAGGCGGCCAGCGCCGCCGCGGGCGCCCAGCCGGGCCGCGGGGCGAACAGCGCCAGCAGTGCCTGCCAGGCGCCGCGGCGGGGTTCGGCCGGCAGGGCGGCCAGGGTGGCGGCCACCACCCGCCCCACCCGGTCCAGGCCGACGGCGGGGGTCGGTTCCCGGTCCAGCAGCCGGTCCACCGCCTTCGCCTCCTCCAGCAGCAGCCGCGCCTCGGGCGAGGCCAGCACCAGGGCCAGGGCGGCCGCCCGCTGCTCCGCCGGCCAGCGGGCCGGCTCGGCGCCATAGGCGTCCAGCAGGAAGGCCAAATCGTCCAGGGTCATGGCGGTGGTCATTGTTCCTCCTCGGCCCCGGTGATCCCGCGGGCGGCGAGCCGGGCGCGCAGGGCACGCCGGGCCCGGGCCAGCAGCGATTCCATGGCGGCCACGGACAGGTCGAGGATGCGGCCCGCCTCCACGGCGGTCAGTTCCTCATAATAGCACAGCGACAGGGCGGCCCGCTGGCGCTCGGGCAGCTCCGCCAGGGCCCCGGCCACCTGCCCGTCCACCTGCCGGCGGGCCAGCAGGTCGGGGGCGGCCGGGCTTGGGTCCTCCTCCTCCGGGGCCTCCTCCAGCCCGGCCATCACGGGCCGGCGGCGGCGGTCCAGGCAAAGGTTGACGACGATCCGGTGCAGCCAGGTGGAAAAGCGCGCGGTCCCGTCGGGCCGCCACTGCCCCGCCTTGTTCCAGACCCGCAGCCACGCCTCCTGCACCACCTCGTCGGCTTCCGCCGCGCTGCCCAGGATGCGCTGGGCGACCGACAGGGCCTTGGGCGTGTGCCGCCGGGCCAGCAGGGCGAAGGCCCGCCGGTCCCCGCCGGCCGCGCGGGCCAGCAGCGTGTCATCGTCCGGCTCCCCCGCCTGGGCAGGGGCGACCGGGCTTGCCGGGTCCGCCGCACCGCCGGCCAGCGGTGGCGGCATGCTCATCTTCAACGCCGTCATGCCCCTTACACGGGCGGTGGGGCCCAGCCTGTCGCGGGGGCGGGGGAATTTGCAACGGGGGACGGCGGTGTGGCGGGCAACGGCAAGGGAGGCGGCGAAGGATTGGCGGGCTCCATCGCTTGGCCGTCGGGTCCCGTGCGAACGTGGCACCGCGTCCAGCCCGTACCCCGTTCCCCGCCCTCTTCCACCGTCATCCCCGCGAACACGGGGACCCAGGGTCACGGGTCCACCGGCCTGGTTCCCGTCGGGGACGGATAGGCGGCAAGGTCGGGCTTGGGGCCCATGCGTCCCCACTTCCGCGCATGGGTACTAACTTAGGACTGATTGCCTCTTTCTTGCTTCCCCTGCGAAAGCAGGGGCCCACAGTTCTTCAACCAGGGGCACGTTGGACGCCGGGTCAAAAACCGTGGGCCCCTGCTTTCGCAGGGGAGGCGGTTGGGCAGCTAGAAGGTGGGTCGTCATTGTGTCAGCGCCTATGCGCTTCCGCGGGGATGACGGGACGGGCTTGGGGATGTTGCGGAGGGAACGCCGGTCGGCCTGCAACCCTGCCCGCGCGCTCGCCCCGTACCAACCCGGCAAAAATTCTTCGCCCTCCCCGACAGGGTTTCCCGGTCCCGGCCGTGTCAGGGCTGTCGTCGGTCGTGGGTGAGCCCAAACGACCCGCACAGGGAACCGACCTGTCCCCATCCAGGAAGGCCCGCCGACGGCAAGGGAGCCCATAAGAAGGGCCCCCGGTCCGGCCTCCGCACCCCAGCCCCAATCCCTGCGGAACAGCCGGCCCGGGGGCCACTCCCGACCCCTGGATGGCTCCTAGACAAAATTCCTATAACATGCAAGGATCAGGGCCAGCGCCCCGCCGCGCCGGTTCTTGGACTTGTGAAATCCCGCATCCCGAAGCTCAGGAGATCCCTGGTAAAGGTGACCGAAATCCGGAACCGGTCTCCTTTGTCTCTTTAAGGAAAATATTCCATGTATCTCAATCACTTGGAAGGTGACGCCCGTCTCCTTAAGCGTCACCTTTAGTCACCTTAAGGTCACCTTGTGTCACGTTAAGGTCGCCGATGTCGCACGCCCCACCGCGGGCCAACCCCCGGTGGGCGGGCCCGCGACCTGGGGGTTGGCGTCCCTCAGAACCCCGTCTGGATACGGTCCACCAGCTGCTTCACCGTCGGGACGAAGCCGTCGGCGTACCAGGGGTCGTTGGCGAAGCGGTAGGCGTTGTGGCCGGCGAACATCAGCTGGTGCTCCACGTCCTCGGAGTGGCTGATGTTCTGCAGCGTCTTCTGGATGCAGAAGGACCGCGGGTCGGCCTTGCGGCCGGTCGTGCCCTCCTCGTTCTGGGCCCAGTTGCTGAAGGCGCAGGCGGACAGGCACCCCATGCAGTCCACCTGGTCCTTCAGGATCTCCCGGCTCTTCTCCGGGGTAACGAAGATCAAGGTGTTGTCGGGGGTCTTCAGCGCGGTGGTGAAGCCCTGGGACACCCAACCCTGCGCGTGCTCCTTGTCATGGGGCGTCAGGTAGACGGGCCGGCCGCGGGGGCCGATCAGGAACTCGTCCGTGTGCTCGCCCACCGGCTCCACCGCATAGGCCACCTGCCGCTCGGACCGGCCGCGCAGTTCCTCCAGGAAGGGGTTGCGCACGGCGCTGCTATAGAACCCGGTGGGGGAGAAGCGGTTCAGGTAGACGTCGCCCGCCTTCAGGGTCAGCAGCTTCTGCTTCCAGGCGGTGCTGATGGGGCTTTCCTGGGTCAGCAGGGGCCGGGTGCCGAACTGGAAGGCGATGGGCCCGATCTCCGGGTTGTCCAGGAAGTGCTCCCACTCGCTGATCCACCAGACGCCGCCGGCCATGACGATGGGCACCTCGGTCAGGCCGAAGCTGTTCATCATGGTGCGCAGGGCGGCCACGCGGGGGTACGGGTCCTCCGGCTTCAGCGGGTCCTCGCTGTTGGACAGGCCGTTGTGCCCGCCGGCCAGCCAGGGGTCCTCATAGACCACGCCGCCCAGGAACTCGGGGAACTTGCTGTAGGCGCGCAGCCACAGGGCCCGGAAGGCGCGGGCGGAACTGACGATGGGGTAGTAGTGCACCCCGTAATGCACCGCGATCTCCGCGATGCGGTACGGCATGCCGGCGCCGCAGGTGACGCCGTGGATCAGGCCCTTCGACCCTTCCAGCACCCCGTGCAGGATGCGCTCGGCCCCGCCCATCTCCCACAGCACGTTCATGTGGATGCGGCCCTGGCCGTTCGACATCTCATGCGCGATGCGGGCCTGGGCGATGCCGCCCTGGATGCCGAAGGCGACCAGCTCGTCATGCCGTTCCCGCCGGGTACGGCCATGATAGATCTGGGGGACGGGCCGGCCGTCCTCGTCATAGGTGTCGGCATTGACGCCCGAGAAGGTGCCGATACCGCCGGCCGCCGCCCAGGCGCCGGAACTCTCCCCATTGGACACGGCGATGCCCTTGCCGCCCTCCACCAGGGGCAGGACCTCCTTGCCGGACATGACCAACGGACGCAACGCCTTCACCTGACCCTCCCAACGCACCGGCCCCCGGCCGCCCCCCGCGGCGGGGTTGTGGCAGAACGGCTGCCCACGGGGGTGCATATAGGAAACGGAAGCCCCACGGAAGAGCCCCGTCACCCCGCTCATATGGTTTAGCGGACGCGGATTGACGCAAGTCTTCGCCTTGCGCCCTCAAGCGCCGGGCGCCCGCTCCGCGGGCTGGGCTTGCGCGGGCATGGGCCCGCGGGCCCGCAGTCGCGGGCCTTGTCCATCCCTCAGGCGCCGGGCGCGGCCCTACTCCGCGTCAGGCTGCCGGTCCGGGGCGGCGGACTGGAAGGTCGGCAGGGCGCGGCAGCGCTCGTCGATGGCGACCAGGGTGGGGAAATCCGTGAGGTCGGCGCCGAAGCGGCGGGCGTTGTACATCTGCGGCACCAGGCAGGCCTCCGCCAAGCCCGGGGCGTCGCCGAAGCAGAAGGGGGCGCCCGGCTCCACCATCCGCTCCAGGGCGGTGAAGCCCTCCTCGATCCAGCGGCGGACCCAGCGGTTCACCCCGTCCTCGTCCTGGCCCAGCCCGCCGCGCAGGTGCTTCAGGACCCGCAAATTGTTCAGGGGGTGGATGTCGCAGGCGATGGCCAGGGCGAAGGACCGCACCCGGGCCCGCGCCAGCGGGTCCTTGGGAAGCAGGGGCGGCTGCGGGTGCGCCTCCTCCAGGTATTCCAGGATGGCGAGCGACTGGGTGATGACCTGGCCGCCTACCTCCAGCGCCGGGACGAAGCCCTGGGGGTTCCTGCCCAGATAGTCCGGCTTCTTGTGCTGCCCGCCGTCGCGCACCAGGTGCACCGGCACGGCCTCGGCATCCAGGCCCTTGAGCGCCAAGCCGATGCGGACCCGGTAGGCTGCGCTGGAGCGGAAGTAGGTATAGAGGCGCATGGCGTGCTAAATCCTCCCGGCTTATGGTTCGTTGGCGGAGACAGTGCATGGAACGCCCCCTGTCGGGCAAGGTCGCCCTGGTCACCGGCGCCTCCAAGGGGATCGGCGCCGCCATCGCCAAGCGGCTGGCCGCCGACGGCGCCGCCCTTGCCCTGCATTACGGCACCGACCGGGACGGGGCGGAGGCGGTGGCCACAGAGATCGAACGGGCCGGGGGGAAGGCCTGGGCCATCGGGGCCGACCTTGCCGACATGGCGCAGGCGGAGGCCCTGTTCGACCGGGTGACAGACGGGTTCGGCCGGCCGGACATCCTGGTGAACAATGCCGGCACCGGTCGCTTCGCCAACCTGGCGGACCTGCCGGCGGCGGAGGTTGCGCAGGTCCTGGCGGTCAATGCCCTGGCGCCGATCCTGCTCGCCCGGGCGGCGGCCCGGTCCATGGCACCGGGCGGGCGGATCGTGAACCTGGGCTCGGTCATCACCGACTATCCGGTGGCGGGCCGCGCCGCCTATGCCGCTTCCAAGGGCGCCCTGCACGCCTTCACCCAGGTGCTGGCGCAGGAGCTGGGGCCGCGGGGCATCACGGTCAACGCCGTCGCCCCCGGCGTCACCGCCACCGACCGCTTCAAGCGCGGCGACGCTTCCCGCATCCCGGAGATCACGGCCCGCACGGCCCTGGGCCGCATCGGCACACCGGAGGACATCGCCAGCATCGTCGCCTGGCTCTGCGGCCCGGACGCCGCCTGGGTGACGGGGGAAGTCATCCGGGCCAGCGGCGGCCTGCGGGGCCTGTGATACCAAGCGCATGAGTTTCTGACTCATGCGCTTGGAGGCCGGCGACTGCCGGCCCGCGGGCCCATGCCCGCGTGAGCCAAGCCGCCGGATGGCGGCGCCCGGCGCTTGAGGGGGCGTTGATCGGTCACGATCAACGGCGGCTGCTATGAGATCGGCGCCGGGCAGGCCCACCCCCGCCCGGCGCCAGCCCGTCACTTGGCGAACGCCATCGCCAGTCGGGTGCCCGGATCCTTCCCGTCCTGGGCCAGCCGCACCACTTGGTCCACCTGGGCCAAGCCGGCCCGGCTGCTGTCGCCGGCGCAGCGGGTCCGGACCCGTAGGCTGACCAGAAGGCCGTCGCCCTCGTACAGCCCGGAGCAGCCCTGCCAGGCGGCCGACCGTACCCGGTCCCGCAGGGTCTCCACCCCGTCGGCGCTGGCCAGGTCCAGGTCGCCATAGGGGACATGGATGCGGAAGCTGTCGGCGGTCCGCACGTCCCGTTCCGCCCGGACCGTCAGGTCAGGGTCGGCCGCGGACGCCATGCCTGCCACCAGCAGGGCCAGCGCTCCCGCCAGGGTCCCCAGCGCATATCGTGCCATGATCACCTCCCACGGGGGAGCCTGTCAGGTCCCCCGCTTTCGAGTGGATCGGGGCGGGCACGGCGATCCGCCTTCCCACCAGGACTGCCAGGGCGCCAAAGCCCCTTGTCCCATGGGGATAGTAGGGGAGGCTGGTTTGTTCACAAACCGGAACAAGTAACGATGTTGCAATGATGCGGGTGTATTTGGAATTTTGAAACGATAATTGGTAACTCGCCCGCCCGCGGCGCCCTTTGTCCCGACGGCCTACTGCACCCGCTCCACCGTGAAGCCGCGGGCCTTCAGCAGGGCGGGCAGCCCATCCGGCCCCACCATGTGCAGGGCGCCCACCGCCACGAAGTCGGTGCCGCTGCCGGCCATCTCCCGCGCCAGCACTTGCGCCCAGGCACGGTTGCGGTCGGTCACGAACACGGCATAGGCTTTGGGGTGGTCGCGGCGCAGCTCGTCCAGGTACAGGGTTTCCAGCACGCGCGTGTCGCCCTTGGCCCAGGCGGCCACCACCTGGTCCAAATGGCCGTTGTCGCCGATCTCATCCAAGCCGTTGTCCAGCAGGGCAAGCTGCACGTCCTCCGGCAGGTCTACCAGGAAGCGGACCTGCTGCTCCGCCGTCTCCAGCTCCCGCACCGGCCGGGTGCCGACCAGGGCCTCCAGCTTCTTCTCCACCCCGCTCTCGGGCGAATAGCCGGCCTTAACCATGGACAGGCTGGCCAGCAGGATGGCCGCCGTGGCGGGCTTGAAGGGCTCCAGCGCCGCCAGGTCGGCCCCCACCTCACGGGCCGCCCGGGTCACTTTGGCATAAAGGTCCAGCGGCAGCCGCTTGGACAGGGGGCGCCCCGGGTCCATCATCAGGGGCATCAGCGACTCCATCACGGCCGGGTCATCCGCCTTGCTGGGCGCCACCTCGAACCAGACCTCCTGCGCCTCCCCCCAGGCCTTCTCCATGCCCGGCCCCTGCCAGCGCGTGTCCGGCTTCAACACATGGACCGTGCCGTAGAGATAGAGGGTGCTGTCGGCGTCCCGTACGGCCCACAGGGCCGGCTCCGCCGCCGCCGGGGCGGCAAGCGCCAGCCCGACCAGCAGCCCCAGGCCCCACCGCTTCACCCTGCCCGCCACGCCCATGCCGTCCCCCGTCGATCCCGAGGCGGCCAGGGTGGTCAAGGACCGGCCGCGGGTCAACCGCATCCCGACGGGCGCGGCAATGTCCGCTTTGTCGGGGCACCGGGGCTCCGCTAAGGTGCGGCTCCCGTCCCCCGCTGCCGGCTCCGCCATGGACATCCCCCTGAGCCTTTCCCCCGACCTGGACCGCGGCGCCCTGGCCGCCGCCTTCGCCCGCGACGGGCGGCTGAAGATCCCCGGCCTGTTCCCGGAGCCGGTGGCCCAGCGCCTGCACCATTGCCTGACGCGGGAGGTGCCCTGGGGCCTGGTCTACAATGAAGGGGATAAGGCGGTGGTCCTGGACCAGGCCACCCTGCGCGCCATGCCGCGGGAGCAGCGGGCCGCCCTGGGCCAGACGGTGATGCAACGGGCCGCCCAGGGCTACCAGTACCTGTACCACACCTACCCGATCGTCAGCGCCTATCTGGCGGGCCGGGACATGCAGCTCTATACCCACCGGCTGCTGGAATACCTGAATGACGGGGAGTTCCTGGACTTCATCCGCGCCGTCACCGGCATCCCGGAGATCGTGAAGGGCGACGCCCAGGCCACCCTCTACGCCCCCGGCCAGTTCCTGAAGAAGCACAACGACTACATGGCCGGCGGCAACGCCAAGGTGGCCTTCGTGCTGAACATGACGCCCCGGTGGGAGGCGGACTGGGGCGGGTTGCTGCACTTCCTGGAGGAGGACGGGTCGGTGACCGACAGCTTCGTCCCCGCCTTCAACCAGTTGAACATCTTCCGCGTGCCGCAGCTGCACAGCGTCAGCTACGTGGTCCCCTACGCCCCCGCCGGGCGCTACGCCGTGACGGGCTGGTTCCGGACGGCGTGAGTTCGTGTTCCCTCAAGCGCCCCCGGCTCGGGGACCGGGGCAGGCTCGCGCCGCCTCTGGCGGCTTGGCTCGCGCGGCCACGGGGCCGCGGGCCGGCGGTCGCCGGCCTGGGCCATGGCTGGCGGAAGGGCTCCTCACGGCCCCTCGTACTTCCGGACCTCCTGGTCGATGCTGCCGAAGATGCTGGCGCCCGCCTCGTCCCGCATCTCGATCCGCACCCGGTCGCCGAAGCGCAGGAAGGGGGTGGAGGGCTTGCCGTCGCGGATGGTCTCGATGGTCCGGATCTCCGCCAGGCAGCTATAGCCCAGCCCGCCCTGGTCCACCGGCCGGCCGGGGCCGCCGTCCGGGTCCTTGTTGGACACGGTGCCGGACCCGATGATGGTCCCGGCGCACAGCGGCCGGGTCTTGGCCGCGTGGGCGATGAGCTGGCCGAAGTCGAAGGTCATGTCCACGCCGGCATCGGGCGTGCCGAAGGGCTTGCCATTGATGAAGGACAGCAGCGGCCGGTGCAGCTTGCCCCCGTCCCAGGCAGTGCCCAGCTCGTCCGGCGTGACCGCCACGGGGCTGAAGGCCGTGCTGGGCTTGGATTGGAAGAAGCCGAAGCCCTTGGCCAGCTCGTTGGGGATCAGGCCCCGCAGGGACACGTCGTTCACCAGCATCACCAGCCAGACCATGCCGCGGGCAGCCTCCGCCGACACGCCCATGGGCACGTCGCCGGTGACCACGGCCACCTCCCCCTCCAGGTCGATGCCCCAGGCCTCGTCCGCCATGCAGATGGGGTCGTGGGGGGCCAGGAAGCTGTCGCTGCCGCCCTGGTACATCAGCGGGTCGGTCCAGAAGCTGGGCGGCATCTCCGCCCCGCGGGCCTTGCGCACCAGCTCCACATGGTTGACGTAGGCCGAGCCGTCCGCCCACTGGAAGGCCCGCGGCAGCGGGGCGGCGCAGTCCTCCTCCCGGAACGGCATCACCCCCTCCAGGTCCGCGTCGCCGGCCTCCAACGCCGCCGCCACGCCACGCAGGGCCGGCTCCACCGTCTCCCAATGGTCGAGGGCCTGTTGCAGGGTCAGCGCGATGGCCGGCACGGGCACACAAGCGGAGAGGTCACGGGAAACGACGACCAGGCGGCCGTCACGGCCATGCTGGAGGGAGGCGAGTTTCATCGAACGGGGTTCCTCTGGTCAGGACGGCAGGATGTCCACGTCATACTGGGCGATCAGGGCGTCGCTGCTCACCAGCGTCAGCCCTTCCAGGCGGGCTTGGGCCACGAGCATGCGATCGAAGGGGTCGGCATGGTGGCGCGGCAGCGCACCGGCTGCCAGCCCATGGTGGGCGGTCACGTCGAGGATGGCGAAATCGAAGGTTTTCACCATGTCCCAGAACTCGCCGACCGGGAAGTCGAGCCGCCTTAGCCCCACCTTGATGGCGATCTCCCAGGGCGTGACGGCGCTGACGAACACCTCGTTGCCAGGGTATTCCAAGGCCGTGCGGGCGGCTGGGTGGATGCGGCTGGGGTTCTCGGCAATCCAGATGAAGATCTGGGTGTCGATGAGCAGCCTCACGCATCCTCCCCGCGGAAGGTCCGCATCATCTCTTCCGGCAGCGGATCGTCAAAGTTGTCATGCACCTTGATCCGCCCGGCCCACTGGCCGAACTGCCGCTTCCGAGGTTGCTCGTCCGTGGCGCCGACGGGGACCAGCCGCACCACTGGCCGCCCCCCACGGGTGATGACCACGTCCTCCCCCGCCAATGCCTCGTCCACGAGGCTGGCAAGGTGGCTGTCCGCCTGGCTGAGGTTGACCGTCCGCATGATGGCTGCCTGTCGCTGTCCGCCCTGATCCTATCACTCCGCCGCCGCGGGCTTCACCTTCCAACTGTCGGCATAGGCGTGGTTCTCCACGCCCTCCGGCAGCTCGGCGACCTCCAGGGCGTCGCGGGTGTCCAGCATCACGGCGTATTCGTCCGTGGCGGGCTTGGACTGTTGCAGCATCTTGGTCAGGGCCTTGGGGTGCGGCCCGTGGGTGAAGCCGCAGGGATGGAAGGTCACCATCCCCGCCTTGATGTTGTCGCGGCTGAAGAAGTCGCCAGCGTGGTAGAACAGCACCTCGTCATAATCGTCATTGTTGTGGAAGAACGGGATCTTGATGGCGTCCGGGTCTGTCTCGAACGGCCGGGGCGCGAAGGTGCAGACGACGAAGCGGTTGGCGACGAAGGTGGTGTGGGCGCTGGGCGGCAGGTGGTAGCGGTGGCTCATCAGCGGCCGCACGTCCCGCACGTTCAGGCGGACGGGGGCCAGGTCACCCTTCCAGCCCACCGCGTCCAGCGGGTTGAACGGGTAGGTCACGGTGCTGATCTGGTTGCGCCGCTTGACCAGCACCTTCCAGGTGCCGCCCGGCCCCAGTTCCGCCTGTTGGGACAGGAAGGCGTCGTCCACCTTGGGCGTGTCCAGCACGGCCGGGTCGAACACCGCATGCGGCCCGACGATGCCCCGGTCGGGCAGCTGGTAGCTGGACCCCGTCGCCTCGATCAGCAGGGCGGTCACCGGCCTGGTCGGCACCAGCCGCCACATGGTGCTACGCGGCAGCATCACATAGTCGCCGGCCTCCACGGTCAGGTGGCCGTAGTCGCAGTAAAGCTCCCCCGCCCCCTCATGCACGAACAGCAGCTCGTCCCCGTCGCCATTGCGGGCAAGGTGGTCCATGGGCTGGGCGCAATGCCAGATGCGCATGCGGCAGTGGGCGTTGTACAGCACCTCCCGCGCGCTCCACGGCCCGCCGGCGGCGTCCTCCACCATCCGGTTCAGGTCGAAGGCGCGGGGGCGCAGGGGTCCCTCCCAGCTCAGCCAGCCGGTTGGCGGGTTGCGGTGGTACATGTGGGTGGCCGGGCCGAAGAAGCCTTCCTTGCCGATCTCCCGCTCATAGGTGCCGGGGGGCAGGTTGGCGTGGGCCTGGCGGGAAGAGGTGCCCTCGACCTTGGGGAAACTGATGTACCGCCGCATGGGGGATGTCCCTTTACAAGATCGTTTCAGGTGAAACAAAATATGCCCAGCCCTGCCGCCCCTTGCAAGCGGCGTCTTCCCGCGCAAGGGTGGGACTTGCCATGCTCCAGCTCGACAGTTTCCTGCCCTACCGCCTGAACGTGCTTGCCAAGCGCGTCAGCAAGGCGCTCGCCCGCCAGTATGAGGACCGGTTCGGCATCTCTATCCCGGAATGGCGGGTGCTGGCCATCCTGGGGCGGGAGCAGCCCCTGTCCAGCAACGACATCGTCGACCGCTCCCAGATGGATAAGGCCAAGGTCAGCCGCGCCGTGACCGCCCTGGTGGAACGCGGCATCCTGGCCCGCGCCACCCACCCGCAGGACCAACGCCTGCTGCGCCTGTCCTTCACGGCAGAAGGCCGCGCCCTCTACGACCGCGTGGCCCCGCTGGCCCTGGACTGGGAACGGGACTTCCTGGCCGGCCTGACAGCGGAGGAGAGGGCGGCCCTGCTGGGGTTGGTGGACCGGCTGGAGAAGCGGTTGGGGGAGATGGGGGAAGGGTAAAATCATCTAGCAAACTGGATATTTTTGCGCTATTTTAGCTTTTCGTCCAATATGCTGGATGGATTGTATGCTTGATCTTGAACGGGTGGGAGAGCGCATCGCGGAACGGCGCCGCGCCTTGGGCCTGACCCAACCGGAACTCGCCCGCCGCGCCGGTGTGGGCCGCTCCACCCTCGCGGCCCTGGAGGGGGGCAAGCTGGCGGAGTTGGGCTTCAACAAGGTGGCCCTGCTGCTGTGCGCCCTGGGCCTGGACTTGGCCGTCGTCACCGCCAACCACGGCCGGCCGACGCTGGAGATGCTGCGGGAGGAGCAAGCACGGGATGCTGAAAGTCTGGACCGCTGAGCGGCCCGCCGGGCGGCTGGACCGCAACCGGGGCGGCAGCGGCCCCGGTGCCACCTTCGCCTATGGGGCGGAAGCGGGGCCGGGGGATGCCGTGTCCCTGACCATGCCGACACGGCTGGAGTCCTACGACCAGCCCTTCGGCCTGCACCCCATCTTCGAGATGAACCTGCCCGAGGGCGCCCTGCGGGAACGCCTGCGGCTGCGTTTCGCCAAGGCCACGGGCCGGTTCGACGACCTGGACCTGCTGGCCGTCACCGGCCGGTCCCAGATGGGCCGCATCCGCTACACGGCCCCGAACGGCGCCCTGGATGCGGGCGTGCCGCTCCAGCCGGTCGACGACATCCTGGCCCGGCGGCGGGACGGGGACCTGTTCCGCCAACTGCTGGACAGCTTCGCCCCCCATTCCGGCATCAGCGGGGTGCAGCCCAAGGTCCTGGTCCGTGACCCCGACACGGCCTTGAAACTGTCTGGCCCCGGCACGGCGGGCCGCGTCAGCTTCCAGGCCGCCACCCACATCGTGAAGTTCTGGGACCCGGCCGAGTACCCGCACCTGGCCGCCAACGAGTACTTCTGCCTGGAAGCGGCGCGCCGCTGCGGGCTGGAGGTAGCCCGTGCCCGGCTGGCGGAGGATGGGGCCGCCCTGGTGGTGGACCGGTTCGACCTGGGCAGGGACGGGACTTACCTGGGGATGGAGGATTTCTGCGTCCTGAACGGCACCGCCACGGCCCGCAAGTATGAGGGCGGCTATGAGAAGTCCGTCTTCCGCCGCCTGAAGGATTTCATGGCCGGCGACGTCGAAGGCTGGCGGCGGGATGCGGGGCGGCTGTTCACCCTGTTCGTCCTGAACGCGGCCATCCGCAATGGCGACGCCCACCTGAAGAACTTCGCCGTCCTCTATGATGGGCTGGACGGGCCGCTGCGCCTCGCCCCGGCCTATGACCTGGTGACCACCACCGCCTACCTGCCGGCGGACAGGATGGCCCTGACCCTGGACGGGAAGCCCACTTGGCCGGACGTCAAGCAACTGGAGCGCCTGGGCACCACCCGCTGCGGCCTGACGCCGTCAGACGTGCGCGCGACCTTGGAACGAGTGGCGGATGCCTTGGCCACGACCCTGCCCGACCTGCGCGCTTTCGCCCGGGATGTGCCGGGTTTTGCCGAGGTCGCCACCGGGATGGAAGCCGCCTGGGCAGAGGGGACGAGGACATCGCTCGGGAACGGCTGACCCCTCACGCCTCCGCCTCGCCCATCTCCTCCGCCTCCTCGGCCCCTTTCGGCCCGTGGCGCTTTTCCAGCAGGTCGTATTTGCGCAGGTAGCCGCGGAACTGGTGGTAGTTCAGACCAAGGTCGGCGGCGGCGCGCTTCTGGTGGTACTGGTTGCGCTCCAGGGCCGCGCGCAGCAGTGCCTTCTCGAAGTCAGCCACCTGGGCCAGGAAATCACAGGGGCTGCCGTCGCCGGGCCATAGGTGGGTGACGCCGTCGGCGGGCTTGGCCGCCCCGTTCCCGGCGTGGCCGTTGGCGGGCGGGGACGGCGGGGCGGCGTGGACGATGATGGGGGCAGGACCCTTGTCCTCATAGATCGCCATCTGACGGGGGCGCCAGGGCGACTCGAAGGGGTCGAACTGCAATTCCTCGATGGGCCGGTCGGGGTCGGCGGCCTTGTACAGGGCCCGCTCCACCACGTTCTTCAGCTCGCGCACGTTGCCGGGCCAGGCATATTCCAGCATCTGCCGCATGGCCTGGGGGGAGAAGCCCTGGAAATAGGGCCGGCCCAGCTCCTTCGCCATGGCCACCCCGTAATGCTCCGCCAGCAGGGGGATGTCCTCGGGCCGGGCCCGCAGGGGCGGGATGGTCAGCACGTCGAAACACAGCCGGTCCAGCAGGTCGGCGCGGAACTTGCCCTGCTCCGCCAGCTTGGGCAGGTCGGCGTTGGTGGCGCCCACCACGCGCACGTCGATGCTGATGGTCTGGTTGCCGCCCACCCGCTCGAACTCGCCATATTCGATGACGCGCAGGATCTTCTCCTGCACCCGCATGGATGCGGTCGCGATCTCGTCCAGGAACAGGGTGCCGTCGTCCGCCAGCTCGAACCGGCCCACATGGCGCTTGGCGGCCCCGGTGAAGGACCCGGCCTCATGGCCGAACAGCTCCGTCTCCAGCAGCGTCTCGCTCAAGGCGGCGCAGTTCAGCTTGACGAAGGGCTTGTCCCAGCGGGGCGACAGGTAATGCAGGCGGGCGGCCACCAGCTCCTTGCCGGTGCCCCGCTCGCCGATCACAAGGGTGGGGCGGTTCAGGGGTGCCGCCTGGGAGACATGCTCCATCAACGTCAGGAAGGACGGCGCCTGGCCGATCAGGGAGGGCGGGCTGACGGCGGCGGACATGGGCCGACCTTCCGGGGCTTTCGGGGCCTTACCCCTAATCGGAAAAGTCCGATTGGCAGGATCGACCACCGAGTGGTGGGAATCGCGAAGATGTGTGGGGGAGCCTAACCCCAGCCCTTCCCCCGGTCAAGCCGGCCCCGCCGGAAGCCGCGGAAATCCAGGGTATCCGCCTGCCATGCGCTATTGGCACGGCCCTTGCCTATAGGGATGCCGACACCGGGGAACTCGAACGAAGGGGACCACAGCGATGACCGACTTCACCATCCAGGGCGGCCTGGCCGCGGACGGGGACCGGGACAGCGCCACGGGCCACGACGGGTTCTTCACCCGGCCCAAGGGCGGTTTCCTGCGGGAACTGTTCGAGGATTTCCGGGCGGTTCCGGGCGAAGCGTGGATCATCCTTGCGGTCGCCACCGTGATGAGCAACCTTTTCATTGCCCTTGCCTGAAGGAGACCCTGACATGGGCATCTTTTCCCGTCTCGGCGACATCATCAATTCCAACCTCAACGCCATCCTGGACCGTGCCGAGGATCCGGAGAAGCTGATCCGCCTGATCATCCAGGAGATGGAGGATACGCTCGTCGAGGTCCGCTCCTCCGCCGTGAAGACGGTGGCGGAGAAGAAGGAGATCGAGCGCAAGCTGTCCGATATCCGGCGCGAGTCGGACGATTGGCAGCGCAAGGCGGAGTTCGCCCTGTCCAAGGACCGGGACGACCTGGCCAAGGGCGCCCTGGTCGCCAAGACCAAGCTGGCCGAGGCCGCCGAGAGCATGGCCGCCGAGCTGGCCCGCCTGGACGAGGCCCTGTCCAAGACCAGCGAGGACATCGCCGCCCTCCAGCAGAAGCTGGCCGACGCCAAGGCGCGGGAGAAGGCCCTGGTGGCCCGGCAGAAGACCGCCACCAACCGGCTGAAGGTCCGCACCCAGCTCTATGACGACCGCATCACCGACGCCTTCAGCCGGTTCGAGCAGGTGGAGCGGAACCTGGACGTGCTGGAAGGCCGGGCCGAGGTGCTGTCCATGGGCCAGAAGAAGAGCCTGGCCGACGAGATCGCCGAGCTGGAAGCCGACAGCAAGGTCGAGTCCGAACTGCAGGCCCTGAAGGCCAAGCTGGCGGCCAAGTCCAGCCAACCGTAAGCCTGAAGGGGTCGTGAGACCCGAAGGGGGGCACTGATGTCCGAGATGGCATTCGTTCCAGCCATCATCTTCCTGGTGATCGTCGCTCCGGTGTGGATCATCTTCCACTACCTCACCAAGTGGCGGATCGCGAAGACGCTCAGCGCCGACGACGAGCGGATGCTGTCCGACCTGTGGCACAGCGCGTCGCAGATGGAGGACCGCATCCGCCAGTTGGAGAAAATCCTGGACGCCGAGGCCCCGGGCTGGAGGTCCAAGGCGTCATGAGGGACCGGCGGACAAGCGACATGCCGCCCCCCTTCCCCGGCCGCCGGCGCTACCGCGTCGGCGGCCGGTCCGGGCGGGACTGGCAGGAGGACTACCTGGGAAAGCCCCGCGACATGAGCTGGGGCGAGTACCTGGGCCTGGATGGCGCCGGCTTCGACACCGGCCGCAAGGCCCGCGGTGAGCGGGGCTCGGGGGACCGGGCCGCGCCCCGCGCGGCGGAGGACCCGAGCATGACCCGCATGGAGCCGATCTACCGTTCCCCCAACCCGCACAAGCTTTACCGCAACACGGCGGAGGGCAAGCTGGGCGGCGTCTGCGCCGGCATCGCCGACTACCTGAACGTGGACAGTTGGATCATCCGGCTGGCGGTGGTGTTGGGCTTCTTCTTCTTTTCGCCGGTAGTCCTTGTCGGCTACGCGGTGCTCTGGTGGATCCTGAAGCCGCGGCCCCGGAACCTCTATGAGACGAAGGAGGAAGAGGTGTTCTGGCGCTCCGTGGCCACCAAGCCGGACCAGACCCTGGCCGGGCTGAAGGCCAAGTTCCGGGAAATGGACCGGGTCCTGGGCCGGATCGAGGGGTACGTCGCCTCCAAGGAGTACGACCTGCACCGGCAGTTCCGCGACCTGGAACGGAAATAGGGAGGCGGGGCCATGTCCACCGGGCAGTTCATCGCCATCCTGGCCCTGCTGATCCCCATCGTCTCCATCATCACCAAGGCCCTGCGCGACTGGGCCAAGGCCGACCTGGAGGCGGCCCGGCGGGACGTGGAGCTGCGGCGCCGCTTCCGGGTGTTCGATGAGGTGGAGCGCCGCGTGGCCGACATGGAGCGGCACGTCACCAGCCCCGAGTACCAGTTGAACCAACAGCTCGGCCGCCTGGCCGACAAGCCCTGAGGAGCCCCGGCCATGAACGGTGGGCACCTGGTCGCGATATTCGCCCTGCTGATCCCCATCACCGCCATCGTGATGAGCCACATGACCAAATGGCGCCGCTTCCGCGCCCAGGGCCTGCCCGAGCAGGCCGCCCAGGAGCTGGAGTTGCGGGCCCAGAAGCTGGAAGACCGGGTGGCGCAGCTTGAGACCATCCTGGACGCCGAGAGCCCTGGCTGGCGCCGGCGGGCGTGAGGGAAGGATCAGCTCTCCTCATCCCTTCTTGCGTCATCCCGGCGCAAGCCGGGACCCAGGGTCACTAGCCCGACATCAGGGCTTTGCCCCGTCCCCACATATCCAGCGCGATGTGCCCCTGACTCCTGGGTCCCGACTTTCGTCGGGATGACGGCATCAAGGTAACGGTTTCGAACAAGCGACTGCGACGGGGGGCATCCCCGATTGGCGGTGATCGGGGGCGGGGATACACTCGCTTCCCCGGAGCAAAGGAACCCCGCCATGGACCTCACCGCCCGCCAGATCATCGAGCGCCTGGGCATGAAGCCCCACCCGGAAGGCGGGCATTACGTGGAGACCTACCGCCACGTGCCGCCCGGCGGCGGGCGCGGCACCTCCACCGCTATCTATTTCCTGCTCCAGGCCGGGGAGTACAGCCACTGGCACCGGGTGAAGGACGCGGACGAGGTCTGGCACTGGTATGCCGGGGCGCCGCTGGTCCTGACCATCAGCCCCAACGGCCACGACGCCGCCGCCTACCATCTGGGCCCCGGCATCCTTCAGGGACAGCACCCCCAGGTCGTCGTCCCCGCCGACCATTGGCAGTGCGCGGAATCCTTGGGCACCTGGACCCTGGTGGGCTGCACCGTCTCCCCCGCTTTCGAATTCGAAAGCTTCGAACTGGCCCCACCCGACTGGCGCCCCACACCGAGGGTTTCTTCCTGAGGCGTGGGGACGGGTTGCACGGACGGCACGGACAATCCACGGACAACACGGACAAGAATCCATTGCCTGCGGCGCAGCCAGGACGGAGAGCGAATCCGCATTGCCTAATCGCCCCTTTGTCCGTGTCCGTCCGTGGCGTGCCCGTGTCGTCCGTGAATTTTGGGAAGACGCCCGTCGGAAGGGACACCAGCCCCGCGCCGCGTGAGGTTGCCAACAGCCCCCACATCGCCCATAACCCTGCCCAATCCCTGTCCCACGACCGAAGCGATCCAGTCCCATGGGTTTCAACTGCGGCATCGTCGGCCTGCCCAACGTCGGCAAGTCGACCCTGTTCAACGCCCTGACCAGCACGGCCGCGGCCGAGGCGGCGAACTATCCCTTCTGCACCATCGAGCCGAACGTGGGCCGGGTGGGCGTGCCGGACCCGCGGCTGGACAAGCTGGCGGCCATCGCCAAGTCGGCCAAGACCATCCCGACCCAGTTGGAGTTCGTGGACATCGCCGGCCTGGTGCGCGGGGCCAGCAAGGGCGAGGGGCTGGGCAACCAGTTCCTGGCCAACATCCGTGAGGTGGACGCCATCGTCCACGTGCTGCGCTGCTTCGAGGACACGGACATCACCCACGTGGAGGGCTCCATCGGCCCGGTGCGTGACGCGGAGACGGTGGAGACGGAGCTGATGCTGTCCGACCTGGACAGCCTGGAGAAGCGGGTCCTGCCCCTGTCCAAGAAGGCCAAGAACGGTGACAAGGAGGCTAAGGCCCAGGTGGACCTGATGGAAAAGGTCCTGGCCGTACTGCGGGAGGGCAAGCCGGCCCGCACCGCCAAGATCGACAAGGAGGAGGCGGAGGCCTTCAAGCAGCTCCAGCTCCTCACCGGCAAGCCGGTCCTCTATGTCTGCAACGTGGAGGAGGCGAGCGCCGGTACCGGCAACAGCTTCTCCCAGGCCGTGGCGGAGATGGCCAAGGCCCAGGGTGCCGCGTCCGTCGTGATCTCCGCCGCCATCGAGGCGGAGCTGAGCCAGCTGTCGGCCGAGGACAAGCTGGACTACCTGCAGTCCCTCGGGCTGGAGGAGCCGGGCCTGAACCGGGTGATCCGCGCCGGCTATGGCCTGCTGAACCTGATCACCTTCTTCACCGTGGGCCCGAAGGAGGCCCGCGCCTGGACCGTGCGCAAGGGCGCCAAGGCCCCGGAGGCCGCCGGCGTCATCCACACCGACTTCGAGCGCGGCTTCATCAAGGCCGAGACCATCGATTACGACAGCTACGTCGCCCTGGGCGGCGAGGCCGGCGCCAAGGAAGCCGGCAAGATGCGCATGGAAGGCAAGGAATACGTCGTCCAGGACGGCGACATCTTCCACTTCCGCTTTAACGTGTAAGGGCAGTGTGTCGGGGTGAGCGAAAGCGAACCCCGACGAAACACCCCATATCCAGGCGAACCCCTACAGCCCCAGCACGTCCTTCATCCCGTAAAGCCCCGCCGGCTTGCCCGCCGCCCAGAGCGCCGCCCGCACGGCGCCACGGGCGAAGATGCGGCGGTCGCCGGCCTTGTGGGTCAGCTCCACCCGCTCCGCCTCCGTGGCGAACATCACCGTGTGGTCGCCCACCACGTCGCCACCGCGCAAGGTGGCGAAGCCGATATGGCCGGGCACCCGGGCGCCGGTGTGGCCGTCGCGCACCGTGTCCTTGACGGCATCCAACTCCACCCCCCGGCCGGCCGCCGCGGCCTTGCCCAGGGCGAGTGCGGTGCCGCTGGGGGCGTCCACCTTGTGGCGGTGGTGCATCTCCAGCACCTCGATGTCCCAATCGGGGCCCAGGGTGGCCGCCACCTTCTCCACCAGGCCCAGCAGCAGGTTGACGCCCAGGCTGAAGTTCGCGGCCACCACCACGGGGGTCTTGGCCGCGGCTTGTGCCAAGACCGCGCTGTCCGCCGCGGACAGGCCGGTCGTGCCCACCACAAGGGCGGTACCGTGTTCCGCCGCCAGCCCGGCATGGGCCACGGTGGCGGCAGGGCTGGTGAAGTCGATCACCACGTCGCTGTCCCGGAACAGGGCCGCCGGGTCGTCGGTCACCGCCACGCCCAGCGGGTCCGCGCCGACCAGGGTGCCGAGGTCCCTGCCCAGGCTGGGGCTGCCCGGCCGCTCCGTCCCGCCGGACAGGGTGGCGCCCGGGGTGGCCAGCACCTCCCGCAGCAGCATCTGCCCCATCCGCCCGCCGCAGCCCACGATCCCGACGCGCATGCCAATCTCCTGACGCAAGGGGCAAGGGCCAACCGCTGACCCCAACCAATCCTGACTCCCCTGCGCAAGCAGGGGCCCACGGTTCTTGGCGACCTGTCCGCTGGGAACCGGGTCAAAGAAAAGTGGGCCCCTGCTTTCGCAGGGGAGGCGGACAATTTCAAGGGTCGGCGCGCCTCACCCGCCCCTTAACCACCCAGGCAATCCGCCAGGGACTTGGCGTTGAAGCGCATCAGGCTGAAGTACAGCTCCGGCCCGTCGGGGATGTTGGCGCCTTCCGGGTCCAGGGTACCGGTGCGGGCGTTGGTGCCCTCCGCCACCGTCTGCACCAGGGCCGGGGCGAACTGGGGCTCGGCGAAGACGCAGGCTGCCCCCGCCTGCCGGATGCGTTCCCGCAGGGCCGACAGGCGCGCGGCACCCGGGCGCCGTTCCGGGCTGACGGTGATGGCCCCCGCGGCGGACAGGCCGTAGCGCCGCTCCAGGTAATGGTAGGCGTCGTGGAAGACGATGAAGGGCTTCTTGGCCACGGGCGCCAGGGTGGCGGCAAGCTCCGCGTCCAGGGAGTCGATCCGGGCCCGCTGCGCCTCGGCGTTGGCGCGGTAGGTGGCGGCGCGGGCCGGGTCCAGGGCCGCCAGGGCCTCCGCCACCGCGTCGGTGATGGCCTTGGCGTTACGCGGGTCCAGCCAGATGTGGCCGTCGGGGCCGCCCCCGCCATGGTCGTCGGGGCCGTGGGAATGGCCATGCCCGTGGCCGTGGCCGTGGTCATGCTGGTCCCACACGCCGCCCGCGCGGGTCTCCACCGCCTGCACCCCCGGGGCCGTCATCAGGGGCAGCAGCCGGGCCTTGCCCGCGACGGCGGCCAGGGGCTTCTGCAGGAATGTCTCCAGCTCCGGCCCCACCCAGACCACCAGCGCCGCCCCCGCCAGGGCCTTGGCGTCGGACGGTTTCAGGGAAAAGGCGTGGGGGTTGGCGGCGCCCTGCACCAGCAGGTGCGGCGTGCCCACCCCCTGCATCACCCCCGCCACCAGGGAATGCAGCGGCTTCACCGTCGCCACCACGTCGGGCGGGGCGCCCTGGGCCAATGCCGCCGGGGCGAGGGCCAGGGGGATCAGCAGGGCCGCCGCCCGTTGGGCAAGGCGGCGGAAGGGGATGCGGGCGCGGGTCATGGGTGGTCCAGCCTTTTCGCGGGGCGGGAAGTCTGGGCGTTACTATATAACATTTGTCAAGCCCTCCCGTCGTGGCGTACACCCGCTGCCTTTCCCTGACAGCCGGTAGGGCCAAAGGACCCGCCCATGCCCCTTCCCCTCCCCGCCCGCCCCGCCGACCTGCCGCCGCTGCTGCGGGCGGAGGGGTTGGGCGTGCGTTATGGCGGCCGGACCGTGCTGGACGGGGTGGGGCTGACGGTGCGGCCGGGGGAGATCGTCACCCTGATCGGGCCCAACGGTGCGGGCAAGAGCACCCTGGTGAAGGCGCTGCTGGGCCTCGTCCCCCTGTCCGCCGGGCGGATCGAGCGGCGGCCGGACCTGCGGGTCGGCTACATGCCGCAACGGCTGGCGGTTGACCCCACCCTGCCCCTGACGGTGCGCCGCTTCCTGACCCTGTGGGGCAAGGCGACGGAGGCCGAACTCCGCGCCGCCTTGGCGGAGGTGGGCGCCGCCCATGTGCTGGGCAGCGCCGTGCAGTCCCTGTCGGGCGGGGAGCTGCAACGGGTGCTGCTGGCCCGCGCCCTGCTGCGCAAGCCGGACCTGCTGGTGCTGGACGAGCCGGTGCAGGCGGTGGACGTGCACGGCCAGGCCGCCCTGTTCGAGCTGATCGACACCATCCGCCGCCGCCATGGCTGCGGCGTGTTGCTGGTGTCCCACGATTTGCACCTGGTGATGGCCCGCACCGACACGGTGATCTGCCTGAACCGGCATGTCTGCTGCCAGGGCAAGCCGGAGGAGGTGGGCCGCCACCCCGACTATGTGGCCTTGTTCGGCCGCCACGCGGAGGCGCTGGCCCTGTACCACCACAGCCACGACCACGCCCACGCGGACGATGGATGCGTGGTCCCCGTGGGGCAGGAACACACGCCCCACGACCACCATCACCATGGCCACGACCATGGCGGCCACCAGCATGCCCATGGCCCGGGGGGTCACGACCATGCCCACGGCCCGGGGGGCCGCTGAGATGGATGAGTTCCTGGTCAGGGCCCTGGTGGGCGGCATCGGCCTGGCGCTGCTGGCGGGGCCGCTGGGCTGTGTCGTGGTCTGGCGGCGCATGGCCTATTTCGGCGACACGCTGGCCCATTCCGCCCTGCTGGGCGTGGCCCTGGGCTTCCTGCTGGGTATCGGGCTGAACATCGGCGTGGTGGCGGTCTGCGCCGGCATCGCCGTGCTGCTGACCTTCCTGCAAGAGCAGCGAAAGCTGGCCAGCGACACGCTGCTGGGCATCGTCAGCCACAGCACGTTGAGCTTAGGCCTGGTCGCCCTGGCGCTGATGGAGTCCCTGCGGGTGGACATCCTGGCCTATCTGTTCGGCGACATCCTGGCGGTGACGCCCGCCGACCTGGCCTGGATCTGGGGCGGCGGGGTGATCGTGCTGGCAGGCCTGGCCCTGGTCTGGCGGCGCCTGCTGGCCATGACGGTGGATGAGGATCTGGCGCGGGTGGAGGGGGTGCCGGTGCGCTGGATCCGGCTGTCCTTCATGCTGCTGATCGCCGCGACCATCGCCCTGGCCATGAAGATCGTGGGCATCCTGCTGGTCACGTCGCTGCTGGTGGTGCCCGCCGCCACGGCCCGCCGATTCGCCCCCAACCCGGAGGTGATGGCCGCCCTGGCCGCCGGGTTCGGCGCCATGGCCGTGCTGCTGGGGCTGGGCCTGTCCTTGCAGGCGGACCTGCCGACGGGACCGGCCATCGTCCTGTCCGCCGCCGGGATGTTCGCCCTGTCCCACTTGGTCCCACTGCGCCGGACGGCCTGAAATCCCCCGGGGATCCGTCCGGAATACCGCCCGCCGTGCGGATTAAGCCCAAGCGCCGGCTTTACCCCCTAATCGAAATGGCGGATAGTGGAGTCCAAGGGGGCAGGCTGGCAGGTCCACACGCCCCCGTATGCCACCGCTGGTTCCAAGGTCGGGGGAATCCGATGATGAGCCTGGAGTTGGAGGCATGGGGGCCGGAGGGCCCCAACACCGTCGAGCGTCGCCGTGCCGACGGCCGCCCCGGTGACCGGGTTGCCCGGCTCGCCTGGCTGGAACTGGCCGCTGCCGCCACGCGGCGGGCCCTGGCGCTGGAGATCAGGGCGGAGCAGGGTTCACACGGCAAGGGATAGGCCGGGGCCACTTTCGAATTCGAAAGTCTCCGCCAAAATGCCGCCATGCGGGTCCGGTAGGGGTATCCGCGTCACCCGCTTGCCCCGTGGTCGCGCCCACGCCATGGTGCGGTGACTGCGACATCCCTGGGGAACCCGTCCATGCGCCGCCTGCTGCCCGCCCTGTTCGTCCTTTTGGCTTTCGCCGTGCCGTCCCTGGCCCAGGCGCCGGGTTTCGGCTTTGCCGACAAGGGGCCGATCCGGCTCGATGTGGCGACCATCGAGGTGGTGGAGGAATACCGCCCGCCCCTGAAGGACCCGAACGTGGAGCACCTGATCCCGGTGACCCCCACGGCGGCGGTGAAGCTGTGGGCGCAGGACCGCTTGAAGGCCGTGGGCAGCCAGGGCACGGCCCGGCTGGTGATTCGTGACGCCTCTGTCGTGGAGCAGCCGCTGGAACGGACCGAGGGTGTGCGCGGCTGGTTCACCAAGGACCAGACGGAAAGATATTCCGGCAAGATCAGCGTGGAGCTGGTGGTGCAACAGCCGGCCAAGGGCTTCAACGGCGCCGCCACCGCCGCGGCCAGCCGCAGCACCACCGTGCGGGAGGATGTGAGCCTGGCGGAGCGGGAAAAGGTGATGCTGGAGCTGGTCCGCCAACTGGCCACCGACCTGGACGGCCAGTTGGACGCCACCATCAGGGCGAACCTGTTCCCGGTGCTGGTGCTGTAGCCCCGGCCTTCACCAAGTCCAGCAGCAAGGCCGTACGCTTGGTGATGCCGCATTCCAGGTTGCGGTAGTTCAACAGCAGCCCGTCCAGCAACTGCGCCTTCACCGGCTCGGAATAGGCGGTGTTGCCCGGCGCCAGCAGGGCGCGGATGCCGGAGTCCATGGCCGCACAGCCGGTGGCGGGGTCCTTGCGACGGTCCACCCCGTCTTCCCCGTCGTTCAGCCCCACCCCATACCCCACGCCCATGGCCCAGGCACCCCCGCCGACCAGGACCAGGAGCAGCAGGACGGGAAACCAGTGCAGGTGGCGGGGGAAGCCGGTCATCGTCGATCCTTCGGGCAGTCACGCCGCGGCATGATCCCGAAGCGCCGCCCCCCTGCCAAGGGCCAACAGTTCCCCCGTACATCCGCGGACGTCTTCTCGGCTGATTCCGTCGGGCATGGGGCGTCGCCAGTCCCCCCGCCACCATAGGGTCTCCCTATCGGAACCATCGGGAAAACCCGCTTCCCGAGTCGCGACCACGGGCGCATGCTTTTCCCTGTCACGGGCAGGACCCCCGGGCAAGAGGGGCCGCCCGCCATCTCTGAGGGATGGGAGGAGACGTCATGGGTAGCCTGATCCCCTTCACCCCGCCGGGTGAGGTGAACCGCGTTGCCGAGCGCCTGGCCCAGGCCTGCCGCCTGCGGCTGCTGGAAAGACCTGACAGACCCGCCCCCCTTGCCGCCCTGATCGAGGGGCTGGGGGAAGAGCCGGGGTTGGCCAACCTGGCCCTGGAACAGTTGCGCCGGACCGGCCGCATCGGCATCGGCCGCTTTCCCCAGCGCCACCGGCCCCACGCCCTGGTGCTGGGCATATCGCGCATCGACGACGTGGGCATGGGGCGATAGGGCGGTTCCCAGGTGATTGGGAACCATGTCGGTCGCCGCCGCGCGACCCCGTGCGGTCGCGTGGGCCAAGCGGAAGTAGCCCGAGGAGCACCAAAGACGCGAACGGCCGCCGCGGGGCTGCCGCGGCGGCCGTGCACAGGCGCGGGCCCTGCCCGTCAGGCTTCCATGGACGATGACGGGTTGCCGATCATGGACAGGAACTCCCGCCGCGTCTTGTCGTCGTCCCGGAAGGCGCCCAGCATGCGGCTGGTGACCATGGTGACGCCGGGCTTGTGCACGCCGCGGGTGGTCATGCACTGGTGCGTGGCTTCCACCACCACCGCCACGCCCAGGGGCTGCAGCACCTCGTCGATGCTGTTGGCGATCTGGGCGGTCATCTTCTCCTGGATCTGGAGCCGCTTGGCATAGGCTTCCACCACCCGGGCCAGCTTGGAGATGCCCACGACCCGCTTGCGCGGCAGGTAGGCCACGTGGGCCTTGCCGATGATGGGCACCATGTGGTGCTCGCAGTGGCTCTCGAACCGGATGCCCTTCAGGACGACCATCTCGTCATAGCCGTCCGTCTCCTCGAAGGTCCGGGCCAGCAGCTCCATCGGGTCCTCGCCATAGCCGGCGAAGAACTCCTCGTAGGAGCGCACGACGCGGTCCGGCGTGCCCAGCAGGCCCTCACGGTTGGGGTCGTCGCCGGCCCAGCGGAGCAGGGTGCGCACGGCGGCCTCGGCCTCGGCGCGGGTCGGCTTTTGCACCGGCGGGGCGCTGCGGCGGCCATGGACCGGGCCGGGGACGACGTTTTCGGCGGTCGTGGTCTTGGGTGGCGTCACGGCTTGGCTTCCTTCCGAAATTCTTGTCTCGCGGGCTTCTGCGGCGCCGGTCATGGGGACAGACTGCGCCCGGGAAGGGCTGCTGTCATGGGCTTGGTTCATGTCCAGGACCGGCGGCGGGGGCGTGGCCGGCGTCGTCCCCCGCGCCGCCGGCCCCCACGCCATGCAAGGTGGCGCGGGGCGAGGTACTTTCAAGCGGCGCGGCATGATATGGCCGCGACAGGGCGGGACACTCAGTTCAACCGTCGGTCCTGGTGCGGGCTGTCCAGGGAGAAGGCGGGGATGCGCACGTCGAACCGCTCGCCGCGATCGGTGACCATCTGGTAGCTGCCCACCATGATGCCGCTGGGGGTCGGCAGGGGCGTGCCGCTGGTGTACTCGAACGCGTCGCCGGGGCCGAGTCGCGGCGTCTCCCCCACCACGCCCGGGCCGCGCACTTCCTGCAACCGGCCGAAGGCGTCGGTGATCTGCCAGTGGCGGGTGCGCAGGGTCACCGTTTCCGTGCCCGTATTCTCGATCCGCACATGGTAGGCCCAGACATAGCGGCCCTCCGCCGGCTGGGACTGGTCTTCCAGGTAGCGGGGCATGACGGTCACGCGGATGGCACGCGTGGTCTCGGTGTACACGGGGAACGCTCCTCCAACCCGGCCCCGGTGCGCCCGGGACCCACGATGCGCCGGCATCCCAGGTTTGACCCCTGGGGATGGCGTCGGCACCCTGGCCGGCCGCAGACGCAGATATAGGCCGATCCACGCCGCCCGACAAAGCCCAAGGGGGTCGGGGCGGGTCGCCGAACCGTTCCGCTGCCACAAAAACACCGCTTGCGCGCCGGGGATAATGGCCTCATATAGCCCTTCAGGCGAAACTGCTGATGAGCCGCGCGATGCTGCGCCCCGTCACCCTGCGACGACGATTGGTCGTCCGCCCTGCCAAAGGGCGGCCGGCGGTCCAGGCCTGCTGACGGCGCCACGCGCCACGGGGGGCCCGGCCGACGGTGTCTCTCACACCTCTCCCCCACATTTCGTTTTGCCGGGACACCCCAACAGGATGACCATCACGCTTGAGCTGCCGGCGCACGCCGGCGCCATCGAGAGCCTGCTCGACACCGCCTTCGGCCCGAAGCGCCATTCCAAGACCGTTTACCGGCTGCGCCGGGGCGTGGAGCCCGTGGCCGACCTGTCCTTCGTGGCCACCCAGACGGCAGAGGACGGGACGGAGCGGGTGGTGGCCACCATCCGGTACTGGCCGGTCATGCTGGGCAAGACCCAGGCCCTGCTGCTGGGCCCCATCGCCGTGGCGGAGGAATGCCGGAGCCTTGGCCTGGGCCAGAAGCTGATCCGGCACAGCCTGGCCCGCGCGGCCGAGCTGGGCCACCGGATCGTCATCCTGGTGGGCGACGCGCCCTATTACGTGCGCTTCGGCTTCAGCCGGGAAAAGATGCTGGGCCTGTCCCTGCCCGGCCCCGTGGACCCCAACCGGTTCCTGGGACTGGAGCTGGTGGATGGCGCCCTGGACGGCGTGACCGGCACCGTGGGCCGGGTTGCCACCGCCAAGCCGGCGCGGGTGGCCCTGCCAGCCGCCGCCAAGCGGATCGCCCCGGTCACCCGGCTTCCCCTGCCCGCCAAGGCCGACGCCCCCGTGGGTGGGGCCGTGGCGGTCTCTGCCGGGGGTGGTCGACGCCGACTGCGGCGCGCGGCGCGCTGACCGGCTCCGCCGGCGATTTGCCCCGAAAGGGGATGCGCAGGACGCTTGATCCCGGGCCCACAAGGCCCTATAAGGACGGTCCGGCGCGGGTGTAGCTCAATGGTAGAGCAGAAGCTTCCCAAGCTTACGACGAGGGTTCGATTCCCTTCACCCGCTCCAGTTTCCTGAAGGCCTGTGCGCCTTCCCTACCTTCCCAAGACATCGCCGGATAATGCCGACCGGGCCGTCAGCCCGGCTTGTCGCATGTCCGTGCCCAGAAACGCAAATCGGGCCCGGCGCCATGCGCGGGGCCCGATCCGATGCCTGTGGCCGGAACGGCCGTCGTCGGCCCTTACTGGACCAGGGCCGGTTCCATGTCGTGCTGGCGCACGGTGGCCACGGCCACGTCCTCAGCCGGGACCACGGCCAGCTGGGTCCCGTCGGCGGCATGGATGGCGAAACCCTCCGCCCCGTCCGCCACCACCCGCTTCACATAGGCGATGTCGTTGAGGCCGAAGGTGGCGAAATCCTTGGCCGAGAGCTGGCGCAGGAACTGGGTCGTCAAGTTCATCGGATATGCACTCCGGGCAGGGGGACGTCCCCCGGCCCATGACAGTCGGGCGGAAATCTGAAGATCGGGTGAATCACCGGCCGATGGGACACGCTTCAGCCGGCCCGCTCCGGGGACAGGTCGATGGTCTGCGGCCCCAGCGAATCGGCACCGTCCTTCGGCGTCTCGATCTTGATAGTCCGCACCTTCGGCTCCGGGATGGGGCGCCGCAGGTCCACGTGCAGCAGGCCGTTGTCCAGGCTGCAGCCCAGCACCTCGATCCCTTCGGCCAGGACGAAGCTGCGCTGGAACTGGCGAGCGGCGATGCCCCGGTGCAGGTAGACGCGGTTCTTGTCGTCCGACTGCTTGCCGCGGATGACAAGCTGGTTGTCCTCCATCTGGACCTGCAGGTCCTCGGCGGTGAAGCCGGCCACGGCCAGGGTGATTCGGAGCTGGTCCTCGCCCACCTGCTCGATGTTGTAGGGCGGGTATCCCTCGTTGGCGCTCTTGGCGATACGGTCGAGGGTGCGCTCGAACTGGTCGAAGCCGAGCAGGAACGGGCTGTTGAACAGCGACAGTCGGGTCGTCACGTACCGTCTCCTCAACGCTGAGCGAGATGCCGGGCCTGGTGCCGCGCACCGGGTCCCGGAAGGGCGGCCCGGACCGGCGCCGCCCACCGATCTACATGGGTATTGTGGCCGCACGATCAAGGCAAGGGGCGGGATGGCGGCCCCGCGCCGTGGGCGTGTTCATTCGCCAGGGCCGGGCCCCAGGGGCTCACGCCCACGGGTGGCCTGGGGCAGCAGTTCCACGATGGTCAGGCCCAAGCGGCCATCCACCACCACCAGCTCGCCGCGGGCGACCATGCGGTCGTTGACGAAGACGTCCACGGGCTCGCCCACCACCCGCTCCAGGTCCACGATGTCGCCGGGCCCCATGCGCAGCAACTGGCTGATCCGCATGCGGCGACGCCCGAGGCGCACGGACACCTGCACCGGGACGCCAAGGACACTGGAGCGTTCGGAGTCGTCGCCGGAAAGCTCTGGCATTGCGGGTCCGTGGCTGGAACAGTCCCGGCGGTGCCGGGTGGGGCACCACTATAGGCCAGGCGGGGCCCCCAGGGGAAGATTCGGGGGCCATGACAAGCGAAAGGCCCGGCCCCCGCATGGGGACCGGGCCTTCGGACGGGATGCCGGGCCGAGCCGGCTTCCCGGCAGGGCTCAGCGGCTGGTGGAGGTCGCCGTGGAGGTGGAGGTGGAGGTGGTCGGCGTGCCGCCGTCGTCATCGCCGCCGCCAGAAGCCGCGGCGGCAACGGCGCCGGCGATGGCCACCGCGCTCACGGCCGCGACCGTGGTGATGGTCCCGACGGCCGCACCGGCCGCGGCGGCGCCCGCC
>MOEB01000001.1 GCA_001939945.1 Aerophototrophica crusticola | reverse complement strand
GCCTCCGGCCGCGACGGCACAGCCGGTGAAGCCGCTGACGCCCCCGCCGGCCCAGCAGGCCGCACCGAAGCCGGCCACCCCGGCCCCCAGCCAGACGGCAGCCCTCCCGGCCACGCCGCCTGCGCCCACGGCGCAGCCACCGGCACCGGCCGGCGCGGTGCGGGTCCAGGTCGGCGCGGTGGACGCGGAGTCCAAGGCGGCCGGTGAGTGGTCGCGCCTGCAACGCAAATTCCCCGGCGAACTCGGCGGCCTTTCCATGAGGACCACGAAGGTGGAGGTCCCTGGCAAGGGCACCTTCTTCCGCATCCAGGCGGGCCCCGTGGACGGCAGCCGGGCTTCCCAGGTCTGCGCGTCGCTGAAGGCCCAGGGCGTGGGGTGCATCATTGTCCGGTAAGGCACCCCTGGCCATCGCCTTCGGTTGCGCCGGAACCAGCCTGACCCCCGGGGAGCGCGCGCTGTTCCGGGAGGCTGATCCGCTGGGCTTCATCCTGTTCCGCCGGAACGTGGACAGCCCCGACCAGGTCCGGCGGCTGGTGGCGGAGATGCGCGACAGCGTCGGCCGCGACGCGCCCGTGCTGATCGACCAGGAAGGCGGCCGGGTGGCCCGCCTGCGCCCGCCGCACTGGCCCGCCCTGCCGGCGGCGCGCGCCTGCGGGGTGGTGGCGGAACGGGACCCGATACGGGGGACGCGTGCGTCGTGGCTGCATGGCCGGCTGCTGGCCCACATGCTGGCGGACCTGGGCATCGACGTGGACTGCGCCCCCGTGGCTGACGTGCCGGTGCCCGGCGCCCATGACGTGATCGGCGACCGCGCTTTCGCGGGGGAGCCGGGGCTCGTGGCCACCCTCGCGCGGGCCCAGGCGGAGGGGCTGATGGCTGGCGGGGTGCTGCCGGTGATGAAGCACATCCCCGGCCATGGCCGCGCCCATGTGGACAGCCACAAGGAACTGCCGGTGGTCCATGCCGACCGGATCGACCTGGAGCGGCAGGACTTCGCCCCGTTCCGCGACCTGGCCGACCTGCCGCTGGGCATGGTGGCACACGTGGTCTACACGGAAGTGGACCCGCACCGGCCCGCCAGCACCTCCAATACCGTGATTTCTGAGGTGGTCCGCGGCTGGATCGGCTTCCGGGGGCTGCTGTTCAGCGACGACATCGGCATGCAGGCCTTGAGCGGCACAGCCGGCCAACGGGCCGCGGCGGTGCTGGCCGGCGGCTGCGACGTGGCGCTCCATTGCGGGGGTGACTTCGCGGAGATGCAGGACGTGGCCGCCAATGGGCGGGCGCTGACCCCGGAGTCGCTGGCCCGCTGGCAGGCGGCAAAGGCGCTGGTACGGGCGCCTGAGCCGGCCGACGCACAAGAGCTTCGGGCCGAGTTGGACGCGATCCTGGCGGGTGGGGTGGCCTGAGATGGACGAGATTTCCGGCTTCATCCAGGCCCTGACCGTGGTGCTGCTCCCCGGGCTGGTCGCCATCACCTTCCATGAGGCGGCCCATGGCTATGTGGCCAAGCGCTTCGGGGACAACACGGCCTACATGCTGGGCCGGGTGACCTTCAACCCGCTGAAGCACATCGACCCGTTCGGCACCATCATCCTGCCCCTGATCATGTTCTTCACCACAGGGTTCCTGTTCGGCTGGGCCAAGCCCGTGCCGGTGGATTTCCGGAACCTGCGTGACCCGAAGCGGGACATGATCTGGGTGGCCCTGGCCGGGCCCGGTGTGAACATCTTCCTGGCCTTGATGTCCGCCTTCCTGCTGCACACCGTGCCGCTGATGCCGGAGGCCGCGCAGGAGTGGTTCCACCAGAACCTGCTGTTCTCCGTCCAGATCAACGTGTTGCTGGCCGTCTTCAACATGCTGCCGCTGCCGCCGCTGGATGGCGGGCGGGTGGTGACGGGGATCCTGCCCGGCCGGCTGTCCTACCAGTTCGCCAGCATCGAGCGCTATGGCATGCTGATCCTGCTGGCGGCCGTGTTCCTGGTGCCCTTCACTGCCCAGCAGCTCGGGTACAGCTTCAACCCGCTGTTCTATGTGCTGCTGCCGCCCATGGACTTCATCACGGACCTGATCGTCCGCGTGGCCGGGCTGACCTGACCTCCCATGGCGGACCCGTTGAGCCCAGACCCGTTCGACCAGCCCGTGCGCGACGGGACGCCGGAGGTGGTGGCCGACGCGCCGCTGCTGCTGGCCATCGACGGTTACGAAGGTCCCATCGACCTGCTGCTGACCCTGGCGCGCGACCAGAAGGTGGACCTGACCCGGGTCAGCATCCTGCAACTGGCCGACCAGTACCTGTCCTTCGTGGAGACGGCCAAGCGCCTGCGCCTGGAGTTGGCGGCGGACTATCTCGTGATGGCGGCCTGGCTGGCTTACCTGAAGTCCCGCCTGCTGCTACCCGAGCCGGAGACGGAGGAGCCCAGCGGCGAGGAGCTGGCCGCCGCCCTGGCTTTCCAGCTCCAGCGGCTGGAGGCCATGCAGGGCGTGGCCGCCCGACTTCTGGCCCGGCCCCGGCTGGGCCGCGACGTCTTCGCCCGCGGCGCGCCGGAGGACATGCCGGTGCTGGAGAAGCGCATCCATGAGGTGTCGCTCTACGACCTGCTGAAGGCCTATGGCGAGCACAAGCAGCGCCAGATGAAGCAGGGCCCCCTGACCATCGCCGCCACCGAGCTGTATTCCATTGAGGACGCGGTGGCCCGGGTGGAGGCCATGCTGGGCAAGCTGCCGAGCTGGACCAAGCTCAGCAGCTTCCTGCCCGCTGGCTGGCGCAGCGGCGGGGTGAAGACCCGCTCCGCCCTGGCCAGCACCTTCGTCGCCACGTTGGAGCTGGCCAAGGCCGGCCGGCTGGAGATTCGCCAGGAGGGGGCGTTCGGCCCCATCTTCCTGCGCACCCCGCAATCCCAGGAAGGGGGCACCTGACCCATGCCCATCCCCGACGACCGCAACCAGCAGCTCCGCCTCGTGGAGGCCATCCTCTTCGCCAGCGCCGACCCGGTGCCGGAAGAGGCGCTCCAGGCCCGTTTCGGGGAGGGGGTACAGGTGCGGGAGCTGCTGCTGGACCTGCAGGCGCTGTATGAGCACCGTGGCGTGAACCTGTCCGCCATGGGCGGCCGCTGGGCCTTCCGCACCGCCCCCGACCTGGGCGAGCACTTGCGCAGTGAGACGGAAGTGACGGCCAAGCTGTCCCGCGCCGCCATCGAGACCCTGGCCATCATCGCCTACCACCAGCCGGTGACCCGGGCGGAGATCGAGAGCATCCGCGGCGTGGCCACCAGCAAGGGCACCCTGGACATCCTGATGGAGGCGGGCTGGATCAAGCCGGGCCGCCGGCGGGAAACGCCGGGCCGGCCGGTCACCTGGGTGTCCACGCCCCATTTCCTGGACCATTTCGGCCTGGAGTCCCTGCGCGACCTGCCGGGGGTGGAGGATCTGCGCGCCGCCGGCCTGCTGGACAGCCGTTCCGGCATGGGTCCGCTGGCGCCGGTCGCCCTACCGGCGGAGGCCGAGCCGGAACCCGCCGAGGGCTGAGGGCGGGGGCCGGCGCAACAGGCCCATTGTCGCACGCGACTGATAATGGTTTGCATTCTGCGCTGGGCGTGACTTAATGGGCGGATATGGCCCCGCTCCCCGGGGCGCGATGTGGGTTCGTCGGCCATCATGGATGCGACGTTTCTGTCTCCCCCCCGTTCCCGTTCTCCCCTCTGGCGCAGCCTGTCCGCGAGGGTGGAGGCTGCTGCCCCGGCCAAGGTCCCGGCTCGGGAACGTGGCAGCCCGGTGGACGCCCTGGGCCCCCGGCAGGCGCCGGCCGCGGCGGAGCTGCGGCCTGCCCTGGCTTTGGAGCGGGTAAGCCACCGCTACAAGGCCAAGGTAGCGGTGGACGATGTCAGCCTGCACATCGCCTCGGGGGAGATCGTCTGCCTGGTCGGCCCGTCGGGCTGTGGCAAGTCCACGCTGCTTCGCCTCGCGGCGGGGCTGGAGCGGCTGCAGCAGGGTACCGTCGCCATCGCCGGGAAGACCATTGCCGATCCGTCCGCGAGCCTGCCGCCGGAGCGGCGGGGAATCGGCCTGGTGTTCCAGGACTTCGCCCTGTTCCCGCACCTGACCGTGCTGGACAATGTCCGCTTCGGCCTCAACAAGCTGCCGCCCGCCACCCAGAAGGAGCGGGCGCTGGCCGCCCTGAAACAGGTGGGCATGGAGGCCTATGCCGCCGCCTACCCGGACGCCCTGTCCGGCGGGCAGCAGCAGCGGGTGGCTCTGGCCCGCGCCATGGCGCCCCAGCCGGCGGTGCTGCTGCTGGATGAGCCCTTCTCCGGCCTGGACACCCGCCTGCGTGAGACGATCCGGGACGAGACGCTGCATGTGCTGAAGCAGAGCGGGGCCGCCACACTGGTCGTCACCCACGACCCGGAGGAGGCCATGTTCCTGGCCGACCGCATCGCCCTGATGCGCGACGGCCGCATGGTCCAGGTGGGCAAACCGGTGGATCTCTACACCAAGCCTGTCTGCATCTTCGCCGCCAGCTTCTTCGGGGAGGTGAACCGCCTGCGCGGCACCGTCCGCCAGGGCCGGGTGGAGACGCCGGTGGGCAGCGTTCCGGCGGCCCGGCACGCGGACGGCACGGCCGTGGACGTGCTGATCCGGCCGGAGGGCCTGCGCCTGTCCGCCGACCCGGCCGCCGGCCCGGATGGGCGGCTGCCGTACCTGGCCCGGGTGGAGGCGGCCCGGCTGTTGGGGCGCACCAGCCTGGTGCATCTGCGGGTTTCGGACGGGCAGGGGGGCATCCACCTGCATTCCCGCATGCCCGGCCAGTTCCTCCCCGAGGAGGACAGCCATGTCTCGGTCACGCTCGACCCGCAACAGGCCTTCGTCTTTTCCGCAAGCGACCCCATGTAACGGGTGGCGTTGAGGTGTGGGGGGCGGCGTTGCGGCCCCCGACCCTTTCTGCCATTATCCCGCGCCAGCGTCCGGGGCGCCCCCGAACTGCGGAGAAAGCATAATGTCCATCGGTATTTGGCAGCTCGTCCTCGTGCTCGTTATCGTGCTCCTGCTCTTCGGGGCGGGGAAGCTGCCGCGGGTCATGGGTGACCTCGCCAAGGGCATGAAGAACTTCAAGCAGAACCTGAAGGAAGGCGAGGAGACGGAAGCGGTGGACGCCGGCCGGGCCATCCGGTCCGACACCGCCGTGCCGCCCGCGTCCACCCAGGGCACCGCCTCCAAGGAAGAGGCCAAGGGTTGAGGCCGGCCCCGTCACCTCTAGGACGCTGCCGCCATGCTTGACATCGGTTGGTCGGAGATCGCCGTCATCGCCGTGGTGGCCCTGCTGGTCATCGGGCCGAAGGACCTGCCGCGGGCCCTGGCGACCGTGGGCAAGTGGGTGCGCAAGGCACGCATGCTGGCCCGGGAGTTCCAGTCAAACGTGGATGAGATGGTCCGGCAAGCGGAACTGGAAGACCTGCGCAAGCAGGTGGACGAGGCCCGCAGCTTCAACCTGGCCACCCAGTTCGAGAAGACTGTGGACCCGGACGGCGGCCTGCGGAACGCGCTGAAGGTCGACGACACACCACGCCCCACCGCGGTGGATGCGGGCCGGGAGGCTGACAAGGCCCCGGCACCGGCGGCGCTTCCCCCGGCCCAGCCGGTGCCGACCCTGGAGGCCGACCCGGTGCCGGTCGCGGCCCCCGTCGCCCCGGCGGCCCCCGCCGAGGCCGCCCCGCTGCCCAAGGCGGCAGGCGACACTGCGGCGCGAGGCTGACCCCATGGCGATGCACAACATGCCCGCCGGCGAGGAAGAGGTCGATGCCAGCAAGATGCCGCTGCTCGACCACCTGATCGAGCTGCGCAACCGGCTGGTCTACAGCCTTGCAGCCCTGTTCATCGCTTTCCTTCTCTGCTTCTACTTCGCGGAAGCGATCTACAAGCTGCTGATGTACCCGCTGGTGCTGGCCTATGGCCCGGACGCGCAGAACCGGCGGATGATCTACACGGCGCCGCAGGAGGCGTTCCTGACCTATGTGAAGGTGGCGTTCTGGGGCGGGGCGCTGATCTCCTTCCCCATCATCGCCAACCAGGTCTGGAAATTCGTCGCCCCCGGCCTCTACAAGCACGAGAAGAAGGCGTTCCTGCCGTTCCTGGTGGCAACGCCGGTCCTGTTCAGCATCGGCGGGCTGCTGGTCTATTTCTTCATCATGCCCATGGCCCTGCGCTTCTTCATCGGCTTCGAGTCCGCCGGCGGTGAAGGAAGCCTCGCCATCGTGGCTGAGACGCGGGTGGCCGAGTACCTGTCGCTGGTGATGACGCTGATCTTCGCCTTCGGCATCGCGTTCCAGCTGCCCGTGTTGCTGACCCTGCTGGCCCGGGTGGGGCTGGTGACGGCGGACGGGCTGGCGTCCAAGCGGCGCTACGCCGTCGTCATCATCTTCGTCGCCGCGGCCATCCTCACCCCACCGGACGTGATCAGCCAGGTGGGCTTGGCCATCCCGCTGATCCTGCTCTACGAGGTCTCGGTCTTCATGGCCCGCCGGATCGAGAAGCAGCGCGCGGCGGCCGAGGAAGCCGAGGACGAGGCGGTCTGACGGCTGCACCGGGGCGGCATGGCAGGCGTTCGCCATGCCCCCAGGCAAGCGGTCAGCGCCCCGTGGGGATGCGGGCGATAACCTTGATCTCGAAGTCGAAGCCTGCCAGCCAGGTCACGCCGACCGCGGTCCAGTTCGGATAGGGCGGCGCCCCGATCAATTTGTTCCGCACCTCCATGAAGGTGGCGAACTGTGACGCCGGGTCGGTGTGGAAGGTGGTGACGTCCACCACGTCCCCGAAGCCGCACCCGGCCGCGGTCAGCACGGCGGCAAGGTTGTCGAAGGCAAGCCGGACCTGGGCGGCGTAGTCGGGTTCGGGCGTGCCGTCCATCCGGCTGCCCACCTGTCCCGAGACGAACAGCAGGTCGCCGGAGCGGATCGCCGCGGAATAGCGGTGCTGCTCATAAAGCGCGTGGCGGCCGGGCGGGAAGATCGCTTGGCGTTCGGGCATTGGACTGCTCCAGGTTGCTCTATGGGTCCGTGCGGTACGGGAGCGCGGGGGAGGGCCGGATTTTTTGGCCCTTCCCGGCGAGAGACCGTTTCGCGTACGGTGCGTATGTGATGGCATCACACATACGCTGCGTATGTCAATGCTGCTTTGAGTAAGGCGAGGAGCAGGGGATGGTCGGGAAACGGCGGGCGGAGATGATGGAGGAGACCCGGGCCAAGCTGGTCCGCGCCGCCCGCAAGGCCTTTGCCGAGCAAGGATATGCCGCCGCGTCCATGGATGAGCTGACGGCCACGGTGGGCCTGACGCGCGGCGCCCTCTATCACAATTTCGGCGACAAGCGCGGCCTGCTGCTGGCGGTGGTCAACCAGATCGACGGGGAAATGGCTGCCCAGGCCCGCGCCGTCGGCGCCCGGGCGGGCAATGCCTGGGAAGGGCTGCTGGCGGAGGGCATCGCCTATATCGAGATGGCGCTGGAGCCGGAGGTGCAGCGCATCGTGCTGCTGGACGGGCCGGCCTTCCTGGGGGACCCGTCGCTCTGGCCTAGCCAGAACAACTGCCTACAGGAGACGCGGCGGACGGTGGAACGGCTGGTAGCCCAGGGCATCGTCAAGCCGGTGGACCCGGAGGCCGCCGCCCGCCTGCTGAACGGGGCCGCGCTCAACGCCGCCTTGTGGGTGGCGGCCAGCCCGAACCCGCAGGAGGTGCTGGCCAAGGCGGTGGAGGCGTTCCGCTGCCTGGCGGGCGGCCTGCTGAAGCCCTGAGCGGCAGCGGCCATGGCTTGAAGTGCGGGACGGCGGGTGCCAGCTTCAGCGCATGATCCTGCCTGACGTGCTGGCCCCCGGCCTCGACCTCGTGCTGTGCGGCACGGCGCCGTCCCGCATCTCCGCCGCCAAGGCGGCCTATTACGCCAACCCCGGCAACCGGTTCTGGCCCACCCTGCATGAGGTGGGTCTGACGCCATGCCGGCTGGACCCGGCGGAGTACCGGCGGGTGCTGAATTACGGCATCGGCCTGACCGACCTGAACAAGACCGAGTTCGGCTGCGACCACGACCTGACCCCCGGAGCCTATGACGTGGCCGGGTTCAGGGCGAAGATGCTTGCCTGCCGGCCGACGGCCATCGCCTTCGACAGCAAGAACGCGGCGAAGGCGTTCTTCCGTGCCCCCGTCGTGCCCTATGGGCGGCAGGACGTGACCCTTGAGGGGATCGTGATCTTCGTCGTGCCGTCGCCATCCGGGCTGGCACGGCGCTTCTTCGACCTGGGTCCCTGGCAGGAACTGGGGGATTTCGTGGCCCGGCTGAGGAACCGGCGCGAAGAAGTGGGGGGTGCCTCGCAAAGGGGTTAAGGGCCCGATCTGTTCTTGGTCTGTTCTTGCAAGCTGCGAGTTTGCAGCCATATATTGGTCTCCCGAGTCGCCGTCCCCGGGTAGGGCATGAGGCGACCGGCAGGAGGCTGATCAGCATGGTGAAGATGACCAAAGGGCCCGCCGACCAGACCGCCGCGCCGCAGGAGAATCCCGCGGCGGCCGACGTGGCCAAGAGCAAGAGCGAGAAGGTGGTGGCCCTGCGTGAGCATCTGGGCCTGTGGAACCGCCTGAAGCGGACCGACCCGAAGGCGACGAAGCCATTCCAGCGGTCCGGCGGCTTCCGCGGCACCCAGATCGACCCCACCTGGCGCCTGCAGCAGATGACCGAGCAGTTCGGGCCCGTGGGCCAGGGCTGGGGCTATGAGCAGACCGAGTGGACCGTCGTCGAGCGCATGGTCTTCGTCTGCGTCAAGGTCTGGTACCGCGACCCGGAGAACGGCACCGTCGCCTGGACGGGCCCGCAGTGGGGCGGGACGGAGCTGGTGCGCCGCCGCCGCGACGGCTCGGAGGAGCCGAACGACGAGGCGTTCAAGATGTCCATCACCGACGCGGTGGGCAAATGCCTGGTCCAGCTCGGCCTGGCGGCGGACGTCCATATGGGCCAGTTCGACGACAGCAAGTACCGGGAGGAGTCGGAGGCCTATTTCACGGCCAAGGCCAACCCGGACACCCAGCCCGCCGCTGTGGAGGCCTTCGAGGCCCAGATCAAGGCGAAGCTGGACAAGGTGGCCGACCTGGACGCGCTGGACACCCTCTGGCGCAGCGGTACCGCCACCCGGGTGCGGGAGATCGGCTTGGTGGACAAGGCCGCCCAGCACCGCATCACCAGCCACTTCGCCCAGAAGAAGGCGGAGATCCTTGCGAACGAGCGCGCCCCGGGTCCCGGCCGCGAGGCCGCCTGAGGCCAGGGAGGAACGCACATGCCACGCCTGCCTTTCAGGAAGTGCGAATTCGCAGCTCAAGCGGCCCGGGCTGCTTCCATGTCCGGCACGGCGCCCAGCGGGCTGTTCGGCCGGGCGGCCTTCGAGCGCGACTTGCTGGAGCGCAGCCCGCGCCGCCCGACCTGGTGGGCTGACCCGCAGGCCCGCGATGCCCGCTACCGCGCCTGGGTGCAGGCGGAGGCCGGCGGCATGGTTGCCCAGTTGGGACGGTTGGAGCTGGCGGAGGCCGAGTCGGGTGTCGCCGCCAGCGTGCGGCGGGTGATGGCGGCCTGCGCGGAGGACATGGCCTGGGCAGAAGCCGGTTCAGGCCCACGCGAACAGGACGGGGATGCGCGGCGCGACGCCGCCTGACCGAGGGGGAACGAGGGGAATGGCTGTGATGACCGACAAGATGACCCTGGACCAGCTCCGCCGCCGGCTGCGCACCGTGCATGCCCGCCTGGGCATGGAAGGGCGGCTGGCGCTCACCCTGGACCAGGACGTGGGCGACCGCTGCTACGTCACCCATTGGGTCCGCCCCGACGGCAGCGCCTTTGAGGACTGCCGGGCCGTGGGGCAGGGCACGGTGGTGGAGTGTCTGGCGGCGCTGGAGCGCTATGCCGCCGCCTATCGGCCGCAGCTTACCGCCGAGGATGTGGGCCGCACCCTGGGCCTGCTGCCCCCGCGGCCGACTGTCGGGCTGAAGGTCGCGGCGGAGTGACGGGCCGTGGGTGTGGCCACGCTTGCACCCATTCTCGCTAATCGCTCCAACTCTGGCTGGAGTGGAAGCCGAATCTTGCCGCCATGTCCCCTGCTCCAGAGGGAGAGGGGACGCAAGGGCGGCGTTCAGCCAACCTGCTTTGCCGCGGTGGCGACTTTCGAATTCGAAAGTCGGGCTCCGTTGGTATCCACCAGCCTCACGACCTCAGAACGGGATCGTCCCCCGCACCGGTTCCCGCATGCCGGTGAAGGGGAAGGGGTCCCGCCCCATCGCCCGGGCCTGCTTCACCCCGTCATAACGGCGGGCGTACTTGCCGATGAAACCCTTCTGGCAGGCGCGGCCGAAACGCTTGGCGGCGTCTTCGAACCGGTCCTCCGGCCGGACCCAACTGACATGCGGGGTGCCGGTGCGGGCGTCAGCGCGCAGGAAGCGGCCGATGCCGCGCTCGCCGTCGCGCACCCACTGGCCGGGTTGCAGATGCAGGGCACCCCGGGCCAGCAGCAGGCGGACCTGCGGGGTCAGCTCGATGGTGGGAAGGTAACGCATGGGGGGCCTCGCTGGGCCCCGTCCGGCATGGGTTCCGGCCGCCGCGGGCCTGAAAGGCTGCGGCATTCGGGGGCCCGGCGGGTCGGGGCTGATGTCTTGGGATTGTCACTTATATGGGCATTTCCTCCTGGATGTTCCAGGTCTGTTCGCCTATCTTTTCCAGAACAGAACAGGAACATATTGGAGCATCGCCCCATGGCTATCGCAGCCGCCACCGCTGGCCGCAGCCGTCCCAACACGCTTCCTTCCGTGGCGGACCGCGTCGCCTTGGCCCTTTCCCGCGGCACGCTGATGCAATGGCTGCAAGTGGAGGACGGGGCCCAGGCCGCGGAGGCCAAGGCGCTGCTGTCCGCCGCCAAGGCCAAGCACATCCAGGTGCTGACCGACGCGCAGGTGGCGGAGCGCCACGCCAAGGCCCTGGCCGAGGTCACCGCCCGTGCCTTCGCCACCACACCGGCCCCGGTCGCACCGGTGATCGAGGTGGAGGAGGCGCCGAAGCCTGCCGCCCTGAAGTCTCGCCGAAAGGCCGTCGCGGCGCCGAAGCCCACCGCCCGCCGGGCTCCCGCCCACCATCCGATCCCCATCGCCGCGGAGTGAAGGAATGCCGCCGCTCGACACCGGCACGGACCGCTATGACCTCTCCGGGACCGTGGAACGCGTGACGTTCCACAACCCGGACACGGGCTTCAGCGTGCTGAAGGTGAAGGCGCGCGGCCACCAGAAGCCCGTCGCCGTCGTCGCCCACGCCCCCTCCATCGAGCCGGGAGAGCGGCTGCGGGCCCGGGGCACCTGGGTGCATGACCCGAAATACGGGTTGCAGTTCAAGGCGGAGGAGGTGACCTCCACCTTGCCGCGCACGGTGGATGGGATCGAGCGCTACCTGGGGTCCGGCCTGATCGAAGGGGTGGGGCCGATCCATGCCGCCAAGCTGGTGGAGGCATTCGGGGAACAGACCCTCGACGTGATCGAGCGGCAGCCCTGGCGACTGCGCCAGGTCAGCGGCATCGGCCCGGTGCGGGCTGAGTGCATCCGCAGCGCCTGGAGCCACCAGCAGACCCTGCGCGACCTCGTCCTGTTCCTGGGCACACACGGCATCGCGCCGGAGCGGGCCTTGCGCATCCACCAGGCCTATGGCGGTGCCGCCCTGGCCCGGGTCAGTGCCGACCCGTACCGCGTGGCGGCGGACGTGCGCGGCTTCGGCTTCGAGGCGGCGGACGGCTTGGCCCAGTCGCTGGGCTTGGCGCCGGACGACCCGCAGCGCTTGCAGGCGGGCTTGCGCCACTTGCTGGACGCGGCGGCGGAGGAGGGGAGCTGCGGCCTGTCGGAGGCGGAGCTGCTGGACCGCGCCGCCGGCCTGCTGGGGGCGGAGACGCCGAAGCTGATGCGGGCGCTGACGACCGAGGTGGAGGCCGGCACCATCGTGGTGGAGGAGCTGGGCGGGGAGCGCTGCGTGTTCCCGGCTTGGCTGCACCGGACGGAGCGGTCCGTGGCCAACCGGCTTGTGGCCCTGTCCCGTGGGACGCTGCCCTGGCCGGCCTTCGAGGTGACGCCGGCCCTGGCCACCCTGGCGGTGGAGACGGGCATGGTCCTGGCCCCCAGTCAGCAGGCAGCGCTGGAAGCGGTGCTGCGCTCCAAGGTCTGCGTCATGACCGGCGGCCCCGGCGTGGGCAAGACCACCCTGGTGAACACGGTGGTCAAGGTGCTGCGCGCCCGCGGGGTGGAGGTGGCCCTGGCCGCGCCCACCGGCCGCGCGGCCAAACGGCTGGCGGAGGCGACGGGACATGAGGCCCGCACCATCCACCGCCTTCTGGAGGTGGACCCGAATGGGGGCTTCCGCCGCAACCAGGACCGGCCCCTGCCCATCGACTTGCTGGTGGTGGATGAGGTGTCCATGTTGGACGTGCGGCTGATGGCCTCCCTGTTGGCCGCGCTGCCGCTGCGGGCGGCGCTGCTGCTGGTGGGGGACGTGGACCAGTTGCCCTCTGTCGGCCCGGGTCGGGTGCTGGGCGACGTCATCGCGTCCGGCACCATCCCCGTGGTGCGCCTGCGCGAGGTGTTCCGCCAAGCGGCGGAGAGCCGGATCATCCAGGCCGCCCACCGGGTCAACGCCGGGGAGCGGCCCCTGCCGCCCGCAGCCGGGGAGGAGAGCGACTTCTACCTGGTGGAAAGCCGCAGTGCCGACGGCTGCCTGGACAAGCTGTTGCAGATGGTCACCAAGCGCATCCCGGAGCGGTTCGGCCTGGACCCGGTCAAGGACGTGCAGGTGATCTGCCCCATGAACAAGGGCGGCCTGGGCACCCGCGCCCTGAACGCCGCCCTGCAACAGGCCCTCAACCCCGCCACCGGCCCCCGCCTGCACCGCGGCCCCTATGCCTATGCCGTGGGGGACAAGGTCATGCAGGTGGAGAACGACCATGAACAGGACGTCTTCAATGGCGACATGGGCGTGGTCACTGCCGTGGACCTGGACAACCAGGCCCTGACGGTGGAGTTCGACGGGAGGCCGCTCCGCTACGCCGGTGGGGACCTGGAACGGCTGTCCCTGGCCTATGCCGTCACGGTGCACAAGGCGCAGGGGTCGGAGTACCCGGCCGTGGTCATCCCCCTGACCCTGCAGCATGCGCCGCTGTTGCAGCGGACCCTGCTCTATACCGGCATCACCCGCGGGCGGAAGCTGGTGGTGCTGGTGGGGGACGGGAAGGCGCTGGAACATGCGGTGCGCAACGTGCGCGCCCGGCCTCGGCGGTCCACCCTGGCCACCCGGCTGAAGGAGGCCCTGGCTCAGGCCCGCAAGGCGCGGACCAGCTGGACCGCCACCCCGGCGACGGAGGCGCCATCATACAGCATGGGGCAGCAGCTCGAATCCGTGCTGACCGGCACCAGCAGCGGCGGGTAATAGCGGTAGCCGCAGGCCTCCTCCCCGTCCAGCACCACCACCATGTCGCCGTTGCGGGCGGGGACCGTATCCGCCGGCTCCACCACCACATGGTCCTGGGGCAACCAGCCACCGGCGTTCATGTGCAGGCTGGTGATGCGCATGGCGAAGGCGCGGGGGCTGGGGACGGGGTCGGCAGGCACGGTGGGCGTGCCGCCGCGCAGCAGCTTCTCCAGGAACGCCATGCCATCACGCTCCGGCAGGGCCAGCAATTCCTTGGCCGCCTGCGCCTCCAGCACCGGCACGCGGGCGGCGGAGGGGAAGGCGGGCTCTTCCAGGAAGCGGGGCTCCCGGCCCGCGGCAAGGGCCAGACGGCCGATGGTGTCGGCGCTGGGTAGGCTGGCCGTGGCGGGGTCCTTCAGGAAACGGGTGATGTTGGTGGGCGTGACCTCGGCAAGCCGGGCCCAGGCGGCGGCGGTCCAGCGCCGCTCCGCCATCACGTCCCGCATCCACCCCGACAGTGCCTTCCGCACCCGGTCCATGGCCTACCCCTCTGCTCATCCGAGGTCACCAGGGTGGTAGGGAGGATGCGATTTCGCAAGCTTTGGCCGGTGGACAGGCTTGTGGATTACGGTGATTGATGCGGAATCGCAGTGGATCGGAGGTCGGGTCAGGCGCTCCAAGTCGTAGTCCGACAGCCCATAACATCTTGATTCAACATCGGATTCTGCGGGCGAAAGCGCGCTAATCCGACCGACGATCCCTCACAGCCAGGAAATTTCCTTATCCGACATCGGATCACCCCAGGGCTCCGCCTTTGCGGTGTATTGCGGGGAAACCCGGCCGAATCGGAGGGTGATCCTGCCGTCGCGGGACCGGCTGAGATAGAGGCCCTCCGCGACAAAGGCGATGCGGGCGTCCTCCGGCATCAGCGCCTTCAGCCCTGCCTCAGCAGCCCGGTAGGCGGCCCAATCCTCCCGGCATGTCAGCAAGGTGGCCGCATGGGATGCGAACTCGTTGTGGCGACCCATGTCCACGATCCGCATCTGGTCAAGGTCGGGGGCTGGGACGGGCAGGGGATCGCCGGGCTCGATGTCATTCTCCACATGCCACCAGAAGGCCTGGAGGTTTTCCATCAGCCTCGCCTGGTCCGGCGCGCTGTAGGGGATGGCAAGCCAGGAGTAGGAGCCGGGCCGCAGGATGGACAGCACCGCCTTGTCCAATCCCGCGACCAGCATCTGGTGCTGGACCTGCCAGTAATACTGCTCCCCCAACTCCTCATCCGATTTTGGGCTGCCGCAGAACTTGGCTTCCAACAGCGTGTCGGGCTTGGCGAAGGGGTCGAGGGGGAATGCCTCCCAAGTCAGGAAATCCGGGTGGCAGACCAGCCAATCATGCTGCGAGTGGGCATAGCTGCGCCCGTTGGCAGGCAGGCAGGGCAGGCCGGTGCGGCGTTCCCAGAACTTCGGGTGCAGCGCCTCCGTCACGATGCCGATCTGCACGGCGGGGACGAAGTCCAAATTGTCCGGCTCTACCCGGCCCGTCTTCTCCAGCCAGAGCTGGTGCCAATCCCCGGCCATGACCCGCGTCGCGTCAGAGGAGCCGAGGCGGCGGGAACGGTATTGGCGCTGGTCCGGACTGATGGCCATGGGATGGCTTATCCTCGTGCACTGCGGAGTCGCTGTCATTTGGTGATTTGTTCCGGTCAGGCAACGTGAATGCCTGCGCAGTCGCAGTGTCCATCGCCACGTCCCATGTTTTGCCCCGACGGGGTGCCCCTGTTATGCTATGTCTACCCCATACAGGCGTGACCCGGCGGAGCGTGCGGCCATGGCGGACCAGGACGATATCGACGCGATGTTCGGAGAGGCAGGCGGGGCCAACCCGGCCAAGGCCGCGCCCGAGGCGATGGAGATCAGCGCCGTCTATGACACGGAGGTGGAGGTCAGCGTGGTGCTTGGCACCTCGACCATCCGTGTGCGTGACCTGCTGAAGCTGGGCCGCGGTGCCATCGTGGAACTGGACCGCAAGATCGACGACCTCAGCGACATCATCGTTTCCGGCCGCATGGTGGGGCGGGGGGAGGTGACGATCGTGGAGGACAAGATCGCCGTGACCTTCCGGGAATTCGCTCGCATCAACGGGTAAAGGTCGGGCGGCATCCCCCCGGGGAATGCGCGCAAAAAGAAAGCCGGCTGACGAATCAGCCGGCGAAGATGAAGGGAGCCTCATAAGGAGGTTGCTAAACCGTGGCAGCGCTGCCACGGTCAAGCCCTCTCTATATAGACCCTGGCATCGGTGAAGAAAAGATAAAAAGCGTGTGCCTCAGGCCACACATTAGGGGGTCTACTCCCCTCAATCGCCGCGTACTTCTTCCACCATCGCCTCCAACTTCTCGAAATCGCGGATAAGCAGGCTGTTGCCATGCCGTTCGACGATGTGGTCGCGGGCCAAGTCGCTCATCACCCGCGCCACGGTTTCCCGCGTGGTGCTGACACGGCTGGCGATGTCGCTGTGGATGGGTACCGGGGTGATCTCCGCCGTGTTGTCCGGCTTCAGGCCCGGCTTGGCAAGACGCAGCAGCTCGGCATGGACCCGGTTGTTGGCGCCCAGGGTGCTGAGGTCCATGATTCGGCCGGTGGAGGCACGGACGATGCGCGCCAGCCGCTTCATCACCTGCCATGCCACCTCCGGGTGCTTGGTCACCGTTTCCTGGAACAGGCGCGGCGACATGAAGGCGACATGGGTCTCCGTCAGCGCCACGATGCTGGCGGAGCGCGGTTCCCCGTCTATGGCGGACAGTTCCCCCAGGTAACCGCCGGCGTTCACGTCGTCGAAGGTGATCTCCCGGCCCGAGAGGGAATAGTTCACCACCCGGACCCGGCCCTCCACGATCATGCAGACGTCCCGGCTTTCCGAGGCACGGTCGATGATCTGCTCCCCCGGGTGGAAGTGGCGCCAGCTGCACTGCCGCGCGAGGGACGCCCGCTCCTCTGCCGTGCAGGCGCGGAACAGGTCGATATGGTCGAGGCTGGCGGGATGAAGCTCGGTCACGGGAGGTGCTTTCCGCTATGGGACCTTGGCAGGATACCCCATACGGTTCCAGCGGCAAACCTCCCCTCGTGAATGAATTGCCCTGCGAGGCGCAGCGGCTCAGGCGGTACCGCGCCGGGGCGCCAGGGCCGACTCCTCGACCCGGATGCGCCACGCCAGCAAGGCCGCGTTCAGCAGGCTGAAGACCACGGCAACCTCCCACGCCCCGAAGGCCAGGGGCAGCACCGCGATCTCCCCCGTCACGATGAGGTAGTTGGGATGGCGGACGAAGCGGAAGGGCCCGCCTCGGACCAGGGGAGCGGTGGGCAGGGTGATGATGCGGGTCGTCCAGTAGGGGCCCAGGGTGGCGATCACCCAGACGCGGCCAAGCTGTAGCACCAGGAAGACGGCCAGCAACGCCCATGAGACAGGCGCGTCCCCAGGCACAAGGGTGAACAGGGCCAGCAGCCAGGCCGTGTGCAGCAATGGGAACAGCGGATAGTGCCCGGCGCCGATCTCCACCGCGCCCATGTCCTTCAGGTGGCGGGTGTTCCGGGCGGCAAGGACGAGTTCGGCGATGCGCTGGGCGGCCACCAGCAGCACGACCAATTGCGGCAGGCCGGGTTCCATGGCTGCCTCCCTCACAGGTCCAGCAGGGCCATGCCGGCGGTGAAGCCGGGGCCCAGCGCCATCATCAGGTGGGGTCCCCTGGCGCCGCTGGCGATCCGCCGTTCCAGCACGAACAGGGCCGTGGCGGCGGACATGTTGCCATGTTCCCGCAGCACCTCCCGCGCCTCGCCGAGCCCCTCATGGCAGGGGGCCAGGACCTCGGCAAGGGAATCCAGCACCTTGGCCCCGCCGGGATGGCAGACGGTGCCGGCCAGGCTCTCCCTCGTGTGGCCATTGCGCTCCAGGAACGTTTCCATCACGGGACCGAAACGGTCCCGCACCAGGGCGGGGATGCTCTGGCTGAAGATCACGCCCATGCCGTCGGGCTCCACGCTCCACCCCATGATGCCCAGCGTGTCCGGCCAGGTATGCTCCCCCCAGGCCGTCACCGCAGGGCCTCGGCCGTCCGGGTCGGCCCGGAACAGGCAGGCGGCCCCGCCATCGCCAAACAGGGCAGTGGCGATGACGTTGGCCTTGGAGAGGTCGTTGTGCCGGAAGGACAGGGCGCACAACTCCACCACCAGGAACAGCACCGTTTTGCCCGGCATGCTGGCCGCCCAGTTGGCGGCGCGTGACAGGCCGATCACCCCACCGGCACAGCCCAGGCCGAAGACGGGCAGCCGCTGCACGTCCCGCCGCAAACCCATCCGCTCCATCAGCAGGGCGTCCAGGCTGGGGGTAGCGATCCCGGTGGAGGAGACGCAGAGGATGGCATCGATGGCATTGGCTTGCAGGTCGGCCCGGGCCAGGGCCTTGCGGGTAGCCTGCTCCAGCACGTCCAGGGCGCTGTCCAGGTAGACGGCATTGCGCTCCGGCCAGCCGCGGGGCTGCATGTACCAGTCGATGGGCACGCAGGAGAACCGAGCGTCGATTCCGGCGTTGGTGAAGACGGGGGCGAGCCGGTCGAAGTCCCGCAGCCTGTCCGCGAACACTTGGCGGGCCGCGTCCCGGGTCAGTTCCTGCGGGAAACGGTAGGGTGGGGTGGCCGTGGCCATCCCAATCAATCTTGCTGTCGCCATCATGCCCCCGGAAGGGTAGGACCCGTGTCTGTCAGGTCAACGGTGCGGGACGGCGAAAAGTCACCCATCGGTAACCGATTTAGTGCAAAAAAGGGTGGCCGGGTCTGGTGGAACAAACAGAGTTTGCTCACATGCTTAACCCTGGTCCCCTAGGCTGGGGTGGCCGGCACGAGAAGGGGTACCATGGGCCAGTCACCGTTGATTCCCATCCACCGACGCTGGGGGATGAGCCTTGCCGCGCGGCTGAGGGCCTACCTGTTCGCCGGCATCCTGGTGACGGCACCCATCAGCATCACCCTCTATATCGCCTGGATCATCATCGACGCCGTGGACCGTATGGTCTCCGGGATCATCCCGGCGGCCTATAACCCGGAAAGCCTGCTGCCCGTCACCATCCCAGGCGTCGGCCTGCTGGTGGTGCTGGTCTTCCTGATCCTGGTGGGCATGTTCGCCGCCGGCTTCGTCGGCCGCGGGCTGGTGCATATCGGCGAGGGGGTGGTGGGTCGGATGCCCGTCCTGCGCGGCATCTATTCCAGCGTGAAGCAGATCTTCGAGACGGTCCTGGCCAACAAGTCCAACGCCTTCCGGGAGGTGGTGCTGGTGGAGTTCCCCCGCCGGGGCGCCTGGACCATGGCCTTCGTCACCGCGCCGACGACGGGGGAGGTGAAGGACCTGGTCGGCGATGACGAGTTGCTGAACGTCTTCGTCCCCACCACCCCCAACCCAACCGGCGGCTACCTGCTGTTCGTGCCGCGACGGGAGGTGCGCACCCTGACGATGACGGTGGAGGAGGGGCTGAAGTTCATCATTTCCGGCGGCATCGTCACCGGCCCGGACCGACGCCCGGTGCCGGAGCAGGACCGGCAGAAGCTGCTGGCGGGGGAGTGAGCAGGTAGGTCGGATTAGCGACCGGAGGTCGCGTAATCCGACGGCAAGGATAACCCCCGGGATGTCGGATTACGCCGCAGGGCGGCTAATCCGATCTATGACCCGCTTCGTTCCCGGGCGAAGCGGACAGCTTCCTCCGCCGCCTTGAACAGGGCCTTGGCCTTGTTCACCGTCTCCTGGTACTCGGCCTCCGGGTCGCTGTCGGCCACCACGCCGCCGCCCGCCTGCACATACATCATCCCGTCCTTCAGCACGGCGGTACGCAGGGCGATGCAGGTGTCCATGGTGCCGTTAGCGGCGAAATAGCCGATGCAGCCGCCATAGATGCCGCGGCGGGTCTTCTCCAACTCGTCGATGATCTCCATGGCCCGGATCTTGGGCGCGCCGGAGACGGTACCGGCGGGGAAGCCGGCCACCAGGGCGTCCACGGCGGTGAAGCCGGGGTCCACCTTGCCCTCCACGTTGGAGACGATGTGCATGACGTGGCTGTAGTACTCGATGGTGAACTTCTCCGTCACCACCACGGTGCCCGTCTGCGCCACCCGGCCCACGTCGTTGCGGCCCAGGTCCAACAACATCAAATGTTCCGCCAGCTCCTTCGGGTCGGACAGCAGCTCGGCCGCCAGGGCCTTGTCCTCCGCCGCGTCGCGGCCTCGGCGGCGGGTGCCGGCGATGGGGCGGATGGTGACGGTGTTGTCGCGCAGGCGCACCAGGATCTCCGGGCTGGCCCCGACCACGGCCAGGTGCCCGAAATCCAGGTAGAACATGAAGGGCGACGGGTTCAGCCGACGCAGCGCCCGGTACAGGGCGAAGGCCGGCAGGGTGAAGGGCACGGAGAACCGTTGGCTGGGCACCACCTGGAAGATGTCGCCGGCGCGGATGTACTCCTTCGCCTTCTCCACGATGCCATGATACTCCTGCCGCGCCGTGTTGGAGCTGGGCGGGGGCAGGGGGCTGACGTCCCAGTCTGTCTCATGGGCCGCGGGAACCGGCCCGTCCAGGTCGGCCAGCGCCTCCGCCAACCGGGCCTTCGCCGCCTCATAGGCGTCCGCGGCACTCATGCCCGGCACCGGGCGGACCGGGGTCACGATGGTGACCACGTTCTCGATCCCGTCAAAGATCGCCATGATGGTCGGCCGGATCAGGAAGGCGTCGTCCAGGTCCAGCTCATCCGGGTTGCTGTCCGGCAGCTTCTCCATCAGCCGGACCATGTCATAGCCCAGATAGCCGAACAGGCCCGCCGACATGGGCGGCAGCCCCTCCGGCAGGTCGATCCGGCTCTCCGCCAGCAGGTCCGACAGGGCCTTCAGCGGGTGCCCCGGATGGGGTTGGAAGGCGTCCGGGTCCGTATCCGGGCTGCGGTTGATCTCCGCCACCGTGCCGCGGCAGCGCCAGATCAGGTCGGGCTTCAGCCCGATCAGGGAATAGCGGCCCCGGATGGAGCCGCCGGTGACCGACTCCAGCAGGAAGGCGTTCTTCCGGCCGCGGCCCAGCTTCAGCATGGCCGAGACGGGCGTGTCCAGGTCGCTGACCAGCCGCGTCCACATCACTTGCGCCTGACCGGCGTCATAGGCGGTGACGAAGGCGGGCTGTTCGGGATAGCTGCGCAAGGCCGTCACTCCGGCTGGCGGTACATCTGGTCGATGGCGGCGCGGTTCACCGTCACGCCATAGCGGGCGCGAAGGGCGGCCAGGTACTCGCCGGCCAGGTCGCCGGCCAGGGTCTCGGCCGCCTGGGTGCGGATCGCCTCCACCTGGGCCGCGTTCGCGGCGGGATCGACGGGGACCACCTGCACCAGCTTGGCCACGACATAGCCGTCCGCCGTCTCACCGGAAGCGACGGCGTTGGGCTGCGCGGCGAACAACTCCGCCAGGACGCCCGGGGGAACCGGGGCGTTGCGGCCGGCATTGCGCAGCAGCGGCTGCGTGCGGGCGAACAGGGCACCCTTCAACCCGGCCGCGGTGGCGGCGGGATCGGCGCCCTCCTTCAGCTTGGCCACGATCTCGTCCGCCTTCGCCTTGGCGGCAACCGACCGCTGCTCTGCCTTCCAATCGGCGATGACCTGGGCCTTCACCTGGTCCAGGGGGCGGAGCTGGGCGGGCTCCACCATCCCGACCTGGACGGCGTAATAGCTGTTGGCCTCACCCTCCTTCACGCCGCTGTTCTCCCCGGACTTCAGGGAGAAGCCGTTCTCCAGCACCGGGGCCAGGGTGGCGCCGAGCTGGGCGGCGGCGGGCAGGGGCTTGCCGTCGGGGCCGTTGCCCTGGTTGTCCACCCGTTCCAGGGTGGTGACTTTGGCACCCACCTGGCCAGCGGCCTCCTCCAGGCTCGCGCCCCCGGCCAGGGCGTCGTCCAGCTTGGTGGAGGCCTGGAAGACCTGGTCCAGGGCGCGCTCACGGCGCAGCTCCGCCCGGAGTTCCTCCTTGACCTCATCATAGGTCCTGGTGCCCCCGACCTTCACGTCCTTCACGGTAAGGACGTGGAAACCGAAGGCCGACTCCACCGGGCCCACATTGGTGCCCGCGGCGGCGGAGAAGACGGGGTCGGCCAGTTCGGGCGGCAGGGCGTCCTTTGTGCTGTCCTCCAGGGTCACGGCCTCCAGGCCGGCATCCTTGGCCACCTGCTCCACGGTCCTGCCGCCGTTGAGAGCCGCAAGGGCCTTCTCGGCAGCCGCCTTGTCAGCGAAGACGGCCTGTACGATGCTGCGCCGCTCCGGCGTCACGAACTCCGCCGCGCGGTTGTCATAGGCGGCCCGGACATCCTCGTCCGACACCTCAATGCCGCCGGCCAGGGCGTCGGCGGTCAGGGTGGCCACCTGCAGGGTGCGGTACTCAGGTGCCGTGTAGCGCACGGCCTTGTCCTGGTGGTACTGGGCAACGGCCGCGTCGTCCGGATTGGCCGGCTCGGCCATGGCGGCGTTGGGGATGGTGACGACGTCGAAGACCCGCTGCTCCTGCCGGTAGCGGAACAGGGACTCCGCCAGGGTCTTGGAGCCGGCGGTACCGCCGGTGATGCCGCCCACCAGGGTGCTGCGGGCGATGTCGGAGCGCATCTGCTCCACGAAGGCCTGCTCGGTCAGGCCGTTCTCCGCCAGCACGGCGCGCATGACGTTGGGGTCGAACTGGCCAAGCCCGTTACGGAAGGCCGGGAAGGTGCTGGCTTCCCGGGCCACGGCTGCGTCGCCCACGCGCAGGCCCTGGTCCTTGGCGGCCAGGGACAGCAGGGTGCGCTGGATGATCTGCTCCAGGGCCCGGTCCACCAGGCCGAACTGGCGGGCCTGCTCGTCCGTCAGCTCCGGGCCGACGATCTGGCGCAGGCGGCGGATCTCCGACCGGTACTCCCGGTCCAGCTCCTGGGGCGTGATCTTGACGTCGCCGATCTCGGCGACACCGCCGCCGACCCCACCCGTGAGCGGGCCCATGCCCCAGAAGCCGAAGCTGACGATCAGCAGGATGAACAGGATCTTCACGACCCAGGAGCCGGCGGTGCCGCGGATGGACTGGAGCATTGGGAGTACGGGTCTTCTGGTTCGGGCGCACGCGCGCGGATACGCCGGGGGTTCCCGGAAAGCGGCGCATCATAGAGAGGCGGTTCCGTGGGGGCAAGCCTGGGGGACTTTGGCGCACCCCCTGCCGGGCCTGTGGCGTAACGGACCCTGGCCTGTTACAGCAGCGCCCATGATCGGCACGGCCAATCGTGCCGACCACGGACCGCCACGAGGGACTTAGGGGAGGACAGGCATGGCCGCGCGCCGCAAGCTGATCGCCGGGAACTGGAAGATGAACTGCCTGCGGGCGGAGGGGTTGGCCCTGGTGGGCGAGCTGTCACGCCGGCTCGAGTCGGCCAAGGACCCGGTTTTCGACATGCTGGTCTGCCCGCCCGCCACCCTGGTCGCCCCCGTGGCCGACGCGCTTAAGGGCGGGAAGCTGGCCGTGGGCGGCCAGGACTGCCATGCCAAGGAGAAGGGCGCCCATACCGGCGACGTCTCCGCCCCCATGCTGAAGGATCTGGGCTGCACGGCCGTGATCGTCGGCCACTCGGAGCGGCGCCAGGACCATGGGGAAACGGACGCGGTGGTGAAGGCCAAGGCCACCGCCGTGCATGTGGCCCACATGACCGCCATCATCTGCGTGGGTGAGACGGAGGCGGAGCGCGACGCCGGCAAGGCGGAAGACGTGGTGGCCGGGCAGCTGCGCGGCTCCATCCCCCAGGGTTCCAGCGCCGCGAACACCGTCATCGCCTATGAGCCGGTCTGGGCCATCGGTACCGGCCGCACCCCGACCAACGACGACATAGCGGCCATGCACGCCATGATCCGCCGCACGCTGGACGGGCTGGTTGCGCACCCCGAATCCGTGCGCATCTTATATGGCGGCTCCGTGAAGCCCTCCAACGCCGTGGAGATCATGGCGCTGGCCGATGTGGACGGGGCCCTGGTGGGCGGGGCCAGCCTGAAGGCGGACGACTTTTGGGCCATTGCGGAATCTTGCCGCTAGCGCTCCGCCGCCTGAGCTAGTAATGAAGCGGCCGATGGCAAGCGGCCCGCCCGCGCGACCGGCGCCCCACCTCCGGGGCGCCGTTTTGGCGTGCGGGCGCTTTTGGTTTTGCCAATAGGGTTTTCGAGCCAGGGAAAGTGTGATGGAGAAGGTTGTTCTGGTCATCCACCTGCTGATCGCGTCCGCGCTGGTGGGCGTCGTTCTCGTGCAGAAGTCGGAGGGCGGCGGCCTGGGCCTGGGCGGCGGCACCATGGGCGGCTTCATGACCGCCCGGGGCAGCGCCAACCTGCTGACCCGGATGACCGCCATCCTGGCGGCGGCCTTCTTCACCACCAGCCTGCTGCTGGCCATCCTGGCGGGCAACGCCCGGGAGGGCCGGTCCATCTTCGACCAGGTGCCACCTGCGGCGCCGTCCGCCCCCGCGGGCGACGCGGCCCCCGCCACCCCGCCGGCCACGCCGGCCCAGCCCGCAGTGCCTTCCGGGCAGTGACGCCTGGGGCAGCGGCGCGGTTGTGAGAGGCGGCGGCAGCGCCGCCTCTTTCCGTTGGGGGACAGGTTTTCGTGTCGGGCCCTGTGGCCCCGGTTCGTTCGGTCAGGGGCGATGGCCCCGGTTGCGATAGGTTAGGGTTCCATGACGCGCTTCATCTTCATCACCGGCGGCGTGGTGTCTTCGCTCGGCAAGGGCATGGCCTCCGCGGCGCTCGGCGCCCTGTTGCAGGCCCGCGGCTTCAAGGTCCGCCTGCGCAAGCTCGACCCCTACCTGAACGTGGACCCGGGCACCATGAGCCCGTACCAGCACGGGGAGGTGTACGTCACCGATGACGGCGCCGAGACCGACCTGGACCTGGGCCATTATGAGCGCTTCACCGGCGTGCCCACCCGCAAGTCGGACAACATCACCACCGGCCGCATCTACTCCAACGTCATCGCCAAGGAGCGGCGCGGCGACTACCTGGGCGCCACGGTCCAGGTGATCCCGCACATCACCGACGCCATCAAGGAGTTCATCGCCGCCGACCTGACGGATGAGGATTTCTGCCTGTGCGAGGTGGGCGGCACGGTGGGCGACATCGAGTCCCTGCCGTTCCTGGAGGCCATCCGCCAGTTCGGCAACGATGTGGGGCCGGAGCGGGCCCTGTTCTGCCACGTCACCCTGGTGCCCTACATCCCCGCCGCGGGCGAGCTGAAGACGAAGCCGACCCAGCACTCCGTGAAGGAGCTGCTGAGCGTGGGCATCCAGCCGCAGATCCTGCTCTGCCGCGCCGATCGGGAAATCCCGGAGAACGAGCGGCGCAAGATCGCCCTGTTCTGCAACATCCAGAAGGAGCGGGTGATCGCCGCCCTGGACGTGGACACCATCTACCGCGTGCCCATCAGCTACCATGAGCAGGGCTTCGACACCGAGGTGCTGCGCTACTTCGGCATGTCCACCGACGGCAAGCCCGACCTGTCCCGCTGGGAAGAGATCGTCCGCCGTGTGCGCAACCCGGAGGGTGAGGTGACCATTGCCGTGGTGGGCAAGTACACCAGCCTGCTGGACGCCTACAAGTCGCTGGGTGAGGCGCTGACCCATGGCGGCATCGCCAACAACGTGAAGGTCAGGCTGGACTGGCTGGACGCCGAGATTTTCGAGACCGACGGCGCCGTCCTGCGGCTGGAGGGGGTGCACGGCATCCTGGTCCCCGGCGGCTTCGGCGAGCGTGGCACCGAGGGCAAGATCAAGGCGGCGGAGTTCGCCCGCACCCATAACATCCCCTATTTCGGCATCTGCTTCGGCATGCAGATGGCGGTGATCGAGGCTTCTCGCCACATGGCCGGCCTGGACCATGCCGGCTCCAGCGAGTTCGGCAACCCGGACCCCGCCGTCGTCGGCCTGATGACCGAGTGGATTCGCGGCAACCAGCTTGAGAAGCGCAGCGTCGACGGCGACCTGGGCGGCACCATGCGCCTGGGCGCCTATGCCTGCCACCTGACCCCCGGCACCAAGGTGCACGAGATCTATGGCAGCGACGTGATCGAGGAGCGGCACCGCCACCGCTATGAGGTCAACATCAACTACCGGGAGCGCCTGGAGAAGGTGGGCCTGACCTTCTCCGGCCTGTCGCCCGACGGGGTCCTCCCGGAGATCGTCGAGCTGCCGGACCACCCCTGGTTTATCGGCGTCCAGTTCCACCCCGAGCTGAAGTCCAAGCCCTTCGAGCCGCACCCCCTGTTCACCAGCTTCATCCGCGCGGCCATCGAGCAGAGCCGGTTGGTGTGACGGGTCGCGGCTGTCGGTTGTCACGCATCGTAGGTCGGGCCGAACGGTAGGTGAGGCCCGCCATGTCCAGGGACGTCGGGCTTCGCTGCACCCAGCCCGACCTACGGCAGGGAAGCCCATGACCACGCCCCGCACCGTCACCGTCGGCCCGCTCGCCATCGCCAACGACAAGCCCTTCGTGCTGCTGGCCGGGCCCTGCCAGCTCGAATCGCGGCAGCACGCGCTGGAGATGTCGTCCGCCCTTGTGGAGCTGACGCGCAAGCTGGGGATCGGCCTGATCTACAAGACCAGCTTCGACAAGGCGAACCGCACCTCTGTCAGCACGGCCCGTGGCCTGGGTATGGCCAAGAGCCTGCCCATCCTGGCGGAGATCAAGGAGAGCCTGGGTATCCCCGTCCTGACCGACGTCCACGCGCCGGAGCAGTGCGCCCCGGTGGCGGAGGTGGTGGACGTTCTACAAATCCCGGCATTCCTTTGCCGTCAGACGGACCTGCTGCTGGCGGCGGGGGAAACGGGCAAGGCCATCAATGTCAAGAAGGGCCAGTTCCTCGCCCCCTGGGACATGAGGAACGTGGCGGCCAAGATCGCCAGCACCGGCAACGAGAGCATCCTGCTGTGCGAGCGGGGGGCCAGCTTCGGCTACAACACCCTGGTCAGTGACATGCGCAGTCTCCCCATCATGGGGCAGACCGGCTATCCCGTCGTCTTCGACGCCACCCACAGCGTGCAGCAGCCGGGCGGGCAGGGGACCAGCAGCGGCGGCCAGCGGGAATTCGTGCCGGTGCTCGCCCGCGCCGCCGTGGCCATCGGCGTTGCGGCCGTCTTCATGGAAACCCACCAGGACCCGGACAAGGCCCCCAGTGATGGCCCCAACATGGTCCCGCTGCGGGAGATGGAGGGCGTGCTGACCACGCTGCTGGCCCTGGACCGCATCGCCAAGGCGGACCCGGTCCGCATCTGAACCTTCCCGGGCGGGGCCCGTTCTCGCCCGGATGCGCATAACTGCTTGAGGCCCTAGCCCGGATGTCGCTGAATCTGCCTGAGGTCGGCCCGAACGTGCCCCGCCGGGGCAATGCCCTCTCCCGCTGGCTTGGCCGCACCATCCTGTCCCTCGGGGGCTGGGGCTTCGAGGGGACCGTTCCCAACGTGCCGAAGTTCGTCTGTGTCGGTGCGCCGCACAGCTCCAACTGGGATTTCGTCTGGGTCATGGGCGGGCTTCTGTCCTTGGGCATCCGCATGACCATCATGGGCAAGCACACCCTGTTCAAATGGCCCATGGCCGGCTTCATGCGCTGGTGCGGGGTCGTCCCGGTGGACCGTCGGGCGGCGGGCGGCGTGGTTGGCGCCAGCATCTCCGCCTTCCGGGAAGCCGACCGGATGAGCATGGCCATCGCGGCGGAGGGCAGCCGCACCCCCGGCGCCCACTGGAAATCCGGCTTCTGGCACATCGCGCGCCAAGCCAACGTCTATATCCTGCCGGCGGCCCTGGACTATGGCCGCAAGCGCATCCGCTTCGGGGAAGCCTTCCTGCCCACCGACGACATGGCCGCCGACCTTAAGCGCATGTCCGACTTCTACATTGGGACCAAGGGTGCCAAGCGCACCATCGACCGGCCGATCACGGTGAAGGAGCTGGAACGCCCCCCGGCGTGAAGTTCCGCCGCACCCGCATGGGTGGGGTAGCCGATCCACCCCCTTGCCGCGGCGCGGCATGGCGTTTATCCCCTTCCCCTGATATCGCCCGATTCAACGGGCCTTTGCAGAGGAAGCGCGCCCATGTCCGCCATCGTCGACATCCACGCCCGGGAAATCCTGGACAGCCGCGGCAACCCGACCGTCGAGGTCGAGGTGCGGCTGGAGACCGGCGCCCTTGGCCGCGCCGCGGTCCCGTCGGGCGCCTCCACCGGCGCGCATGAGGCGGTGGAACTGCGGGACGGCGACAAGTCCCGCTACCTGGGCAAGGGCGTGAAGAAGGCCGTGGAGAGCGTGAACGGGGAGATCTTCGAGGCCCTGTCCGGGCTGGACTCCACCGAGCAGGTCGCCATCGACCAGATGATGATCGAGCTGGACGGCACCCCGAACAAGGGCCGCCTGGGCGCCAACGCCCTCCTGGGCGTCAGCCTGGCGGTGGCGCGGGCCAGCGCGGAGGAGTTGGACCTGCCGCTTTACCGCTATGTGGGCGGGGCCAACGCCCGCACCCTGCCGGTGCCGATGATGAACATCATCAATGGCGGCGCCCACGCCGACAACCCCATCGACATCCAGGAGTTCATGGTGATGCCGGTGGGTGCGCAGAGCTGCGCCGACGCCATCCGCATGGGCGCGGAAATCTTCCACGCCCTGAAGAAGAAGCTGAAGGACGCCGGCCACAACACCGCCGTAGGCGATGAGGGCGGCTTCGCCCCCAACCTGTCCTCCACGACCGAGGCGCTGGACTTCATCATGAAGTCCATCGAGTCCGCCGGCTACAAGCCCGGTGACGACGTCCTGCTGGCCCTGGACGCGGCCTCCACCGAGTTCTTCAAGGACGGCAAGTACAACCTGGCCGGCGAGGGCAAGGTGCTCGACAGTGGCGAGATGGCCCGGTACTGGGAGGACCTGATCGGCCGCTACCCCATCGTCTCCATCGAGGACGGCATGTCCGAGGACGACATGGAAGGCTGGAAGGCCCTGACCGACCTGATCGGCAGCCGCTGCCAGCTGGTGGGTGACGACCTGTTCGTGACCAACCCGGCCCGCCTGACGGACGGCATCAAGAACGGCCTCGCGAACTCCATCCTGGTGAAGGTCAACCAGATCGGCACCCTGACGGAGACGCTGGAGGCGGTGCGCATCGCCCAGGGCGCCGGCTACACCGCCGTCATGTCCCACCGCTCCGGCGAGACGGAGGACAGCACCATCGCCGACCTGGCGGTCGCCACCAACTGCGGCCAGATCAAGACCGGGTCCCTGTCCCGTTCCGACCGGATCGCCAAGTACAACCAGTTGATTCGCATCGAGGAGGCCCTGGGCCGGGCCGCCGTGTACCCCGGCCGGGGTGCCCTGAAGCGCGGCTGATTGTAGCCTTCTGCCCATTAGACTACCAGATATGGGGGCCGGCCCGCCGTGGCCGGCCCTTTTCTTTGGGGGTCAAGTAATACTGGCGGTGATCTTTTGATCATTGGTGACAATTCATTTGACCGTCCCTTAAGTGCATGATTCCATGCGCTCTATGTTCAAGAGCTACCAGATCCGTGCCGCCCTCGGGCGGTCCCTGCGCCAGATCGTCGGCCCCGCCCTGGGCGTGGCCGTCGTGGGATACTTCGCCTATCACACGGTCCAAGGCGACCGGGGCCTGGTCGCCCTGACTCACCTGCAAGGGGAAGTGTCGGAGGCGCAGGTGACGCTCGCCCATGTCCGGGCGGAGCGGGAAGAGATGGAGCGCCGGGCCAAGCTGCTGCGGCCGGACAACCTGGACCCCGACATGTTGGAAGAACGGGCCCGCGTCCTGCTGAACATGACGCATCCGGATGAGCTGGTGGTGCTCCTCCCGGGCCGGCCTGCCCCGCAATCGACGCAAGGCGGGGCGGTAACGAACCGTTAAGCTGCTGAAATCGCACTGATTAGCCAGAAACCGGTTAATCGCAAAATCTGCTGCGATTTCAGTATTTTGCACTGCACACTGCTTGCACTCATCGGCGCAGGGCGTTAGGTCTAGCCACGCATTGCGGCGCGGCAAGGGCCTGCGACCGCCATCCTGCACCGTTGGGAGGAGCCAGTGGCAACGTCCAAGCGCCGCGCCAAGTCCGCCACCCCCGAAGCCCCGACCCCGCCCAGCAAGGACGAGCTTCTCCACTATTACCGGGAGATGCTGCTGATCCGCCGCTTCGAGGAGAAGGCGGGCCAGATGTACGGCATGGGCCTGATCGGCGGTTTCTGCCACCTGTATATCGGCCAGGAGGCCGTGGTTGTCGGCATGCAGGCTGCCATGGACAGCCGCGACAGCGTCATCACCAGCTACCGTGACCACGGCCACATGCTGGCCTGCGGCATGGAGAGCAAGGGCGTGATGGCCGAGCTGACCGGCCGCCGCGGAGGCTACTCCAAGGGCAAGGGCGGCTCCATGCACATGTTCAGCCGTGAGAAGAAGTTCTACGGCGGCCATGGCATCGTCGGTGCCCAGGTGCCGATCGGCACCGGCCTCGCCTTCGCGCACAAGTACAGCAAGGACGGCGGCCTGAACGCCTGTTACCTGGGCGACGGCGCCGTCAACCAGGGCCAGGTGTACGAGTCCTTCAACATGGCCGCACTCTGGAAGCTGCCGGTCATCTATGTGATCGAGAACAACAAGTACGCCATGGGCACCGCCCAGGCCCGCGCCTCGGCCGGTGAGCTGTACCTGCGCGGCAGCGCCTACGGCATCCCGGGCCGCCAGGTGAACGGCATGGACGTGCTGGACGTGAAGGCGGCCGCAGACGAGGCGGTGGCCTATGTGCGCGGCGGCAACGGCCCGATCATCCTGGAGATGAAGACCTACCGCTACCGCGGCCACTCCATGTCCGACCCGGCCAAGTACCGGACGAAGGAAGAGGTCAACAAGATGCGGTCCGAAAGCGACCCCATCGACAACCTCAAGAAGGTCCTCCTCGAGCAGAACATCGCCGACGAGGAGGCCCTGAAGGCCATCGACCGCGACGTGAAGCAGGTCGTCACCGAGGCGGCCGAGTTCGCCACCCAGAGCCCCGAGCCCGACCCGTCCGAGCTGTGGACGGACGTGCTCGTCGAGGCCTGAGCCAGAAGCCGACCCGGAGGGAACGAGAATGTCCGTGCAGGTCCTGATGCCGGCCCTGTCGCCGACCATGACGGAAGGCAAGCTGGCCAAGTGGGTGAAGCAGGAAGGCGACACCGTGAAGAGCGGTGACGTGCTGGCCGAGATCGAGACCGACAAGGCCACCATGGAGGTGGAAGCGGTCGACGAGGGCACCCTGTCCAAGATCCTGGTGCCCGAGGGTACCGAGGGCGTGGCCGTGAACACCCCCATCGCCGTGATCGTCGGCGAGGGCGAGAGCGCCGACGAGAGCCTGGGCAATGCCGAGGAGGTGACGCCCAAGTCCGTCGCCGCCCAGCGGGTGAAGGGGGAGGAGGGGCTGGCCCCGTCGCTCCCCGCCGAGCACCCCAAGGGCAGCCCGGCCGCCCCGCCGCCCATGGACGAGGACAAGTTCTTCGCCAACACGCAAGTGATCACCGTCCGCGAGGCGCTGCGCGACGCCATGGCGGAGGAGATGCGCCGCGACCCCACCGTCTTCCTGATGGGTGAGGAGGTGGGCGAGTACCAGGGCGCCTACAAGATCAGCCAGGGCCTGCTGCAGGAGTTCGGCGCCGACCGCATCATCGACACGCCGATCACGGAGCACGGCTTCGCGGGCCTGGGCGTGGGCGCTGCCTTCGGTGGCCTGCGGCCCATCGTGGAGTTCATGACCATGAACTTCTCCATGCAGGCCATCGACCACATCATCAACTCCGCCGCCAAGACGCTGTACATGTCCGGCGGCCAGATGGGCTGCCCCATCGTGTTCCGCGGGCCCAACGGCGCCGCGGCCCGCGTGGGCGCCCAGCACAGCCAGGACTACGCCAGCTGGTACGCCCACGTGCCGGGCCTGAAGGTGGTGGCGCCCTACACGGCGGCCGACGCCAAGGGCCTGATGAAGGCGGCGATCCGCGACCCGAACCCGGTGATCGTGCTGGAGAACGAGATCCTGTACGGCCACAGCTTCCCCGTGCCGACGGACCCGGACTTCATCATCCCCATCGGCAAGGCCAAGGTGATCCGCCAGGGCACCGACGTGACGGTCACCGCCTATAGCCTGATGGTCGCCCATGCCCTGGCCGCGGCCGAGCGGCTGGCGGAGGAGGGGCTGAGCGTGGAGGTCATCGACCTGCGCACCATCCGCCCGCTGGATATCGAGACCATCGTCACCAGCGTCAAGAAGACCAACCGCATCGTCTCCGTCGAGGAGGGCTGGCCCTATGCCGGCATCGGGTCGGAGATCGCGGCCGTGATGATGGAGCAGGCCTTCGATTACCTGGACGCGCCTGTGGTGCGGGTCTGCGGCAAGGACGTTCCGCTGCCCTATGCGGCGAACCTGGAGAAGCTGGCCCTGCCGCAGCCTGACGAGATCGTCCAGGCCATCAAGTCCGTCGCCTACCGCAAGTAACCGGGACCGGGAGACAAGAAGATGCCGATCGACATCCTGATGCCCGCCCTGTCCCCGACCATGACGGAGGGCAAGCTCGCGAAGTGGCTGAAGAAGGAAGGGGACCCGGTCAAGTCCGGCGACGTGCTGGCCGAGATCGAGACCGACAAGGCCACCATGGAGGTGGAGGCGGTGGATGAGGGCACCCTCGCCAAGATCCTCATCGCCGAAGGCACCGACGGCGTGGCGGTGAACACCCCCATCGCCGTGCTGGTGGAGGAGGGGGAGGACATCTCTGCCGCCGCCTCCGGCGGTGGGGCGAAGCCTGCCCCGCAGCCCCAGGCGAAGGCCACCGACGCACCCCAGCCGCAGAAGGTGGATGCCGGCCACCGGGAGGGCACGTCCGGCCCGCAGGACAACGCCCTGACGCCGAAGCCCGGCCAGACAGCCACCGGCCCCGTGGGCGGGGCCAGCCCCAGCCTGCCGCAGGGTGGTGAGCCCACGGCCGCCGCCCCGGCCCAGTCCGGCGGCGGTGACCAGGGCGACCGCGTCTTCGCCAGCCCCCTGGCCCGCCGCATGGCGCAGCAGGCCGGCCTGGACCTTACGGGTATCCAGGGCAGCGGTCCCCAGGGCCGCATCGTGAAGGCCGACGTGGAGGCCGCCCTGGCCAAGGGCCCCTCCGCCAAGCCCGCCGCGAAGACGGATGCCGCCCCTGCCGCCGCGGCGCCCGCGCCCCAGGCCAAGGCGCCGTCCCCGGCCCCCGCCGCGCCCCCTCGCGGCATCGATGCCAAGGACATGGCCGACAAGCTGGGCATGAAGTACAAGGTCCTGCCCAACACCGGCATGCGCAAGACCATCGCCAAGCGCCTGACCGAGGCTTGGCAGACGATCCCGCACTTCGGCCTGACGGTGGATTGCGAGATCGACCGGCTGCTGGCCCTGCGGACGGAGTTGAACGAGCGCTCGGGCGAGAAGATCAGCGTCAACGACTTCGTCGTGAAGGCGGTGGCCGTGGCGCTGCGCAAATTCCCCGCGGCCAACGTCTCCTGGCACGAGGACGGCATCCTACAATACGAGCAGGTGGACGTCTCCGTCGCGGTCTCCACCGACGGGGGGCTGATCACCCCCATCGTCCGCAACGCCGACCAGAAGGGCCTGTCCGCCATCTCCGCCGAGGTGAAGGCCCTGGCCGCCAAGGCCCGCGACGGCAAGCTGAAGCCGGAGGAGTTCCAGGGCGGCACCTTCAGCGTGTCCAACCTGGGCATGTTCGGCATCAAGGGCTTCACCAGCATCATCAACCCGCCCCAGGCCTGCATCCTGTCGGTGGGCGCCGGTGAGAAGCGGCCCGTGGTGAAGGGCGACGCCCTGGCCATCGCCACCGTGATGACCCTGACCCTGACCGTGGACCACCGCGCCGTGGACGGGGCCGTGGGCGCCCAGTACCTGAAGCTGCTGAAGGGCCTGATCGAGGACCCGATCACCCTGATGCTGTGACCTGGGGCGACCGACATGGGGCCGCTCGCCTTCTCCGCCCATGCCATGGTGGCCATGGAGGAACGGAGGATCGAGCGGCCCTGGGTCGAGCGTGTGGTGGAGGCGCCGGCCTGGACTGAGCCGGACGCCTCCGACCCCACCCTCCGCCTGATGTTCGGCCCGGTGCCTGAGCGGGATGGCCGCATCCTGCGCGTGGTGTACAGTCCGGGGGCACACCGCGTCGTCACGGTGTTCCTGGACCGGACACGCCGCCACGGACCAAGGGGGACCATGCCATGAAGGTGCGTTTCGACGAGGCTGCCGACGCCCTCTACATACGCCTGGATGAGGCCGCCATTGAGGAGTCCGAGGAGGTAACGCCTGGCGTCGTCCTGGACTTCGACGCCGCGAACCGGGTCGTTGGCATTGAGATCCTGAAGGTCCGCGAACGCCTTCCCGGCGCCGACCTGAAACGCATCCAGTTCGAGGTCGCCTGAGGGAGCCCAAGCCCATGGACACCGTGAACATCGCCGCCAAGCTCGCCCAGATCGGCGACCACTGGAACCCGCGCATCATCGGGGAGGTCAATGACTTCCAGGTGAAGGCGGTGAAGCTCCGAGGGGCATTCGACTGGCATCACCATGTGGAAGAGGATGAGCTGTTCCTGGTGGTGAAGGGTACCCTCACCATGAACTTCCGCGACCGGACCGCCACCGTCGGCCCCGGCGAGTTCATCGTCGTGCCTCACGGGGTTGAACACCAGCCGGTGGCGGAGCAGGAGGTGGAAATCCTGCTGTTCGAGCGGGCCACCACCCTGAACACCGGCACCGAACGCACCGCCCGTACCCGCGAGCAGTTGGAGCGGCTGTGAACGACGGCATCGCCATCCGCGAGGCGACCCCCGCCGACCTGCCCCTGGTGGTGCGGTTCGTGCGGGAACTGGCCGAGTACGAGCGGCTGGCCCATGAGGTCAAGGCGGGGGAGGCGGAGTTCGGCGCCGCCCTGTTCGGGCCGGCCCCGCGGGTCTTCGCGCTGGTGCTGGAGGCGGGCGGGCAGCCGGCCGGGGTGGCGATCTGGTTCTACAACTTCTCCACCTTCCTCGGCCGGCACGGCATCTATGTGGAGGACGTGTATGTGGCGCCGGAATACCGGGGCCGCGGGCTGGGCCGGAAAGTCTTCCAGTACCTGGCAGCCAAGGCGGTGGATGAGGGCTGCGGGCGTCTGGAATGGTGGGTGCTGGACTGGAACCAGCCGGCGCTGGATTTCTACCGCTCCATCGGGGCGGAACCCATGACGGAATGGACGGTGCAGCGCGTGACGGGGGATGCCCTCCGCCGGCTGGCCGCGACGGATTGACAGACAGGGGACCAAGACCATGGCCGATACCGACTTCGACCTCCTCGTCATCGGCGCCGGGCCCGGCGGCTACGTGGCGGCCATCCGCGCCGCCCAGCTGGGCATGAAGGCGGCCGTGGTGGAGCGGGAGCATTTGGGCGGCATCTGCCTGAACTGGGGCTGCATCCCCACCAAGGCGCTGCTCCGCACCGCGGAGATCGCCCACTACATCCAGCATGCAAAGGACTATGGCATCACGGTGAACGGCAGCGTCAGCTATGACGTGGCGCCCATCGTGAAGCGCTCCCGCCAGGTGGCGGGCCAGCTTTCCGCCGGCGTGAAGGGCCTGTTGAAGAAGAACAAGGTCACCGTCATCGACGGCACCGCCAAGCTGCTGGGCAAGGGCAAGGTGGAGGTGGCGGCCAAGGACGGCAACAAGTCCCAGCTCGGCGCCAAGCACATCATCATCGCCACCGGCGCCCGCGCCCGCACGCTGCCGGGGCTGGAGCCGGACGGCAAGCTGGTCTGGACCTACCGGGAGGCCATGGTCCCGGAGAAGATGCCGAAGAGCATCCTGGTCATCGGCACCGGTGCCATCGGGGTGGAGTTCGCCAGCTTCTACCGCGCCATGGGCGTGGACGTGACCATCGTGGAGGTGGTGGACCGCATCCTGCCGGTGGAGGATGAGGAGATCAGTGCCCTGGCCCACAAAGCCTTCACCAAGCAGGGCATGAAGATCAAGACCGGGGCCAAGGTCACCAAGCTGGACCGCCACACCGACAGCGTCACCGCCACCATCGAGAGCGGCGGCAAGTCCGAGCAGATCACCGTGGACCGGGTCATCTCCGCCATCGGCATCACCGGCAACACGGAGAACCTCGGCCTGGAGAACACCAAGGTGAAGGTGGAGCGGAACCACATCGTCACCGACCAGTACATGCGCACGGACGAGCCCGGCGTCTATGCCATCGGCGACGTCTGCGGCGCCCCCTGGCTGGCCCACAAGGCGAGCCATGAGGGTGTCTTGTGCGTGGAGAAGATCGCGGGCGTGGAGGGCACTCACCCCATGGACATCCGCAACATCCCCGGCTGCACCTACTCCATGCCCCAGGTGGCCAGCGTCGGCCTGACGGAGGCCAAAGCCAAGGCCGCCGGGTACGAGGTGCGCGTGGGCCGCTTCCCCTTCATCGGTAACGGCAAGGCGATCGCCCTGGGTGAGCCCGAGGGTCTGGTGAAGACGGTGTTCGACGCCAAGACCGGGGAGCTGCTGGGCGCCCACATGATCGGGGCGGAGGTGACCGAGCTGATCCAGGGCTACACCATCGCCAAGACCATGGAGACCACCGAGGCCGAGCTGCTCCACACCATCTTCCCACACCCCACCCTGTCGGAGATGATGCACGAGTCCGTCCTTGCCGCCTATGGGCGCGCCATCCATTATTGAGGCCCCTTGATTGAGTCCCGCCCGCATCCACCCGGGCCGGCGTCTTGGCCGGGCCCTGCTGCTGGCCGCGGCGTTGGCCTTGGTCATCTTGTCCCTCGCCGGCTGGGTGCCCGGGTTCCCTACCTTCGAGCACCTGCGTATCCCGTACCTCTGGGCCGGGAGTGCGCTGCTTGCGCTTTCCATCCCGCTGCGGGCGTGGGCGGCGGCCGGTATCACCGTGATGACGCTGGCCCTGAACGCCTGGCTGGTGCTTCCCACCCTGCCGCTCGGCAACACGGTTGCGGCAGGGTCGGCGGACGTGACGCTGGTCCACATCAATATCTGGAAGGACAACGCCACGCCGGAGTTGGTGCGCGACCTGCTGCGGCGGGAGCAGCCCGACGTGGCCGTGCTGCTGGAAGTCCACGACCCCCGCGCGGACCAGTGGCTGCTGGAGTTGGAGCGGCTGTTCCCCTTCAAGGTGACCTGCGGCCGGGTGGCCTGTGGCGTGGTGCTGCTGTCCCGCTGGCCGCTGGAAAAGATCGAGACCACCGGCCTGGATGAGAAGCCGTATCCCGGCTATGTCGCCGCCCGGGTGGACCGGCCTTCGGGTGCCTTCACCCTGGTAGGCACGCACCTGTCCCAACCCTTCTTCCCGGAGCGTCAGGCGGCAGAGGCCGAATGGCTGGCCCGGCGGGTCAGGGAACTGCCGGGCCCCGTGGTGCTGACCGGCGACTACAACGCCACGCCCTGGTCCAACCTGGTCACACGGCTCCAGGAACAGTCGGGCCTGCGCCGCCTGGCCAGGAGCTGGACCACCTGGCCGACCTGGGGCCTACCCATCGGCATCCCCATCGACCTCGGGTTCGGCAGCGACGGCGTCACGGGCCTGCGGGCGGAGGTGCTTGGCGATGTCGGCTCCGACCACCGGCCGGTGCGCTTCACCCTGACGCTCCCACCCGGCCCTGCGGTTGATGCGGGGGAGGGTGGCACCGCGCCGCGCTTGGTAACGCAACCGTAAAGCCCTATCTTCCGGCCAGCCCTTTGCCGAGGTCACGCGACATGCCCATCGACCCGAACCGCGTCCGCCATCCCGAGAAGGCCAACCGCCCGGAGAACCCGATCCAGCGGAAACCGGAATGGCTGCGGGTGAAGGCGCCGGTCAGCCCGGAATATGCCCAGACCCGGGACCTGATGCGGGGGCTGAAGCTGAACACGGTGTGCGAGGAAGCCGCCTGCCCCAACATCGGGGAGTGCTGGAAGAAGAAGCACGCCACCTTCATGATCCTGGGCGCCGTCTGCACCCGGGCCTGCGCCTTCTGCAACGTGGCCACCGGCCGCCCGGACCAGTTGGACCCGCATGAGCCCGACAACGTGGCCGAGGCGGTGGGCAAGCTGAACCTGGAGCACGTGGTCATCACGTCCGTGGACCGCGACGACCTGCCCGACGGCGGGGCGGAGCATTTCGCCCGCACCATCCGCGCCATCCGCAAGGCCGCCCCCGGCACGACCATCGAGATCCTGACACCCGACTTCATGCGCAAGCCCGGCGCCATTGAGGTGGTGGTGGAGGCGCGGCCGGACGTGTTCAACCACAACCTGGAGACCGTGCCGCGGCTTTATCCCGGCATCCGCCCGGGTGCGCGTTACTTCACCTCGCTCCACCTGTTGGCCCGGGTGAAGGAACTGGACCCGTCCATGTTCACGAAGTCCGGCATCATGGTCGGGCTGGGGGAGACGCGGGAGGAAGTCGGGCAGGTGATGGACGACATGCGCGCCGCGGACGTGGACTTCATCACCATCGGCCAGTACCTAGCGCCGACGCCAAAGCACGCGCCGGTGGACCGGTTCGTGACCCCGGACGAGTTCGCCTCCTATGCCTCCTGGGCCCGGGGCAAGGGGTTCCTGATGGTGTCCAGTTCCCCGCTGACCCGCAGTTCCCACCATGCCGGCGACGATTTCCGCAAGCTGCGGGAGGCGCGGGAGGCCCGCCTGTCCGGCCGCACGGTGGCTGAGCCTGTCGCCGTCCCGGCGGAGTAAGGCAGGGCCGATGCCGACCCACGCCGAACAGCGCGTCCTGCCCTACAGCCCGGAGCAGCTTTACCGCCTCGTGGCGGACGTGGAGCGCTACCCGGAGTTCCTGCCTTGGGCGGTGGCCTGCCGCATCCGAAAGCGGGATGGGAACGTGCTGTGGGCCGATCTGGTCATCGGCTTCAAGATGATCCGGGAACGCTTCACCAGCAAGGTGACCCTGGATGAGCCTGGCCGTGCCATCCATGTCGAGTATGTGGAAGGGCCGTTCCATTACCTGAACAACCACTGGACCTTCCACCCGCACCCTGAGGGGTGCCTGGTGGATTTCTATGTGGACTTCGAGTTCCGCAACAAGGTCCTGCAGAAGATCATCGGCGCCCTGTTCAACGAGGCGGTGCGCCGCATGGTGGCCGCCTTCGAGGGGCGCGCGCACCAGCTCTATGGCCGCGGCGCGGTGCCGGGCGGGGCGGCGCGGCCGGTGTAGGTCATTTTGGCGACCGGGTTTCCCCCTCACCCCAACCCTCTCCCCGGTGGGGAGAGGGGGAATGAGCCTGGCGCGCGCTTTTGGTCCTAGTTGCGACGTCGCAACTCGGCCTCTGGTCCTACAGCAATCCAAAACGGAGAATGTCCCCCTCTCCCCACCGGGGAGAGGGTCGGGGTGAGGGGTTTAGCAGCGACACGCCGCCCCGCAGCAGCCGACTTTCGAATTCGAAAGTCGCGTTTCTCAATCCCCCAGCCGCCAGTCAGACGGTGCGATCCGCCGGTGGCCCACGGTGTGGCGGCCGCCGTAGGGGTCGAGGCAGAGGTCCACGAGGGCCACCGCCTCGCCCGGGTCGCCGTCGCGGTACAGTTCCAGGAAGGCGTGCTCGAAGGCGGCGGCGAGACCGGGGTCCAGGCGGCGCAGGGCCTTGAACAGGCCCTTGCCGCTGCCGGTCCAGGCGCCGGCCGCGCGCAGGGTGAAGTCGGCCAAGTCGATGTAGAGGCGGGAGCCGATGGCGAGCTGCTCGGCGCGGGAGCGCCCCTGCGCTAGGTCGGCGGCGAGGTCGGAGATGGCGTAGCGGCGGGCCTGCATCTCCTCCTCCGCCAAGGGTGGCGGGCCGGCGTCCAGCACGGCCTGGGCTTGGCGCTTCAGCTCCTCGATCAGGCCGGGGTCGCCGGCGACGGGCAGGCCGTTGGCCACCATGCGGGCCAGGGAGGGCTTGCCGGCCTTGCGGTCCTGCTCCCAGAACCAGGCCAGGGTGTCCGGGTCGTGCAGGAACAGCTCCACGGCGATGCCCTGGCGCTCATGCGTCTCCCGCACCGCCGCTTCCAAGTGGTGATAGATGATGACCGCGTCGATGTCGGAGCCGGGCCCGGCGGTGCCGCGGGCAACCGAGCCTGCCAAGAAGGCGGCGATCACGTCCGGCCCGTCTGTCCATTCCCGCAGGATTCCGTCGGCCAGGTCGATGGTCGGGGCAGGGGGCCTCATTCGCCCTCCGCGGCTGCGGCCAGGGCCAGTTCCAAGGCGCGCTTGACGGTGGCGAGGCGGATGGCGGTGCGGTCGCCGGGGAAGACGTGGCGCTCCACCCCGATGCTGCCGCCCCGGCGGGCGCAGGCAATGTAGACGAGGCCCACGGGCTTGTCGGCACTGCCGCCGCCCGGGCCGGCCACGCCGGTGACGGCCAGCGACACGTCCGCCCGGCCGGCGCGGGACAGCACCCCTTCCGCCATGGCCTGGGCCACCTCCGGGCTGACGGCGCCCACGGCGGGGAAGAGGGCCGTGGGCACGCCCAGCATCCCGGTCTTGGCCTCATTGGTATAGGTGACGAAGCCCCGGTCCATCATGGCGGAGGAGCCCGCCACGGCGGTGACGCACCCCGCGATCAGCCCGCCGGTGCAGCTCTCAGCCGTCGCCAGCCACAGGCCCCTGGCCGTGAAGGCGTCGCGGACCTGTTCCGCCAGGGCCAGCAAATCGTCCGGGAACATGGGCCTACTCCGTGAAGGGCAGCCTGACGGTGGCGGCGGCCTGGGCGGCGATGCCCTCCCGCCGGCCGGTGAAGCCCAGGCCCTCCGTCGTCGTCGCCTTGACGGAGACGCGGGACGGGGCGATGCCCAGGATTTCCGCCATGCGGGCCACCATGGCTTCCCGGTGCGGGCCGACCTTGGGCCGCTCGCACAGGATGGTCACGTCCACATGGGCGATGACGCCGCCGCGCCGGGCCACCAGGTCGGCGGCGTGGCGCAGGAACTTCGCACTGTCCGCACCCTTCCATTGCGGGTCGCTGGGCGGGAAGTGGGTGCCGATGTCGCCTTCGCCCAGGCAGCCAAGGATGGCGTCGGTCAGGGCGTGCAGGCCCACGTCGGCGTCGGAGTGGCCCTCCAGCCTCTGGGTATGCGGCACCTTCACACCGCAGAGCCAGACATGGTCGCCCTCGCAGAACTTGTGCACGTCGAAGCCGGTGCCGGTACGGATGTCGCCGAGGCCGGACAGGAACAGCCGCTCCGCCCGGGCCAAATCGTCGCTCTGGGTCACCTTCAGGTTCTCCGGGTTGCTGGGCACCAGGGCGACGGGCAGGCCCGCCTGCTCCGCCACGGCGGCGTCGTCTGTCAGGTTCATGCCAACGGCCATGCGGTGGGCCTTCAGGATGTCGGCGAAGCGGAATCCCTGGGGCGTACGGGCCCGCCACAGGGCGGTGCGGTCCACGGTGCCCGCGGACAGGCCGCCCTCCGCCCGCTTCAGCGTGTCGGCCAGGGGGATCGCGGCGATGGCGCCGGGGTGCTTGGCCAGGGCCTCCACCACGCGGGTGATGGTCGCGGCGTCCACCAGGGGGCGGGCGGCGTCGTGGATGAGCACCAGGTCGGGGCTGTGACCCACCAGCGCCTCCAGCCCGTTGCGCACGCTGTCCTGCCGGGTGGGGCCACCCTGGATGGGGTCGGGCAGGTCCAGGCCCTGGACCGCCTGCTCATACAGCTCCCGGTGCCGCGGGTCGATCACCACCCGCACGCCCGACACCAGCGGGTGGTGCAGGAACGGCTCCACCGACCGGCGCAGCACGGGCCGGCCGGCCAGGTGCAGGTACTGCTTGGGCAGGTCGGCGCCGAACCGCTCACCGCGTCCGCCGGCGACGATCAGGGCCACGCAGGTGGGCATGCTCTCGCTTCCACGTCCAGGAAAGAAGGACGGGACCCTAGCGCAGCGGGCCCGGTTCCGCCAATGGCGAGATTACGAACGTCGTTCTGTTATCCTCGCCAAACAGAGAGTATGGAAGCAAGAAAAATACACTATTTACGACAAATCTGGTGTGGCTCTAGTTTCCTTTGCATGGCTGACAGAGCATGTGAGGTCAAAAATCATGACGGATCGTGAAGCACTGCTGGACGGAAAATTTCTCAAGCTTGTATTCTCAGTCCTGGATGGAAAGAGCATTAGAGCGTGCCACAGGCGTTGGCGAGATTTCATCCTCACACGGGACGGATTCCGATGTTTTCTATGTGACGCACAAAGTAAATTGCACGCGCATCATATCATAAGAAAAACTTTATACCCCATAGCACGTTTTGATACTGGAAATGGGATAACGCTTTGCAAAGCTTGTCACCAAGCACTGCATCCGAAGTTTAATGGTAGGCCAAATTTTTACGAGCCTCTAGATGCACAGGGAGGTGAAAACATTGATTGGATGATGGACCTTTTTGGTTTGCTGGCGGAGCAGGCTTTAGAGGATGGTCCTGGCTATAGAGAATTTCACTATTATCTAAGTGAAGCAACCGTAAGTTTCCTAAAGCGATCACAGGGCTTTACTGATAGTACAGAGTTTCCAGGGTTGCTTGTTTATCAAGCTTATCTCATCCTCCGCCAGCCATCGCCCCACATCATGCGGGAGCTCCTTGAGGCAAACGGATTTTCCATGCCTTCTATGCCATTTCTGCCAGGTGTGACAGTTTTTCAGCAGTAAAGGTTTGGGGCGACTTCATAAAGTTGCCCCGAAACATATTTCTGTTGTTTACCCCTTGTCCTTCAGCGGGTCGTGGCCCCAGTTCATCAGGCTGTAGCGCCAGCGGGTGTCGGCCACGTCGCCGGACGGGCGCTGGGCCAAGTGGCGGTGGACATAGCCGATGACGCGGCGCATCTGGCGGTAGTCCTCGTCCGTCAGGTCGGCCTTCTTCTTGTGGCGAAGCGCTACGATCGCGCGGCCGGACTGGTGGCCAACGGCCTCCGCCTCCCCATCCTGGTGCCAGCCGACCTCCTTGCTGTGCTCGGTCTCCAGCCAGCGTTCCAGCTCCTTCGGCGTCATGTTCACAGCCTGGGAGAATTCCCACACGATGCCCGGCTTGTCGGAATCCTGGATGGAAGCTGTCATGACAAGGCCCTCCGCAGCTCCTCCTTGCTCATCTTCGAGCGGCCGGGGATGTCGCGCTTCTTCGCCTCTTCATAGAGGGCGGCGCGGCTGCCGTTGTCCTGCCCGCCGCCATGGCCGTGGCCGGTGCGGCGGCTGGCGGAGGTCTTGCGGGCCACGTCGGCCGGTTGTCTGCTGAACTGCTGCCCCTTGGCGCTGTCCTTCCGCTTCTTGGCAGTGGTGCGCTTGTACTCGCTGTCCGATAGCGTCTCCCGCGCCTCCTTCGGCAGGTAGCGTTCGCCAGTGTCCGTGCTCTTCCGCCCGGACTTGGTGCCCCAGTCCTCCTTCTCCCACTGGACGAGGCTGTTGTCGGCGGACTTGCGGCCCTGATAGCCGCCGCCGCGGCGCTTGTATTCCTGCACCGCCATCTGGGCCTTGCGGGCCGACCATTGGCCGGGGTTGCCGCCCTTGTCGCCCTCCGTGACCTCGTGCTTCACCTTCTCCCATAGCTCGGGATTGTCGCGTTTCGCGCGCGGCGCCATGGCCCTTGCCCCTCGGTTGCCGTCTCCCCCGGCGCGGTCCCCAACAGGCGTCGGCGGCAAAGGGTTGCGGGGCGGTTGATATGGCACGAAAACCACATCATCTCTGACCTTCCGCGCAGGCATGGCGATACCTCGGGCCGATGGTTTGCAAACCATCGGATGCATGGTATTTTCCGCGCCTGATTTTTGTGCATCTGTAGAAAGTGCCTTAAGAATGGGCAAGCGTTTGAAGCCGATCCAGGTCGGCCCGGTGAAGATCGACGATCCCGTGATCCTCGCCCCCATGTCGGGGGTGAGCGACATGCCCTTCCGCCGGCTGGTGAAGCGCACCGGCGCGGGCCTGGTGGTGTCGGAGATGATCGCCAGCCAGGCGATGATCCGCGCCAGCCGGGAAAGCATGCTGAAGACCGAGTGGTCCCTGGACGAGGCGCCCATCTCCATGCAGCTCGCCGGCTGCGAGCCTGACGTGATGGCGGAGGCGGCCAAGCTGAACGAGGACCGCGGCGCCCACATCATCGACATCAACTTCGGCTGCCCGGTGAAGAAGGTGGTCAACGGCTATGCCGGCTCCGCCCTGATGAAGGACGAGCCGCTGGCCGGCAAGATCATGGAGGCGACCGTCAAGGCCGTGTCCGTGCCGGTCACCATGAAGATGCGCAAGGGCTGGGACGAGCAGAATCTGAACGCCCCGCGCCTGGCCCGGATCGCCGAGGAATGCGGCATCAAGATGCTGACCGTGCACGGCCGCACCCGCTGCCAGATGTACAACGGCACCGCCGACTGGCGCTTCATCCGCCAAGTGAAGGAGGCGGTCAGCATCCCCGTCATCGCCAACGGCGACATCACGACCCTGGAGGACGCGGTGCGCTGCCTGGAGGAGAGCGGGGCCGATGGGGTCATGGTGGGCCGCGGCACCTATGGCCGGCCCTGGTTCATCGCCCAGGTGATGCACTACCTGCGCACGGGCGAGGTGAAGCCGGAACCGGCGCTTGCCGACCAGTTGCAGATCGTGCTGGAGCATTACGACGCCATCCTGGCCCATTACGGGACGGAGGCCGGGCTGAAGATCGCCCGCAAGCACGTGGCCTGGTACTCCAAGGGCCTGCCCGGCTCCGCCGACTACCGCAACGCCATCATGACCACCGAGGACCCGGAGCGGGTGAAGCAGGCCGTCATCGGCTTCTACACCGCCGCCATGGACCGTGGCATCACCAGCAGGGCGGCGGCATGACGCGGCGCGCGGCGGTGACCCTGGTGCGGCGGAACACCCGGGACGAGCTGGACCCGGCAGGCATCCTGGCTGCCCTGCCGGACCCGGTGCTGGTCATCGACAGCGACGGCATCGTGCGCTTCGTGAACCTGGAGGCGCAGGAGTTCTTCGACATCTCCGCCGCCCGCGTGGTGGGCACACACCTGTCGGAGCTGATCCCCCCGGACAGCCCCGTCTTCACCCTGCTGGAGCAGGCGCGACAGACCCATTCCAGCGTCTGCGAGTATGGCGTGACCGTGGAGAACCCGCGGATCGGCACCCATTTCGTGACGCTCCAGGCCGCCCCCCTGGCCGACCCGCCGGACCAGGTTGTGGTCAGCATCCATGAGCGCACCATCGCCCGCCGCATCGACAAGCAGCTCACCCACCGCGGGGCCGCCCGGTCGGTGGTGGCCATGGCAGCCATGCTGGCCCATGAGGTGAAGAACCCGCTTTCCGGGATCCGGGGGGCCGCGCAGTTGCTGGAGGACAGCGTCGGCGAGGAAGACCGCATGCTGACCCGCCTGATCTGCGACGAGGCGGACCGCATCGTCGCCCTGGTGGACCGGATGGAGGTTTTCACCGACGGTCGCCCGCTGGAGCGCACGGGCGTGAACATCCATGCGGTGCTGGAGCATGTGCGCCGGGTGGCGCAGAGCGGCTTCGCCCGGCACATCCGTTTCGTGGAGCGCTACGACCCATCCCTGCCGCCGGTCTATGGCAACCGGGACCAGCTGGTGCAGGTGTTCCTGAACCTGGTGAAGAACGCGGCGGAGGCCTGCCCCGAGCAGAACGGGGAGATCGTCCTCAGCACCGCCTACCAGCACGGCGTCCGGCTGGCGGTGGCAGGTTCGGACAGCCGGCTGCACCTGCCGCTGCTGGTCAGCGTGCAGGACAACGGCCCCGGCATCCCCGACGACATCCGGGCCAACCTGTTCGACCCCTTCGTGACCACCAAGCGCAACGGCACTGGCCTGGGACTTGCACTGGTGGCGAAGATCATCGGCGATCATGGCGGGGTCATCGACTTCGAGAGCCAGCCGCGCCGTACGGTTTTCAAGGTCTCTCTGCCCGTGGCGGCGGACGGGGCCGCAGGGGAGGGTGCCTAAAAAATGGGCGCAACTATTCTGGTGGCGGATGACGACCGGGCGATCCGCACCGTGCTGACCCAGGCCCTGGCCCGCCTGGGCCATGAGGTCAGGACGACCGGCAATGCCTCCACCCTCTGGCGCTGGGCGTCGGAGGGGGAAGGCGACCTGGTCATCACCGACGTGGTGATGCCGGATGAGAACGGGCTGGACCTGATCCCCCGGATCAAGAAGGTGCGGCCGGAGCTGCGCATCATCGTGATGAGCGCGCAGAACACCCTGCTGACCGCCGTGAAGGCGGCGGAGCGGGGGGCCTTCGATTACCTGCCCAAGCCCTTCGACCTGAAGGACCTAGTCACCATGGTCCAGAAGGCGCTGTCGGCGCCCCAGGCCAATGGCACGGCCCTGCCGGCCGCACCGGTGGAAGAAGAGGAGAACCTGCCCCTGATCGGCCGGTCGCCGGCCATGCAGGAGATCTACCGCGTCCTCGCCCGGCTGATGGGCACGGACCTGACGGTGATGATCACGGGCGAGTCAGGCACCGGCAAGGAGCTGGTGGCCCGCGCCCTGCACGATTACGGCAAGCGCCGCGGCGGCCCCTTCGTCGCCATCAACATGGCGGCGATCCCGCGGGAGCTGATCGAGTCCGAGCTGTTCGGCCATGAGAAGGGCGCCTTCACCGGCGCCACGGTGCGCTCCACCGGCCGGTTCGAACAGGCCCAGGGTGGCACCCTGTTCCTGGACGAGATCGGCGACATGCCGCTGGAGGCGCAGACCCGCCTGCTGCGCGTGTTGCAGGAGGGGGAATACACCACGGTGGGCGGGCGCACGCCCATCAAGACCGACGTGCGCATCGTCGCCGCCACGCACCGCGACCTGCGCACCCTGATCCGCCAGGGCCTGTTCCGCGAGGATCTGTTCTATCGCCTGAACGTGGTTCCCATCCGGCTGCCGCCCCTGCGGGAGCGGACGGAGGACATCCCCGCCCTGGTCCGTCACTTCCTGGCCCAGGCCGCCCAGCAGGGCCTGCCGCACAAGAGCCTGGACGGGGAGGCGATGGAGCGCATGAAGCGCTACCGCTGGCCGGGCAACGTGCGCGAGCTGGAGAACATGGTGCGGCGCCTCGCCGCCCTCTATTCCCAGGAGATCATCGGGGTGGACGTGGTGGACCAGGAGCTGGCCGATACCAGCCCCGCCGCCACGCCAGCGCCGGAGCCGGTGAACGAGGGGCTGGGGGCCGCGGTAGAGCGGCACCTGCGCGACTATTTCGCCGCCCACAAGGACGGCATCCCCGCCGCCGGCCTGTATGACCGCATCCTGCGGGAGATCGAGCGGCCCTTGCTGGCCCTGTCGCTGACTGCCACCCGTGGCAACCAGATCAAGGCGGCACACATGCTGGGGTTGAACCGCAACACCCTGCGCAAGAAGATCCGTGACCTGGAGATCCAGGTGGTGCGGGGACTGAAGTGAGGCAGGGCGCGGGTCCGGGCGCCCTGGCAACCTTGTCACGCCTTTGCCGAAAAACCCCACTGTCCGAAGGCTGGCGTCGGGTGTAGCTTTCTGGTAACAGTTCACGAGACCGGGCCGCCCCCATGGGCAAGGCCCGGCGTCCCTTGTTCCGTCACCAGGGTACCGGATTGGCCGGACACGCCAGCACAGCCAGGACCGGCGGCAACGCCAGGGCCTTTGACGCGGTGGCGCCAGACTTGGCGGCGCCGGCATCATGAGCGTGGCGACGGACAAGGTCCCGGGCGCCACGCTGTGGCGCCGGTTGGCCGCATGGTCATCCCGTCGCCATCTGGGCGGTGTGTTGGCCGTTCTGCTGACCTTGGCGGCGCTGATCTCCGGCGCCGCCACCTATGGCGCGCTGACCGAGACACCGCCCTTCGGCAACGACCCGAACACGGTCACCTTGCTGCTGACCGCCGACGCGGTGCTGCTGCTGCTGCTGGTCGTGGTGGTGGCCCGGCGCATCGTCGGCCTGTGGGTGGAGCGGCGGCGGGGGCTGGCGGGGTCGCGGCTGCACATGCGGCTCGTGGCCGTCTTCTCCCTGTTGGCGGTGCTGCCGGCCATCACCATGGCCATCTTCAGCGCCCTGTTCTTTTACGTCGGCGTCCAGTCCTGGTTCAGCGAGCGGGTCCGCACGGCGGTGAACGAGTCCCTGGCGGTGGCCGAGGCTTACCTCCAGGAACACCAACTCGCCATCACCCGCGATGCGGAGCTGATGCGCAACGACCTGATCCGCCTGCCCCTGGACGTGGTCTACAACCCCCTGCGATTCCAGCAGGTGTTCAATGAGCAATCCTTCCAGCGCTCGCTGACCGAGTCTGTGATCTTCGACGGGACGGGACGCATCTACAGCGTCTACGGCCTTGGGTTCGCCTTCGACTTCAAGAACAGCGTCAGGGCGGAGGAGTTGGAGCGGGCGCGCCGGGGTGAGGTGGTGCTGCTGGTCAGCGAGGCGGGTAACCGGGTGAGCGCGCTATTGCAGGCCGACCCGCGTTTCGACACGTTCCTGTTCGTCGGCCGTCCGGTGGAATCCAGGGTGCTGGAGCACATGGACGCCACCCAGAGCGCCGTGCGGGAGTACCGGCAGCTGGAGGGCCAGCGGTTCGACCTGCAGACCCGGTTCAGCCTGATCTTCCTGGGAATCGCGGTGTTGCTCCTGCTGGCGGCAATCTGGATGGGGCTGCTGTTTGCGACCTACCTGGTCCAGCCCATCGGCGCGCTGATCGCCGCGGCAGAGCGGGTGCGGTCCGGCGACCTGACGGCCCGCGTGCCGGACACCGATGGGCCGGAGGATGAGCTGTCATCCCTGTCCCGCGCCTTCAACCGCATGACCAGCCAGTTGGAGAGCCAGCGGCACGAGCTGGTGGAGGCCAACAAGCTGCTGGACCTGCGCCGCCGCTTCACGGAGGCGGTGCTGTCCGGCGTTTCCGCCGGCGTGCTGGGCCTGGACCAGGAAGGTGTGGTCAACCTGCCGAACCTGTCGGCGGCGGAGCTGCTGGGAGTGGGCGACCCGCAGTCCCTGGTCGGGCGCAACCTGCTGGAAGTGGCGCCGGAGATGGCGGACCTGATGGGCACCATCCGCCGCCGCCCCGGGAGGCTGGTGGAGGGGCAGGTGCAGCTCCGCCGCGGCGGGCAGCTCCGCACCCTACTGGTGCGTCTGGCGGCGGAGGTGGTTGGCGGCGAGGTCAAGGGCTTCGTCGTAACCTTCGACGACGTGTCGGAACTGCTGTCCGCCCAACGCAAGGCCGCCTGGGCCGACGTGGCCCGCCGCATCGCCCATGAGATCAAGAACCCGCTGACTCCCATCCAGCTTTCCGCCGAGCGGCTGCGGCGGAAATACTTGAAGGAGATCAGCAGCGACCCGGACACGTTCCGGGCCATGACGGACACCATCGTCCGGCATGTAGACGACATCGGCAAGATGGTGGACGAGTTCTCCGCCTTCGCCCGCATGCCGTCGCCCGTCATGAAGCCAGTCTCCATCCAGGAGCTGTGCCGTCAGGCGGTCTTCCTCCAGGCCACCGCGCAGACCGGCATCAAGTTCGAGACCATCCTGCCGGAGGAGCCGCTACAGATCGTCTGCGACAGCCGACAGATCGGCCAGGCCCTGACCAACCTGCTGAAGAATGCCGTCGAGGCCATCGAGGGCAAGGCGGAGGAGGTCGGCGACGACGCGACGCTGCCGCCGGGCCAGGTGACGTTGCGGGTCGCCCAGGAAGACGACCGGGTGATCCTGGCGGTGGAGGACAACGGCAAGGGCCTGCCCACCGAAGAGCGGGACAGGCTTACCGAACCTTATGTGACCACGCGGGCCAAGGGCACGGGCCTTGGGCTCGCCATCGTGAAGAAGATCATGGAAGACCACGGCGGCGCGTTGCTGCTGGAGGATCGGCCGGGCGGCGGTGCCCGCGTCAGCCTCGTGCTGCCGCGGACGCTCGCCCCCGCCTCACCCGAGGCGGCCCCGGCGACCCTCGAGCCAGCGGTGGCCGTCGCCGGGCGGAAGGGCTGAGAAGATGGCGCACGATATCCTGATCGTGGACGACGAGGCAGATATCCGGATGCTCATCGCGGGCATCCTGGAAGACGAGGGGTTGAAGACCCGCGAGGCGGCGGACGCGGACCAGGCCCTGGCGGCCGTGGCCACGCGCCGGCCCAGCCTGGTGATCCTGGACATCTGGCTGCAGGGCAGCCGGCTGGACGGGCTGCAGATCCTGGCCGAGTTGAAACGCGACCATCCCGACGTGCCCGTGGTCATGATCAGCGGCCATGGCAACATCGAGACGGCCGTGGCCGCCATCAAGTCCGGCGCCTACGACTTCATCGAGAAGCCGTTCAAGGCCGACCGGCTGCTGCTGCTGGTGGAACGCGCCATCGAGGCGGCGCGGCTGCGGCGGGAGAACCGGGAGCTGCGGGTCCGCGCCGGGGCGGAGGCGGAGCTGACGGGCCGCAGCCTGGCCATAAACCAGCTCCGCCACGCGGTGGAGAAGGTGGCCCCGACGGGGTCGCGCGTCATGGTCTCCGGCCCGCCGGGCAGCGGCAAGGAGGTGGTGGCACGGATGATCCATGCCCGCTCCCGCCGGGCCGACGGGCCCTTCGTCGCCCTGAACTGCGCCACCATGCGGCCCGACCGGCTTGAGGTGGAGTTGTTCGGGACGGAGGGGAGCTTCGATGGCGGCGGCCGCAAGGTGGGCACCTTCGAGCAGGCCCATGGCGGGACCCTGTTCCTGGACGAGGTCTCCGACATGCCCCTGGAGACCCAGGGCAAGATCGTCCGGGTGTTGCAGGAGCAGACCTTCGAGCGGGTGGGCGGCACCGCCCGGGTGGAGGTGGATGTCCGCGTCATCGCCAGCACCAACCGCGACCTGACCGCGGAGATCGAGCAGGGCCGCTTCCGCCAGGACCTGTTCTACCGCCTGTCCGTGGTGCCGCTGAAGGTCCCGCCCCTGCGGGAACGGCGGGAGGACATCCCCCTGCTGGCCCGCCACTTCATGCAGCGCACGGCGGAGACGTCCGGCCTGCCCATCCGCATCTTCGGCGAGGATGCCATGGCGGCCCTCCAGGCCTATGATTGGCCGGGCAATGTCCGCCAGCTCCGCAACACCGTGGAGTGGCTGCTGATCATGGTTTCCGGCGACCCGCACGAGCCCATCCGCGCCGACATGCTGCCGCCGGAGATCGGCGCCATCACGCCGACGGTGCTGAAGTGGGAGAAGGGCGGGGAGATCATGGGCCTGCCCCTGCGCGACGCCCGCGAGGTGTTCGAGCGGGAGTACCTGCTGGCCCAGGTCACCCGCTTCGGCGGCAATATCAGCCGTACCGCCGCCTTCGTGGGCATGGAACGCTCCGCCCTGCACCGCAAGCTGAAGTCGCTGGGCGTGCACGGGACGGAGAAGGCGGGAGCCCGGGTGGGGGTGGAGTGATCCACCTCAACGCTTGGTCGCGCTGGTCGAATTAGGGTCTGGTTGCCATGAAAGTCATCGTCTGCGGGGCCGGGCAGGTCGGGTCGAACATCGCGCGCTATCTGGCGAGCGAAGGGAACCATGTTACCGTCATCGACCAGTCGCCGGAGCTGATCCAGAAGATCAGCGACACGCTGGACGTCCAGGCCATGGTGGGCTTCGCCAGCCATCCCAACGTGCTGGAGGCCGCCGGCGCGACCGAGGCGGACATGATCATCGCCGTCACCTTGGCGGACGAGGTGAACATGGTGGCCTGCCAAGTGGCGGACAGCCTGTTCAACGTGCCCACCAAGATCGCCCGCGTCCGGCACCAGAGCTACCTGCAACCCATCTGGCGCGACCTCTATTCCCGCGGGCACCTGCCCATCGATGTCATCATCTCCCCCGAGATCGAGGTGGCGCGGGCCATCGGCCGGCGGCTGCAGGTGCCCGGCGCCTTCGACATGATCCCCCTGGCCGACGGAAAGGTGCGGGTCATCGGCGTCGTCTGCGGCCAGAACTGCCCGGTGATCAACACGCCGCTGCGCCAGCTCACCGGCCTGTTCCCCGACCTGAATATCGAGGTCGTGGCCATCGTCCGCAACGACAAGCCCATCATCCCCAGCGGCGACGACCAGATGTTGGCGGGGGACGAGGTCTATTTCGTGGCCGACACGAACCATGTGGCCCGCGCCATGTCCGCCTTCGGCCATGAGGAGCCGGAGGCCCGCCGCGTCATCATCGTCGGTGGCGGCAACATCGGCCTGTGTCTGGCGGAGGACATCGAGGAAAAGCATCCCCAGGTCTCCGCCCGCATCATCGAGATGGACCGCAAGCGGGCCCAGATCGTGGCACAACGCCTGACCCGCACCATGGTACTGCACGGGGACGGGCTGGACCCGGAGATCCTGGAAGAGGCGAACGTCCGCGCCAGCGAGACGGTGGTCGCCGTTTCCAACAGCGATGAGGGCAACATCCTGGCCTCGCTCCTGGCCAAGCGCTACGGCTGCCAGCGGGCCATCACCCTGATCAACAAGACCACCTTCCAACCCCTTGTGCAGCCGTTGGGAATCGACGCGGTGGTGAGCCCGCGCTCCATCACCGTCTCCTCCATCCTCCAGCATGTCCGCCGCGGCCGCATCAAGGCGGTGCACAGCCTGCGCGAGGGGTTCGCCGAGATCATCGAGGCGGAGGCGCTGGAGACGTCCAGCCTGATCAACACCCCGCTGAAGGAGGTCCGCCTGCCGGAGGGGGTGATCGTCGGCGCCATCGTGCGCGCCGGCCAGGTGATCATCCCGCGGCCCTCCACCGTCATCAAGCCGAATGACCGGGTCATCATCCTGGCCGCCGTCGGCCAGGTGAAGAAGGTTGAGAAGATGTTCGCCGTGCGGCTTGAATTCTTTTGAGAATTCGCCGCCGTTCCCCTTCAGACATCACGTGAGATCGGAAGAGGCGCCATGCCCCGCATCGCCTATGTCAACGGCCGCTATGTCCCGCACGGGGAGGCCAGCGTCCATGTGGAGGACCGCGGCTTCCAGTTCGCCGACGGGGTCTATGAGGTGGTCACCGTAGTCGGCGGCAAGCTGGCGGATGAGGAAGGGCACTTGGCCCGGCTGGGGCGCTCCCTCGGCGAACTCCAAATCCCCTGGCCGGTGAAGCCCGCGGTGCTGAAGGTCATCATGCGGGAGGTGGTGCGGCGGAACGGGGCGCAGAACGCGCTGCTGTACATCCAGGTGAACCGGGGCGTGGCGCCCCGCGACTTCCGCTTCCCGGCGAATCCCAGGCCCAGTCTGGTGCTGACCTGCCGCCGGACGAAGTTCCAGACCGCCAGGCAGTTGGCCGAGGGCGTGCCCTGCGTGACGGTTCCCGACATCCGCTGGCTGCGGCGGGACATCAAGTCCGTCGCCTTGCTGGCCCAGGTGCTGGCCAAGCAGAAGGCGGTTGAGGCGGGGGCGTTCGAGGCCTGGCAGGTGGACCCGGACGGGACGGTGACCGAAGGCTCGTCTTCCAACGCCTGGATCGTCACCGCGGACGGCGTGTTGGTGACGCGGCCTGCCAGCAACCTGATCCTGAACGGCATCACCCGGCAATCTATTCTGAGGTTGGCGGGCGAGTTGGGCATCCCCTTCGAGGAGCGGCCTTTCACGGTGGAGGAGGCCTATGCGGCGCGGGAGGCCTTCATCTCCAGCGCCAGCACCTTTGCCTTGCCGGTGACCCGGCTGGACGGCCGCAGCATCGGTGACGGCACGCCGGGCCCGCTCTGCCGCAAGCTCCGCCAGGCCTACATGGAATATGTGGGCAGCCCCGACCCGGTGGGGGCGGCATGACCATGCTGGCGCGGCCCCGGGCCATCCTGTTCGACTGGGACAACACGCTGGTCACCAACTGGCGGTGCGTCCACGCTTCCATCAACGCCGCCCTGTTGGCCTTCGGCAAGGAGCCCTGGAGCCTGGAGGAGAGTTACCAGCGCATCCGCCACAGCCTGCGTGACAGTTTCCCCATCATCTTCGGGGACGACTGGACCAAGGCGCGCGACATCTTCTACGGCCATTTCGAGGCCCACCACCTGGAATATCTGGAACCCCTTGCCGGGGCCGCCGAGATGCTGGAGGAGCTGGCCGGGCAGGGCATCTATCTCGGCGTGGTCAGCAACAAGACCGGCCGATTCCTGCGGGCGGAGGCGAAGCTGCTGGGCTGGGACCGTTACTTCGGCGTGCTGGTGGGTGCCATGGACGCGCCAGCGGACAAGCCGGCCGTGGCGCCGGTGGAGCTGGCGCTGGCCCCGGGAGGCCTGAAGCCCGGGCCCGACGTCTGGTTCGTCGGCGATGCCGACATCGATATGGAATGCGCCCACCGCGCGGGCTGCGTACCCCTGCTGGTGGGGGATACGCCGGCCGTGGGGGAGGGGCTAGACCGTTTTCCGCCGGCCCTGCGCCTTGAGGGCTGTGCTGCGATTTCAGCCTTGGTCCGGAAGGCTCCGCATACCATATCCTGACAGGACGGGACGGCGGGGCTATCATGCCCCGTCGGGCGCCGAACTGTTAATCCGGGTGTTCTGCCAAGGGGCGCCCCAAGAATGAGCGAAGCGAGGCAATTCCAATGTCGGAAAAATCGCAGAACGTGCAGGACGTCTTCCTGAACCATGTGCGGAAGAATAAGACGCCTGTGACCGTTTTCCTGGTCAACGGGGTGAAGCTCCAGGGGATCATCACCTGGTTCGACAATTTTTCCGTCCTGCTGCGCCGGGATGCCCATTCGCAGCTCGTCTATAAGCACGCCATCTCGACCGTGATGCCGGCCCATCCGATCCAACTGTTCGAGCCGGCCGCCAAGGAGACCGACCACGACTGAGGTCCGTAACGACGATCAGCGCGGGCAACCCACCCGCGCCTTCGTGATCCACCCGGTCCTTCCTGAGGACCGGAATGATGCCCGTGATCCCGCCGCGAAGCTGGCCGAAGCCGTGGGCCTCGCCGCCGCCATCGAGCTGGAGGTCGCGGGGGCAGAGAGCTACCGCGTGAACCGTCCCACGCCCGCCACCCTGTTGGGGTCTGGCGTGGTTGAGCAGGTCGGCCAGCGCGTGGAACAGGATGAGATCGGGCTGGTGGTCATGGACCACGGCCTGTCCCCCATCCAGCAGCGCAACCTGGAGCGGGCCTGGAAGACCAAGGTCATCGACCGTACCGGCCTGATCCTGGAGATTTTCGGTGCCCGTGCCCGCACGCGGGAAGGCCAGTTGCAGGTGGAACTGGCGGCGCTGACCTACCAGCGGTCCCGCCTCGTCCGGTCCTGGACCCACCTGGAGCGGCAGCGCGGCGGCTTCGGCTTCCTGGGGGGACCTGGTGAGAGCCAGATCGAGCTGGATCGGCGGCTGATCAGCGACCGCATCGACAAGCTGAAGAAGGAACTGGAGGAGGTGCGCCGCACCCGCGGCCTGCACCGCAAGGCGCGGGAGAAGGTGCCGTACCCGGTGGTGGCCCTGGTGGGCTACACCAACGCCGGCAAGTCCACCCTGTTCAACCGCATGGCCGGGGCGGACGTGTTCGCCAAGGACTTGCTGTTCGCCACGCTGGACCCCACCATGCGGTCCATCACCCTGCCGTCCAACCGCAAGATCATCCTGTCGGACACGGTGGGCTTCATCTCCGACCTGCCGCACGGCCTGGTCGAGGCCTTTCGTGCGACGCTGGAGGAGGTGGAGGCCGCGGACATCATCCTGCACGTGCGCGACGTCTCCCACCCCGACACGGAGGCCCAGAAGGCCGACGTGGAGGCGGTTCTCAGGGATATCGGTATCGAGGTGGAGACGGACGACCGGGTGGTGGAGGTGCTGAACAAGGTGGATTTGCTGGCAGCGGAGGAACGCGCCACCCTGCTGGCCGCCGCACGGCGCACCGGTGGTGCCGTCACCATCTCCGCCCTCACCGGGGAAGGGCTGGACACGCTGTTCGACTTCCTGGACCGCCGCATGGTGGCGGGGCGGGATGTGGTGGAGTTGGAGGTGCCCGTCACCGACGGCGCCGCCATAGCCTGGCTGTATGAGCGGGGCGAGGTGCTTGAGCGGCAGGACCTGGAGGATGCCATGCGCTTCCAGGTGGCGCTGGAGCCCGCCGACGTGGCCCGGTTCCAGACGCGCTTCGGCTTTGAGCCGCGGCAGGTCCCGCCCGTGAAGGCGGTGCGGCGGGCCTGACCCCGCCGCCCCACCCAAAAGTCAGTCCCTCTGCTGGTCCGGCCGGACGTGGTCCACGCCCTGGGTAGCCGGCTGGTCGGGGTTGGGGCTCTCAGGTTGGCCGATGCCGCCGGTCCCCGCGTCATTGCCCGGCAGGTTGCGCTTCTGGTCGCCCTGGTTCTGGCCCAAGGTCTTGTCGGTCTTGTCCGCCATGGGGATGCTCCGTCGTTGCGGTGCCGTGGCAACCCGGGACGGGGGCGATCCTCACGCGCGTCAGCGGAAGACAACAGTTTTGTGCCCGTTCAGCAGGACCCGGTGCTCCAGATGGTAGCGGACGGCGCGGGCGAGGACGATATTCTCGATGTCCCGGCCGACGGCGACCAGATCCTCCGCCGTCTGGGTGTGGTCCACCCGCTGCACCTCCTGCTCGATGATTGGGCCCTCATCCAGGTCGGTGGTCACATAGTGGGCCGTGGCGCCGATCAGCTTCACGCCACGGGCAAAGGCCTGGTGGTAGGGCTTGGCTCCCTTGAAGCTGGGCAGGAAGGAATGGTGGATGTTGATGCAGCGCCCGGCCAGCGCCGCACACAGGGCAGGGGACAGCACCTGCATATAGCGGGCGAGCACCACCAGATCCGCCCGTTCCCGCGACACCAGCTCCAGAAGCCGCGCCTCCTGCGCCTCCTTGGTCGCCGACGTGACGGGCAGGTGTATGAAGGGCAGGCCGTGCCATTCCACCAAGGACCGGAAATCCTCATGGTTGGAGACGATAGCCGGGATCTCCATGCCCAAGGCACCGGTGCGGTAACGGTAGAGCAGGTCGTTCAGGCAATGGCCGAACCTTGAAACCAGGATCATCACCCGCGGCTTCCGGGTAAGGTCGTGCAGCTTCAGGTCCATGGCAAAGCGGCGGCCCACCTCCAGCAACGCTTCCGTCAGGGCCACGCGGGCATCCCGCGGCACATCTATGGTCTGGCGCAGGAAGAAGTGGTTGCTGTCCGGGTCGCCGAACTGGGCACTGTCCACGATGTTGGCGCCATGGCCTGCCAGGGTGCCGGACACCGCGGCGACGATGCCCACCGTGTCGGGGCAGGAAAGGGTCAGCACATGGGTCGCCACCGTTGTTCCCCCTGTTGTTCCGTGGGACCGGCATGCACGCCGATCCCTTGCGGCTTGTCTGCGCCGCTGCCATGAAAGGCCCCTGAGCATGGCGCCCAGCCTGCCCGAGACCAAGGACCAAAGTGAATGATCCCTGATATCGACGCCGTGTCCCGGATCGTCCGGGAGGTCTCCGACGCGGAGATCATGCCCCGTTTCCGGAACTTGGCCGAGGGCGAGATCAAGGAGAAGGGTCCGGGCGATTTGGTGACCGTGGCGGACGAGGCGGCCGAGAAGGCGCTGACCCGCCGCCTGTCCGACTTGCTGCCGGGGTCCCTGGTGGTGGGGGAGGAGGCCTATGCCGGGGACCAGGGCGTGCTGGACCGGCTGTCCGGCGACCAGCCGGTCTGGATCATCGACCCCGTGGACGGGACCCACAACTTCGCCGGGGGCAAGCCCATCTTCGGCACGCTGCTCGCCCTGGCCGTGAAGGGGCAGACGGTGGCAGGCTGGATCCATGACCCCAACAGCGGGCGCATGGCGACGGCCGTACGGGGTGAGGGGGCGTGGATGGCGGGGCGGCGCCTGACGGTGCTGCCGCCGGCACCGCCGTCGGAGATGACCGGCGCGATGCCCACGAAATTCTGCGATCCGGAACGGCGGGAGCTGCTGGAGAGCCGCCGGCCGCGCCTCGGCCCCACCTACAATCTGTTCTGCGCGGCCCACGAATACCTGAAGCTGGCCCTGGGTGAGGGCCACTTCTCCATGTATCACCGCACCATGCCTTGGGACCATGCCGCAGGCGTGCTGGTGCATGGGGAGGCCGGGGGCTACTCGGCCAAGCTGGACGGCAGCCCCTATGCGCCAACAGACAGGGGCGGCGGGATCCTGATGGCCCCCGACAGGGCCAGCTGGCTGGCCCTGCGGGACGTGTTGCTGGCCGAGGAAGGCCCGTAGGCGATCAGGCCTTCGGCGTGCGGTGGACGCCCAGGGCACCCGGGCCCTGGGTGGTGGGCATGATCTCCACCCGGTTCACGTTGAAGTGCGGGGGCAGGGTGGCGGCCCAGGTCACCGCCTCCGCCACGTCGTCCGCCGTCAGGGGCACGGTGTCGGCATAGACCTTCGCGGCCCGCTCCGCGTCGCCCTTGAAGCGTACCAGGCTGAAGTCGGTCTGAACCATGCCGGGCTCCACGGATGTGACCCGCACGCCGGTGCCGATCAGGTCGGCCCTGAGGGCCAAGCTGAACTGCGTCACAAAAGCCTTTGACGCGCAATAGACATGGCCGCCTGGGTAGGGGTAGCTCGCGGCGGTGGAGCTGATGTTGATGACGTGGCCGCGGCCCCGCGCCACCATGCCCGGAAGCACCAAGCCGGTGACGATGGCCAGCCCCTTGTCGTTGGTATCCACCATCACCTCCCAGTCGGTGATGTCGGACTTGAAGGCCGGGTCGGCGCCCAGAGCGAGGCCGGCATTGTTGACCAGCAGGTCGATTTCCGCAAAGTCCGGGGGCAGGGAGGCCAAACCCGCCTCCACCGCCGCGCGGTCGCGCACGTCGAACTGCACGAGGTAAGAGGTGCCACCAACCTCTTCCGCCAAGCCCTTGAGCTTGTTCATGTCTCGGCCGGCCAGGACCAGCTTGGAGCCGAGGGCGGCGAAGCGCTTGGCGAAGGCGCTGCCGAAGCCGCCGGTCGCGCCGGTGATCAGAACGATGGCGGGCACATGGGGCGGGTGGTAGGCCGGCTGGGCCATCTCTGTCTCTCCCTTATTGTTTATTGGAATCCGGGGTTTACTCGGCGGCCTCCGCAGGCCGCTCCAGGGATTTGGCGCGCTGCCAGAGGCTTTCCATCTCATCCAGGGTGGCCTGGGACGGGGTGCGCCCCTCCGCGGCCAGGTAGGCCTCCACCTGGCGGAAGCGGCGCTCGAACTTGGCGTTGGCGCCGCGCAGGGCCGTCTCGGGCTCCACCTCCAGCCGGCGGGCGAGGTTCACCAAGACGAACAGCAGGTCACCCATCTCATCCTCGACCCGGGCCGGGTCACGGGTGCCGGCCTGGAGTTCAGCGCGGAGTTCGCCGATCTCCTCTTCCATCTTGTCCAGGATCTGCTCCGCCTCGGTCCAGTCGAAACCGACCCGGGCAGCGCGCTTTTGCAGCTTCAGGGCCCGGGTCAGGGCAGGGAGGCCGGTAATCACCCCGTCCAGGGCGGACGGTGCCTTGCCCTCCGCGGCAGCCTTCTCAGCCCGCTCCCGCGCCTTCTGTTCCTCCCAGCGGTTCGTCTGGTCGTCGGCCGTGGGCACCACGGCATCACCGAAAACGTGGGGGTGGCGGCGGATCATCTTGTCGGCGATCTGGCCGGCGATGGCGTCGAAATCGAAGGCGCCTTGCTCCTTGGCCATCTGGGCGTAGAAGACCACCTGGAACAACAGATCGCCCAGCTCATCCTTCAGCGCGTGCATGTCGCCGGACTGGATGGCGTCCGCCACTTCATACGCTTCCTCGATGGTGTGCGGGGCGATGGTGGCGAAGGTCTGCTCCACGTCCCAGGGGCAACCGCCTTGCGGATCCCGCAGCTTGGCCATGATGTCGAGCAGGCGGGCGAGGTTCTGGGACATGCTGGCAGGTCCTGGCAGCGGGGCAACGGGCCTGACCTTAGCCGAGGGGCTGGCGCGGGGGAAGGCTCCCCACATACCCCCTTTTTGAGGGCAACTTGAACGCGATAAGCATGATTATGGAAACGACCCTATAGAACTATCCGGAATCCCGTGCGACTTGACCGCCCCGCCGCTGTTCAAAGCAGCCCGTGACGCTCCCGCGGAGCATCCAGAAAGGCCTTCCGATGATCAAGGCGGTATTGTTCGATGTGGACGGCACGCTGGTGGATTCCGTCGATCTGCACGCGCGGTCCTGGCATGAGACGCTGAAGAAGTTCGGCCACGACCTGCCCTATGAGCAGGTCCGCAGCCAGATCGGCAAAGGCAGCGACCTGCTGGTGCCGGCCCTGATCGGTGAAGACGCGGACAAGCGGAATGGCGATGAGATTCGGGACGCGCGGCACACCCTGTTCAAGGACCAGTACCTGGATCAGGTAAAGCCGTTCCAGAAGACACGGGACCTGATCCAGGCCGTGCTGGATGATGGCAAGAAGGTCGTCCTGGCATCCTCTGCCAAAGCCGATGAGCTTGAGGCCTACAAGAAGGCTGCCGGGATTGAGGATCTGATCGACAAGGCCACGTCATCCGATGATGCAGAGAAATCAAAGCCCTATCCGGATATCTTCCAGGCGGCGCTGAAGCAGGCCGGGGTTCGGCCCGATGAGGCGGTGGTCATCGGGGACACGCCCTATGACGCCGAGGCTGCCGGCAAGGCGGGCATCCCGGTGCTCGGGGTTCTGTGCGGCGGGTTTCCGGAGGCTGACCTGCGGGAAGCCGGCGCACGAGAGATTTACCGGGACCCGGCGGACCTGCTGGCCCGTTACCAGGACAGCCTGATCGCCAAGGGCTGAAAAGACCGGCGCCCAAACCTGCGAAACGACGAGGATCGGACGACCATGGATGCGAGCTTCATGCCCACGGCGGTGGGGATCGTGGCGGGGCTCTTCTCCACCTACAGCTTCGTGCCGCAACTGCTGAAGGTCTGGCGACAGGGCGATTGTGAGGCGATCTCCAAACGCATGTACCTGGTGACAGTCACCGCTTTTTCCCTGTGGATCACCTATGGGGTGCTGATCGACAGCCTGCCGGTGATGTTGTTCAACAGCCTGAGCCTGTTGCTTAGCGGCAGCATCCTGCTGATGAAGCTGCGCCATGACCGGCGGGCCAAGGCAGGCGGCGCCACGACCGGTCTGGCCAAGGCACCCGCAACCGGAACCTGAAGGATGGGAGACAACCCCATGAACGACAAGGCATCCCAGCCCGGTGACGTGAACACCACGGACAAGCCCAAGGGCTCTTCCCCGGCCGGCACGCCGCTGCCGGGCGATGAAAAGCTGGACTTGGACAAGACGCCCGGTGAGGGATCGCTCACCGGGTCCACGCCGGCTGGACTCAGCGCGGAGGAACTGCGCAAGCGGGCCGAGACGCCCGGCCAGAGCAATGACACGGGCACGAGCTGAACTGACCCCCTGCCCCTGATTTCCATGCGCTTCCAGCGGCTTGGCCGATGAGCCTCAAAGCTCGATTGCCATGCCGTCATAACCCGGCTCCACCCCGTCAGGCAGGGTGCGGCAGAGGGTATCGTAGTCCATGGTGTGATTCATGTGAGTCAGGATCGCCCGGCGGGGGTTCAACCGGTCGATCCAGCCCCGCGTGATGGGCCAGTGGGCGTGGACCGGGTGCGACGGCTCCATGCGCACGCAGTCCACGATCCAGGTGTCCACGCCGTCCAGCGCGGCGAAGGCGCCGTCGTCCAGGGCGACGCAGTCGGTGGAGTAGCCCAGCTTGCCGAAACGGAAACCAAGGCTCTGGCTATATCCATGGTCCTGGACGAAGGGGACGATATCCAGGTCGCCGATGCGCAACGGCCCGGTGATCTCATGCGCCTCCAGCGCCGGCCGGGCGTAATAGCCACTCTCCGACGGGCCCTTGAAGCAATAGTCGAAGCGGTGCCGCAGGCTGGCCAGGGTGGCCGCATCCCCATAGACGTCCACCGGTGTGCGCATCTGCCAGTTCAAGCCGCGCAGGTCATCGATCCCGTGGGTGTGGTCGGCATGGGCATGGGTATAGAGCACGCCGTCCAGGTGCCGGATTCCGGCGTCGGTGAGTTGGTCCCGCATGTCCGGGGTGGTGTCCACCAGCACCGTCGTCGTTTCCGTCTGCACCAGGATGGATGGCCGGCGGCGGCAGTTGCGGGGCTGGTTCGGGTCGCAATCGCCCCACACGCCGCCGATCAGGGGCACACCACTGGAACCGCCGCAGCCGAGGATGGTGACCCGCATCCCGTCAGGCCGCCTTCGCCACGTCGGCCGGCACCCGGTCGAACAGCCGTAGGAAGTTGGCCGTCGTGACCCGTGCCAGTTCCGCGGGACTGACACCCTTCACATCGGCCAGCACGTCGGCCGTGTGCACGGTGAAAGCCGGCTCGTTGCGCTTGCCACGCATGGGCACGGGCGCAAGGTAAGGCGCGTCCGTTTCCACCAGCAGCCGGTCCAGCGGCACGATGGCGGCGGTCGCGCGCAGGTCGTCGGACTTCTTGAAGGTCAGGATGCCGCTGAAGCTGATGTGGAAACCCAATTCCAAGGCCTGTTCAGCCAGTTGGCGGCTACCGCTGAAGCAGTGCAGGAGCCCCCTCACCTCTTTGCATGCCCCTTCCTCCCGCAGGATGCGGATCGTGTCTTCCTCCGCGTCGCGGGTGTGGACGATGACGGGCAGGCCGGTTTCCCGGCAGGCGCGCAGGTGGCGGCGGAAGCTGTCCTGCTGCACGTCGCGGGGGCTCTGGTCGTAGTAGTAGTCCAGGCCCGTCTCCCCGATCCCCACCACCTTGGGCCGCGTGGCGAGGTCCAGGAGGGTTTCGAGGCTGCTGTGCGGCGTCTCATCCAGGGCGTGGTGCGGGTGGACGCCCAGGGTGCAATAGACGTCCGGGTAGGCCATGGCCACCCCGTGGACCTGCTCGAACTTGCTGACATGGGTGCAGATGGTCAGCATCAGCTTCACGCCCGCATCCCGGGCCCGCTGCACCACCGCATCCCGCTCCGCCTGGAAATCCGGGAAGTCCAGGTGGCAATGGCTGTCGACGATCATGGTCATCTACCTCAGGCACCCGCCGCCGGGTCGGCCTCGACGAAGCGGGGGAACACGCCCTGCGGGGCCGGCAGGGCCGTGCCACCGGCCAGGGTCCCCGTCGCCAACGCGTCGAAGCCGCGGGCGTTCCCCGGCACGGCGAGCTGATCCAAGATGCGGTTGCTGGTATCGGGCATGAAGGGCTGGGTCAGGATGGCCACCTGCCGGATCACCTCCGCCAGGGTGTGCAGCACGGTGCCCAGGCGCGCCATGTCTGTCTTGCGCAGGCTCCAGGGCGCCATCTCGTCCACATAGCGGTTGGCGGCGCCGATGACCGCCCAGATGGCGTCGAGGGCCTTGTGGAAGGCCTGCACGTCGATCTCTGCCCGCACCGTCCCCAGCAGCGCGCCGGCGGCAGCCAGCAGCTTTTGATCGGCCTCGTTGTGTGGGCCCGGCTCCGGCAAGGTGCCGCCATGGTACTTCTGGATCATGGAGAGGACGCGCTGGCAGAGGTTGCCATAGTCGTTCGCCAGCTCCCCGTTGATCCGCTGCACCATGGCTCGCTTGGAGAAGTCGCCGTCATTGCCGAACGGGATCTCCCGCAGCAGGAAATAGCGGGTCTGGTCCAGGCCATAGGTCTCCACCAGGTCGCCGGGCTTCACCACGTTGCCCAGGGACTTGGACATCTTCTCCCCCTCCACGGTCCACCAGCCGTGGGCGAAGACACGGCGAGGCGGCTCCAGACCCGCGGCCATAAGGAAGGCCGGCCAATAGACCGTGTGGAAGCGCAGGATGTCCTTGCCGACCATGTGCAGGTCGGCGGGCCAGTACTTCGCGTACTCCCCCGCGGTGTCGGGGTAGCCGACGGCGGTGATGTAGTTGGTCAGGGCGTCCAGCCAGACATACATCACGTGCTGGTCATCGCCCGGGACCTTGATGCCCCAGTCAAATGTAGTCCGGCTGATGGACAGGTCCTTGAGGCCACCGCGCACGAAGCTCACCACCTCGCTGCGCTTGCCGGCGGGGGCGATGAAGTCCGGCCGCTCCTCGTAGAACTTCAGCAGCCTGTCCCCCCAGGCGGAGAGCTTGAAGAAATAGCTGGGCTCCTCCACCCATTCCACCGGCGCTCCGGTAGGGGCGAAGCGCTGGCCGTCGCGGGTGGTCAGCTCATCCTCGCCGTAATAGGCTTCGTCCCGGACCGAGTACCAGCCGCCATAGCTGTCCAGGTAGACGTCGCCGCTGTCCAGCAGCCGCTGCCAGAGCGCCTGGACCGACGTGATGTGCCGCGCCTCCGTGGTGCGGATGAAATCGTCGTTGGAGATGTTCAGCAGCTTGGCCAGGTCGCGGAAGTTCTGGGAGTTCTTGTCCGCCAGGGCGATGGGGGAGACGCCCGCGGCCTCCGCCGACTTCTGCACCTTCTGCCCGTGCTCATCCGTGCCGGTCAGGAACTTGACGTCGAAACCGTCCAGCCGCTTGAAGCGGGCCATCACGTCGCAGGCGATCGTCGTGTAGGCGTGCCCGACATGGGGCGCGTCGTTCACGTAATAGATCGGGGTGGTGACGTAGAAGGGCGTGCGCCCGGCCATCTGACTTCTCCGCTGCGACGGTCTGCCCCGTCCGCCGCGGAGCCGCGCCCCGGCTGGCGGCCGGTCAGGCCGCGGCCGCCTCGATCTGCAGCAGCGCGTTCAGCAGGGTCTGCTTGCGGTCGAGGTTGGCGGAATCCGCCTTGGCGAACAGGCGGTTGGTGTTCTCCCACAGCTCAACCCAACGATCAAGGCCGCTTCCCCCAACGCTCCCCTGCGCCAGCCGCTGGAGCAGCACCCCTTCCCCCGGGACGACCTCCGGCGGCAGCTCCCGCCTTGCGGCCGCACGGGCGATCCGGCCCAGCCACCAGGACAGCAGCTCGGTCACCGCCGCCCAGGAGGCGTCGTCGTTGGGCTTCACCGTGGCGTCGATGAAGGCGTAGGCGTTCAGGATGTCCAGCCGCGGCAGCGGCTCCATCAGGCCCAGCATTGCCTTGTACAGGTTCAGGCCGCCGGCACCGTGCAGCTCCAGCGCCCGGCCGATGGACCCCTCCGACAGGCGGGCCAGGGCCGTGCGCTCCCCGTCCGGCATGTCGGGCCGGTAGCGGAACAGCAGGTTGCGCACCGTCTGCTCCGGCAGCGGGTCCAGCATCAGGCGACGGGTGCGGCTGCGGATGGTGGGCAGCAGGGCGCCCACATTGTCCGCCACCAGCAGGATCAGGGTCTTGGGCGGCGGCTCTTCCAGGATCTTCAGGATGGCGTTCTGGCCGGCGGTGTTGAGCTGGTCCGCCCCGTCCACCACCACCACCCGCCAGCCGCCCTCCGCCGAGGTCAGGCGCAGGAAGGGGGCGATGCGGCGTACCTCCTCCACCGGAAGGTCGCGCTTGAACCGCTTCCGCTTCTCGTCCCAGGTCCGCTCGATGGACAGCAGGCCGGGCTCACCCCCGGCCGATACCCGTTTGAAGACGGTGCTTTCCGGGTCGATGTCCAGACGGGTGGGCTTGGGCGGCGGGCCGAACAGCCCGTCCCCCTCCGCCGCCTCCCCGCCCTTGGCAAGGACGAAGCGGGCCATGCGGTAGGCGAGCGTCGCCTTGCCGATCCCCGGCAGGCCGCCGATCAGCCAGGCATGGTGCATGCGGCCGCTGTTCCAGCCCTCCAGCAGCAGCTTCTCCGCAGCGCTGTGCCCTTCGAGGTGGGAGTTGCGGCGGGGGGAAAAGGGGTCCTGGTCCAGGGGGGCGGTGCTCATAGGGGCAGCCCCAGCCGGTCACGCAGGGCGGCGCGCAGGTCGGACTGGATCGCCTCGACCGAGCGGGACGAGTCGACCAACAGACATCGCGCGGGCTCCGACCGGGCCAAGGCCAGGTAGGCGTCCCGCAGGCGGCCATGGAAGGCCAGGTCCATCTGCTCGTACCGGTCCTCGGTCCCGCGGCGGGAGGCCGCGCGGGTAAGGCCCACCGCCGGGTCGATGTCGAAGACGAAGGTCAGGTCGGGGGTCAGGCCGCCGGTGGCGATGGCATGCAGGGTCCTCAGCACGCCAGGGTCCAGCCCATGGCCGGCGCCCTGGTAGGCGAAGGTGCTGTCGGCGTAGCGGTCACACAGCACCCAGGTGCCGGCGGCAAGGGCTGGCTCCACCGTCTCGGCGATGTGCTGGTGGCGGGCCGCGTTCAGCAGCAGCGCCTCCGTCAGGGGCTGCCAACGGCCCGGCTTGCCGGTGACCAGAAGCGCGCGGATCTCCTCTGCCCCCGGGGAGCCACCCGGCTCCCGCGTCGTGACGACGGGGACCCCGGCCCCGCGCAGCGCCTCCGCCAGCAGGCGGAGCTGGGTGGACTTGCCGGCCCCCTCCCCGCCTTCAAGCGTGATGAAGCGCCCACGGGCCATGCTCAGGAGGCCTTGGCGGTGGCGGCCGGCTGCTGCGCCGGGGTGGCGGGTGCGGCAGCCGGCGCAGGCTGCTCCGGCGCGCCGAAGATCAGGTGGCGGGCGGCGGCGGCAACGCGGCCAAAGAAGCCCAGCTCCGCCACGTCCGCAGCGGCAACCAGCGGCACCTCCTTGGCGGGCATGTCCGGCGCCTCGATGCGCAGGGTGGCCAGCTTGGTACCCTTGGTGATGGGGGCCGCCACGGGGGCATCGGCAAGGACGCTGACCTTCATGGCCCGACGCTGGTCATGGGTCAGGGTGATCTTCACCGGCTGTTCGGAGACCAGGGGCACCTGCTCCTGCTGCCCCAACCAGACCGGCAGGCTGTCCACCGTCTCCCCGCCCTTGAACAGCGCATAGGTCTCGAACTCCCGCCAGCCCCATTCCAGGATGCGGGCGGACTCGTCGGCGCGGGCCTGCATGCTCGGCAGGCCGTTGACTACCATCACCAGGCGGCGGCCGTTGCGCTCCCCCGTGGCGATCAGGCCGTAGCCGGCGATCTCCGTATGGCCGGTCTTCAGCCCGTCCACGTTCATGTTCCGGTACAGCAGCGGGTTGCGGTTGCCCTGCTTGATGCCGTGGTAGGTAAACTCCTTCTCCGAGTAGTAATGGAAATGCTCGGGGAAGTCCTGCATCAGCCGGGTGGCCAGGGTGGCCAGGTCACGTGCCGTGGAATAGTGGTTCGGGTCCGGCCAGCCGGAGGCGTTGACGAAGTTGGAGTTGTGCATCCCCAACTCCTTGGCCCGCTTGGTCATGGCGGTGGCGAAGGCCCCCTCGGAACCTGCCAACCCCTCCGCGAGCACGACGCAGGCGTCGTTGCCGGACTGGATGACGACGCCGCGGATCAGGTCCTCAACCTTGATCTGGTTGCCCAACTCCACGAACATCTTGGAGCCCTGGACCTTCCAGGCCTGCTCGCTGACCGGCAGGGTGTCGGTCAGGGTCAGGCGGCCGGACTTTATGCGCTCCAGCACCAAGTACATCGTCATGACCTTGGACATGGACGATGTGGGCATCCGCTCGTCGGCGTTCTTCTCCAGCAGCACCGTGTTGGTGCTGAGGTCGATCAGGATGGCCTCCCGGGCGATGGTCTCCAGCGGGGCGGCCTGGGCCGGAAGCACGGCGGCCCCTGCCAGCAGGAGGGCGAAGCCCGTGCGCCGGGCGGCGGCACCGAGGAGGGCGGGAAGTCTCGTCACGTCGAAGCCGCGAACCATGGCGTTGTCGCTACCTTTGCTGCGAGGCCGGGCCGGCGACTCCTGCCGGCCCGAGGCTGTCTTGCCGTGTTCTAAGGCGGGGCCGGGGCCCACGCCAAGGGTCAATCCACGATGATGCGGGCTTGGTTCTGGCCGGTGGCCAGGACCTGGGCGAGCACCTGGTCCGCCCGGTCCACTGTCTCCAGCGGGCCCAGCCGGACCCGGAAGAACTGGGTGCCGGACACCATGGCGGAAGAGATGGTGGCGGGGCTGATGGAATTCAGCCGGGCGCGGAGCTTGTTGGCATTGTCATAGACGCTGAAGGCGCCCGCCTGCACCCAGATGCGCTGGGGCCCGGCCACGGGCTTCTGCTCCACCACGGGGGCGGGCAGGAAGCGGCCATCGGAATCGGTCTGGCCGGCGACGGTGGTCGGGGCCGATACGGTCCGGACAGGGGCTGGCGGGGTGGCCGGGGCCGGCACGCCCTCCACCTCCACCTTCGGCCGCGGGGCCGCCTTGGGAACCGGGCCGCCGTCGGGGGAACCGGCCATCTGGGTGTTGCCGCCATTCTGGGCCGCCGCGGCGATGGCGCGGCTTTCCTCCGCCAGGACCTGCACCCTGACCTTGGCCGTACCCTGCTGGTCGAACCCCAGGAGCTGCGCGCCCCGGCGGGACATGTCGAGGATGCGCCCGGCCACGAAGGGGCCGCGGTCGTTGATCCGCACGACGATGGAGCGGCCGTTCTCCAGGTTCGTCACCCGCACCAGGCTGGGCATGGGCAGGGTCTGGTGGGCGGCGGTCAGCTCGTTTTCATTGTAGGTCTCACCGTTCGCGGTGGACTTGGTGTGGAAGCCCGGGCCGTACCAGGAGGCGATGCCGGTCTGGTCGTAGTTGTAGTCCACCTGCGGATAGTACCAGACCCCGTTGATCTGGTAGGGCTCCCCCACCTTGTAGATGCCGCCGGCGGGCAGCTTGGGCCCGGCAGGTGCCTGCGCGGCGGGCTTTTCCGGCGGCTTGGTGGCACAGGCGGACAGGCCCGCGGCGACCGCGGCCAATACCAAAATCCTTACCAGATGTGCCCGGACCATGCGCCTTCCACCCCTACCGATTGTGGGCCGCACCCTACATCATCCGGTGCCCTGCCGCCAAGCCGGTGCCGCATGGCCAGGCGTGCTGAGACGGGATCTGACGAACGGGGTACCCCCGGACGGACCGCTTCTGCCACAGGCCCCGGGCTGCCGCAACGGGGCGGCCGCCCGGGCGCAAGCTTGTCACTGCGCCGGTTCCGGGGCCGGGAACCAAGCGTCGGTTCGTCCCATCAGGTGATAGGCGACCAGCCCTATATGTTCCCGCGTGGCGAGGTTAAGCAGGCTGATGCCCTGCTCCAGGTCGAAACCCAGTTGGAACCGGACCTCCCTCCTGGTCTGGAAGTCCACCGGATAGGGCAGCACCGGCCATCCGATCCGACGGAAGATGCCAACGGACCGGGGCATGTGGAACCCGCTGGTCACCAGCAGCCAGATCTCTCCCTCGGCGGGCCGGACGAGTTCCTTGGTCAGGACAGCGTTCTCCCAGGTGTTGCGGGACTCTGATTCGAAAGTCACCCGCGCCGTGTCCACGCCGAGCCGATCCCAGAGCAGTCGGGCATCGACAGCTTCCCGGTTCATTTGGTCCCAGAGATTGCCGGAACCGCCGGTGAAGACCAGCCTTGCCTCCGGGAAGCGCCGGGCGAGCCAGAGCGGATCCAGCATCCGCTCTGCGTGACGGTTCACTTGCGGCACGCCGTGGGATGCGGTCAGGCGGGGCAAGACCGCCCCGCCCAGGACAATGATACCATCCACCCTCTCCGGCAGGTCGGTGGGCACGGGGAATCGGCTCTCCAACCCATGGACCAGGTAGGTTCCGATGGGCAGCACGGTGACTGCGACGGCAACGGCAGTGACGGTACCGACGATCGCCATCCCGGCGCGCCGCCACCGGGTCCAAAGCAGGATCGCTCCCGTGACGAGGCCAATGACCAAGGCATTGCCGGGCTCGGCCAGGAGCCACAGCACCTTGGACAGGACGAAGGACATCCGTAACCCTTACTGGTCGGCGTAGACGTGCGTCTCGGCCTTGGCGCCCGGGTGCGTCACCGCCCCTTTTTCCGCAGGCCCGACCAGTTGAGCGTACTTCCAAAGGGTACCCGATTGGAAGTCGTGTCGGCGCGGCACCCAAGCGGCCCGACGGGAAGCCAGCTCGGCATCGTCCAACTCCACGTCCAATGTCCCAGCCACGGCATCAAGCACGATCACGTCACCATCCCGCAGCAGCCCGATGGGCCCACCCACCGCGGCCTCGGGGCCCACATGCCCGACGCAGAACCCGCGGGTCGCGCCGGAAAAGCGGCCATCCGTGATCAGGGCCACCTTGTCGCCCATGCCCTGGCCATAAAGGGCCGCGGTGGTCGCCAGCATCTCCCGCATGCCGGGGCCGCCGCGTGGCCCCTCATAGCGGATGACCAGCACGTCCCCTTCCCGGTAGTCCCGCCGCTCTACCGCGGCGAAGGCGTCCTCCTCGCAGTCGAACACCCGGGCGGGGCCGCGGAAGGTGAGCTGCTTCATGCCGGCCACCTTCACCACCGCTCCCTCGGTGGCGAGGTTGCCGCGCAGGACCACCACGCCGCCGGTGGGGGACAGGGGGGCGGAGGTGGGGCGGACGATGTCCTGGCCCGTGGGGAAGGCCACGTCGGCCAGGTTCTCCGCTATGGTGTTGCCGGTGACGGTCAGGCAGTCCCCGTGCAGGTAGCCGCCGTCCAGCAGGGCCTTCAGCAGGATGGGCACGCCGCCCACCTCATACAGGTCCTTGGCCACATAGCGTCCGCCGGGCTTCAGGTCGGCGATGTAAGGCGTGCGCTGGAAGATGCGGCCCACATCATGGATGTCGAAGTCGATGCCCACCTCGTTGGCGATGGCGGGCAGGTGCAGGGCGGCGTTGGTGGAGCCGCCGGACGCGGCCACCACGGTTGCCGCGTTCTCCAGCGCCTTGCGGGTCACGATGTCCCGCGGGCGGAGGTTCAGCTCCAGGAGCCTCATCACCGCCTCGCCCGACCGCACGGCCCAACGGTCCCGGTCCTCATAGGGGGCGGGGGCGCCTGCCGACCCCGGCAGGGCCAGCCCGATCGCCTCTGACACGCAGGCCATGGTGTTCGCGGTGAACTGGCCGCCGCAGGCCCCGGCGGAGGGGCAAGCCACGCATTCCAACTCGTGCAGGTCCTCGCTGCTCATCTTCCCGGCGCTGTGGGCGCCCACGGCCTCGAACACGTCCTGGATGGTGACGTCCCGTCCCTGGAAGCGGCCCGGCAGGATGGAGCCGCCATACATGAACACCGCGGGCACGTTCAGCCGCAACATGGCCATCATCATGCCGGGCAGGGTCTTGTCACAGCCGGCAAGGCAGACCATGGCGTCATAGCAATGCCCCCGCATGGTCAGCTCCACCGAGTCGGCGATGACCTCCCGGCTGACCAGGGACGACTTCATGCCCTGGTGGCCCATGGCGATGCCGTCGGTCACGGTAATGGTCGTGAACTCCCGCGGGGTGCCGCCGCCCGCCCGCACCCCCTGCTTCACGGCCTGCGCCTGGCGGCTCAGGGCGATGTTGCAGGGCGCAGCCTCGTTCCAGCAGGTGGCCACGCCGACGAAGGGCTGGGCGATCTCCTCCGCCGTCATGCCCATGGCGTAGTAGTAGGAGCGGTGCGGTGCCCGCTCCGGCCCCACCGAGACATGGCGGCTTGGCATCCGCGACTTGTCCCAGACCTTCCCAGCCCCACCGCCGTTCGCCATTTCCCGCCTCCTCCACCCACGCCCGTCTTGCCGACGCGCTCCGCAGCTTCAAGGATAGGCTTCACCACCGCCTGCGCAAGCACAGCTTGCCCCCGGCATGAGTAAGGCCTTGTTCCGACATTCAATCGTGATGAACAGCAAAGGTCCCGGGGGTGATCACGATCCGGATCACAAATCAATCCCCCTCATTGGTCATACGAAGGGTCTGGAATTCCAGGGTTCAAAGCTGTAAGGCTGGGAGTCGCCGAATACTCGGCCCCTGTCACGCCAATAGTCCATACCGGATCCCATAGACCGTGCCCCCCTCCCCGCCGGCCCCTGGCCCAGCAAGCAACCGCGATCCCGGCGGCCGGCGTGACAGCGTCACCGGGCTGCTGGAGATGCGGCCCTTCTCCGCCCGGGTGGCGGAGGTCCTGGCGGAGCATGGCGGCAAGCTGGTCGCGGCGGTGCTGCTGGTCGAGATCGACCGCATGCCCCAGCTTTTCCGGGTGCACGGGCAGGCCGCCCTGGACAACGCCATGGCCCTGCTGGCCCGCCGCGTCATGGACGGGATCGGCGCCAACGACCTGGTCTGCCGCTTCGGGCAGAGCCAGTTCGCCATCTTCCTGCCAGGGCTGGAACATCCGGGAAAGGCGCTGTTCGCCGCTTCCGCCATCGTGAACCGGATGTCGGAGCCGATCATGGTGGAGGGGCGGCAGCTCTTCGTCACCGCCAAGATCGGCGTCGCCATCGCGCCCAAGGACGCCGCCGACGGCCCCTGCCTGATCCGCAACGCCGCCCTGGCCCTGGACCATGCCAAGCGGTCCGGGAAGGAATCTTACACCCACTACGCCGCCAGCATGCGGGATGAGGTGCGGCAGCGGCTTGACCTGGAAGACGAGCTGCGCGCCGCCATCCGGGACGACCAGTTCGTGCTGCACTACCAGCCCAAGGTCAGCCTGGGCGACCGCCAGACCGTCGTCGGTGGCGAGGCGCTGCTGCGCTGGGGGCACCCGTCCCGTGGGTTGCTCGCCCCGGGCGCCTTCGTGCAGACGGCGGAAGAGACGGGCCTGATCGTCCCCATCGGGGAATGGGTGCTGCGCCAGGCCACGGGCCAGATCCGGCGCTGGCTGGATGCCGGCTTGCCGCCCACGCAGATCGCGGTGAACGTCTCCGAGCGCCAGTTCCGCTGGGGCCACCTGCCCGCCCTGATCGACGTGCTGCTGACGGAGACGGGCATCCCGCCCCACCTGCTGCAGCTTGAGATCACCGAGACGATCCTCCCGGACGACCTTGAGGGCGCCCTGAAGCAGATGCGCTGGATCGCCGACCGGGGCGTGGCCCTGTCCCTGGATGATTTCGGGACCGGCTACTCATCCATGTCCTACCTGCGGGAGCTGCCGCTGGACTGCCTGAAGGTGGACCGCAAGTTCGTCATGGACATGGAGACCGACCCCCGCACCCGCCACATCGTGGAGGCTACGGTGGCCATGGCCCAAGCCATGGACCTGAAGGTGGTGGCGGAGGGGATCGAGACGACGACGCAGTTGGAGCTTCTGCGGCGCATGGGCGTCGAGGAGGGCCAGGGCTACCTGTTCTCCAAGCCTATCCCGTCGGAGGAGTTTGCCAGCTTCGTGCGGGCCCATAGCTGACCCGAGCTGGCGTCAGGTCCGCGGAAGCCAAGCCGCGGATGCGGCAGAGCCCGCCCCGGACCCCGGTCCGGGGGCGCGTGAGGAACACGAAGGGCCAGACCCGTTTCCAGTCTGCGGGAGACGAGTCCAGGGAAAGCGGCCCGGCGGACTGCGGGGCTAGAACGGCCGCGCAGTCCGCCGGGCATCCACATCACCCCAGCCGAGCCAAGGCCTCTTCCAGCTTGGCACGGACGCTCTCCGCCTCCGCACGGCGGTCGCGCTGCTCCTCGATCACCTCTTCCGGTGCCCGCTCCACGAATTGCGGGTTGGCCAGCTTGGCGTCGATCTTGGAAACCTCCTGTGCCAGCTTGGCAATCTCCTTGGACAGGCGGGCCTTCTCCTTCTCCACGTCGATGAAGTCGGCAAGCGGCAGGACCAGCGTAGCCTCTTCCACCACCGCCTGGGCGGAGCCCTTGGGCGGCTCGGCGTCCGACAACTCCACCCCCGACAGGCGGGCGAGGCGCAGGATCAGGTCCCTGTGGGTGGCAAGGCGGGCCTTGGTCACCTCTCCCGCCCCGCGCAGCACCAGCGGGATCTGGGCGGACGGGGGCACGTTCATCTCAGACCGGATGGCGCGGACGGTGGAGATCAGCTTCACCACCCACTCCATCTCCGCACTAGCCGCCGCGTCGATCAGGCCCAGCTGCGGCTCAGGCCACGGCGCGGTGATCAGCTGGCGCTCGTTGCCGCCGATCTTCTCGTTCAGCTCCTCCGTCAGGAAGGGCATCAGCGGGTGCAGCAGGTGCAGGATGCGGTCCAGCACCCAGGCGGTGGTGGCGCGGGTTTCCGCCTTCGCCGCCTCGTCCTCCCCGGTCAGGATCGGTTTGGTGAACTCTAGGTACCAGTCGCAGAAGCTGTTCCAGGCGAACTGGTAGATGCCCAGGGCCGCCTCGTTGAACTTGTAGCCCTCCATGGCCTCCGTGATGCGGGCCGCGGCCTGCTGGGCGGCACCCACGATCCACTTGTTGACCGTCAGCTTCACGCCGGCGGGGTCGAAGCCCGCCACCGGAGCGACCTGCTTCATCTCCGCGTAGCGCGCGGCGTTCCAGAGCTTGGTGGCGAAGTTGCGGTAGCCCTCCACCCGGCTGACCGCCAGCTTGATGTCGCGGCCCTGGGCGGCCATGGCGGCCAGGGTGAAGCGCAAGGCGTCGCAGCCATACTGGTCGATCACGTCCAGGGGGTCGATGATGTTCCCCTTGGACTTGGACATCTTCTGGCCCTTCTCGTCGCGGACCAGGGCATGGATGTAGACGGTGCGGAACGGCACGTCGCCCATGAAGTGGATGCCCATCATCATCATCCGGGCGACCCAAAAGAAGATGATGTCAAAGCCGGTCACCAGCACGTCGCCGGGATAATAGCGGTCCAGCTCCGGCGTCTTCTCGGGCCAGCCCAGCGTGCTGAAGGGCCAGAGGGCGGAGCTGAACCAGGTGTCCAGCACGTCCTCGTCCCGGCGCAGGTTGCAGCCGGGGCCGAACTTGGCCTCCGCTTGGGCCTTGGCGTCCTCTTCCGTCTCCGCGACGAAGACGCTGCCCTCCGGCCCGTACCATGCGGGGATCTGGTGGCCCCACCAGAGCTGGCGGGAGATGCACCAGGGCTGGATGTTGCGCATCCACTCGAAATAGGTGTTCTCCCACTGGCGCGGGACGAAGACGGTTCGGCCCTGCTCCACCGCCTCGATGGCCGGCTTGGCCAGCGTCTTGGCGTCGCAATACCACTGGTCGGTCAGCCAGGGCTCGATGACCACGCCGGAACGGTCGCCGTGGGGGACGGTGTGCTTGTGCGGGTCGATCTTCTCCACGAGGCCCAGGGCCTCCAAGTCGGCGACCACTCGTCTGCGCGCCTCGAAGCGGTCGAGCCCGCGGTATTCCTCCGGCACGGGCTCGCTGAACGGCTCCAGCCCGCCGCCCGCCTTCGGCAAGTACCCTTCGAAGGCCTGGACGATGCGGGCGTCCCGGTCCAGCAGGTTGATGAGGGCCAAGCCATGGCGCCGGCCCACCTCGAAGTCGTTGAAGTCGTGGGCCGGGGTGATCTTCACCGCGCCGGAGCCCGTCTCCGGGTCGGCATAGTCGTCGGCCACGATGGGGATCAGGCGGCCCACCAGGGGCAGGCGCACTTGTCGGCCGATCAGGTCCTGGTAGCGCTCATCCTCCGGGTGCACGGCCACGGCCGTGTCGGCCAGCATCGTCTCCGGCCGGGTGGTGGCGACCACGATGAAGCGGCCCTCCTCCCCGTCGATCGGGTAGCGGAAGTGCCAGAGGTTCCCGTTGACCTCCTTCTGCTCCACCTCCAGGTCGGAGATGGCGGTGTGCAGCTTGGGGTCCCAGTTGACCAGCCGCTTGTCCCGGTAGATCAGGCCCTGGCGGTACAGCTCCACGAACACCTTGCGGACGGCGACGTTCAGCCCCTCGTCCATGGTGAAGCGCTCCCGCGGCCAGTCGGGGCTGGCGCCCAGGCGGCGGAGCTGGCGGGTGATGGTGCCACCGGACTCGGCCTTCCACTCCCACACCCGGTCCAGGAACTTCTGGCGGCCCAGCTCCTGCCGGGTCAGGCCTTCCTTCGCCAGGTTGCGCTCCACCACCATCTGGGTGGCGATGCCGGCATGGTCGGTGCCCGGCTGCCAGAGGGCGTCCTTGCCGCGCATGCGCTCGAACCGGATCAGCGCGTCTTGCAGGGTGAAGGTCAGGGCGTGGCCCATGTGCAGGCTGCCCGTGACGTTGGGCGGCGGCATCATGATGGCGTAGGGCCGCTGGTTGCTATCTACCTTCGCGCCGAAGGCCCCGGAGCGCTCCCAGCGCTCATAGTGCTTCGCCTCGACCTCGGCGGGGGAGAACGTCTTGTCCAGCATGGCGGGAACCTTGGATTGGCTGCTCCGGGGGAGCGGTTGTCATAAAGGAACGGGGCGGCACCATCAAGGCGCCGCCCCGTGTTTGCTGTTCCCTCAATCGCCGGGCGCCCGCTCCGCGGGCTTGGCTCACGCGACCATGGGGTCGCGGGCCGCCGGTCGGCGGCCTGGGAGTTTAAGATCCAGGCCGCGGGGGATCGGGCAGGCGCGTCAGTCCAGGCCGCGCCGTACCACCTTCTCGATCTCGCGCTTGACCAGCCGCTCCACCATGGGCGGCAGATTGTCGTCCAACCATTCCTTGATCATCGGACGGACCAAGGCATGGACGATTTCCTCCAGCGTGGTCCCCCCGTTCCCGATGGGGCCTTCCCCGATCAGGCTGGGGCCGCGCTTGAAGCCGGACAGGCTGCTGAAGGCACGGCTCGCCGCCTCGGCGCTGGCGGCGGACAGCAGGCCGTCCTCGTCCATGGGGGGCATGGGCCGCCGCGGCGGCGGGGGTGGAGGGGGCGGCGGCGGGTCGTAATCGAACGGGTCCGGCAGCACCGGCTCGTCCGGCGCCACCTGCGTCAGTTCCAGCACGTCGTCCTCGACCATGGGCATGTCCATGGGCTCCGGCTCGAACACCGGGTCCATCATCATGGGCGGCGGAGGCGGCGGGGGTGGGGGCGGCGGCGGTGGAGGGGGTGGTGGAGGCGGCGGCGGGGGTGGGGGTGGCGGCTCGGCCTCGGCGGCGGGCGGGACGTCGCTGTCCTCGGAAATGATCCTGCGGATGGAGGCGAGGATTTCCTCCATCGACGGTTCTTGTTGGGACCGGTTGTCGACCATCTCGCCCGTGACCTGATGACGTGCCTAGGGGAGGCAGCCTAGGCACAAGTGAGGTAAATGCCAAGGGGATGATACGGTTCGGGGGGCCAATGGCCCCCCGAAAGCACAGGTATCGCCCCGAAAGGGGTGGGATTGTGCGGTCAGTCGATCGACACGCCCCACAGCTTGTTGCGGGACTCCTTGTAATACGCCTCGTAGTCGTAGGCCTGCACCGGCAGGCCAAGGCGGCTGGCGGTGAGTTGCCCCGTGGCGGCGAGGACCTGGAAAGCGGCCACCAGCTCATCCCGCTGCGCCCGCACCAGGTTCACGCGGGCGTCCAGCAGCTCCTGCTCCTGGTCCAGCACGTCCAGCACGGTACGGGACCCGACCGTGGCTTCCTGGCGGACACCTTCCAGCGCGATCTCGGACGAACGCACCTGCGCCTGGCGCGACTTGATGGTCGCACGGGCGGTCACCAGGCCTTCCCAGGCGCGGATCGCGTTCTCCCGGGACTGGCGGGCCGCCTCATCCACCTCGATTCGCCGCTGGCGGGCAGTCTGCTTGGCCTCACGGACCCGGGAAGTGGTGTTGCCCGCCTCATACAGGGGGATCGTCACCCGTGCGGTGATGGCGGCGCTGTCCACGGGCACGTCGCGGCGGCCCGCGCCGGCGCTGCTGGAGCCCCAGTCGCGCCCGGCCTGGGCGTTCAGGCTGACCGTCGGCAGCAACTCGCCCGTCACCACGTCCACCGCGGCATCGGACGCCTTCTCAGAGTACTTGGCCGCCACCACGGCCGGGTTGTTGGCCTCCGCCAGGGCGATGGTCTCGTCCATGGTGGATGGCAGGGTGAACGTCGGCGCCGGCTGGGACAGCTTCTGCGGGACGATACCCACCAGCCGGGCGAAGGTGGCGCGGCTGGCGTTCAGCAGGCCTTCCGCCTGGATGCGGCTGGAGGTGGCCCCGGCGAGGCGGGCCTCTGACTGGCTCACGTCCGTGCGGGTGATCTCACCCACCCGGAAGCGGTCGTTGGATGCCTCGAGCTGGCGGCGCAGGACCTGCTCGTTGTTCACGTTGAGATCCAGGACCGCCTGGTTCTGGACCACATCGAAATAAGCCGTGGCGGCGTCCAGCAGCACCGACTGCTCGGTGGACAGCAGCGAGGCGCGCTGTGCCTGCACCACGTTCTCCGCCCGGTTGACGCCGGCGCCGGTGCGCCCGCCGCGGTAGATGGGCTGGCTGGCCGTCAGGCCGACGCTCTTGCTGGTACGGGCGACCACCGCGGTGTCGCCGCCCTTCTGGTCCACCCAGCTCCGGGAGATGTCCGCCTCGGCGTTCAGGGTCGGCAGGTAACCGGACCGCGCCTGCGGCACCAACTCGTCCGTCGCGCGGAGCTGGGCGCGGGCGGCCTCCAGCGTGGGATTGCCAGTGTAAGCCTGGGCCAACGCATCCTGAAGGGACTGCGCCCTGGCCGGCGACAGGCCGAGGCCGACGGCGAGTGCCGCCAGCGGAAGGGTCGCGCGCACCATGCGGCGGAGGGTCGGCTTCAGGCTCATGGCATCCATGTCTCAGTACACCTTCATGCTGGGATCAATCCGCCGGGCCCAAGCGTCGATCCCACCCGCGAGGTTGATGGCCCGGTCAAAACCCTGTTGCCGCAGCCAAGCCGTGGCGTGCGCGCTGCGCATGCCGTGGTGGCAGACGACCACGATGACCTCTTCCGCCGGAAGGGCGCCCGCGCGGGACGCCAACTGGCCCAACGGAATGTGCGTGCAGCCCGGAATAGCGCACAGTTCCACTTCCCAGGGTTCGCGCACGTCCAAAACGATGGGAGTGTCACCGGCCGCGCGCATGGCCGCCAGAGTCTCCACTTCCATCTCGTAGTCTGTGACGGGGCGCACAGCAGGTCCGTGTCCAGGCGGGCGGGACGGCTCAGAACTGGAAGGTCGGCTTCGGCTCGAAGCCCGGCAGCTTGCGGACGGCCGCATCAAACAATGGCCGGTGGGAGACCTTGCCGCCCAGCTTTTGGTACAGGCGGGCATAGCCGATGCGGGCATCCTCATTGACGACGCCGACCAGCCGGCCGCCTTCGGCCAGTTGGTCCAGCAACACCTGCGGCACCTGGACCACGCTGCCCTGCAGGATGATCAGGTCATAGGGGCCCTGGTTGGGCCAGCCGGCCTCCAGCGGGCCCTGCACGGCCAGGGCATTGTCGATGCCCATGCGCTGGAATGTCTCGTTGGCCTGGGCCACCAGGGTTGGGTCGCTCTCCAGGGCCACCACGGTGGCGGCCAGCCTCCCGATGACGGCGGCGGAGTAGCCGGTGGCCCCACCCACGTCCAGGACCATGTCCTTCTCCCCCACCCGCGCTTCCTGCAGCAGGCGGGCGAGGACCATGGGCTCCATCAGGAAGCGGCCGGGGGAAACCTGGATGTCCTCATCCACATAGGCGATGCCCCTCAGGGCCTTGGGCACGAACTCTTCCCGCGGAATGGACAGGAAGGCATCGACGACGCGGAAATCCGTCACCTTGTTGGGGCGGATCTGGCCCTCGACCATGTTGACGCGGGCAGTGGCGAAATCCGTGGTGGCCATCATCGGGCGCTTCTTCTGGCTGGGGCTCGAGGCAGGGTGCCTGAGGGGGGAATGACGGGGACGCGAGGTGGGGCGCACGGGCCGGCCAAGGCCGCGCCCAGAGGCTATATATCCCCCTGCCCGCCTGAACACAATGTTGCGCCGCGAGATCACCCCGCCCCCGCGACACCGCTTTCCATCGGGTTCGCACGGCCCTTGACCGCGCCCATGGGGCCATCCTATAAGGCCACTCCCGAGCCGGACACCGGCTCCGGTCCTCTGGCGCGGTGGCAGAGTGGTGATGCAACGGACTGCAAATCCGTGAACCCGGGTTCGATTCCCGGCCGTGCCTCCAAGGACCTCTTTCCAGACATCATAAAGCGCTGATCCAGTGGGCCCGGTGTACTGCACCGCGGGGCTCAGAGCGCCTCACGCCAGCCCGCGCGCGACCGCCTCGGCGGCGCCGGCTGGGATGCGTCCGTCGTCATGCAGCAACCTGAGACGCAGCAGGCCGGCCACGCTGAGGGAATCGGTGATGGTCCCGTCCAACACCAGTGCCACCGCCTCCTTCAAGGGGACCCGGCGGAGCTTCAACTGCTCCGTCTCCTCCGGCGCCGGTTGCCCTTGGGTCAGGTCCCAGGCCAAGTAGACCACCCCTGACTCGTTGCTGACGCTGTTGGAGAGGTCCAGGCGGACCACCTCGGCGATGCTGGAGGCCGCAAGCCCGGTCTCCTCCTGGAGTTCGCGCAAGGCGGACTCCTGCCCCGTGCTGCCCTCCGGCGCGCCGCCTTCGGGAATTTCCCAGCTGTACCGGTCCAGGGGGAAGCGGTATTGGCCGACCAACCACGTATGTCCGTCCTGATCCACCGGGATCACCCCCACGGCCAGGTTCCGGTACTGGACCACGCCATAGATCCCCGGCTTGCCGCTGGGGTTCAGCACCTCATGGTGCACGACGCGAATCCAGGGGTTCTCATACCGAACCTCCTGGGAAAGGGACTTCCAGGGATTGCGAGTCTCGTCCATGCCGCACCGGGGTTGTCGGTCCTTGGCCATGGTAACTGGGATCAGCCCGCCCCGGCCAGGGTGTGGAACGTGCCGACAGGGCACAGGGGGTTTGCTCGGGATGCGTCGCCATCAGCTCCCCACCCCCATGCCACCCTGGGCGCCCCGCATCATTATATGCGCGCAGAACCCGTGCTGGTGGTGCCGCTTGTTTGCGGCGACAACCCAGGCCATGCTACACCGCGGGACGACAGCCACACGGGACCGGCATGCTCCCGCAACTTCAATCCCTGCTCAGTTTCTGGGAAAGCCTCCGCAAGGGGCGGGAACTCCCGTCGCGCCAAGACTTCCGCCCGGAGGACTTGGGCCCCTGGATGGGGCATTTGGGCCTGGTGGCCGTGGAGCACGGCGGCCGCTTCCGGGTGCGCCTCTCCGGTACGACCATCGTGGAATATGACGGGGAAGACTTCACCGGCCGTTACCTGGACGAAGCCGTGCCGCCCGCGGCCTATCAGGAAATCCTTCGGCCCTACCGGCAGGTGCTGGAGACGCGGCAGCCCGTCCATTCGAGTTACGTGTCCCGACTCGGGCCCAGCGCTTCGGCAACTTTGGAAAGGTTGCTCCTGCCATTCTCCGACGATGGCTGCCGCGTGGACCTGATCATGGCCGGCATCTATGCCGTCACGGATGAGCCGTTGAGCCTGCTGCATTCCGACCTGTATGGCCGACCCCGTCTCCGTGGCTGACGGTCACAACTCGTCATAAAGCGTGGGGGCCGGGTCCTGCTCCCCAGGGCTGTCGGCCCTGAGCCCCTGGTGGCGGTGCCATTCCCCGCACCAGTCGGTGGACAGGGTGATGGGGAAGGTACCGCCGGGCGCGCGGTCCGTGACGACAGGCGGATAGCGGCGGCAGGTTCCCTTCGGTCCCCGCTCCCGGACACCGTGGCCCAGCCAGAACCGGCAAGTGTAGCAGCTGTCGCCCCGGCGCATGGCCTGTCCTGTCCCTCAGTCCTTCACCTCGAACCAAAGCTCACAGCCATAGTCGAAGGTGATCTCCTCGCCCGCCTGTATATCACGCAGGGCGTAGAGGTCGATCCGGCAAGACTCCAGGTCGGCCTCGAACCGGGAGTTCGGCGCCTCGGAGTGGTTGCACAGACTGACCGGGCCCAGCGCGATGGCGGCGGACCAATCCTCGTCCGTCGCGCCCTCGTCCCAATAGAACCAGTAATGGGCGACCCGGCTGTCCTCCATCCGCCGCCTGTCCTCCGGCGGCAGGATCAGGACCGGGGCCGAATCGATCAGCAGCCCGCGGGGGATTGGAAGCAGGGCCACCATCCCCCTGCCCTTCGGGCCTAAGTCCCGCACCGCGACGCGGTTCAGCGTGTCCAGGGGCATCGCGGTCTCCATTGCCGGCCCAGGATCAGCGGGGCGGCTTTGCGACGCGGACATCCTCGGCATGGATCTGGTAGAACATCTTGATCTGGGCGTCCAATTCCATCCGCCGCTTGCCTTGGGGCGAGTCATCCGGCGCGTCGCGCAGTTCATTGAACTCCCGCACCGCGTCGGCGAGTTGCTCCTCTGTCTCGATGCCCATGTCAGTCTTCCCTTCTGTTGGTCGACAAGGGGAACCCGGCATGACGGCTGCAAGTTCCTGGACGGGCGGCACACCCCAGCCATCCGGCCCCCGGCAAGGACGGGCTGTTACCGTGCCGGGTCAGCCTGCACTATGCGTTCCCGCTCACGGGCCCCTTCGCCGCCGGAACCCCGAGGATCGACCATGACAGACGACATCCCCACCACAGGGCCCGGCCATAAGGCGGAGGTGCTGGAACGCACCGTGGCCTACAAGGGCTTCTTCCAGATGCACGAGCTGACCCTGCGCCACACCCTGTTCCGCGGCGGCTGGAGCAAGTCGTTCAGCCGCGAGGTGTTCGTCCGCGGGGAGGCGGCTGGAATCCTGCTCTATGATCCCGACCGGGACTCGCTGGTGCTGGTGGAGCAGTTCCGCGTCGGCGCCCTGGCGGCCGGGGAGGCGCCCTGGATGCTGGAGATCGTCGCCGGGATCGTCGACCCGGGTGAGACGGCGGCGGAGGTGGTGGTGCGGGAAGCCATGGAGGAGGCTGGCTGCACGGCGACGGACGTCTTCCCCATCAGCCGCTTCATGCCCAGCCCCGGCGGCTGCAGCGAGGTCATCAGCCTGTTCTGCGGCCGGGTGGACAGCCAAGGCGTCGGCGGCGTCCATGGGCTGGAGTCGGAGAACGAGGACATCCGGGTCCATGTTGTACCCGCGGACCAGGCCATCGCCTGGATGGATGAGGGGCGATTCACCAACAGTATCGCGCTCATCGCGCTTGGCTGGTTTGCGCGGCACCGCGACTCGTTGCGGCGACGCTGGCCTGTGACCACCTAGGCGGGGTTGCACCGCATCGGGGCGGTGTCTACGCTCCCTGCTTTGACCCGCGTAAAGAGGCTGCGCACGTGGACGCGCGTAACGGATTCATCGACACCATCGGCCGCACCCCCCTGATCCGCCTGATAGGCCCGTCGGAGGCCACTGGCTGTGAGATCCTGGGCAAGGCCGAGTTCCTGAACCCCGGCGGCTCGGTCAAGGACCGTGCCGCCCTGGCCATCGTGGAGGACGCGGTGGCCAGCGGCCGGCTGAAGCCGGGCGGCGTGATCGTCGAAGGCACGGCGGGCAACACCGGCATTGGCTTGGCCCTGGTGGGCAACGCCCTGGGCTTCCGCACCGTGATCGTCATGCCGGAGACCCAGAGCCAGGAGAAGAAGGACATGCTCCGCCTCTGCGGGGCGGACCTGCGGCTGGTCCCGGCGGTGCCTTTCAAGGACCCGGGCAACTATGTCCATGTCTCCCGCCGGATCGCGGAGGAGTTGGCCCAGACCGAGCCGAACGGCGCCATCTGGGCGAACCAGTTCGACAATCTGGCCAACCGGGAAGGCCACCGCCGCACCACGGGGCCGGAAATCTGGGAGCAGACCGGCGGCAAGGTGGATGCCTTCACCTGCGCCACGGGCACGGGCGGCACGCTGGCTGGCGTGGGCATGGCGCTGAAGGAGCGGAACCCGGATGTCCGCATCGTCCTGGCAGACCCCATGGGCTCCGCCCTCTATGCCTGGAAAAAGACGGGGGAGCTGAAGGCCGAGGGCAACTCCATCACCGAAGGCATCGGCCAGGGCCGCGTGACCGCCAACCTGGCGGACGCGCCGGTCGACGACGCCGTGCAGGTGACGGATGAGGAGGCGCTGCCCATCATCTTCGACCTGCTGAAGGATGAGGGGCTGGTCCTTGGCGGCTCCAGCGGCATCAATGTCGGCGCCGCGATCAAGGTGGCGAAGGCGCTGGGCCCCGGCCACACCATCGTGACGATCCTCTGCGATTACGGTACCCGCTACCAATCCAAGCTGTTCAATCCCGCGTTCCTGCGGGAGAAGAACCTCCCCGTCCCGGACTGGCTGGCCTGACACGAAGCGGAGCCCCTGCCCCATGACCCTCCTCTACCGCGACGAACCCTATGACCGCACCGCAGAGGCCGTGGTGGTGGAGAGCGACCCCGGCGGCATCCGGCTGGACCGCACCATCTTCTATCCCAGCGGCGGCGGCCAGCCGGGGGATACCGGCGCCCTGCGCTGGGACGGGGGTGAGATCCGCATCATGGACACCCGGAAGGGCGCCGACCTGGTCCAGGTCGGGCCCGACGTGATCCATGTGCCGGCGGAGGGGGCGGCCCTGCCCCCGCCGGGGACCAAGGTGACGTTGGAGCTGGATTGGGAGCGGCGGCACCGGCACATGCGCATGCACACGACCCTGCACCTGCTCTGCGCCGTGGTGCCCGGGGCGGTGACCGGCGGCCAGGTGGGCGCGGACAAGAGCCGGCTGGACTTCGATGTGCCCACCGGCAGCCTGGACAAGGAAGAGATCGAAGAGAAGGTGAATTCCCTGATCGAGGGCGACCATCCCGTGGTGGAGCGTGTCATCACCGATGAGGAATTGGCGGCGACGCCGGACCTGGTCCGCACCATGTCCGTGAAGCCGCCCACCGGCAGCGGCATGGTGCGCCTGCTGAACATCGGCCCCAGCGACATGCCCATCGACCTGCAGCCCTGCGGCGGCACCCATGTGGCCCGCACCGGGGAGATCGGCGGGGTGCAGATCGTGAAGATCGAGAACAAGGGCCGGCAGAACCGCCGGATCGTGCTGGCGCTGCGGGATTGAGGGAGGAACGGATGGCAACGGCGCGCGACCCGCTGGTGACCGTCGAATGGCTGGCGTCCCGTCTGGGGGACCCGTCGGTGCGGGTGCTGGACGCCTCCTGGCACCTGCCCACCTTGAAGCGCGACCCCCGGGCGGAGTTCCTGGCCGGACACATTCCCGGGGCGCGGTTCTTCGACATCGATGCCCTGAGCGCCCCTGGCACCGACCTGCCCCACATGCTGCCCAGCCCGGCGGCCTTCGGGGAGGCCCTGGGGGCGTTGGGCATCGGCAGCGGCGACACGGTGGTGGTCTATGACAGTGTCGGCATCTCCAGCGCGCCACGCGCCTGGTGGATGTTCCGCGCCTTCGGGCACCTGGACGTGTTCGTGCTGGATGGCGGGCTGCCGGCCTGGACCGCCGCGGGCCACCCGGTGGAGACCGGCGAGCCCTCTCCCGCCGAGCCGCGAAGCTTCCGCGCCAGGCTCGACCCGGCCCTGGTACGGGATGTGGCAGACATCCGTGCCAACCTGGAGACGGGGTCGGAGCAGGTGGTGGATGCCCGCGCCGCCGGACGGTTTGAGGGCACGGCGCCGGAGCCGCGGCCGGGCTTGCGGATGGGCCACATCCCCGGCAGCCTGAACCTCCCCTTCACCGACCTCCTGGACCCCGCGACCAAGACCCTGCTGCCGGCGGACACCCTGCGGGACCGCTTCAAGGCGGCTGGCGTGGACCTGTCCCGGCCGGTCACCACCTCCTGCGGCAGCGGCATCACGGCCTGTGTCCTGGCCCTGGCCCTGTACCGGATCGGGCGGAGCGATGTCCCGGTCTATGACGGGTCCTGGGCCGAGTGGGGTGCCCGGGAGGATCTTCCCCTGGCGACGGGGCCCGCCCATGGCTGAGCCGATCCCCTTCCCGCGGCCCCGCGAGGCGGTGCCGTCCCTGCCCGCCGCGGCACCCGGCATGATCCGGACCACCATCACCTACCTGGAGATGACGGAGAAGCCGTCCCGCACCTTCCGGCCCCCGCCGCCGGAAAAGTCCGCCCTGCTGCGGGCGGAGCGCTGCACCGTCTCCTACTACCGCTACCTCTACGACACGGTGGGCGGGCCCTGGCTCTGGTGGTTCCGGCGGGCCATGCCGGAGCAGGAGCTGGCCGCGATCATCGGGGATGAGCGGGTGGAGATCTTCGTGCTGTACGTTGGCGGGGTGCCCGCCGGCTATGCGGAGATCGACCGCCGCGTCGAGGGCACGGCCAACCTGGCCTATTTCGGGCTGGTACCGGATTTCATTGGCCATGGCCTCGGCCCCTGGCTGCTGGATTGGGCCGTGGACGCGGCCTGGGCTGGGGCCGGCGTGACGCGGGTGACGGTGAACACCTGCACCCTGGACCACCCCAAGGCTCTGATGATGTACCAGCGGGCCGGCTTCCAACCCGTTCGCCAGGAGGAGAAGGAAGAGCCCGACCCCCGTCTGGCCGGCCATCTTCCCCGGGGCATCGCCCCCCACGTACCCCTGGTGGAACCGTGAGCAAAGCGGGTGACCGGGCGGAGGGAACGACGCAGGTCCATGCGGGCCGGGACCCCGCCGGCCATTCCGGCGCGGTGAGCATCCCGCCCTACCGCGCCTCCACCATCCTGTTCCCCGACCTGGACTCGCTGGAAGCACGGGATCCGGACTATGAGGCCGTCCGCTATGGCCGGACGGGCACGCCGACCAGCCACGCCTTCGAGGAGGCCATGGCGGAGCTGGAAGGCGGTTACCGCGCGGTCAGCTTCGGCTCCGGCCTGCAGGCCATCACCACGGCCTTGCTGGCGGTGCTGCGGTCCGGGGACCATCTGCTGATGGCGGACACCACCTATGGCCCCACCCGCGCGTTCTGTCAGGGCATCCTGGCCCGGATGGGGGTGGAGACCTCCTTCTATGACCCGCTGCTTGGCGCGGCCGACCTGGAAGCGCTGTTCAGGCCGAATACCCGTGCCCTGTTCCTGGAGTCGCCGGGGTCCCTGACCTTCGAGGTGCAGGACGTGCCCGCCCTGGCCGCTGCCGCCAAGACCCGCGGCTGCACCGTGCTGATGGACAACACCTGGGCGGCGGGCGTGTATTTCAAGCCGCTGGCCCATGGGGTGGACATCTCCCTCCAGGCCTGCACCAAGTATGTCGCCGGCCATGCGGACGCGAACCTGGGAACCGCCATCTGCACCAGGGATGCCTGGCGGGCCGTGAAGCAGGCCGCCGTGGACCTTGGCGCCACGGCATCGGCCGACGACCTGTTCCTGGGCCTGCGGGGCTTGCGTACCCTGTCCCTGCGCCTTGCCCGCCACCAGGAAGCCGGCCTGCTGCTGGCGGACTGGCTGGCCGGACAGTCGGAAGTTCGGCGCGTGCTGCACCCGGCGCGGCCGGACTGCCCGGGGCACCAGATCTGGAAGCGCGACTTCACCGGGGCCAGCGGCCTGTTCACGGTGGAGTTGGCACCGCTGCCCCGCCCGGCGCTCAAGGCGCTGGTGGAAGGGCTGCGGTTCTTCGGCATGGGCTATAGTTGGGGCGGGTTCGAAAGCCTCGTCCTGCCCACCAACCCCCGCCGTATCCGCACGGCCCGCCCCTGGGCCGGTGACGGTACCTTGGTCCGTTTCCATGCGGGGCTGGAGGAACCGGCGGACCTGACCCGTGACCTGGAAGCCGGCTTCGCCCGGCTGCGTGAGGCCCTGAAGACATGAGCACCCGAGTGCACCCCGGCCTGCTGGAGGCCATCCGTTTCAACGCCGACGGGCTGGTCCCCGCCATCGCCCAGCAGCACGGCACGGGTGAGGTGCTGATGATGGCCTGGATGAACCGGGACGCCGTGGTCGAGACGCTGGAGACAGGCCGGGTCTGCTACTGGTCCCGCTCCCGCGGCGGTCCCTGGCGCAAGGGCGAGTCCTCCGGCCAGGTGCAGACGCTGGTGGAGCTTCGGCTGGACTGCGACGGCGACACCTTGCTGCTGCTGGTGGACCAAAAGGGCGTCGCTTGCCACACCGGGCGGCGGAACTGCTTCTACCGGGCCGCCCGCGACGGGGAACTGGTCACCATCGCCGAGGTCGCGATCCCGCCGACCGAGCTTTACGGCAGCGGTTTTTGAGATGTTCGCGACGTTTGATCCAAGTCAAAGCGGCTTGAGGGAAAGGCATCTACAAGGAGGATGTCTCTAAACCCTCCCTATACCACTGCTCCGGGGCCCAGAAATGAGCCCCGGAATTTTTTTGTCCCTATCCCTAAGGTCAGGGTTCCTGGCGTGGCAGACGGCGAAGGGCTAGCATGCTCCTATCGTTGGTGGGAGCCTATGGGATGAAGGAACTGCGCTGCATCGTCTTCTCGGACAACGAGCTGTTGGCAGCCATCCTGGACCGTCGCCGCAAGTTGAAGGAGCCGATGCCGGAGGGGGAGATCACCGGCCTGAACACCGAGATGGGTGACGGGCTGAAGGTCAACCTGGAGCTGGACGGCGGCAAGCGTACCCTGGCGCTGGCGGAGCATGAGGTGCAGGGCGCCCTGCTGGCCTATTGCATGGCCAAGAACGTGCCCTTGCCGGTGGAGGCGGACAAGATGGTCTACCTGATCCGGGGCAAGGTCACCCTGATGATCACCATGAACTTCAACAAGCAGCCCCGCCTCGTGGGCGGCGCTGCGGCATCCGCGGGACGTTGAGCGGAAACGGGCCGGATCAGGGCTGCTGCGGCGGGGGCGGCGGGATCTGCCGCCGGTTCTTCCTCTGCATCAGCTTCAGCACCGTGGAGATGGCCACGATGGGCACCACCACGACGGCACCGGTGAGGATATAGGGGATCAGGCCCGCAAGCGCACCGAACACGGCCTCCGGCGCGTTGATCACCGCGTTCCAGGCCCCGCTCAACAGGCGCACCGGGTCGATGTCCAACCAGGACAGGAGGACGCCCACCACGAAAGACGCCACCAGGACCTGGAGCAGCAACCGCAGTGATTCCCTGACACCCATGGATGGTTCCCCTGGCACGGACACGGCTGCGGAACGCCCCTCGGACGGCTGGGTTCCTGTCGGCCTCCGGGATGGGATGGCGACCCCTGCTGGATTCGAACCAGCGACCTACCGCTTAGAAGGCGGTTGCTCTATCCAACTGAGCTAAGGGGCCGTGACCGGTCAGAAGCGGCCGATGCGGGGGCGGTCGGTACGGAAGTTGTCACCGTAGTTCTTGGGCGTGACCCGGCGGTCATGCGGCTCGATCAGGTCCACCTGCCAGCCCTTCTTCTCGGCGAAGGCCAGGGCCTCCTCCTTGCTGTCGAAGCGCAGCTTGACCTGGTTCAGCGTGTCGCCGGAGCTGATCCAGCCCATCAGCGGCTCGGGGCGGCGCGGCGTCTCGATCTCGTACTCCAGCACCCAGGTGCCGGTGGTGGCCCGACCGGACTGCATGGTGGTCTTGGCCGGGGAGTAGATCCGCACCTTCATCAGGGAACCCGTTCCGCAATGTCGTTCGTCAGGGATGGTCGGGGCGAGAGGATTCGAACCTCCGGCCTACGGTTCCCAAAACCGTCGCGCTACCAGACTGCGCTACGCCCCGACACGCCCTGGAGATACACCAGCCTTCGCCCCTGGGCAAGGGTGGGGACTGCTTTGTCGCCCCCCTGCCCCCCGGTTGTTCACGGCTTGGCTTCTGCGCCCAGGAAGCGCCAGCGCGGCAGGCGGCTGGGCGGGGTCATGACCAGCAGGTTTCCGCCCACGGCCAGGGCCAATCCCGCCGCACCCACCGGCGTCCATTCATAACTCTCGAACAGGGTGGAGATGACCAGGGCCACGATGGGGACCATGACAGCCACATAGCCCGCCCGGTCCGCCCCGATGCGGCCCAGCAGGGTGAAGTAGCAGAGGAACGCCGCGACCGAACCGGCCAGGGCCAGGTAAAGCAACGAGCCCACATAGGGCAGGCTCGGGTCGAAGGTGAAGGGCACCCCCCGCACCGCGGCGATGACGGCCATGGTGGCGGAGCCCAGCAGCATGCCCCAGGCCGTGGCGGCGAACAGCGGCACCTCCGCCTTGCGGGCCTTCGCCACGGCCATGTTGCCCAGGGAGGCGCAGAGGTTCGCGCCCATCATCAGCCCGAAGCCCAACAGGGCGCCGCCGCCCAAACCGTGGGCCGTGATCTCCGGCCCGAACAGCATCAGCACGCCCAGCACGCCGATCGTGCCGCCCAGCAACACGACAGGCCGCAGGGGCTGGCCCAGGAAGATGCGCGCGTTCACCACGTTCATCAGGGTCAACACGGACCCTGCCACGGCCACCAGGCCGGAGGGCAGTAGGCTGGTGGCCTTGTAAACGAACAGGTAGTTGCCGGAGAAGGTGAGGATGCCGGTGATGGCGACCCAGTGCCAGCCGTGCCGCGGCGGGACCAATGGCTGCCGCCGGATGGCCAGCCAAGCCAGCAACAGCCCCCCGGCCAGCGCGAAGCGGTAGGCCACGGAGACCGACGGGTCCACGACGCCGAGCTGGAACTTGATGACGAACCAGGTCGAACCCCAGATCAGGATGGTGGCGGCATAGAGCAGGTTGTTGCTCGACATGGGAAGGCACCCAGGGGGCGCGGCCCGGGAAGGACCGCTCGGAGGCGCACGGTAATCCCCTGCCCGGCCTTGTAGAAACCCGATTGTTGTTGGGGTGACATGATTTGCCGGGGATGCGCCAGTGCTTCCCGGCGGTGCCTTTCAGACGTCGATCTCCACTTGGTGGGCGTCCGGCGCGGTGGCCTGGAGGGCATGGACATAGGAGGCGATGCGGCTCGCCGGCTCCGTGTGCATGGACAGGAGCCGGTCCAGTTCCTGGGCCAGCCGCAGGTTCTCGGCCTGCTCCTCCGGCGGCAGGTCAGGGTGCCCGTCCACGGGGGCCGCCGCCTCCACGACGCCGATGGTGGGCTGGGTCGGCTGGCCATCCGGGCCGGGGCCGGGGTGATGGCGGGCGAAAAGCTCCAGGTTGCGGTGTACCCGTTCCCTGTAATCCGGCGTCAGGTCCGGCAGGGAGTCCACCTCGACCTTCAGGAAATCCAGCAGGTCACGCCGTCGGCGCCGCTTGTAGCCAGGCCCCTTGTCTTCCTTGTCCCGATCCCCGACGGGCTTCGCCGGGGTCACGCCGTCCCGGCGCTCGGGCGGCCGTACCGGCTCCAGGATCGGGCGTTGGATGGGTGGCGTGAAGAAGGCCATGGGAGAAGCCTAGCACACCCCGACCGTGTCGTCCTCAGGGTGCGCGCTTGGTGCCGACGGCGGGGTGGCGGACCATGTCGCCCAGGCGGATGCCCAGCCTGGCAGCCAAACCCCCGTTGACCTCCAGCGCGGCAATGGCCGGCCCTTCTGAATAAAGTGGGGTCAGGTCCAGGGGCTTGGCATTGGCGATGTTCAGGATGCGGCCACCCTCCGCGATATAGATGATGTCCAGCGGGATCAGCGTGTTCTTCATCCAGAAGCTGAGCGGCTGCGGCCTGTCATAGGGGAACAGCATCCCCTTGTCGTCGTCCATGCGCTCCCGGTACATCAGGCCGCGGGCCTGCTGGGCGGGGGTGATGGCCAACTCGACCGTGAATCTGTGCTTGGCCCCGCCCGCGGTCTCGATGACCAGGGAGTCGGTGGCCAGCGTCTCGGACAGGGCCGGGTGGGCCAACAGGCCGAACAGGATCAGGGCGGGGGCGATCAGCCGGAGGATCAGGCGCATCTGTCCTGCCTAACCCAACGGCGGGCGCCTGTAAATGCGGGTCAGGTCGCGAGGACGACGGGGACCAGCGCCCTCACCTCCTCCCGAACCGGGCCCTCGTTGGGCGCGTCGGCTATGGTGGTGAACCAGTGCGCCGGCGGGTTTCGTCCTTCCCGCCGCTCCCAGGTGATGGAACGCAACAGCCTCTCGGCCTCCGGCGTGGGGTCCGTCGCAGGGTCGATGCCGTTCATGACCGCCCAGATCCCGCCCCAGCAGCGGGCCACCGACCAGGGATTGTATCCCCCGCCACCCACCACGATGGTCCGGGGCGCCAGGTCCAGCAACTCCAGCACCGCTTCCCACAGGGCGTTGTTGGACAGGGTCAAACGGCTCAAGGGATCGTCGGCCAGGGCGTCCGACCCGGTCTGGAGCATGACCGCCTGGGGCTTGTACCAGGCCGCCAACGGCAGGATCGCCTGCTGCACCAGGAACCGCAGCTCGCTGTCGTTCAGCCCGGCAGGCACGGGCAGGTTCCGGGCGAAGCCGCCGGCCCGGTCCCCAGCCTTGCCCGTATAAGGCCAGCGGGCGCCCTCATGGACGGAGATGGTCAGCACCCGCGGGTCGTCGTGGAAGGCGTCCTGCACCCCGTCGCCATGGTGGGCGTCCAGATCCACATACAGGACCCGCTCAAGCCCCTGGTCCAACAGCTCCAGGATGCCCAACACCGGCGCGTTGAAGAAGCAGAAGCCGCTGGCCCGGCCGGGTGCCGCGTGGTGCGTCCCGCTGGCGGGGCTGTAGACCAGCCCCCCGTCCTTGACAAGCCGGGCAGCCAGGATCGCCGCGCCCGCCCCGGTGGCGGGGCGGCGGTACATCTCGGGGAAGACCGGGTTTTCCAGCTTGCCCAGATTGTAGCGCTGGCCGGTTTCGGCATCGACCCGCTGGTCCGCCTCCGCCTTCGCCAGCGCGGCGATGTAGTCCCGCGTATGGAACCGGGCGAGCTGGTCCACCGACGCCAGGGGCGAGTCCAGGTAGGCCTCGTCCGGCAGCCAGCCCATGGCCCGGGTCAGGTCCGTGGCCAGGCTGACCCGCTGGATGGACAGCGGGTGCTTCCGGCCATAGCTGGAGTTCCGGTAGACCTCCGCGCCCAGGTACAGGGGGCGGCGGGCGGCAGAGGTGGTCGTGCCGCGGGCGGCTAGGCTGTGCGTGTCCATGCCCATCCAGGTAGAAGCAGGACCCACCCGGGTCAACGGCCCGAACGGCAGCCCTGCCGCCCACCCGGGCTATGGCGCGCAGGCCGCCATCTCCACCGGGCTCTCATCCCCGGCAGGGCGGCGCACCCATTTGGCCAAGGGCTCGCATTTGCCGGCGGCACAGAGGGTGTGGTCGGCCGTGAAACCGCTGGTCGCCAGCATCACCTGCCGCTGGGGCGGGAGCTGGGGCACATAGGCCCACCAGCCGTCCCGCAGCACCGCGCCCTCCGCCGGCTCCATGCCGACGCCGCTGCCCTTGACCCGTGCCTCCAGCACCCGCAGGCCCTCCGGCCCGACGGCCCAGTCCTCCTGCCACTCCACCTTTTCGATGGAGTGGGTCCAGGACAGGGTGAAACGGTCCACCTCGACCCGCACGGGCGGGTTGCCGAGCAGGGCCAGGCAAAGGGCCGCGGCAGCCACCGGCATGGGCTCAGGCCGGTGACAGGGGGCGTGACGACCGCTCCCGGTACCATTGCCACAGGAAGAACAGGGCCGCCCCGGCAAAGCCCAGCTCGTCGGTGATCGGCAGCGCGATCACCAGCATGGCCGCGGCGATGCCGGCCCCGAGCCGCTCCAACAGGTTCAGCGGAGTCCAGAAGTAGCCGATCATGGCGGCACCCCAGAGGATGATGCCCAGCCCCGCCTTGAACACCATGTAGGCGGAGTGCCAGTAGTCCCCGCCCTGGAGCATCAGGGCCGGGTCGTACACCGCCATGAAGGGCACGAGATAGCCGGCCATGGCGATCTTGGTGGCCAGCCAGCCGATCTCCAGGTGGCCTGCCCGCGCGATGGGTGAGGCGGCAAGCGCGGCCAGGGCGACGGGCGGGGTCAGGTCGGCCATGATGCCGAAATAGAAGCAGAACATGTGGCTGACGATCAGCGGCACGCCCATCTGCAACAGGGCCGGCGCCGCGATGGCCGCGGTGATGATGTAGTTGGCCGTCGTGGGCAGGCCCGTGCCGAGCACGATGCACGCCACCATGGTCAGCAGCAACGCTGCCAGCAGGTACCCTCCCGACAGGTCCACGATGATGCCGGCCAGGCTGGAGGCGAGCCCGGTCAATGTCAGCATGCCGATCAGGATACCCACCAGGGCACAGGCGATACCCACCGCCACCGCGGCCCGGGCCCCGTCCGCCATGGCGTCCACCAAGGCCCTCAGGAGCTGCCGGCCTTCCATGAAGAAGAAGGAGGGTATGATCAGCAGGCCGACCAACGTGAAGGCCATATGCTCCGTACGGAAGCCGGCCTTGGAGATGCCATAGGCCACCAGGCCCAGGATGACCCAGAATGCGAGCCGGATCGCCAGGGTTCGGCCATGGGTGTTGAGCAGCGTCGTGCCCAGCAGCAGGATGACGGTGCCCGCGATACCGATGACGCCGGCAAACAACGGTGTGAAACCGCTGAACAGCAGGTAGACCAGCGCGACCAGCGGCAGCAGAAGGTACCACCCATTCTTCATGGCCTGCAGCGCGCTGGGGCATTCCGCCTTGGGCAGGCCCAGCAGCTTGCACCGCCCGGCTTCCAGATGAGCCATCCAATAGGCACTGGCGAAGTACAGGATCGCGGGGATGACCGCGGCCTTGCAGACCTCCAGGTAGGAGATGCCGATGGTCTCCGCCATGATGAAGGCGGCCGCCCCCATGACCGGCGGCATGATCTGGCCGCCCATGCTGGCCGTCGCCTCCATGGCCCCAGCGAATGCCGGGCGATAGCCGAAGCGCTTCATCAACGGGATGGTGAACTGGCCGGTGGTCAGCACGTTGGCGACGCCGGAGCCGTTGACCGTGCCCATGAAGCCGGAGGAGATGACCGACACCTTGGCCGCCCCGCCCTTCCGGTGCCCCACCAACCCCAGCGACAGGTCGTTGAAGAGCTGGATCACCCCCGCCCGCTCCAGGAATGAGCCGAACAGGATGAACAGGAAGATGAAGGTGGAGGAGACGTAGATGGGCGTGCCGTAGATGCCCTCTGTGGAGTATTGCAGGTTGTCGATGATCTGGTCGAACTCATAGCCCCGGTGGGCGAACATGCCGGGCATGTAGGGGCCGTACATGGCGAAGGGGATGAACAGCACGCAGAAGATTGGCAGCCCCAGCCCCAGGAACCGCCGCGCCGCCTCCACCACCAGGACCACGTTGACGACCCCCACCGCGATGTCCAGGTCGGTGGGCGTGCCGGAGCGCAGGATCAGGTCGTTCTCGAACACCAGGTGGTACAGGCCGATGACGAAGGCCAGCACGCCCAGGGCCCAATCGTACCAGGGAACACGGCTCCGCCCCTTCTCCGTCGCCCCGATCAGGGCGAAGGTCATCAGCAGCAGGAAGCCCACATGGACCGACCGTACCACCAGGCTGGACAGCGGGTTGAAGGTGGCGGTCCAGACCTGGAACACGGCGAAGGCCACGCCGATGGCATAGATCATCCGCTTGTCGAAGGGTGACAGGCCCAACCAGGCGGTGGTCGGGTTGTCCTTCTCGATGGCCTTGCGGATGGCCTCCTCATCGATCTTGAGGTCCGGTTCCGGCAGCTTCGCGGCGTCCGACGCCATGGGCGGTGTCCCCCTGCTACGGGCAGGAACATGAAGGCCCCCAAGGGGCCCGAAAAGGCAAAGCGGCCCGCCCCGTCTGGTCGGGGGCGGGCCGCAGCGTCAGGCCGGCATCAGGCGGTCAGCCTCACACCAGCCCCTTCTCCTTGAAGAACTTCGCCGCACCGGGGTGCAGCGGGGCGAAGGCCTTGGCTGCGTCCTTGCCCAGGGCGATCTGCTTGGCCGCGGCGTGGGCGGCCTGCATCGCCTCCAGGTTCTCGAACAGGAGCTTGGTCATCTTGTAGACCACATCCTCGCTGACGCCGGAATGGGTGGCCAGCGCGTTGCCCGTGGCCACGGTCTGCACGTCCGTGGTCTGGCCGGAGTAGGTGTTGGCCGGGATGACGGCGTTGAGGTAGACCGGGTCGCCGATCTTCGCCACCACGTCGGGCGGCACCGGGACCACGGTGATCTCCATGGAGCTGGAAAGGTCGCGCAAGGACGCGACACCGAGGCCGGCGGACTGCAGGGTCGCGTCGATCTGCTGGTTCTTCATCAGGTCGACCGATTCGGCGAAGGGCAGGTACTCCACCTTCGAGAAGTCCTTGTAGGTCATGCCGGCCGCCTTGAACACGGCGCGGGCGTTCAACTCCGTGCCGGATTTGGGCGCGCCGACGCTGACCTTCTTGCCCTTCAGGTCTGCCAGCGACTTGATGCCGGAAGCCTTGCTGGCGACGATCTGGATGTAGTTCGGGTAGATCACCGCCACGGTGCGCAGCTTGTCCAGGGGCTGGGCGAAGCCCACCTCCGCGTCGCCCTTGACCGCCTGGGCCAGGGTGTCGGTCTGGGTGAAGGCCAGCTCGCCGCGGCCGGCCTGGAGCAGGTTCAGGTTCTCGGCCGACGCCTTGGTGGCCTGGACCGTGAACTTGGCGTCGGGGATGCCTTTGCCGTAGATCTGCGACAGCGCCACGCCCAGCGGGTAGTACACCCCGCTGGTGCCGCCGGTCAGGATGGTCACGAAATTCTGCTGCGCGGCGGCGGGCCGGATGCCGGCCAGCGCGGTGGCCGTGCCGGCCAGGGTCAGCGCGCCGAATGCACGCCGGGTGATGAGCGCCATCTCTGTCGTCCCTCCCAAGGTCGACCGTTGCCGGTCTGGATCATTGATTGCGGGGTATGCCCGTCGGCTTCAACGGGATGCCGCCAACCCTGGCGGTGGGCAGGCACACCGTTCCGAGCCTGATCTTTCAGGAATTCCAGCCGTCTTGCAACCATACCGATGCGACATCCCGTCCCCCAACGGGCTTCACAGTCCGTCCGGCCCCGTTTACCGTTCGCCAGAGGCCATCGTCGCCACGCATTCCGGGAGAGCGCCACCATGGACATGACCGGCGAGTACCGCATCGCCGCCCCGCGGGACCGGGTCTGGGCCGCCCTGAACGACCCGGAGGTCCTGCGCCAGTGCATCCCGGGCTGCGAGGAGCTGACCAAGGTCTCCGATACGGAGTATGCCGCCGCCGCCAAGGTCAAGGTCGGCCCGGTGGCGGCCCGCTTCACCGGGCGTGTGCTGATCACGGACCTGGACCCGCCCGCCGGCTACACCATCACCGGCGAGGGCCAGGGCGGGGCCGCCGGCTTCGGCAAGGGTGGGGCCAATGTCAACCTGGCCGAGGACGGCCCTGACGCCACCATCCTGCGCTATGTCGCCGACGCCCAGGTGGGGGGCAAGCTGGCCCAGCTCGGCTCCCGCCTCGTCCAAGGCACGGCCCGGAAGCTGGCCGACGACTTCTTCGCCCGCTTCGCCAACCTCGTGGCGCCCGGCAGCGTGGCGGCCACGGATGACGAGACCGCCGACGAGGCCGCGACGGAGCTGCTGGTGGAGGCGGCGGAGGAGATTGAGTCCCGACCGGAAGTCCCGTCCAGCGGCATGCCCGGCTTCGCCTCGGTCCCCCTGGTGGCCCGGCCCGAACTGGTGGCGAATGAGGGGCCCGACGCCCCCGGGGACATGGCCCGCCTCGCCGAGCCCCATCACCGACTGGATGAGGATGACGAGGTGGACAGCCCCCCGCCCCTGCCCGAACGTATCCGGTCCGGCCCCGGCGCCTTCCCTGAGGAGCCTGCCGCCGCTCCCGCCGGCAAGGGGCTTGGCCCGGTGGTCTGGATCGGCGGGCTTGCCGCCATCCTGCTCGCCCTGATCCTGATCTTCCGCTGACCCCGACCGCGAGGGATGATGCCGATCACCGTGAGCCTGACCGTCAACGGCAAGCCGGCCAGCCGCGAGGTGGAGCCCCGCACCCTGCTGGTGGAGCTGCTGCGCGACCATCTCGGCCTGACCGGGACCCATGTGGGGTGCGACACCAGCCAGTGCGGCGCCTGTGTGATCCATTTGAACGGCCGGTCGGTGAAGAGCTGCGCCGTGCTGGCCGTGCAGGCGGAGGGTGCCTCCGTCCTCACCATCGAAGGCTTGGCGACACCGGACGGGACCCTGCACCCCATGCAGGCCGCCTTCCGGGAGCACCATGGCCTCCAATGCGGCTTCTGCACCCCGGGGATGGTGATGAGCGCCGTGGACCTGCTGAAGCAGAACCCGCGACCCAGCGAGACCGAGGTGCGGGACTGGCTGGAGGGCAATCTCTGCCGCTGCACCGGCTACCAGAACATCATTAAGGCCGTGCTCGCCTGTGCCGAAGCGACGGCACCGGCGGCCTCGGCGGGCTGAACGGGGGGACGGAAATGTACGCCTTCGACTATCACCGGCCCGCCTCCCTGGCCGAGGTTGCCCGCCTCCTGGCCAGCCGGGAGGATGCAAAGCTGCTGGCCGGCGGCCAGACCCTGCTGCCGACCCTGCGGCAGCGCCTCGCCCAGCCGACGGACCTGGTCGACCTGGCCCAGGTGGATGAGCTGCGCGGTCTCCGCGCGGTGGATGACGGGCTGCTGGTCGGCGCCATGACCACCCACCACACCGTCAGCGCCAGCCCCGTGGCCCGTCGGGTGATCCCCGCCCTGGCAGAGCTTGCCGGCGGCATCGGGGACCCGCAGGTCCGCAACCGCGGCACCCTGGGCGGCTCCATCGCCAACAACGATCCGGCGGCCGACTACCCTGCCGCCCTGCTGGCCCTCGGCGCCACCGTGCGCACCAACAAGCGCGCAATCCGGGCGGATGCCTTCTTCACTGGCCTGTTCGAGACGGCCCTCGACCCGGGCGAGCTGGTCACAGCGGTGCAGTTCACCCGCCCGGATCGGGCCAGATACCTGAAGCTCCGCAGCCAGGCGAGCCGATACGCCACGGCCGGCGTGTTCGTCGCGACATTCGGGACGGCCGTTCGTGTCGCCGTTACCGGGGCCGGGGCTTGCGTCTTCCGCTGGACGGACGCGGAGCGGGCGCTGGCGGCGGATTTCCGGCCGGACGTGATCGACGGGCTGACCCTGGACCCGGGGGACCTGAACGGCGACATCCATGCCAGCGCGGAATACCGGGCGCACCTCGTCAAGGTTCTGGTACGGCGTGCGGTCAACCAATGTTGACACCCTGCCGTGAGGTTAGGGCATGGGAATACCCACACGCGCAGTGCTAATAAGTAGAGACCACATCCCAACGACGTTCCCTCCCCATGCAGCTCGCCCGTACCGCCCTGTCCGGTTTCCGGCGTGACCGCCCGTCCCTGTCACGGGTCTTCGAAGGGGCGTGCCGGGACATCATCCGCGACCTTGCGGTGACCAGGGCCAGCATCTGGTTCTTCTCCTCCGCCGGCACCGCCATCACCTGCGCCTGTGAGGTGGATGAGCGAACCGGACAGGTGATGCAGGGGGAAACCCTGGAGGAATCAGCCTGCCCGGCCTACTTCGCCGCCATCCGGCGGGATCACCGGGTGGTGGCGGATGATGTGATGGCCCATCCGGATACCGTCTGCCTCGCGGACTCCCATCTGCGCGCCCATGGGGTCCGGTCCCTGCTGGACCATGTGGTGATCGCCGACGGGCGGCCCATGGCGGTCCTCTGCGCCGAACAGTGCGGTGAACCCCGGTCCTGGACCTCGGCGGACGAGGAGTACCTGTTCCAGATGGCGACCCTGCTGGGCGTCGCCTTCCAGACCCGGATCGAACTGGCCGCCTGAGGGGCCATACCCCTTCCCCCATTGCCTCGCCTGCACGGCGGGCTAGACTGCGGCATCGATAGCAACGGTGGCCTCGGCCAACCGTTGCCCCAAGGAACCGCTTTTTTAGGGGAAAGCCCGCATGGCCGAAGCGGCAGCGGAAGTCGCCTCCGTCCTGGACCAGGCAGCCGCCTGGCTGGCGGAGGGGCGGCAGGTGGCCCTGGCGACGGTGATCGCCACCTGGGGATCGTCCCCCCGCCCGGTCGGCAGCCAGATGGCCGTGGACGACCGCGGTGCCATGGCCGGTTCCGTCTCCGGTGGCTGCATCGAGGGTGCGGTGGTGCATGAGGCGCAGCAGGTCCTCACGACGGGGGAGCCCCGGCTGCTGTCCTTCGGCGTGGCGGATGAGACGGCTTGGTCCGTCGGCCTCGCCTGCGGGGGCAAGGTCGAGCTTTACCTGGAGGCAATCCGGTGAGGCGCCGCCTGTTCGACGCCCTGCGCCGCGCCCAGGCGGAAAAGCGCGCGGTCGCCCTGGTCACCGACCTGGGCACTGGCCTGCAGACCCTGGTGCACGCGGATGCACAGGAAGGGGACGTGGCCCTGGAGGATGAGTTCCTTCCCCAGGTGCGCGACGCCATCCGCCGGGACCGCTCCGGCATCGTGGAGTTCTATGAGGGCCGGTTCTTCATCCAGGTGCAGAACCCCCCATTGCGGCTGATCATCATCGGCGCGGTGCACATCGCGCAGGCCCTGGCCCCCATGGCGGCCCTGGCCGGCTATGACGTGACCGTGGTCGACCCCCGTCGTGCCTTCGCCACCGACGCCCGCTTCCCCGCCATCACCCTGAACGGGGAGTGGCCGGATGACGCCCTGGCCGCCCTGGCCCCTGACCACCGCACCGCCATCGTCACTTTGACCCACGACCCGAAGCTGGACGACCCGGCCTTGCTGGCCGCCCTGTCCTCCCCGGCCTTCTATGTGGGCGCCCTCGGCAGCCGGAAGACCCATGCCAAGCGCCGAGAGCGCTTGGCAGAAGCTGGGGCCGGTGAGGACGCCTTCGCCCGGATCAAGGGGCCCGTGGGGTTGGACATCAGCGCGGTGACCCCGGCGGAGATCGCCATTTCCATCCTGGCGGAGATGACCCTCACCCTGCGCGGTGGCCCGAAAGCCAAGGGCGAGGGCTGAATGCGCTTCGGCCTCATCCCGACCGCGACGGCAGAAGGCACCATCCTGGCCCATTCCATGAAACTCGCCGGCGGCATGCTGCGCAAGGGCCGGCGGCTCACGGCGGCCGATATCGATGCCATAACCCGTTCCGGGATCGACACCATCGTTGCGGCACGCCTGGAAGACAGCGACGTGCATGAGGATGAGGCCGCCGCCAGGGTGGCGGGGGCGCTCGCCGGACCTGGCCTGACCGTCAGCGCCGCTTATACGGGCCGGGTAAACCTTTTCGCCTCCGTAACGGGGCTGGTCGTCCTGGATACGGAGCGGCTGCATGCCTTGAACCTGCTCGACGAATCGGTGACCGTCGCCACCCTGCCCCCCTTTACGCCGGTGCAGGCCGGGCAGATGGTAGCCACCGTGAAGATCATCCCATTTGCCACCCCGGCCGGTGTTGTATCGGAGACGGAACGGCTTGCTGCGGGCCCACCCCCGCTCTGGGTGGCACCTTGGCAGGGGGTGCGGGCCGGGCTGGTACAGACCCTGCTGCCCGGGACCAAGCCCGGGATGCTGGACAAGACCCGATCCGCGACGGCGGAGCGGCTTTCGGCGGTAGGCGCCAGCCTGCTGGCGGAACGGCGTGTGGACCATGACCCGGCTGCCGTGGCTGAAGCCCTGGACGGCTTACGGGTTGAGGGATGCGACCTGCTGCTGGTGATCGGGGCCTCCGCCATCACCGACCGGCGCGACGCGCTGCCCGCCGGCATCCAGCAAGCGGGCGGGGACGTGCTGCATTTCGGGATGCCGGTGGACCCGGGCAACCTGCTGCTGTTGGGCCGGTTGGGTGGCGTGCCGGTGCTGGGCCTGCCGGGCTGTGCCCGCTCGCCTAAGCTGAACGGGTTCGACTGGGTGTTGCAGCGCTTGGCTGCCGGCCTTTCGGTGGGGCGGGAGGACATCATGCGCATGGGGGTCGGGGGCCTGTTGGCCGAGATCCCCTCACGCCCCCTGCCCCGCGCCGCAGCCACATCGGTCCCTCGCGCGCCACGCATCGCCGCCCTCGTCCTAGCCGCTGGCCTTTCGCGCCGGATGGGCAGCAACAAGCTGCTGGCCGAGGTGGACGGGGTGCCCTTGGTGACTTGGGCCGTGGATGCTGCCCTGGCCTCCCAGGCCGTGTCGGTCACGGTGGTCACTGGAAACCAGGAAGAGGCGGTTCGTGCCGCCCTCACCGGCCGTGACGTGGCGTTCGTCCGGGCGGACGACCACGCCCAGGGCCTGAGCGCCAGCCTGAAAGCCGGGCTGGCCACGGTGCCCGATGATGTGGATGGGGTGGTGGTCCTGCTAGGGGACATGCCCAGGGTCACCCCGGCCGTCGTCAACCAGCTCATCGCCGCCTATGCCCCGGCGGAGGGCAGGGCCATCTGTATACCCACCCACCAGGGCCGGCGCGGCAATCCTATCCTGTGGGACCGGCAGTTCATCCCGGAGATGCTGGCAACGTTGTCCGGCGACACGGGTGCCAGATCGCTGCTCAACTTCCATGCCGACCGGCTGGCAGAGGTGGAGGTCGGCGATGACGGGATCCTGCTGGATGTGGATACGCCGGAAGCCCTGGCGGCGTTGCGGGGTGGCATCAGCGCGGGATGATGGCCGTTCCCCGGCGGGGTCCCTGGTGGTCCAGGGTCGGCGGGGCAGTTCCCTGGGGCCGGTTCAGCCCCGACAGGAAGCCGACCACCTTTTCGGCCAGGCCATGGGCCATCAGGTCGTTGTGCCCCGCCTGCGGAAGCCAGACCGACGTTTTGGGCTCATTGGCCCGGGCGAACAGGGCCTTGCCGAGGCGCGTCGGCACCACCCGGTCCTTCTCCCCCTGGATGACCAGCAGGGGTGAGCCGACATTTCCGATCCTGGACAAGCTGTCAAACCTGTCTTTTAGGAGAAGTCGCACTGGGAAAATCGGGTAGTGGCTTGCCGCCGCATCCGACAGGCTGGTGAAGGGCGCCTCCAGCACCAGGGCGGCGGCCTTCCTTTCCGTCGCCATCTGCGTCGCGACCCCGGTGCCCAGGGACTCGCCATAGATCACCAGCTTCTGGCCGGAGATGCCCTGCCCCACCAGCCAGTCCAGGGCCGCCCGGGCGTCGGCATAGAGGCCCTGCTCGGTCGGCGAGCCGGGGTTCCCGCCATAACCGCGGTAGCCTGCCAGGAACACGCCATAGCCCGCCTTCTGGAACACCCTGGCCTTGTCGGCGCGATAACCCAGGTGCCCCCCGTTCCCGTGGAACAGCACGATGGTCGGCAGGCCTTCCTCTCGCGGCGGGACGAACCAGCCGTCGATGCTCAGACCGTCCGCCGTTGTCACCGTGACGACCCGAAAGTCCGGCAGGCCCGCATCCTCCGGCACCGCTACCCGCCGGTCGGGCATGTAGATCAGGGAGCGCTGGTAGGCATGGAGCAGGCCGCAGACGGCACCGTAGACCAGAAGTACCCCGACCAGCCATGCCATGAGCCGCCTCCCCATCCCCCTACCCTGATGTCCCGGCCAATGCCTCGGCCCCGGACTGCAAGGCGTGGAAGCGGGCATAGGCGCCACCCTTTCGGATCAGGTCGGCGTGGCTGCCCCATTCCAGCACACGCCCCTGGTCCAGCACATAGATGCGGTCCGCATCCACGATGGTGGACAGGCGGTGGGCGATGACCAGCGTCGTCCGCCCCTTCTGCAGCCGCCGCAGGGCTTCCTGGATCAGCCGCTCGCTCTCGCTGTCCAGGGCGGACGTGGCTTCGTCCAGCAACAGGATGGGCGCGTCCCGCAGCATGGCACGGGCGATGGCGATGCGCTGGCGCTGCCCGCCGGACAGGCGCAACCCGTTCTCCCCCACCCGTGTGTCATAGCCGTCCGGCAGGGCGGTGATGAAGTCATGGGCGGCGGCATCCCGGGCCGCACGGATGATCTCCGCCTCGCCCGCCCCTTCGCGGCCATAGGCGATGTTGGCCCGGATCGTGTCGTCGAACAGGGCCGTCTCCTGGCTGACCAGGGCGATGTTGCCGCGGAGCGATGCCAGACCCAGGTCACGCACGTCATGCCCGCCCACCAGCACGCGGCCGCCCGTCACGTCATAGAAGCGCGGGATCAGGTTCAGGACGGTGGACTTGCCGGCGCCGGACGCCCCCACCAGCGCAACCGTCTGGCCGGCTGGGACCTCCAGGTCGATCCCGTCCAGGGCCCCCTTGTCCCCGCCATAGCTGAATCGGACGCCCTCGAACCGCACTCCATGCCGCCCGGCCGGCAAGGCCACAGGTGCCGGCGGGTCCACGATGTGCGGCTTGGTATCCAGCACCTCCAGCACGCGCACGGCCGCGGCGAGCCCGATCTGGAGCTGCGCGTTCAGCTTGGACAGGGCGTTCATCGGCTGGTAGGCCAGCATGAAGGCGCCGATGAAGCTGACCAGCTCACCCGGCGTCCGCTCCCCGGCGGCGATCTGGTGGCCGCCATAGACGATCACCGCCACGACCGCGATGCCGCTGAAGGTCTCGTTCAGGGGCATCAGCGAGGCGGAGATGCGGAAGCTCTTCACCGTCAGGCGGCGCAGCCGGTCGATGGTGCCGCCGACCCGTTCCTCCTCATGCGCCTCCATGCCATAGGCCTTGACGTGGCGGGCGCCCTGGAAAGTCTGGCCCAGGATGGCGGAGAAGGTGCCCAGCTCCTCTTGGGTCCGGGTCGCGACCTTGCGCAACCGGCGCCCCAGCCTGCCCAGGAACCAGCCCGCCACCGGGAAGACGGTGAAGGCGATGGTGGCCAGCAGCCAGTCCTGCATGAACATCACCCCGACCAGGACGACGAGGGTCAGCCCGTGCCGGACAATGCCGGTCAGGCACTCCGCCACAGCCATCCGCATCTGGTTCACGTCATTGACCAGCCGGGAAATGAGCTGCCCCGACGCTTGCCCCTGGAGGTAGGCGAGGTCGGAGCGGATCAGGTGCCCATAGACCTGCCGCTGGATGGTGGCCACCACCCGCTGCCCCACGGCGTTGACGATCACGGAGTGGGCATAGGCCGCCCCGCCCCGGACCACGAATGCCAGGAACACCGCACCGGCGAAGGGCCAGAGTATCCAGCCATTGTCGGGCTGGAAGACATTGTCCAGCAGTGGCTCGAACGCCTTGGCGATGGCGCCGGTGGCCCCGCTCTCCGCCGCCATCAGCAACAGCGCCAGCACCACCCACCAGCGGTAGGGCTTGAGGTAGCTCGCAGCCAACCGGCGCAGCAGGTGCCAGGTCCCCTGGCGGGCGTCGGCGGCAGACAAGGATGAGGGTGCGGGATCAGGCACGATATGGGGCACGGCTCGGGTAAGGGCGGCCGATACCTAGCACAGCCGGCCCCCGCGGGCACCGGCAAACCCCGCCCCGACCCGGGCGAAGGGAACCATCAAGGTCGGGAAAGGGTTGCCGAAGCAAAGACCTGCCGTTGAGCAAGGAAAGCCATCATGATCCGCGCCTATCGCAACACCGCGGCCGCCCTGGCCACCGTCGTCACCTTGGCGGCCTGCCAGCAGGGCCAGGGCCCCTCGAACGAAACCATCGGCACCCTGGGCGGGGCGGCCGGCGGCGCCCTGATCGGTAATCAGTTCGGCAAAGGCGCTGGCAACACAGCGGCCACGGCCGTCGGCGCGGTTCTGGGCGCCCTGGCCGGCCGGGAACTGGCCAAGTCCATGTCCACCACCGACCAGGACCGCGCGGTGCGGGCGGAGCAGACGGCCGTCGCCCGGAACGAATCCATCACCTGGAACAACCCGGACACGGGCAACCGCGGCACCATCGAGCCGACGCGGACCTACACCAACTCCAACGGCAACACCTGCCGGGAGTATAACCACACCGTCTATATCAACGGCCGAGCCGAAACGGCCCGCGGCACCGCCTGCCGCGAGGATGACGGCACCTGGCGCCTGGTGGGCTGAGGACGGGAAAACCAGCCGGAAGGGTCAGGAAGAAGTATCCTGTCCTAAGGTCCAGCCGGCGATGATGGCGCCGATGTCATCCCGTTGGAACCGGATGCCCACGCCTTGGGGCGTCCGGCGGACGACGGTCGCCTCGGCCATGATCCCGGCATCGGGGAGCTCCAGCACCCCCTTGGTGCCCACGGCCAGGGCCAGGGGCGGCTCCAGGAAGGCCCCGGCGGGCGACACATCCCGCAGCCGGCAGTCATGCCGCTGCCCGCCGACGGCAAAGGTGACGGTGCCGCGGACCGGCTGGCGGTCGAACGCCCGCCGGTTCGTGCCCAGCAACCCCGCCATCCACCCCAGTATCCCCTTCGCCATGGCTCACACCCGGGTCACGCAGATGGCCGTCAGGTCGTCGGCCAGGGGGCGGGCGACCACCTCGTCGAAGCGGGCCAGCAGCCTCGCCAGCCGCCCCTCGCCCCCCGGCAGTGATTCCGTGGCAAGGCGCACCAGCCCGTTCTCCCCCAGCAGGTGGCCACCGCGATCCACGGCCTCGGTCATGGCGTCACTGTACATCAGGATCGAGCTGCCCGGGGGGAAAGGCAAGGTGTCGCTCGTCAGCAGCGGCGTGTTCGACACCCCCAGCATCAGGCCACTGGCGTCCAGCAGGGTCGCGGTGCCGTCCCGCAGCAGCAGCGGGCTCGGCGCGCCCGCGGCGGCATAGCTGAGTGAGCCCTCGACCGGATCGATTACGGCATAGAAGCAGGTGGCGAACTGGCCCACCGGCAGCAGGTCCTTCAGCGGCCGGTTCAGCATGGTCAACCAGTCCGCGGGCGCATAATCCATGGGGTTGATGCGCTCGATCAGCGTATGGAAGCGGAAGGTGTTGATGGCGGCGGAAATGCCGTGGCCGGAAAAGTCCGCCACCAGGAACCCGACCTTGCCCTTGCCCAGCTCGAACAGTGTCCAGAAATCGCCGCCCAGCTCGTCCGAAGGTTCAAAGTGCCCCTCGATGGACAGGCCGTGGCGGGCACCCACCGCAGCTAGCCGGCGAAAGTCCGGGATCAGCGAAAGCTGCATGCTCCGCGCCAGCCGCAGGTCGCTTTCCAGCCGGCGGTGGAAATCCGCCAGGTTGCGCAGGAAGAACTGCTTTTCCAGGTGCAGCCGCACCCGGGCCATGCACTCCCCGGGGTTGATGGGCTTGGCGATGATGTCGCTGGCGCCCGCGTCGAAGCAGTTCACCCCCGCCGGGTCGGAGGCGGGCGAGGTCTGCATCAGCACCGGCAGGTCCGACCAGGACGGGTTTGACCGGATCCGGCGGCACATTTCCAACCCGTTCATCACGGGCATGTCGACGTCCACCAGGACCAGGTCGGCACCCCGGGCTTCCAGCATGGCCAAGCCCTGCTGGCCGTCGGCGGCGAACTCCACCCGCCCGATGCCGACCCAGGCCAGGAATCGGTGCAGGATTTCCCGGTTGAACTTGCTGTCATCCACCACCAGCACGCGGCAATCGGCGAAGCTGATGCGCTGGGGCGATGGCTGCCCGGTGCCGCCGCTCCAGGGATAGGGGCCGCCGCTCATCGCCGGAACCGGAGGCGGACCGTCCTGCCGCCCCTGTCGAAGGAAACACCGTCAGAGAGTTCCCGCATGATGTGCAGGCCCCGACCCGACTTGGCTGCCGGCGAGGAAGGCAGCGCCTGGGGGCCGGACTGGAACCCCGCCCCTTCATCGTCGACCTGGACCTCCACGGCCGCGCCGTCCCAGACGGCATCCAACCGCAGGATCCTGCCGGCGCGGACGGGATCGGCAAGGCGCATCCTTACTTCCGCATAGAAGCGGTCGAAGCTGGCCGGGTCCTCACTGGGGCCGTGCTGTATGCCCAGGTTCCCATGAACAATGGCGTTGCTCACCGCCTCGTGCACACATAGTTCCACCTCCGGGCGGCGGTCGCCGGCGATCCAGCCCCGGCATTGCAGCGCCTCACACAGCAGCGGCGCCAACTCCAGCCGGAAGGCACGCAACGTGCTCAGCGACAGGTGGATCAGGTTGGGCCGCCCCAGGACAGGCAGGACACCGTCGGCCCGGGCGGGGTCGTCGGCATCCACGACCACCCCGATGCCCCGCACCAACGCGGCCCTAAGTTCATCCGCCGATGTGTCCCCCACCAGCAGCAGGTCCGGCGGCGAATCCGTCTCGGCCCCGTCGATGCCCAGGCCCAGCTTCTGCGCCACCCCGGCAAGCAGACCCTGCGGGACCCCGTGGCCCGCGATCCGGAACCTGCCTGTGGGTACCGGGGCCACGGCGCCACCTCAATCCAGGACGGTGAACAGGGTGTGGAACTTGGCGATCTGCAGGATGCGCCTGACGCTCTCCTGCGCGCCCTTGAGCTGGATCTCCACGTTCTTGGGCATCGCCACGTCCCGGGCGATGAGGAACATGCCCAGGCCGGAGCTGTCCACGAACTCCAGGGCGGCCAGATTGAACTCACAGGCCGTGCCCTGCATCTTCTCGATGGCGTCGACCACGGCGCGGAACTTGTCATGGTCGACCAGGGTCATGCGCCCGGTCAACGTCACCCTGATTCCGTTGTCGGTCGTCTGGACAGAGTAGTCCATCCCCGTCTCCCATGCATTCAGTCGAAAAGGTTGTCGATGGCGGATTGGTCGAGCGGTACCGGCCTGGCCGCGGCAGGTGCCGGCTTGGCGGTTTCGGCAGCCGGTGCCGGTGTTGGCGTCTGGATGATGGTGGCACCGCTCATCAGCGCGTCCACGTCGTCCTGGTTCACCCCGTCGGAGCGCGGGCCGCCCAGCAGATGGGCATCCGGGCGGGTGTCGGCAGCGGCCTGCACGCCCTCCACGCCTTCCAGGTTCCAGATGCTCAGCATGGCGCTGACCCGCTGCTCCACATAGCGCAGCGCATTGACCACCTTGCTGGTCCGCTGGCCGGTCAGGTCCTGGAAGGAGCAGGCGGTGAAGATGCTCATCACCTCCGCCTCCATGGCATCGCAGATATCGTCCCGCCCGCCGGACTGGCGCAGGCGGTTGCCGATGTCCATCAGCCGCTCGGCGGATTGCAGGATGTCGAAGCTGGCCCGCTCGGTCGTGGAGACGATGGCGTCCAGCTCGTTGCTGGCGATCTCCAACCGGTTCGACCCGGCATCCTTGGGGCGGAGCGCCGCCACCTCGCGGCGCGCCTGCTCGATGGAAGCCGCCATTTCCAGAAGTTCGCGGCGCAGCGCATCGGCCCGCCCTGCGGTCAGGAGGGCGTCGGCCTGCTCGCGGAACAACACCTTCAGGTCGGCCAGGGTCTGGGCCAGTTGGGCTTGGCCGGCCTCACCGGCGCGGCGGGCATGCTCGCGAAGGAAAGCCTGGCCCCGGGGCGAAGCCGCGACACGGTCGTACAGTGCCGTGTATTCCTCTTCCCCCAGGCCGCTCGTCTTGCCTTGCTCGAACACCGACGCCGCTCCCCAGTGTCGTCCGGCCGGAACCTATCCGTAAGACGGATGCCCGCCGCCGGCCACTCTTCCCTATAGCTACCACTATCGACGCACAGTCTCCAACCGCTTGCGCGCACGGCAGCTTTTTGACCCGGCCGGGCCTGGACACCTCCGCTCAGGCCGGCACCAACCCGTCGATGTCGAAAAGGGTATGCAGGCAGGCGACGCGAAGGAAGCCGGCCACAGTCGGCCGCGGGGCGCGCAGGATGACCCGACCGCCCCGCCCCTGCACCTTATCCCGCAGCATCAACAGCATGCCCAGGCCGTTGCTGTCGATGAAGGATAGGGCCGACAGGTCGAAGCTCAGACTCGACCCGGCCTTCCCTTCTGCCATGTCCAAAATTTCGCGGAACTGGTCGTGGTCCGCCAGGGTGAGCCGTCCCTGCATGACAAGCACCATGCCCCCGGCCCGCGCCTCGGCCTCATCCTCCATGTCCGCCCCGCACTCCCCCCGCCCGTGCTCGACGCCAAGGGAGAATATCACAGTAGGAAGGCCATACCGCAAGTGTAAGCAGGCACAGACAGATCAACCGCGGATCAACAGAGCCGGAGGGATCAGTGGGTCACGCGCTGGCGCAGCAGCAGCTCGACATTCTCAGCGGCCAGTTCGGCAAGGAACGTCTCCAGGCGTGACCGTTCCTCCGGGCTCGCCTCGGCATAGACCAGCGTCTGCCGGAACCCGGCGAGAAGGTCTTTGTCGTCGTGCCCCTGGGACATCTGCCAGCCCATCTTTGCCCCGTCCTTAAGACAGCCTTAATCATGCCCCATTCTATCGATTGGGCGGGCGTGACCAGAATTGGGCAAAAGGGGTACCAGCGGCGGATTAAGATCCGTTTCCGCCGGAACTTGGATCGAAAACCGATGCGATCTGGAAGTGGTGATCTCGCTGGGATTCGAACCCAGGACCCTCTGATTAAAAGTCAGATGCTCTACCGGCTGAGCTACGAGATCATCCATGCGCCGTGCGGTGCCGGCCGGTGCGGCGGAACATAGGGGGCACGGGCGCGGAGGTCAACGCGGGAGATGTGATTTTCTGCCGCCCTGTCCTGCGCGCCGGGGTCAGCCCGCCGTCAGCTTGAACCGCTCCGCCAACTTTGTGGAGACGCGCGGGCTGACGAAGGTGGAAATGTCACCCCCCAACCGCCCGATCTCCTTCACGAAGCGGGAGGAGATGAACTGATGCCTTTCCGACGCCATCAGAAAGACGGTGTCGACGCTGGGATTCAGGCGGGCGTTCATCCCTGCCATCTGGAACTCGTACTCGAAGTCGGAGACGGCGCGCAGGCCGCGGATGATCACCTGCGCGCCGCTGGCCACGGCGAAGTTCATCAGCAGCTGGTCAAAAGGTTGGACCTCCAGGCTCATGCCTTGGGCCTTCAGCGACTCCAGCTCCCCCGCCACCATGTCCACCCGTTCCTGGGTGGAGAAGATCGGGCCCTTCCCGTCGTTGCGGGCCACGCCGATGATCAGGTGGTCCACCAGCCGCGCGGCACGCTGGATGATGTCCATGTGGCCGTTGGTGATGGGGTCAAAGGTCCCCGGATACACCCCGATGCGCCGCCCCGCCATGTCTTCCCCCTTCCCCTCACCAAGCCGGCGTCAGGCGTCCCCGGCCGGGCTTGCCGCCCCGTTTTCCCCGCCGTCGGCGGGGATGCCATGGTCGCCGTTGCCGTTCTCACCGTTGCCGTTGCCGTTCTCGCCATTGCCGTCATCGGCCAGGCGGGCGACGGAAACGACCTTTTCATCCCCCGACAAGCGGAACAGGGTGACGCCCTTGCTCTTCCGGCCGGTCAGGCGGATGTCGTGGGTGGGCATGCGGATCACCTGGCCGCCGTCGCTGACCATCATCAACTGGTCCGTCTCGGCGATGGGGAACACGGCCGCGATGGCGCGGTTGCGGTCGCCCATGTCCATGTTCCAGATGCCCTGGCCGCCGCGGCCGGTCAGGCGGTATTCATAGGCAGAAGTGCGCTTGCCGAAGCCCTGCTCCGACACGGTCAGGATGATCTCCTCCCGCGCCTGCATCTCGGCGAACAGCTCTGGCGTCAGGCTGACGGAGGTCTCCACCGGCTCGGCCTCCACGTCCGGCGCCTCGTCCGTGTCCACCGACTCGCCAAGCGCCCGGCGCAGTTCCCGCGCCTGCTTCAGGTAGGCCGCCCGCTGCTCCGCCGAGTACTCGGTGTGGTGCAGGATGGACATGCCGATGACCTCGTCGCCCTCCGCCAGCCGGATGCCGCGCACGCCGGTGCTGGTCCGGCCGCTGAAGACGCGCACCTCGTCCACCGCGAAGCGGATGCAGCGGCCCAGGTGGGTGGACAGCAGCACGTCGTCCCGCTCGTTGCAGGTCCGCACGGCGATCAGGGTCTCGCCTTCCTCCTCCAGCTTCATGGCGATCAGGCCGTTGGCCCGGATGTTCTGGAAGTCGGACAGGCGGTTGCGGCGCACCCCACCCTTGCTGGTGGCGAACATCACGTGCAGGTCGCCCCAGGTGGACTCGTCCTCCGGCATGGGCATGACGGTGGAGATGGTCTCCCCCTCCGCCAGGGGCAGCAGGTTGACCAGCGCCTTGCCCCGGGTCTGTGGCGTGCCCTGCGGCAGGCGCCAAACCTTCAGCGTGTAGACGATGCCCCGGCTGGTGAACAGCAGCAGCGGCGTGTGGGTGTTGGCCACGAACAGGTCGCTGACCGTGTCCTCCGCCTTCAGCGACATGCCGCTGCGGCCCTTGCCGCCACGGGCCTGGGCCCGGTAGGTGGACACGGGCACGCGCTTGATGTAGCCGCCCTGGGTCGTGATGACGACCATGTCCTCGCGCTGGATCAGGTCCTCGATGTCGGACTCGAACTCCAGCTCCTCGATGGTGGTCCGGCGCGGCGTGTTGAAGCGCGCCTTCATCTCCCCCAGCTCGTTGCGCAGGATGTCCAGCAGCAGCCCCCGGTCGGCCAGCACCGCCAGGAAATGGCGGATCTGGTCCACCACCTGCCCCAGCTCCTCGCCGATCTTGTCCCGCTCCAGACCCGTCAGCCGGTGCAGGCGCAAATCCAGGATGGCCTTGGCCTGCGCCTCGGAGATGCGGTAGGTCCCCTCCGCCGACAGGCCACGGCCCGGCTCGTCGATCAGGGCGATCAGCGGCGCCACGTCGGCAGCCGGCCAATCCCGGGCCATCATCTGCTCCCGCGCCGTGCCCGGGTCGGGCGCGTTGCGGATCAGGGCGATCATCTCATCCAGGTTGGCCACGGCCACGGCCAGGCCCACCAAGGTGTGGGCGCGCTCACGGGCCTTGCCCAGCTCATACTCGGTCCGGCGGGTGATGACCTGCTCGCGGAACCGGATGAAGGCGGTCAGGATGGACTTCAGGTCCAGCAGCTCGGGCCGGCCGCCGTTCAGCGCCAGCATGTTCACGCCGAAGCTGGTCTGCAGCGGGGTATGGCGGAACAGCTGGTTCAGCACCACCTCCGCCACCGCGTCGCGCTTCAGCTCGATCACCACGCGCACGCCGTCGCGGTCCGACTCGTCGCGAACGTCGCTGATCCCCTCGACCAGCTTCTCGTTCACCACCTCGGCGATGCGCTCCTGCAGCTTCGCCTTGTTCACCTGATACGGGATCTCGGTGACGACGATGGCCCAGCGGTCCTTGCGGATCTCTTCCACGTCGGTCTTGGCGCGCATGACCACGCTGCCACGCCCGGTGTGGAAGGCGGAGCGGATGCCGGAACGGCCCAGGATCAGGCCGCCGGTGGGGAAGTCCGGACCCGGGATGATGTCGATCAGCTCATCGATGCTGATCTCGGGGTTGTCGATGGTGGCGATGCAGGCGTCGATCACCTCCCCCAAATTATGGGTGGGGATGTTGGTCGCCATGCCCACGGCGATGCCGCCGGCGCCATTAACCAACAGGTTCGGGAACTTGGCCGGCAGGACGGTCGGCTCTTCCGACGACTCGTCATAGTTCGGCTGGAAGTCCACCGTCTCCTTGTCGATGTCGTCCAGCAGGAACTCCGCCACCTTGGCAAGGCGCGCCTCGGTGTAGCGCATGGCCGCCGGCGGGTCGCCGTCCATGGAGCCATAATTGCCCTGACCGTCGATCAGGGGCAGCCGCATGGAGAAGTCCTGCGCCATGCGGACCATGGCGTCATAGATGGCGCTGTCACCGTGCGGGTGGTACTTGCCCATCACGTCGCCGACGATGCGGGCGGACTTCTTGTAGGCCTTGGTGCTGTCGTAGCCGCCTTCCTTCATGGCGTAGAGGATGCGGCGATGCACCGGCTTCAACCCGTCGCGCACGTCGGGGAGGGCGCGGCTGACGATCACGCTCATGGCGTAATCGAGGTACGAGCGCCGCATCTCCTCTTCGATGGTCACGGGGGAGATGTCGGACGGGAGCTGATTCGCTGAAGTCACCGAGGGCTACTCGTTCTGATCGGCGGAAAACCGGGGGATACAGGCACATATGGGCATGCGGGCCCCCCGCGGGAACGGACCGCGTCTTGTATCACCATATGCCCGACGCGACAACGAAACGGGGTGCTTGGCACGCAGCCAGTCCAGCGGTCACCGAAGGCCGGCGACCGCCAGCCCGCGGAGCGGGCGCGAGCCTGCCCCGGCTCCAGAGCCGGGGGCGCTTGAGGGCACGTCATCGCTTACCCAGCCACCAGAAGCGGACGGACAGGATGGAGACGGATACGACGCTGGCGATGAAGATGCCCTCGAACAGGCCCAGCACGCCCCGGCCCAGCGGGAAGGCCAGGTACCAGCCCACCGGCATCATCACGGCGAAATAGCTGAAGAAGTGCAGCACCGTGGGAATCCAGGCGTCGTTCCGGCCCCGCAAGGCCTGGGCCATCACCACCTGCCCGCCGTCGGCCACCAGCAGCCAGGCGCTGAACGCCACCACGGGCACTGACAGGGCCACCAGGTCGGGATCACGGGTGAAGACCGCCGCGATGGACCCCGGCGCCACCGCGAACACGAGGCCCAGCAGGCCGAGGACGGCGACGGTCACGCCCAGGCTGGTCCACCCGGCCAATTGCGCCTCCCGCCGGTCCCCCGCGCCGTACGCGGTGCCGACCCGCACGGCCGTGGCGCTGGCCAGTCCCAGGGCCATCATGAAGGGCAGCGCGATCAGGTTCAGGCCGATGGTGAAGGTCGCCACCCCCAGCGCCCCCAGCCAGCCAGCGAACAGGCCAAGGGCGGTGAAGGCGGAGGCCTCGATCCCATTGCTCAAGCCCGCGGCATAGCCAAGCTGCCGCTGCGCCCGCCCGCCGAGCCAGAGGCCCTGGACCGGCTTGCGGATACCGAACCGCTCATGGTCCGGCAGCCGCCATACATAGAGGATCAGCGCCAGGGCCATGGCCCAGCGGATGATGGTGGTGGCCAGGGCCGAACCCTCCGCCCCCAGGGCCGGCACGGGACCGCCGCCGAACACCAGCCACCAATCCAGCCCGATGTTCACCACATTGGCGATGAGGATGGCGACCATCCCAGGCAGGGGGCGCTTGATCCCCTCCAGGAAGAAGCTGGTGGTGAACAGCAGTGCCGCACCGCCCATGCCGAAGGCATAGACCATCATCACGCTGCCCCCGCCCGCCGCCAGGTCCGGGGTCTGGCCGGTCAGCAGGAACAGCGGCTCCCCCGCCAGGCAGAACAGCCCGGTCAGCAGCCCCAGCAGCAGCGAATAGGGGATGGACCGGCGCCAGACGGCCCCCGCCTCCTCCTCCCGCCCGGCGCCCATGGCTTGGGCGGTCTTGACCGACGTGCCGAGCAGCAGCCCCGCCAGGATGGCCAGCAGGGTGCCCTGGATGTTGCCGGCGAGGCCCAAATGGGCCAGCGCCTCGGCGCCGTAGCGGCCGACGACGATGGTGTCCACCGTGACCATGGTCATCTGCCCGGCCCGGGCCACCATGACCGGCACAGCCAGCCGCACCAGCTCACGCACATGGCGGGAAACCCGGGGGGCCAGGCTCTGCTGGGCGAGGTCGGCGGCGGACATGGGACGCACTCTGGATCAGCGGCGGGACGGAGCCCCTAACGCAAGGTGGCGCGGGATGCTGTGACGGCGGACACGGGCGGGAGCGGGCGCCCGGAGCCATGCAGGAACCCGGCCCCACCCGTACCGGTTACCTATGGGAGCGCACGGAACAGAAAGGCACGACCATGGGTATCGCCCCCACCCCGCCGGGCATGCCGTCTCCCGGCAACACCGAGATGCCGCCCCCGGCCGACCAGCCGGCCACCACGCCGTCCTACCCCGGGGAACTGCCGCCGGGCACGGAGAACCCAGGCCACGACACGCCGACCCCGGGCGACTTCCCCGACCGGCCGAGCCCGACCACGCCGCAGCGGATGTAGGGCCAAGGCCGCCAAACGCAACGCGGCCCCGGGGTGACCGGGGCCGCGCTTCATGACTGTCCTCAGAACGGGATCTCGTCGTCCAGGTCCGCCGCCGGCGCCGGGCGGCCACCGCCGCCCCCGCCACCACGCGGCCCGCCAGACGACCGGCCGCCGCCGCCGTAACCGCCACCGCCGCGGTCCTCATACCCGCCGCCATAGCTGCCGCCGCCACCGCCGCCGTAGTCGGCGCCGCGGTCCTCGTAACCGCCACCGCCGGCCCCGGCGCCGCCACCCTCCCGACCGTCAAGCAGGGTCAGCTCACCCCGGTACTGGCGCAGCACGACCTCCGTCGTGTAGCGCTCCTGGCCCTGCTGGTCCTGCCACTTGCGGGTTTCCAGCTGGCCCTCGACATAGACCTTGGAGCCCTTCTTCAGGAACCGCTCGGCCACGCCGACCAGGTTCTCATTGAAGATGACGACGCTGTGCCACTGGGTGCGCTCCTGGCGCTCACCCGTGTTCTTGTCCTTCCAGTTCTCGGACGTGGCGATCCGCAGGGTGCAGACCTTGCCGCCGTTCTGGAGGTTCCGGGTCTCCGGGTCCTTGCCCAGATTCCCGATCAGGATGACCTTGTTGACGCTGCCAGCCATAGTTCGCTCTTTCGCTAAATCGTTGTTCCTTCGCCAATAGTCCGATCTGCACGGGATCACCCGCACAGGGCCGGCCGGCGCCGAGGGCCCATCCGGACCCAAGGGGGTGGGAGAGCCTACAGCGCCCCGGTTCCGCCGCCAAGGCGACCAGAACCGGAACGGAGCGGGACCCCATCCCCTCGCCCCGATATGTAGAACATTTGCGGAACTTTGGGAAGACCTATGCCCACCGGCAATCTCCGATCCCCCGCGATTCGGCCCGAGTCACCCGCCGGTTCGGCCGCCCAATCGGTTCCCGCCCGGCGCACAAGCCCCCTTTCGGCAAGGCTGCCTCACGGCAAACCCGAGTCTCCGATGCTCCCGGCCCGTCGAAATACCCGTATCGCGGTGCCATATTGCTGCGACCTTCCAAAGTCCCTTCCCCGGCCCAGGCATTCGCGCTAAGAACATAGCATGAACAAGCACATCAGCGTCCGCGGCGCCCGCGAGCATAACCTGAAGAACGTCGACGTGGACCTGCCGCGCGACAGCCTGGTGGTCATCACCGGCCTGTCCGGCTCGGGCAAGTCCTCGCTGGCCTTCGACACCATCTATGCCGAGGGGCAGCGCCGCTATGTGGAGAGCCTGTCGGCCTATGCCCGGCAGTTCCTGGAGCTGATGCAGAAGCCGGACGTGGACAGCATCGAGGGGCTGTCCCCCGCCATCTCCATCGAGCAGAAGACCACCAGCCGCAATCCCCGCTCCACCGTCGGCACGGTGACGGAGATTTATGACTACATGCGGCTGCTCTACGCCCGCATCGGCGTGCCCTACTCCCCCGCCACGGGCCTGCCCATCGAGAGCCAGACGGTCAGCCAGATGGCGGACCGCATCATGGCCATGCCGGAAGGCGCCCGCCTTTACCTCCTCGCCCCCATCGCCCGCGGCAAGAAGGGTGAGTTCAAGAAGGAGATGGCGGAACTGCGCAAGCGCGGCTTCACCCGCGTGCGCATCAATGGGGAGCTGATGGAGATCGAGGACGCCCCCGCCCTCGACAAGAAGCTGAAGCACGACATTGAGGTTGTGGTGGACCGGCTGAAGGTGGGGCCGGACCTGGGCAACCGCTTGGCCGACTCCATCGAGACGGCGCTGGAACTGTCGGATGGGCTGCTGTTCATCGAGAACGCGGACACGCAGGAGCGCACAGTCTTCTCCGCCAAGTTCGCCTGCCCGGTGAGCGGCTTCACCATCGAGGAGATCGAGCCGCGGCTGTTCAGCTTCAACAACCCGTTCGGCGCCTGCCCCGCTTGCGACGGGCTGGGGGAGAAGCTGTATTTCGACCCGGAACTGGTAGTCCCGGATGAGCGGTTGAGCCTGCGGGAGGGCGCCATAGCCCCCTGGGCCGGCAGCACCAGCCAGTACTATGCGCAGACCCTGGAAAGCCTCTGCCGGCACTTCAAGGCGAAGATGGAGACGCCTTGGAAGCTGCTGCCAGACGCCATCAAGGACGCCATCCTGTTCGGCACCGGCGGCAAGCCGGTGACCATGCGCTATGACGACGGCCTCCGCGCCTATGAGACCAACAAGCCCTTCGAGGGTGTGGTCCGGAACCTGGAGCGGCGCTGGAAGGAAACCGAATCCGCCTGGATGAAGGAGGAGCTGTCCAAGTACCAGTCCTCCCAGCCCTGTGAGGCCTGCGGCGGGGCGCGGCTGAAGCCGGAGGCGCTGGCGGTGAAGGTCCGCGCCCTTAACATTGCCGAGGTCAGCCGCATGTCCATCAAGGACGCCGGCGCCTGGTTCGGCGAGCTGGACCAGCACCTGACCCAGAAGCAGCGGGAAATCGCGGTCCGGATCCTGAAGGAAATCAACGAACGCCTTGGTTTCCTTAACAATGTCGGCCTGGAATACCTGGCCATGGACCGCGCCTCCGGCACCCTGTCCGGCGGCGAGAGCCAGCGCATCCGGCTGGCCTCCCAGATCGGTTCGGGCCTGACGGGCGTGCTCTATGTTCTGGACGAGCCCAGCATCGGCCTGCACCAGCGGGACAACGACCGGCTGCTGGCGACCCTGAAGCGGCTGCGCGACATCGGCAACACCGTCGTCGTCGTGGAGCATGACGAGGACGCCATCCGAACCGCCGACTATCTGGTGGACATGGGCCCGGGGGCCGGCGTCCATGGCGGCACCGTGGTGGCCGCCGGTACCCCAGCAGAGGTGATGCAGAACCCCAACAGCGTCACCGCCGCCTATCTGTCGGGCCGCAAGCGCATCGAGATTCCGCGGGTCCGCCGCCAGGGCCATCCCGGCCAGTTGCTGGAGATCACCGGCTGCACCGGCAACAACCTCAAGGACGTCACGGCCCGCGTGCCCCTGGGCACCTTCGCCTGCGTCACCGGCGTGTCCGGCGGTGGCAAGTCCACCCTTGTCGTGGAGACCCTGTACAAGGCCCTGGCCAAGAAGCTGATGGGTGCGCGGGAGCATCCCGGCCCTTATCAGACCATCAACGGGCTGGAGAACCTGGACAAGGTCATCGACATCGACCAGTCCCCCATCGGCCGCACACCCCGTTCGAATCCAGCGACTTACACCGGTTGCTTCACCCCGATCCGCGACTGGTTCGCCGGCCTGCCGGAGGCGAAGGCCCGCGGCTATGGCGCCGGGCGGTTCAGCTTCAACGTCAAGGGCGGCCGGTGCGAGGCCTGCCAGGGCGACGGCGTCATCAAGATCGAGATGCACTTCCTGCCGGACGTCTATGTCACCTGCGACGTCTGCCACGGCAAGCGCTACAACCGTGAGACCCTGGAAATCCTCTACAAGAACAAGAGCGTGGCCGACGTCCTTGACATGACGGTGGAGGAAGGGGCGGACTTCTTCAAGGCCGTGCCCAGCATCCGGGACAAGCTGGACACCCTGAACCGCGTCGGCCTCGGCTACATCAAGATCGGCCAGCCGGCCACCACCCTGTCCGGCGGTGAGGCGCAACGCGTCAAGCTGGCCAAGGAACTGGCCCGCCGCTCAACCGGCCGCACCATCTACATCCTGGACGAGCCCACCACCGGCCTGCATTTCGAGGACGTGCGCAAGCTGCTGGAGGTGCTCCACGCCTTGGTGGAGCAGGGCAATACCGTGCTGGTGATCGAGCATAACCTGGAGGTCATCAAGACCGCCGACTGGATCATCGACATGGGCCCTGAGGGCGGCTCCGGCGGCGGGGAGATCGTCGCCGAAGGCACGCCTGAGGACGTGGCCGCCGAACCCCGCAGCCACACTGGGCATTACCTCCGCCCCTACTTGGAAGCGGCCAAGCCGAAGAAGAAAAGGGCGTGATGTAGGTCGGATTAGCGGGCTTCTGCCCGCGTAATCCGACGGCAAAACAATTGGTTCACGACGATTGCTAACCCGCCTTGTAATGTCGGATTACGCCGCCCTTGGCGGCTAATCCGACCTACGCGCGGCGTCAGAACTTCCGCTTGAACGCCGCCGCAAGGGTCTTCAGCGACTCCGCCTGTTCGCCCCCTTCGGGCGGTGTCGGCTCCGGCTGTTGGGTACCCATGCGGGCGATGATGGCATCCAGCATCTGGGGCGGGAGCTTGCGCGGGGCGGGCTTGGCGCCGCGGGTGATGCCCTGGCCAGGGGCCGGGGTCACCGATGCCGGGGCCGGTTGCCCCTTCGCGGCGGAGGCGATGGCGCTGCCGGCGATGGCGCGCAGGAAGGGCTTGCACAGGCCGCGCAGGAGTTGGTCGTCATCCAGGGCCCAGGCCACCAGGATACGCTGCGCCTGGGCGCGGCTGCCCTGGGCCGCTGCCAACGCCTCACGGATCTTGAGCGTGACATAGGTTTCGCTCATGGCCCGCCCCCTTGGTTGCATGCTGCCCCAAACTAACGGGTTGGCGGTGGCGCGGAAATGGCAAAGTGTCGGACATATGCTGGAAGGTGCGCTCCGGCACAGCTTCCACGGGCACCCTCGCCAAGGCTTTCCAGGGAAGGTAACCTGCCTTTCCCATGCTGATCGAGATTTACGCCGACTTCACTTGCCCTTGGTGCCACATCGGCAAACGGCGCCTGGAACGGGCCTTGGCGGAGCGGCCACGTTTGCCCGTGGAGATCCGCTGGCTACCATTCCTGCTGAACCCGGACCTGCCGCCGGGTGGCATGGACCGGCAGAGCTATCTGGCGGCCAAGTTCGGTGGGCTGCTGCGGGCGCGCGATGTCCATACGGTGATCGAGCAGACCGCGGCGCGGGACGGCGTGCCCCTGCGCCTCGACCTGATCCGCCGCACCCCCAACACCCTGGACGCCCACCGGCTGGTGCGGCTGGCGGAGGAGGCGGGTTTGGCCGACCGGCTGGTCTCCCTGCTGTTCCGGGCCTTCTTCGAGGAAGGCCAGGATATCGGCAACCACCGGGTCCTGGCCACCCTTGCCGGCCGTGCGGGACTGAACCCGGCCGAGGCCTACGGCCATGTGCGCGGCGACCGCGACCGACAGCGCGTGCTGGCGGCGGATGAGCGGGCCAAGCGCCTGGGCGTCCATTCCGTCCCGGCCTTCGTCTTCAACCGCCGCTATGCCCTGGGCGGGGCGCAGGACTGGACGGCCCTGGTGCCGATGCTGGACCTGGCGGCGGAGGATGCCGCGCTGGAAGACTAACGCTTCCAGGGCGGCAGCACCTTGCGCTTGGCGGGCGGGAACTTGGGCGGCGGGGGGATTGGCGGCGGTGGGGGCGGCGGGGCCAGGTCCTCCGTCACCTTCTCCCCCGCCGCCATCTGGGCCAGGGCCTGCATCAGGGTGCGGACGCCGGCCATCCGGGTCTCCGGGCTGTCCCAGGGCCGCAGCACCACCAGCTTGTGGTCGGGACGCAGCTTGGCCGTGCCCGCCTGTTTTTGAAGGAATTCAACCAGCTTGGGCGGATTCTTGAAGTTGTTGTTGCGGAACCCGACAACCGCGCCCTTCGGCCCCGCATCCAGACTGGCGACGCAGGCCTCCTTGCACAGCCGCTTGATCTCAACGAGCTTCAGCAGGTTGTCCACCTCTTCCGGCAGCGGCCCGAAGCGGTCGATCAGCTCCGCCGCGAAGCCCTCGATCTCGTCACGGGTCTGGAGGTCGGACAGGCGCCGGTACAGGGTCAGCCGCACGCCCAGGTCGGCCACATAGGCTTCCGGGATCAGCACGGGCATGCCCAGGTTGATCTGGGGCGACCAGCCACCCTCCTCCGCCATCTGGGCGTCGGTCTTGCCTGTGCGGGCGGCGGAGATCGCCTCCTCCAGCATCTGCTGGTACAGCTCCACGCCCACCTCGCGGATCTGGCCGGACTGCTCCTCACCCAGCAGGTTGCCGGCGCCGCGGATGTCCATGTCGTGACTGGCCAACTGGAAACCCGCACCCAGGCTGTCCAGTGTCTCGATCACGTGCAGCCGCTGCTGTGCCGTGGCGGACAAAACCGCCCGGGGCTGGTAGGTCAGGTAGGCATAGCCGCGCACCTTCGACCGGCCCACACGCCCACGAATCTGGTAGAGCTGGGCCAAGCCGAACAGGTCCGCCCGGTGGACCACCAGCGTGTTGGCCCGGGGGATGTCCAGGCCCGATTCGATGATGTTGGTGGCCAGCAGCACGTCATAGCGGCCATCGTCGAAGGCGGTCATCACCTCCTCCAACTCCGTGGCCGCCATCTGCCCGTGGGCGGTGATGACCTTCACCTCGGGTACCAGCTCCTCCAACCCGCGGCGGACCTTCTCCAGATCTTCCACCCGCGGGCAGACATAGAAGCTCTGCCCGCCGCGGAAATGCTCCCGCAGGATGGCCTCGCGGATCACCACCGGGTCGTAGGGCAGCACGAAGGTGCGCACGGCCAGCCGGTCCACCGGCGGCGTGGCGATCAGCGACAGCTCCCGCACGCCGCTCAGCGCCAGTTGCAGGGTGCGCGGGATGGGCGTGGCGGTCAGGGTCAGGACGTGGACATCGGACCGCAGCTCCTTCAGCCGCTCCTTCTGCTTCACGCCGAAATGCTGCTCCTCATCCACGATGACAAGGCCCAGCTTCTTGAAGTCCACCCCCTTGCCCAGCAAGGTGTGGGTGCCGACGACGATGTCCATGGTGCCGTCGGCCAAGCCCGCCTTGATCTGGTTCTGCTCCTTCGCCGTCACCAGCCGCGACAGCTGCCCCAGCCGCACTGGCAGGCCCTGGAACCGCGCCTCGAAGGTGCGGTAGTGCTGCCGGGCCAGCAGGGTGGTCGGCACCACGACGGCCACCTGCATACCGTTCATCACCGCCAGGAAGGCGGCGCGCAGGGCCACCTCCGTCTTGCCGAAGCCCACGTCGCCGCAGACCAGCCGGTCCATGGGCCGGCCGGAGGACAGGTCGTCCATCACATCGCTGATGGCGTTCAGCTGGTCGTCCGTCTCCGCATAGGGGAAGCGGGCGCAGAACTCGTCCCAGGCGCCGTCGGGCACGCCCACCGGGTCGGCCTTGCGCAGGGCCCGCTCCGCCGCGATGCGCAGCAGGGCGTCGGCCATGTCCTTCAGCCGCTTCTTGACCCTGGCCTTGCGGGACTGCCAGCCGGCCCCGCCCAGCTTGTCCAGGGTGGCCGCCGCGTCCTCCCCGCCATAGCGGGACAGCACCTCGATGTTCTCCACCGGGACATACAGCTTGTCCCCGCCCTCATAGACCAGCCGCAGGCAGTCATGGGGCGCGCCGCCGACGGTCAGGGTCTCCAGGCCATCATAGCGGCCGATGCCATGGTCGATATGGACCACCAGGTCGCCGGGGTTCAGGCCTGACGCCTCGGCGATGAAGTTGGCGGCCCGGCGCTTGCGCTTCGTCCCGGCCCGCACCAGCCGGTCGCCCAGAACGTCCTGCTCGGTGACGAGGGCAAGGCCGGGGGCCGTGAAGCCATGGTCCATGGCCAGCACCACCAGGGCCGTGGTGGTGCGCGGCAGGGCCAGCACCTCCGCCCAGGTATCGCAGGGCTTCAGCTTCTCCAGCCCATGCTCCTTCAGCACGGACAGAAGGCGGTCACGCGCGCCGGTGGAATAGCCGGCGATGACCACCTGCCGGCCGTCCGCCTGCATGGCATCGATATGCTCGCGGAGGGCGTCATAGACGTTGACGCCGGACTGCACGCGGGCGTCGGCGAAGTCCCGACCCTTGCGCCCGCCGGCATCGGCCAGGTCCGGGTTGCCGCCGGCCTCGACGGCAGCGAAGGGGCTCAACTGGGCCACGGCGCGCACGGACAGGTGCAGGTCCCAGGTGGGGCCGTCCAGGAACAGCATGCTCGGCGGCACCGGCTTGTAGACCGGGTTGCCGGACTGCTTCTCCGCCTCCTTCAGGGTCTTGCGGGCGGTGTAGAAATCGTCCACCTGCGCCAGCCGCTGGTCCCGCGCCTCCTCCACGTTCGGGTCCAGGGTCATGGAGGCGTTCGGCATGTAGTCGAACAGCGTCTCCATGGATGGGTGGAACAGGGGCAGCCAGTGCTCCATGCCCGCCTGCTTGCGGCCGGCGCTGATGGCCTCGTACAGCGGGTCGTCGCCGGTCACGGCACCGAACAGCTCCCGGTAGCCGGTACGGAAGCGCTGGACGCTGACCTCGTCCAGGAACACCTCCGACATGGGCATCAGGACGAAGCTGTCCCGCTTCTCCGTCGTCAGCTGGGTCATGGGGTCGAAGGTGCGGACCCCGTCCAGATCGTCGCCGAACAGGTCCAGGCGCAGCGGCTCCGGCGTGCCCGGCGGGAACAGGTCGATGATGCCGCCGCGCACCGCATACTCGCCCGGCTCCCGCACCGTCTGGGCGCGGACATAGCCGTTCTGGCTGAGGAAACGCTGCAGCTCGTTGACGTTCACCGTGCCGCCCACCTTGGCCCGGAAGGTGGCGTTGCGGAAGGCAAGGCGCGGCGGGACCTTCTGTAATGCGGCGTTCACCGTGGTGACCACCAGCAGGGGCCGGGTGCGCTTGGTCTCCAGCAGCCGGGTCAGCGCGTCGATGCGCTTGGCCACGATCTCCCCGTTCGGGGACACCCGGTCATAGGGCAGGCAGTCCCAGGCCGGGAACTGCACCACCTCCACCTCCGGGTCGAAGAAGCTGACGGCGTCTGCCAGCCGGGCGGCGCGGGCATCGTCCGTGGCCACATGCAGCAGCCCGGCGCTGCCCCCCTTGCGCGCCAACTCCACCAACACGCGGGCATCCTGCCCCTCCGGCGTGCCGGCCAGCAGCAGGCGGCGGGGCGAGCCCAGGTTCAAGGCGACGGCAGGGGCGGGAATCACGGGACATCACCCAACGGCAACGGACAGGCGGGACGCCTTATATGGGAGAGGCCGGGGCGTCGTCGATGCTTTGGCGGGCCCGGAACATCACGACGGGTGAGATCGTCAGCGGCCGGCGGCCAACGGTCACCAGTTCAGCTCTCGCAATTGCCAGAGGTGAGCCGCATCATGAACGGCGCCCTGACGTCACGCGTACCGGTGCCCCTGGAGCAGCGTCATGACAGGCGTGTCATGCTCCGCCGGCACGGGCAGGCGGCCCAGGATCCAGTCATAGACGTCCGGGTCCTGCTCGAACAGCAGGCGCTCATAGGCGTCCACGTCGGCTTCGGACAGCACCGGCAGGTGCTTCTCCGCGAAGCTGCCCATCAGCAAATCCATCTCCTTCGTCCCGCGGTGCCAGCTGCGGAAGATCAGGCGCTTGCGGCGGGTGTCCAGGGTGGCTTCGCTGCTGTCGGTCATGGCCTTGGATGTACATGGTGAAGGGCGTTCCGCTGTAGGATATAGAACCCGGACACGATCCTGTCAGCACCCGCGACCTTACGGCCCTGCCCTTGCGCCCCGCCATCCTGTTCCCCCTGTTCGCCCCCATCACCAGCCTGCCCGGGCTGGGCCCGAAGCTTGGCAAGCTGGCTGAGCGGCTGGCCGGCCCGCATGTGGTGGACCTGCTGTGGCACAAGCCCAGCGGTGTCATCGACCGCCTGGCCGTCGGCAGCATCGCCGAGGCGCCGGAGGGCCGGGTGGTGACCCTGACCGTGCGGGTGGACGGCCATGCCCCCGCCCTGCAACCCGGCCGCCCCTACCGTATCCGCTGCACGGACCATACCGGCCTGATGGAGATGGTGTTCTTCCACATCAAGGGCGACTGGCTGGAGAAGAAGCTGCCCGTCGGCCAGAAGATCACCGTCAGCGGCAAGGCGGAGCGGTTCAACGGCCAGCTCCAGATCGTCCATCCCGACTATTACGGCCCGGCGGAGGAGACGGCCCCCACCAGCGCCACGGAACCGGTCTATCCCCTGACCGGCGGGCTGAACCCAAAGCCGCTGCGTACCGCCATCCAGGCCGCCCTGCAGAAGGCGCCGAAGCTGGAGGAATGGCAGGACGCCGCCTGGATCAAGCGGGCAGGCTGGCCGGACTGGCACACCGCCGTCACCCGGCTGCACCACCCGGAATCGGCCGACGACGTGCAACTGGACGCGCCGCACCGGCAGCGGCTGGCCTATGACGAGCTTCTGGCCAACCAGCTCGCCCTCGCCCTGGTGCGCTGGCACCAGCGCCGGCTGGCGGGGCGGGAGATCAGGGGCGACGGCCGGCTGCGGGCCGCGGTGGCCGCCGCCCTGCCCTATACCCTCACCGGCGCCCAGGCCAGGTCGCTGGAGGAAATCTACCAGGACATGGCCGCCCCCGAGCGCATGCTGCGGCTGCTCCAGGGTGACGTGGGCAGCGGCAAGACCGTGGTCGCCTTGATGGCCATGCTGAACGCGGTGGAGACCGGGGCCCAGGCCGCCCTGATGGCGCCGACCGAGATTCTGGCCCGCCAGCATGCGGAAAGCCTTTCCCCCCTGTGCGAGGCCGCGGGCGTCACCCTGGCCGTGCTGACCGGCCGGGACAAGGGCAAGGCGCGCCAAGCGGTGCTGGACCGGCTGATATCAGGGGAGATCGACATCCTGGTGGGCACCCACGCCCTGTTCCAGGAGGAGGTGGCCTTCCGTGACCTGGCCCTGGCGGTGATCGACGAGCAGCACAAGTTCGGCGTCCACCAGCGCCTGCAACTGGCCGGCAAGGGCCGCGGGGTGGACACGCTGGTCATGACCGCCACCCCCATCCCCCGCACCCTCACCCTGACGGCCTATGGCGACATGGACGTGTCCCGCCTGACGGAAAAGCCGCCGGGCCGCCAGCCGGTGAAGACCGTGGTCATGTCCGCCGACCGGCTTGAGGAGGTGGTGGAGGGCCTGCCCAGGGCCATCCGGAACGGCCAGCGGGTCTATTGGGTCTGCCCCCTGGTGGAGGAGTCGGAACAGGTGGACCTCGCCGCCGCCACCCTGCGCCACGCCACCCTGCGGGAGCGGCTGGGGGAGCGGGTGGGCCTGATCCACGGCAAGATGAAGGGCCCGGAAAAGGACGCCGTCATGGCCCGCTTCGCCGCCGGCGAGCTGGACGTGCTGGTGGCCACCACGGTGATCGAGGTGGGCGTGAACGTGCCCGAGGCCACCATCATGGTGATCGAGCATGCCGAGCGCTTCGGCCTCGCCCAGCTCCACCAGCTCCGCGGCCGGGTGGGCCGCGGCAGCGGGGCCAGCACCTGCCTGCTACTCTGGTACCAGCCGCTGGGGGAAACGGCGCGGGAACGCCTCCAGGTCATGAAGGACACGGAGGATGGCTTCGTCATCGCCGAGAAGGACCTGCAACTCCGCGGCGCCGGCGAGGTGCTGGGCACAAGGCAGAGCGGCCTGCCGGAGTTCAGGTTGGCCGACCTTGCCGAACATGGCGACCTGCTGGCCACCGCCCGCGACGACGCGCGCCTGGTGATCGAGCGGGACCCGGAGCTGAACAGTGAGCGGGGCCAGAACCTGCGGGTGCTGCTGTACCTGTTTGAGCGGGACGCGGCGGTGAAGTACCTGCGGTCGGGCTGAGGGCGCGGGTCGCCCGCCCTAAAGGGTCCGTAGCCGCCTCGCCGCCTCCGCGATCTCCGCCTCACTCCCGGCGAAGCTCAGGCGAAGGAAGCGGTGCCCCCGGGCGGTGTCGAAATCCACGCCCGGGGTGATGGCCACACCGGTCCGCTCCAGGATATGGCGGCAGAACGCCTCGCTGTCGTCGGTCAGGTCGGAGACGTCGGCATAGACATAGAAGGCCCCGTCCGCCGGGGCCAGCTTGCCGAACCCGGCCTTGGGCAGCTCTTCCAGCAGCAGGTCGCGGCTGCGGCGGTATCGGGCCACGTGGCCCTCCAGCTCCTCCACCGCGTCGAAGGCGGCCACGGCGGCATGTTGGCTGATGCTGGGCGGGGAGATGTAGAGGTTCTGCGACAGGCACTCCAGCGCCCGCTGCAACTCCGGCGGCACCACCAGCCAGCCCAGGCGCCAGCCGGTCATGCTGAAATACTTGCTGAAGCTGTTCACCACCAGCGCCCGCTGGCTGGTCTCCAGCGCTGTGGACGCGGCCACGCTGCCAAAGGTGATGCCGTGGTAGATCTCATCCGACACCAGCCGCACGCCGTTCGCCTCACACCAGCGGGCGAGGGATGCCAGCTCCGCCGGGGACAGCATGCTGCCGGCGGGGTTGCTGGGGCTGGCGACGATCAGGCCGCGCACGGGCCTGTCCAGCGCTTCCAGCAGGGCCGGGGTGGGCTGGAACCGCGTCTCCGGCCCGCAGGGCACCTCCACCGGCTCCAGGTCAAGGGCGCGCAGGATGTTGCGGTAGGCGGGATAGCCGGGTGCTGCCAGCGCCACCCGGTCCCCCGGCTCGAACGCCGCCAGGAAGCCCAGCAGGAACCCGGCGGATGAGCCTGTCGTCACCGCCACCCGCTCGGCCGGGACGCTCACGCCGTGCCGGTCACGATACCAGCGGCTGATGGCTTCCCGCAGGGCCGGCAGGCCCAACGCGTCCGTATAGCCCAAACGGTCGGACCGCAGGGCCTTCTCCGCCGCCTCCACCACCGCCTTGGGCGCCGAGGTGCTGGGTTGGCCGATCTCCAGGTGCAGCACGTCGCCGCCCGCCGCGGCCCGGGCGTTGGCGGCGCGCATCACCTCCATGACGATGAAGGGTGCCACCCGCCCCCGTGAGGCGGGCTCCCAACAGCCCTGGCCCGGCACGCCCGAAAGGCCGGATGGTAATTCCGCCCTTCCCTCGCCAGATTTTTCATGCTGATTTCCCGGCGGGGGGGCGGCGGTGAAGGAAGGTCCCATGTTCTCGACCCTGAAACGACTGGCCATCGCGGGCGTGGCGCTGGCCATGTCCACCACTCTGGCGGTGGAGCCGGTGCTGGCCCAGGGCCGGCAGCTCAGCTTCATCCGTGACGCGGAAATCGAGCACACCCTGAAGGTCTTCGCCAGCCCGATCCTGCAATCGGCCGGAATTGTCCCCGACGCGGTGACCATCGCGCTGATCAACGACGACAGCCTGAACGCCTTCGTGGCCGGGGGCCAGAACATCTTCTTCCACACCGGCCTGCTGTCCGACACGGACCTTGGCCAGTTGATCGGCGTGACGGCGCACGAGATCGGGCACATCGCCGGCGGGCACCTGGCGCGGTCCTCCGACGCCATGGCCAACGCCTCCACCATCGCCACGCTGTTCACCCTGCTGGGCCTCGCCGCCGCAATTGGTGCTGGCCGGGGCGACGTGGGCGCCGGCGTGATGGGCGGCGGCCAGGACATCGCCATGCGCAGCTTCTTCTCCTTCACCCGCGCGCAGGAGGGCTCGGCCGACGAGTTCGCCATGGGCACGCTGGAGCGCATCGGCTGGTCGTCCCAGGGCATGCTGGAGATGATGCGCAAGCTGGGCAGCCAGGAGCTGCTGCCGGAGAACCGGCAGGTGGAGTATGTGCGCACCCACCCCCTGACCCGGAACCGCATCGAGGCCATCCGCAACTTCGTGGAGACCCGGTCGCAGAACAACGGCAAGCGCTTCCCCGACGAGTTCTATGAGATGCACCGGCGCATGGTGGCCAAGCTGGTTGGCTTCATGCGCCCCGACATCGCCTTGCGCCGTTACCCGGAGGGCGACACCAGCGTCTCCGCCCGCTATGCCCGCGCCATCGCCCTGTACCAGAAGGGCAGCGTCACCCCTGCCCTGAAGCTGGTGGACCAGCTCATCTCCGAGGAAAAGGACAATCCCTACTTCCATGAGCTGAAGGGCCAGATCCTGCTGGAGAACGGCCGCCCGGCAGAGGCCGTGGTGCCGTACCGGCAAGCCGTGAAGCTGGCGCCGGAGGAAGGGCTGATCCGCTCCTCCCTCGGCCATGCGCTGCTGGAGGTGGGCGATGACCGGCTGGTGAAGGAGGCGATGGTCAACCTGCAGGAATCCGCCCGGCTGGAGCGGCGCTCCGCCCTGGTCTGGCGCCTGCTTGCCAGCGCCTACAGCCGGTCCGACATGCAGCCCCAGCTCGCCTACGCCCGCGCGGAGGAAGCCCTGGCCCGCGGCGACGTCCGCGCCGCCAAGTTCCACGCCGACCGGGCGGAACAGATGCTGCCCGCCGGCAGCCCGGAATGGCTGCGCGCCCAGGACATCCGGGTCATGGTCGAAAGCCGCGTGGACATGAACTGAGGCCCGCCAGGGCCTGCGCTGACGCACGCAGCGGGGCCAGGGGAAAGGTTCAGCGCACGCGCCCGCGGCCCTGCATGACCCGGAAGAAGGCCCTGACCACCGCCGGGTCGAACTGGCTCCCGGCCCCTTGCTCGATGGTCTTCAGCGCCTCCGCCACCGGCACGGCGTCCCGCCAGCTCCGCCGGTGGGTCAGGGCGTCGAACACGTCGGCCACGGCGACGATGCGGGCGGCCAGGGGGATGTCCGTGCCGGCCAGGCCCTTGGGATAGCCGGTACCGTCCCAGCGCTCCTGGTGGGTGCGGGCGATGGCGGCGCCGAAGGACAGGTAGTTGCTGCCCTCCACCATCCGCGACGCCTTCTCCAGGATGGCGGCACCCCGTTCGCAGTGCTGCTGCATCAGGGCGCGCTCGTCCCCGTCCAGCGCCCCCTGTTTCATGGTGACCCGGTCGGGCACACCCACCATGCCGATGTCGTACAGCATGGACCCCATGGTGATCAGGTCCAGGAACTCGTCGTCGACCTGCGCGGCATAGTCCGGGTCCGTGCGCAGGATGAAGGCGATCTCCGTCACCAGCCGGGACAGCCGCAGCACGTGGTCCCCGCCCCCGTCCGGGTCCTTGTACTCGGCCAACCCCGCCAGGGCGATCACCGTGGCCTTGTGGGCCTTCTTGAGCTGGTCGTAGAGGTGCAGGTTGTCGAACCCGACGGAGATCTTGGCCACCAGCACCTCGGCCAGCCGCCGCTCGAGCTCGTCAAGCGGCCGGCCGCTGTGCAGGCAGGCGGCGGCATCGCGCCCGTCCGCCGTGCGCAGCCACAGGATCACGCGGTCATCGCCGTAATCGTGCCGCCGCTCCCGCAGCACCGTCAGGACGGCATCCGCCAGCTCCGGGTCGGTGGTGGCCACCAGCGGCATCCCGGCACTGCCGGCATGGCGACCGCTGCCCGCCAGGATCTGCGCGTCGGACTTGGCGAGGCCGCGGGGCACGCAGATCAGCCCGTCCTCCGGCAGGTCCAGCACCCGCGACAGCTCCCGCACCACCGCCTCGGCGAAGCGGTCCACGGTGCGCAGGGTGAAGATCTGGGTGGAGGCGCCGATGATGCGCTCCATCCCCTGGCGGGACCGTTGCAGGGCGGTGATGTGCTCGTATGACCGCAGGGCGGCCACGGTGGCGGTCCCCAGCTTCTGGGCCGTCAGCTCCGTCTTGGCCTTGTAGTCGTTGATGTCGTAGCCGTGGATGACCGCATCCTCCGGCGCCTGGCCGGGCTGGCCGGTCCGCAGGATGATACGCACGGCGTCATTGCCCAGCTCCTCCCGGATGCGGGGCACCAGGCGCAAGCCGGCATCGTCCGTCTCCATCACCACGTCCAGCAGGATCATGGCGATGCCGGGGTCGTTGCGCAGGATCTGCAATGCCTCTTCCGCCGAATAGGCGGACAGGAACTGCACCGGCCGGCCGTTGTAGGCGAATTTCTTCATGACCAGCCGGGTCATGGCGTGGACTTCGGGGTCGTCGTCCACGATCAGGATCAGCCAGGGCTTGGCCACGGCAGCCGGCGCCGGCGGGGCCTCCACCGGCTCGTCCTGGAACAGGAAATCGTCACCGGCGGTCATCGAGCCCCCCAGCCGCCATGTTGTGGGCCGGCGCCCCGGGCACCCCGACCTTGCGCCCCACCGGGCAGGAACGAACCAGGTAACCGTCCAAGGGTGGGGGTCCTTCCGTCACACTTCCGCCGCAACGCCGGCCCAAGTTGGAAAGCCAGACTACCAGCGTAGGCCGTGGCCGCATAGGCTCGCATATCTCGGCATACCACGGTTGGCTAGGCAAGCACCATGTGCCACCCCGGGCAGCGGTCCGTTTCGCAGGGTCCGGAGGGCACCAGGCAACCCGCGGCCCCGCTTTCCGGTTGCACCCCACACGGCGCATGCGCAAGCTGCGCCGCCCGTTCCACGGCCCTGACACGCCCGATTCCGATGGACCTGCCCATGACACCGTTCCGCCGCGCCGTTTCCCGCGCCCTGCTGCTCACCGCCGTGGCGGCCCTGCCGGCCACCGCCCCGGCCCTCGCCCAGGACAAAGGCGCCAAGCCCCTGGACCGGGCTGCCGTGGAACAGATCGTCCGCGAGTACATCCTGGCCCACCCGGAGATCATCCTGGAGGCGGTGCAGGAGCTGGACAAGCGGGAGAAGCAGGCCACCGAGCAGGCCCAGGCCGACGCGCTGAAGGCGAATCGCGACAAGCTGGTCGCCAGCCCCACCAGCCCGGTGGGCGGCAACCCCAAGGGCGACGTCACGCTGGTGGAATTCTTCGACTACAACTGCGGCTACTGCAAGAAGGCCCACCCGGAGCGGGTGGAGGCGGTGAAGGCCGACGGCAAGGTCCGCGTCGTCTACAAGGAATTCCCCATCCTCGCCCCCTCCTCGGAGGAAGCCGCGAAGGCCGCCCTGGCCGCCGCGAAGCAGGGCAAGTATGAGGCCATGCACAGCGCCCTGATGTCCAACGCCGGCCGGCTGGACAGCGCCGCCATCGACGCCGCCGCCAAGACGGCGGGCGTTGACGTGGCGAAGATGCGCAAGGACATGGAAGATGCCGCCATCACCAGGGAGATCGAGGACAACAAGGCCCTGGCCTCGGCCCTCGGCATCCGTGGCACCCCGGGCTTCGTCGTGGGCGACACGCTGATCCCCGGCGCCATCGAGAAGGACCAGTTCGCCCTGGTCTTCGCCTCGGCGCGGGAAGACGCGAAGGCCGCCGGCACCAAGCGGGGCGGCTGAGGCTGGATGGGGGCGGCCGGCCCCCTTCCCGTCCCGCGAAGGTCACCGGCGTCTGCGGGGCGGACGGCTGCCGTTCACGCGCCTTGCCCCCGCGGGGCCGCGTGCTATAAAGCCGCCGCCTGTCGTGACACCTCCAGGGTACCGATCCCGTGGCGATCCAGCCGTCCGTGCTCCTCCTCAATGGGCCGAACCTCAACATGCTCGGCACGCGGGAGCCCCATGTCTATGGGCGGGAAACGCTGGACGACGTGGAGGCCCTCTGCCGGGTGGAGGCTTCCCGCCTCGGCCTGGACCTGGATTTCCGGCAGTCGAACCATGAGGGGGAGCTGGTCACCTGGATCCAGGAGGCGCGCGGCGAGCACGACGCCATCATCCTGAACGCCGGTGCCTATACCCATACCTCCATCGCCATCCTCGACGCCCTCGCGGCCGTCGACCTCCCGGTCGTCGAGGTGCATCTGAGCAACATCTTCCGTCGTGAGCCGTTCCGGCACCATTCCTACGTGTCGACGATCGCGAAGGGGGTCATATGCGGCTTCGGTTCGCATGGCTACGTCCTGGCGTTGCAGGCGGTGTCCCGCCTGATCGACGCCCAGGCCCAGCCGTGAGCGATTCCGGGCCTGAGAAGAAGGTTGAGAAGACCATGTCGAGCTTCGATCTGGATGCCGAGTTCGTCCGCACCATGGCCAAGCTGCTGCAGGACAGCGGCCTGACCGAAATGGAGTATTCGGAGGGTGAGCGCCGCATCCGCCTGACCCGCGCCGTGCCCCAGGCCCCCACCCTCGCCTACGCGCCCATGCCGGCCGCCATGCCCGCGGCGGCCCAGGCGCCTGCCGCCGCGACCCCGGCCGCCCCCGCCGGCAACCCGGCCCAGCACCCGGGCGCGGTGAAGTCCCCCATGGTCGGCACCGCCTACCTGGCGCCGGAGCCCGGCGCCGCCCCCTTCGTGAAGGCGGGTGACACGGTGAAGGCCGGCCAGACGATCCTGATCATCGAGGCCATGAAGGTGATGAACCCGATCAAGGCCCCGCGTTCCGGCACCGTCACCGACCTGCTGGTGAAGGACGCCCAGCCGGTCGAGTATGGCGAAGCCCTGCTGGTCATCGAGTGATGGCGATGCAGGACGGGCTGTTCGAGAAGGTCCTCATCGCCAACCGCGGTGAGATCGCGCTGCGCATCCACCGCGCCTGCCGGGAGATGGGCATCAAGACCGTGGCGGTGCACTCCACCGCCGACGCCGACGCCATGCATGTGCGCCTCGCGGATGAGAGCGTGTGCATCGGCCCGCCGGCCGCGAAGGAAAGCTACCTGAACATCCCGGCGATCCTGTCGGCCGCCACCATCACGGGTGCGGACGCCATCCATCCCGGCATCGGCTTCATGGCCGAGAACGCCCAGTTCGCCGAGATGGTGATCGAGCACGGCTTCGCCTGGATCGGCCCGACGCCGGAGCATATCCGCATCATGGGCGACAAGGTCACCGCCAAGAAGACGGTGATCGGCCTGGGCCTGCCCTGCGTCCCCGGCTCCGACGGCCCGGTGGAGAGCTTCGAGGTCGCCGCGTCCGTGGCGGACAGCATCGGCTACCCCGTCCTGATCAAGGCCGCGGCCGGCGGCGGCGGCAAGGGCATGAAGGTGGCCTGGGACCGCGACCAGCTGCGGGAGGCCTACCAGCTCGCCCGGGGCGAGGCGCGCGCCGCCTTCGGCAACGACGAGGTCTACCTCGAGAAGTACCTGGCCAACCCGCGCCACATCGAGATCCAGCTGCTGGGCGACCACCACGGCAACGTGGTGCATTTCGGGGAGCGTGACTGCTCCATCCAGCGCCGCCACCAGAAGGTGGTGGAGGAGGCGCCCAGCCCCGCCCTCAACGCCGAGGAGCGGGAGAAGGTGGGCAGCCTGGCCGCCCGCACCGCCAAGCTGCTGGGCTACCGCGGCGCCGGCACGATGGAGTTCCTGTACGAGAACGGCCAGTTCTACTTCATCGAGATGAACACCCGCCTCCAGATCGAGCACACGATCACGGAGATGATCACCGGCGTGGACCTGGTGCGGGAGCAGATCAAGGTCGCCACCGGGGCGCCCCTGGGCATCACCCAGGCGGACGTGCGCTTCAACGGCCACTCCATCGAGTGCCGGATCAACGCCGAGCACCCGGAGAGCTTCATGCCCTCCCCCGGCCAGATCAAGCAGTACCACGCCCCGGGCGGCCTGGGCGTGCGGGTGGACTCGGCCCTCTATGTGGGCTACCGGGTGCCGCCGCACTATGACAGCATGATCGCCAAGCTGATCGTGCACGGCAACAGCCGCAACGAATGCCTGATGCGCCTGCGCCGCGCCCTGGAGGAGTTCGTGATCGAGGGCGTGGACACCTCCATCCCCCTCCACATGAAGATCATCGCCGAGCCGGACTTCATCAACGGCCAGTACGACATCAAGTGGATGGAAGAATGGATGAAGCGGCGGTCCTCCTGACCGTCCCTTCCCAGCCAGCGACCGGGGCCCGGCGGCGACGCCGGGCCCTTCTCGTTTCCGCCCACGCAGCGTCTTGAACGTCGTTCACCCCGCATGTACCGTCCCCGCGTTACCCCACCCCCGCGCTTTCCGGAGTGCGCGTCGTGTCGGATGATCTCTGGATGCTGGACCTCCTCCTCCTGATCGGCGCGATCCTCGGCGCCCTCGCCTTCCGGGCCAACCGGCGGCTGGAGCGCGACGTGGCCGCCTTGCGGCAGGAGGTGGCCCGGCTCCAGGCCGTGATCGGTGGAGAGCCGCCGCCCCAGCCCATGCCGGAGGCCACCCCGGCAGCCGCCGGCTCCTGGCCCCCGCAGTCCCGCCGCCATCCGCGCTGGGATATCCCCGATGAGGAGGCGCAGGAGCACGCGCCGGCCACGCCGGTCCTGCCACCCGTCGCCGCCCGCGAGCAAGCCGAGGACGGCGCCTCCCTGGAGCAGGCCTTTGCCTCCCGCTGGCTGGTGTGGCTGGGCGGGCTGACCCTGGCGCTGGGGGGCGTCTTCCTCGCCCGCTACGCCATCGAGCAAGGCCTGCTCGGCCCCGCCGCCCGGATGACCCTGGCGGTGCTGCTGGGCCTCGCCCTTGTCCTGGGTGGGGAGTGGCTGCGGCGCCGGCCCCTGGCCCGCGACCTGGGCCGCATCCGCGGCGACCAGGTGCCGTCGGCGCTGGTGGCGGCGGGCCTGTCCATCGCCTCTGCCGCCATCTACGCCTCCTTCGCCCTCCATGACCTGCTGGGCCCCGCCACGACCTTCGTCGCCCTGGCGGCCTTCTGTCTTGCGGCACAGGGCCTGGCCCTGCGGCACGGTGCCCTGGTCGCGTTGCTGGGGCTGGCGGGAGGCCTGGCCTTCCCCGCCCTGATCCCGTCCGACACGCCGTCCGCCTGGACCCTTCTGGCCTGGCTGCTGCTCCTCACCATCGCGACCCTGGCGGCAGCCCGCCGCCTCGGCACCCCCTGGCTGGCGCTGCCCGTCCTGGCTGGGCACGCAGTCTGGACGGTAGGGCTGCTGCACCTGTTCCCACGGGGAGCGGCCGACTGGGCAGCGCTCCTCTACGTGCTGGCGGTGCCCCCGCTGGTGACCTGGGCAACCCTAGGGAATCGGGCCAAGCGCCGCCTCGCCGCCGGCATGGCAGAGGCGTCCGGCTGGCTTGCCACCGTCCTCGCCGTGGTGCTGGCGGGGGTGTCGGACTGGTCCGCCGCCGGCTGGGCCGCGACGATCCTGGTGGGTTTGCTCCTCCTCGCCCTCGCGGCCACCGAACCCCGACGCTGGCGCCTGTCCCTGGCGGCGGGGCTGCTGACCCTGGTGAGTGTCGGCCTCTACCAAGCCGTCCCCACCGGCCCCACCCCCGGCACCCGGCTGCTTGTCGCCGGCGGATTCGGCATCGCCTATCTGGCGTTGGGCACGCTGGCCCTCCTCCGCCACCGCCGGCCCGCCCGCGCCTGGGCACTGCTGTCCGGCCTTGTCCCCCTGGGCCTCGCCGCCACCGCTTACGCCCGGTGGGAGGGGGAGGTCACAGGCTGGGCCTGGCTCCCGCCCCTGCTCCTGCTCACCGCGGCCCTGGCCTCGCTCGCCCTTTTCACCCTGCGCCGAGGCTGGCGTCCCGCGGCGGAGGCCCATGCCGCCACTGCCCTGGCCGCCGCCGCCCTCACCTTGGTCACCCAGCTCGACCAGGCCCCACTGACCGTCGCCCTGTCCCTGCTTGCCCCGCTGGCGGCCCTGGCGAGCCGCCGGACGGGCCTCACCTGGCCGGCCTGGGGCAGCAACGCCGTGGCCGCCATCGTCCTGTCCCGCCTGCTGCTTAACCAGGACGTACTGGACTACCCGGTCTGGACGCCGTTCCCCTGGGTGCTCTGGGGCTATGGCATCCCGGCCCTGGCCTTCTGGTGGGCAGCCCGGCAGTTGTCGCCCGACAGCCCGGCGCGGGCCGCCTTGCAGGTGGGCAGCCTCGTCCTCGCCGTCGTGCTGCCCGCCTTGGCCGTGAAGGCCTGGACCGACGGCAGCCTGCGCGGCAAGAGTTGGGACCTGCTGGAACTGTCCCTGCGCAGCCTCGCCTGGCTCGCCACCGCCGCGGGCCTGGCGGGCCGGCGCCACCTGCCCACGGTGCTCCTGTGGGGAAGCCGTGCCCTGCTCGTCCTCGCCGGCCTGCATGTCCTGGTCCTGCAACTCCTGGTCCAGAACCCGCTCTGGACGGGGGAGGATGTGGGTCCCTGGCCCGTGCTGAACCTGGTCCTGCTGGCCTACCTGGCCCCCGTTCCCCTGCTGCTCCTGGGCGCCCGGCTCTGGCCGGCGGGGGGCCGCGCCCGCACCCTGGCTGCCGCGGCCGCGCTGCTTCTGGCCTTCGCCGGCCTGTCGCTGGAAGTCCGCCAGGCCTTCCAAGGCCGGTACCTCTATGTCGGCAACGGCATCGGCGACGGGGAGCTTTACGCCTACTCCGTCCTCTGGCTGCTCTTCGCCCTGGGCCTGCTGGCGGCAGGTATCCGCCTGCGGCTCTCCGCCGCCCGCTACGCGGCCTTGGCCGTGCTGATGCTCACCGTGGCCAAGGTCTTCCTCCTGGACATGGCGGACCTGGAAGGCCTGCTGCGCATCCTGTCCTTCTTCGGCCTGGGCGCCAGCCTGATCGGCATCGGCTGGCTCTACCAGCGCTTCGTCCAGCCGCCGCGGCCCGCAGCGGCCTCTTGAGCACAAGCGGCGTGGAACAAGGATATCAGGCCGCCCGGCTCCCCTCCAGGATGGCCACCAGCCGTTCCCGCAGGCTGGCCACCTGGGCGGTCACCGCCGCCGCCTTGCGGTCCAGGTCGTCGGCCAAGGTGCGGGCGGCGCCCGCGTCCTCCGCCACGGTGCGGATCCTGTCCGACACCTCGATGGTGCCTGCGGCAGCGCTGGCGGCACTGGCGCTGATGCCCTCGGTGGCGCTGCCCTGCTCGGTCACGGCACTGGCAATGCTGCCGGCGATGTGGTCCACCCGCCCGATCACGTCGAAAAGCTGGGCGATGTCGCGGATGGCCCGGTCGGTGGTCTGGCGCACGGCGGCGATCCGGGTGGCGATCTCCTCCGTCGCCTTGGCCGTCTGGGTGGAAAGGCTTTTCACCTCGCTCGCCACGACCGCGAAGCCCTTGCCCGCCTCCCCGGCCCGTGCCGCCTCGATGGTGGCGTTCAGGGCCAGCAGGTTCGTCTGGCCGGAGATGTCGCCGATCAGCTCCGCCGTCCGGCCGATGGTCCGGGCCGCCTCGGCCAGCTCCGCCAGGATGGCCCGCGTCTTCTCCCCCTTGGCCACCGCCTCATGGGTGATGCCGGCCACGCTTTCCACCTGACGCCCGATCTCGCGGGAGCTGGCGGCCAGTTCCTCCGTCGCCGCGGCGACGGCCTGCACGTTCCCGGTGGCATCCTCCGCCGCACCGGCAACGCCGCGGCTCTGCTCCCCCGTGCGCTGGGCCGCCTCGTTCATCCGCTGGGCCAGGCCGGCGATGGCCCCCGCCTCCGCCAGCACCGCCTCCACCGTACCGGCCACCTCGCGCTCGATGGCAGCGGACAAGCCGCTGAACCGGTCGGCGAACTCCTGCCGGTGCAGCCGCTCCCGCTCCCGCTCCTCCACCTTCAGCCGCTCCACCTCCTCGGCATTGCGGCGGAACACGTCGATGCCCCTGGCCATGTCGCCGATCTCATCCTGGCGGCCGATGCCGGGGATCAGGGACAGTCGCCCGCCCCCGGCCAGCACCTCCATGGCCCCCTCGATCTCCACCAGCGGCCGGGTGATGGAGCGGACCAGCAGCAGGGACAGGCCGCAGAACAGGGCCACCAGCACCCCGGCCACCGCCAGGGTCACCCGCTGCGTCCCCGCCCGGATCGCCTCCTCCTCCGCCTTGGCGGCGTCCAGCCCCTGGCGGGTGAAGGTGAACAGCCCATCCACCAGCGGCCGCACCGCCCCGAACGCTCCCTGGAAGGCCTTCAGCTCAGCCTGCTGCTTCTCCGTCGCCTCGGCGAAGGCAACCATGTCCTGCCTGTAGGCCGTCACCAGCGTGTTCAAGGTGGCCTTTGTCGCCTCGTCCAACTTTGAAACCGGCAGGTTGAAGCCAAACTCGTTATAGGCCTTGCGGTGGAGCCCCAGGAACGACGGGTCGCCGGACATCAGGAAGCTCTTCTCCGCCCCCCGCATCTCGCCCATCCCGATCAGCAGGATGGCCGCCATGTCCGCGGGCCATTTCTTCAGCTCCTCCTGCACCGCGCCAGAGGATTTCAGCATCCGGCCCCGCAGCCCGTCGGTGTCGCTGAAGCCCACCACCCGGGTCTGCTCATACAACCTGTCGAACAACTCCGCCGCCTCGGCCAGCCGGGCCGCCACCCCGTCCAGCGTCTCCCGCGCCGGGGCGGCCGCCGGGTCCTGCCGCACGGCCTCCAGGGACCGGGTCGCCTGCGCCATTGTCTGCCGGAACGCCTCCCCCGCGCCCGGGTCGCGGTCGCGCAGGAAGCCGGCCACCACGGCCTGCAAGGCCATGGCGTTGCGGTCCAGGGTCGCCGCCGACTCCGCCAGGGCGGAAAGCCCGGTCATCCGTCCCGTCGCGGCCTGCCGCTTGGCGTCACCGACCAGGAAAAGGCCGCTGGTCAGCAGGACGGTCAGCAGCGCCGCCCCCACCAGCGCCCCGATGCGGGTCACGATCGAAAGCCGCGCCAGCCATCCGCCCTCATCAGGCGTTACATCCCTGACATCAGCCCCGGGAGAGAGCATCAATGCGGTCATGGCGATGGTTCCTGTCTCCGGCGGGCCCGGTCCGGGCCAAGCGCGTACGGCCACGCCGCCATCGGAACCCGGGGCGCGGTACCCCCATCGATCTAGGGGGCGAGTGCGACAGTTCCGTCACCGACGCTTGAACTTTCCGTGACCGGTTGCCGGGGGCTCAGGTTTTGCTAGGAATAAGGCCCAGTGCCGCCGTGGATGCCACGTCCCCATGAACACGCTCACGCCCGACCTGCTATTGCGCGCCTATGCGGTCGGGGTCTTCCCGATGGCAGAGAGTGCCACGTCGGATGAGCTGCTGTGGTTCGACCCGCCCTGGCGGGGCGTGCTGCCCCTGGACCGGTTCCACGTGCCCAAGCGCCTGCGCCGCACCATCCGCCAGGGCACCTATGAGGTGCGGGTGGACACGGCTTTCCGTGACGTGATGCTGGCCTGTGCCGAGCCTGCCCCGGGGCGGGAGAATACCTGGATCAACCAGGGCATCCTGGATGCCTATTGCCTGCTCCAGACCATGGGCCACGCCCATTCGGTGGAAAGCTGGCAGGACGGGAAGCTGGTGGGCGGCCTCTATGGCGTGTCCCTGGGCGGCGCCTTCTTCGGGGAAAGCATGTTCTCCCGTGCCGATGACGCCAGCAAGGTGGCCCTGGTCCATCTGGTGGCCCGGCTGAAGGCCGGCGGCTTCACCCTGCTGGACACCCAGTTCGTGACCAAGCACCTGTCCCAGTTCGGGGCGGAGGACATCCCCCGCCACCGCTACCGCAGGCAGTTGGCCGACGCGCTCAAGCGCGAGGGCCGCTTTCAGTTGGACGTGCCGGAGGACGCCTTGGTGTCCGGGTTCCTGCAATCCTTGACCCAGACGTCATAGACCGGGTGCTCCATCGCCGACAGGGCGGGGCTGCTGGCGAACATCCAGCCGTCGAACACGGGCACCACGCCCTCATCCGGCTTCTGCTCCTGCACCTGCAGGAAGGCGGCGGATTCCGGCGGCTCGATGGGCGGGGCCTTCTTGCAGGCCTTCACCAGGATGGTCAGCTTCCCGAAGGTCGCCGCCTCCCCCACCTTCGCCGTGAAGGTGTTGGTCCGGGCCGTCACCTTGTCCAACCCCTGCAACACCACCACCGGCATGTCCTCGAAGCTGCGCGCCGGCGGCGGCGGCGGGGCCGGCCGGTCCACCGCGGTCGAGGCCGGCGGGGCGGCGGGCGTGGTCTGGGCCTGAGCGGGGTGCGCGAGAAGCGCGGAGACCAGGGCGGCCACACCGGCCCGGGTGCCGCACCGACCAACTGCCATCGCCATCATCCGTGCCATCTGCCTCACATCCCTTTTCCGTCATCCCCGCGGAAGCGGGGACCCAGGATCACGATCACCACGGTATGGTTCATGCCCGCCACGCCGGAGGGCAAGGCGCACTGCCACCCTGGGTTCCCGCTTTCGCGGGAATGACGGGTTGGAGCGACCCGATGTTTGTCCGCAGAGATGGCAACTCTATGGCCGCACCGCCCGGAACCGCAGCCGGACATAGTCCAATACCGCAGTCCCGTCCGGCCCGGTCAGGCCCGGCTCGATGGCCGCCGCCACCTCGTCCAGGTAAGGGCCCCGCTCGGCCTTGGGCAGCAGGGCGGTGAAGCTGCCGCCGAAGGTTTCCAGCCAGGCGCGCACCCCGGCAGGCACGGGCGTGGGGCGCGGGAACAGCAGCATCTGCTCCACCCGGAACCCGGCCTCCTCCAGGCGGCAGGAATATTCGCCGATGCTGGGGAAGACCCAGGGGTCGGCCGCGGCGCCGTCCAGCCCGCGGCGGTCCAGCGCCTCTATCAGGGCCCGTTGGGCGCTGCGGACGTTGCCGGCCCCGCCCATCTCCGCCACGAAGCGGCCTCCCGGCTTCAGCGACTGGAACACGCCGGCCGCCACTGCCTCCACGTCGGTCATCCAGTGCAGGGCCGCGTTGCTGAACACCGCGTCGAACTCGTCGCGGAACGGCAGGGACTGGCCGTCCACCACCCTGGCGTCCAGCCCGCGGGCACGGCAGGCTTCCACCATGCTGGCGGAGCCATCCACCGCGAGGACGCTGGCGCCGGTGGCCGCGATGGCCGCCGTCAGCTCCCCGTCACCGGCACCAAGGTCCAGGATCCGCTCACCCGGCTTCGGGTCCAGCCAGCCCAGCAGGTCGCGGGCCATGTCGGCCACGAACCGGTAGTCCCGGCCATAGCCGCCAGCGTCCCAGACCTGGCCATCCCCGCCGGGCGCCATGTCACTGCCCCCCGAGCAGGCCGCCCGGAGATCCCTGGGTGGGGGGTGCCGCCCCCTGCTGCCCGCCGGCCGGCGGCGCCGCGTCGCCACCCTGCCCACCGCCGCCGCCGCCACTGGCGCTGAAGATGAAGCGGCCCAGCAGCTCTTCCAGGTTCACCGCGCTCTGGGTGTACTCGATCCGCTCGCCGGCCTTCAGCATCTCCTCCTCGCCCCCGGGCTGGAGCTGCAGGTAGCGCCCGCCCAACAGGCTCTCGCTGGCGATGGCGGCAGAGGTGTCGCGCGGCAATTGCACGGTGGGGTCGATCTCCATGGACACCACGGCCTGGAAGGACTTGGGGTCCAGGGTCTGCCCGGTGACCGTGCCGACCTTCACGCCGCTGATCCGCACGTCGGACCCGGCCGACAGGCCGCTCGTGCTGCTGAACCGGGCCTCCAGCGTATAGCCGCGCACCGGCCGCAGGTCGGCGGAGGTGTAGGCGAAGAACAGGAAGAAGCCGGCCACGACCAGCACGACGGCGCCGAGCACGGTCTCGATCACGTTCCTGCGCATGGGAAGGTCCGTTCAGTTCCGGAAAAATGGGGCACCCACGGCGCGGGTGCCCCTGGTCGAACACATCTCAGGGCCGATCGGCCAACGCTCAGGACGGCGTCCAGGGCTCATAGTCGCCCGTGGCGCGGGCCCGCTCACCCCCCTCGAACAGGTGGCCCGGCGGCCGGTAGGCCTGCAGGGTGCCCGTCGGGTTGGGCAGGTGCTCCTTCTGCCACGGCTTGTGGAACGGGCTGTTCTCGCCCAGCGGCTCCTTCACCGTGTGGTGCAGCCAGCCATGCCACTCCGGCGGGACCTTCGACGCCTCGGGCTCGCCATTGTACAGGACCCAGCGCCGTTCCCGCATGCCGGCACGGGCCTTCTTCTCCCGGTAGTACCGGTTGCCGGCCTTGTCCGTGCCCACCAGCACGCCCAGGCGCCAGGTCAGGAGGTTGATATGGATGTTGGCCATCCAGGTGACGAAGGAGACACGGTTCTTCATGGCCGTCCGTTCTGGGCCCAAGGGGACAAGGACCCGTTGCCGGGTCCCCGGGGGTAAGCTCTTCCCGTGAACATGCGTTCACGCCGGGCGGTACGCAAGCCCCGCCCGGACGCGCGGACTATGGCACCGCGTCGCGGCATCGTCCACTGTCCCGCACGGATGGGCAGCCCTACCGCCGCTTCGCCAGCATCCGCTTCCCGTGCGCCTTGGCCTCCCAGGCCAGCATCAGCAGGCCCGCCACCGCCAGGGGCAGCACATAATACACGGCGCGGAAGGCCAGCAGGGCGCCCAGCACGGCGCCGGCGGAGGCCCCCTGGACCGACAGGCCCAGCAGCATGATGGACTCGAACACGCCCAGGCCGCCGGGCACGTGGCTGACCATGCTGACCACCAGGGCCGCGCTGAACACGCCCAGGAAGCCGCCGAAGCTCACCTCATGGTCAGGCGGCATCAGCACCCAGAGGGCCGCCGCCGCCAGCACGATCTCCACCGACGCGATGACGATCTGGCTGATGACCACCTTGCTGGACGGGGTGGAGAAGCTCCAGCGCCACAGCTTCACCGGCTTGTGGGTGACGCCGGCGATGACGCACAACGCCAGCAGGAAGGCCAAGCTCGCCCCGGCGATGAGCTGCACCGCCAGGTCGGGGATGCTCAGGATGGTGGCCACCGGGTGCGGCCCCACCAGCATGCCGATCGCCCCGGTGAAGGTGACGCCCAGGGTGAAGGTGGTGGTGCTGAACACCAGCACCTTCGCCACGTCCGCCGCCCGCAGCCCCGCCACCGAATAGACCCGGTACCGCACCCCGGCGCCGGAGATCACGGCCCAGCCCACATTGTTGCTGATGGCATAGCCGGCGAAGCTGGCCAGCGCGGTGGTGCTGTAGGGCACCCTGATCTTCAGGAAGCGCAGGGCCGACACGTCATAGAGCGTCAGCACCAGGTACCCGGCGGCGGTCATGGCCACCGCCTCCAGCACCGCCTGCATGGGCAGGCCGGTCAGGTAGGCCCAGACCTCCGCGAAGTCCACCTTCTCCATCACGTGGTGCACGGCCACGCCCAGCAGCGCCACGATGAAGACCACGGTGGCGATGCCGGTCCAGGTCTTCATCCGGGCCGACGGCCCACTGCCGCTGCCGGCCGCCCCGGCGATTCCGGAGTCGGGGGTATCCTCAAGCTCGGTCTGCCCGCTTGGCAGGGGGTGCACGGATGAGTCCATCAAGTCTTGGCCAAAAAGGGGGCAGGTCGCAGGCCCGCGCACCCTGCCACCGAACCGGGTGCTTGCAAAGCCCCCCTGCGGCAGCCTGTCCGCAGGATGCCACGGGCCGGGCCGGCCAGCCCCCACAACCCCAGCCGGGCGCGCGGGTTCCGAGCAGCCGCTCATTGTCCCGACCACCCACCAGACCCGGTATGTCGATCGGCCAGGGCCCCAAAATGTGGTTGAAGGGGCGAGACGTCGTGGCCTAGCCTCCTGTTAGCTACAGCATCTTGGGGAGGGGTGCTGCTGACGGGCCTCGTCGCGCCCCCTCCCCCGTCACAGGCACAGGGGACAGGAAATGCGGGTCGAGCGCCGTTTCACCACCGAGGGCCAGGACGCGTACGCGGGCATCCCGTTCCGCACCGCCACCAGCGAGATCCGGAACCCCGACGGCTCCGTGGTCTTCCAGGCCAAGGACATCGAGGTCCCCGCCGACTGGTCCCAGGTGGCCTGCGATATCCTGGCCCAGAAGTACTTCCGCAAGGCCGGCATCCCCACCGCGCTGAAGCCCGTGGAGGAGCACGACGTCCCCTCCTTCCTCTGGCGCAAGGCCCCCGCCAGCGCCGACACGCCCACATCGGGGGAAACCAGCGCCCGCCAGGTCTTCGACCGCCTGGCCGGCACCTGGGCCTATTGGGGCTGGAAGGGCGGCTATTTCGACACGGAGGCGGACGCGTCGGCCTTCCATGATGAGCTGCGGCACATGCTGGCCCGCCAGATGGCGGCCCCCAACTCCCCCCAATGGTTCAACACCGGCATCCACTGGGCCTATGGCATCGACGGCCCCAGCCAGGGCCATTTCTACGTGGACTTCCGCACCGGCCAGCTCACCCGCTCCGAGTCGGCCTATGAGCACCCGCAGCCCCATGCCTGCTTCATCCAGTCCGTCGCCGACGACCTGGTGAATGAGGGCGGGATCATGGACCTCTGGGTCCGGGAGGCCCGCCTCTTCAAGTACGGCTCCGGCACCGGCACCAACTTCTCCCGCCTCCGCGGGGAGAATGAGCGGCTCAGCGGCGGCGGCAAGTCCTCCGGCCTCATGTCCTTCCTGAAGATCGGCGATCGCGCGGCCGGCGCCATCAAGTCCGGCGGCACCACCCGGCGTGCCGCCAAGATGGTGACCGTCGACCTGGACCACCCCGACATCGAGGCCTACATCGACTGGAAGGTGACGGAGGAGCAGAAGGTCGCCGCCCTCGTCACCGGCTCCAAGACGGTGCGCAAGCACCTCAACACCATCATCGCCGCCTGCAATGAGGGCTTCGGGCCGGAGGCGGACCGCCTCGACCCGCAGAAGAACCGCGCCCTGAAGCGCGCCATCCTCGCCGCCCGCAAGGCCCTGGTGCCGGAGAACTATGTCCAGCGCGCCATCCAGCTCGCCGGCCAGGGCTACGCGGAGTTCGACCTCAAGACCTTCGACACCGACTGGGATTCTGAGGCCTACCTGACCGTCTCCGGCCAGAACTCCAACAACTCCGTCCGCGTGCCCGACGCCTTCCTGAAGGCGGTGGAGGAGGATGGGGAGTGGACGCTGACCCGCCGCACCGACGGCAAGCCGCACAAAACCCTCAAGGCCCGCGCCCTCTGGGACAAGATCGCCTATGCGGCCTGGCAGTCCGCCGACCCCGGCGTGCAGTTCGACACCACCATCAACGACTGGCACACCTGCCCCGCCGCCGGCCGGATCAACGCCTCGAACCCCTGTTCCGAGTACATGTTCCTGGACGACACGGCCTGCAACCTGGCGTCCCTGAACCTGATGGAGTTCCGCCGCCCCGGCGACGGCAGCTTCGACGTCGAGGCGTTCGAGCATGCCTGCCGGCTCTGGACCGTGGTGCTGGAGATCAGCGTCCTCATGGCCCAGTTCCCCAGCCGGGAAATCGCGCAGCTTTCCTATGAGTACCGGACCCTCGGCCTGGGCTACGCCAACATCGGCGGCCTGCTGATGGCCGCCGGCATCCCCTATGACAGCGATGAGGGCCGCGCCCTGTGCGGCGCCATCACCGCCGTCATGACCGGTGTGGCCTATGCCACGTCAGCGGAGATGGCGGAGGAGCTGGGCCCCTTCCCCGGCTATGTCCCCAACAAGGACGCCATGCTGCGGGTGATCCGCAACCACCGCCGCGCCGCCCATGGCGCGGCAAGTGGCTATGAGGCCCTGTCCGTCACCCCCGTCCCCCTGGACGCCGCCCAGTGCCCCGACCCGGCCCTGGTGGATGCCGCCCGCCGCGCCTGGGACCGCGCCCTGGACCTGGGCCAGAAGCACGGCTACCGCAACGCCCAGGCCACGGTCATCGCCCCCACCGGCACCATCGGCCTGGTGATGGACTGCGACACCACGGGCATCGAGCCGGACTTCGCCCTGGTGAAGTTCAAGAAGCTGGCCGGCGGCGGCTATTTCAAGATCATCAACCGCGTGGTGCCGGAGGCGCTGGCCAAGCTCGGCTACACGCCGGAGCAGGTGGCCCGGATCGAGCGCTATGCCGTCGGCCACGGCACCCTGTCCGGCGCCCCGGGCGTGAACCATGACCGGCTGCGCGCCAAGGGCTTCGGCGATGCCCAGCTCGCCAAGCTGGAGGAAGGGCTGAAGTCCGCCTTCGACATCAAGTTCGCCTTCAACAAATGGTCGTTGGGGGAGGATTTCTGCACCGGCACCCTGGGCATCCCCGCCAGCAGCCTGGATGATTTCAGCTTCGACATGCTGGCCTTCCTGGGCTTCACCAAAGCCGACATCGACGCCGCCAACACCTATGTCTGCGGCGCCATGACCCTGGAGGGCGCGCCGGGCCTGAAGGTGGAGCACCTGCCCGTCTTCGACTGCGCCTCCCCTTGCGGCCGCATCGGCACCCGGTACCTCAGCGCCGAGGCCCATATCCGCATGATGGCGGCGGCCCAGCCCTTCATCTCCGGCGCCATCTCCAAGACCATCAACATGCCCAACCACGCCAGCGTGGAGGCCTGCAAGGACGCCTACCTCCTGTCCTGGCGCCTGGGCATCAAGGCCAACGCCCTCTACCGCGACGGCTCCAAGCTCTCCCAGCCCCTGAACGCGAGCGTGCTGGAGGAGGATGAGGAGGATTTGTCCGAGGAGGAGCAGACCACGCTCGAGCGCATCCTGGAGGCCCCCGCCGCCGTCCGCACCGTGCAGGTGACCGAGCGCGTGGTGGAGCGGGTGGTGGAGAAGATCGTCCGCGCCAGCGAGCGGGAAAAGCTGCCCCACCGGCGCAAGGGCTACACCCAGAAGGCCATGGTGGGCGGGCACAAGGTCTATCTCCGCACCGGGGAGTACCAGGACGGCCGCCTGGGCGAGATCTTCATCGACATGCACAAGGAAGGCGCTGCCTTCCGCAGCCTGATGAACAACTTCGCCATCGCCATCAGCCTCGGCCTACAATACGGCGTGCCGCTGGAAGAGTATGTGGAGGCCTTCACCTTCACCCGGTTCGAGCCCAGCGGCATGGTCCAGGGCAACGACGCCATCAAGATGTCCACCAGCATCCTGGACTACGTGTTCCGGGAGCTGGCCATCTCCTACCTCGGCCGCAACGACCTGGCCCACGCCACGCCGGAGGACCTGCTGCCCGACACCATGGGCCGCGGCGACGCCCAGGCCGACCTGGCCGAGCCCGCCCACGACCATGCCCACCACCACGCGCACCACGCCCACGTGACGCCGGAGACCCTGGCCCGCATCGCCAGCACCGGCTACGTCCGCTCCAACCTCCGCGTCCTCCCCGGCGGCCAGTCCAAGACCGCCGTCACCGCCTACGCCAGCTACGCCGCCACCGGCACCGATGGCCCCACCGCCTTCGCCGGCCCCCATGCCCCCTCTCCCCACCGGGGTGACGGAGCCCCCCATTCCCCCTCTCCCCCCCGGGGAGAGGATTGGGGTGAGGGGGTCCCCGGAGCAGGCCACACCCACCGGGGAGAGGGGGTGTCTCCCCAAGCCCGACATGCCTCCGACCGCATCCGCGAAGCCCGCGCCAAGGGCTACGAGGGCGACCCCTGCCCCGAGTGCCAGAACATGACCCTGGTCCGCAACGGCACCTGCCTGAAGTGCGACACCTGCGGCGGAACGACGGGGTGCAGCTGAGGCAACGGTTTGCTAAACTGCTATGGGATTGAGGAACCGTCGGTCGGGTTAGGCGCCGAAAGGCGCCGTAACCCGACTTTTTAAATACAAATGAGTTAAAATCTTGCAGGCCATTCTAATCTTTAGATGCCGGCAGCACTTGGCGCGGTTTGCTCTTTTGATTGGCGGCGTCTTTTTCCAATATTTGTTCCTGTAGACTCGCAATATATGTCAGCATCTGACGTTTCTCGACATCTAATTCTTCAGTTTCGACCAAATTTTGCTTGCGCATTTGAGTAATTACAAATTGTATAGTTGCCACCAGTCCGACCACTTGCCAGCTTGTGCGAACTGCAATGCATCCGAAAAAGGTACAAACCAAGATAGTTACGTCGGCGATCAAACTCTGCGACCAGGTAGGCACTGCTTTTCCTGACGGAGGATCAAAATAACCAGTGGCAAGAGCCGCCCAAGATAAGGTAGCGATTAGAAAGATCAATATTGCATATTGGAAAGGGAATACATAGTTTTCCAAGCCATCAGGGTTTAATTCTGATAGAGCTACAACTTCTTTCGATAGAATTAATGCTTGGGTGTTTGCGCTCCAAGAGATCGTTAACCCGATGAATATAGCAGAAAGCGGGAGCACTACCGCCTTCGCTACGTCACTTGGTGAAGCGGTTATGACCAGTGGGAAACATACGCTAATTCCCAGGTCTAAGTATATCCAAGGACTAAACGCGCGCAGGAACTGGGGATAGTTATATCCACGACCCAATAGCCACCGCCAGAAGTTAGGCGGGAACTGCCTATCTACCGTTCTTAGAGCCATATCGGGTGTCTTCATAGGCTTTGTTGATCCTACGTGCAATCTGATGTTTCTGTTCTGCAACCTCTTCTTCAGTCGCCCTTACAAGAACTGGATTTTTACTTAATGACTTTTTGTGCTTTCTCTTGCTTCCAACTTCTCGATATACAGCGCCTGCATCTTGGCCCGAAGCAGCAGCTTCTCGTGTCAACCCCACTGCAAAATCGTTTTTCAAGCCAACACCGTCCACCACAGCCGTGGTCGTATCGCCTCTCATTGCTTTGGTTAAATGCTTCAACGGGTTAGTAAAGTCTGACATGTCAATAATGTTCGGCTTCCGAACTGTAAAGTAGAACTTGTGTATTTCGACATTCTGGCTCAGGCGCTCGATCAATCCCTGCGGATCTCTCATCGGCTCAAGATAGAACTGCACACCGAATTTCTCAACAACCGGCGAAAGCAATAAGACTGCAGTTAATTGACGAGCAATCCCGTTGGCGCTTTCGGCAACCCTACTCTTCCGAGCAATGGCACAAACCTCTGTCTCATAGTCCAGGAATATCTCGGTAAATGGCGTGGCTTCATCGTCATATTCAGAAAAAACACCATCTTTATATTTAGGAACCTTAATGTGGGATTTCTTGCCGAATTTAAAGAAACACATCGAGTCAAAAAGGCTTTCGTAGTTACCTATTAACCAAGTTTTCGTCTTTAACTGCCTTTCAGGCTTGGACTCAACCATTTCGCGGAGTATATCCTGGGGTCTCGGCGTTTTATCGAACATGTCGGTTTGCGTTGGAAAAATCTGAAAACGATACAGATGAAATTCACGCATCGTCTACGCTCCTAGTTCATCACCTCCAAGGTGTTACCCATTATGGTAGTTTCTGTCAATCCCGAGCAGTTAGTGATCAGGGAGTGCGCGCCATACTCTTCAACTCTTTAGTATGCAGCATTGACTCGGATTTGAGTGAAGGTTCAATGGAAAGGTATGTGTAGCGCCAACGGCTCAATGCCGCGGCACCTTCGCCCGCACAGTGTCGTAATCATCATGCGGGCCAACATGGAAAAGCTCACTTACCTTCCCGTCCATCTCCTTGACCAGCACATAGAAGACCCGCCAGCCGCTGTTCACCCGGAACGCCCAGCAATCCAGGCCTTGTTTGTACTCCACCCGCAGCGCGTTCTCGTTGCTGCGGTTGATGAAGTGCTGGACGGCCGTATCTACGGCAGCCTGTTGCGATGGGGTCAGCTTCTTGCGGGCGTGGAGGAAGGACGGACGGAACCGCACACGCCGCGGAGTCATTCGGCCGCTTGATCCCGCAGATAGCGGATCGCGGCATCCGCATCATCAAACACCGGCCCGGGGGCCTGCTGGGCATTCATCCGGTCGGCATGGACCTTGACCACACGCAGACGCGCATCCCGCAGGGCCCGCAGGGCTGCCAGCCCCTGCCCCTCGGCCTGCTCCACCAGTGCCGTGGCAACGCCGGCTGCTTCCGCCCGCTGGACTGCCTGCCGCACCCGCGCGTGCAACTCCTGCTCCAGCCCCAACAGGGCGTCGGCGTCTTGGTCTAGGTCGTCAAGGGTGCGGCCCGGGGTGCCCAGAGCTTCCGCCACCGCCTCCCGCGCCAGCCGTTCCACCGCCCGCCTGAACTCCCCCAGGGCAGCCACCAACTCCTGTCCAGGCATGGCATCCCCCACGCTCGAAGGCACGAGCGCTTGGATCGGCCCCTTGAGGGCTTGGATATGCTGGGCAAGGGTCATGACAAGAGCATGGGCACACACCCGCACCGTGTCAACGCAGGTCAGATGACCCCCGTAGGTCGGATTTGGAGCCGCGAGGCTCCGTAATCCGACGCCGACGGCGCCTGCCGTCGGATTACGCGGCAAGCCGCTAATCCGACCTACGAGCGGAACGCCACTACGCAGCCCACCTGCCCCCGCACCAGCTCCAGCGCCTTGTCGTCCAACTGGCGGCAGAGGTCCTGAATTTCCCGTTCCAGCCGGCGGCGGGGGGTGTCGTCGGGGTCGTCGATGTAGGCGATCAGGTCGTGCACCGGCATGGCGAAGGCGGTGGCCAGGCTCTCCAGCGTCTTCATGCTGGGGCGGTTCTCGCCGCGCTCCAGGGCGGAAATGGTTTCGGGGGCCAGCTCCGAGCGGCCGGCAAGCTCCTCCTGCGTCAGGCGTCGGGCCTTCCGCAACTCCCGAATCCGCACTCCGCGTCTGGTTTGCTCATCCATAATCCGGAGTTTCCTCCGGGTTCTCGGGCTTGACCACGAGACGGTTCCCGGTTTTCATGTCTCTCAAATCGGGAAGAAACACGGGTCATATTACCCACCCCAACACAGGATCGGCAAGCGCGGAGGGGGCACATGCGTCTGGTGGAGGGGGTGCGGGCGCTGGCGAAGGTGCTGGTGGTGGCCGGGGGGACGGTGCTGTTGGTGGCGCTGCCCTGGGCGCACGGGATGAACCCGGACCGGGGCTTCATCCTCTCCCTGCTGCGCGCGCCCTTCGGCCCGCCGGACGGGGCGCCCTGGTTCTTCTTCCCCCAGCTCTGGACGGCGGCCGTCCCCGCCATGGCCCTGGGCGTGCTGCTGCTGTGGCTGCTGCCGCGGCGGGGGTCGTGACGGCTCTTTCGACGATGGTCGCGAGGCGGGTCGCTCGTTTCGGAACGCAGAGGACGCAGAGGGCCGCAGAGGACAGGGAGGGCTTCTTGATCCTGGGGACCGGGTGACGTGGGGGGCCGTCGCTGAAGGCCACCCATCGCATGAGAATGCTTGCGCCTGCGGCGCGACAGCCTCCCCGGACGTGCCCGATGGCAACGGGGCACGGCCCCTCTGTGTCCTCTGCGGCCCTCTGTGTCCTCTGCGTTCCAGAAACCCGCTGTCCGTTGCCCGACGAGGGCCTGCAACTGGACAATTTTCCTATCCCATGCCACACTCACCCCCGCGCCGCCCCTCACCGGGCGGGGCCGGGTCTTGGGCATGGTGGGGTTCGGGGGATGTGTTAAGGAGACAAAGGTGACACCGTCGCGGGTGCGTCTCCTTTGTCTCGTTAAGCCAAAAATCGCTGTCGCGTCAGGTACTTGGGATGTGACACGCGTCACCTTAAGCGTCACCTTTGGTCACCTTAAGGTCTCCTTAGGTCACCGCGCGTCACCGGCCCGGGCCCCGGGGCGTGCCTACCCGGACGGGCTGCGTTGCGTGGATGCCGCTTTTTCGCCCCATGATCCCTGTTATCCCTGGGGCAGGACGGGCCGTTGGCCCCGGTAGCCGATCTATTGGAAGGATGTGAGCGATGTCGACCCTTCACCGTCAGGCCATGGAAGCCGTGCTGAAGGCTGCGGAGATGGACGTGCTGGGCACGTTGGAGGAGAGCGGCATCACCGACCGCCACAGTGAGGAGGCGGACAGCGCCGTAATGGACGTGGCCATCAGCCATGCCTACCGGGTCTTCGTGCGTATCTGCGAATCGCAGGGCCTGACCGCCGACCCCTGGCTGTTCGCCGACCTGGCGGGGGAGCTGGCGGAGGAGGAAGGTCAGCAGAACGCCTGACCAGAGCGGCGGCGCTTGTCGCCGCAGGCCGGCGACCGCCGGCCCGCCGCCTCGTGGCGGCGTAAGCCAAGGGCGCGGATGCGCCCGCCCGGCGCCTGAGGGAACGCTAGCGACCGAGCGAAGCTCGGAGTTCCCGGGCGCGGGCGGCCACCGCCTCCGGGGTCACCGGCGGGCTGGGGGCGGCGGGGGTCACGGGCAGGCCGTCATGGCCCTTGCCCTCCATGAACTGGCGGCCGTCCCAGGGGCTCAGCATCAGCTCGAAGGGCAGGCCCAGCCGCTCGATATGCTGGGCCAGCAGGTGGGCGGCGTGGCGGTCCAGCGCCGTCTCGGTGGAGACGGCGACCCGGTCCAGGTCGGGGCGGCGGCGGCGCAGCTCGTTCACCAGCCGGACGAGCCGGCTGACGGCCTGGGCCTGGTCGTCCGGCAGGCGGCTGATGTCGGGGTACGGGATGCTCGTCTGGGCGTCCACGCGGGTCCTGGCTCTGGGCGGCTGAGGTTCCGGGAGTATGCGCCTGTCCGCCGGGACAGGAAAGGGCGCAGAACAGCGGCTTGGCGGGCCAATGGCGGAAATCGCTGGACCCGGCGGGGCACCCCGATCTATCAGGGATCAGCACTATCCGTTCGGTCGGTGGGGAGGTTGCGCGTGGCCCAGGCGCTGGAGATGGTCGCCAAGCTGGCCCGGGAGGTCGAGAAGGGCCTGCCCCTGGGGCCGGGGGCCGTGCGGGTGGAGGAGGACGGGGACGTCATCGTGCTCCGCCCGGCGCCACCGTCGCGCCACCACTTCTACCTGGACGGCCTGCTGTTCCATGTGGCGATCACGCCCAAGCCGGACGGGACCACCCTGTTCCAGATCTGGGCGGAGGTGGGCTACATGCCCTACACCATCGAATCGCCGGAGAAGCGGGCCAAGCTGCAGGCCATCCTGCGCTCCGCCAGTTGGATCAACGGCGCCCGCTTCGTGGTGGACGAACAGCAGAAGATCCTGGTGCTCGGCCAGCACGAACACCCCGGTTCCTTCACGGTCAACGACCTGATGTGGGAAACGGTCCAGTTCCTCCAACACGCCCGCCCCTACCTGCGGGTGCTGGGCCAGTACCTGTAACCCCTAACTCTTTGGTTTTTCCGGCGGCAGCAGGAAGATCTGGCCGGGATAGATCAGGGCCGGGTCGCGGATCTGCCCCTCATTGGCCTGGAAGATCAGGCTGTAGCGCAGCCCTTCCCCATAGGACCGGCGCGCGATGGCCCAGAGGTTGTTCCCCGGCAGGACCACCACCGCCTTGTCGCCCAGGGCGTTCTCCGGCAGGGGCCGCTTGTCGAAGGCCACCTCCGCCCGGCCGGCCACCTTGCCCTCCGGCCCCAGCTGGTCGGCCCGCAGGGTATAGCTGCCGGGGTCCAGGTTGCGGCCCGGGCTGATGCTCCAGCGCCCCGCGGGGTCCGCCTTGGCCCGGCCCACCAGGGCATTGTCCAGGTAAAGCATCACCTCCGCCCCCGGCGCGGCCTGCCCGCCCACGGTGACGTTGCCGGCCCGGTCATAGTCCACGGCATCAAGGCTCACCGCCCCCGGCGGCCCGCCTGCCTGCGGCGCCTGGAGCACGCGGGACGCCCCGCCCTCCGGCCCGGTCAGCAGGGCCAGGGCGCCGCCGGTCTCCCCCTGCTTCCGGCCGGCCACGTCCTGGTTCCGCTCCGGCACCACCAGCACGACGGTGCCCTGCCCGTCCTGCCGCTGCCCGTCCGGCCCGGTGGCCTCCAGCCGCAGCTCCCGCCCGCCGGGCGCCAGGGGCTGGTCGGGCAGGTAGACCCACTCCCCCCGGCTGTCGGCGGTGACGCTGCCCAGCTCCTTGGCGCCGTCGAACAGGGTGACGCTGCTGCCCGGCGCCGCCCGCCCGGCGATCACGGCCCGCCCGTCAGGCTCCACCCGGACCACGTCGAAGCTGGGCTTGTCGGACGGGGCCTGCGTCGGCGCCGCGGGGGCCTGGGGCGCGGGCGCGGCGGCGATACCCGCAGGCGCCTGCCCCGGGGCGGACACCTGCCCCCCGGACAGCCACAGGGCGCCGCCGGCCACGGCCAGCCCGCCCACCACCGCCACCGCAAGGATTGCCCGGTTCACACTGTCCCCCGACGGAAACGAACGCGGCAGCCTACCCGCCCGGGGCCGCCGCCGCCAGCTTTCCCTTGGCTTCCGCTGATGTAAGCCCTTCAGGCGAGCGTCGCCAGGGCCCAGACCACACCGCCGGCCCCCAGCGCCACCAGCAACGCCTTCAGGGGTGAGGCGAGGCGTGGCGGCGCCCCCTCCACCTCCGCCCGGCCGGTCAGCATGGGCCCCACCAGGTCGCGCCGGGCGAACAGGCCATAGAAGGCGATGGCCAGCACATGCACGGCCACCATCACCTGCAACAGGATGAAGGCCGTCTCATGCACCGTCTCCAGCCAGTCCTCGGTGCGCTGGTCGACATACTGGCTGAGCGGGCCCTCCACCAGCACGATGTCCCCGCCGGACAGGAACAGCCCCGACCCCACCTGCACCGCCACCAGCCCCAGCAAGGCCAGCACCGCATAGGCGCCCAACGGGTTGTGGCCGGCATGGGCCTCCAGCGCCTTGGTCCCGAACAGGTGCCGCAGGTGCAGCCAGGCGGCGGCCGGGCCCTTCACGAAGCTGGCGAACCGCGCCGTGTCGCTGCCCACCACGCCCCAGACGACCCGGAACAGCAGCAGCGCCAACGCCCCATAGCCGAACAGCAGGTGCGTCTCCAGCCGGTCCTCGTCACCGGACGTGTACCAGGACCCCGCCAGACAGAAGACCAGGCCCCAATGGAAGACCCGCGTGGGCAGGTCCCAGACGGTGACACGGCGCTTCGGCATGGCGGGCCCTTGTGGCTGCGGTCAGTCCTTTTTCTTGTACGAGTCGTGGCAGGCCTTGCAAGTGCCACCGACCTCGCCGAAGGCGGCGCCGGTGGCGGCCTTGTCGGTGAAGTTCACCGCGGCCAGCTTCTTCGCGGCAGCCTGGAAGCTGGCGTTCTTGGCCTCGAAATCGGCCATGTTGGTCCAGATGGCCGGCAGCGCCTCGCTCTTGCCCACGCCCACGGCGGTGCCGGCGGGGAACCAGGTGTGCAGGCCGGCACCGACGGTCACCAAGGTCTGCGCGGCCTTGGAGGCGTCGGCGGCGGTGCCCTCCCCATCCTTGGCATAGCCCTTCAGCACCTTCATGGCGCCGCCGAACTGCTTGAAGTTGGCCTTGCGCTGCTCGATCGTCACCTCCGCCGTGTCCTGGGCCACGGCGACGCCGACGGTGCCGACCAGGGCCGCGGCCAGCAGGGCGCCGGCGGTGGTAATGCCGAAACGACGGGTCATCCTGTCTCTCCTCACCGAAAAGGGGGCCGGTCCTCGGCCCCCTCCGTCTTGTTTCCACGGGGTGGATGGTGTAGGGCCGTCCGGCCGGGTCCCCGCACCGCCAGAGTGCCCGCCCCGACCGGATGGCGCAAGCCCTGCCACCTGCGGCTTAGCCACCCGACTTTCGGTACCAGAAGGAAGCACCATGACCGCCCTCCGAAACGTCTGCGTCTATTGCGGTTCCTCCGGGTCCGTTGATCCGTCCTACAAGGAGGCCGCGCACGCGCTGGGCACCGCGCTGGCCGAGAGGGGCCTGGGACTGGTCTATGGCGGCGGCCGGGTGGGCCTGATGGGCATCGTGGCCGATGCGGCCCTGGCGGCGGGCGGCGAGGTGGTGGGCATCATCCCCGAGCATATCCAGAAGCTGGAGGTGGAGCACACCGGGCTGACGGAGCTGCATGTGGTGGACAGCATGCACACCCGCAAGCGCATGATGGTGGAGCGCTCGGACGCTTTCATCATCCTGCCAGGCGGCCTGGGCACCCTGGACGAGGCGTTCGAGATCATCACCTGGCGGCAGTTGAAGCTGCACGACAAGCCCATCATCATCGCCGACATTGGCGGCTATTGGCAGCCCCTGCGGGACCTGTTGACCCACCTCAAGGACACCGGCTTCGGCCGCGGCGACATTGACCAGCTCTACACCTTCGTCGAGCGGGTGGAGGACATCCTGCCGGCCCTTCGGCGTGAGCCGGAGCCGCAGCAGGCGGTGGACACCGCGCGGCTCTGACCTGCCCCCAAGCGCGTCGGGTCAGGTTGCGGCCTTTCGATGATTGGGGGTAAGGTCGGCCGTCACGGTCGGGGGCCATGTCCGAACCCGACCCACTTCCAAGAGATGCCCGGGAGAGCGTATCCATGCCGAAGATCAAGGTCGTCAACCCCATCGTGGAGATGGACGGCGACGAGATGACCCGCGTGATCTGGCAGTTCATCAAGGACCGCCTGATCCTGCCGTACCTGGACGTGGACCTGAAATACTTCGACCTGGGCATCGAGCACCGCGACGCCACCGACGACAAGGTGACGGTGGAGGCGGCCGAGGCGACGAAGGAATATGGCGTCGCCGTGAAGTGCGCCACCATCACCCCGGACGAGGCGCGGGTGAAGGAGTTCAACCTGAAGCAGATGTGGAAGTCCCCCAACGGGACCATCCGCAACATCCTGGGCGGCACCGTCTTCCGTGAGCCCATCATCTGCAAGAACGTTCCGCGCCTGGTGCCGAACTGGACCGCGCCCATCGTGATCGGCCGCCACGCCTTCGGCGACCAGTACAAGGCGACGGACTTCATCATCCCGTCCGCCGGCCGCCTGTCCATCACCTTCACCAGCAAGGACGGCACCTCGAACATCCGTCACACGGTGTTCGACTTCGACGGCCCGGGCATCGCCATGGGCATGTACAACGTGGACGAGTCGATCCGCGGCTTCGCCCGGGCCTGCATGAACTACGGCCTGCTGCGCGGCTACCCGGTGTACCTGTCCACCAAGAACACGATCCTCAAGGCCTATGACGGCCGCTTCAAGGACCTGTTCCAGGAGGTGTTCGACACCGAGTTCGCGGACAAGTTCAAGGAGAAGGGCCTGACCTACGAGCACCGGCTGATCGACGACATGGTCGCCAGCGCGCTGAAGTGGAACGGCAACTTCCTGTGGGCCGCCAAGAACTATGACGGCGACGTGCAGTCCGACCTGGTCGCCCAGGGCTTCGGCAGCCTCGGCCTGATGACCTCCGTGCTGATGACGCCGGACGGCAAGACGGTGGAGGCGGAGGCCGCCCACGGCACGGTGACGCGCCACTACCGTGACCACCAGAAGGGCAAGCCCACCAGCACCAACCCCATCGCCAGCATCTTCGCCTGGACCCAGGGCCTGAACTACCGCGGCAAGTTCGACGGCACGCCGGAAGTCACCCTGTTCGCCAAGACGCTGGAGCGGGTCTGCGTGGAGACGGTGGAGTCCGGCTTCATGACCAAGGACCTGGCCCTGCTGATCGGCCCGGACCAGCCTTGGCTGACCACCCAGGACTTCCTGGCCAAGATCGACGAGAACCTGCGCAAGGAGATGGGGCTGTAAGCCCCGGAGTTTCGAATTCGAAAGTCGAGGACCCCGGCCCTTCGCGGCCGGGGTTTCTTTTTGTGGGGCCGGGCTTGCGGGCCGAAGGGGCGCCCCCACCTTCGGGAAGCTGCCGCAGGAGCCCCGATGTCCGCCTATCCTTCAGAAAGCCTTGGCCGCCTAGCCGACGAGCTTGGCGAGGGGGCCGTCACTGTGGAGGGCTTGGCGGAGCGGATGCAGGGCAAGGGCCTTGCCCTGCTGCTTGTCATCCTGGGCGTCTGCGCCCTGGTCCCGTCCCCCGGGATCCCCATCGGAATCCCGGCGGGCATCATGCTGGGACTGCTCTCGTTGCAGATGATCCTGGGTGCCCGGGAATTGCGGCTGCCAGGATGGCTGGCCCGCCGTCGGATAGAGGCGTCGCGGGTTGGCAACCTGTTACGGCGGGCCGTGCCGACGGTCCGATGGATGGAGAGGCGCCTGCGCCCGCAACGCATGTCCCACCTGACGGAGGCCGGGTGGCTGCGCCTGCTGGGCGTGCTGGTGCTGCTGCACGGCGTGCTTATTGCCTTGCCGATCCCGCTGGGCAATACGCTGCCGGGCCTCAGCGTGATCCTGTTCGGTTTGGGATTGCTGGCCCGCGACGGGCTGGCGGTGGTCGCCGGGCTGCTGATGAGCTTGGTGGCGGCCCTGTTCGACGCGCTGATGGTGGGCGCCGCGGTCTGGTTCCTGGACTGGTTGGCCCGATGAGGGGCGGGGCTGCCGACGGCCCCAGCCCCCTACATCTGGTACCCGCTCAGGCGACGCCCAGCTTGCGGTCGTCGTCGCGCTTCTTGGCGGGCTGGTAGGCCAGGGCGGCGTGCTCGGCGCAGTAGGGCAGGCCCTGGACGGCGGCCTTGCCGCAGAAATGGAAATCGGGGCTTTTCGGGTCGCCCACCGGCCATTTGCACATGCGCTCGGTCAGCGACAGGATGGTGGCGCCCTTGCTGGGCTTCTTCTTGATGGGTGACGGGCGGCCGGACAGGCCAAGGCGGTGCGCCTTGCCGATGACGGCGTTGCGCGTGACATTCCCCAAGGCGTCGGCGATCTCGCTCGCGCTCATGCCCTGGCCCCAGAGCTGGCGAAGCTTCTCGACCCGCTCATCGGACCATGTGGTTTCAGTCGCTTCCACGCTCCCACTCCCCCTCTAATTCAAGGTGCCGGTCGTGGCCGCCGGCTAGGCTGGCAATCCCTACAACACGCGAACCCACAAAATGTTGTGGCCCACGGGTTGGGAGGCTACCAGACTTGTATCTATCTGGGTAGAGGGGGGACCGGTGAATCCTGTGGGTAAGTGCGACTCCGGCAGTTGGAAAGGCGACTCAGCGGCATCCCGGCAACAGGGGGCCTGACGATCGGGCCAAGCCCCCTGCCCCGTTTTCCCTTACTGGCCGGCGGCGACGGAATAGCCCGCCGCGCCGTCGAAGGTGTAGAGGCTGGCGGTCTGTACCACGTCCAGGCCCGACTCGGCAAAGCGGCCGAGCAGGGAGACCACCTCTGCCGGGGCGACTGTGTCTTTCCCGTCAGCCAGCAGGCGCAGGCGCCAGTGGTCGGTGCAGAAGGTCTCCGGCGCGCCCTCCGGCCAGACCTTCTGGCCGCGGTTGGAGATCATGGCCAGCTTCAGGCCCTGGCCCACCAGCGGCTGGATGCGGGCGGCCATGTCGTCGCCGTTGCCACCCTTGTGGTCCACGAACACGTCCACGCCCACCTGCACCTTGCGCACCGGCGGCAGCTCCTTCAGGGCGATGCCGGCGAAGCTGGCCTTCTCCCCCACCTGATAGCTGGCGGGGGTCAGGGTGGTGGGCCGCTCGCCCAGGCGGTCGATCAGGTTCTGGGCGAAGTCGCGGGTGCCCACGCGGGCCTTGGAGACGCCGCGCTTGAAGATGTCGACGGTGTGGATGCCGTCCTCCACCATCTTCAGCCAGGCGTTATGGATCTTCTCCGCCGCCTGGGCCTGGCCGATATGGACCAGCATCATGACGCTGGCCAGGATCAGGCCCGACGGGTTGGCGATGCCCTTGCCCGCGATGGTGGGGGCGGAGCCGTGGATGGCCTCGAACATGGCGCACTGGTCGCCGATGTTGGATGAGCCGGCGAGCCCGACCGAGCCGGTGATCTGGGCTGCGATGTCGGAGATGATGTCGCCGTAGAGGTTCAGGGTGACGATGACGTCGAAATGCTCCGGCGTGTCGGCCAGGCGGGCCGCGCCGATGTCGATGATCATCGTCTCATGCTCAATGTCCGGATACTCCGCCGCGATCTCGTCGAAGACGCGATGGAACAGGCCATCGCTGATCTTCATGATGTTGTCCTTCACGAACGCCGTCACCTTGTTGCGGTGGTTCGCGCGGGCATACTCGAAGGCGTAGCGGATGATCTTCTCGGAGCCGGGGCGGGAGATCAGCTTGACCGCCTGGGTGACCTCCTGGGTCTGCCGGTACTCAATGCCGGCATACAGGTCCTCCTCGTTCTCGCGCACGATCACCACGTCCATCTTCGGGTGCTTGGTGCTGACGAACGGGTGGTAGCTGACGCAGGGCCGGATGTTGGCGAACAGGCCCAGCGCGCCGCGGATGGTCACGTTCAGCGACTTGTAGCCGCCGCCCTGAGGGGTGGTGATCGGCGCCTTCAGGAACACCTTGGTGCGGCGCAAGGACTCCCAGGCGGACGGCTCCATGCCATTCATGATGCCGCGCTTATAGACGCTCTCGCCGATCTGGATTTCCTCATAGGCGAGGTTGGCGCCGCTGGCCTGCAGCACCTCCAGGGTCGCGTCCATGATCTCGGGCCCGATCCCGTCGCCGCGGGCGATGGTGATCGGGGTGGGGGTATTCTCGGTCATGTCATTGGTCCTTCCGTCAGCCCGTCCCCTTCAGCGGGGTTTGCCGGGCGCGGCGGGACACTAGTCGGGAGAGCCCCCGGGATCAATGGGGCGAAGCGGCGCGGGTGGTACGACCAAAGGGGTCAATGCCCCAGCTCCCGCATGCCCGCGTCCAGCCCCTCCAGGGTCAGGGGGTACATGCGGCCGCCCATGGCCTGGCGCAGCATCTGGATGCTCTGGGTGTAACCCCAGAAGCGTTCCTGGGTGGGGTTCAGCCAGATGGCGTGCTTGTAGTGGGCCAGCAGCCGTTCCAGCCAGACGATCCCCGCCTCCTCATTCCAGTGCTCCACGCTGCCGCCGGGCTGGACGATCTCGTACGGGCTCATGGCCGCGTCGCCGACGAAGACCAGCTTGTAGTCTGGGCCATAGGTGTGGATCACGTCCCACACGGACGTCTTCTCCGCATGGCGGCGGCGATTGTCCTTCCACACGCCCTCATAGACGCAGTTGTGGAAGTAGAAGTACTCAAGGTGCTTGAACTCGGTCCGCGCGGCGCTGAACAGCTCCTCGCACAGCCGGATGTGGTCGTCCATGCTGCCGCCCACGTCCAGGAACAGCAGCACCTTCACGGCATTGTGCCGCTCCGGCACCATCTTGATGTCCAGGTAGCCGGCGTTGCGGGCCGTGGAGGTGATGGTGTCCGGCAGGTCCAGGATTTCCGCCGCCCCGGTACGGGCGAACTTGCGCAGCCGGCGGAGCGCCACCTTGATGTTGCGGGTACCCAGCTCGACCTGGTCGTCCAGGTTCCGGAACTCCCGCTTGTCCCAGACCTTCACGGCGCGGCGGTTGCGGCTACCGTCCTGGCCGATACGCACGCCCTCGGGGTTATAGCCATAGGCGCCGAAGGGGCTGGTCCCGGCCGTGCCGACCCACTTGCTGCCACCCTGGTGCCGTTCCTTCTGCTCCGCCAGCCGCTGGGCCAGGGTCTCCATCAGCTTTTCCCAGCCGCCCAGCGCCTCGATCTGCGCCTTCTCCTCCTCGGTCAGCAGCTTTTCGGCCAGCTTCTTCAGCCAGTCCGCGGGGATTTGGGCGTACAGCTCTTCCAGCGTCGTGGCAGCACAACCTTCCAAGCCCTTGAAGACATGGCCGAACACCCGGTCGAACTTGTCCAGGTTCCTCTCGTCCTTCACCAGGATCGCGCGGGACAGGTAATAGAAATCCTCCACCTGGAAGCCGGCCACCCCGGCCTGCATGGCTTCCATCAGGGCCAGATATTCCTTCAGGCTGACGGGGACGCCGGCCTTGCGCAGTTCATAGAAGAAGGTGGGGAACATGGGCGGACCTGGGGATTTGCGGTTGCCGGCATCCTAACAGGGAACGGGCTCAGGCCGCCACGCTGGGCGCGGCCCGGCGCCCCTCCGGCCGGTGGTACCAGAGGGCGATGGTCCCGTCGCGGCCGCGCAGGGGCATCTCCTCAATCCGATGGAACCCGTCCAGCGCGGGTTCCCCGTCGGTCACCAGGGTGGCGCCGGCCACCTCGTCGCTGATGACGATGTCGGTGTCCAGTTCCCGGGTCAGGTGCATCAGACGGCTGGCCACGTTCACCGTGTCGCCGATGACGGTGAACTCCAGCCGGCGGTCGCTGCCGATGTCGCCGGCCACCACCACCCCGTAATGCAGCCCGATCCCCAGCCCGATGGGCTCCAGCCCATGGGCCGTGCGGAGCCGGTTCCAGTCGGCCACGGAGGCCTGCATGGCCCGGGCGCAGGCCAGCGCCGCCGCGGGGTCGCGGCCGGAGGGGGTGAGCAGCCCGAAGGTGGCCATGACGCAGTCGCCGATATACTTGTCCACCGTGCCGCCATGGTCGAACACCGCCCGCTCCATCCTCAGGCGGAAGCCGCGGAGCAGCTCGATGATCTGGTCCGGCGGGGAGTTCTCGCACAGCCGGGTGAAGCCCGTCAGGTCGGCGAACAGGACCGCCACGGCCCGGGTCTGCGGGTGGGACAGGGGGCTGTCCTTGTTGGCCAGCCGATCCACCATGTCCGGGGAGAAATAGCGGGCGAGGTTCGCGCGCTCCCGCTCCGTGGCGATCTGGTTCATCACCAGCCGCCGTGAGCGCTGCACCGCCATGGCCAGCACCAGCGACACCAGCAGGAGCAGCAGCACCTGGCTGACCCAGGCGGTCAGGTCCACGAAATTGGGGTTCTGCAGAATGCGCAACACCTCCGCCATGTTGGGCTCGTACCACAGCATGGTATGGGGCAGCGTGAAGCTGCCCGGCTGCTGCACCACCCAGACCACGGCCGCCGACCAGGCGATGCTGGCCGCCGCCCCGCTGAACACCACCAGGGCCGGCGACTGGGCCAGGGCGCTGGCACCGATGAACAGGAAGAAGACGGGGAACCAGACACTGCGCAGGTTCAGGGCGGCGGGCGCCACCTCCCCCCCGATGGTCATGGGCATGACCAGGGCGGCGGCGATCAGGGCATGGTCGAAGGCCACGGCCGCGTACAGCATCCACGGGCGGAAGGCCCGCGTCCGGCTACCGCCCCACACGCCCAGGCCCGTCGCGGCCAGCAAGGCCAGGATGAAGTACGGCGTCAGGTTCTCGAAACTGGTCTCAAGCCACAGGGCCCAGCCCAGGATCACGCCCAGGGCGATCAGCCGTGCCTTGGTGGCGATGTCGATGCCCTGGCGCTGTTCACGCAAGAAGGCCGCCGCGACGCGCGCCTCCTGCCGTTCGGCCAAGCCATCCTTGTCCAGCGCCGCCATGCCGGCTCCCCCCTCCCACCGCCTTCATCTTAGCGCATCGGTGCCGGTTAATCCCGGCGAAAGCGTGGCGCCTAGGCCGAAAGGAGGAAGGCCGTGGGTGCTCAGGCCTCCAGCCAATGGACGCTGAACAGGGCCGCCGGGTCCGTCCATACCCGTGCCGGGCGGTAGCCGGCCCGGGCTGCAAGGGCCTGGAACTCCGGCAGGGAGTATTTGCACGAGATCTCGGTGTGGATGCTTTCCCCCGCTTGGAAGGCGAAACGCCGGCCCGCAGCGGGGACGATCTGGTCGCGGGTGGAGACCAGGTGCATCTCCACCCGCCCCTTGGCCGGGTCGTAGAAGGCGTGGTGGCGGAAGGCGGACAGGTCGAACCCGCCCCCCAGCTCCCGGTTGATGCGCGCCAGCAGGTTCAGGTTGAAGGCCGCCGTGACGCCCGCGGCGTCATCATAGGCCGCGTCCAGCACGGCCTTGTCCTTCTTCAGGTCCACCCCCACCAGCATGCCGCCCCCGGCCAGCTCCGGCCGCCAGTGGGCCAGGAACCGCTCCGCCTCCTCCGGCAGCAGGTTGCCGATGGTGGAGCCGGGGAAGAACGCCACCCGCCGCCGCGGCAGGCCCGTGGTGGGCGGCGGTATGGGCACGTCCTGGGTGACATAGTCGGCACAGAGGGCCAGCACCTCCAGGTCTGGATAATCCGCCGCCAAGCGGTCGCAGGCATCTCGCAGGTGGTCCCGGCTGATGTCCACGCCCACATAGCCGGCGGGCGCTTCCAGCCGATCCAGCAACAGCCGCACCTTCACCGACGACCCGCTGCCCAGTTCCACGAGCTGGACGCCCGGCCCCAGCAGGGCCGCCATCTCAGCCCCATGGTCGCGCAGGATCCCGACCTCCGTCCGGGTCGGGTAGTATTCCGGTAGGTCGGTGATGCGATCGAACAGGCGGGAGCCCTCGGCATCATAAAAGAAGGTGGCCGGCAGGCTCTTCGGCGTGCGCGCCAGCCCATGCACCACCGCGTCGGCGAAGCTTTCCACCGTCGGCGCAAGGTCGAGGAAGCCGCTTCGGGCGGCGCTGGATAGGGCCATGTCTCGCGTTCCCGTCAGGCGTCCCGGGCCAGGCGAAGGCCGCTGAACTGCCAGCGGCTCCCGGCCGGGAAGAAGTTCCGGTAGGTCGGGCGGCCATGGCCCGGCGGGGTAACGCAGGAATGGCCGCGCAGGACCACCTGCCCGCTCATGAACTTCCCGTTGTACTCCCCCACCGCCCCCGGGGCCGTGCGGAAGCCGGGGTACGGCAGGTAGGCGCTGTTGGTCCATTCCCAGACCCGGCCCGCCGGGGTGGGGCCGTCCATCGCCGGCGGATGGACCACAAGGCCCGCCATTTCCCTGTCCGGCGCCCAGCGACAGGCAACCTCCCACTCCGCTTCGGTCGGCAACCGTGCCCCGGCCCAGCGGGCGAAGGCGTCGGCCTCGTACTGGCTGACATGGGTGACCGGCTCCGCCACGTCCGGCCGCCGCTCGCCATGCAGGGTGAAGACCCGCCAGTCCCCCTGCCCCGCCTCACGCCAATACATCGGCGCCCGCCAGCCCTCCGCCTGCACCCTGGCCCACCCGTCCGCCAGCCAGAGCGACGGGGTGGCGTAGCCGCCATCGGCCATGAAGGCCAACCACTCCCCCACGCTCACCGGCCGGTCGGCCAGCCGGAAGGGTTCCAGCCACACCCGGTGCCGCGGCCCCTCATTGTCGAAGGCGAAGCCGGGGCCCGCATGCCCGACCTCCACCAGCCCGCCGGGATGGGCGACCCAGCCCAAGGGCGGCACCGTCCCGGCGACCGGCTTTTCCGCCGACCGGTAAGCCGGCTTCAGCGGGCTTTCGTTCAGCAGGTGCTTCAGGTCGGTAAGGATCAGTTCCTGATGCTGCTGCTCATGGTTCAAGCCAAGCTCGACGAGGTCCAGCACCTCCACCGACGGCCCCGTCTCCAGCAAGTCCATGACCTGCCCGTCCACCACGGCGCGCCATTCCAGCACCTCGGACACCGGGGGCCGGGTCAGCAGGCCCCGCTTCGGCCGGGGGTGCCGGTCGCCGATGGCGTCATAGTAGCTGTTGAACAGGAAGCCCCATTCGGCCCGCCAGGGCTGGCGCCCGCCATGGGGCCCCAGCACGAAGGTCTCAAAGAACCAGGTCGTATGGGCCAGGTGCCACTTGACCGGGCTGGCGTCCGGCATGGACTGGACGACCATGTCCTCCGCCGACAGCCCCTCTGCCAGGGCGAGGCTGCGGGCACGGACGGCGCTGAAGGACGCGGCCAAGCGGGTGAGGCGGTCGGAAACTCTGTGCAAGTCCGGCATGGGGCGGGTCCAGGCTACGGGACGGGTGCCCAGCCTTAACCCCTGACACCCCCGCCTGGTCCCTGGCGAGCCCCGGCCCTCACGCGCATTTGAGGGCTACCCCGTCGGACCTAGGCTCACCCGCCCTGCCGCCGGGCCAGGAAGGCCAGCCGTTCGAACAAATGCACGTCCTGCTCATTCTTCAGCAGGGCGCCGTGCAGCGGCGGGATCAGCTTCTTCGGGTCGCGCTGGCGCAGCGTCTCGGGCGTCATGTCCTCGACAAGGAGCAGCTTGATCCAGTCCAGCAGCTCCGACGTGCTGGGCTTCTTCTTCAGGCCCGGCGTCTCCCGCACCTCATAGAACAGGGTCAGCGCCTCGCGCAGCAGCTCCTGCTTCAGGTCGGGGAAGTGCACGTCGACGATCTTCTGCATCGTCTCCGCGTCGGGGAAGCGGATGTAGTGGAAGAAGCAGCGGCGCAGGAAGGCGTCCGGCAGCTCCTTCTCGTTGTTGCTGGTGATGATGACCACGGGCCGCTGCCGGGCCTTCACGGTCTCTCCCGTCTCGTAGACGAAGAACTCCATCCGGTCGAGTTCCAGCAGAAGGTCGTTGGGGAACTCGATGTCCGCCTTGTCCACCTCGTCGATCAGCAGCACCGGGGCGCTGTCGGCCGCGAAGGCCTCCCATAGCTTGCCCTTGCGGATGTAGTTCCGGATGTCGCTGACCCGCGGATCGCCCAGTTGGCTGTCGCGCAGGCGGCTGACCGCGTCATACTCGTACAGGCCCTGCTGCGCCTTGGTGGTGGATTTGATGTGCCACGACAGCAGCGGCTTGCCCAGGGCCTTCGCCACTTCCTGCGCCAGCACGGTCTTGCCGGTCCCCGGCTCCCCCTTCACCAGCAGCGGCCGCTGCAACACCAGCGCCGCATTGACCGCCACCCGCAAATCATCGGTGGCGACATAGTCCTTGGTGCCTTCGAAACGGGTCATCGGGTGTCCTAGGTCGGGGTTCTGAAGGGGGACGACTCACGCTGCCAATCTTGAATGACGCTGCACCAGCGCCAAGGCTTCTGCGATCACATCCGCCTGGCAGCTAGCCAACTGGATGTCATAATCAACCGGCTCACCATCGTCGCCCAGGTCGATGATGACCTCACGATCCTCATCGACCTTCTGCCGGACGGAAGCGCCAGGCCTGATCTTGACGTGAAGGCTCTCGGAGGCGGGGTCGTAGGAGACCATGCGCCCTCAAGCCCCCGCCCCTTGCAGGATCTCCGCCACGGTGGCCTCCACCTCTTGCACGGCCAGGTCGGCCTTGCCGCCGTCCGGGCCACCGGCCTGGGCCATGTCGGGGCGACCGCCGCCGCCCTTGCCGCCCATGACGACGGAGGCGATGCGCACCAAGTCCACGGCGTTCAGCTTGGCGGTCAGGTCCTCGGTCACGCCGACGACGACGCTGCCCTTGCCGTCCGCCACGGCGATGGCCACGACCACGCCGGTGCCCACCTGCTTCTTCAGGTCGTCGGCGAAGGGCTTCAGGTCCTTCGCGGGCAGGTCTTGCACCACCCGGCCCAGGAACTTGATCCCGCCGATCTCCTTGGCCCCGCCGGCCGCCGCACCCCCGGCCGCGGCCCCGCCGCCCAAGGCCACTTGGCGGCGCAGCTCGGCCAGCTCCTTCTCCAGCTTGCGGCGCTCCTCCACCAGGCTCGCCACCTTGGCCGGCACCTCCGCGGCGGGCACCTTCAGGGCCTGGGCGGTGGCGTGCAGCCGCTGCTCCTGCTGCTCCAGGTAGGCCAGGGCCCCGGCGCCGGTCAGCGCCTCCACCCGGCGGATGCCGGCGGCGACGGCGCCCTCCGACACGATCTTGAACAGGCCGATGTCGCCGGTGCGCCGCACATGGGTGCCGCCGCACAGTTCGACGGAGAACTCCTTGTTGGCGCCCTCGTCATGCCCGCCCATGGAGACGACGCGCACCTCGTCGCCATACTTCTCCCCGAACAGGGCCATGGCGCCCTGGTCGATGGCCTCCTGCGGGGTCATCAGGCGGGTGACCACGTCGCTGTTCAGGCGGATGCGGCGGTTCACCTCCGCTTCCACCGCGGCGACGTCGGCGGCGGACAGGGGCGTGGGCTGGCTGATGTCGAAGCGCAACCGCTCCGGCGCCACCAAGGAGCCCTTCTGGGTCACATGCTCGCCCATGCGGCGGCGCAGCGCCTCGTGCAGCAGGTGGGTGGCGGAGTGGTTGGCGCGGATGGCGCCGCGGCGCTCCGTCTCCACCCGCATCTCCACCACGTCGCCGACCTTCAGCGTGCCCTTGCCCACGGTGCCCAGGTGGGCCCAGACGGCGCCGAGCTTCTTCTGCGTGTCCCTGACCGCGAACTCCGCCCCGGTGGGGGTGAACATGATGCCGCTGTCGCCCACCTGGCCGCCGGACTCGCCATAGAAGGGCGTCTGGTTGACGACAACCATCACCTCCTGGCCCGCGGCGGCCTGCTCCAGCCGGCTGCCGTCGGCGGCCAGGATGGCGCGCACCTCACCCTCCGCCACCTCCGTGTCGTAGCCCAGGAACTCGGTGGCCCCCAGCTCGTCCTTCAGCTCGAACCAGACCCGCTCGGTGGCGGCCTCGCCAGAGCCGGCCCAGGCGGCGCGGGCCTTCCGGCGCTGCTCCTCCATGGCGGCGTTGAAGCCGTCCGTGTCCACCCCGCGGCCGCGGGTGCGCAGCACGTCCTGGGTCAGGTCCAGGGGGAAGCCGAAGGTGTCGTACAGGGTAAAGGCGACCTGCCCCGGCAGGGCCTGCCCTTCGCCCAGCTTGCCCTCCTCCTCGGTCAGCAGCTTCAGGCCGCGGTCCAGGGTCTGCTTGAACCGGGTCTCCTCCAGCCGCAGCGTCTCGGTGATCAGGGCCTGGGCGCGCTGCAGCTCGGTATAGTGGCCGCCCATCTCCCGCACCAGGGCGGGGACCAGCCGGTGCATCACCGGGTCCTTGGCGCCCAGCATGTGGGCATGGCGCATGGCGCGGCGCATGATCCGGCGCAGCACATAGCCGCGCCCCTCGTTCGACGGCAGCACCCCGTCCGCCACCAGGAACGACGTGGCGCGGAGGTGGTCGGCAATCACTCGGTGGCTGACCGCGTGGGGGCCGTCCGGGCTGGTGTTGGTCGCATCGGCGGAGGCCAGGATCAGCGACCGCAGCAGGTCCGTATCATAGTTGTCGTGCACGCCCTGGAGCACGGCGGCCAGCCGCTCCATGCCCATGCCCGTGTCGATGCTGGGCTTCGGCAGCGGCACCCGCTCCCCGCCGGGGAGTTGCTCATACTGCATGAAGACCAGGTTCCAGATCTCGATGAACCGGTCGCCGTCCTGTTCGGCGCTGCCCGGGGGGCCGCCGGGGATGTGGGAACCATGGTCGAAGAAGATCTCCGAGCAGGGGCCGCAGGGGCCCGTGTCACCCATCATCCAGAAATTGTCCGACGTGGGGATGCGGATGATCTTGTCGTCGCCGAGGCCGGCCACCTTCTTCCAGAGGTCCGCCGCCTCATCGTCCGTGTGGAAGACGGTGACGCAGAGCCGCTCCTTCGGCAGGCCGAATTCCTTCGTGATCAGGGTCCAGGCCAGCTCGATGGCGTCGGCCTTGAAGTAGTCGCCGAAGCTGAAGTTGCCCAGCATCTCGAAGAAGGTGTGGTGCCGGGCCGTGTAGCCCACATTGTCCAGGTCGTTGTGCTTGCCGCCGGCGCGGACGCACTTCTGCGACGTGGTGGCGCGGCTGTAGGGCCGCGTCTCCTGGCCCGTGAAGACGTTCTTGAACTGCACCATGCCCGCGTTGGTGAACATCAACGTCGGGTCGTTGCGCGGCACCAGGGGCGAGCTGTCCACGACGGCGTGGCCGTTCTTGCCGAAGAAGCCGAGGAAGCTGGAGCGGATCTCGTTGATGGTCTTCTTGGACATGGGGCCACGGGCTCGTGTTCAACGGGTGCGATGGGGAACGGGTTGTACCGTGGGGATGTGGCGACTGTCCACGGGGCAGCACAGGGGCGACGGGAACGGAGGGGGCCTTGCGGCGGTTTCCCGCGGTCCGACCAAGCCAGGGGAGCAACCTGATGCCCAATGACAATGGCCCCCGGCGCGAGTCCCCCGCCAAGGAGGGGTGGAAGGGTGCCGTCTACCAGGTCCCCTCAGCCGGCCTCGGCTCCCGCTACCCGCCCATCGGCCGGCACATCCTGTACACGCTGCTGACCATCGGGGTGGCGGTGTTGCTGGCGTTGCTGCTGATCTGAGCCGGTCGGTGCGCGGCATTGCATTTCGCAAAACACCGTCCATTCCGTTGCTGATTGCAGTGCTTCCGGCAAAAGCTGCGCAGGCAAGAGGCCCCCCAGCTGTCCCTGGAACAGCAAAAGGGGCGCGACCCCCGAAGGATCGCGCCCCTTCCGAATCCCAATCACACCCGGCGGTCAGTCTGGGCTGCTGGCGTCCGCGTCGGCTTCCGGCGTGCCCATCATGGCGCCGGCGACGATGCCCGCGTTGGAGCGGATCTTCTGCTCGATGGCGTCCGCCGCGGCGGGGTTGTTGCGCAGGTAGGCCTTGGCGTTCTCCCGGCCCTGGCCGATGCGCGTCCCGTCATAGCTGAACCAGGCGCCGGACTTCTCCACCACGCCGGCCTGGATGCCGAGGTCGAGCAGCTCGCCCACCTTGGACACGCCCTCGCCATACATGATGTCGAATTCCACCACCCGGAACGGCGGGGCCATCTTGTTCTTCACCACCTTCACGCGGGTCTGGTTGCCCACCACCGTGTCGCGGTCCTTGATGGCCCCGATGCGGCGGATGTCCAGGCGGACGGAGGCGTAGAACTTCAGCGCGTTGCCGCCGGTCGTCGTCTCGGGGTTGCCGAACATGACGCCGATCTTCAGGCGGATCTGGTTGATGAAGATCACCAGGCAGCGGGACTTGCTGATGGAGCTGGTCAGCTTGCGCAGGGCCTGGCTCATCAGGCGGGCGTGCAGGCCGACATGGCTGTCGCCCATCTCACCCTCCAACTCGGCCCGCGGCACCAGGGCCGCCACCGAGTCCACCACCAGCACGTCGATGGCGCCGGAGCGCACCAGCGTGTCGGCGATCTCCAGCGCCTGCTCACCGGCGTCGGGCTGGGAGATCAGCAGCTCGTCCACGTTCACGCCCAGCTTGCGGGCATAGGACGGGTCCAGCGCGTGCTCCGCGTCCACGAAGGCGCAGGTGCCGCCGTTCCGCTGGGCCTGGGCGATGGCGTGCAGCGCCAGCGTCGTCTTGCCCGAGCTTTCCGGCCCGTAGATCTCGATGATGCGGCCCCGCGGCAGGCCACCGATGCCCAGCGCGATGTCCAGGCCCAGCGAGCCGGTGGAGACGACCTCGGTCTCGGTCGCCGCCTCCCGGGCGCCGAGCTTCATGATCGAGCCTTTGCCAAACGCACGTTCGATCTGGCCCAGAGCCGCGTCGAGGGCTTTCTGCTTGTCCATTGGGGTCTCAACAAGACGGAGTGGGGCTGCCGACATATCCCTGTCCCTTTCCTTCTCGCACGGCTGCGGGGTGCGTTCAACTGAACCTGAATGTACCCGTTCCGTTCTTGCCCGCCAAGGGGAAATGTTTCTGATCTGTTCTCATTCAGGGCGACAGAACAGCGATAAGGGGGGAACGGAACGGCGGGTCGGGGGTCCCGCCGGAGGGCCCTGGCACCCTGGCCGAGGGGGGGAGTGGCCGGGCGCCCGGCCGGCTCCGGCGGGGAGCCCTCATATGGGCGACTCGGGTCGTTGGACAAGGGTCCGCGGCCCCTTTCCGGCTACCCCGGAGCCGTCCTTTCCCTGCCATCGTTCTGCCATGGCATGCCCCCAGCTTGGGGACATACGGGTATCCCGGCGTGGATGCCCGGGTGAACGGAGGAACTCGCGATGGGCACCCTTTTCCGTGGCGCGGCCCTGGCCCTGGTGGGCGGCACCCTGTTGCTGGGCGGCACGGCCGCCCCGGCCTTCGCCGACGATGACGGCCGGCACTGGCGCAAGCACCAGGGCTGGCGGCATGACCACGGCCACCGCTGGGACCGGGATGACCGCAGGTGGGACCGCCGCGACCGGCACTGGGACCGGCGCCACCACCATCACCACCACCGCGGCCGGGACGTCTATATCTATGAACGCAGGCGCGGCGGTGACACGGGCCTCGCCTTCGGCCTCGGCGCCATCACCGGCCTCGCCGCCGGCGCCCTGCTGGCGGCCCCGCCGGCCTATGCCGCCCCGCCCCCGCCGGTCACCTACTACACCCCGCCCCCGCCGGTGACCTATGGGCAGCAGGCGCCCATCTACGCCGCCCCCACCGGGCGGCAGAGCGCCGACGGCCATTGCCGGGAATACCAGACCCAGGTCCGCGTGAACGGCCGGCTGGAGCCGGCCTACGGCACCGCCTGCCTGCAACCGGACGGGTCCTGGCGCACGGTGGACTGAACCAGCGTCGGCGGGCGGTGCCTCACTCCCCGCCGATGACTTCCTTCACCTTGCTGGCGAGTTGCTTGAGGCTGAAAGGCTTGGGCAGGAACTCCACCCGCATGCCGTCGCCCACCTGGGCGCGGAAGCGTTCCTCCGCATAGCCGGAGATGAAGATCACCTTGAGGTCCGGCCGGAACTCCTGCACGTGTCGGATCATGGTGGGGCCGTCCATCTGGGGCATGACCACGTCGGTGACGATCAGGTCCACCACCGGCCCGTCCTGCCGCTTCAGGATTTCCAGGGCGGACTCGCCGCTCTTGGCCTCCAGCACGTGGTATCCCTTGTTGCGCAGGGCCCGGGCGCCGAACACGCGCACCGCGTCCTCGTCCTCCACCAGCAGGATGGTGCCCATGCCGGTCAGGTCGGCCACCTTTTCCTTCGCCTCCGCCGGCAGGGCCGTCGCGGCCCCCGTCTCCTGGAATCGGGGCAGGTAGATGGAGAACTTGGCCCCCTCCCCCGGCGCCGAATCGACGAAGACGAAGCCGCCCGTCTGCCGCACGATGCCATAGACCGTGGACAGGCCCAGCCCGGTGCCGGACCCGATCTCCTTCGTGCTGAAGAAGGGCTCGAAGATACGCTGCAGGTTCTCCTTCGGGATGCCGCAGCCGGTGTCGATCACCTCGACCACCACATAGTCGCCGGGCTGCATCTCCTCCGTGTCGCGGCGCACGGGCACGGGCGTGGAGAAATTGGAGGTGACGATGGTCAGCCGGCCGCCGGCCCCGGCCATTGCGTCGCGGGCATTCACCACCAGGTTGATGATCACCTGCTCCAACTGGCCCTGGTCCACCTTGACGAGGCCAAGGTCCCGGCCGTGAATCATCCGGAACTCGATGTTCTCACCGATCAGGCGGCGCAGCAGGTTGGACAGCTCCGCCAGCACGTCGGTGATGTTCAGCACCCGGGGCTGCAAGGTCTGCTGCCTTGAGAATGCCAGCAACTGCCGCACCAGGTTGGCGGCGCGGTTTGCGTTCTGCTTGATCTGCATGATGTCGGTGAAGCTGTGGTCGCCCGGCTTGTGCCGCAGCAGCAGCAGGTCGCAGAAGCCGATCATGGCGGTCAGCAGGTTGTTGAAGTCGTGCGCCACGCCGCCGGCGAGCTGGCCGATGGCCTGCATCTTCTGCGACTGGACGAACTGCGCCTCCAGGTTCTTCTGGGTGGTCATGTCCACCATGTGCAGGATCAGGGCCCGGCCGCCACCCTCCGTCTCCACCCTGCGGGCATAGACATGCACCGCGGGCGAGGAGCCGCCCCGCAGCCGCGCCTCCACCGGCGCGCTGCCGTCCGCGCCGTCCAGCACGGCGGCCAGATGGGCCAGGAACCCCGCCCGCTGGTCCCGCTGGAACAGCAGCCCCACGGCCTTGCCCTGCACGTCCGCCAGCGGGGCCGCCACCAGGGACAGGAAGGTGGCGTTGCACTCCTCCAGCTTCAGCTCGGCGTTCACCTGGGCGATGCCGATGGGGGCGTAATCGAAGAAGCGCTGGAAGCGTTGCTCCACCCGCTCCAACGCCTGCACCAGGGCCGGGTCGGGGACCGGGGGCGGCACCAGCCCCACCACGCTCCAGCCGCCGTCAGCCCCGTCCAGCAGCCGAACGGTCGGCAGCGCGGCCCCCTGCCCCTGGATGAGGCTTTCCAGCGTCTTGCCGACATTGGCGATGTCCAGGGCGTCCTTGCCCAGCAGGTGTGCCAGGGTGGGGTTTGCCGCCCACACGACACCGCCCGAATCGACCAGGGCGAGGCCGAGGGGCGTCTCATCCGCCAGCAATGGCGGTGGAGACGAGGCAGCCGCATCGCCCGCCGACAGCTGCACGCCCCCCGCCGGCGGCGGTTCCGCCGGGGCCGGCAGGGCCTGCCAGACCACATGGCCCGGGCAGGCCGACAGCGGCTTGGCGCTGACCAGCATCCGGCGCTCCCCCTTGGCTTCGCGGAAGGAGAGTGTCGCGCTTGCCGCGCGCCCTTCCCGCGCCGCCAGTTCCAGGCGGCGGATTTCCAGCCGCGCCTCCGGCCCGGCCGCCGCCTCGGCGAGGGCTTCCGCCGGGGACCGGCCGCGGGGCTGCGCCAAGTCGCGGAACGCCGGGTTGAAGGTGGCAGCGCGCCCATCGGGCCCGGCCAGGGCCGCGGGGCCGTCCAGCTCCTCCAGCATGCGGGCCAGCACCATCCGGCCGCGCTCCACCTCGCCCACGGCCTTGCCCACCAGATGCACCAGGGCGATGGCCCCGAAACCCAGGGCCCCGGCCAGCAGCCAGAGCAGCATCGCCCCCGCCACCCCGTTCATCCCGGCCGCCAGCCACAGGCCGGCGATGCCCAAGGCCGCCAGCGCCCCGGCGCCGATGGCGGCGACACGGGTCGGGCTGGCAACCAAGCTCTCGGAACGGGGAGACAGGGACACGAGTGCGCCTATGCCGTCGTTGGAGGTCCCCCACCCTAACAGCAAATGCACCGATTGGTGGGGATCAGGAGGGGATCGTCTTCCGCTTCAGCTTGAAGACATAGGAAATGACCTGGGCCACCGCCTTATAATGGTCGGCCGGGATCTCCTCATCCACCTCCGCCGTGGCGTACAGGGCGCGGGCCAGGGGCGGGTTCTCCACGATGGGGATGTCGTGCTCCTCCGCCACCTCGCGGATGCGGAAGGCCAGGTTGTCCACGCCCTTCGCCACCACCTTGGGCGCCGACATGGTGGTGCCGTCATACTTCAGCGCCACGGCGAAGTGGGTCGGGTTGGTCACGACCACGTCCGCCGTGGGCACGTTGGCCATCATGCGGTTGCGGGCCCGCTCCATGCGCAACTGGCGGATCTTGCCCTTGATCAGGGGGTCGCCCTCGGACTGCTTGAACTCGTCCTTCACCTCCTGCTTGGTCATGCGCATCTGTTTCATGAACTCGAAGCGCTGGTACATGTAGTCGGCACCGGCCAGCAGGCTGAGGACGATCAGCACGGCGAAGATCAGCTTGCCCGCGATCTCCTTCGTCTCCTGGATCAGGTCGGGCAACGACATGGCGATGAAGTGGTCCACCGACCCCCATAGCGGTGCCAGCAGCCAGGTGACCACCACCCCAACCACCAGCAGCTTCGCCAGGGACTTCAGGAACTCCACCAGGTTGCGCATGGAGAATTTCTGCCCCAGCGCGGCCAGGGGGTTCAGCTTGTTCAGGTCGAAGCTGAACACGCTCTCGGTGCTGAACAGCCAACCCACCTGAAGCAGGTTCCCCGCCACCACGGCCACCGCCAGCACCAACAGCGGCACGATCATGGCGATGAAGATGTCCAGCGCCAGCTCCGACAGCACCCGGCCCACGCCGGCCAGGTCCGTGGCGAATTGGTGGGGCCGCTCGATGAAGGGTACTAGGGACCCGCTGAGGTGGCCGAAGGACCAGGGCAGGATGCCGATCACCAGCACCAGCCCCGCCCCCAGCACCATCAGGTGGTTCATCTCCTGGGTCTTGGGCACCTGGCCGCGGGAGCGCGCGTCGGCCAGTTTTTTCCCTGTCGGGTCTTCTGTTTTGGAGTCTTCGTCCTGGTCCTCGGCCATGCCGCGCGCCCCCTATGCTCAAGGCTGCAGGATGGTGACGAGCTGGTCCTCGAAGGCGGCCAGCCAGAATAGCATCAGCCCCGACAGGCTGAGGCTGAAGAGCAACGTGCCCAGCAGGATCTGGATGGGCGCGGTGACGAAGAAGATCTGGATCTGCGGCACCAGGCGGGAGACCAGCCCGATGCCCAGGTAGAACAGCAGCCCGATGACGACGAAGGGGGCCGAGAGCTGGATGCCCACCAGGAAACTCTGCGCCACCGTGCGGGCCAGATGCTCCGTCGCGTCGCCCACGGGCAGCCCCTGGCCCGGCGCGAACAGGCTGTAGCTGTCCACGATCCCCATGATCAGCATGTGGTGCAGGTTGGTGGCGAACAGCATCACCATGGCCAGGATGCCCAACAGGCCGCTCAGCGCGTTGCCCGGCGATGCCATGGCCGGGTTGAAGGACTGGGCCGCCGACAAGCCGAGCTGGTTGGCGATCATGAAGCCTGCCGTTTCCAGCGAGGACAGCATCACCCGCGCCAGCGTGCCGATGAAGATGCCCACTACCGCCTCCGCCAGGATCAGCAGCACCAGGTCACCCGGCGATGGCGGGCGATCCGGCAGGATCGGCTTCAGCACCGGCATCATCAGGAATGAGACGGACAGCGCCAGCAGCAGCCGGAACCGCGCGTTCACGAACTGCTCCCCGATCCCCGGCATGACCAGGAAGGCGGAGCCCAGGCGCACGAAGACCAGCAGGAAGGCGAACAGCGACCCGCCGACCAGCGCGTCGAGCTGCATCAGCCGTCACCCGTGCCGACGGCCACCACCCGGTCCATCACCTGCTCGGTGAATGTCTTCAGGTGGCCGAACATGAAGGGCAGCAAGAACACCAGCGCCGCGAACATGGCGATGATCTTCGGCACGAAGGACAGGGTCTGTTCCTGCAACTGGGTCAGGGCTTGGAACAGGCTGATGGCCGTGCCGATCACCAGCCCGACCAGCATCAGCGGCCCGCTGACGATGATGGTGATGTAAAGGGCGTCGCGGGCGACGTCGATGGCTTCTGCCTCGGTCATCGGTCCCGCCCGTCACATGGGCATGCGCAGGATTTCCTGGTACGCGCTGATCACCCGGTCGCGCACGTTCACCACGGCCTGCAGGGTCATCTCCGCGTTGGTGACGGCGTTCACCACGTCCGACAGGTCGGCCTTGCCCAGCACGCCCTTGGCGGTCATGGCCTCGCCCCGGTGCATGGTGTCGATGGCGCTCTCGGCGGCTTCCTTCAGCACGTCGCCGAAGGCGGGGCCGTCCGTCTCCGCCGGCTTGGTGGCGGACCGCAGGCCCTGGCCGGCAGCGTTGGCATAGGCGGCGGCGGCGTTGGAGAAGGGGACCATGGTCGTGGTTTCCTGGGTCTAGGGCGGGCCGGGGTCAGTTCCGCAGCAGGTCGAGGGTGCGCATGATCATCGTGCGCGTCGCCTCGATGGTGTTCAGGTTGGCCTCGTAGCTGCGCTGTGCCTCGCGGTAGTCCGTGGCCTCCACCAGGGAGTTCACGTTCGGCATCAGCACATAGCCGTCCTGGTCGGCGCTGGGGTGGCCGGGGTCGTAGCGGCGCTGGAACTCGCTGCGGTCCACGTCGATCTTGCGGACCTTCACCGTGTTGGCGCCCAGCTCCTTGTTCAGCGCGTTCTCGAACAGCACCACTTTGCGCCGGTAGGGCAGGTCGCCCGGGGAGGGCGCGGTGGAGTTGGCGTTGGCGATATTCTCCTGGATCACGCGGATGCGCGTGCCCTGGGCCTTCAGCCCGGCGGCGGAGATGGCGAGGGAGTTCATCAAGTCCATGGCGGCACCCCTCCCCTATCAGCCGCGGTTCGGCGTCATGGCCGTGCGCAGCATGCCGACCTGCTTCCGGTACAGGTTCAGCACGGTCTGGTACTCCATGGAGTTCTGGCCGACCTTGAACATCTGCTCCTCCAGCACCACGCCGTTGCCGTCAGGGGACGTCTCGTAGGGCTGCTCCTTCTCGTCACGGAAGCTGCCGCGGTTCGGCAGGGTGCCGGTCAGGTGGCCCGGGCTGCTGGCCACCGGCTGGAGCTGCGAGGTCTGGCGGAGCTGGCGCTTGAAGTCGAAGGCCGTGAGGTCCTTCGCCTGGTAATCCGGGGTGTCGGCATTGGCGATGTTGTCGGACAGCACTTGGTTGCGCTGGCTGTGCCAGTCCATCTTGTCCGTCATCAGCTTGAACAGACCGATCTGCCGCAGGTCCATGGCACCCATCCCTGAAGTCTGGCCCCGTACGCCGGGCGGCTGACGCCACCCTGGTCCAGAAAGGTTAAGCAATTTCCGGACCAGCTTTCGCGCGAACGGGGTATGGACCCAAGCCATACGCCGCCCGCAGCGGGCTGCCGTACGATCCTTGAGTCTTTATTCCCAGGCAGCATACTCCATCTTCCGGGTTAAGGAACCGAAAAGATGCACCATCCGGGGTGTACCGGATGCAGCGATTTGTTAAGCTGGATGGGTGAGTATCCCCTGCCCCGGCACGCGAGACAGGCCGCCGCCTTGACCCATCCCCAGGACCCGCCTTCCCAGGACGCGCAAAGGCCCCGCCGACAGGTCGCCGTCGCGCTGAAGCACGACAAGGACCTGCCCGGCCTGCCGCGCATCGTCGCCTCCGGCCATGGCGCGCTGGCGGAAAAGATCCTGTCCCGGGCGTTCGAGACGGGGGTGAAGGTCCGCGAGGATGCGGAGCTGGCGGAAATTCTTGCCGTGCTGGACGTGGAAAGCGAGATACCGCTGGAGGCCATTTCCGCCGTGGCGGAAATCCTTGCCTATGTCTATCGGGCCAACGGCCTGTGGCGCCCGGGCGAGCCCTGGCCCCCGTCCGGCTTCCACGACAGCGCGGCGGGGGAGATGCCGGCATGACCGACCGCCCCGCCGACATGGCCACCATCGCCGCGGCCCTTGCCGACCTCCAGGACCTGCTGGACCGCAGCGCCGCCCTGGTCGCCCAGGGTCAATGGGTGGACCTTGCGGGAATGGAGCGGGAGGCCAAACCCCTGCTGGACGCCGTCATCACCCTGCCGGCCGCCGATGCCCGCGCCCTGCTACCTGACCTGGAGCGGCTGCTGACCGCCCTGGACGCGGTGGGCACGGCGCTCCAGGCCGCCCACGGGGAAACCTTGGCGGCGGAGCGCAACGCCGCCCGCCTGCGCGCCGCCGCCGCCTATCGCCCGCCGGAGGAGCGCTGATGTCCTCCCGCCCCGCAGCCTGACGGGCCCGCCCCCATGGAAACCACCTCGCTGGCCAGCATCTTCCTGGCCTTGGTCTTCGTCCTGGCCCTGATCGGGCTGTTCGGGCTGGTGCTGAAGCGCTTCGGCCCCGGGGCCGGCCTGCCCGTCCGACGTCGCGCCGACCGGCGCCTGGGCATCGTGGAGGTGCTGCCGCTGGACGCGCGCCGCCGCCTCGTCCTGGTGAAGCGCGACGGGGTGGAACACCTCTTGCTTCTCGGCATGGGTGACGACCGGGTGGTGGAGACGCACATCAACCCGCCCCCGGCGCCGCCCGAGACACCCAGCTTCCCCACCGCCCTTACCCAGGCCGGCAAGACCGGACAGCCCGCCCCATGAGCCGCCACCACCTTCCCCGCCGCCTCGCCCTCCCGGCCCTGCTCGGCCTTGTCTCCATGGGCCTGGTCGCCTGGGCCGGCCCGGCGGCGGCGCAGAGCCTGTCGCTGGACATGGGCGACGGGGGCGGCAGCAACACCGGCCGCATCATCCAGTTCGTCGCCCTGCTGACGGTGCTGTCGCTCGCGCCCAGCATCCTGATCATGATGACCTGCTTCGTGCGGATCACCATCGTGCTCAGCTTCCTGCGCAGCGCCCTGGGCACCATGCAGGTGCCGCCCAACCAGGTGCTGGTCAGCCTGGCCCTGTTCCTGACCTTCTTCATCATGACGCCGACCCTGAAGGCCAGCTACGAGCAGGGCATCCGGCCGCTGATGGAGGAGCGGGTGGACGAGATGACGGCCTTCAACCGCGCCGTCGCCCCCTTCCACGAGTTCATGATGGGCCATGTGCGGGAGAAGGACCTGCAGCTGTTCATGGACATCTCCAAGACCGCGCCGGTGGCGGAGCCGAAGGACATGCCCCTCCAGGTGCTGATCCCGGCCTTCATGCTGTCGGAACTGAAGCGCGCCTTCGAGATCGGCTTCCTGATCTTCGTGCCGTTCCTGGTCATCGACATGGTGGTGTCGAGCGTGCTGATGGCCATGGGCATGATGATGCTGCCCCCCGCCATGGTGGCCCTGCCCTTCAAGCTGATCTTCTTCGTGCTGATCGACGGCTGGTACCTGGTGGTCGGCAGCCTGGTGCAGAGCTTCGGGTAGCTCGCAAATAGTGAAGGGCAGCCCGCGGGGGCTGCCCTTCCTGTATCTCTCCACCTCTTGCGAGGTTTTGATCGGCGGACATGCCTGACGGCATCCCGTAGGACTACACATAGCGCTTTTCGGGGCCGCTGACAATCTTCAGCGGTGGCCCTCCGTCGGCATCTTGGGCAACCACTCATGGACACGGGCCAGGATGGGTGCGAACTCAGCCTCCGTAAATCGTGGCACGGCCCCCCTGACGGATGACAGCCGCGACGGGGAGACAGTCAGCAAGTGATTGCACACGGCCCACGATTCCGTTTCTGGACCGAGATAACGATGCCGGAATGGCACTGCCCACCGGTTCCCGGATTGGGCCTTCGTCGTCAGCGGCACCACCAGGCACGGCCCTGCCAAGCTGTTCCGGTAGCTCACCACCACGACCGGGCGCCGCTTCCAGAACTCGGGCTTCCGCGCATCCGCCCATAGGTCGCACCAATAGAGGTTCCGGATCGCGGGTGCCGCCTTGATCCGGTTGGCGACATCAGGCGCCTCGACCTCGTCCACAAGCCCCATCGGTTCACCTCGGCGCCTGCGCCTGCTGCCCTGCTCCGGTGGGTGCCGGCGCGGCGTTGCCACCGGGCTTGGTCCGGTAGCTGTCCAGGAAGCTGCGGAACAGGTCGATCTCCGCCATCCGGCCCTGGATGGTGCGGGCATCCACCAGGCCCGCGGCCTCGCCCGGCCGGGTCAGCACCCGGAAGGCGGTGGCCTCGCGGCTCTTCTCCATGGCGGTGCCGAAATCCTGACGCAGCTTGTCCAACCCGACATTGTCCTGGGCCAGGGACAGGGCCACGGCCCGGTTGACCACCAGCCCCACCACCTGCGGGTCCAGCGCTTGCCCGGCGGGCGGCGGCGGGCCGATCACGTCGCCCAGGGCCTGGGCGGCGGCCTTCCACTGCTTGTCCCGCATGGCGATGTCGATACGCAGCAGGTTGGCCGGGCGGGACTGGTCCGCGGTCAGCAGTTGCAACGCGTCCCCGCTCCTGGCGGTCTGCGACAGGGCACGGGCGCGGAGAAGGCGCCGCTCCTCCGCCAGCGGGCCGGGCAGCCCTTGCATCTCGCTCTTGTCCAGGGCGGCCAGGGCCTCCTCCGGCCGGCTGTCCAGCAGCCGGATGCCGGCCAGCCGGGCACCGACCCGGGCCTTCTCCTCCCCCGCCAGCCGGAACTGCACCTGATGGTCCAGCAGGGTACCGGCGCGGTCCAGCAGGTCGATCTCCACCAGCCGCCCGGCCAGCATCTGGATGATCCGGTCGCCGTCGGGGCCGGGCGGGGTCAGTTCGCGGTATTGCTCATACAGCGCCAGCGCCTCCAACGGCGACAGGTGCGCCGCACCGTCCTTGCCGAACAGGTCGGTGAAGGTACGGGTGATCTGGGCCGCGATCTCCTTCGCCGCCGGGTCGTCCGGGAACAGCGAGATGGTGCGCTTCATGGTGTCGAAGGCCTGGGCATAGTTCCCGGCCTTCACATGGGTGTCGCCGATGCGGCGCTGCACAGCCAGTTCAAGCTGGTCGCCGCGCCAGGCGAAGCGCAGCTTCTCCATCTCCTCCGCGGCCTGCTTCGGCGTGATCTTGCCGGCCTTCAGCCGCAAATCCACCAGGTCCATGTCGGCCCGGACCTGGTACAGCCGGTCGTTCCCGGCCAGCGCTTCCTGGAAAGCCTTTTCCGACTTGTCCGTGTCGCCCAGCGCCGCGAAGACGGCCCCGCGCATGTAGTTGACGGCGGCAGCCTGCGGACCCTTGTGGCTGCCCCGGCGGACCAGGCGGTCCACCACCAGCGCCGCCGCCTCCGCCTGCCCCCGTTGCAAGGCCGCGTCGGCCGCCGCCAAGGACATGCGGGTGAAGTAGAGCTCAGGGTAGTTGGACAGCAGCTCCTTGTGCTTGCTGAACAGGTCATGTGCCCGCCCTGGGTCGCCCAGGCCGGAGGCGGCCAGCGCCCGCCAGAGGTCCGTGTCCGGCTCGGCGTCCAGGCTCGCCGCCGACAGGTCCTCCGCCCCACCCTTGAAGTCGCCGGACAGCAGCCGGGCCGGGCCGCGCACGGCCAGGAACTCGGCCCGGCGGTCCACGTCCGGCTGCTTCTCCTGCACGAGCGCCAGCATGCCCAGCGCTTCCGGCCCCATGCCGTTGGCCAGGTAGAACCGCGCCAGGTCCAGCCGCCCACGGTTCCGGATGGCCTCTGGCTGGGCGATCATGGCATCCCAGCGGGCTTGGCGGGTGCGCATGTACTGGTCCGCCGGGACCTGTCCCCAGCGCTTGTAGTCGTACAGCCGGTCAGGCTCGCTCACCACCGGCGGCGGGTTGGCGACGCGGACATCCTCCTCCGGCGACAGGCGCAGGCCCCCCGGCACGGTCAGTTCCACCCCTTCCCGCACCGGCTGGACCAGCAACTGGTCATGCAGCGGCCGGACGACGATGCCCTGCAAGGTGGGCAGCAGCTGCGCCTCGGCATAGCGCTCCGGCGCCGCCACCCGGTTGTCGGGCACGGGCAGGGGCGCCACCCGCAGCCGGTCGCCCACCACCGGGTCGGTGAAGGTCAGCACCTTGTCCGCGTCCTCCGCCTGCACCACGAGGCGGGCCCCCAAGGCAAAGTCGGGGTCGGCCTGCACCGGCAGGCTAGTTACCGCCTGGCCTGCCGGCCGTTCCAGCACCACCCGCCAAGCGGTGCCGTCCCGTTGCACCCTGCCCTCCAGCAGGGCCGGTGACGGCAGGCGGAAGCCGGCGCCCTCCGGCACCTGGACCGGCTCCACCGGCGTGGTCAGGCCGGGGACGGAGCCCGGCGCCGGTGCCGTGCCCGGCGGCACCTCCCGGTCGAACAGCACATAGAGCCACCCTGCCCGCTCAAACACGGCCGCCGCCGCCGGGATCTTGGGGTCGAAGACAAGGGTCACCGACTGGGCCGCCTGTTGCTGCTCGGCAGCCGGGGCCGGCGCGACTGGGGCACCGGCGGCCGGCTGGGCAGCGACCTTGGCCGCCGGGGCCGGCTGGGCCTGGGCCTGCGTCGTGGGCGCTGGCGCAGCCGCGGGGCTTCCCTTGCCCGGGTTCGGGGGCATCAGGGGTGTCGGCGCGGCGGTCGCGGGGCTTGCCGTATCCGGTGTCGGCGCAGGAGCCGCCTGGGCCGTTGCCGGATTCCCGGGGACCGGCGGGGTCTGCTGGTTCCCACGGATCTGGAACAGCGGCGCGCCTTCGGCTTGGCGGCGCGCGGCGGCCTGTTCCTCCGCCGTCGGCGGCTTGGCCGCGGGGGCCGGCTGTTGCTGGGCAACTTGGGCGGGGGGTGCCTTTGCCGGGCTGGCGGCCTGCTGTGGTTGGACCGCTTGCCCAGGCGATGCCGCGGTCTTCGGCGGGTCGGCCACGTCAAGCACCACCCGCGGCCCGATGCGGCTGTCCCGCACCACCGCACCGTCCGGCACGGTGAAGCTGACGGACAGCATCCCGTCCCGGCTGGTCTGGGTCAGGCCGCTGATGCGGGCAAGGCGCGTGCGGCTGGCCGGGGTCAGGTTGGCGGTGGCCGCAACCGGGAAGGTCACCGTCACCCGGTTGCCATCCCGGCTCACCCGGTACTCCGTGGGCTTGGTCCAGTCGAAGACCAGCCGGTTGTAGTCGGGATGGATTCCCCCGCGTACCCCCACCACGGCGGCGGGAGCGGGCGCCACGGCGGCCGGCGGCTGGGCCGTCGCCGGGGCCGGCGCGGCGACCTCCTGGGCCAGGCTGGGCAGGCCCGCCAAGAGGGCGATGGCGGCGGTCAGGCCGGCGCGTCTCATCGCCCGCTCCCATGCTCACGGATCACCAGATCCACCCGGCGGGCGAGCTGTCGCCGCTCAACCTCCTCCGCCCAGGGCGCCACCTCGGCGAAGCGCCCGTCGCCGTGCCCCCGCACCGTCATCTCCCGCTGGTAGCCGGAACGGCGCAGGCTGTCCGCCACGGCCTGGGCCCGGGCCAGGGACAGCTCCCAGTTCGAAGGCCATAGGTTGCCGGTGGGCGTGGGGTCGGCATGGCCCACCACGTCCAAGGCGTTGCCGATGTTCCCGGCCACCCCGCCCAGGATGAACAGGGCCCGCTCCCCCTGCGCCGACAGCTCGGCGGAGCCCGGGCGGAACAGCAGGTCGCCGGGCAGGCTGACCACCAGCGCGTCCCCGCGGCGGCCCAGCCGCACATCCACCAGTTCCGGCTTGCCGACGAGCTGGCTCTCGAACACCCGGCCCAGATAGCCCAGGTCGATGGCCCGGCCCCGGTCCAGCCCCTCAGCCGTGAAGGCCGCCTCCGCCCGCTCCGCCCCGTCGGCCCGCGGGGCGGACTGGCCCGGCACGCTTTCCGCCAGCGCCTTGAACCGCTTCGGGTCCGGGTCCGACATGGCATACAGCATCACGAAGAAGGTCAGCATCAGGCAGACCAGATCCGTGAAGGTGACCAGCCAGGCCTTCCCGGCAGGCCCTTGGCCGATGAAGCTGAACTGCATGAGGGCACGGCCGGCCTTCATGATTGCCCCCCGACCCGGCGCAGGTCCGGCGGGATGCCCGGCGCCTGGATGCGGAACAGCAGGCGCGCCGTGCCCGGCACCCCGCGTTCCAGCCCGATGCTGACGGGTGCGGCAGGCGCCCCCAGCTTCTGGAGTTCACGGGCGAGCAAGCCGGCCTGGGCCACCTGCATCCCCTTGTCCACACCGGGGCTGGTGGCCAGCAGAAGCTCCATCTCCACCTGCACCCCACCGGCGCGTGGCTGGAGTGCCACCGCCGCCCGGTGCAGCAGCCCGCTGGCGCCAGGCGCGACCGCCCCCGCCTCCACCAGGACCGTCACCGGCAGGGCCACCACCAGCGTATCCCCGTCCGCCCCGGCTTCCAGCTTGGCCAACGGCAGTTCCGCCCGGACCAGGTCGCCAAGGTCCCGCAGGGCGCGCGCCGCCTCCGCCCGCGCGCCCTCCCGCTGGCGGTCGGTGCCGGCCCCGTCACGGTCCGTGGACAGGGAGAAGGCGCGCTCCACGCTCTCGCGCACCGCCCCGACCTTGTCCTGGTGGAAGTTGGACAACGCGTTCAACAGGATGAAGAAGGCCAGCAGCAGCACGAAAAGGGCAAGGTACAGCACCAGCCCGGTGGAGCCGTCGCCCTCCGGACCCGTGTCCCGCACCCATGTGCCCTTGCTGGCCATCCCTCCTCAGTCGAACAGGCTGTCGATGAAGGACTGGTCCACGGCGGCGCCGGGCAATTGCGGCCCGTGCAGCAGCAGCTTGTCCGCGTCCTCCGGGCTCATGCCCGTGCTGTCCTGGGTGGCGGGGGCATGCGGGTGGCGGCGCTGCACCTCCTCGCCCAGGGCCACCAGCAGGTGCTCCACCTTCTGCTCGATATGCTTCAGGGCCTTGACCACCTTGGTGATGCGTTGGCCGGTAATGTCCTGGAAGTTGCAGGCCTCGTAGATGTTGGTGGTGATGTCCATCATCTTCGCGGCCACCGCCGGCGGCACGTCGCCGGACAGGCTCATCATCTGGTCGCAGCCGTCCATGATCCGGTTGGTGGCGTCCTCCGTGGCGCCCACCACCGCGTCCAGCTCGTCCGTGGCGCGGGGGATGTGCTCCTGGTGGATGTCCGTCGGCTGGATCGCCGCGATCTCCTTCTTGGCGTTGTTGATGTAGCGCGCCAGCGCCTCCAGCTCAGCATAGAGCTTCAGGTCGTGCTGCGTGATCTCCCCCCCCATGGAGGCGACCACCGAGCTGACGATCTCCGCCACCTCCTCACGCGACAGGGGCTGGCGCGCCTGGGCGCGGGCAGTGTCCAGGCGGTCCTGGAGGATGGGGTCGGCGGCGGCACGCAGCATGTCACACCTGGGCAACGCTAGGGGGGATGGTGGCTTGGGGCTGGCGGGTCCGGCGGGTCATTCGGGCACCGCCGGCAGCTTCTTCCGTTCGGCCAGCAGGATCGTCACCTGCTGGGCCCGCTTGGATTCCATGGCGGCCAGGATGGGGGCCGTCTTGCCTTCCTTCATGCGGCTGATCACGTTCAGCAGCACCGTGTTGTCCAGGTCGTTGAAGATCTTCGCCGCGTCGGCCGGCTTCATGGCCTCATAGATCTTCACCAGGCTGTCCAGCTGGGTGGCCTGCTCCTCGCTCACTTGGCGCAACAGGCCCTGGATCTCGCCCCGCAGCTTCTGCAACTCGGCGATCTTCTGGTCGAAGCGCTGTTCCGCCGCGGCAAGCATGGCCTCCCGCTGGTCCAGCTCGCGCCCCCGCTGATCCAGCTGCTCACGCCGTTCCTGCAGGCGCTGGAGCAACTCCAGTTCCGTGGGGGAGAAGGTCTGCCCGGCGGCGGAGGGCTGGCTGCCGCCCGCTGGCGCCGCTGGGGCGGGTGCCTGGGCGGCCGGGGCCGGCGGGGTCGCGGGCGCAGGGGGCGCTGCGTGCTCGGCGGGCTTGCTCTCCGCCACCTGGGTGGGGGCGCCCTCCACCGGGGCGGCCGGACGGTCGAGCGGCAGGCTCTGCACCGCCCCGCCTTCCGCCACGGCAGACGGGCTGGGCAGGGCGGCACCGGCCGTGACCGAGTACCAGAGGTCCGTCACCTTCGCCCCCAGCATCAGCACGGCGACGAAGATGGTGAGGGGCAGCAGCCGCAGCCTGGGCAGGCCGCGTTTCGCCTTGGCCGGCTTCTGCGCCGCGGCCTTGGGCTTCGTGGGTCTGGCCACCGGGGCCCTGGGCTTGGCCGGGGTCATTGGCGCAGGTTCTCAAGGGCCTGCAACAGCTCCTTCTCCGCCTTGGAGCGGGGCTCCGAAGCAGGGGCGCCGGTGGCGGCGGGGGCTGCGGCGGGACGGGGCTGGGCGGGGGTCGGGGCTGCGGGGCGGCCGGGGGCCGCGGCGGGGGCCGGGTTGGGCACCACCGCCTGCCGCGCCTTGCCGGACGCGGCTTCCAGCCGGTTGGCCAGGCTGTCGGCCGCTTGGACGATCTGGTCCAAATCCTCCTTCAACGCCCGGCCACGGGTGATCATGGAGGACAGGGCCTCCCCCGATTCCTGCGCAGCCTTGCGCATGGCCTTGACGCTGCCGTCGGCCTGGGCCGTGGCCTCGGCGAAGCCGCGCACCAGCTCCTCAAGCTCGACCCGGCTGTCCTTCACGGCGGCAAGTTGCTTGTTCAGCCGGACCGCGTAGACGATGGTCGCCACCAGCAGGCCGATGACGGCCAAATCCAGCAGCAGGGAAACGAAACCCGGGATCATGGCGCCTGCTCCGGCTTCGGGGCCTCGCGGTCGATGCGCACGGCGATGTTGCCGCCCTTGCGGCCCATGCGGCCCAGGAACATGGGCACGTCGCCGCAGCGCAGCTCGATGGTCTCGTCCGGTGCCACGTTCAGCAGCACCCGGCTACCCACCCGCCAGGCCAACACCTCGTTGAGGGGAAGGACGATCTCGTCCAGCACGGCCGACAGGTGCACGTCCGTCTGCCACAGCTCCGACGCCAGGTGCGTTTCCCAGATGCTGTCACGGCCGAACTTCTCGCCCATGAACATCTGCAGCAGCAGCTCGCGCACCGGCTCCAGCGTGGCGTAGGGGATCAGCAGCTCCAGCCGGCCGCCGCGGTCTTCCATGTCGATGCGCAGCTTCACCAGCACGGCGGCGTTGGCCTGCCGGGCGATGGTGGCGAAGCGTGGGTTGGTCTCCAGCCGGTCGAAGCGGAAGGTCACCGGCGACAGCGGGTCGAAGGCGGCGGACAGGTCCGACAGGACCACGTGCACCATGCGCTCCACCAGGTTGCGCTCGATGGTGGTGTAGGGCCGGCCCTCGATGCGCATGGCCGCCGTGCCGCGGCGGCCGCCCAGCAGCACGTCCACGATGGAGTAGATCAGCGCGCTGTCGATGACCATCAGGCCGTAATTGTCCCACTCCTCCGCCTTGAACACGGCCAGCATGGCCGGCAGCGGGATGGAGTTCAGGTAGTCCCCGAAACGCACGGAGCTGATCTGGTCGAGCGACACCTCGACGTTGTCGCTGGTGAAGTTGCGCAAGCTGGTGGACATCATGCGGACGAGGCGGTCGAAGACCACCTCCAGCATGGGCAGGCGCTCATAGTTGACGAGGGCGGAGTTCACCAGCGCCATGACGCCGGTGTTGTCGCCATCGCCGGCGCCGTCCTTGTCGAAGCCCAACAGGCTGTCGATCTCGTCCTGGTTCAGGACGCGGGTCGCCCCGCCGCCGCCCAGGTCGAATCCGTCGCCGCCCGCCCCTTCGTCGGCCAGGGCCGCCCATTCGGCGGCCATCCGTTCTTCTTCGCTCAGCTCTTCCGGTCCGGCCATGTCAGCGCCCCCGCCTCACTGGACCAGGAATTCTTTGATCAGCACGTCCTTCACCTTCAGCGGTGCGGCGGCCATGTTCACGCGCATCAGCAGCTCCTCCCGCAGCCGGTGCAGGCCGGCGGAGCCGCGGAGGTCCTCCACCCGCAGCTCCCGCAGGTAGACCTGGAAGCTGTCGTTGATGCGGGGCATCAGCGTGTCCAACTGGGCCTGGTCCTCCGGCCGGGAAAGCTCCAGCGTGATCCCCAGCTTCAGCAGGGTGGAGCGGCGGTCGCCCGTGTTCAGGTTGACCAGGATGTCAGGCAGGTCCCTGAAGACCGGGGGGCCGGTATAGTCCGGCGGCGGGGCGGCATGCTCCTCCGCATGTTCCTCATGCTTGCCCAGCAGGCTGTCCAGGATGCCGGTGAAGAACAGGGCCGCGCCGCCACCCACCACGAACAGGATGGGCAGGACGATGAACAGGACGATCTTCTTTCCCGCGAACTTCTTGCGGGGCAATTCCTGTTCTGTAGTGCCGCCGTCGGTGTCCAACGCCGTCATCGGATGTGTGCCCCGTTCCCCGAAATCCCGCGGAGTCGCCCCAAATTTCTTACACGTCCGCGGTAACACCTAATCATGGGACGGTTAACAAGCGCTTTCAACAGTTTCCGCCTGCACCCCGCCCTTGTCCCCTGCCCCGTGCGGCCCGGACACACCCGGCGCCCGCCGCCGGGGCGGAAAAGCTGATGCAAGACAAGGGCCAAGGGACTTGGGACACGGTGTCCGGGCCCCGTGCCGCCTGTCGCGGGACTGTCAAAAATCCCCATGACGGCATGGCCCGCCGCCCCAATTACCTGTAGCATCCCGACCATGACGCGCCCGGGGTCTTCGGGCACCCAGAATCGGCAGTCCGCTGTTGCCCCCGTCCGCCCGCCTGATCCAGCCCGCTGAAGACCTGCTGCCCGACCCTGGTCCGGCGGGACCGGTCCGTTACCGCTGCTGGCACCTGACCCGGTACAGCTATGGCGACATGGTGCTGTCATCCCACCTGGTGGCGCACCTGGCCCCCCGCCCCCACCCGAGGCAGGACGCCAAGGTCCTGCGGCTGGAGATCGAGCCGCGGCCGGCCTTCGCCGTGGACCGGCGGGACTGGTTCGGCAACCCCACCACCGTGGCCGGCATCCAGGAGCCGCACCGCACCCTCTCCGTCATGGCGGAGATGGAGGTGGAGGTCAGCCCACCCCCACCCCTGGACCCCTTCGCCACCCCGGCGTGGGAGCAGGTCCGCGCCGCCGCCCCCGCGGACCCGGCATTGGTGGAGTTCACCCTGGCCAGCCCGCGGGTCCCCGCCCCCGACCCGGCCTTGGCCGCCTTCGCCACCCCCAGCTTCCCGCCCGGACGGCCCGTGGCCGCCGGCGCCATGGACCTGATGCGGCGCATCCGGGACGGCTTCACCTTCGACGCCACCGCCACCACGGTGAGCACACCGGTGGCCGAGGTGCTGGCCCGCCGCTCCGGCGTCTGCCAGGACTTCGCGCACCTGATGATCGGGGCCCTGCGGTCGCTGGGCCTGCCGGCCCGCTATGTCAGCGGCTATCTGCGCACCATCCCGCCGCCGGGCCGCCCCCGTCTGGTGGGCGCCGACGCCAGCCATGCCTGGGTACAGGCCTGGTGCGGGGACGCGGTGGAATGGCTGGATCTGGACCCCACCAATGGCAAGCTGGGCGACACCGACCACCTGACCCTGGCCTGGGGCCGGGACTATGACGATGTCTGCCCCTTGCGCGGCGTGATCGTCGGCGGCGGCAGCCACACGCTGACGGTCAGCGTGGATGTAGAGCAGTTACAAGGCGGCTGATTGCGCCAGCCCACGCCCGTGCGCCGCCCAGTTGTCCAGCGCCCGTTCCACCAGCCCCGTCTCCCAGGCCGCCATCCAGGCGGCTGTGGCGGACAGATAGGTCGGCTTGTGCGCCTCGACCCAGGACGCGAAATCCCACCCCTCACCGCCCAGGACCAAGCCCGCGGAGCCAAGGCAAGCGAAGGCAGGCACCGGACCGGCAACGGAACATTCCACCACCGACTCGACAAGCGTCTGGGCATACCCCTCGAAGAACTGCACCCGTTGCCGCTCGAAGTCGTTCCGCAAAGGGAACAGCCGTCCCGCCACCGTACCCGCCGGGTCCTCCGCCAGGGCCGGGAACGCCTCCCCCACCACCGCCACCCGGCGATAGCCGCGCAGCAGCGCCGGCCGGCCCTCCCCGTCGGGGCTGGGCCGGCCGAGCACGATGGACCGGACGTCGGGGTCCAGCAGGGTGCCGTAGGCGAACAGCAGCATCAGGCGGCCTGGGTGGTGACCGCCTTGTTCTGCTCCCGGGTCTTCAGGAACCGGATCTCGGGAAAGTCCTCCTGTGCCCGGTTCAGTTGCCAGCCATTGCGGGCCAGGTAGACCAGGGCGCCGTCATGATCCTCCGCCATGTCGGCACGCCGGCTGTCGATGAACGCCTTCAGGCGGATGGGGTCTTCGCACTCCACCCAGCGGGCGGCGTCATAGCCGCAGGTCTCAAACCGGGCGGTCATGCCGTACTCCGCCTCGATGCGGGCGGCCAGCACCTCGAACTGCAGGGGCCCGACGACACCGACGATCCAGTCGGCACCGATGATCGGCTTGAACACCTGGCTGGCGCCTTCCTCGGCGAAGTGATCCAGCGCTTTGCGCAGGTGCTTCACCTTCATAGGGTCGTCCAGGCGGACGCGCTGCAACAGCTCCGGCGCGAAGCTGGGCACGCCGGTGTAGCGCAGCTCCTCCCCCTCCGTCAGCGTGTCGCCGATGCGCAGGGTGCCGTGGTTGGGGATGCCGATGATGTCGCCGGGGAAGGCGTCCTCCGCCAGCTCCCGGTCGCGGGCCAGGAACAGCACGGCATTGTTCACCGACAGCACCTTGCCGCTGCGCATGTGCTTCAGCTTGATGCCGCGGCGGAACTGGCCGGAGCACAGCCGGAAGAAGGCGATGCGGTCGCGGTGGTTGGGGTCCATGTTGGCCTGGACCTTGAAGACGAAGCCGGTGACCTTGCCCTCATCCGGGTTCACCGAGCGCCCGTCGGCCTTCTGCGGCCGGGGCGGCGGGGCATACTCGGCAAGGCCCAGCAGCAGTTCCCGCACGCCGAAATTGTTGATGGCGCTGCCGAAGAAGACCGGGGTCTGGTGGCCCTCCCGATAGGTCTCCAGGTTGAAGGGCGGGCACAGCTCCCGCACCATGGCCACGTCCTCACGCAGCTTCTCCGCCTGGTGGGCGGGCAGCAGCTCGTCGATCTTCGGGTCGTCGATGCCCTGGCACTCGATGCCTTCGGACGCCACGTCGCCGGCGCGGCGATCCATCAGGATCAGCCGGTCGCGGATCAGGTCGTAACAGCCGCGGAAATCCTGGCCGGAACCGATGGGCCAGCTCGCCGGCGTCACCTCGAGCTGCAGGTCGCGCTCGATCTCGTCCATCAGCTCGAACGGGTCCCGCGCCTCCCGGTCCATCTTGTTGACGAAGGTGGCGATGGGCACGTCCCGCATGCGGCAGACCTCGAACAGCTTGCGGGTCTGCGCCTCAATGCCCTTGGCGGCGTCGATCACCATGACCGCGCTGTCCACGGCGGTGAGCGTCCGGTAGGTGTCCTCGGAAAAGTCCTCGTGGCCCGGCGTGTCCACCAGGTTGAAGGTCCGGTCCGCATAGTCGAAGTTCATGACGGAGGCGGTGACGGAGATGCCGCGCTCCCGCTCCACCTTCATCCAGTCCGACCGGGCGCGCCGCTGCTCCCCGCGCGCCTTCACGGCACCCGCCATCTGGATGGCGCCGCCGAACAGCAGCAGCTTCTCCGTCAGGGTGGTCTTGCCGGCGTCCGGGTGCGCGATAATCGCGAAGGTCCGGCGCTTCTCGACTTCTTCCAGCAGGTTGGCGGGCATGGCGGTCACCGAATGGAGGGCATCACTGAATAGGTTCGGGCGGGCCCCTTGTGAAGGCCCGCCCGTCGCAGTCACGTCAAGATATCAGAACCCGCCGGGCTTGCCGCGGCGGAGCGGCTTGCCGCCGCCGGCGGTGCCGGTGGCGCGCTCACCGTGCCAGGGCTTCTCGGACCGCGGGCCGGAGCGGAAGTCCGTCCGGTTGCCCCGGGGACCAGGATGGCCGTGGTCCTTGGCAGCCTTGTGGTGGGCTTGCGGGCTGGAGTCCGGGGACCAGGGGCGCTGGGGACGCCCCTCGCCGCCCTGCTCATTGGCCGGGGCGCGGTCCTGGAACCGGTCCTGGCGCGGCCCGCCGAAGGGCTTGCGCTCGCCGTACGGCTTGCGCTCACCCTGGAAGCCGCCCTCCTGGAAGCGCGGCCGGTCGTTGAAGGACCGCCGCTCACCCTGGAAGCCCTCGCCACCCTGGGGGCCGCCCTGCGGACGGTCACCCTGGAAGCCCTCGCCACCCTGCGGCCGGTCGCCGAAGGAACGGCGCTCGCCATAGGGCTTGCGGTCGCCGAAGTTCCGGCCGCCCTGGCCGAAGCTCTTGCCACCGTAGCCGCCACCCCCGAAGCCACCGCGGCCGCCCTTGTTGAAGGGCTTGCCGCCGAAGCCGCGGCGATCCTGCTCGGGCTGCGGCTCCAGGCCGGGGATGGTGTGCTGCACCATGGGCATGCCGGTGTACTGCTCGATTGCCCGCACCAGGTTGCGGTCGGACCGGGTGTACAGGCTGCACGAGATGCCGGTGGCGCCGGCGCGGCCCGTGCGGCCGATGCGGTGGACATAGTCCTCCGCCACGCGCGGCAGGTCGAAGTTGATGACGTGGCTGATGTCGGAGATGTCGATGCCCCGGGCGGCCACGTCGGTGGCCACCACCACGCGGATGCGGCCGTCACGCAGCCACTGGACCACGCGGTTGCGCTCCCGCTGCTGCATGTCGCCGTGCAGCGGCATGGCCAGGTGGCCGGCCTCGGACAGCTTGTCCGCCACGCTGTCGGCATCAGCCTTGGTGGCGATGAAGACGATGCCCTTCTGGAAGGACTCGTCCCTCAGCAGCGCCTCCAGCAGCTGGTGCTTGTGGTCAAGCCCGTCGGCGCGCAGCCAGCGCTGCTCCACCTGGGCGGTGACCACGGTCTTGCCGGCCACGTCCACGCGGACGGCATCCTTGGTCAGGGTGGCGGCCAGACGCTCGGCGGTGCGGTCCAGGGTGGCGGTGAACAGCAGGGTCTGCCGCTCCGCCGGGCATGCCGCGGCGATGTGCTCCACCGCCTCGCGGAAGCCCATGTCCAGCATGCGGTCGGCCTCGTCCAGGACCAGGACCTCCACGGCGGACAGGTCGACCTTGCCGTTCTCCAGATGGTCGATCAGGCGGCCGGGGGTGGCGACCACCAGGTCGGCCCGGCGGCGCAGCATCTCGATCTGCTGGCGATAGGGCATGCCGCCCAGCACCGTGCCGGTCTGCACCCGGTGGTACTTGGACAGGGACCGGACATTGTCCAGCACCTGGCTGGCCAGCTCACGGGTGGGGGTCAGCACCAGGACGCGCGGGCCCCAGCTCCCCTCGGCGCGGGGCACGGAGGCGATGCGGGCCAGGGACGGCAGCACGAAGGCGGCCGTCTTGCCGGTGCCGGTGTTGGCGGACGCGACGACGTCGCGGCCTTCCAGGGCGGCCGGGATGGCCTGGGCCTGGATCGGGGTGGGGGTGGTGAAGCCAAGCTCTTCCACGGCCTGCAGCAGCGGCTGCGGGAGGGCGAGGTCGGCGAAGGAAACGGTAACGGTCACGCTCAGACTACCTTTCAGGACACAAGCACACCGCCCCGGCAACCCCATCAGGGCTGCCGGCCGACGGCGCGCAAGGGTGCGGACCCGTCTCATCACGGGGTCCCGCGGTTGCGCGTGAGCGGCCTGGATTGTTCGGAGAGCGAAGGGCGGCGATGCCCTGGGGCATCACGCGCATATACGACCCGACACATTTGGACGGGGCGGTATGCAGGCGCGCTGGCGAAAGCCGTTTCAGCGCCGGAGGCCCCTCAGCCACTCGGTACAGGGCCTTATATGGGCGGGCACCCCACCGATGCCAGGACTTTGCGCACATGGCGGCACGGCGTGGAACGCAGGGCGGCCAGCATCCCTCCCCCGGCTATGCGTTCCTATGCGGCGGGTGTCTGAAGCCTTGCCCCCGCAACCGCTCCGGCTATCATCCCGTCGACGAAATCGGATGGGGTATGCGCTTCATGAAAACCCGCCTGATGGCTGTGGCGTCGCTTCTCGCGCTGATTGCCGCTGGGCCGTCCCTTGCCATGACCTGGCAGGAAGCCAACAAACAGTCGGCCGCGGCCCTGGACGCCGGCAAGCTGGAAGAGGCGGAGGAGCTGGCCCGGAAGGCCGCCGAACTTTACACGGCGAGCCCGACTTACAAGCCGGCGAACCATGCCCAGCTCCTGCTGAACTACCTGGGCATGGTCGAGGAGTCTGGCGACGCGAAGAAGCGGCTGGTGGCTGCCCGTTACGTCCTGCGGGCGCTGGAGGCCCGGGCGGGCGAGGGCGTGGTGGAGACGATCCAGTTCCAGGAGGAGATCCTGCGGGCCCAGTACCGGGTGGGGGAGTTCGCCGACGCCCAGCTGACCCACGACAAGGTCGTGAACCTGAACGCCAAGCATTTCGGCACGGATTCGCTGCAATATATCAGCGCCCTTCTCCAAGCCGCGGACGACGTAAAGCAGGTCAAGGGGGCTGTCGATGGCCGCCGCTACCTGGACCGGGCGTCGGAGGTGGTGGCTGCCCTGGCGCCCGACCATCCGGCGCGGCTGCTGGTTGACCTGCAACACGCCAAGCTGGATGTGGAGGGTCGTCGCTATTCCACGGCGGAGCCGAAGCTGACCCGCATCCGCGACCTGCTGCTGGCCCGGAAGGCGGGTGAAGCCGCGGGGCTGCTGCGCCGGACCTATGGGCTGCTGGCCTTCATCCATGACATGCGGGGGGACGACGCCGCCCTGGACGCGGTGATCAACGCCACCCGCGACCTGCCCTACCCGCCGGGTCGGCCTGTCCCCTTGGCGGGTCGGGCCCCGGAGGTGCCCCGGTCCAACAGCTCCCAGCTCCGCGGGCACGCCGTCGTTTCCTTCGACATCAGCGGCGACGGCCGGACGGCCAACGTCAAGGTCGTGGAGTCCAGCGGGAACCCGCAATTCGCCGCGCTGGCCGCCAATGCGGTGGAGCGTTGGCGCTACCAGCCCCGGTACCAGGATGGCCGGCCGGTGGCGACCACGGGGATGGTGGAAAGCTTCAGCTATTCCATCGAGAACGACGAGCCGGAGCTGGGCACCCGAATCAAGAAGTGACGGGAACCAACCCCGGCCGCTTCCGGTTACACGGTCTGCACGTGCGCTGGACACGGCAGACCGGCAAGACAGGGCCCCTTCCGATCCCCGCGATCGGAAGGGGCCTTTTCCGTTCGGCGGGGCTATTCCGCCGCGGCGAGGACCGGCTGGATGTCCCAGATGTCCCGGGCGTATTCCAGGATGGTCCGGTCAGAGGAGAACCAGCCCATGTTGGCCGTGTTCAGGATGGCCTTGCGGGTCCATTCCTCCGTGTCGCGGTACAACTCCACCGCCTCCGCATGGACGTTGCAGTAGTCCTCGAAATCGGCGGTCACCAGGAAGTGGTCGCTGTTGTACAGGCTTTCCACGATGGGCCGGAACCGCTGCGGGTCGTCGGGGGAGAAGACGCCGGAGGAGATCATGTCCAGCGCCCGCTTCAGGCGCGGGTTGTTGGCGATCACCTCGCGCGGGTTGAAGCCGCCGCCCTGCTTCAGCTCCTGCACCTCGGCCGCGGTCATGCCGAAGATGAAGATGTTGTCCTCGCCCACATGCTCGCGGATTTCCACGTTGGCCCCGTCCAGCGTGCCGATGGTCAGGGCGCCGTTCAGGGCCAGCTTCATGTTGCCGGTGCCCGACGCCTCCATGCCGGCGGTGGAGATCTGTTCCGACAGGTCGGCCGCCGGCATGATCACCTCGGCTTGGCTGACATTGTAGTTGGGCAGGTAGACCACCTTGAGCTGCCCGCGCACCACCGGGTCCTGGTTGACCACGTTGGCGATGTCGTTGGCCAGCTTGATGATCAGCTTGGCCTGGTGGTAGGCGGGCGCCGCCTTGCCGGCGAAGATCTTGGTGACCGGGACGAAGTCCTTGGTCGGGTTGTCCCGGATGTCGTTGTACAGCGCCACCGTCTGCAACAGGTTCAGCAGCTGGCGCTTGTACTCATGGATGCGCTTCACCTGCACGTCGAACAGGCTGTCCACGTTCACGTCCACCTGGACATGACGGGCGACATAGGCGGCCAGGCGCTTCTTGTTGTGCCGCTTAGCGCGCCGGAACTCCTCCCGGAACACCTCGTCATCCACCTTGGGCGCCAGGGCGGTGAGCTGGGACAGGTCCTTGACCCAGCCATTGCCGATCCGGCTGGAGATCAGCTTGGACAGGGCCGGGTTGGCCTGGTGCAACCAGCGGCGGGGGGTGATGCCGTTGGTCTTGTTGTTGATGCGGTCCGGGAATTCCTGGTGGAAGTCGGCGAACACGGTCTGCTTCATCAGGTCCGTGTGCAGGGCCGACACGCCGTTGACCTTGTGGCTGCCCAGGAAGGCCAGGTTGCCCATGCGCACCCGGCGGTCGCCATGCTCGTCGATCAGCGACAGGCGCTGGATGCGCGGCAGGTCGCTGTTCCGCTTGATGCGGGTCAGGAAGTGGGCGTTGATCTCATAGATGATCTGCATGTGCCGGGGCAGCACCCGCTCCACCAGACGCACCGGCCAGGCCTCCAGGGCCTCCGGCAGCAGCGTGTGATTGGTGTAGCTGAAGGTGCGGCTGGTGATGTCCCAGGCCTTGTCCCACTCCAGCCCGTGCTGGTCGATCAGGATACGCATCAGCTCGGCGATGCCGATGGTGGGGTGGGTATCGTTCAGCTGGATAGCCGCCTTTTCCGGCAGCGCGTCGAAGGTGCTGTGGTGCTGCATGTAGCGCCGCAGGATGTCCTGGATGCTGGCGCTGGTGAAGAAGTACTCCTGCTTGAAGCGCAGCTCCTTGCCGGTGTCCGTCGCGTCGTTCGGGTACAGCACCCGCGACAGGTTCTCGGACAGGACCTTGCTTTCCACGGCCTTCAGGTAGTCGCCCTCATTGAAGTGGCCGAAATGGAAGTCGCTGGTCGCCCGCGCGGACCAGAGGCGCAGGGTATTGATCGTCTCCCCGCCATAGCCCACCACGGGGGTGTCGAAGGCCATGGCATGGACCTTGTCCGTGTCCACCCAGCGGTACGACTTGCGGCCGGCGCCGTCCCGCACCTCCTCCACCCGGCCATAGAACTGGACGGGGTACAGCACCTCCGGCCGGGCGAATTCCCATGGGTTGCCGAAGCGCAGCCAGTTGTCGGGGTATTCCACCTGCCAGCCATGCTCGAAGCGCTGCTCGAACAGGCCGTACTCATAGCGGATGCCATAGCCATAGCCCGGCAGGTTCTGCGTCGCCAGGCTGTCCAGGAAGCAGGCCGCCAGCCGCCCCAGGCCGCCATTGCCCAGCGCCGGGTCCGGCTCCACGTCGACCACGTCCTCCAGCCGCACGCCCAGCCCGTCCAGCGCCTCGCGGCAGGCCTCCACCAGGCCCAGATTGGCCAGGTTGTTGGTCAGCAGCCGGCCGATCAGGAATTCCATGCTGAAGTAATAGACGCGCTTGGCGTCCTGGGTATAGACGCCGCGGGTCGTGTCCATCCACCGGTCCACCACCCGGTCGCGGACCGCCAGGGCCGCCGTGGTGAACCAGTCGCGCCGCGTGGCGGCGCGCGTGTCCTTGCCGACCGAATAGATGAGCCATTCGACGAAGGAGCGCTTCAGCGCCTCCACGTCCAGCGCCTTGCGACCGATCTCGCGCGTGTTGAGTCGAGCGTCCATGAACGACGTGTCTTTCCGTGACGGTTCCGCGACCTGCCCCCGACCCCGGCAACAGGCGCCGTGATCCAAGGTGCGGGTCGGCCCGGCCCTTACTTGGACCGTGACTTCGTTAAAACTCGGTCTACCGAGCGGCCCTTCCAGGGGCTTGCCCGATATTCGGCACCGCGACTCCGCCTTTGGCAACACCTTTTCGTTCAGGGGCCGGCAGTCCAGCCTATGCCCGGTGGCAACAGCGTGCCCGAAGGCCGGCATGCCGCCCGGCTGCCGTTCCGGCAACCGTTGCTGGCGCATCGTTCTTTGTCTCAGCCGCTTAACCCGATCGGGAGACGCCCCGGCGAAGGGTTCTGCCCCCTTATCGCAGAGCTTCTAAGAACGTTTTTTTCTTCAACGCCTTAGTATCGATTCTTCGTGCGGCAGCGGAACAACACCCAAGACCCCACGTTACTGAGGCAACGGCAAGCAAGCCGTATCACTTCCGAGACCGACATGGTCCCGAATGCGTGTTCCGCAGTGACCGGGAGGCAACAATGAGGGCCGACACGGGAGGAACCGGGCAGGTGAGGCACCCCATGCCAAGCCGGGCCCAGGCGCCATCGGGATCCACCAACAGGTCCTGACCACAGGGCTTACAGCCACCGAAAACCAACGAGCGACCAACGCGGGGACCCGCTTCCCGCGACAGGGCCGGCGCGCGTCCGCCGCGTGCCCCCTTCCCCCCACCAGACAGAGCGTCAAGCGAGACATGGAGCCCACACCGATGGCCTACTCCTTCACCGACGAGCTGATCGGCTGCATCCCCGCCCTGCACCGTTACGCCTGCAAGCTGACCCGGGACGCCGCGGCGGCGGAGGACCTGACCCAGGACTGCATCGCACGGGCGCTTTCCCGCTCCCACCGCTTCGAGCCGGGCACCAACATGCAGGCCTGGCTGACCACGATGCTGAAGAACCTGCACTTCAACAACCTGCAGCGCGACAAGCACATGACCAAGGTGGAGCTGTGGGACCACGCCGCCTCGGTGGAGGCGACCCAGATGTCTCGCCTGCTGTGCCGTGACGTGGACCGCGCCTTCAAGTCCCTGACCCCCTGCCAGCGCAAGGTGGTAAAGCTGGTCGCCATCGAGGGCCGCCCCTACCAGGAAGCCGCGGAGCGCCTGAACGTCTCCATCGGCACCATCCGCTCCCGCCTCTGCCGCGCCCGTGAGCGCCTGAACAACATGATGGCGGCGTAAACATCCCGGAGTTTTGTGCAAGGGGCCGGCGGGGAAATCCTCGCCGGCCCTTTTTGCCGTTGTGCGCAAAGCGCTTGAGGTCACCCCGGGCTTGACCCGGGGTCCTCGGGATCGGTGCATGCAGGGCACCGGAAGCCCACTTTCGAATTCGAAAGTGATGGTTGGTGGCGATCCTCGACCCTGCTGCCGCCCCTTGGCACGTCCGCTTTCCCAAGGTCCCCGGCTCAAGGCCGGGTGACCCTCCTTCCCTCGCACCACCCTACCCGTTCACCACCTCGCCCCCGTTCGGGTGCAGCACCTGGCCGGTCATGTAGGCTGCGTCCGCGCTGGCCAGGAAGACGAAGGCCGGGGCCACGTCCGCCGGCTGGCCGGCGCGGCCCAGCGGCTCGTTGGTTCCGAACTTGGCCGTCTTCTCGGCGCTGAAGGTGGAAGGGATCAGTGGGGTCCAGATGGGCCCGGGCGCCACTCCGTTCACCCGGATGCCCTTCTCCGCCAGGGCAGACGCGAGGGAGCGGGTGAAGGCCACGATCGCACCCTTGGTGGAGGAATAGTCGATCAGCTGCGGGTTGCCGCGGTAGGCGGTGATGGAGGTGGTGTTGATGATGGCCGCGTCCTTCTTCAGGTGCGGCAGGGCGGCCTTGGTCAGGTAGAACTGGGCGAAGATGTTGGTGCGGAAGGTGCGCTCCAGCTGCTCCGCGCTGATCTTCTCCAGGCTGTCCTGGGGGTGCTGCTCGGCGGCGTTGTTCACCAGGATGTCCAGCCTGCCGAACTTGTCGATGACCATGGCCACCAGCTCCCGGCAGCGCTCCTCATAGCCGATGTCGCCGCGGAAGGTCTGGCAGCGCCGGCCCTCCGCCTCCACCATGCGGCGGGTCTCCTCCGCGTCCTGATCCTCGTCCAGGTAGCCGATGCAGACGTCGGCCCCCTCGCGGGCGAAGTGCACGGCCACGGCCCGGCCGATGCCGCTGTCCCCGCCGGTGACCAGGGCCACCTTGCCCTCCAGCTTGCCGCTGCCCCGGTAGTCCTCACGGATCACCACGGGCTTCGGGTCCATCTGGTCTTCCCGTCCCGGCTGTGTCTCCTGGTGCTGCGGCGGCTGCCCCTGCTTCCCGTCCGATGCCATGGCTTCCCCCGTATGTGGCGTGTATCCGTCTCCCGGTGACAACAGGTCGGGGGTACCCACGTTCCGGGAACAACCGCCTGACGGTGATGTTGACGGATGGCCCGGGGGGATTGCACGCTGAGCGGCTGTCGCGCCACGGGTGGATGGGTGTTCCGGACGATGTTGATGAAGCGGCTGACCATGAACGACATCAACGCCTACCTCGACGGGGCGCTCGGAGATGACGAGCGCCAGGAGGTTGAGCGGGCGCTGGAACATGACCCGGAGGCGCAGGCCCTGATGGGCCGCTACCGCCAACAGGTGGATGAGCTGCACCGCCTCTATGACAAGGTCCTGGATGAGCCGGTGCCCGACAGCATGCTGAGCCTGCTGCGCGCCCGCCCTTCCAAGCCGAGCTGAGTGTCGGGGTGCCCCCGCCGGGCATTACCCGCTACAGTCCCCGCCATGAGACGTGACCTGAAGATCCGCGGCGTCGGCAGGCGCCGGGCGGGGCCCGACATCGTCATCGGGCCCCTGCTGCATGCGCGGGGCGCCCAGGCGGGCGGCGTGGTGCTGCCGCGCTGGCGCCTGTCCGCCACCGCCTTGCTGGCGGGGGAGCGGGAGCCGCCGGACTTGCGGGTGGAAGGCGTCGGCCTGCCGGTGCCGCCCCGCTTCCTGCATGATTACGGCCCGGTCCTGAAGGGCAAGGGCCCCCTGCGCCTCTGGCGTTGGGACTTCGCCGTGCCGCGGGGGCTGCAGGACAGCCGCAGCGCCTATGGCTTCGACGGGGATGAGCGGCGCTGGTACCTGGACGTGCCCGGCACCGCCATCCCACCCCGCATCGCCTATACGGCCTGTGGCGGCTGCGAGGATGAAAGCCAGATCGCCGCCGCCGGCCTATCCCGCAACGCCCGCTGGGGCCACCTGCTGGGCCGCCACCGGGCCAGCCCCTACCACCTGCTGCTGGCGGGCGGTGACCAGGTCTATGCCGACGGGCTGTGGGAGGGCGTGCCGGAACTGGCGGATGCAGCACTCCTGTCCCTCTCCCGCCGCGCCGCGCTGGACGCCCCGCCGGGGCTTGACGCCTCGCTGGACCGCTGGTTCCTGGAGGTCTACCGCCACGCCTGGACCCAGCCGGAGACGGCGGCCGTGCTGGCCAGCGTCCCGGGCCTGCGCATGTGGGACGACCACGACATCCTGGACGGCTGGGGCTCCCACCCCGAGCCGGTGCTGGACAGCCCCCTCTACCGCGCCATCTACGCCGCCGCCCGCCGCGCCTTCCGCCTGTTCCAGATCGGCATGCCGGAGGACGACCCGGCGGAGACCCTGTTGGCGGATGAGCCCCCCAGTTTCACCCAGGGCCTGGTCGTCAATGGCGTGGGCATCCTGGCCCTGGACCTGCGAAGTGAGCGGCGGCCCACCCGGGTCATGTCCAGCCGGTCGCTGGACGCCCTGCCCGGCTGGCTGGAGCGGTTCCGCGGCTGCCGGCACCTGTTGCTGATGTCCAGCGTGCCCATGATCTTCCCCAGCTTCAGCCTGGTGGAGCGCCTGCTGAACTGGATCCCGGGCCGCCAGGCCATGGAGGACGACCTGCGCGACCAATGGCGCAGCCCCACCCACCGGGAAGAATGGGAGCGGGTGCTGCGCCTGCTGGCCGGCTTCATGCGGGAAAGCCGCTGCCGCATCACCGTCCTGTCCGGGGAGGTGCACCTGGGCACCGTGGGCGTGATCCGCGGCCTGGACCTGGAGCTTTGGCAACTCGTCAGCTCCGGCATCGTCCACCCCGCCCCCACCGGCCTCCCCCTGGACATGCTGGAGCGCGCCGCCCGCCGGACGGAGACACTGTTCGACGGGCTGACCCTGGAGATGCCGGGCTTCCCCGAGACCGGCCGCAAGCTGCTGGGCACCCGCAACTGGCTGTCCCTGACCGCCACCAACGACGGCGGCATCGAGGCGGAATGGCACGCGGAGAGCGGGCCGACACCCCTGAGGCTGAGCATCCCCGGCCTCTGACCGCGTTCACCCCTTGAGCCCACCCCAATCCCGGGGGTCCCATGGTCCACGCCATCGCCACCATCCTGCTGGCCCAGCTCGCGGGGGAGCTGGCCGCCCGCGGCCTCGGCCTTCCCCTGCCCGGCCCGGTGCTGGGCGCCTTGTTCCTGGTGGGCCTGCTGGCTTGGCGCGGCGGTCCGGGGGAAAGCCTGGAAAGGGCGGCGGACGGCCTGTTGTCCAACCTGTCCCTGCTGTTCGTCCCCGCCGGGGTGGGGGTGATGCTGCATGCCGGGCTGATCGGGCGGGAGTGGCTGGCCATCGCCGGGGCCCTGCTGTTCAGCACAGTCCTGACGGTGGCGGTCACGGGCCTGGTCTTCCGCCTGCTGTCCAGGCCGCCCCGGGGGGATGCCCCATGACGGAGTTGGAGCGCCTCTGGGTCTACCTGGCCGCAAGCCCCCTGCTCTGGCTGACAGCAACGCTGCTGGCCTACCTGGCCGGGGCCTGGGCGTTCGAGAAGTCCGGCCGCCTCGCCCTGGTGAACCCGGTGGCGGTGGCCATGGCCCTGCTGATCGGCGTGCTGGTCGCCACGGGCACGCCCTACCGCACCTATTTCGAGGGGGCCCAGTTCGTGCATTTCCTGCTGGGTCCCGCCACGGTGGCCCTGGCCGTGCCCCTCTGGCGCTACCGGTCCCAGCTCCGCAAGGCTGCCCTTCCCCTGGCCGCGGCTTTGCTGGCCGGGGCGGCGACCTCCATCCTGTCCGCGGTGGGCATCGCCCTGGCCCTGGGCGCCGACCCGGTGACGGTCGCCTCCTTGGCGCCCAAGTCGGTCACCTCCCCCATCGCCATGGGCATCGCCGAGCAGATCGGCGGCATCCCTTCCCTGACCGCGGCCCTGGTGATCTGCACCGGCATCCTGGGCGCCGTGCTGGGCCCCACGGTCCTGCGCCTGCTCCGCATCACCGACCCGCAGGCGCAGGGCACGGCGCTGGGTACCGCCAGCCATGGCATCGGCACGGCCGCCGCCTTCCAGATCGACAAGCTGGCCGGCACCTTCGCCGGCATCGCCATGGCCCTGAACGGCTTCCTGACCGCCCTGCTGGTGCCCGTGTTCGTGAGGCTCCTGTAGGTCGGGCTGGAGCGGAGCGGAAGCCCGACAGCAAGACTCTTTATCCGCTTATGTCGGGCCTCGCTGAGCTCGGCGCCGACCTACGGCGCAGCACCACCAGCAACCCGTCCAGCGGCTTGCCCCGGTCAAGGCGCGGCACCAGCGGCTCCAGCATTTCCACCTCCAACCCCGCCGCCTCGGCGGCCGCCCGCACATGCGCCTCCGAATGGGCGTAGCGGCGCGACTCCTGCAGCACGAACCCGTCCGCCGCCCGTTCCACGCTGAAGGCGAAGCGCCCACCCGGCACCAGCGCCGCGGCTGCCGCCCGCATCACCGGGTCCAGGTCGCCGAGATAGACCAGCACGTCGGCTGCCAGCAGCAGGTCCCAAGCCCCCGGTTCCGCCCGGAAAGCCTCCACCAGTTCCCCCACCCACAGCCGGTCATAGATGCCGCGGGCGCGGGCCTTTTCCACCATGCGGGGCGACAGGTCGAACCCGGCGAGCGTGCCGGCCAAGCCCCTCGCCTCCACCCCCATCAACCCGGTTCCGCAGCCCGCGTCCAACACCCTAAGCCCGGCCCCATCGACAAGGCCCAACCGCCCCAGCGCCTCCCGCAGCTTCCCCGGCACGCCATAGCCCAGCTTGCCCACCAGATGCTGGTCGAACCGGTCGGCATACTGGTCGAACAGGGCGCGCACGAAAGCCGGGGTCAGTTCGCCACCGCTTCCGTCGATCCCGTCAAGGAGCACCTTCGCGCCGGCCGTATCCGCCGGATCGGCTTCCAGCGCGGCCTCCAGCACGTCCCGGGCCTTCCGCGGTTCCGCCAGCTCGATCCAGGCTCGGGCGAGGGCGACGCCCGCGGCGGCCCGGGCCGGGTCCATGGGGTGGGCCTGGCGCAGGGCGGGCTCCAGCACCTCCGCCGCCAGCAACGGTTCCCCCGCCTCCCGCCAGACATGGCCCAGGGAAGCAAGGCCTGACAGGTCCCGCGGGGCCAGGAAGCGCGCTTCCCGCGCGTGGGACAGGGCGCCGTCCCGCTCCCCCACCGCCAGCAGCAGCCGCGCCAGCAGCCGATGCAGGGCGGCATCGTCAGGACGCCGGTCGAGGGCCGCCGCGGCCACGGCCCGCGCCTCCGCCACCTGCCCGTCGCTGGCCAACGCCTCAGCGAGCAGCCGCTGCCATTCCAGGCGCCCAGGCTCGGCCGCCACCGCAGCCCGGGCATGGGCCACCGCCGTCCCGTCGGCTTGGTCGGCCAGCAACTCCGCCAGCAGGGCGTGCGCCTCACCGACGCCGGCGTCCAGGTCAAGCGCCGCGCGGGCGTGGGCCAGGGCCGCCGTCCTGTCGTCCCGGTACAGCGCCTCCTGCGCCGCGGCCAGGGCCGCCTCCACCCCCTCACCCACCGGCACGCCGACGACTGGCACCATACCCCTCCGCGAGAAAAGCGAGACCCGGTGCCGTGGGGCACCGGGTCGGGGATATGCGCTTCGGCCGCGTTCCGGTCAATCCGGGGGCCTCGTGCCAAAGTTCAGGCGGCGTCCGCCTTGATCATGGCATAGAGCTGGTCCTTCAGGCGCAGCCGCGCGACCTTCAGGGCTTCCAGGCGCTCGTCGGTGGCGGCCTCCGCCCCGCTCTCGATGCGGTGAACCGCATGGTCGGTCTCATGGTACTCGGCGAAAAGCCGGGCGAAGTGGTTGTCGTTGAGCTTCAGGGCATGGATGCGCTCCCGGTGTTCCGGGAACTCATGCACCAAGTCATGTTTCTGGAGGCTCACGTCTCTCTCCCTTATCTGCCCGGATTGGGCGTTGGAGAAAGCATCCTCCCGCGCAAAGGTTGGCTCATTGACACAGGTCAACATGTCGGGCCGCCCCGTACGGATGGGCTAGTCCACCCCTTATGTGCGATTCCGGGTTGACGGGATGCGGAAACTTTGTGATTGCTATGCGGCCGGCGCATGGTGCCGGTGACAATGTCAGGGAGCGGTCGTCGAACAGCGTATCGGCGGCCTGTCAGGAGCGGCCCGCAGCCACGCGGGCGGAACGGACCGGTGGGATGTCCCCCGGGCCACGGATCGAACGGAGGGACGACATGAAGCACAAGCGCGCCCGCGCCGCCGCCCGTCCCCAGCCGGATTCCCGCCTCGCCCTGGCCCTGCTCCTGCTCTTCAGCCTGCTCCTCCTCGCTGCCGCCCCGGCCCGCGCCGGCACCTGCCTGGAGGAGATCGTCCAGGCGGAGAAGGACTACAAGATCCCCCGCGGCATGCTTCTCGCCGTCTCCCTGGTGGAGACGGGCGCCTCCGGCACCCCCGTCGCCTACGCCCTGAACGTGAAGGGCCGCGCCGTCATGGCGAAGACGGAGCTGGACGCCGCCAAGCACCTGCGTGACGCCAAGGGCAACCTGCGGAGCAACGTCTTCGCCGGCTGCATGCAGCTTTCGGTCAGCCACCACAAGAAGGCGTTCACCCCGGTCGAGCGGATCGTGAACCCGGCCGAGAATGTGCGCTACGCCGCCAAGTACCTGCTCCGCCTCCGGACGGAGACGGGAAGCTGGGGCGCCGCCGTGGCCCGCTACAATGGCGGCACCGGCAAGACCGCCATGGCCTACCAGTGCAAGGTGCGTAGCCGCCTCGTCGGCCTGGGTGCCGGCGACTCCGCCGCCCTGATCGACGGCAAGCGCTGCCCCAGCGACGACCCGGCCGCCGTCTCCCCCAAGACCCGCCGCACCTTCCAAGAAGCCCAGGTCCCGGTGGGCTGATCCCCACCCGGGCAACAGTTTCGTCGGCGAACGGTAACCCTGCCATTCCGCATGGGCGGTGGCGGCACCGGGTGGAATGGGCCAAGTCTGTGCCGCCCTCCCCGTTGCCCCGGCAAGTCCGATGACAGCAACCCCGGCGACCGCCGGTGCCCCCGGTTCCGTGGCTGCGGCCATCGCCAGCATGGTCTGCGCGGTGGCCCTGTTCGCCACCATGAACGCGATGATCAAGTCGCTCGGGGATACCTACCCGGTCAGCCAGATCGTCTTCTTCCGCTCACTGTTCGCCCTGGTGGTGCTCTGGCCCATGATCTGGAGGGCCGGCGGCTGGAAGTCGCTGAAGACCGAACGGCCCTGGGGCCATGCCTGGCGTTGCGCCGCCGGCGTCAGCGCCATGACCTGCGGTTTCACGGCCATCACCCTGCTGCCCCTGGCCCAGGCGGCGGCCTTCTCCTTCACCGCGCCGCTCTGGACGACACTGCTGGGCGTGCTGCTGCTGGGGGAGCGGGTGCGCTGGCGGCGCACGGTGGCGCTGGTCGTGGGCTTCCTGGGTGTGCTGTTGATGCTCCGCCCCGACTCGAGCCTGCTCACCGGGTTGATGCAGGGCGATGCCCGGGCCCTGGGTAGCCTGCTGGGCGTCACCTCCGCCATCCTGGCCGCCCTGGCCATGATCTCCATCCGGCGCCTGTCCACGTCGGAGCCCAGCACCACCATCGTCTTCTACTTCATGGTCACCGGGGTGGTGGCCAGCGGCCTTGCCCTGCCCTTCCACTTCGTCCTGCCGGACCTGCCAGACCTTGTGACCCTGGTGACCATCGGCCTGGTCGGCGGTGTCGCGCAGGTTCTGCTGACCCGCGCCTACCGCGGCGCCCCGGTGGCGGTGGTGGCGCCCTTCGACTACACGGCCATGGTCTGGGCCACCGGCTATGGCTACCTGATCTGGGGTGAGCTGCCGGACAGCCTGGTGATCCTCGGCGCGCTGGTGGTGGTGGGCAGCGGGGTGTACATCACTCTGCGTGAGGTGAAGCTCGGCGTCCCCCGCCCGCGGGAGACGACGCCGGCCGCCAAGGGCTCATGACTCGCAGCAATTCGTGACGGCCAAGGATGAACTACCGACACGCCTACCATGCCGGGAACCCGGCGGACGTGGTGAAGCACGCGGTGCTCTGCCTGCTGCTGCAGAAGCTGACCGCGAAGCCCGCCCCTTTCTGCGTGCTGGACACCCATGCCGGCATCGGCGGCTACGACCTGGACGCCACGGAGGCGCAGAAGACGCGGGAGGCGGAGGCCGGCATCCGCCGCCTGCTGGCCCTCCCCGACCTGCCCGTGGCGCTCGCCCCCTACCTGGAAGCCGTGCGCGCGCTGAATCCCGGCCTTGCGGAGGGTAAGGTACCCCTGCGCCACTATCCCGGCTCCCCCCTGCTGGCCCGCCATTTCCTGCGGGAACAGGACCGGCTGGTGCTGGCCGAGCTGCACCCCGACGATGCCCAGACCCTGCGCCGCGCCTTGCAGGGGGAAAAGCGCGCCGCGGTCCACCACATGGACGGCTGGCTGGCCCTGAAGGCCCATCTGCCACCCAAGGAAAAGCGCGGCCTGGTCGTCATCGACCCGCCTTTCGAGGCCACGGACGAGTATGGCCGCCTTGCCGCCGCCCTGGCCCTGGTGCACCGGCGCTGGGCCACGGGCCAGGTGCTGGCCTGGTATCCCATCAAGGACCGCGCCAGCGTCTGGAGGCTGCACCAGCAGATGGAGGACCTCGGGATCCCCAAGGTGCTGGCGGCAGAACTGACCTGGTCAGAGGATGACCGCAGCGACCGGCTGAACGGTTCTGGCCTGATCCTGGTGAACCCGCCCTGGCAGTTGGACGCCACGCTGGCGGAGCTGCTGCCCGCCTTGCACCGGCTGCTCGGCGGCAGGCAAGGCGGCGGGCGGGTGGATTGGATCGTGCCCGAGGCGGCATGAAAAACCCCCGCAGGCGTACCTGCGGGGGCGAAGATTTCATTGTCGAAGAAGCCGTGAGGTTCAGGCGCTCTTGCGCATGTCCTCGGCCTGCTCCTCCGCCCGCTGGGTGATGCGGCGGGTGGCGTCGTTGGTGATCTGGCTGGCCAGCTCGGACATGCGCTGGCTGGTCTTCAGCAACTGCTCCATCTCCGTGCGCACCAGGTCCTGCTGGGCAGTGACCAGGTCCGTCAGGGTGCGCGCGCCGGTCAGGGCCTTGGTCTGCTGGGTCCAGCGGTCCAGGGCGCCCTGGGTGTAGGCGAACCACTCGCGCCACACGGTCTGGAAGCCGTCGGCCACCACGGACTGGGCGGACATCACGGCGTCCATGTTGCGGGTGGCCCGCTCGGACATGGTGCGGCCGGCCTTCACCGCCTCATCCGACAGGCGGCCGAACTGCTCGGCCGCGGCGCCGGTGGTGCGTTGGGCGGTTTCGGCCGCCGTGCCAGCGCCGGCCTGGAGGGCCTGGCTGGCGGTCTCGGTGGTCTGCCGGGTGGCCTTGCCGAAATCCTGGGCCGCATCCCGGGTCTCCGCCGCCCGCTTCTGCGCGTTCTCCTTCGCAGTCGCAACAGTGTCCTTGACAGCGACGGCCAAATCCTTGTCAGCGGTCATTACATTTCTCCTCGAAATCCCGAGTAATTCTGTTGGCAGAACGTTTGCTGCAACAACGAACGCTCATGCTGCGCCGCCGTAATAACATGCCATCGGCGCAACAGGTCAGTGAAAACCGACCTGTCGTTCCGATGGAACATTGGTTGATTCGCGGTAGGCCCTGGGTATTACCTGGATTTCGTAGGCGAATTCAGCCCGTCCCTCACCCCGCGTGGGAAGGCGTGAAGGTTGGCGGGTCGCTGGCCGGGAAGGTTCCTTCCACCGCCTCCTCCACCAGATCCTCCTGGTGGTCCTCCGGCAGTTGGCCGCGGTTGGCCATGGAGTCCGGCCGCGGTCCGGCGAAGACCTCGGCCAGGGCGGGGTCCCGCGGCGCCTCCCGCCAGACCGCCCGTTGGCGGTCGATCCGGCCCCGGCGAAGGCCGCCGCCCATGGCTTGGTAAGCCGGGCAGTGGCCACTTACGGCGCGGACCAACAAAAGGCCGCCCAAGGTCGCCAGGGCGGTCCCGCCGCCGCGGCCCCGGTCCATGCCGAGCGCCAGCAGCGCGCCGCCGAGTCCCCCGGTCAGGATGCGCTCGGCCGGGCTGACATTCACCGGCCCGATGGGCAGGAAGCTGGAAAGCTGGTCGCTGGACAGGCGCACCGCGGTCTCCCCTATCTCAATGGTGTGGACAGAAAGGCAACGGGCGGGGCGCGCGCCGGGTTCCCGGGAAGTCTGCGGCAATAACCGTAGGGATTGTGACGTTGACAAGTGCGGCACAGCTTCCAATCATCCGCCATCCCCTGGCGACATGAGCCCTCGATGGCCAGCCTGACCACCCAAGTCACCGACTCCCTGCACGGCCAGCCTGCGGACGGCATGCATGTGGAGGTGTTCTGGCTCGGCCCGAACGACGCCATCCATCCCATCCGGGAAATGGTGACCGGCCCGGACGGCCGCCCGTCCCGCCCCGCCATGGTAGGGCGCGAGTTCGAGCGCGGGGAGTATGAGCTGCGCTTCCGCGTCGGCGACTATTTCCGCGCCTTCTCGATCATAGAGGCGGAACCGCGCTTCCTGGGCGTCATCGCCGTGCGCATCGGCATCGCGGATGCGGAGCAGGACCACCATGTGCACCTGGTCGTCAGCCCCTGGTCCTACACGGTGTTCCGGGGTTGATCGCCCCTAATCCGAACGGACTACCAATTTAAGCATGCGCGGCGCTCTGTTTTTCAGCACACTCCCCCGACGCTGGCCGTGGGATGGGCCAGTGCTTGAAGACCAGGGGGCTAGGATGGGTGTGCAGCGGCCGTTCATGGCGGAACTCCAGCGGGCCAAGCGGGTGCAGGAGGGGCGCGGCGGCATCCCCGAACCGGCGGCCAGCCAACCTTCCCCGGCCGCCGCCCTGCCCCCGCCCGTGGTGGTGGCGGACAACAGCGAGGTGCTGGCCGCCATCCAGGCCGTCGGCCACAAGCTGGACCGGTTCCTGACCGTCGACCATACGCATATCGAGAAGATCCAGCTGGAGGTGGCCGATATCGCCGGCCGCATCAAGGCGACGAAGGTGGAGATCGCCGCCCTGCGCCACCCACTGGCATCGGAAGACAAGTTTCAGGAGGCAAGCCAGCAGCTCACGGCCGTGGTGAAGTCTACGGAGGCGGCCACCAACGCCATCATCGGCGCGGCCGAGGAGATCGAGGACATCGTCAACGAAGTCCGCTCCCAACTCCCCGAAGGTTACCAGAACAGCCGGCTGAAGGACCTGAACGAGGTCATCCTGCGCATCTTCGAGGCCTGCAACTTCCAGGACCTGACCGGCCAACGCATCACCAAGGTGGTCCAGGCCCTCACCTTCATCGAGGAGCGGGTGGAGGGCATGATGTCGGTCTGGCACGCCAAGGAGTTCGAGGCCCTGCCCCTGCCCCCGTCCATCGCCAAGAAGGACGAGCACCTGGAACTGCACGGTCCCGCCCACGAGAAGGACACGATCAGCCAGGCGGACATCGACGCGCTGTTCGACTGACCGGGCGCGGCCCGGCCCTGCCGCTCAGGCCGCGTGGCCGGGGCGGCGGGCGCAACGGGCCGCCAGCACGGCCACCTGGGTACGGTTCCTGGCGCCCAGCTTCTGCATCATGGCGCGCACATGCACCTTCACGGTGCCTTCCAGCACGCCCAGGCGCCGCGCGATCTCCTTGTTGGAGCAGCCTTCCACCAACAGCTCGAAGATTTCCCGCTGGCGGCCGGTCAGCGTGCCCAGGCCCGCCATGTCCAGCCCACCTGACGGTATCGAGGGCGCCTCCGGAACCAGTGACGGCCGCGGCATCAGGACATAATCCTCCCCCGACAGGGCCAGGGCGACCGCGTGCTCCAGCACGTCGCTGGGGTCGTTCTTCGAGAGCACGGCCCGCACACCGGCGGCCAGGAACCCGCGTGCCTCCGCGCCCGTGGGGCCGCTGGCCATCAGGATCACCGGCGTCGGGGCCACGGCGGCGGTGAAGCCGGCGACCTGGACCGCCTTGTCCTGACCCAACCCGTCCACGTCCATCACGATCAGGTCCGCCGCGGTGCCGCGGCGAAGCATCTCCCCCGCCTCGTCCAGTGTGGCCGCCTGCATGACCTGCGCGCCGGCATGGTGCGACGTCAGGGTGAGGGCAAGGCCATGCCGCACCAGCGCCTGCGGGTCGATGACCAGGAAGCTGCGCCTGTGCAGCGCCGTCACGGGCCGCGGTGTCGCCTGGGGGGCCACCGTCGACAGGACGACCGGTGCGGAAACCCGAACGGCCGCCATGTTCCGCAGTGCCATGCTCATCCCGAGCCTCCTTGCCTTGACCCACAATCCCGTGTTAACGGTGTGTCAACGTATACTACCGAGGTAAGACTTGGCGCAAGTATGACGTAGGGCTTAAATGAAATTTGGGATTACGGCCGGGCTCCGGTGAGTGAACCTGATGTTATCCTCATTATGTTTCGAATTTCGATGTAATTTTCCCTTCCCCTCCACTCGGCCTTGTCTGGGCTTTTCCTAAAATGCAAGGGAATGAGGCGGCGATGCAGAAGACCAACGTGATGCTGGTGGACCATGACCAGCTTTTCAGCGCAGCCCTGGCCGCCCTGCTGGCCGAGGAAGGGTATGGTGCGGACAGCCAGCACGCCGATCTTGAAGACGCGTTGGAGGAGCTGGCAGGCCCCGATGCTCCGGAGGTGGTGATGGTGGATCCCGGTTGCCTGGCCGGCGACCCGCTGACCGCCTTGCGCCGCCTGCGCCAAGCCCTTCCTGAAGGCAGGCTGATCGTCATGGGCGCGGCTCTGGGCGATGAGGCGTTGCGCGCCAGCCTGACGGCCGGGGCGGACGGCCATGTCTCCAAGGCCGCCGCCTTCGACACGGTGCTGCGGGCCGTGCGGCTGGTGATGCTGGGACAGGCGGTCTTCCCCTCCCGGGCACTGGAAATCTGGGAACCGGGCGCCACCCATGGCGCCACCGGATCGGCGGCGACGTCGGAGTTGTCGCGACGGGAGACGCAGATCCTGGCCTGTGTCCTGGGCGGCCAGTCGAACAAGGCCATCGCCCGCCGCCTGGACATCACCGAATCCACGGTGAAGATGCACTTCAAGAATGTGATGCGGAAAATCCAGGCCAGCAACCGCACCCAGGCCGCGGTATGGGCCATTGACCACGGCATCGCGCCGATGGCGTCCTGACGCCGAACCGCCCTTTCCCATTGAAAAAGGGGCGCCCCGGGGGGCGCCCCTTTCCGTTCCGCAAACCCGTCGGGACTTACGGGAACAGGATGACCGCACGGCGGTTGGACGGCTCGCGCACATTGTCGGCGGTCGGCACCAGCAGCTCCGTCTCGCCACGGCCGGCGGTGGCGATCTGGTCGGCGGTCAGGCCCTGGGACACCAGGAACTCCCGCACGGCGGCAGCGCGCGCCTCGGAGAGCTTCTGGTTGTAGGTGGGGGAGCCCGAGGTGTCGGTGTAACCGGTCACCTGCACGGCGGCCACCTTGCCGGTCATGGCATCACGGGCCACGTTGCGCAGCACCTGCTCCGCGTCGGCGGTCAGGGTCGACTTGTTCCAGTCGAAGAAGACCGTGAAGTTGCGGCTGATGGTCGGGGCCGCCACGGCGGGCTGGGCCACCGGCGCCGGCTGCTGGACAACCGGCTGCGGCGCCGGGGTCGGGGCGACCGTGCGGGTGGGGGCGCCGAACAGGACGCGGATGCCGACCAGGACACTGTGGTTGTCGTAGTCGAACTCGAAGTTGTTGCCGGTGGTGGTGGCCATCTTCACCGGCTCCGCCCGCAGGTACCGGTAGCTCAGCGTCGCGTCCATGTTGGACAGGATGCTGTAGTTCAGGCCGGCGTTCAACTGGTAGGCGACGGTGGTGTCCTTCTCATCCGCGAACTGGTTCGCGCTGAACAGGGCACCGGCGTCCCGCAGGCCGATGCGGGCCACACCGACGCCGCCGCCGAAGAAGGGGCTCAGCGGGGTGCCGGTGTCGATGCTGTAGGCGGCGACACCCATCAGGGTCAGGGCGGAGGTGCTGCCGTTGCCGCCGGAGCGGCCGGCGACGCCGCCGACGATGTCACCGATGGTGTGGACACCGTAGCCACCCTCGACGCCGAAGCGCAGGCCGTTGTCCAGCTGGTAGCCCAACTCGACGACGGAGCTGATCGCCGTCTTGAAGTCCGCCTTGTTGGTCACCGGGCCGTTGTACTTCGTGTCCTCCAGCCAGCTCGCGCCGACCTGGGAACCGAAATAGAAGCCCTGGGTGGTCTCGGCCAGAGCCGCGGCGGGGATGGCGGCCGCCAGGGCGGTCCCCAGCAACAGGGTACGGAAAGTCATGGTTGCTTCTCCTTATGGGGCCGCACGTGACGGCCCACTCCCGAGCTGCCGCCCCGTTCTTGGCGCGGGGCGGCGTGAAAATGGGTGAGGGCGGCCGGAATCCGGGCCGCCCGTTCGCGCAAGACTTACCCAAATCGTTTTAGTGACGCAAGCTGGCAACATTGTGGCGAATCGGCCTAAGCCGTTCGGGGAGGCGCAATATTTTCGGGCGGGAACGGTGCGGAGCGCGTCAGGCCGCTTCCCGGAAGACGGCCACGGCGCGGTGGCCGGCGGCTGTCGCATCGGCGAAGGTGTGCCCGTGCAGGCCCGTCAGGGCCGGGTGCACAGCGTGGAACACGACCCGCTCACCCTCTTCCGGCACGGCGATGCCGAGGGGCTCCTCATCCAGCTCGATCACGATGGGCGGAGGGGTTCGCATGGCCTGACTCGTCTTCCCGCAATGCAGTCATGCCCCGGCGCAAGCAGGGCGGGGGCGGTCTAGCAGGCCCCCATGTTCCCCTGCCATCGCGGTTCCATGACGTTCCTGTCACAAGTCCGGGTCAGCGGCATGCCCGCCCGGCGACCGGCGCGGGTTCCTTCCGGCGTGGGAGGCACTATGGTTACGGCGGACCCCATGATGAGCCGAGACCCGCCGTGACCGCACAGCCCACCTCCCCCCTCCGGTTTCCCTTCGCCGCGCCCCCGCCGGAGGGTGAGGTCGCGGAGGTGGCGCCGGGGGTGCTGTGGCTGCGCATGCCCCTGCCCTTCGCGCTGGACCATGTGAACCTCTGGCTGCTGCGCGACGGGGAAGGCTGGGCCGTGGTGGACACGGGCATCTCCAGCAACCGGACCCGGGCCATCTGGGAAACCGTCTTCGCCCAGCACCTGGGTGGCCTCCCGGTCAGCCGGGTCATCGTCACCCATTTCCACCCGGACCATCTGGGCCTTGCCGGCTGGATCACGGAGAGGTTCGGCGTCGGCCTCTGGATGACCCGGACCGAATGGCTGCTGGGCCGCATGCTGTCCCTGGACGGCGGCCCTGACCTGCTGGCGTCCAACCGGCGGTTCCATGAGGAGGCGGGCCTCACCGCCGACCAGATCGCCGCGCTGGAGGAGCGCGGCCACGCCTTCCCCAAGGGCGTGCCGAGCGTGCCCGCCGGCTTCACCCGCATGGTGGATGGTGGGGAGTTGCGCATCGGCGACCACACCTGGCGCGTGACCACCGCCGGCGGCCACGCGCCGGAGCATGCCTGCCTTACCTGCGCCGACCTGGGCCTGTTCATCGCCGGCGACATGGTCCTGCCGCGCATCAGCCCGAACGTCAGCGTCTGGCCCAGCGAGCCGGAGGCCGATCCCCTGTCCGATTTCCTGGAAGGCCTTGCCAAGCTGAAGGCGGGTCAGCCCGACAGCCTGCTGGTCCTCCCCTCCCACGGCCTGCCCTTCCACGGGCTGCACGCCCGCATCGACCAGCTCGCCGCCCACCACCAGGAGCGGCTGGAAGAGGTGGTCGCCGCCTGCCGGCTACGGCCCACCAGCGTGGGGGAGCTGACCGGCATCCTGTTCCGCCGCCCCATGGACGCCCACCAGCTCAGCTTCGCCGTGGGCGAGGCGTTGGCGCACCTGAACCACCTGCTCCAGCAGGGCCGCCTGTCGCGGGAGCGGGATTCCGCCGGCGTGCTTCGCAACCGCGCCGCCTGAACCGCGGTCAGGCCACGAGCTGGAACTGGCTGGGGTCATCCAGCACAGAGGCGGCAAGGGTCTTCAGGGTCCGGGGGTCACCCACTTGGCGAAGCCGGACGTGGGTATTGCCCAGCGCATCCTCGCTGAGCCCTACCACCTCCCAGAGCATGGCACCGAATCCCAGCTTGCGATAGCGCTGTCCCGGGATGATCTCGCGACGTCGCCGGATCAATCCGGTCTCCCTGGCTACGGGCCTGTCGCGGGTGGAACAGGGGCAGCCCGCCCGTGTTCCGCAGGGCCGGGAGGATCCGGGAACGTTGCCGCTGCCGGGCCGTTAGGGACCCCATGACAAACAACCTTGATGCCCTGGCCGTCGCCGTCCTGCTCGTGAGGGAGTTGGGTGACGATGCCGTCATCGTCAGCCGCAACCGCCTGGTGGAGCTGACCGCCGCCGACAACCGCCGTGCCGCCGCCTTCTGGCGGGCCGTCATGGAAGCCTGCGAGGACCGCCTGTCCACGGCCCCGACGCCCCTGCCGGGCACCGGTCCGGGCGTGGCCTCCCATCCCGGCATGACCATGCACTGACGGCCGGGCCGACCGGTCTTCAGCGAAGGGTCATCAGCAGCAAGGTGGCAAGGCCGGCGGCAAGGCCCAGCAGCAGGCTGCGCCGGGCCAGCAGGAACACGCCCAGCCCCACCGCCGCGGCCAGGGCCCGCGCCTCCAGGGATGCCGCCGCCAGCGGGCCGATGGGCAGCAGGATCATGCGGGCCACCAGCCCGGCCAGCAGGGCGTAGGCGACGCAGCCCACCCACTCGAACAGCGGTCCGGCCGGGTCGATCCGCCCACCCAGCAGGACCCCCAGCCCGCGCCAGACATAGGTCACGGCCGCCGCCACGGCCAGGGCGGCAAGCAGGATCAGCGGGTCAGACATCATCCGGTGCCTCCCCCACGGGGGCCGGCGGCGCCGGTCGCTCCTTCGGCAGGGCACGGTTCACCAAGAAGGCGGCCGTCCCGCCCACCAGCCCCGTCGCCAGAAGCCCCCATTCCCCGCCCAGCCAATGGAACACGGGCCCCAGGACGGTGCCGAACGCCAGGGCCAGGACCTTGGACCGGGGCCGCAGGTCCAGCAGGAACAGCAGCAGGAAATAGAGCGGGTTCAGGAAGACCAGGGCGAGGGTCACCGGCTTGGGCACCAGCCCCGCCAGGAAGAACCCGGCCGCCGTGGACACCAGGGTGATGGTCCAGAGGCTGACGGCGAAGGTGGCGAACCAGGCGAAGCGGTGCTCCTGCGCCAGCCGCGGCGTCTCCCGCATGCCGTTGGCCCAGGAGGTGACGGCGATCAGGTGCGCGATGGCGTAATAGCGCCAGGAGCCAACCCCGGGCCGGCGCAGGGACGGCAGCAGGGTCACGGTCATGGGCATCAGGCGGGCGTTGGTCAGCCCCACCGCCATGCCGATCACGAGCAGCGACGACCCGAGCGCCGCCAACTCCACCAGCGCCACCTGCCCCGGCAGAGCCCAGCCGGTGGCCGTGCTGGCCAGCCCGAACCACAGGGGGAACCCCGTTTCCCGCACCAGGGAGCCGAAACCCAGGTAGCTGGCGGCCAGGACGAGACCTGGGATCCCGAACGCTTCCCGCAGCGCGGCGCGGATCACCGCGCCGCGGGCCACCGGCACCCCATCCCTGCCCATCCCGGCGCGGCTCAACCCGCCGAGCCGGACCCGGCGGTCTTTGCCTGTTCCTTCTTGGCCGGAGCCTTGGCGGCGGGCTTCTCCGCCGGCTTCGGGGCGGAGGGGGCGGCCACGCTGATGGCCTGGGCGGGCTGGTCGCAACGCGGCGCGGCGGCGACGCGGACGATGCCGGCGGACTCGCCATGGGCCAGGATGGCCTTCTGGACGTCCTTGTCCGGCATGGACATGGCCTTGCCCACCACCGGCACGTGGTTCTCACAGAAGATCTGGGCGCTCAGCGCGATGGCACGCTGGGACATCTCGTTCGCCAGCCGGGTGCGGAAGCTGTCGAACTCCTTGGTCGGGTTCCGGGAACCGGCGCGCTTGAAATGGCCGATCAGCGACTTCTCCCAGCCCTGCACCGCCGCCTGGTGCTTCAGGGTGAACATCTTGTACTGGGCGAACAGGGAGGGACCGTCCTTCGGGTCCATGGCCTGGCAGGTGAGGCCGACCACCATCAGCTCCGTATGCAGGCGGATGGCCTGCTCCGCCTCGAACTCCGCGGGGGTGTAGCAGGGGGCCTTGGCAGCGGCCTTGCTGGGCTTGGGGGTGGCCTTCTTGGGCGGCGTCGGCTCCGCGGCAGCGACGGGCAGCGTGGCCGGCAGGGCCAGGGCGGCGAGGACGGTCAGGGCGGTACGGAGGCGCGGCATCGGGGTTTCCGGGACCAAGGGGATGCGGGAAAACGGGGATCTGCGGCGCGGAGAATGCCCGAAGGCCCGCTCGCGCCGCAAGTACGGGCTGACGGGCCAGGCCCTCGCGCAGTATTGTCACGCCGCTTCCCGCATCGCTCAACAGGCAACAATGGCGCGAATCGGCATCGACCTCGGCGGCACCAAGATCGAGGGTATCCTGCTGGGCGAGGACGGCGCCGAACGGGCGCGGCGGCGGGTGCCCACCCCCCGCGGCGACTATGCCGGGACCGTCGCCGCCATCAATGGTCTGGTCCGGGCGTTGGAGGCGGAAGCCGGACCGCGCACCTGCACCGTCGGTGTCGGCATTCCCGGCGTGGTCTCCCCGCGGACGGGGCTGGTGAAGAACGCCAACTCCACCTGGCTGATCGGCCATCCCCTGGACAAGGACCTGGAGCGGGCCCTGGGCCGGCCGGTGCGGCTGGAGAACGACGCCAACTGCTTCGCCGTGTCCGAGGCGACGGACGGGGCCGCCGCCGGGGCGCACACGGTCTTCGGCATCATCATCGGCACCGGGTGTGGCGGCGGGATCGTGGTGGGCGGCCGGGCGCTGGTGGGCCGCCATGCCATATCAGGGGAATGGGGGCACAACCCCCTGCCCTGGCCCACCCGCGATGAATGGCCCGGCCCTGACTGCTTCTGCGGACGCCGGGGCTGCCTGGAACGCTGGGTATCCGGGCCGGCCTTCGCGGAAGACCACCGTCGGACCACGGGGGAAGACCTGGCGACGGCGGAGATCGTGGCCCGGGCCGAGGCGGGCGACCCGGCCGCCTCCGCCAGCCTGGACCGCTATGTGGACCGCCTTGCCCGCGGCCTGGCGGGCGTGGTGAACCTGCTTGACCCGGATGTGGTCGTGTTGGGCGGCGGCATGTCGAACGTGGCCCGGCTCTACAGGGACTTGCCCGCCCGACTGTCCGCCTGGTGCTTTTCCGACGGGGTGGACACACCCATCCTGCAGGCAAGGCACGGCGATTCCAGCGGCGTCCGCGGGGCCGCCTGGCTGTGGCAGCCGGGGGATTCCTGAAATCCTGTATTTTAAAGAACCGGCATCCCTGCCCGAAATCCGCACCGATTCGCGTTTTTCAAAAGCGGATGGCACCAGGGATGGTGTCCCGACCCGGAACAGCCCCCATTCGGTTGCCCGTACCTTTCAAAACACCGGGTTTCCCGGCTACTTTCGGGCTACGCGAAGCGGGACCTTTTCAAAAGCCCCCGGCGATTTTATAAAAACCGCGAACCTTTTGCCGGGGACCGGCGTTCTTCCTATAGAAATCCGTCCCGGTTTCGACCATATCTAACCTGCTGCTCCTGGCATATCTCCGTATCCGCCATGTTCAACGCCCCACGCGGGCAGAACATCGCGGCGGAGCATCTGCCGAACCCATGAATCCGCGTCATGACGCAAGAGCCTCTCTGGCAACCGAGTGACATCTTGACCGCCGAACCCGAAAACGATTCGGAATCCCCCAAGCGCCGGGGCCGCATTCCGCAAACCGCGTGGCCGCGAATCCTTGAGCGTTACAAGGCCGGGGCCACCCTGTCCGCCATCGCGCGTGAGTTCGACTGCACGCCGAGCGCCATCTCCTACATCGTCCGCAAGGCCGAGGCGGCCGGCGTGGGCGCCGAGGGGGGTGAGGCTGCGCCGGCCCAGGGTGAACTGGCGCCCGTGACCGCGCCCACCCCTGCCCCGGCACCCGCCCCGGTGGTGGAAGCCGCCCCGGTGCCGGAACCGGCCCCGCTGGCCCCGCTGGTCGAATCCACGCCGGTGCCCACCGGCGGTGAGGTCCGCTTGCCGGACCCCCTGCGCGGCGACACGCAGCGGGAGCCCGCCGCCAGGCTGGAACACCGGGGCGAAGGCCCGCGCCAGCCGCGCGCCGACCTGCCACCGCGTGAACCCCGGGAGCCGCGTCAGCCGCTGGAGGGTCGTCCCCAGGGTGACCGCCCGCCGCGCCCGCCGCAGGAAGGCCGTCCGGAGATGCGCCGCCCCGGCGGCGACCAGCCCCAGCGCCCGCCCATGGGCCAGGGCGGCCAGCCGCAGCAGCGCCCCTTCCCCCCGCGGGAGGGTGGCGAACAGCAGCAGCCCCGCGGTGACCGGGACCAGCGTTTCCAGAACCAGCGCTTCGAGCGGGGTGAGGGTGGCGACCGCGGCCAGCGCCCGCAACAGGACCGCTTCCGCAATGAGCGGGCTGATCGCGGCAACGACCGTGGCTTCCAGAATCGCGGCAATCGCGATGAGCTGGACTATGACGTGCCGGCCGGGCTGGAACTGTCGGACAAGCCGCCCGAGGCGACATATCCCTATCTGCGCCACCGCAACGCCAACCGGCTGGAAGCGGCGGAGGTGCCGTCCGTCCCCGCCGACCAGCGGATGGAAGCCGCGGCCAAGGCCGTGGCTGACGCCTACCGCGGTTGGAAAACGCAGGCCCCCGACGTGACCGCCCAAGTGCTGACCGACGCGTTGCATGAGCTGCGCAAGGTCGTCGCCCGGATGGAGATCGAGATGTCGGCCAGCCGGAAGGAAGAGCAGCGGTCAATGCCCCTGCCGAACTACCGGTACAACCAGCTCCCGGCGCCGCAGCAGTCCCGTAGCTGACGAGGGTCGGTGGTCAAGAGAAAGGCCCGGCTCCCACAAGGGGGCCGGGCCTTCTTCTTTTGAGATGGCCACTCTTTAGTCCCCATGTCGCGACTGACCAAGCGACGGACGCCAGAGCAAGATCGGAAATGGGTTTGGGGCGAACGTCGCGGCAGCGTCCCCTCCCCCAGAGGGGGAGGGACAGGGAGAGGGGTTGTCTTGTCTCCGGAGAAGGAAACCTTCGGCGAGGCTCCTGCTGTCCTGGTCGCACCACCCCTCTCCCTGTCCCTCTCCCCCGGGAGAGGGGACGGAACGGCGCCGTTCAACTGGCCCGACAGAGGAGACCCAGTCGCTACGTCCGTTGCCTCAGCTCCCTTCAGCGAAAGCAGGGATGCCTGTGGAGCGAAGCAGGACGCAGAGAACTTCAGCGAACTGATGCAGCCTAGAACCGCAGGATCGCCGCCACGGGGCTGTTGGCCGGCATCTGGTCCTCCGGCAGCTCATACACGGTGCCATCCTTGGCCACCACATGGCCGGCGGCATAGTCGATCAGTTCCCGGTCGCCTTCCTTCCGGTCGTGGTGCATCACGGCCCGCTGGGCGTCGGGCAGCCAGCGACCCCAGCACTGAGCGCCGGCCCGTACGAACAGGGTGTCCACCCGCCCCTGGGCCGCCGCCGTCACCACCTGCGCCGGATCGGCCACGCTCTTGGAGTTGTTGTCGCCGTTCAGCATGCGGAAGCGGTCCGCCGCGTTGCGCAGCCCCTGCTCGAACCGGGGCTTCACCAGCTCCAGGCTGCGGCGGTGCAGATCGTCCCGCGACAGGGAATCGGGCGGCAGGGTCAGGGCAGGTTCCACCAAGTGCTTGTACTTGCAGATGGTCTTGAAGTGCCCGGCCACCCGCTCGTCCGCCACCAGGACCAGGGGCGTGTGGGTGCCGCCCAGATACTGCTCCATGCAGCCGCTGAGCTGCTTCAGGTACTGCATCACCTCGTCGTTGGTGACCAGCTTCTGGCTGCCCGCCTCGGCATAGGCCGGCGCGTCGGAGGCATTGGCCGTCACCGGCTTGCGCACCGTCCCGTCATCGCGGCCCACGGCCTCGCCCTGGATGTTGGGGCCGCCGTTGAAAAGGTTGTCCATGCCCCGGGGCAGTTCCTCGGGCGGGATTTCCTGCAGGCCGGACTTGCCGCCCTCGAAGATTTGCGCCTGCTTCAGGCTGATGGCCAGAACGACGAAGCGCCCGCCCTCCGACACCACCGGCAGCAGGGGGCGCACATGGAACCGGTCATCGATGAACATCTGCTCCGGCACGCTGACCGGCAGCTTGAACGCATGGTGCCGCCCGGGGGACAGGAATACCGCGAGCCCCTCCTGCTGGTGGCGCCAATAGGCGCCGTCATGGACCAGGTCATAGCCGGGCTTCAGGATGGTGTCCGCGTCGGGGCCGCGCATGCCGCCCTCCACCAGCCGGCGGCGGGCCTCATCCAACTGGTTCCTCAGCCGGACGGAGTCCTGGCTGATCTCACGCCCGGCCACATGGGTCGGCAGGAAAATGGAAATCGCCGGGGCCGTCACATCGGCCATCAGCGCGTCAAGCTGTTCGCGGCTGAACATATGGTCCCTCGCGGTTGGGGCAGTGGCTTGTCGCCTTTGCCCATGCCAACCGGGGGAGGCGCGGGTCGGTTCCCCGCCAAACGCCCGTCAGGTCAGAAGCGCCGACCCGAACACGAACCAGCCGCACAGGGTGCCGAACATGCCGGTCACCGCCACGAAGTCCCGAACATAGGCGATCGTTTTCATCGTCTGCTCCCGTGTCGCGCCAACCGTGGCGGGTGGGTGGATTACCGTGACGCACCTCATCGCTACACCCCCAGCATGTCAGAACAAAAATGGAACAGCAAGCGGTTTGTTCTTTATCCGTTCCGCGTAAGTCTCTCCTCCGTTCTCCCGGGTGGTCAGGCGGTCAGGACACCCTCGTTCCCACCCGACCGGGCAAGATAGGCGCGGGTCACCGGCGCCACCTGCCCGTCCAGCCATTCGGCCATGGCCAGTTCCTCGGCCAGGCTTTCCTCCGCCAAGCGCCGCACCTCCGGCTCGCCCGCCTCCTCGGCCACCACGGCGATGATGCGGTAGTTCACCGCCTCCCATTGCTCGTAGGTGTAGGCGGCCATCAGGTCCTTCACGACCTCGTCATCCGCCATGCCGGTGAGGGCCGCCTGCACGAAGCCGCTGAGCTTGGCGCCCATGGTCTTCAGGGCGGACGTGTCCGCCCCCATCCGGTGCAGGGCCGCCTCCAGCCGCTCCGCCTGGTGCTCCGTCTCATCCCGGTGGCGCCGCAGCCGGTCGGCCAGATGGGGCTGGCTGCCGGCCCGCTGGATCTGCCGGTCCAGGATGCTCAAGGCCTCCTGTTCCATGGCATAGGCATCGCGCAGGTAGGCGACCAGGGTCTCGCGCGGGGTTGTCATGGACAGGGCCTCCAAGTCGCGGCACTTGTGTGTTGCCTGAACACCGCAGCCCGATGGGTGTTGCACGCCTGCCCCGATTCCTGACCCTAAGGTCAGCTTGCGGTACCCCTTGGCGGCATCCACTGTCCCGGCAGGCTTAACCCCGCATCCCAGCAAGACCCGCCCCCGTGTCCCCGCCGCCGCCCGACCTCCCCGGCCCAGGACTGCTCCGCCAGCTCTGGGACTATTGGGAATCCAGGCATCCCAAGGGTTTGCTGCCCGGGCGCCAGCACATCGACCCGTCAGACATTCCAACCCTGCTCCCCAACATCTTGCTGGTGGAACGGGTGGAGGGATACTACCGGTACCGTCTGGCCGGGACGCGAATCGCGGAACTGCTTGGGCGTGAGGTGACCGGAAGGCGCCTTGCCGACATCCCGCTGGGCGAGTCGGCCGTCCCCTGGGCCACACGACTGGATGAGATGTGGCAGGCGGGCATTCCCCTTTACGGGGCGGAGTCGGGGTGGAAACGGGGGTTCACCCTGCGTGAACTGCACTGGCTGGCCCTGCCCCTGGCCCGCGACGGCAGGCAAGTGGACATGGCCCTGTGCGGCCTGGATTGGACCTGACGCTCAGTTCCCGCCCAGGCCCCGGGACCAGCCCGTGGGCGCCCCGTACAGGGCGTCGATGCGGGCCGACGACCCGTCGGCGAGCAGGCTGTCCAGGGCCGCCTGCATGCGGTGGACGAGGTCCTTGTCCATGTCCCGATGGCAGGCCATCCCGCCCACCGAAGCGGACAGCCGCCAGACCAACCGCACCGGAACCCCTTCCCGTCGGGCCTGGAAGGTGCCGGACCAGACCCCCGCCGCGTACAGGTCCACCTCCCCCCGCTCCAGCCGCCGCAGGTTCGCCGCCCCGGGGTTGGTGTCCAGGGTGACCCCGCCCACCCGCATCACCAAGTCGCGCAGCCACCCCTCCAGGGCGCTGCGGTCCTGCACGCCGATGCGCAATCCCCGCAGGTCGTGCAGCCCCTCCACCTTGCGGTCCCAGTCGGCGCGGGAGAACAGGGCCCAGCCCCCCGTCATCAACGGCGCGACCCATTGGAACTGCGCCAGCCGTTCCTCGGTCAGGTTGGCCATGAACACGCAGGCGCGGGGATGCTCCTGCGCCAGGGCAAAGGCCTCCGGCCAGGGCAGCAGCCGCACCTCGAACGGCAGCCCGGCCCGGTCCATCAACAGGCGGACCTTGTCCATCGCCACACCGGCCAGCTTGCTTGTGGCGGTATCGGTGAAGTTGGCGGGCGGGTTCTCTTCCGTGGCCAGGATGATCGGCTCGGCCCAGGCGGGAAGGCAGGCGGCCAGCGCCATCAGGCAGGCGCCCAGCAATCGGACCAGAAACTCTTTCCGTCGTCGCCCAGGCATCCATTCCAACCCAGGATGATTAACACGATCGTACTCACACTTTTCGCCGGATGTACAGAATGGCGGTGAAACGGTCCGAAACCCCAAGCCTAGTACCATTGCAATGCGGAGGCGCACTGCACCCTGGAACGTCCTCCTTTTTGGATGCATGATGGTCGTGCCGAGGGGGGAAGCCCGCTGGCGCCCGAATGGGGGATGCGATGGAGAAGGCGGTCCAGCATTTGGGACGCTCGGCCACACGACCGGACCAAGCGTCGGGCAAGGGTGTCGTCGGGCCACAGCATGAGCGGTTGGCAACGATGGCCCGGGAACTCAACGCCGGTCCAGCCGTCCAGCGGCTTGCCGCGTTAGGCTTGAAGCCGGCAACGGATGCGACCGGACGTTCCGATCTTCCAGCCCCGCTGAGGAAAGGGATCGAGGCGCTGTCCGGCATCTCCATGGATGGCGTGCGGGTCCACCGCAACTCCCCGCTGCCAGCGACCATGCAGGCATATGCGTTCGCCCGGGGCCGGGACATACACCTCGGCCCGGGCCAAGAGCACCACCTGCCCCATGAGGCATGGCATGTCGTCCAGCAGGCGCAGGGTCGGGTATCGCCGACGACACAATTGTCCGCTGGGGTGGCAATCAATGACGACGCCCACCTTGAGCGGGAAGCGGACCTCATGGGCGCCCGCGCCTCCGGGTCCGGCGGGTCCGCACCCCTGGCCGGTGCCCTGGCCCCCCTTCACGTCGGCACGGCACCTGCCGCTCAGCGCCGCGCCGGCATCGAGTTCGAAACCTCTGTGGAGGCGCGCGTAACGGCGTCCTACCAACCCAATCAAGCCCCACTTTCCGGCTGGGTGGCACAGGACGAGACCATGGCGCAGTCGAACGGCTGGCAGATCGATTCGGACAACAGCAAGCTGGAGTTCGTCACCCATCCCCCGGTCAATCTCGCCGCGTTGCCGGCCGTGGCCACTGACATGCTGAACCATGTCAGCGCGCTTCCAGCGTCCCTGAATGCGGGCGCTGACCTGGGCACCTTGCTGAACATTGCAACGACGAAGCCCTACACCGTCCTTCCTTATGCCAACCGCAGGATCACCGGGGCGCCGCAAGGAACTGTTGGCATACCCTTCGACAGGCTTTTCTCCTTCTTCGACCTGCTTACCCATTACCAGATGGCGATGGGCGACCTGCAAGTGGCGCAGAACAAGGACGAGCTTCAGCAGGCCTGGAGAAGGTGGAAGGGCCTCCCGGAACGCAATGAAGCGGAGCGAGCCCAAAAAGCCGCAAGGAAAGAAAGACGGATCCAGTTTGGCCGAAACCTCAAGGCTGACCAGCGGCACCACGGCGCCATCTCAGCAAACACGGCCCGGACCTTCAGGGGCGTTGCCGCCGCGGTCAACCAAGCGACCGCCGGCCTCGGCAACGTTGCGCCAGCAGAGTTGGCCAAGCTGAAGGGGCTGCTGCATTTCCTTGGCCAGTACGCGACCTTCGGAAGCACAGAGAACCAGGGGTATGAGAAGAAGCGCTTCCCGGTCATGGCGCGCTCCTCCTTCCACAGCATGTACGCGGCGCTGGGCCAGGAAGCGAAAAACGCCTTTCCCGATGCCGCGACGGCTGTCGTCCAGCACCTGGGTTTCACCGTCGACACCACCCTCTTGCCTGGACGGCCTGGCGTCAGCTTCAACGTGGGGGGATGGCTTGACAGCATCCAGAACCCAACGGATGTGACGATCCCAGAACCGCAGCCACGGGTCGTCCAGTCAGATTGGATGACGGCACCAGGAAGCGTCCAGTATGAGGGCGGCCCGGTGGCGATGAACACCGACAAGTCCATGGGCAGCCTGGGCCTGGACAACGGCTTGGTCGTGGTCGAGTTGCGCCAGTTCCGGCTCAGGTCGACGGGGAACAGCTTCTCCATCGCTGCCGCCAGGCAATTGGTCAATGACCTCGCGGCCCTGGTGGCACGGGCCTGAGCGCTCCGTCCGGCAGGCCGGCAGGTTCGGTCACCCGCCTGCCGATCCTGCCAGGGAAGGCGGCCTCCCTCACTCCCACTCGATGGTGCCGGGGGGCTTGCTGGTGATGTCATAGGTGACGCGGTTGATGCCGCGCACCTCATTGATGATCCGCGTGGCGACGCGGCCCAGGAAGCCGTGGTCGAACGGGTAATAGTCGGCGGTCATCCCGTCCACGCTCGTCACCGCACGCAGGGCGCAGGCATAGTCATAGGTCCGCCCGTCGCCCATCACGCCCACGGTCCGCACCGGCAGCAGCACGGCGAAGGCCTGCCAGATGGCGTCGTACAGGCCGGCGTTGCGGATTTCCTCCAGATAGATGCTGTCCGCCTTGCGCAGGATCTCCAGCTTCTCCCGCGTGATCTCGCCGGGGATGCGGATGGCCAGGCCCGGCCCGGGGAACGGGTGGCGGCCGACGAAGCTGTGGGGCAGGCCCAGCTCCCGGCCCAGCGCCCGCACCTCGTCCTTGAACAGCTCGCGCAGGGGCTCCACCAGCTTCAGCTTCATGCGCTCCGGCAGGCCGCCCACATTGTGGTGGGACTTGATGGTCACGCTGGGCCCACCGGTGAAGGAGACGCTCTCGATCACGTCCGGGTACAGCGTGCCCTGGGCCAGGAACCCGGCCCCGCCCACTTTCGCCGCCTCCCGGTCGAACACCTCGATGAACAGGCGGCCGATGGTCTTGCGCTTCACCTCCGGGTCGCTGACGCCCTCCAGCTCACCCAGGAAAAGGTCAGCGGCATCAACGTGAACCAGGGGGATGTTGTAGTGGTCCCTGAACAGGGTCACCACCTGCTCCGCCTCCCCCGACCGCATCAGGCCGGTATCCACGAAGATGCAGGTCAGCCGGTCGCCGATGGCCTCATGGATCAGCACGGCGGCGACGGAGCTGTCCACCCCGCCGGACAGGCCGCAGATCACCTTGCCCTCCTCGCCCACCTGGGCGCGGATGCGCGCGATGGCCTCCTGCCGGAAGGCGGCCATGGACCAGTCGCCGGTCAGCCCGGCCACGCCGAACAGGAAGTTGCGGATCAGCGCGTCGCCATGGGGGGTGTGGACCACCTCCGGGTGAAACTGCACGGCATAGAAGCGGCGCACATCGTCGGCGATGATGGCATAGGGCGCGCCCTCGCTCTGCGCCACGATGCGGAAGCCCTCGGGCAGCTTCGTCACCCGGTCGCCATGGGACATCCAGACCTGTTCCCGGGCGCCCACCTGCCACACTCCCTCGAACAGGGCGCAGGGCTCCTTCACGTCCACATAGGCGCGGCCGAACTCCCGCGTCTCCCCCGGCTCCACCTTGCCGCCCAGCTGCTCGCACATGGTCTGCTGGCCGTAGCAGATGCCCAACACCGGCACGCCCAGGGTGAACACGCATCCGTCCGCACGGGGGGAGCCCGGTTCGGTCACGCTGGCCGGGCCGCCGGACAGGATGATGGCCCGCGGCCCGAAGGCGCGGATACGTTCCTCATTGGCGCTGAAGGGATGGATCTCGCAGTAGATCCCCGCCTCACGCACCCGGCGGGCGATGAGCTGGGTGACCTGCGACCCGAAATCCAGGATCAGCACCCGGTTCGGGTGGTTCGCGGCGGATGCGGGGGCGGGAGCGGCGGTGGCAGCCATGGCGCACTGTTCCTGGTCGGGTCGGAAAGTGCGCCGCACCCTAGCCCAGGACCCAAGCCCCTTCAAGAAAAGCCGCCCCCTGCCCGGCGCGGGTCGGGGGTGCGGCAGCCGGGGCGCGCCCCTGGCGGGGCGGCAACAAAGCGGCCGCCCGCGGAACGACCGACCCTTCCCGCCGTTCCCACGGCGAATGGACCCGCAAGGAGCATCCTGCATGAATCGCCGTCTTCCCCTGGCCGCCGCGGCCGTCGCCATCGTGATCAGCGCCGCCGCCCTGGCCCAGACCCCCGCCCCGTCAGGCAACCGCCCCGCCCCGCCGCCGCCCGCCGACAACCCGGTGGCGGGCCAGAACCCCATCGAGGCGCAAAAGGGCAAGGGCGCCACGGCCGGCCGCATGGGCCAGGCCACGGCCCACGCCTTGATCGGCCGCGACGCGGAGGGCCGCGACGGCAAGGAGCTGGGGGAGGTGGTGGACGTCATCACCGACAACCGTACCGGCGCCGTGGACAGCCTGATCGTCAAGGTGGGGGAGATCGACGGGCTGGAGCGGCTGAAGGACCGCACGGTGGAGGTCCCCTTCCAACGCGTCATCATCCAGCCCTCGGCCAACGCCGTGGTGCTGAACATGCCGCCAGAGGACCTCGCCAACCTGAAGGAGTGGGCCTACAACGACGAGGGTGAAGGCATGGTCGGCGTGGGGGAACCCATCCCCACCGCCCCGGCGTCCCCCGCGCCCGCCGGCAGCCAGAACAGGCCGAAGCCGGTGGAAGGCAATTCCGGCCGTTAACCTTCCCCCTTCGCCTCGGCGATGATCCAGCCCTTGAAGGCCGCCACCTTGCCCGGGGTGGCGGCCCCTGGCCGATGCACCAGATGGTAGCCCCAGCGCAATGGGGTGCTGACGTCCGGGAACAGGCGGACCAGCCGGCCGGCGCGCAGATCATCGGCAACCACCACGCTACGGGCCAGCGCCACGCCCTGCCCCTCCAGGACCGCCTGCACCACGGCGATGGATGAGTTGATGGTGATGCCCCGGCCGGCATCGACCCCTTGCACGCCCACAGCCGCCAGCCAGCTCTGCCATGTGGGGAAATCCGCGTCGAAGCGGATCGCCGCGTCATGGACCAGGGTGTGGTGGCGCAGGTCCCCTGGCCTTTCCAGCGGGTGCGGCCCGGCCAGCAGCCGCGGGCTGCAAACCGGGAACACCTCCTCCCGCATCAGCAGCGTTGCTTCCACCCCCGGCCAGCTTCCGCCGCCATATCGGATGCCGACATCCGCATCGGACATGGCGAAGTCCACCAGCCGGTCGGTGGCGTCCAGACGCACGTCCAACTGCGGGTGCGCCGCCCGGAACCGGTCGATGCGGGCCAGCAGCCACTTGGCCGCGAAGGCGGGTGAGGATGTGACCGTGACGATCCCGCCCGCCTTCGCCTCCCGCAGCCGGCGCAGGCCCTGCGCCAGCCGGTCGAACCCCTCCCGCAGGTCGGGCAAGGCCGCCTGCGCCTCCTCCGTCAAGGCCAGCCGCACCGGCGGCCCCGGGCTGCGGCGGAACAGGCTGACGCCCAGCCAAGCCTCCAGGGCCCGCACCTGCTGCCCCACCGCCGCCGGCGTCACCCCCAACTCCGCCGCGGCAGGGGCGTAGGACAGGTGCCGTGCCGCCGCCTCGAAGGCGCGCAGGGCGTTCAGGTAGGCCAGGGGTTGGTCCGGCATCCGGGATAGCTTTCCTTTTCCGTGGGCGCACATCTTCTCGTTCGAGGGCGCGCCTGTAAACGGCCAGGATGCCCCTGTCCGAAGCTTCCGGCCAGCGCGCCAGGATAGTCAGGCTATCCGGCACGCCACTGTGCCCGATCCCTGGAACATGGAGAGAGTGATGAAGGCCGCGATCCTGCGCGCGTTCGGCGCGCCCGAGGTGCTGACCCATGGCGACCTGCCCACCCCGGAACCGGGCCCGGGTGAGGTGCTGGTGAAAATCCTGGCCGCCGGCATGAACCGGCTGGACCACTATCTACGCAGCGGCGTCCGGTCCACCCTGCCCCTGCCGCATGTGCTGGGGTCCGACGCGGCCGGCGTGGTGGAGGCCCTCGGGCCCGGTGTCACCGGCTTCAGAAGCGGTGACAGGGTGATCCCGATGCCCGGCTACCCCACCGACCCGGCGGAAGCCGCGTTCCAGCCCATGACCGGCGCCCCCAGCTATGCCATCCGCGGCGCCGGGCCGACGGGCACCTACGCCCAATACATGACCATCCCGGCCCGCTGGCTGCTGCGCGACGACACCGGCCTGCCGCCGGAACAGGTGGCGACCCTGCCCATGGTGGTGGCAACCGGCGTCCGCGCCGTGAAGGTGGTGGGAGAGGTCAAGCCCGGCGACGCGGTCCTGGTCCATGCCGGCGCCTCCGGCACCGGCAGCATGAACGTCCAGGTCGCCAAAGCCCTGGGCGCCCGCGTGGCCGCCACCGTGCGCACGCCGGACAAGGCCGGCTTCGTCCGCGACCTGGGCGCCGACCTGGTGGTGCCGCTGGACGGCTTCGGCGCCGCCATCCTGGATTGGACCGGCGGGCGCGGGGTGGACGTGGTGATCGACAACCTGGGCGGGGAAGTCCTGACCAACAGCCTGGACGTCCTGGCGCCCCTGGGCCGGCTGGTCTCCATGGGCTTCGTCATGGGCACGGAAGCCTGCTTCCCCCTCCGTCCCTTCTTTTTCGGCCAGAAACAGATCCGCGGCACCCTGATGGGCGACCGCGCCGACCTGGAATGGGGCCTGGCCCAGGTAACGGCCGGCCACCTCCGCCCCACCCTGGACCGCACCTACCCGCTTTCCGAAGCCGCGGCAGCCCATGCCCGACTGGCTGCCGGGGAGGCGTTGGGGACGATCGTGCTGCTGCCGTGGGGGTAAACAGGCTGCCCGGATTGGACACGGTAGAGAATAGGTAAGAACAGCGCCCCAGCGTCCCCTCCCCCAGAGGGGGAGGGACAGGGAGAGGGGTTAGGCCCTCTCCGGCTAAGGAAGCGCTGCGGCAAGGGTCCTGCTGTCCTGGTCTGGCCTCCCCTCTCCCTGTCCCTCTCCCCCTAGGAGAGGGAACGACATGGCACCCTACTCCCTTACCGAAGACCCAGTTCTCGTGAACAGCGGCGAGACAAACCGCGATTCCAGGGTCGTGCACAAGCGGCGGGGCTCACCACCCCGCCGCCAGCCACTTCCCCTCAGTGATGATCCTCCGGCACCGGCTTGTCGGACAGATAGATCTGCCCGCCGGTGTGCCGGAACGCCTCGGACATCTCCGCCATGCCCTTCTCCGCCTCTTGCGCGGCGGCATAGTCGCGGACCTCCTGGGTGATCTTCATGGAGCAGAACTTCGGCCCGCACATGCTGCAGAAATGGGCCAGCTTGGCGCCCTCCGCCGGCAGGGTCTGGTCGTGGTATTGCTCCGCCGTCTCCGGGTCCAGGGACAGGTTGAACTGGTCGCGCCAGCGGAACTCGAACCGCGCCTTGGACAGGGCGTTGTCCCGCTCCTGCGCCGCCGGGTGGCCCTTGGCCAGGTCGGCGGCATGCGCGGCGATCTTGTAGGTGACGACACCCACCTTCACGTCGTCCCGGTCCGGCAGGCCAAGGTGCTCCTTCGGCGTGACGTAGCAGAGCATGGCGGTGCCGAACCAGCCGATCATGGCGGCGCCGATGCCGCTGGTGATGTGGTCATAGCCAGGCGCGATGTCCGTGGTCAGCGGCCCCAGGGTATAGAACGGCGCCTCCCCGCACTCGCGCAGCTGCTTGTCCATGTTCTCCTTGATCAGGTGCATGGGCACGTGGCCCGGCCCCTCGATCATGGTCTGCACGTCGTGCTTCCAGGCGATCTTGGTCAGCTCGCCCAGGGTCTCCAGCTCCCCGAACTGGGCGGCGTCGTTGGCGTCCGCGATGGACCCGGGGCGCAGGCCGTCGCCCAGGGAGAAGGCCACGTCATAGGCCTTCATGATCTCGCAGATCTCCTCGAAGTGGGTGTAGAGGAAGTTCTCCTTGTGGTGGGCCAGGCACCACTTGGCCATGATGCTGCCGCCGCGGCTGACGATGCCGGTGACCCGCTTGGCCGTCAGGGGGATGTAGGCCAGCCGCACGCCGGCATGGATGGTGAAATAGTCCACCCCCTGCTCCGCCTGCTCCACCAGCGTGTCGCGGAACAGCTCCCAGGTCAGCTCCTCCGCCTTGCCGCCCACCTTCTCCAGCGCCTGATAGATGGGCACGGTACCGATGGGCACAGGCGCGTTGCGCAGGATCCATTCGCGGATGGTGTGGATGTTGCGCCCCGTCGACAGGTCCATGACCGTGTCCGCACCCCAGCGGATGGCCCAGACCAGCTTGTCCACCTCCTCCCCCACGCTGGAGGTGACGGCGGAGTTGCCGATGTTGGCGTTGATCTTCACCAGGAAGTTCCGGCCGATGATCATCGGCTCGGTCTCCGGGTGGTTGATGTTGCTGGGGATGATGGCCCGGCCGCGGGCCACCTCGTCGCGCACGAACTCCGGCGTCACATAGTCCGGGATGGCGGCACCGAAGGATTCGCCCGACCGCCGCGCCGCCTCCCGCAGCCGCTCGCGGCCCAAATTCTCACGGATGGCGATGTATTCCATCTCCGGCGTGATGATCCCGGCTTTGGCGTAATGCATCTGGCTGACATTGCGGCCCGGCTTGGCCCGCAGCGGCCGGCGCGTGGCCCGGTCGAACAGGGGCACGGGGCTTTCCTGCCCGGCCTTCAGCCCGTTGTCCTCCGGCCGGATCTCCCGGCCCTGGTAGTACTCCACGTCGCCGCGCCCCTCGATCCAGGCCTGGCGCAAGGCGGGCAGGCCCAGCCGGATGTCCGTGCGGATGCCGGGGTCGCTGTAGGGACCGGAGGTGTCATAGACCCGCACCGACGGCTCGTCGCCCGTCAGGTCGATCTCCCGCATGGCCACGCGCAGGTCGGGGAACAGGGTCCCCGGCACATGGACCTTGCGCGACGCGGGCAGCGGGCCCGTGGTCACCTGGAAATCGGGGTTCAGCAGGGCATCAGGCATCGGGACCTCCCAGAAACGGTCAGGAGATCCGGGAAGGTGCGCTGGAGCGGCGGAAGGGGCGGCAGCCCTGTCGGACCCATTGCCCCGTCATCCCATCCCTACGCCGGTACGACCCGGATCAGGTTCATAGGGTTCCCGCGGTGCTGCCTTGGCCGGCAGCGTAGCGGTATCTCAGCCCCTTGCCGGGGCTCCCCTTGGTGCTGGGCGGATGGTGTGGGGGATGAACGGTGGAGTCAACCGGGAACGGTGATTTCCCCCTCACCCCACCGGCGGATCGGCCGCCAGGCGGGACAGCGGGATCAGGTCGGTCCAGCCATAGGCGGTCTCCGTCAGGCGCGCGCCGGCGAAGCTGATGGGCTGCTCCGCCAGCCTCTGCCCGCCCAGCCGCTCATAGAACCAGCGGGAGGGGTTGTCCCGCAGCACCCAGACCACGGCCGCCGGCACGCCCACGTCCAGCAGGTCCTGCGCCATGGCGCCCAGCAGGCGGCGACCCCAGCCCTGGCCCTGCGCCTCCCCCGCCACATAGATCGCATAGAACTCCCCGCCATAGCCGGACAAGGCCGTGCGCTGCGGCCCGCAGGAGGCGAAGGCCACCACGTCGCCCCGCCCGTCCACCCCGACAAAGGTCCGCCGCCCCCGCCGCTCCTGCCCCAGCAGCACGGACCAGCGGCGGGCATAGGCGGCGGGTGACAGGTTCACCAAGTAGCGGTCGGGCAGGATGCCGGGATAGGTGGTGCGCCACGTCTCCACATGCACGCGGGCGATGGCGGCCGCGTCCACGGGCAGGGCGGGACGGATGTGGCTGGCGGCCATGGGCGGGCCTCCCCCGGGTTCCGTAGCGACTAAGGACCCATCCTGCCGCATCCGCGAAAGCGTGGCGAGTCAGTCGAGCGCGGCAAGCACCCGCAAATCGGGCCAGCCATACGCCACCTCAACCATCTCCATCCCGTCGAAGATGTGGAAGGTCTGCTTCCTGACCTCCCGCCCGCCCAGCCTCCCATAGAAGCGCCGGGCCGCTTGGTTCGCCTCGAAGACCCAAAGGATCGCGCCCTGCCCGCCCCGGTCCCGCATGGCGCGCCCAGCGGCCCCCATCAGGGCACGGCCCAGCCCCAACCGCTGGGCGGCCGGGTCCACATAGATGCGGTAGACTTCCCACGCATATCCCGGCACCTCGGGCTTGGGCGGCCCGCAGGCGATGAAGCCGCGCACGGCGCCGCCCTCATCCACCGCCACCAGGGCCAGCACGCCCGGCTCGGCCAACATGAAGGCCCAGTCGGCCAGGAACCGCCCGATGTCCAGCCGGTCCAGGAAACCCTGCGGCACGATCCCGGGATAGGCCGCCTTCCAAACCGCCATGTTCAGGGCGGCCAGGGCGTCGATGTCGTCGGCGACCGCGGGGCGCAGGCGCGGGGTCATGCTTCCCCGGCCTCCTCCGCCTCCCCCTCGCCCTCGGCCACGGGCGCGGACCCGTCATCCTTGCGCACCATCACGGCGGCGAAGAACCCGTCCGTGTCGTGGCGCAGCGGGGTCAGCCGCAGCATCACGTCCTTGACCGGCGGCGCGCCCCAGTTGGCGGGCCAGGCCTCCGGCACCGGCAGCAGGGTGAAGTCCGGGTGCCTGGCCAGGAACCCTTCCACCTGCCGCTCATTCTCCTCCGGCAGCAGGGAGCAGGTGGCATAGACCAGCCGACCGCCCGGCCGCACCAACCGGGCGGCACTCTCCAGGATGCTGGCCTGCAGCCCCTCCAGCTCCGACAGCCCCGGGCCTAAGGGCCGCCAGCGGCTGTCCGGGTTGCGGCGCCAGGTGCCCGTGCCGGTGCAGGGCGCATCCACCACCACCCGGTCGAAGCGCAGCTTGTGCCGCTTCACCCAGGGGTCCCGCTCGTTCGCCAGGGGGCGCGTCTCGATGTTGTGCAGGCCCGCGCGGCGGAACCGCTCCTTCGCCCGGGTCAGGCGGCCGGCCAGCACGTCGGCCGCCACCACCCGGCCGCGGTTCTCCATCATGGCGGCGATGGCCAGGGTCTTGCCGCCGGCCCCGGCGCAGAAATCCACCACCTGCATGCCCGGCTGCGCGTCCGTCAGGAAGGCGACCAGTTGCGAGCCCTCGTCCTGGATCTCGATCAGCCCGTCCTTGTAGGCCTGCAACGCCATGATCGGCGCCCGCCCCTCCAGCCGCAGCCCCACCGGCGACAGGGCGGTCGGTTTCGCCTCGATGCCCGCCGCGGCCAGTTGGGCGATGGCCTCCTCCCGCGTGCCCTTCACCGGGTTCACGCGCAGGTCCAGGGGCGCCTCCCCCAGCATGGCGCCCATCTCCGCCAGGAAGCGGTCGCCGAAGGCCCGCTGCAAGGGCTCCGCCGCCCAGTCCGGCACCTCCACCTTCACCGGGTCCGGCTGCTTCGGGTGGGCCAGGGTGCGCGTCTCCAGCGCCTTGGCCAACTTCCACTCCGCATCCGACATGGGCGGGGGGGAGAAGCGGCCACCGGCGAAGTTGTTCTCGATGCTTTCCGGCGTCTTGCCCTGGGACAGCATCAGGTCGGCGATGACCAGCGTGCGCGGCGTGACCGGGGCCCCCACCTTCTCGATCCACCAGGACAACCGCGCCCAGCGCCGCAGCACGCCATAGGCCTGCCCCGCCACCGCCGCCCGGTCCTTGGCGCCGATATAGCGGCGGTTCTTGAAGAACAGGCTGGCGATGGCGTCCGCCGGCCGGGGCGTGTCCATGATCTCCGTCAGCAGTTGGATGGCGGTCTCGATGCGTGCGGCGGGGGTCATGGGGGAACTCGGTGTCTGGAAGAGGCGAAGCGCGAGGGTTTAGCAGAACCGGCGCTCAGGCGGCAGACCAATCTTCCACCGACAACCCAGGCACGCGGCCGAACTCCCCCATGTTCGCCGTCACCACGGCCAACCCACGGGCCAGCGCCTGCCCGGCGATCAGCAGGTCATAGGGGCCGATGGGCCGGCCGGCGGCACGGAGGTGCTCGCGCACACGGCCGGCGTGGGCGGCGTCCCCACCATCAAAGGCCAGGAACCTCAATGCCGGATCCCCTTTTAGGCGTCCAAGCCTCGCCCTGTTCTCCGCCTGCCGCCTTCCCGCGCTCTTGGCGATGCCGAATTCCAGCTCGAACACGGTGATGCTGGACACGAACAGGCCCACCCCACGACGGGATGCCGCATCGTACCGGGCCCACACCGAACCGCGGTCGCTGTTCAGGATGGCGACGCAGACATTCGTGTCGAGCAGGTACATCAGTCGAAATATGTCCGGTCATCATCGGGCATCGGCGGCTGTTCGCGCCCGTCCGGCATGAAGTCCCCAACCTCGTCACGAAACCGGGCCATGTCCTCAAAAAGCTTGCGAGCCGCCTCGCCTCGCTCCTCCGGCGTCATCCGTTCCCAGGCGATGGCCTTCTGGACGTTCACGGGATCGGAGTCGACGACCACCCTGTCACCGTCCAGCCGCACGACGGCCGCATCCCCCGGCAGCACCATCCCCGCCGGCAGGATCACCGCCTGCCCCTCCTCGGTCATCCGCAACTTGGCGACACTGTTCAAGGGGGCATTCATGGCGACCTCCGCCTCGTGGCTGCCACCGGGAGTATAAGCCCGCCCCGCCCCGCTTGGAAGGCCTATGCCCTGAGGTACCAGGCGTACAGCGCCACGCTGGCAGCCACGGTGGCGTTCAGGCTCTCCACCGCCTCCGTCATGGGGATGGTCAGGCGGTGGGCGGCCAGGTCGGGGGGCACGCCCTGCCCCTCCTCCCCCAACACCACGCGCACGTCGTGCGGCCAGTCGAAGCGGGACAGGTCCTCGCCCCCGGCGTCCAGCGCCACCAGCGGCCCCGCCGCCCCCGCCAGGCCGGACCAGCGCGGCCCCCGCCGGATCTCCAGGCTGAACACGGCATTGGCCGCCGCCCGCAGGCACTTGGGATGGAACGGGTTGGCGGACTCCTCCAACAGCACCACCGCCCCCGCCCCGAACCCCGCCGCACTCCGCAGCAGCGCCCCCAGGTTGGCCGGGTCGCCCAGGGCGCAGACCACCTCCAACCCCCGGGGCGGCTGCTTCAGGTCCGCCACCGGCATGGATGGCACCGTGCCCAGCAGCAGCGGGTAGTTGGTGCCGGACACGTCCAGCACCCGGAACAGCTCGGGCGCCAGCTGCACCGGCTGGATGGAGTCCGGCAGCGGCCAGCCCTCGATCCACTCCAGCCTCGGCACCAGGATGGCCTGGAACCGGTCGGGCCAGCGCGTCAGCGCCTCCGGCACGGTCTTCAGCCCCGCCAGCAGGAACTGCCCGGCCTTGCGGATGCCCTTGCCTTCCAGCAGGGACTCCCAGCTCTTGAAGCGGGGATTGGCGGGGCTGTCGATCAGCAGCGGCGGACGGGGCATCACATCATCCAGGCGTCAGGGAACCGGGGCGGACGCTGCCCCAGTCCGGCCCCCGCCGCAAGCGCCGTCACACAGCGGCGAACAGCGACGCGATCGTCCCCACCGCCCGCTCCGCCTCTGCCCGGTCCGGCGCGGTGCCCTCGTCGCCATAGCCGTAGTAGTCGTCAGGACCGGTGAACTGGAACACCAGCCCGTCCCGCCGCGGCACGAAGCTGACCTGGTTGTAGAACAGCCCGTACCCCACCCCCGGCTGGGGCGGCATCCGCGCCAACTGCCCCCGCACCGGCACCACGCTCTCATCCCGCATCAGCGCCCTTGCGCCATAGCCGGTGCAGTTCACCAGCGTCTTCTCCTTCAGCGCCGCGAAGTCCGCCGGCCCCCGGAACTCCCTTATTTCCGTCCGCCCACCGGTGGCGCGGAAATCGGACAGCAGCCGGTCTGCATAGGCGGTCAGGTTGTACATCATGAAGCTATAGCGACGCGCCACCCGGTCGCCGAACGGGTGGTTGCCGGGCGCGTACTCCAAGGCCTTAATGGACAGGTCCGGCACCAGCTCCCGCCGCAGCACGGCGAACCGGGGCCGCGTGTCCGGCCCGGCTTGCGCGGGCCCGCCGGGGTCGGCCACGTAATAGCTGTCGATCCACTCCACCGGGTTGCCGGGCAGGCCCAGCATGTTCTGGAACCGGCCGAAGGAATGCCGGGTCATCGCCTCCCACTGCACCTTGAAGGCCGGGGTGGCGTGCTGCTCCAGGCAGATGCGGCTGTCCGGCGACCACACCCCCGTGGCGGCAGAGGAACGCACGTCCGGCGGCAACTCCTTGGCATAGATGGTCACCCGCGCCCCCGCCCGTTGCAGCAGCACGGCGGTGGTCAGGCCGATGGCCCCGCAACCGATGACCGCGATGTCCCGCGCCCCCGTCCGCATCGCCATGTCCGTGGCGATGGCGCCGGAGCCCCAGGACAATGACCAGCCGCTGCCGCCATGGCCGTACTGGTGGATGACGTCCTTGTCCCCGATCCGCTCCAGCTCGATCCGGGGCCCCTGCGCCCGGAAGGGCCGGGTGCAGACGCTGATCGCGGTGATGCGGTCCACACCGGCCTGGAGCGGCGGCAAGCTCAACACCGGCCCCGAAGGCCGCGCCACGGGCGCCGGCCGGGTGGCACATCCCCCCAGCGCCCCCAGCCCTAGCGACGCCCCCGCCCCCAGCAGCACCCCACGCCGCCCCACCAACCCCGCCATCATCCCCTCACCGCCCATGGGTATTCCGCCCTTGATAGCGGCGGAGTGTGGCGGATCAAGGGAGAAGCGTCAGGCGGCGGTCCGCGGCGTGATACCTTCCAGTTCCGCCGCGATCTCCCGTCGGCGAGCCATCAGGTCATGGTCGGCCTGGAGCCCCAGCCAGAACCCCTCGGACACGCCGAAGAACCGCGACAATCGCAAATCCGTGTCCGCCGTGACGGCCCGCTTGCCCTGAACGATCTCGTTGATCCGCCGCGGCGGCACCTTGATGGCGCGGGCCAGCGCATTCTGGCTCAGGCCCAAAGGCTCCATGAACTCCGTCGAGAGGATCTCGCCCGGAGTTGGATTGGGTAGAAGCCCGTCAGTGGTAATCGACGATGTCGACATCGGCCGGCCCTCCGTCGGTCCAGCGGAAGCAGATGCGCCACTGGTCATTGATCCGGATGCTGTGTTGCCCCTTGCGGTCTCCCTTCAACGCCTCCAGCCGGTTTGCCGGAGGAACCGCCAAGTCCTGCAAGACGCGGGCGTTGTTCAACAGTCGGAGCTTCCGAAGGGCCACGGTCTGGATATCGGGAGGCAGCCTTCGGCTGACCTCACCACGCCAGATACGCGCCGCCTCAAGGCTCCGGAAACTCACGATCATGCAGGACCATAACTCCCGGCGTCGGCATGACGCAAGACGTTATGCGTTATACCATCACCCCGGCCGGTAGTTCGGTGACTCGTTGGTGATGGTGATGTCGTGCACATGGCTTTCCCGCAACCCGGCGTTGGTGATGCGCACGAACTCCGTGTTGCTCTGCATCTCCGTAATTGTGGCGCAGCCGGTATAGCCCATGGCCGCGCGCAGGCCCCCGATCAGCTGGTGGATCACCGCGGCGATGGGGCCCTTGTAGGGGACGCGGCCCTCCACCCCCTCCGGCACCAGCTTAAGGGTGTTGCTGACCTCCGCCTGGAAATAGCGGTCGGCGCTGCCGCGGGCCATGGCGCCCACGCTGCCCATGCCGCGGTATGATTTGTAGCTGCGGCCCTGGTACAGGATCACCTCGCCCGGGCTTTCATCCGTGCCGGCGAACAGGCTGCCCATCATGGCGCAATCGGCACCGGCGGCGATGGCCTTGGCCAGGTCGCCGGAATATTTGATGCCGCCGTCGGCGATCACCGGCACGCCCTGCTTCTTGCACTCTTCCACCACGTCCAGGATGGCGGTCAGCTGGGGCACGCCCACCCCCGCCACGATGCGGGTGGTGCAGATGGAACCCGGGCCGATGCCCACCTTGATGGCGTCCGCGCCCGCGTCGATCAGGGCCTTGGCCGCGGCGGCCGTGGCCACATTGCCGGCGACGATCTGGGTATAGTTGGACAGCTTGCGGGCGGCTGAGACCTGGTCCGCCACCTTCTTGCTGTGGCCGTGGGCGGTGTCCACCACCAGCACGTCCACGCCGGCGTCGAACAGCGCCTCCGCCCGGGCCAGCCCGTCGGGGCCGGTGCCCGTGGCGGCCGCGGCGCGCAGCCGGCCCTTGGCGTCCTTGCAGGCCTTGGGGTGGAGCTGGGCCTTCTCGATGTCCTTCACCGTGATCAGGCCGATGCAACGGTACTCCCCATCCACCACCAGCAGCTTCTCGATCCGGTGCTGGTGCAGCAGGCGCTTGGCCTCCTCCTTGTCCACCCCTTCCTGCACCGTCACCAGCCGGTCCTTGGTCATCAGCTCGGACACGGGCTGCTTGGGGTTGCTGGCGAAGCGCACGTCGCGGTTGGTCAGGATGCCCACCAGCTTGCCACCCGCGTCGGTCACGGGGATGCCAGAGATGCGGTACCGCGCCATCAGGTCCAGCGCGTCCTGCAGGGTCGCCTCCGGGTTGATGGTATAGGGGTTCACCACCATGCCGGATTCGAACCGCTTCACCTTGCGGACCTCTTCCGCCTGGCGGGCGATGTCCATGTTGCGGTGGATCACGCCCAGGCCGCCGGCCTGGGCCATGGCGATGGCCAGCGCGCTTTCCGTCACCGTGTCCATGGCCGCGGACATCAGCGGGATGCCCAGCTCGATGGATTTGGTCAGCCGGGTGCGGGTATCCACCTCCGCCGGCATGACGGAGGATTCCGCCGGGACCAGCAGGACGTCGTCGAAGGTCAGGGCTTCGCGGATACGGTCGGCGCGGACAGTCATGAACCTGCTCTCCCGGGCGGGGGCGCAGGGCTGGGGTGAACCTGCGCCGGATATGGCTTATGGGCCGCCATCCCTGCTGGCTGAACAGCCTAGCGGGCGATGCGTCCCAAGTCTCAAGGTTCGCCGCACTATACACACGGGCTGTGGGATGGGAAGACGCAACATATGGGGGGGCAGGGTTGCCAAAGGCGGGGGACAAGGCTGGGCCAGACCGCACCCTGGACAAAATTCCTAATCTGGGACAAGCTATTTCCGGTGGCGGCGATGCCCCACGGGTCTTGGAAACGTGAATGTCGTGGCAGGCGGCAAGGCACTACGGGCCGCAGCAGCCCTCCCCCATCGCCCGGGACGGCCCGCCCGGACCTGGCCGGCAAGGCACGACGGGGAGACTAAGGAGACACAATCCCGACCCAGGGGGATTTGGTCACCTTAAGGGGAATTCCCCAGCAAAAACAATGGCCGGATAGCAGTCGCCTGTCACCTTAACGTCTCCTTAGCGTCTCCTTAGCGTCACCTTTGGTCACCTTAAGGTCGCCTAGGGTCACCGTGGCGTCACGCCGGGCCACCCCGGGCCGGACGGCTCAGCCCTCCCCGTCCTGGCCCTTCGCCCCGCCGCGGAACCCCGTCGCCACGATGTAGGTCTCGCTGCTGTCCTGGCGGCTGGCGGCGGGCTTGGCGTTGCGGACAACGGCGAAGTCGCGCTTCAGCCCGTCATTCAGCTCCTTCTGGGCGCCCCCCTGGAACAGCTTGCAAACGAAGGCGCCGCCGGGGCTCAGAACCTCGGAGGCGAACAGGTACGCCGCCTCCGCCAGCCCCACGATGCGGAGGTGGTCGGTCTGGGCGTGGCCCGTGGTGTTGGCGGCCATGTCGGACAGCACGATGTCCGCCGGCCCGCCCAGCAGGTCCTTCAGCTTGTCCGGGGCGCTGGGGTCCAGGAAGTCCAGCTGGATGATGGTGGCGCCGGGCACCGGCTCCACCTCCAGCAGGTCGATGCCGATGACCTTGGTGGCCCCCTTCTGCACGGCCACCTGGGTCCAGCCGCCGGGGGCGGCGCCAAGGTCCACCACGCGCTGGCCCTTCTTCAGCAGGTGGAACTTCTCGTCCAATTGCAGCAGCTTGAAGGCCGCCCGGCTGCGCAGGCCGCGCTTCTTGGCCTCCGCCACATAGGGGTCGTTCAACTGCCGCTCCAGCCACCGGGCGGAGGAGACGGAGCGCTTCTTCGCCGTCTTCACGCGGACGGCCTGGCCGCGGCCGGTGGGGATGTTGCCGCCGGATTTGCTGCTCATGGCATCGGACCTGCTGTTCCCGCCAGGGGTGCGGGGAAAGGCGGACATATCGGCGGGATCGGCCGGCCGCGCAAGGCCGACGGGAGCAAGGCTGGTATCGGGCCCAGGGGGTTAGCGGCCCCGGCTGGCGGCGGCCAGCTCGAACAGGATGCCCTCCCGCACGCCCCGGTCGGCGATACGCAAGCTCGGCACGGCCCAGCGCCCCCAAATGGCCTCCAGGATGGCGCAGCCGGCGATCACCAGGTCGGCCCGGTCGCGGCCGACGCAGGCATGGGCGGCCCGCCCCTCATAGTCCAGGCCCAGCAGGGTCCGGCTGATGTCCAGGGCATGCTTCCGCTCCAGCCAGGACCCGTCCACCTTGGACCGGTCATAGCGCGGCAGGCCCATCTGGATTCCGGCCAGGGTCGTCACGGTACCGGAGGCACCCAGCATCTGCACCTTGCCGGCGGCCACCGCCTCGGCGATCCGGTTGCGTTGGTCGAACCCCTCCAGCACATGGTCCACCGCCCGGACCATGGTGGCGTAATCGTCGGGGGAGACGCGGTCGCTGCCATAGGTCTCCGTCAGGTTCACCACGCCCAGGGGGATGGAGATCTGGTCGATCAGCCGGGGCTTGCCCCGCAGCAGTTCCAGCCAGACCAGCTCGGTGGAGCCGCCGCCGATGTCGAACACCAGGGCCTTGGGCACCTTCGGGTCCAGCAGGGGCGAGACGCCGGCCAGCGCCAGGCGCGCCTCCTCCCCCGCGGTGATGATCTCGATGCTGATGCCGGTTTCCGACTCCACCCGGTCCAGGAACTCGTTGCAGTTCCCGGCGCGGCGGCAGGCCTCCGTCGCCACGGCCCGTGCGACGCTGACGCCGCGCCGCTCCATCTTGCTGCGGCAGACCTTCAGGGCCTGGACGGTGCGGGTCATGGCCTCGTCCGACAGGGTGTTGCTGCGGGTCAGCCCCTCGCCTAACCGGACGATGCGGGAAAAGGCGTCGATGACCCGGAACCCGCCATGGCAGGGCTTGGCGATCAGCAGGCGGCAGTTGTTGGTGCCCAGGTCGAGGGCGGCCAGCACCGGCGTCTTCCACGCCGCCGGTCCCTCGCCCCAGCCAGGCCGCAACCCCGCGGCCGGCGACTCCACTGGCATTCCGTACCCCACTGGGCACCCCGACTTGCGGCGAAAGCCGCGCCACCTTGTAACCAAACTGTATCGTACCTGACCGGTGCTGCGGCGCAAAGGCTTCTGGCAGGGGTTGCCCCATGCGAGGATATCCGTCCCCTCCGGCAAGGGCGCGCCCGCCACCCTGGCAGGCCGGAAGAAAATTTCTGAAGAAAGGGGTTCACAACCCAAAAACCCGGTGCTATAAGCCCGCCCACTTCGCCGGTCGGGCCGCAGCGCCTGACGCGACGTCCCTGCTGGGGGATCGTCTAACGGTAGGACAGCGGACTCTGACTCCGCCAGTCTAGGTTCGAATCCTAGTCCCCCAGCCACTCCCCTTCCTGGTCACCACCCCACCGCTTCCCAAGCCGCCGCACCCCGCCCACATGGTGCCGGTCGCACCCCCTTTTGCCGAAGAGCCCCATGGCCGAACCCCTCGCCCCCGCCCTGGCCGACATCCGGTCCCTGTTGCTGGACCCGGAGGGGCTGGTGCGCGCCGTGGCCTCGGGTGCCGCGCGGGGCAGTGAGCCCAAGTGGCGGCGGGTGGAGTTGCGGCCCGTGGAGCTCAAGGCTGGCCGCCGCTTGCAGGTCGTGGCCTATGATGAGCGGCAGGCCCACACCAGCAACCACGCCTATGGTCCGGCGGCGGAAGCCGCGGTGGACGGGCTTATGGCCGAGGGCTTCGGCAACTGGCATGTGGAGTCCGCCAAGGGCACCACCCAGCTCCGCGTCACCAAGAAGGGGGAGGCGCAGGTGCACCGGGACTCCAAACCCGTCGAGGCCAAGCCGGCCCTGGCCCACAACCGGGAAAAGAACCGGCTGCTGGATCCCAAGGACCGGTTCTGGCAGGTGCTCGGCCTGGCTGACGCCTCCGGCGCCATCAAGCCCAGCCGCCAGGACAAGTACCGGCAGGTGGAGGCCTTCGTGCAGGCCCTGGACGCCGCCCTGAAGCCGGACAAGTTGCCCGCCGACCGCCCCTTGCGCGTGGTCGACCTCGGCTGCGGCAACGCCTACCTCACCTTCGCCGCCTACCGCTTCCTGACCGCCACCCGGTGCCTCACGGTCCAGATGGTGGGCGTGGACAGCAAGGCCCAGGCGCGGGAGCGGAACACCGCCCTGGCCGCCCAACTGGGCTGGGACGGCTTGAGCTTCATCGAGGGCTCCATCGCCGAAGCCCCGGTGGAGGGGGCGGACGTGGTCCTGGCCCTGCACGCCTGCGATACCGCCACCGACGACGCCCTGGCCCGCGCCGTGGCCTGGAAGGCGCCCTTCGTCCTGGCCGCCCCCTGCTGCCACCATGATTTGCAGGCCCAGCTCAAGGACCAGCCGCCCCCGCCGGCCTATGCCATGCTGACCCGCCACGGCATCCTGCGGGAGCGCTTTGCCGACGTGCTGACGGACGCGCTCCGCGCCAACCTGCTGCGCCAGGCCGGCTACCGGACTGAGGTGGTGGAGTTCGTGGGCAGCCAGCACACCCCGCGCAACACCCTGCTCCGCGCCACCCGCACCGGCGCTGCACCGGACCCCAAGCAGGTGGCGGAGTATGAGGAGCTGGTGAAGAGCTGGAACGTCCGGCCCAAGCTGGCCGACCTGCTGGCCACCCAGCCCGCCTTCTGACCCGGAGCCCACCGATGGTGACCAGCCGCACCCCGGCCCCCGGCACGGGCGACGAGGATGAGGACGACCTCCCGCCCCTGCCCAAGGGCACCAAGAACTACATCACCCCCGCCGGCTTCGAGAAACTCCAGGCGGAGCTGCGCAGCCTGTTGCGGGTGGAGCGGCCCAAGGTGGTGGAGATCGTCTCCTGGGCCGCCGGCAACGGCGACCGGTCGGAGAACGGCGACTACCTCTATGGCAAGAAGCGCCTGCGGGAAATCGACCGCCGCATCCGCTTCCTGACCAAGCGGCTGGAAGCGTCGGAGGTGGTGGACCCATCCCGGCAGCCGAATAAGACAAGGGCCTTCTTCGGCGCCACCGTCACCTATGCCCGGGAGGATGGGGCGGAGCGGACGGTGACCATCGTCGGCATCGACGAGGCGGACACAGACCAGGGCAAGGTCTCCTGGATCTCCCCCATCGCCCGCGCCCTGCTGAAGGCGGAGGAAGGCGACTTGGTCAAGCTCCACACACCCGCCGGGGTGGAGGAGATCGAGGTGGTGGAGATCCGCTATCCCAGCGCCTGATCCCGCTCAGTCCCGGCTGAAGCACCAGGTCAGGTCCGGCGCGTAACGGGCCCGGTAGGTTCGCCCCCCAGTGGTCAGCGCCACCTCCGTCCCCCGGTCGAAATCCGTCAGCGCTTCGTCCGCCGCCGGCGGCAGCCCGCCCAGCGCGTCCGTCGCCATGGCGCGCATGGAGGCACCCAGCCCATGCTCCGTGGTCTTGAACAGCCGGCCGTCCAGGTCGCCCCGGCCCACCCGGACATCGCGCAGCCGCATCCGACGTCCCGCGACCAGCCAGAACGCCAACTTGTCCGTCATGGGCACCAGCGTGTCGTCCACCCCGTGGTAGGAGACGACATGGGTCCGCGAGGCCTGCCAGTGGCCCATGCTGGACAGATCCCGGATGCCCTTGATGGCCGGCCCCACGAACCGGTCCGACCCCTCGTCCACCAGCGTCCAGGGGGACTCCTCGATGCTCGACACGGACACCCCGGCGAAGGTGAAGCGGTGGACCAGGCCGCTTTCCAGGTAGTTCATCTCCCTTGTGTCGGCCCGGACATAGCCGGAGTTCTCGATGACCACATGGAAGGTGTTGGGAAGGAACTTCAACGCGAGCGCCGCGCTGTAGCCGCCATAGGACGTCCCGAGCATGAGCAGCCGGTCGCGCCGGACCGGCCACCGCCGCAACGCGTCGGCGAGCACGGCAATCTGGTCCATCGCGGGGATCAGGCCAAAGGACTGGTAGGCCCCGCCGTCGAACCGGCGCACCAAGGGGAACTGGCTGGGCACCGACCCGACACCGAGCGCCGACAACCTGACGAAAACGTCGTCCAGGGACAGGCCGTGGAGGTCCGTGTCGAAGTGGCGCCCCAGCCTCTCCCGCCATCCCGGCAGTTCGTCCAGGAACATCCGGCCCGTCTTCAGGCCGATGCCATGGTAGGCAGCGGACACCGCCACCACGTCATGGTTGGCCGCGAGGCTGGGCAGCAGCTTGTCGGCGACATAGGTCTGGTCCGGACGCATGCCGAACCCGCAGACAAAGATCAGCAGGCCGGTGCGCGGCCCGATCCCCTCAGGCGGGAGGCACCAATGGTAGTCCAGGGGTGGCCTTGGCAGGCCCAACTCGATATCAGGCGGTGGCGGGTCCACAACCGCCACGCCGCTGCGTGCCTGCATCCATCATCTCCCGAAGCCTTGGACGCAGGATGCACGCGACCCGTCGCGGTCGCAATCCCGCCCGCCGACGCAGGGCCGACCCCACCCTTCGCCCGTGCAGTCCGGGCCGGTCTGCGCTATAGGCTGTGCGGTTCAACACGGGTGGGTACCAGGGAGCGGGCATGAAGGTCGGCATCGACATGGGCGTGGCGACGGACGGCAAGCCCGTGCTCATGGACCTGGAGGAGTTGCTGGCCACCCGCCTGCTGGTGCAGGGCAACTCCGGCTCCGGCAAGTCGCACCTGCTGCGCCGCCTGCTGGAGCAGAGCGCAAGGCATGTGCAGCAATGCGTCGTGGACCCGGAGGGGGACTTCGTCACCCTGGCGGACAAGTACGGCCATGTGGTGGTGGACGTCGCCGAGCATAGCGAATCGAGCCTGCAACGGGTGGCGGCCCGGGTGCGCCAGCACCGGGTCTCCACGGTCCTGAACCTCGAAGGGGTGGACGTGGAGGCGCAGATGCGCCTGGCCGCCGCCTACCTGGGCGGGCTGTTCGATGCGGAGCGGGACTACTGGTATCCCATGCTGGTGGTGGTGGACGAGGCCCAGCTCTTCGCCCCCGCCGCCGCCGGTGAGGTGTCGGATGAGGCGCGGAAGGCCTCCCTCGGCGCCATGACCAACCTGATGTGCCGCGGGCGCAAGCGGGGCCTGGCCGGGATCATCGCCACCCAGCGCTTGGCCAAGCTCGCCAAGAACGTGGCCGCGGAGGCCAGCAACTTCCTGATGGGGCGCACCTTCCTGGACATCGACATGGCCCGGGCCGCCGACCTGCTGGGCATGGAGCGCCGGCAGGCGGAGATGTTCCGCGACCTCGCCCGCGGCCACTTCGTGGCGCTCGGCCCCGCGGTGAGCCGGCGGCCCCTGCCCGTCACCATCGGGACGGTGGAGACGGCGGGCCGTGGCGGCTCGCCCAAGCTGCTGCCCCTGCCGGACGCCGCGCCAGAGGATGCCCGCGACCTGATCCTGACCCCGTCGGAGGAGGAGCTGGCCGCCCCGCCCCCGCCGGCCAAACGGTCCCCGCCCCCACCGCCTCAGGACATGACCCACCTGCTGCGCCTCGCCGGTCAACGCCAGGCAGAGGCCGCCGCCGCCCAGGCGGCCCTGCCGGAGGAGCCGGAGGGCGACCCGGCCGAACTGGAGGCGCGGCTCGACGAGGTGCTGCGCCAGGTTCTGTCCGACCCGGGCGCCGCCTTCCGCACCGACGCGGTGCTGTACCAGGACTTCCTGGTCCGCTGCCGCATCCATCGCCTAAGGGGTGAGGCCCTGGACATGCCCGCCTTCCGCCGCCGCCTGTCGGTGCTGCGCGCCGGCGTGGATGAGGCGCGGGAGGAAAGCCCGGAATGGCAACAGGCCGTGGAGGCCGCCAAGAGCCTGCCGGAGGACATGCAGGGCGTGTTCCTGCTGCTGGCCCGCGCGGTGCTGGCCAAGGCGCCCTGCCCGTCTGACGCGGAGGTGGCGCGGGCCTGCGGCAGCCGCTCCCCCGGCCGGGCGCGGCGGCTGCTGAGTTACATGGAGCAGCGGGGCGTCATCGTGCTGCGCGCCCAGCTCGGCGGCCTGCGTTCCATCGCCCTCCCGCACCTGGGCAAGGAGACGGCCGCCGGGGACCCCAATGCCGCCGCGCCGGAGGAACCCGGCGACGGCGACCTGTTCGCCGTGGCCTGACGCCGCCGGGCGCGTTTCACCAGAACGCACTTTCGAATTCGAAACCCGCCCCCGTATCAGGCCGCCTGCACCCGTACCCGTCCCGGCTCCGCCAACACCCCGGCCATGACCATGGCGACAGAGCCTACATTCTCCGGCCCCAACAGGCTGAAATGGTCACCCGGCAGGTCATAGACCCGGGTGTCGGGGGCCAGGACATGCCACGCCGGCGCGGGGTCGGCACCCGCCGGCACCTCCGACGCCCGCAGCAGTGTCACCGGCCCGGCATAGGGCCCACCATGGTAGGCCCGGGCCAGGCGGATGTCCGCGTCCAGCATGTCGGACACCCGCAGCCAGAATTCCAGCTCCGCCTCCACCTCCGCCAGGGCCGCCTTGGTCGCCAGGTCGAGCATGGCGCGCAGGCGTGCCCGCAGGGGAAGGCCTTCCACCTGCGCCATGTCCAGCATCGGCACCTCAGCCGTCATCCGGCCCAGCAACCCGCCCACGATCCCCGGCGGGATGACTTGCCCTGCCAGCGCATGGTCCGCGTCCCGTGCGTCATACGGCGCGCTCCCCGACAGCCAGCTATCGACCAGGAACAGGTGCGACACGTCCTCCCCGGCCACCGCCAACTGCCGGGCCATCTCGAACGCCACCAGCCCGCCGAAGGACCAGCCCGCCAGCCGGTAGGGCCCGTTTGGCTGCACGGCGCGGACAGCCAGCAAATACTCCGCCGCCATGTCCTCCACCGACGGCGGCGGGTCGGCGTCGTCATTGCCCTGGATGGCATGGAAGGGCTGGCGGGTTCCCAGGGCGTCCGCCAGGGGGCGGTAGGCCCAGACCTGGCCGCCCGCCGGGTGGACGCAGAACAGCGGCGGGCGGTCGCCCTGGGGCTGGAGGGTGACCAGCGGGCTCCAGTCGCCACCCCTGCCCAGGGCTTCCGCCAAACCGGCCAGGGTCGGGTCCTCGAACAGCCTGGAAACGGCAAGGCCAGACCCGAAGACCTGCCTTATGCGGGCCGCTAATCGCACGGCCAGCAGCGAGTGGCCGCCCAGGGCGAAGAAGTCGTCATGTCGGCCCACCCGGTCCACGCCCAGCAGTTCCGACCAAAGCTTGGCCAGGATGCTTTCCAGCCCGGGCCGCGGCGGCTCGTACCCTTCCTGGCCCCGCAGGCTTTCAGGTTTCGGCAGCGCCTTGGCATCCACCTTGCCGTTGGTGGTCAGGGGCAGGTCCGGCAGCCAGACGAAGGCGCCGGGCACCATGTGGGGCGGCAGCCGGCGTTGCAGGGATTGCTTCAACTGGGCGTCGGCCGGCCGGGGAAAATCCGGCTGGCCCACCATATAGGCCACCAGCCGCTTGTCGCCCGGCGTGTCCTCCCGGACGACGACAGCCACCTGGACCACGCTGACCTGCTCCATCAGCGCGGCCTCCACCTCCCCGGGCTCGATCCGGTAGCCGCGGATCTTCACCTGGTCATCCATGCGGCCAAGATAGTCCAGCAGCCCGTCGGCCCGGCGCCGCACCAGGTCGCCGGTGCGGTAAAGGCGGCTGCCCGGCGGGCCGAACGGGTCGGCGACGAAGCGCTCCGCCGTCAGCCCCGGGCGGTTCAGGTAGCCGCGGACCACCCCCATGCCGCCGATATACAGCTCCCCCGTGACGCCGTAGGGCACTGGCTGCATCCACTTGTCCAGCACGTACAGCCGGGTGTTGGCGATGGGCCGGCCGATGGGGACGCTGCCGGTCCAGGGCGTGCCCAGCCCCACCACATAGGTGCTGCACCCGACCACCGTCTCCGTCGGGCCATATTCGTTGATCAAGCGGGTGGCGGGGGCATGGTCGCGCCAGGGCTTCAGGGCCGGGGCGGTCAGCGCTTCCCCCCCGACTACCAGGGCGCGGGCCTGGAGGGCCAACTCCTCCGGCGCCATGGTGGCGGCCAGGATCTCCAGGTGGGCGGGGGTGAGCTTGACCAGGGTCAGGTCGCGCCGGTCCCGCAGCACCTGAACCAACGCCTCGATCTCCCCCTCCTCGGGCAGCATGATGACGGGGCGGCCGGTGGCCAGCGGCACGAACAGGCTGGTCACCGTGGCGTCGAAGCTGACGGACGTGTTCACGGGCACGCCGCTGCCGCCGGCCGCCCAGTACTCCCGCCGGGCCCAGGCAACATAGTTCACCACACCCCGGTGCGGCACCGCGACCCCCTTGGGGCGGCCGGTGGAGCCCGAGGTATAGATGACATAGGCCAGGTCGTCGGTGAGCAGGGGCCGCGTCCGCTCGACGTCCATGAGCATGCCGTCAGGCAATGCCGCCAACCGCGACCGCTCCCCCGTATCGTCCAGGAGCAGGACCGTGGCGTCATATGGCAGCAGGGCGGCGGTCGATGCTTCCGCCAGCACCACCGCCGCCATGGCATCGTCCAGCATGAAGGCCAGCCGGCCCGCGGGGTAGGCCGGGTCCAGCGGCAGGTAGGCAGCCCCGGCCTTCATCACGGCCAACAGGGCCATCATCAGGTCCGGCCCGCGGCGCAGGCAGACCCCGACGATGCTGTCCGGGCCCACGCCCAGGCCGATCAGCCGACGGGCCAACTGGTTGGCGCCGGCATGCAGCTCCGCATAGGAAAGCGTCCGGTCGCCGAAGACCAGGGCGTCCCGCCCGGGATGCCGCCGCGCTTCCACCTCCAGCAGGTCCACCAACGTCCCGGGGGGCACGTCCGCCGCCGTGTCGTTCCAGGCGGCGAGCACCTGGCGGCGCTCCGCCTCCGTCAGGATCGGCAGGGCGTGGACGGGCCGGTCGGGGGCCGTGGCCATGCCCTCCAGCGCCACCGACAGGTGTCCGGCAAGGCGCTCCACCGTGGAATGGTCATGGAGGTCCGCGTCATATTCCAGGGCCAGGGACAGGCCGCTGCCCGTCTCCTCGAACAGGAAGGACAGGTCGAACTTGGCCTGCTCCAGCCGAGGCGGGATCACCTCGCAGGTGATGCCGTCCAGGGACAAGGGTCGCGCCTCCGGCGTGTTCTGAAGGGCCAGCATGACCTGGAAGAGGGGCGTCTCCCCCAAGGTCCGCTCCGGCTGCAGGACCTCTACCAGCCGGTCGAAGGGCAGTTCCTGGTGGGAGAAGGCGCCGAGGGCCGAGTCACGGACGCGGCCCAGCAGCTCAGCCGCCGTGGGGTTGCCGTCCAGGCGGGTCCGCATGACCAGGGTGTTGACGAAGAAGCCCACCAGCCCTTCGAACTCCCGGTGCGTGCGGTTCGCCACGGGCGTACCCAGGGCGATGTCCTCCTGCCCGCTCCAGCGGGACAGGACGACGGACAGGCCGGCCTGCAACACCATGAACAGGCTGGCGCCATGGGCCTTCGCCAAATCCGAAAGGGCGGTCCGCAGCCTGCCATCGAAGGTCGTCCGGTGCCAACCGGCCCGGCGCACCCGTCGGGCTTGGCGGGGGCGGTCGGTGGGCAGGCCGAGCTGGCCCGGCAGGCCGGCCAGGGCTTCGCGCCAATATTCCTCCTCCGCGGACAGGGGGCTGTCGGCCGCCGACAGGCGGGCGCGCTGCCAGACCGCATAATCGGCATAGGCGAGGGCAAGCGCCGGCAGCCGGGGCTCCGCCCCCCGGCGCAGGGCATTGTAGGTGGCCTCAAGCTCGCCCAGGAAGACACCCACGGACCAGCCGTCGAAAGCGATGTGGTGGACCACCACGGCCAGCACATGCTCATCCGGCCCCAGCGCGACCAGGTCGGCCCGGATCGGCAGTTCCCGTGAAAGGTCGAACCGGTGGGAGCAGAGGCACAGCACGTGGTCGCCCAGGGCGGCCCGGCCCAGCGCCGTGCGTGCCAGTCGGAAAAGGCCGGCGTCACCGACCACCTGGATACCTTCGCCATCCACGGCGGAATAGGTGGTGCGCAGGATCTCATGCCGGTCCACAAGCCGGCGCAGGGCGATCTCCAGCAGGTCGGCGTCCAGGGCACCGCGCAGGCGCAGCACCATGGGGATCAGGTAGCGCCCGCCCCCTTCCAACTGCTCCAGGAACCACAGCCGGCTCTGGGCGAAGGACAGGGGCAGATGGTCCGGCCGGGGCAGCAGCTCCAGCCGCGCCGCGGTCCCGGCATCGCGGAGCTGCTCCGCCAGCTCGGCGACGGTCGGCTTCTCGAACACGGTGCGGACTTGCAGCTCGCTGCCCAGCACGTCGCGCACCCGGGACACCAGCCGCGCCGCCAGCAGGGAGTGGCCGCCAAGGGCAAAGAAATCGTCGTCGATGCCGACGCGCTCCACCCCCAGCAGGTCGGCGATGATCTCCGCCAGCACCGCTTCCCGCCCCTCCCGCGGGGCACGGTAGGCGGCGGCATGCTCAACGGCCATGTCAGGGGTCGGCAGGGCCTTGCGGTCCACCTTGCCGTTCCCGGTCAGCGGCAAGGCGTCCAGCCAGACGAAGGCCGCCGGCAACATGAAGGCCGGCAGCGTGGCGGACAGGTGCTCCCGCAACAGTGGGCCCAGCAGCTTGCCCTGGGTGCCCAGCAGCGGGTTGTTGGTGGCGGTGCGCCAGTCGCCCGGCTGTGGCAGGGGCCGGGCGATGGGCATCAGGGCCGGCGGCTCACCCGCGGCCAGGAAGGCGGCATCAAGTCGGCCTGGGTCCAGCCCTGGGGACAGTTGGACGCGGTAGCCGTATCGGGCGGCCAAGCGGAACAGCGCCTCCGGGTCGACGCCCGGTTCCATATCCGCTGCCAGGGCGGCGGCCAGCTCGCCGACGCTGCCGACGGAACCGGCGTCCAGCAGGTCCAGGGTCCGCAGGTCGGTGGCGACGCGGGCGTTGCGAATGCCGGTCAGGCACAGGCGACGGGGGCCTGTCGCCAGCAAGGCAGTGATGTCTTCGGCGGACAGGCGGCTGCCGTCCTGCCAGGCGTCGTCCGGCGCGGCTGGTACCTCCCCCGTGCGCAGCACGACGCCGTAGCGGAACTTGGTCAGCTCGTTCCAGGCCTCCCCCGGCTGGAGGGCCAGTTCCACGCCTGTCACCTGCGGGAAGCGGTGGGCGATGGCGGCGAACAGGGTTGGGTCGACCAGCAGCTCCTCATCTTGGGTCACCTCCCGGTCGATGACCCGGCGCAGCATGGCGGCCTTCCAGTGCGACGGCGCCCGGTGGCGCTGCACCCAGGCGTGGAAGGCCCGCAGCAGGCGGAGGTCGCGCAGGTCGCCCAGGAACAGCGATCCCCCGGGCCGCAGCTTGGCCAACGCTGCCCCGACCACGTCCAGCAGGTACCCGGCCCCGGGGAAGTACTGGACGATGGAGTTCAGCACCACCGTGTCCACCGACGCGTCGGGGATATGGCCCAACTGGTCGGCGCGGCCATGGTGCAGGGTGATGTTGTCGAACCGCGGCGCGAACCGCCGGACCTGCCCCGCCACATGAGCAAGCGCCTGGGCGGAAAAATCGATGCCGTGATAACTTTCCACCCGCGGCGCCACGCGGAAGGCCAGCAGGCCGCGGCCACAGCCGATCTCCAGCACGCGGCCGGTGCCCAGGGCCAGGATGCTGTCCACGGCGTGGTCCACCCAGACCCGCATCTCCCCTTCCGGGATGGGCTTGCCGTCCTGGCTGCCGAACCAGCCACTGACGTCGAACAGTGGGTCGGCGGAGCTGCCTTCCGGTGTGCCGCCCTCCCCGTCATAGAGCTGCTGCCAACTGTCCACGTGGCTGTCGCCCATGTCGGCGGCGCCGTCCGCCGCCAGGGGCTGCCAGCCCGGCTCCGGCACCACATAGGCGAACAGGCGGGTGTTGCCAGCATCGTCGTCCCGGGCCACCACGGCGGCATCCTGCACGCCCGGATGCTCCACCAGGCGGGCCGCGACCTCGTCCGGCTCGATGCGGAAGCCGCGGATCTTCACCTGGGTGTCGGCGCGGCCCAGGAAATCCAGTTGCCCGTCCTCGCGCCAACGCACCCGATCACCTGTGCGGTAGAGCCGGCCGGGGCCGAAGGGGTTGGCGACGAACCGCTCCGCCGTCAGCCCCGGCTTGCCCAGGTAGCCGCGGGCCACGCCCTTGCCGCCCACATACAGCTCCCCCGGAACGCCCACCGGGACCGGTTGCATGCGGGTGTCGAGCACGAACACCTGTGCGTTGTTGATGGGACGGCCGATGGGTGGGCTCGCCAAGCCTTCCAGGGTCGAGGGGTCTAGCGGCCCTGCCATGGTGGAGCAGACGGTGGCCTCCGTCGGGCCATATCCGTTGAACATGCGCCGGCCTGCCGACCAGCGCCGGGCCAGCTCCGCCGGGCAGGCCTCCCCCGCCACGACCAGGTGGCCGACCGTGGACAGGCTGCCCGCCGGCATCACCGCCAGGGCGGAGGGCGGCAGGATGGCATGGGTGATGCCATGCCGGTCCGCCAGGGCGGCCAGCGGCTCCCCCGGCATCAACCGATCCTTGGGCGCCATCACCAGGGCGCCGCCGCCGGAAAAGGCCAGCAGCATCTCCACGATGGAGGCGTCGAAGCTGGGGGACGCGAACTGCAGCACCCGGGCCTTGTCGGTCACTCCCAACGTCCCGACATGGTCGGCACCCAAATTCACCGCGTTGGCGTGGCTGACCCCCACCCCCTTGGGCCGCCCCGTGGAGCCCGAGGTGTAGATCACATAGGCGAGGTTGTCCCTGTGCAGCGGGCGGCGACGCTCCGCATCGTTCAACGGCCTTGCCTCACCCATGTCCAGGCGGGCCGCGGTTTCCACGTCGTCCAGCACCAGGGTTGGGGTGCCTGGCGGCAGGGCGTCCCGGGTCGCCCGGGTGCAGACCACCAGCTTCAGCCCGCTGTCCTCCACCATATGGGCCAGGCGCTTGGCCGGATAGGATGGGTCCAGCGGCAGGAAGGCGCCACCCGCCTTCAGCACGCCCAAGTGGCTGGTGACGAGGTCTGGGCAGCGGTCCAGGCAGACGCCGACGACATCCTCGGTCCCGATGCCGCGGCCGACCAGCAGGCGGGCAATCCGGTTGGCGCGGGCGTCCAGCCCGGCGTAGGTGTGCGCCTCGTCCTCGAACAGGATGGCCGGCGCGTAGGGGGTCCGCGTGACCCGCGCCTCGAACAGCTTGACCAGGGTCGCCGATGAAGTCTCCGCCGAGGTGCGGTTCCAGTCCTCCAGGATCCTCCGCCGCTCATCGTCGCGGACCAGCGGCAGCGACCAGACCGGCCGGTCTGCCACCCTGTCCAGCGCCTCCAGCAGGTGCAGTACCTGGTCCAGAAGCCGCTCCGCCGTGCCGGGCGGCAGTACCCCGGGATCATGGTCCAGGTCGATGAACGGGTGACCGTCGTCGCTGATCGTCCGCAGCGTGGCCGACAGGGGCGCCTGCACGAAGCCCGTCTCCACCGACTCCGTGGAAAGGGACCGGGCCCCGAACGGATGGTCGAAATCTTCCGTTTCCAGGGAGAAGGTCATGTCGAACAGTTGGCGCCGGCCGGCCTGGAAGGTGTTGGCCGTCCGGTTCAGCTCCGCGATGGGATAGCGGTAATGGCGGGCGGTGACGTTCACCTCCGCATGGACGGACCGGAACAGGTCCATCAGGCTGGCGGTCAGGTCCACCCCTATCCGGATGGCGTTCGCGACCGAGAACATGCCGGCCGTCTGCTTCTTCCAGGCGTTGGGCCGGTTGTGCCGCGCGATGCCGATGGAGATGTCCGTCACACCGGTTTCCCGGGCCAACAGGGCGTAGAACAGCCCCAGGAGCACCGTCTGGATCGAGAGCCGCCGGTCCTGGGCAAATCGCTCGGCCGCCGCATAGACCGGCCGTGGAATCACGCCGACCCGGCGGACGCAGGCGCTGGCGAACTGGAAGCCGCGGCCCTGCGTGTCGAACAGCGGCGGCGGCAGCGTGGCGAAGCGCCCTGCCCAGAATGCGGCGTCCTGGGCGTATCGGGGCGAGTCGCGGTACTCGACATCGTCCCTTACGAAGTCTGCGTAGGACGGGGCCACGACGGCGGGCTCACGCCCCGCCAACAGGTCCCGGTAGGCCGCTGACGCGGCCCGCATGACCAGGGACATGGACCAGCCGTCACCGATCAGGTGGTGGCAGGTCAGTTGCAGGAAATGCCGGTCCTCAGCCGCCCGCAGCAGCCAGACATGCCAGAGGGGTTTCCCGGCTTCCACACGGAAGGCGTGGACACCCGTCTCCCGCGCGAAGGCACGGATGCTCGCCTCCGGGTCGGGTTCCGCCCTGAAATCCAGGAAGCCGACCCGGACGGGCACGGACGGGAGGATGACCTGCTCCGGCCGGGTGTCCGGCGCCGGCAGCACGATGCGCAACGCATCCATCCCCGCGGCCACGGCCATGAAGGCACGTTCCAGCAGCCGTAGGTCCACCTGCCCCTCAAGGCAGGCAAGCAGACCGACATTATACATGGCGTTGTCGGGATGCAGGAGCAGATCATACCAGATCACGCGTTGGGGCGCCGACAGGGGAATGGCCCCCTCGACAAGGTGGGTTTTGTCCCCCGTACCGTGATCGGACATGACCTTCAGCCCTGCTTATGCTTGGGATTATGACGGAGAAAAAGCGTTTGTGGCCCGGATGACTTGCGGATCTTCAGCTCACGCAGGGTTGGCCAGAGTGTCGCGAAGGCTCTTTGGCCTCATGTCGGACCAGACGCCATCCACGAACGACAGGCATTCTTCCCGCGTGCCGGACTGGCCTGCGGATCTCCACCCCTTGGGAATTTCCACTTCGGCCTGCCACAGGCAGTACTGTTCCTCATCGTTCACCAGGACGATGAACGGCCCATTCTTAATCATGCGTGCGGAAACTCTGGTTGTGTCTGGCATAGTTCCTCCGGCAGCCGTCAGGTTTGCGGGTTTACCGCACGCCGTGGCATACCGAAAGGTAATAGGCCTTGCATCGTGACTTTGTCAAAAGTCATAGGCATTGGCTGCCTGCCAAGCCACGGCCGTGTTCATCCTATACGTTTATTGATCGGGCCCCGTTAGTGTTCTTACAACCTCTGGCCCAGGTGTCACCGGCCAGAGATCGCGTTATGGCTGAGGATTGTTGTGGAAGGCTACAAGCACAAAGGGCAAGATCAGCAACGCTGCCGTGACGACTGACCGGGTAACCGTCCCCCATGGATCTAGGCCGGATCGCCTTACGGACCTTGCTGGTCCTCCTACTTCTGGCAGGCGTGCCCAAGGCCTCGGCCACGGATTTGCGCATGGGCCTGGAATCGGTAGCCTCCACGGCGGATCCCCATGCCTATTCCCATGTGGACGGCCGGACCCTCGCATTCCACCAATTCGACCCGCTGGTCGCGAACGACACCCATCTCCAACCCGTGCCGGCACTCGCGGCGAGTTGGTCGGTTGAGAACGAGCTGCGGTGGACCTTCAATATCCGGCCTGGGGTGCGCTTCCACAATGGCAAGGAACTGACGGCCACGGATGCGGTGTACTCGCTCTGCCGCATCGCCCACCTCCCGGGAAGCGGGCTTCTGGGGTCCCTCCAGGGCATCGCCTCGGCCACCGCGAAGGACCGCCTGACCCTGGTGGTCGAGACGGACGTGCCGGCCCCATTACTGGCACGGAACCTCGCCAACATCGCCATCATAGCGTCCCCGCCGGGCTGGGAGGGGCAATACCACCCCGACGGGTGCGGCACGGGGCCTTGGCCTGACGGCGCGTCTTTCGACAAGGGGCAGGTTGCCGGGACCGGTCCGTACAGGCTGAAATCCTTCACCCGCAATGGTGAGACGACCCTTGCCCGCTTCGACGGCTATTGGGGCGAGGTCCCCGCCTGGGAAACGGTCACCATGCTGCCGTTCCCCGATCCAGGGGCGCGGAACCGCAGCCTTGTCCGGGGCATGGTGGACTTGGTGAATCAGGTCTCGGCGGAGAGCATGGCCTTCCTGTCGGAGCAGAGCCGCCTGCGGGTGGAGGCGAGCACCCGGGCCCGTTCGATCTTCATCGGCGTCAACCTGTCGCCTGGGACCACGACGGGGAAGGATGGTGGGAACCCGTTGTCCGATGTCAGGGTGCGACAGGCCATCTCCCTCGCCATCGACCGCAAGGCGCTGAGCGACCGGCTGATGCCGGGGATGTCCGGCCCCGCCTACCAGTTCATGCCTGAGGGGATGCTCGGCTACGATCCCGGCGCCACCTCCCCGTTCAACATCGCCCAGGCGCGGAAACTCCTGGCGGAAGCGGGCTTTGCCAACGGATTCGACACAACGCTGACCGCCGTCGAGCCGTTCGCCAGGGTCGCAGAGGGGGTCAGCCGATACCTGGCCGCGGTGGGGATCCGTGTCCAGATCAGGTTCGTGCGGCCGGGGGAAGTTGTCGACATCATGTCCCGGCGGGACTACGCGCTGGTGCTTGTCAGTTCCGTGCCGCTGACCGGTGAGTTCTCCACCATCGCCCGCGAGGTGTTCGCCCCCATGGACCCGGCCTCGGGAATGGGGATGCAGAACTTCGGGGGGTATTTCAATGACCAGATGAACGTCTTGATCATGAAGGCCCTGGCGACCACCGACACGGAGGTGCGCGGGCGCCTGTTGCAGCAGATCACCGCCATCGGGCTCCAGGACCTGCCGTTCATCCCGCTGCTGCATGTGTCGCGCGCCTGGGCGATGCGCAAGGACCTGCGCTTCCAGGCCCGGGCTGATGGCCATACGCTGGCGCAACACGTCCGTCCCGCGGAATAGCTGCCCGGCATATGTTCCAAAAGGGAAGCGGGCCGCCCCCGGGGGCGGCCCGCTTGGCATTGCCGACCGGAAGCTTACTCCGCCGCCTGCTGCACCGGCTGGTGGGCCGAATCCGGGGCCGGGCTGCGGCCGCCGAAGAAGCGGCGGATCACCACATAGAAGACCGGGGTGAACACCAGGCCGAAGAAGGTGACGCCCAGCATGCCGAAGAACACGGCGGTGCCGATGGCCTGCCGCATCTCCGCCCCGGCGCCGCTGGCGATCATCAGCGGCACCACGCCCAGGATGAAGGCGAAGCTGGTCATGAGGATCGGCCGCAGGCGCAGGCGGCAGGCCTCGATCACCGCCTCGAACCGGTCCTTGCCTTCCGCCTCCAGCTGTCGGGCGAACTCAACGATCAGGATGGCGTTCTTCGAGGCGAGCCCGACCAGCACGACGAAGCCGATCTGGGTCAGCACGTTGTTGTCCATCCCCCGTGCCATGATGCCGGACACCGCCGACAGCAGGCACATGGGCACGATCAGGATGATGGCGAAGGGCAAGGCCCAACTCTCATACTGCGCCGCCAGCACCAGGAAGACGAAGAAGACGCACAGGGGGAAGATGTACAGGGCGGAGTTGCCCGTCTGCTTCTCCTGGTAAGACAGGTCCGTCCACTCGATGCTGAAGCCGTCCGGCAGCTTCTCCGCCGCGATCCCCTCCATGGCGGCGATGGCTTGGCCGGAGCTGGTGCCGGGCAGGGTGTTGCCCTGCAGTTCCGCTGCCGGGAACAGGTTGTAGCGCAGCACCCGGTCCGGGCCGGTGACGTAGCGGAAGTCCACGAAGGACCCCAGCGGCACCATGCGGCCCTGGTTGTTGCGGGTTTCCAGCTTGGCGATGCCCTCCGGGTCCAGGCGGAAGTTTCCGTCCGCCTGCGCCGTCACCCGGAAAGTGCGGCCGAACAGGTTGGTGTCGTTGACGTAGGAAGAGCCCAGATAGATCTCCAACGTGCGGAACAGGTTGGTGATGGGCACATCCAGCATCTGTGCCTTGACGCGGTCGATGTCCACAAAGACCTGCGGCGCCTTGGCGCTGAAGGGGCTGAACACGAAGGTCAGGCCGGGGGTCTGGTTGGCCGCCATGGCCATGTCCCAGGTCGCCGCCTCCAAGTCCGCCGGGCCGCGGCCGGCCCGGTCCTGGATGCGCATGGTGAAGCCGCCCGACGTGCCCAGCCCCTGCACCGGGGGCGGCTGGATCACGAAGATCTGCGCCTCCGGGATACTGAACATCTTCATCTGCAGGGCTTGCAGCAGGCTCTGCGCCGACTGGCCCGCGGCCACCCGCTCCTCGAACGGGGCCATGACGGCGAAGATCGCGCCGGCGTTGGTGGCGATGGTGCGCGTGGCGCCGGAGAAGCCGGCGAAGGTGGCGGTGTGGACGATGCCGGGGGTGTCCAGGATCATCTTCTCCGCCCGGTTGATCACGTCGTCCGTGCGGGCCAGCGACGTTCCCTCCGGCGTCTGGACGGCGACGATCAGGTAGCCCTGGTCCTGCGCCGGGATGAAGCCGCCGGGCACCCGGGTGAACAGGAACCCCGTCAGGGCGATCAGCACCACATAGAGCACCAGCATGATGCCGGCCTTGCGCGTCACCCCGCTGACCAGCCGGCCATAGCCGTGGGACAGCCGGTCGAAGCCCCGGTTGAAGGCACCGAAGCCCCGCTGCACGAGCGCGCCCGCGAAGGCCAGCCGGCCCTTTGCCTGCTCATGCCCGGCATGGTGGCCACGCAGCAACATGGCGCAGAGCGCCGGGCTGAGGGTCAGGGAGTTGAAGGCGGAAATGACAGTCGCCACCGCGATGGTCACGGCGAACTGGCGGTAAAACTGGCCCTGGATGCCTTCGATGAAGGCCGTGGGCACGAACACCGCCGACAGCACCAGGGCGATGGAGATCAGCGCCCCGCCCACCTCATCCATGGTCCTGCGGGCCGCCTCCTTCGGCGACAGCCCCTCGGCCAGGTATCGCTCCACGTTCTCCACCACGACGATGGCGTCGTCCACCACGATGCCCACCGCCAGCACCAGGCCGAACAGGGTCAGGTTGTTGATGGTGAAGCCCAGGGCCGCCATGACGGCGAAGGTGCCGATCAGCGACACGGGGATGGCCACGATGGGGATGATGGTGGCGCGCCAGCGCTGGAGGAAGACCAGCACCACGATCACCACCAGGGCCACCGCCTCGATGATGGTCTTGATCAGCTCGCTGATGGATTCGGCGATGAACTCCGTCGGGTTGTAGATGATCCGGTACTCCAGCCCGGGCGGGAAGCTCTGGCTGATGGTGCGCATGGTCTCCTGGATGCGCTCCGCTGTGCCCAGGGCGTTGGAGCCGGGCAACTGGCTGACGGCGAGCACCACGGCCGGCTTGCCGTCCAGGTAGCTGTTGGTGACGTAGTCGCGCGCCCCCAGCTCCACCCGCGCCACGTCCACCAGCCGCACGATGCGGCCATCCTCGCCTGCCTTGACGATGATGTTCTCGAACTGCTGCGGCTCGGTCAGGCGCCCTTGGAGGGTGAGGTTGAGCTGGTAGTCACGGCCCGTGTCCACCGGCGGCTGGGCAAGCTGCCCGCCCGCCACCTGCACGTTCTGCGACTGGATGGCGGCGACCACGTCCCCGGCGGTCATGTCCAGCTCCGCGATCTTCTGCGGGTCCAGCCAGACCCGCATGGAATAGTCGCGGGCGCCGAAGATCTGGATGTTGCCGATGCCTTCCACCCGGGCCAGCGTGTCCCGAACCTGCAACAGGGCATAGTTGGAGATGTAGAGCTGGTCGTAGGTATCATCCGGGCTGATCAGGTGGATGACCATCAGCAGGTCGGGTGAGTTCTTGCGGGTCACCACGCCGATGCGCCGGACCTCCTCCGGCAGGCGCGGCTGGGCGACGGCGACGCGGTTCTGCACCAGCACCTGCGCCTCGTCCAGGTCAGTGCCCAGGGCGAAGGTGATGGTCAGGTTCATCTGCCCGTCGGAGGTGCTCTGGGAGGACATGTAGAGCATGTTCTCCACCCCGTTCACCTCCTGCTCGATGGGGGCCGCCACCGTGTCGGCCACCGTCTGGGCGTTGGCGCCGGGATACGTGGCCTGCACCGTCACGGTGGGCGGGACCACCTCCGGGTACTGCGCCACCGGCAGGGCGAGGTAGGAGATGCCGCCGATGGTCAGCAGCACGATGGACAGGACGATGGCGAAGACCGGCCTGTCGATGAAGAAACGGCCCATGTTCATCGCGGTGCCTCCGCCTGCTGCGGCTGCTGGCTCAGCGGCTGGTCGACCGGCGTCACCGCCTGCCCCGGCCGGACCCGTTGCAGGCCCGACGTGATCACCCTCTCATCCGGCTTCAGCCCCTCGCGCACCACGCGCATGCCGTCGATGATGGGGCCCAGCTGCACGGGCCGGTACTGGGCCTTGTTCTCCCCGTCCACCACCAGGACATAGCGCCGGGTCTGGTCGGTGCCGATGGCGCTGTCCGGCAGCAGCAGGGCCGGGTAGTCGCCGCGCCCGATCAGGCGGATTCGGGCGAACAGGCCGGGAGTGAACAGCAGGTTGGGGTTCTCGAAGATGGCGCGGCCGCGGATCGTGCCGGTGGAGGCGTCGATCTGGTTGTCCACGAAGTCCATCTTGCCGGCGTGCTTGAAATCCTTCTCGTCCGGCAGGGCCAGGGCGACGGGGTTCTGCGCTTCCCGGCTGCTCTTGCGGGCGCCATCCTGGGCCAAGCGCACATAGCGCAGGTAGGCGGCCTGGTCGGCGTCGAAATAGAAATGCATGGGGTCCAGGCTGACGATGGTGGTCAGCAGGGTGCTCTGCGCCGTGCCGCCGCTGACCAGGTTGCCCACGCTGACCAGCCGGTTGCTGACCCGGCCGGTGACGGGGGACCGCACCTGGGTGAACTCCAGGTCCAGCTCGGAGGTGCGGAGGTTCGCCTCGGCCTCAAGCTGGGTGGCGGTGGCGGATTGCAGCTCCTGCGCCCGCTGGTCCAGCACGGCCTGGGACACTGCCTGGGTGCGGCGAAGGTCCTGGGCACGGCCCAGTTCCCGCTGGGCCAGGGCGACCTGGGACCTGGCCTGCTGTACCCGCGCCTTCGCGGCATCGACGGCCGCCTGGTAGGGCCGCGGGTCGATGACGAACAGCAGGTCGCCCTTGTAGATGATGTCGCCGTCGCGGAAGTTGATGCTGTCCAGGTAGCCGCTGACGCGGGCCCGGACCTCCACCTCCTCCACCGCGGCGAAGCGGCCGGTATACTCATCCCATTCGCTGACGGTCTTCTGGATCGGCGGGCTGACGACCACCTGGGGCGCCTGCTGTGCGGCGCCGGCCTGCTGGCCGGGCTCCTCCCCCCCGCAGGCCGCCAGGGCGAGCAGGCTGGTGAGCGCCAGGGCCGGAACCGCCATCCCCCAACGGCGACGGGACCGGGCAAGTGACGCGCCCGCGCCTGGACGGGCCAAGACCTGAGGATGGCCTATGGACATGGACTCTCTCCGGATGAAACCCCACCGTCCCGGATGATGGGCGGCAGGTCCCGGAAAGAATTCCAAATTCTTGCTGCGGCATCGGCCAATTGCCCTGGCCTATCCCGGCAAGACTAATCAGCCTAAGTCATAAGTAATAGCGGCAACCCTTATGACTCCATTTGCCGAAGGGCGTCGAAGACCTTCCGGTCCGTCTGGTCGAACCCGACCGGCGTCACGCTGATCCGGTGGCGGCGAAGGGCGGCGATGTCCGTGTCATCCGCCTGTTCCCCGGGGCTGCGGCGGAAACCCAGCCAGTGGTAAGTCAGGCCGCGGGTGTCGGTCCGGGTCTCCACATCCACCCCCAACAGGGAACCGCCGCCCTGGCGGGTGATGTCCAACCCGGTGACTTGGTCAGGCTCCACGTCGGGGAAGTTCACGTTCAGCACGGTCTCCGGCTTGCCGAAGCGCTCCACCACCTGATGGATGAGTGACAGGGCCGTCTGCCAGCGCACGTTCTTGCGGTCACGGAAAGCTTGGCTGAACGCATAGGCAGGGATGCCGAACAGCCGCGCCGCCAAGGCGGCGCTGACCGTGCCGCTGTAGGACAGCTCATCCGCGATGTTGGCACCGCGGTTCACGCCGGACAGCACGATGTCCGGCGGGTTCTCCGCCATGATGTGCCGCACGCCCAGGATGACGCAGTCGCTGGGCGTGCCAGTGACGGCGAAGCGACGCTCCCCCCGCGGGATGACGCGCAAGGGATTGTGCAGGCTGACGGCCCGGCTGACGCCGGACTGGTCATGTTCCGGCGCCACCACCCAGACCTCCTCCGCGAGCTGCGCCGCGGCTTCCGCCAGGACGGCCAGCCCTGGCGCGTCGATGCCGTCATCGTTGGTCAGCAGGGCGCGGGCGAACCGGGGAGCTTGCATCGGGGGGGCCTTCGGGTGTTGCTACGGGCACGCGCCCATCAAAGTCGAACAGGCGTTTGAAGTCGAGCCCGGAGTCGCCCCCGCATGGAAGAACGCCTGCCCACGCATCTCTACGTTCAGGCCCATGTCTGGCGATGCAGCGCCGCTTCCATCCCCGTCTATGTCCTGCGTAAGGGTGAGTGGGAGAGCGGGCTGGTCCTGCTGAAGGTCGCCATCCCCTTCCAGGGCGTGAAGGTCTTCACCCAGAGCCGCGACCTGGACGGCAAGCTGGGCTGGCTGCCCGGCCTGGGCGGCAACATGGTCAGCGAGCAGGAGGCCAACGACTATGTGGACCGCCAAGTGAAGCGGGACCCGGATTTGTGGGTGGTGGAAGTGGAAAGCCGCGACGGCAGCCATCCCTTCGAGGGCAAGCAGATCTGACGGTCAGGCGGCAACCAGGTCCGTGTGGCGGAAATCGTCGCCCTTGAACAGCACGGGCGCCCCACGCTCCTTCGCCAGGGCATAGGTAAAGCAGTCGCCGAAGTTCAGTTGGGCGGGGTGGCCGGAACCCTTGCCGAAGCGGGCATAGGCTTCGCGGGCGAGTTTCGCCTGTGATCGCGTGACGTCCACGACAGTGAACTGACCCTTTTGCAAGAAATTCTCAATCCATTGATCCACCTCCGAAGCTGTCAGACGCTTCCAAGAGGACAAGACGATACCAATCTCCAACAAGGTTGCCGCCGATATCAAAGGGTTACCATGCCTCCCGATTTGCAGCGTGTAAGCCTCAGCATCAAATTCCTGCTTGAAGATTGCAATGGCAATCGAGGTGTCGACGACCATCAGCGGGGCAACCCGAACTCATCATAGCCAAGGATTTCGTCAGCAGAACGCCTATCCCGGTCCGGCAAGGCAGCAAACCGCCGGCCAAGATCCATCAAGGCCGCAGCCCGCTCCTCAGCACTTCGGCGGCGCTCACGCTCCCGCTCCACTTTGTCGAGGACGACCTTTCGGACGGCATCCTCCCAATTTTCACCGGTCAGGCTCGCCAACTCTACGGCAGCCTCTTCCAGAGCCTTGTCCTTGATGACCAGTCCCATGCCCGCCTCCTTCCAACCGCCTCCATCCTACCACAGGGTGCGCCATGGCCTGAAGTGTCGCCCCGCGGCCCGATGATCCTTGATTCGCCGAGCCGTTCCGCTACACCACCCGCTCCGCATTAACACGCCCGTATGAAGCCCGTGCCCCGCATCGCCCTGCCTGCCGCCTCCGCCCTCGCCCTGCTCGCCGCCCTGCCCGCCCTGGCCGCCGATCCGTCACCCCTGGATGAGGTGGTGGTCACCGCCAACCGGCGGGCGGAGGCCCTGCGGGACGTGGCGGCCAGCGTCTCCACCGTGGACCGGGAGAGGTTCGAGGCCCAGGCCACCCGCTTCATCGGGGAGGAGCTGCGTGGCCTGCCGGGCCTGGTCCTCCGCACCAACGACCAGGGCACCTACAGCGATATCACCCTACGCGGCGTGCCCAACCGCATCCACAACGACACCCTGGCCGTGCTGCTGGACGGGGTGCCCTTCGTCACTGGTGACGATGAGGTGGATCTGGAGCAGCTTCCCTTCGGCGCGGTGGGCCGGGTGGATGTGGTCCGCGGCCCCATGTCGGCCCTCTATGGCCGCGGCGCCATCGCCGGGACCATCAACTATCTGACTCGGGACGTGGGTGACAGCCGGGAAGGCGCGGTGGAGGCCACCATCGGCAGCCATGGCTGGCGCCGGCTGGGCGCGCTGGTCCAGACCCCTACCGTAGAGGGCGGGGCCCTGCTGCTGTCCGGGGAGGTCCAGGAGGGTGATGGCTGGCGCGATCGCACCGGGCGGGAGGAGAGGAACGTCTTTGCCAAGCATCGGCTGGGCTTGGGCGAGTGGGGCCGGCTGAACCTTTCCGCCTCCTGGGTGGACACCGAACAGCGCTTGGCCGGCGAGTTGCCGGTGAACGCAAGGGGCGAGCCCATTCCCCTGCCCCGCGGCCGCGAGGGAAACTGGAACGAGGATGACGCCGGCTTCTACAAGCGCATGCTGACCGCCACGGCGGTGCTGGACGCCGACCTGGCCCCCGGCCTGACCGGCACCACCCGGCTGCATGCACGCCAGGGCAAGACCAGCGCCCTGCAAGGCTTCTTCAACCCGTTCGACCCGGCGGCGGGGACCGTCACCTTCACCGGCTTCCGTGTGGATGCCGATACCGACACCCTGTTCGCCGAGCAGCAGTTCGACTGGACCCTGGGCGACCTTCGCCTGCTGGCGGGGGTGAGCGCGGAGCAGGTGCGGGCCGTGCATCGGGAGACCTGGATCGGGGAGTTCGACTTCGGCCCGCTGTTCTATGCCCAGCAGCGGGACATCCGCACAGGGCAGCACATCAACCGAGACCAGTGGATCAGCGACCGGTTGCTTGACGGGCATGGAAGGGCGCGGAACTATGCCGCCTATGCCCAGGGCGACTACACCTTGGGCGCGGTGACCCTGTCCGCCGGGGCGCGGTTCGACCGGTTCAGCCGCAGGGTCTTCTATGGCCCCAGCGCCACCGGCTTCGGGCCGGAGCCGGTGGCGACCATCCAGGACACGGACCAGCGCGTCAGCCCCAAGGCCAGTGCCAGTTGGAAGCTGTCCGACAGCCTGACCGCCTATGCCGCCTATGGGGAGGGCTTCAGCCCCGCCTTCGGGCCCCTTTGGTCCTTCCGCGGCCGCGACACCGGCCTGGACCCGGAAACGGCCCGGAATTATGAGGCCGGCCTGAAGGGCGACGCGCTGGACGGGAAGCTGGCCTTCACCCTGACCGGCTATGTGCTGAAGCGCGAGGACCTGCTGCAGCTCCTGCCCGTGGGCGGCACGGCCCGGACCATCAATGCCGGCCGGCAGCGCTCCCGCGGGATCGAGGCCAGCGCCACGGCGGACCTGGGCATCCTGGCGGAGGGGCTGTCGGCGGAGGCGACCTATGGGCTGACGGACGCCGTCTGGACCCGCAACGCCTTCCTGGAGCCGGACACGGGCCGGCCCTTCGACTTCACCGGCAAGGACGTGCCCGGCGTGCCCCGGCATGCCGGGCGGCTGACCGTGACGCAGGTGCTGGAGCCCTGGGGCCTTACGGTCCAGGCCTGGGCCGACCTGTCCGGCGACTATGCTTATGACAGCGCCAACAGCGTCCGCGCCGGCGGCCATGCCCTGGTCAATGCCGCCGTCACCTGGGCGCCTGTGGAACGGCTGGAGTTCACCTTGACCGCCCGCAACCTGTTCGACCGGAAGGTGAACACCGTGGTGGGCAACAATGACGGCCCCCTCGCCTACTTCCCGCAGCCGCCGCGGGAGGTTTTCCTGACGGCGCGGCTGTCATTCTAGCCCGCCAGCCGCGCCCCCGGCTGCACCTTGATTTCCCCGCCGCGGTTGAGGGCCTTCGCCAGGGCCTCCACCCGGCGCTGGACGGCGTCGCCCAGCAGCATCTCCGCGTCCTCAGGCAGGACCAGGGTCAGCTTCTCCTGTCCCAGGCGCAGCCCGGTGCGTTGCAGCAGCAAGGCGGCGCCCCCGGTCAGGGTGTGGCCCAGGCGCAGGGCTAAACCCAGGATGTAGGCCCGTTGCAGAGGCCCTTCCTTCAGCAGGCCCCGGGCGGGGGCCAGGGCCGGGCTGTCCAGGGTGCCGGCGTAACGCACGAAGATGGCGGTGGCGAGGAAGGCCCGTTCCGCATGGTCCGCCCCGGCGAAGGGCATGCGTAGGATGCGCAGGAAGGCGTGCTCCGCCCGGTAGTCCGGGTGCTCCGCCCAGCCCAGGTCGGACAGCAGGCAGGCGGCCTGGCGCAGGCGTTTGGCCGACTCATCCTCCCCCGCGAACAGGGGCGCCGTCCAGCCGGTCAGGATTTCCGCGTTGCCGAAGCGGCCGATGCGGGTCGCGACGGCCTGGCAGGCGATGACCAGCGGGTCCCTGCGCCGCTCCTCCGGCGAGAGCAGGTCGTGCAGGTGCCCTTCCCGAAGGCCGAAGGCGGAGAAGGCGACCTTCCACGGCGTCACCGCCTTCAGCACCCGTTCCAGCACCAAGGCTGCCAGCGGCAGCGTGTCGATGCGGCGGCGGGAGATGCCGGGCATCTTTTCCAGGGAGGAGCGGGACTGCCGCGCCACCAGCCCGGCGAACTCCGCCATCTGGCCGGCGTCCACCGTGTACTGGTGGATGATGTGCAGGGGGTGGTTCACCTGCTCCATGTGCAGCTTGGCGAGCGCGCGCCAGGCACCGCCCACCGGGTAGAAGGACCGCCCCTTGGCGGCCCCCGCCAGCCAGGGCAGCCGGTTCAGGTGCTGGTCCACATACTTCGCCATGGAGCCGGGCTTGCCGTCCGTCGCCTCAGACAGGCGAAGGGGCCCGAGCGGCGTGGTGGCCTGGGCGCCGATCACGCCCTTGTCCAGGCCCACCAGCTCCAGGCTGCCGCCGCCTAAGTCGCCGACGATGCCGTCGGCGTTGGGGGCACCTGACAGCACGCCCATGGCGGCCAGCCGCGCCTCATCCTCCCCCGACAGGACGGAGACAAGGAAGCCCGTCCGCGCCGTGATCTCCCGCACGAAGTCGGCACCGTCGGCGGCGTCGCGGACGGCGGCCGTGGCCAGCACGTCCACCCGGTCCACCTTCATGGCTGTCAGCAGCCGGCGGAAGCGGACCAGGTTCTCCAGGGCCAGCTTCACCCCGTCCGGGTTGAGCCTGCCCGTCTTCTCGATGGTCTTGCCAAGGCTGGGCAGGACCTTCTCGTTGAACAGGCCGATGGGCGACCGGCTCAGGCTCTCATACACCACGACACGCATGGAGTTGGAGCCCACGTCGATGACGGCGAGCCGTTCATCGGCGGGGTGGGCCTGGGCATAGGTGTCCCCTTGGGCAGGCATTTGCTGTCACTCGTCCTCAGAACGGGAAAGACCGAAGGCTCAGCTTCGGCGGCAGCCGCGCCTCCCCCACCGCGCTGCCCCGGCCGGACAGGCTGGGGTTGGTCATGAAATAGGTGTGGGCCGAGAAGGGTTCCGCGCAGGGCTCCACCCGCTGGTAACGCCCGTCGGGCCGCAGGATCCAGGATTGGGTGTCGTCCTTCAGGTTGGCCACCAGGATCTGGTCCAGGATCTGCTGGTGGACCGTGGCGTTCTCCATGGGCACCAGCGTCTCGATCCGGCGGTCCAGGTTGCGCGGCATCCAGTCGGCGGAGGAGATGAACACCTTCGCCTTGGGATGCGGCAGGCCGTGGCCGTTGCCGAAGCAGACCACGCGGCCATGCTCCAGGAAGCGGCCGACGATGGACTTCACCCGGATGTTCTCCGACAGGCCCTTGATCCCCGGGCGCAGGCAGCAGATGCCGCGGATCACCAGCTCCACCTTCACCCCGTTCTGGGAGGCCTCGTAGAGCTTGTCGATGATCTTGGCGTCCACGAGGCTGTTCAGCTTCACCCAGATCTCCGCCGGGCGGCCGGCATGGGCGTGGGCGATTTCCGCGTCGATCAGCTCCACCAGCCGCTGGCGCAGGGCGATGGGGGCAATGGCGATCTTTTCCAGGTTCCTCGGCGTGGCGTAGCCGGTCATGTAGTTGAACATGTGGGCCGCGTCGTGGCCCAGGGCCGGGTCGCAGGTGAAAAAGGACAGGTCCGTGTAGACCTTCGCGGTGATCGGGTGGTAGTTGCCGGTCCCGAAATGGACATAGGTGCGCAGGCCCTGGCTTTCCCGCCGGACCACCAGGCTGACCTTGGCGTGGGTCTTCAGGTCCACGAAGCCATAGACCACCTGCACGCCCGCCCGTTCCATGTCGCGGGCCCAGCGGATGTTGGCTTCCTCGTCGAAGCGGGCCTTCAGCTCAACCAGGGCGGTGACGCTCTTGCCCTGCTCCGCCGCCTCGATCAGCGCCGCCACGATGGGGCTGTTCTTGGAGGTGCGGTAGAGGGTCTGCTTGATGGCCAGGACGCTGGGGTCCAGGGCCGCCTGCCGCAGGAACTGCACCACCACGTCGAAGCTTTCGAACGGGTGGTGGACGACGATGTCCTTGTGCCGGATGGCGGCGAAGCAGTCGCCGCCGAAGTCGCGGATACGCTCGGGGAAGCGGGCGTTGTAGGGCGGGAAAAGCAGGTCCGGCCGCTCATCCACGATGACCTGCTTGGTGTCGGCCAGGCCGATCAGCCCGTCCAGGACGAAGACGTCGTCATGGCTGACGTGCAGCTCGCTGATCAGGAAGTCCCGCAGCTCCCTGGACATGCCCTGGTTCACGGCAAGCCGGATGACGCTGCCGCGCTTGCGGCGCTTCAGGGCGGACTCGAAGGTGCGGACCAGATCCTCCGCCTCTTCCTCGATCTCCATCTCGCTGTCGCGCAGCACCCGGAAGACGCCGTGGCCCTTCAGGGCGAAGGGGGGGAACAGGCGGTCGATGAAGGTCAGGATCACCTGCTCCATCAACACGAAGCGCAGCTCCGACCCGGGCAGGCGGACGAACCGCTCAAGCTGCTGCGGCACCAGGACCAGCGCGTCCAGGTTCAGGGACTTGTGCGGGTCCATGAGCTGGAGGGCCAGGGCGAAGCCGCCGTTGGGGATGAAGGGGAACGGGTGCGCCGGGTCCACCGCGATGGGGGTGAGGACCGGGAAGATGTCGTCGATGAACTTGGCCTCGAGCCAGTCATGCTCCGCGGGGGTCAGCTCCTCCGGGTCGATGACGGCGATGCCCGATCCGCGCAGTTCCTGCCGCAGCATCAGCCAGCTCGCCTGCTGGTCGCGCATCAGTTCGGAGACGCGGGCGTTGATGGCGGCGAGTTGCTGGGCGGGGGTCAGCCCGTCGTCCGAGGGCATGGCGACGCCGGCGGCCACCTGGGCCTTCAGGCCGGCGACGCGGACCATGTAGAACTCGTCCAGGTTCGAGGCGGAGATGGCCAGGAAACGCAGCCGTTCCAGCAACGGGTGATTGCGGTTGTACGCCTCTTCCAGGACGCGCTGGTTGAAGGCCAGCCAGGAGAGTTCCCGGTTGATGAACCGGTCCCGGCTTCCCATGTCGATGCGGTCGGTTTCCATCTCGGCAAGGGCGGTCACGTTCGGGTCTTCCTTCAAGGGCACGTGGGGGGACACGACAGTATGCGCCGCTTCTGTTACGCTTTTCACCGCGGCACCTCGCACCGCCCGCTGTCGGGGACGCTTCGTCGATGTCCGAGTCGTCATGAGAACACTCACCCTGCTGCGCCATGCCAAGTCGGATTGGGGAAACCCTGCCCTGCCCGACCATGACCGCCCGTTGAACGCCCGGGGCCTCCGGGCCGCGGCGACGATGGCCGATTATCTGGGAGGAGGCAAGGGTGCCGCCGGGCGCCCGGACCTGATCCTGTGCTCCACCGCCCGGCGCGCCGTGGACACGCTGGCCCCCCTGCTGGGGACGTGGGAGGACCCGCCGACGGTGCGGTACGAGCGCGACCTTTACCTGTGCGGGCCGTCGGCGCTGCTGCTGCGGCTGCGGCAGGTGCCGGCCCAAGTGGGGCACGTGATGGTGGTCGCCCACAACCCCGACCTGCACGAGTTGTCGCATGGGCTGGCCGGGTCCGGGGACGAGGCGCTGCGCCGGTCCCTGGCCCGCAAGCTGCCGACGGGGAGCTATGTCCGGATCGAGGTGCCGACGGACGATTGGGCCAGCCTGGACTGGAGCCGGGGTCGCTTGGCCGCCTTCGTGCCGCCCCGGTCACTGGGGGAAGAGGCGGGGACGTGAGGGCCGCCGCTGTTTGACGTATGGCGACCTTAACTTGACTAACTTTACCTTAAGGTGACGCTTAACTTTACCGGCGTTAAGTTATATGTGCCTGGAATTGCTGGAGTTTGTCGCTTAAGGAGACAAACTTTACCGGGTTGAGAGTTTGGTAAAGTTAAGGGCCGGGGTGAAGTAGGTCGTCTGTCCTATTTCAGGCGTGGGAACGCGCTGCGGGGACCTACGATTCAGCAGTCCAAGAGCCGGGTCCCGTCAGGGAGCCGCATATGAATCTGCCAGTCCATGGGATTTTTGTCCAGATCCATGCAGGGCACGGGAGTCATCCCGGCCTCCGAGCCGGACCCCTGGGGAAAGCGGATGTGCCAAGGGGCGGCAGCAGGTGCAAGTCAAAGGAAAACGGGGCTTTCGGTGCCCTGCTGTGACCGAACCCGAGGGCTCCGGGTCAAGCCCGGGGTGACTTCCAGTGCCCTGCACGGCGCCATCCCCGGGTCCAGTGCCCTGCAAGGCCCCCTCCCCGGCACACCTCCGTCGGAACGGGACAAGTGCTCCACTTGCCCCTACCGGCAGCTTGGGTTATCCCTGCGCCGCCCCTGCAGCAACGACCGATCCCGCCCCATGACAGGACCGGCCCCCCTTACCCCGCCCCGACCGGCCGCCCCGGCCGTGGAAGAGGCGATTCCAGGGCGGGAGGTGGAGCTGAAGCTGCTGGTCGCCCCCGCGGACTTGCCCAGGATCGGGTTGCTGCCGGAAATCCTGGCCATGGCCGACGGGCCGGCGGTGAAGCAGCGCCTGCATACGAGTTATTACGACACGCCAGCGCTGGAGTTGGCGGCGCGGGGCGTGGCACTGCGGCTGCGGCGGCAGAACGGGCACCGGGTGCAGTCGCTGAAGACCCTGGGCGCCGACACGGCCGGCGACGCCGCCGGCATCGCCATGCGGCGGGAATGGGAGTGGGAGATCACCGGCGACCGGCCGGACCTGTCCCTGCTGGCGGAGGGGGAGTTGGCGCGGGTGTTCCCCGCCGACCTGGCTGACCGGCTGGACCCCGTTTTCGCCACCGACATGCAGCGCACCACCCTGCTGCTGCGGCCGGAACCGGGCATCGCGGTTGAGTTGGCCCTGGACCTGGGCCAGGCCGTGGCCCAGCCGCCCGGCAAGGCCAGCACCCACCGGCCCATCAGCGAGATGGAGCTGGAGCTGAAGTCCGGCCGGCTGGTGGACCTGTTCCGGCTGGCGGCCGTGGTCCACCGCAAGGTGCCCCTGCGCCTGTCCACCCGCAGCAAGGCCGACCTTGGCTTTTCCCTGCTGACCGGCGAGTCGCCCAAGGCCAGCCCGGCCCGCCCGTTGGGCCTGACCCCGGTGACCACGGTGGCCGAGGCCTTCCGCCATATGGGCCGCAACGGCTTGGCCCAGTTGCTGGACAACGAGCCCGCCCTGATGGCCGCCAGCGACCCCGCTGCCCTGCGGGAGGTGGCGGCCGCCCTGCGGCGGATCGAGGCTGCCTTCGCCCTGTTCAAGGGCGTGGTCGCCAGCCCCAGGGGCGACGGGCTGCGGCAAGAGATGCGGGAGCTTGGCCAGCCCATCGAACGGGCCCGTGCCTGGGACCGGGTGGCCATCCGGGTCATGGAGCCGCGGCAGCGTGGCCGGCAGACGCCGCGGGTCCTGTCCGCCGCCGTGGCGGGCGCCCGCCGCGCCGCGCGGATGGAGGCGGTGGAGCGTCTGAACTCCCCCCGCTGGACGGCATGGCTGCTGGAGTTCGGCACCTGGCTGGAGGGTGGCGACTGGGACCAGGAAGGGGAGCCCGGCCTGTTCGCCCGCACCATGGCGGAGATGGCCCCCGGCCTGCTGGACCACCGGCTGGACAAGGTGGCCAAGGCCGCCGCGAAGATGGCCGCCGGAGAGGATGCGTGGCGCAAGCTGTGGAAGCGTACCCAGCGCCTGCGCTACGCCCTGGACTATTGCCGGGCCGTCTGGCCGGTGGAGAAGGTCCGCCCCATGCTGGCAGCCGTGGAGGCGCTGCGGGCCAAGCTGAAGCAGGCGGCTGACGCCCACCAGGCCCTGACCCTGCTGGGCGGCCTGGCAGAGGGGCGGGACGACATCGGCCAGGCCGTACGCCCGGTGACCGCCGACCTGCGCCGGATGCGGGACGAGGCCCTGCGGGAGGTCCCTGCCCTGCTGGCGGCGGTGCAGCAGGCGGCGGTGGGGTTGAAGGGGTGAGTGCGGGGGGGGGAGTGGCACTTCCGAGGAGAAGTGGGTTCTTTGCCCGGTGCGGGTCCTTGGAACGCAGAGGACGCAGAGGGCCGCAGAGGACACGGGGGGTTGGTGCGGCGATGACGTCGGCCCATACCCCCGCCCCGGGGATGATGCGCGGGGGGGGGGTGGCCACCACCTCACCGGAAAAACGAAAAGGCCGCCGGTTTCCCGGCGGCCCCTGCGTCTCGGCGCCGAAACCGGCGACGTCAGATCTTGCCCAGGGCGGCGGCGACGGTGGTGACGATGAAGCCCAGGATCATGAAGGCCGCCGCGTAGCCCCAGCCGATGGCGAACTGGAGCACGAACATCAGCAGCACCAGGATCACGCAGATGATCCCGATGGTGGTGAAACGGGTGAAGGCGTGCCAGTCCTCGGCATGCTCCTTCACGAGCTTGTCGTTGACCACCGGTGCGGTGTGGTTGCCGGCCATGTCTCAAGTCTCCCCGGGATGAAGTCGATGGTGTTTTGCCATCGGTTTAAGCATCGCACGCTTCATTGACAAGACGGTTATGTAAGCCGGTGCATCAGGCCGCAGGGTTCAGCACCGGCGCCGGCACCGCCGCGTCGCCGACGACCTCCGCCCGCTCATCCACCACCCGCACCCGGCCCTCCGCGATCAGGCGGACGGCCATGGGATAGGCCCGGTGTTCCTGCTCCAGCACGCGGGCGGCCAGCCCATCCTCCGTATCGCCGGGCAGCACGGGGACGGCGGCCTGCACCAGGATGGGGCCCTGGTCCATGATGGTGCGGACATAGTGCACGGTGCAGCCATGGAAGCGCACCCCCGTCTCCAGCGCCCGCCGGTGGGTGTCCAGGCCGGGGAAGGACGGCAGCAGCGACGGGTGGATGTTGATCAGCCGGTCGTGCCAGCGCTCCACGAACCAGGGGCTGAGCAGGCGCATGAAGCCGGCCAGGCAGACCAGCTCCACCCCTGCCGCCTCCAGCGCCTCGGTCATGGCCTGCTCGAAGGCGGGCTTGTCGGGGAAGTCCTTGTGGCGGACGACGGCCGAGGGCACGCCGGCCTTGGCCGCCCGCTCCAGCCCATAGGCGTCGGACTTGTTGGACAGGACCAGCGCCACCTCTGCCGGGAAGGCGGGGTCCGCCGCGGCGTCCAGCAGGGCCTGCAAATTGCTGCCGCGGCCGGAGATCAGGACGCCCAGCTTCAGCCGGGCGGTCACTTCCAGCCCTCCAGCCCGTTGATCACCACCCGGTGGCCGCCAGCGGCGATGGGCGCCACGGTGCCGAGGCGGGTCACCACCTCCCCATGGGCGGAGAGGGTGGACGCGGCTTCTTCAGCCTTGTCGGCGGGGCAGACCACCACCATGCCGATGCCGCAGTTGAAGGTGCGCGCCATCTCCGTCGCCGCGATGCTGCCGGTGCGCATCAGCCAGCGGAAGACGTTCGGCAGCTCCCACGCGGTGGCGTCCAGTTCCACCCCCAGCCCGTTCGGCAGGACGCGGGGGATGTTCTCCAGCAGGCCGCCGCCGGTGATGTGGGCCAGGGCGTTGACCGTGCCGGCGCGGACGGCGGCCAGGGTGCTGCGGACATAGATGCGGGTGGGGGTCAGCAGCGCCTCCCCCAGCGTTTTGCCGGCATCCCAGGGGCACGGGCTGCCATAGCCCAGGCCCGCCACGCCCACCAGCTTGCGCACCAGGGAGAAGCCGTTGGAGTGCACGCCCGAGGAGGCCAGGCCCAGCACCACGTCGCCCGCCTTCACGCGGTCGCCGGTCAGCACCTGGGTCCGCTCCACGGCGCCGACGGAGAAGCCCGCCAGGTCATAGTCGCCGTCGGAGTACATGCCCGGCATCTCCGCCGTCTCACCGCCCACCAGGGCGCAGCCGGCTTGGCGGCAGCCCTCGGCGATGCCGGCGACGATGGCGCGCCCGGCGTCCACCTCCAGCTTGCCCGTCGCGAAATAGTCCAGGAAAAGCAGCGGTTCCGCCCCCTGGACGACAAGGTCGTTGACGCACATGGCGACCAGGTCGATGCCTACCGTGTCGTGCTTGCCCGCCTCGATGGCCACCTTCAGCTTGGTGCCCACCCCGTCGGTGGTGGAGACCAGCAGCGGGTCCTGGAAGCCGGCGGCGCGCAGGTCGAACAGGGCGCCGAACCCGCCCAGGCCGGCGTCGGATCCGGGGCGGGCGGTGGACTTCGCCAGCGGCTTGATGGCCTCGACCAGCGCGTTCCCGGCGTCGATGTCGACCCCGGCGTCCTTGTAGGAATAGCTGTTCATGGCATGCTCGCTTCTGGCGTCGGGAAAGTCTGCTAGGGTAGAACGCTGGCACGATGCGGGGCGCCGGGCGTTTAACCGGCGCCGAACATAACAACATCGGAAACCTTGGCAATGCCGGTCCGCTGCACCCCCGCCTTGCGCCATATCCTTCTGGCGCTGAGCCTCGCCGCCCTTCCCCTGGCGCTCCCGAAGTTGCTGCCGCCCGCCGCGGCGGCGGAGACGGTGGGCGACCTGTTCATGGTGCGAGACGTGGCGGTGGACGTGACCGCCGCCTCTGCCACCGCCGCCCGCGACCAGGGCATCCAGGAGGGGCAGCGCCGGGCCTGGGCCATGCTTGTGGACCGGCTGACCCCCGCCGGCACCACCGCCCCCACCCTGCCGGCGGAGGAGCTGGGCCGGATGGTGGAAGCCTTCCAGGTGCAGGAGGAGCGGACGTCGGCCGTGCGCTACCTGGGCCGGCTGGCGGTGCGCTTCAACCCGACCGCCGTGCGGGCGGCGCTGCGGAACCGGGGCGTGGCCTTCACGGAGATCCGGTCCAAGCCGCTGGTGCTGCTGCCGGTAGACCAGACCTCCGGCCAGCCCGTGCTGTGGCAGGGGGAGACGGGCTGGCGCACCGCCTGGGGCGAGGTGGACGCGGCCGGCGGGCTGGTGCCGCTGCTGCTGCCCATGGGCGACGCGCAGGATGTCTCTGCCGTGGATGCCGCCACGGCCCTGGCCGGGGACCCGGCGCAGATGCAGGCCCTGGCGGAGAAGTACAGGGCGGGCGGCGTGGTGGTGACCGTGCTGGGGCCGCAGAATGTCAGCAGCACCATCCACCGGGACGGGGGCAGCCCCGAGACCTTTACCTCCCCCGTGCCCGCGGGACGGGAGACCGCGCTGGAAGCGGCGGCGCTGACCGTGATGGGCGCCATCGACGATGCCTGGGCCAAGGCGAACATCGTGCAGGGCGGCGCCGTCCGCACCCTGGCCGTGACCGTGCCCCTGGCCGACATGGGCGAATGGGTGGAGGTGCGCAAGCGCCTGTCCCAGGTGCCCACGGTCACCGGCAGCCGGGTCATCAGCCTGTCCCGCGGCAAGGCGGATCTGGAGCTGACCTACCAGGGGGACGAGTCCCTGCTGCGCACCGCGCTGGCCCAGCAGGACCTTGGCCTCAGCACCGGCGGCGGCACGCCGACCTTGCGCTATGAGGGCCGGCGGCCCACCTCCGCGGGTACGGCCCCCGCTGCCGAGACCGGCACAGCAGAGCCGTCCGCCACGCCCGCCCAGGCACCCGCCACGGGTCGCTGAGCATGGCGGCCCCCGGGCAGGGAGGGACGCGCTTGCAGAACCTGATGCTGTATGTCCCCAACACCATCACCATCCTGCGCCTGCTGGCGGTGCCGGTGACGGTGTGGCTGGTGCTGGAGGGGCGGATGGCGCCGGCCTTCTGGCTGTTCGTGGCGGCGGGGGTGTCGGACGCGGTGGACGGGCTGATCGCCCGCAGCTTCCGCGCCCGCACCCGGCTGGGCGCCTATCTCGACCCGGTGGCGGACAAGGCCCTGCTGGTCGGGGTGTTCCTGGCCCTGGGCTACACGGATCTGCTGCCCGGCTGGCTGGTGGGGCTGGTGGTGCTGCGGGACGCGGTGATCATCTTCGGCGTCTGGTACCTGACCATGCACCTGAAGGAGCGGCTGGCCATGCAGCCGCTCTGGGTCAGCAAGTTCAACACCGTGGCCCAGATCGCCCTGGCCATCCTGGTGCTGGCGGTGGAGGGCAAGGGGTTGGAGTCCCTCGACACCTATGTCCCGGTGGCGGTAGGACTGGTGGCCGTGACCACCACCTATTCGCTGGCCGCCTATGTCCTGCGCGGCCTGCTGATCCTGAGGACGCGGGAGACGGCGGGATGACATCGGCACGGCAGGTACGGTTCTGGCTGATCGGGTTCGCCGTCTTCGCGGTGCTGCTCTGGCTGCTGCGCGACGTGCTGGGCCCGTTCGTGGCCGGGATGGCCGTGGCCTACCTGCTGGACCCGCTGGTGGACCGGCTGGAGCGGGCGGGCCTGCCCCGCTGGCTGGCCACCACAGTGGTGCTGCTGTCGTTCGTGTTCGTCGTCCTGCTGGTGCTTGTGTTGCTGTTCCCGCTGCTGCGGAGCCAAGTGGTCCAGGCGGTCCAGGGCCTGCCGAACCTGGTGGCCTGGGTGAAGGGGGAGGTGCTGCCGCGGGTGGAGGCCATCGTCGCCACCCTGTCGCCGGAGGATGTGGAGCGGCTGCGCACCGCGGTGGGGGAATATGCCGGGACCGTGGTAGGCTGGGCCACCGACCTGGTGCGGGGCGTGCTGAGTGGTGGCGTGGCCATCGTGGACGTGATCTCCGTCCTGCTGATCACCCCGGTGGTCGCCTTTTACCTGCTGCGGGACTGGGACAAGCTGGTGGGCACCGTGGACAGCTGGCTGCCCCGCCCCCATGCGGAAACCATCCGGGAGCAGGCGCGGGAGGTGGACAGCACCCTGGCCGGGTTCGTCCGCGGGCAGGCCAGCGTCTGCGTGGTGCTGGGGCTGTTCTATGCCTTGGCCCTGTCGGCGGTGGGCCTGGATTTCGGGCTGATCATCGGGCTGTTCTCCGGCCTGCTTTCCTTCATCCCCTATGTGGGGTCGCTGGTGGGGTTCGTGTCCAGCGTGGGCGTGGCCTTCTTCCAGTATGACGAGCTGTGGCGGGTGGGCCTGGTGGCCGGGATCTTCATCCTGGGCCAGGCGGTGGAGGGTAATGTCCTCACGCCCAAGCTGGTGGGCGACAAGGTGGGGCTGCACCCGGTCTGGATCATGTTCGCCCTGCTGGCGGCGGGCAGCCTGTTCGGCTTCGTGGGCGTGCTGCTGGCCGTGCCGGTGGCGGCGGTCATCGGCGTGCTGGTACGCTTCGGCCTGAAGCAGTATATGGCGAGCCCCATCTATACCGGGCGCTTCGCCCGCCGGACGGCGCCGGAGACGGTGGCCGTCTTCCCGGCGGAGATGCCGCTGGCCGGGCCGGCGGGGGCGGAGCACACGGTTACCCGCGCCCCCGCCGACGTACCGGGCGCGCCCTGAGGACCATGATGACGGGCGAGCACCGGCAGATACCCCTGGACTGGGGCCACCGCTCCGCCATGGGTGAGGCGGACTTCATGGTCGCCCCCGGCAACCAGGACGCGGTGGCGTGGCTGGACAGCTGGCCGGACTGGCCGGCCCCGGCCTTGGTGCTGTTCGGGCCGCAGGGCTGTGGAAAGAGCCATCTGGCCCAGATCTGGCGCGCCCGCAGCCGGGCCAGCCTGATCACGCCGGAGGATTTGAGGACCGACGACCTGCCGGACCTGCTGCGGCCCATCCGCGCCCTGGTGCTGGACCATGCCCAGGACGTGGCGGGGGACGCGGGCCTGGAGCGGGCGCTGTTCCACCTCTACAACATCGCCAAGGAGGTGGGCGGGCACCTGCTGCTGCTGGCCGACCGGGCGCCGGTGAACTGGGTGATGCGCCTGCCGGATCTGCGCTCCCGCCTGATGGCGGCGCCGGCGGTGGGCATGGCGGCGCCGGATGACGCGCTGCTGATGGCGGTGCTGGTCAAGCTGTTCGTGGACCGGCAGTTGCGGGTGGGCGAGGACGTGATCGCCTGGCTGATGACCCACACGGAGCGCAGCTTCGCCAACGCCCGCCGGGTGGTGGCCCTGCTGGACCATGAGGCGTTGGTGGCGAAGAAGCCCATCACCGTGCGGTTCTGCCGGCAGGTGCTGGGGGATGGGGGGGCGAACCCGGCGCCGTTGCCGGAATTGGGTTGAGGCGGTTGGGCGTAGCGTTGCCAACAGGATCACCCGCCTCCCCTGCGGAAGCAGGGGCCCACGGTTTTCGAGCCCATAGCCAACTTCACCAGGATTGAAGAACTGTGGGCCCCTGCTTTCGCAGGGGAGGCAAAACAAGCGGGGCGGCTTTCCACCATCCTGCTGCCCTGCCCACCCCCAAACCGCACTTTCGAATTCGAAAGTCGCGCCCCCTCACCCCTGCGCGGCCATCTTCTCATCCAACTGCCGCATGCGTTCCTGGCGGGCGTTGTAGATGCCGGCGATGATGATGCCGACGGCGACGATGGCGACGACGATGGTGGCCAGGGCGTTGATCTTGGGGCTGAGGCCCAGGCGGACGCTGGAGAAGACCACCTGGGGAAGCGTGGTGCTGCCGGGGCCGCTGACGAAGCTGGTGATGACCAGGTCGTCCAGGGACAGGGTGAAGGCCAGCAGCCAGCCGGACACGATGGCCGGGGCGATGATGGGCAGGGTGATGACGAAGAACACCTTGGCCGGCCGGGCGCCAAGGTCCATGGCCGCCTCCTCCAGGCTGGCATCCATGCTGACCAGCCGGGACTGCACCACCACGGTGACAAAGGCCATGGTGAAGGTGATGTGGGACAGGATGATGGTCAGCATCCCGCGCCCTTCCGGCCAGCCGGTGAGCTGTTCCAGGCTGACGAACAGCAGCAGCAGCGACAGGCCCAGGATCACCTCTGGCATGACCAGGGGAGCCGACACCATGCCGGAGAACAGGGCCCGCCCCCGGAACGCGCCGAAGCGGGCCAGCATCAGCCCGGCCAGCGTGCCCAGCACCACGGCGAAGGTGGCGGAGACGAAGGCCACCTGCACCGACAGCCAGGCGGCGGAGAGGAGTTGCTGGTCGTTGAACAGCTCCCGGTACCAATGGAAGGAGAAGCCGCTCCACACCGCCACGGACCGGTTGGCGTTGAAGGACAGGATGACCAGCAGGAGGATGGGCAGGTAGAGGAACAGCAGCCCCGTCACCAGCCCGATGCGGAGGAACCAGCTTTTCGGCATCGCTCAGCCCCTTCCCGCTTCCTGTTGCCGGCCCTGGACGTTCTGGAACAGCATGATGGGCACCACCAGGAACAGCAGCAGGGCGATGGCCACGGCGGAGGCCACGGGCCAGTCGCGGTTGTTGAAGAACTCCGACCACAGGACCCGGCCGATCATCAGCGTGTCCGGGCCGCCCAGCAGCTCGGGGATCACGAATTCCCCCGTCGCCGGGATGAAGACAAGCAGGGAGCCCGCCAGCATGCCGGGGATGGACAGCGGCAGGGTGATGGTCAGGAACGCCTTCCAGGGCGGGCAGCCCAGGTCGGCCGCCGCCTCCAGCAGGGTGTTGTCCATCTTTTCCAGCGTCGCGTAGAGCGGCAGGATCATGAAGGGCAGGTAGCTGTAGGTGATGCCGATATAGGTGGCCGTGGGCGTGTAGAGGATGCGCAGGGGGCTGTCGATGATCCCCAGCATCATCAGGAAGTTGTTGAGCAGTCCCGTGTCCGAGAGGATGCCGATCCAGGCATAGACCCTGATCAGGAAGCTGGTCCAGAAGGGCAGGATGATCAGCATCAGCAGCGGCGCCCGCCAGCGCGGGTCCGCCTTGGCGATGGCATAGGCCACGGGATAGCCGATCAGCAGGCAGAAGATGGTGCTGACGAAGGCGATCCACAGGCTGTTCAGGTAGGCGATGATGTAAAGGTCATCGCCGGTCAGCCGGCGGTAATTGTCCCAGAACAGGGTGATGACCGTCCGCCCCTCCTCCGCCAAGGTCTCCGTCAGCGGGGTGAAGGGCGGGATGGCGAGCTGCGCCTCCGACAGGGAGATCTTCAGGACGATCAGGAACGGGATCAGGAAGAACAGCAGCAGCCAGCCATAGGGGATGGCCATGACGACGCCGCGGCCCGGCCGGAAGCGGGACAGCAGGCCAAGCCCGCTGCCGCGGGGCCCCGGTTCGGCGGCCCCTGCCCCGCCGGGCGCCTGGCCGGACGTGACGGGTTCCACCGGTTCGGGGGGCACGAGGCCCGCGGAATTCCGGCTGCCGCCGGGGACGGGGTTGCTGATCGCGGCCATGCCGGCGTCCCTCCCCCGCCTACTCGGTCAGCACGCTGCCGGCGAAGGGCCGCCAGCTCAGGTGCACGCGGTCTTCCCAGGTGATGGGCATCTCCGTCCGGCGGGTGACGTTGGGGGCGGTCACCCGCACCCGCTTCCCGCTGTCCAGTTCCACGTCATAGATGGAGACATCGCCCAGATAGGCGATCTCCTTCACCACGCCCTGGGTCTGGTTCCGACCGGGCTCCCCGCCCATGGGCTGGTCCTTGGAGATGGTCACCTTCTCCGGCCGCACGGCCACCCAGCAGGGCGTGCCCGTGGCGATGTGGGACGGGTGGGAGATGTAGAGGTCGCAGCCCGCCTCCTCTGACCGGACGAGGCTGTGGTCCTGGGCGGACTCGATGACACGGCCGGAGAAGGTGTTCACCGAGCCGATGAACTCCGCCACGAAGCGGTTGTTCGGGTATTCGTAGATTTCCGTCGGCGTGCCCACCTGGGCGATGTAGCCCCGGTTCATGACCGCGATGCGCGATGACATGGTCATCGCCTCTTCCTGGTCATGGGTCACGATGACGAAGGTGATGCCCACCTTCTCCTGGATGTTCACCAGCTCGAACTGGGTCTGCTCCCGCAGCTTCTTGTCCAGAGCGCCCAAAGGCTCGTCCAGCAGCAGGATCTTCGGGCGCTTCACCAGGGCGCGGGCCAGGGCCACGCGCTGGCGCTGGCCGCCGGAGAGCTGGTGCGGCTTGCGCTTGCCGAACTGGGCGAGCTGGACCAGTTCCAGCACCTCCCGCACCCGGTCCTGGATCTCCGCCTTCGGCACCTTGTCCTGGTGCAGGCCGAAGGCGATGTTGCCCTCCACCGTCATGTGGGGGAACAGGGCGTAACTCTGGAACATCATGTTCACCGGCCGCTCATAGGGCGGCACGCCGGACATGTCGACGCCGTCGATGAAGATGCGTCCCTCGGTGGGCTGCTCGAACCCCGCCAGCATGCGCAGCAGGGTGGTCTTGCCCGAGCCGGACCCGCCCAGCAGGGAGAAGAACTCCCCCCGGTAGATGGACAGGCTGACATCGTCCACGGCGGTGAAGTCACCGAACTTCTTGGTGACCTTCTCCACCCGCACATAGGGCTTGGCCTGGGGGTCGCGCCAGGGCTCGAGGGTCGTCTTGGCCGCCGTGCGGCTGGGGCTGGCGGCGGCGGTGGGCGGGGGCATGGCCATGCGGGGTCAAGTCCCTGGGGTCGGGGCCGGGGTGGGCATAAGCGCTTGCAGCATAACTCAAAAGGAAACGCCCCGGCATAGGGCATGCCGGGGCGGTCCGCAACTTTCATATGGGTAGGCCACTCAAGACACTTTTCCCTACTCGGATCAGGGGGTGGGTCGGCCTGCTCCCGGCACCCCCTCACCCCGACCCTCTCCCCGGGGGGGAGAGGGGGAGGGTTGGGCTGCTTACTTGCCCGTCTCGATCCGGGTCCAGGTGCGGGTGCGGTCGCGGTCGGCGCGTTGGCTGACCTGCTTCACCGTGAACATCTTGGCCATCTGCTCCTTCGGCGGGAACACCTTCTCGTTCTTCGCCACGTCGGGGTTCATCAGCGGCCAGGACGCCGGCACGGCGTTGGCGTAGGAGACGAAGTCGCTGATGCCGGCCATGGTCTTGGGCTCAAGCATCGCGTTGATGTAGGCGTGGGCGTTGTCCTTGTTCGGGGCGCCGGCCGGGATGGCCATGACGTCGAACCAGAGCTGCGCGCCCTCCTTGGGGATGCTGTACTCGATGGTGTTGCCGTTCTTGGCCTCCTCCGCGCGGGCGGCGGCCTGGAACACGTCGCCGGAATAGCCGAGGGCCACGCAGGCGTCACCGGTGGCCAGCGGGTCGATCACCGACGGCACGAAGGTCTTGATGTGCGGGCGGACGGCCAGGAAGGTCGCCTCGACCTTCTTCAGGTCCTCGGCCTTCTCGGAGTTGGGGTCCAGGCCCAGGTAGTTGAAGACGGTGGGCAGCACGTCGGTCTGGGAGCGCAGGACCACGATGCCGCACTTGGCCAGCTTCTGGGCGTTCTTCGGGTCGAAGATGGCGGACCAGGAGGTGATGTCCACGTCCGGGGCGACCTGCTTGATCTTCTCGACGTTGTAGCCGATGCCGATGGTGCCCCACTGGTAGATCACGGCGTAGTCGTTGCCGGGGTCCGTGGTCTCCACCAGCTTCATCAGGGCGGGGTCCAGGTTCTTCAGGTTCGGGATCTTGGACTTGTCCAGCTTCTGGACGGCCTTGGCCTGGATCAGCTTGCGCAGGGTTGGCTCGGCGGTCGGGACGATCACGTCATAGCCGGAATTGCCCACCAGCAGCTTCGACTCCAGCGTCTCCAGGTCGGTGAAGACGTCGTACTGGACCTTGATGCCCGTGGACTTGGTGAACTCCTCCAGGGTGGTCTCGCCGATATAGTCGGCCCAGTTGTAGACGTTGACCTTCTTCTCTTGCGCCACGGCGGCCTGGGAGAGGGCGATGGCGGCAACGGTGCCGGCCATGGCGGCGAGGACGGTCTTCAGCTTCATCAACAGACCCCCAACGGATGGGACGGGCGGGGGACGGATCGCTGTCCCGCGCCCCGGGAGACCCCCTCCCGGACGGGCCGCATTGCACCCGCAGCGCAGCCCGTTGTCAATGCAACACGATTGCGGCGCAAAGACGACGGCGCAGGGCGGTAAACGACTGGCGCGTCAGGTCTTCTCCGACTTTTCCGCCCGCAGGCGGGCCCAATAGTCCAGGCGCTTCTTCACCTCCCGCTCGAAGCCGCGCTCCACCGGCCTGTAGAACTCCCGCCGGCCCATCTCCTCCGGGAAGTAGTCCTGGCCGCTGAAGCCCTCCGCCGTGTCGTGGTCGTAGGCGTAGCCCTTGCCGTAGCCGAGCTGCTTCATCAGCTTGGTGGGCGCGTTGAGGATGTGCTTGGGCGGGGACAGGCTGCCCGTCTCCTTCGCCGCGGACACCGCCGCCTTGTAGGCCACGTAGGCCGCGTTGGACTTGGGCGCGGTGCCCAGATAGATGACCAGCTGGGCGATGGCCAGCTCCCCCTCCGGGCTGCCCAGGCGCTCATAGCTTTCCCACGCCGCCACGGCCTGGGCCAGGGCGCCGGGGTCGGCCATGCCCACATCCTCCACCGCGAAGCGCAGCAGGCGGCGGGCGATGTAGCGCGGGTCCTCGCCCCCCGCCAGCATGCGGGCGTACCAGTAGAGCGCGGCGTCCGTGTCGGAGCCGCGGAGCGACTTGTGCAGGGCGGAGATCAGGTTGTAGTGCCCCTCCTGCGCCTTGTCGTAGAGGGGCATGCGCCGCTGCACGGCGGTGGCGAGGCCGGCCGTGTCCAGCACCGTGCCGGGCGGCAGGGCGAACAGCTCCTCGCACAGGTTCAAGCAATAGCGGCCGTCGCCATCGGCCATGGCCTTGAGGGCCGTGCGGGCGTCGGCATCCAGCGGCAGCGGGCGGCCCTCTTCCGCCTCCGCCCGGGCCAAGAGCTTTTCCAGCGCCGCCTCATCCAGCCGGTTCAGGACGAAGACCTGGGCGCGGGAGAGGAGCGCCGCGTTCAGCTCGAAGCTGGGGTTCTCCGTCGTGGCGCCGACCAGGGTGACGGTGCCGTCCTCCACATAGGGCAGGAAGCCGTCCTGTTGGGAGCGGTTGAAACGGTGGATCTCATCGATGAACAGCAGGGTGCCCTGGCCGGCGGCGCGGCGGGCCTTCGCCGCCTCGAACACCTTGCGCAGGTCGGCCACGCCGCTGAACACGGCGGACAGCGGCTCGAAATGCAGGTCGGAGGCCAGGGCCAGCAGGCGGGCGATGGTGGTCTTGCCCACCCCCGGCGGGCCCCAGAGGACCATGCTGGTCAGGCGCCGCGCCCGGACCATGCGGCCCAGGGGGCTGTCGGGTTTCAATAGGTGCTCCTGCCCCACCACCTCTTCCAGGCTCTTGGGCCGGAGGCGGTCGGCCAAGGGCCGGGGGGCCTGGGACTCGAAGAGGCCGCCGGGCACTTAAACCACCCCGGCCAGACGGCAGACGATGCGGGCCGCCGACTCCGCCGCGGCGTGGACGAAGCTGGGGAAGTCCATGTGGCTGTCCTGGCCGGCCAGGTCGGACAGGGCACGGACCACCACCCAGGGGGTGCCGTACTTCTCCGCCACCTGGGCGACGGCGCCGCCCTCCATCTCCACCGCGCGGGCGTCGAAGCGGGTGAACAGGCGGGTGCGGGTCGACTCGCAGTTCACGAACTGGTCGCCGGTCAGGATGGTGCCATAGACCACCCGCGGCCGCCGAGCCTCCCCGCCCGTGGCGGCGGCGGACAGGGGGGGCAGGTCGATGCCGTCCAGGGCGCCGCGCACCTTGTCCAGCAGGGCGCGGTCCATGGGGTAGCCGTGGTCCTCCGGCAGGCCGGGCATGGGGAAGTTGCCGGGCTGGTAGGTCTTCACCTCCCCCCGGAACACGGCGCCGTAGTCGTGCTGGACGAGATTGTCGGCCACGACCACGTCACCCACGCCCAAATCCGGGTCCAAGCCGCCGGCGACGCCGCTGAACAGCAGCACCCGGCAACGGAACCGTTCCAGCAACAGGGTCGCCACGGTGGCGGCGTTGACCTTGCCGATGCCCGTCTCCACCACCACGGCGGCGCGGCCGTCAAGCTGTCCGCGGCGGAAGGCGAAGCCGGCGACGGTGTCCGCCCCCTCCTCCCGGAAATGCGCGCCGAAATGGGCGATCTCCTCCGGGATGGCGCAGATGATGCCGATGGGGCGGGGGTCGGGGGTGGTCATGTCAGCGCCCCGACACGGCTTGACGGACGACGTCCGGGTTCCGCTCGATCACCCGCAGTAGGGTGCGGGCCGGGCCTTCCGGTTCGGCCTTCTTCTGCTCCCACTCCCGCAGTGTCCAGACGTTGATGCCGAAGGCGCGCGCGAACTCCTCCTGCGTCATGTGCAGGTTCTGGCGAAGTTCGCGGGGGTCCGGGTAGGGGCGGACGACGCGGAAGTCGGGCGGATTGCCCTCGTCAAGGTCTTCATCGCCATCCTCGGCCATCTGGCGCTGGATTTCCTCTTCCGTGGTGGCCTCCAGCCTCGCCCGCGTCTCAGCCGACATGGGCGGAAGATCATAGATGGAAATGAGCTTCATAAGCCCTCCTCTCCTTGCGATTTGCCCGCCGTGCCGAGATGATCCAGCGAAATGGGCCATCAAGCGGGTCGAGCCGCCAAGTGGTGATCACGGCAAGGCAGATGCCATCAACCATGCCTATGCATTTGATCCGGCGCTCGCCATAGTCGAAGCGGCGGTCATCCCACTCCAGCGTGTCGCTCAGGAAAATCAGTGCGGCCGTGGGGAATGCCAGCCCACGCTCGCGGATGTTCCGCTCGTTCTTGCCAGGGTCGAAGCCGATCTTCACGGGTGGAGCATAGACCTGCCCAAAAAGATCGGCAAGAGCAGGCTAGGGCCAGACCCTACCCACTCCCCCAAAGGCCCTTGAGTGCTACATGGTGGGGCATGATGATCGACGCCATGCACGCCGACAGCCCCCTGCCCCCCGCCATCGCCGGCTGGTTCCGCTCCCGCGGCTGGAGCCCGCACCCGCACCAGCTTGCCATGGTGGCAGCGGCCGAGGCGGGGGAGAACGCGTTGCTGATCGCGCCGACGGGCGGCGGCAAGACGCTGGCGGGGTTCCTGCCCAGCCTGATCGAGCTGGCGGAGCGGCCGCGGCCGGGGCTGCACACGCTGTACATCTCCCCCCTCAAGGCCCTGGCGGTGGACATCGCCCGGAACCTGGAGCAGCCCATCGCCGAGCTGCGCCTGCCCATCAGGGCGGAGACGCGCACCGGCGACACGCCGGACGCCAAGCGCGCCCGCCAGCGCACCAACCCGCCCCACATCCTGATGACGACGCCGGAAAGCCTGGCGCTGATGCTGTCGTACAAGGAGGCGGCGGACATGTTCCGGGGCCTGCGCTGCGTCATCATCGACGAGTTGCATGCCCTGGCGGGGACGAAGCGGGGGGACCTGCTGGCCCTGGGGCTGGCGCGGCTGACAAGGCTGGCGCCCCATGTACGGCGGGTGGGGCTGTCGGCCACGGTGGCGCACCCGGACGCGCTGGTGGCCTGGCTGTCGCCCACCGGGCGGCTACATGACGAGGAGGGGGAGCTGGCGCCCGTCCGCACCGTGCTGGGCCGGACAGGGGCCAAGGCGGAGGTGGAGATCCTGGCCACCGCCGAGTACCTCCCCTGGTCCGGCCACATGGCCCTGCACGCGCTGGCGGAGGTGTACCAGCGGATCAAGCGGCACGGCACCACCTTGGTCTTCGTCAATACCCGGGCGCAGGCCGAGCTGGCGTTCCAGGAGCTGTGGCGGCTGAACGAGGAGAACCTGCCCATCGCCCTGCACCACGGGTCGCTTGCCGTGGAGCAGCGCCGCAAGGTGGAGGCGGCCATGGCGGCGGGGAAGCTGCGGGCGGTAGTCGCCACCTCCTCCCTCGACCTGGGCATCGACTGGGCGGCGGTGGACCTGGTGGTGCAGGTGGGGGCGCCCAAGGGGGTGTCGCGGCTGCTGCAGCGCATCGGCCGGGCCAACCACCGGCTGGACGAACCGAGCCGCGCCCTGTTGGTCCCCGCCAACCGGTTCGAGGTTCTGGAATGCGAGGCGGCGCTGGACAGCATCTGCGCCGGGCAGCTTGACGGGGACAGGCTGCGGCCCGGCGCCCTGGACGTGCTGGCCCAGCACGTCACCGGCACCGCCTGCGCCGGGCCGTTCAGCGCGGACGAGATGTATGCGGAGGTGACGAAGGCCGCGCCCTATGCGGACCTGAGCCGGGACGAGTTCGACGACGTGTTCGACTTCGTGGCGACCGGCGGCTACGCGCTGGGGGCCTATGAGCGGTTCAAGCGGCTGAAACAGGACGAAGAGACGGGGCTCTGGCAACTGGCCAACGCCATGGTGGCGCGGCAGTACCGGCTGAACGTGGGCACCATCGTCGAGGAGGTGATGCTGAACGTCCGCCTGAACCGGGGTGGCGTGCTGGGCAAGGTGGAGGAGTATTTCGTCACCGGCCTGACCCCGGGGGACACCTTCATCTTCGCCGGGCAATTGCTGAAGTTCCTCGGCGTGCGGGAGATGGAGGTGCAGTGCGCCAAGGGCGGCGTGGGCGAGCCGAAGGTGCCGGCCTATGCCGGCGGGCGGCTGCCCCTGTCCACCCACCTGGCCGACACGGTGCGCGGCATCCTGGAGGACCCGGACCGCTGGGCGATGCTGCCGGAGGCGGTGCAGGAATGGCTGCGGCTGCAACGCCACCGCTCCGTCCTGCCGGACAGGTCGGGGCTGCTGGTGGAGAGCTTCCCGCGGAACGGCAAGGAATATTTGGTCGCCTATTGCTTCGAGGGGCGCAACGCCCACCAGACCCTGGGCATGCTGCTGACCCGGCGGATGGAGCGGATGGGGCTGAAGCCGCTGGGCTTCGTCGCCACCGATTATGTGCTGGCCACCTGGGCCCTGAAGGCGCCCACGGACCGGGACATCGACGCCCTGTTCGACCAGGACATGCTGGGGGACGACCTTGAGGCGTGGATGGAGGAATCATCCATGCTGAAACGCATGTTCCGCAATGTGGCGGTCATCGCCGGCCTGATCGAGCGGCGGCACCCGGGGCAGGAGAAGACGGGGCGGCAGGTCACCTTCAGCAGCGACCTGATCTATGACGTTCTGCGCAAGCATGAGCCGGGGCATGTGCTGCTGCGGGCCACACGGGCGGACGCCGCGGCGGGACTGACCGACGTGCGGCGGCTGTCGGACCTGCTGGCCCGGGCCAAGGGGCGAATCCGGCACCGGCGGCTGGACCGCATCTCCCCCCTGGCCGTGCCGGTGATCCTGGAGATCGGGCGGGAGGCGGTCTATGGCAGCGCCACCGACGCGCTGCTGGAAGAGGCGGCGCAGGATCTGGTGGCCGAGGCGGTGCCGGAATTGGCGCCGCGGCGGGACGGGCAAGCCCGGCTGGCCCTATAAGCTGCCATGCGTTTTGATCATGAATGGTGTGGTCACCATCACATTCCGGGCAGGCCTGGGGGGCCATGATCGCCTCATCCAGACGGCGTCGAGCGCCCCATCGTGCGAGCGCCCCGCCACAGTCCAGGATGATGGAGAGATCGATGCGCACCCTTGCTTCCCTGGCCGCCGCTTCTGCCCTGACCCTGCTGTCCCTCGCCAGCCCCGCCCTCGCCGCCGAGACGAAGGGCGTGGCCCCCCTGCCCGCCCCGATCACCATCACCGCCGCCACCCCCACCAGCGAGGTGCGGGCCTATGAGGCGGCGCTGAAGGCCCATGAGGCCAGCCTGCGCCAGGAGCTGGCCGCCAACCGCGCCAGCCTGACCGGCGAGGAGAAGGCTGCGCTGGCCGCCCGGCTGAGCCGGGTCGAATATGCACTGCGGACCGTGGGCAGCGACCATGCCGCGGCGCAGCGGGTGGCGAGCCTGACCGGGACCCAGACCGCGGAGATGGTGCCGTCCCTGGGGCTGCCGAGCCGGTAAAGGGTTCCGCCCCCTTTCACCTCCTTGCATTGACCATTGCCGCAGCCCCCTTCCCACCGGGAAGGGGGCTGTTCCGTTTGTGGCGTTGCGGTAGGCTGCGGGTTCGTGGCTGGCATGCCCCGCTTGTTTAGAAGAGTTCTAAAAAGCTCTTGCCGCTGCCCGGGCCCAGGACCATCCTTCCTGGGAGCAGACGAGGATTCGGAGAGGAACCATGGCAAAGTCCGTCGCCATCGACATCGGGATCGCCGCCGAGGACCGGCAGGCCATCGCGGAGGGGCTGTCGCGCCTGCTGGCCGACACCTTCCAGCTGTACCTGAAGACCCATGGCTTCCACTGGAACGTCACCGGGCCGCAGTTCAACACGCTGCACACCATGTTCATGACCCAGTACACGGAGCTGTGGACCGCCCTGGACGAGCTGGCGGAGCGCATCCGGTCCCTGGGCCACTTCGCCCCGGCCAGCGGCGGCCAGTTCGGCCGGCTGACCAGCGTGCGCGAAGAGCAGGGCGTGCCCAACGCCACGGACATGATCCGGCAGCTGGTGGAAGGCCATGAGGCTGTCGCCCGCACCGCCCGCGCCGTGTTCCCCGCCGCCGAGAAGGGCGGCGACGAGGCCACCGCCGACCTGCTGACCCAGCGCTTGCAGATCCATGAGAAGACCGCGTGGATGCTGCGGAGCCTGCTGGAGGATTAAGGCCTGGCCGTTGCGTGTCGGATTACAGCGCCAAGGCGCCTAATCCGACCTACGGGGCTGAGGGATTGGGCGTCGGATTACGGCGCTCACGCGCCTAATCCGACCTACGGGGTGCCGCATCGTAGGTCGGATTAGCGAAGCGTAATCCGACAGTACACGGCGCACAGGTTCGACAGGTCACGGCCAGGGGTGGGCCGCGACCTCTTCCAGCAACGTCGCCAGACCCCGTGCCGCGTGCTCAAGCACCGCGGCGCCCTTCCCCGCCGTGGCGAGCGTGGTGTCACCCACGACCCCGGCCGGGTTCAGGTCCTGGGCGGCCCAGCCGATGTCGTGCAGGCGCAGGGCCTTGGTCCGCAAACCAGCGGCGGCGGATCGGAAGTCGGCGAGCTTGTCGGCGCGCACCAGGTCCGGGCGCAAATGGAGCATCAGGCTGGTCTCCACGGCGCCGCCATGGATGCCCCATTTCAGCTCATCCTCCGGGAACAGCCTGTCGGGCAGGCCGAAGCGGCCCCAGCTCACCGGCACCACCAGCATGCCCAGCCGCTGGCGCAGCTCGAAGGCCAGCAGTTCCATGACCGGCGGGTTGCCGCCATGGCTGTTGAACAGGACGAGTCGGCGCAGGCCCGCGCGGTGCACCCCCTCCGCCACCGCGCGCCAGCCGGCCAGCAGCGCCTCCGCCGGGAGGGTCATGGTGCCGGGGAAAGACAGGTGCTCAGGCGAGAAGCCGTAGACCCAGGGCGGCAGGGCCAGGGCGGGGACGCTGTCCGGCAGCTGGGACAAGGCCCTGTCCAGGATGCCGGCATTGATCACCGCGTCCGTGTTCAGGGGCAGGTGGGGGCCGTGCTGCTCTGTGGCCGAGACGGGCAGGATCGCCACGGTTTCCGGCAGGAGGGCGGCGATGTCCGGTGAGGTCAGCTCTTCCCAACGGCGGGGCGGCATGGTGGGGTGTCCGGTGTCGGCTCGGCTGACCAGGAAGATAGGCCACGGGGGGAGCGCTGCCCATGATCATCGCCCAGCTTTCCGACCTGCATTGCACAGTGCCCGGCGAGCGGGCGGTAAAGCGTTATGACACCAATGCCGCCCTGGCCCGGGCGGTGGAGCGGGTGAACGGCCTGCGGCCCCGGCCAGACCTGGTGGTGGTGACCGGCGACATCGGCAACGGGCCGAAGCCGGGGGAGTACGGGCCGGCGGCGGAACTGCTGGGGCGGCTGGAGATTCCCTTCCTGCCCCTGCCCGGCAACCATGACGACCGCCAGGGCCTGCGGGAGGCGTTCGGGCATTTGGGCCTGTTCCCGGCGGAGGGCGAGTTCCTGCATTACGAGCACCGGGTCGGCGGATTGCGTATCCTGGCCCTGGATACGGTGATCCCCATGGACGTGCCGGGCCGCCTGTGCGACGCGCGCCTGTCCTGGGTGGAGGCGCGGCTGCGCGAAGATTCCGGCCCCACCCTGGTGATCATGCACCACCCGCCCTTCCTGGTGGGCTCCGGCGTCATGGACCCGATCCGCTGCCAGGGGGGTGAGGCGTTCGAGATGCTGCTGCGGCAGCACGGGAACATCGCGGGCGTGCTGTGCGGGCATGTGCACCGGGGGATCGCCGTGCCCTTCGCCGGCACCCTGGGTTTCTGTGCCCCCAGCACCGGCATGCTGCTGGCCTTCGACCCCACGCCCGGCGCCCCGCCCGTGTGGACCGACGACCCGCCGGGTTTCGCGCTGCATGTGTGGGAGCCGGGGGTGCCGTTGAGGAGCCATGTGCTGACGGTGTGATTGCCCGCCGCCCATAGCCCCGTGCCCGGCTCTGATTCCCCGTGAAGGCGCAGAGGGCGTTCACACATTCTTGGATGACGCCAGCTTCAGAAGCCAGATGCGGCGAGCATTTGGAGGATCGGCTTGGCCCTGCGGAGAAGTGTGTGGGGAAAACGGATTTAAACGGATCGGAACGGATGGTAACGGATAGAACTGCTATTTAGCATTCATAGTTCTGTTCTTAAATACGACTTAGCAATCCAGAATTCTTAGGAACGGAAATTGGTTGCTATGTTATAGTATCCGTTAAATCCGTTTTGATCCGTTAAAATCCGTTTTCCAAACACACCTATGCCCAGGCACCTCGTTGCCCGATTGGACCGGCCAAGCTGTTGATCCATAAGCGTGCCGGGATTTTGTGAATGCCCAAGCGCGAAGGCGGGGGTCCACTGTTGTTGGCGTGGGTTCCGCGCCGGCTGAGGCAAAGAACCGTGGACCTCCGCCTTCGCGGGGGAGGCAATTCTGCGTGGGCCTCGCTGGTCAGCCAACCCAAAGCGACGGCCGGGAAGCACCTCCCCGCCCCGCTTTCCGGCTTGTCCGGAAGGTTGCCGCCGGTGCACTGTGCGACCAACGAAAAGCGATCCCACCAGGGAGGACAGAGATGGACGCGCTCGCCACCACCAACTGGCACGACCGCGCCGCCCGGATGCAGTTCCGGACCCAGGCCTTCATCGACGGCAAGTTCGTGCCGTCCGCGTCGGGAAAGACCTTCGACAAGGTCAGCCCGCGGGACGGCAAGGTGATCGCCCATGTGGCGGAATGCGACCGGGAGGACGTGAACCGCGCCGTGGCCGCCGCGCGGCGGACCTTCGAGTCCGGCGTCTGGCGTGACCAGCACCCGCGGGCGCGCAAGGCGGTGCTGCTGAACCTGGCCCTGCTGATCGAGACCCATGCGGACGAGCTGGCGTTGCTGGAGACGCTGGACATGGGCAAGCCCATCCGCGACAGCCGCAGCATCGACGTGCCCCTGTCCGCCCGCTGCGTGCAGTACTACGCCGAGGCCATCGACAAGCTGTACGACCAGGTGGGCCCCAGCGGCACGGATGCCATGTCCCTGATCCTGCGGGAGCCGCTGGGCGTGATCGGCATCGTGGTGCCCTGGAATTTCCCGCTGATGATGGCGGTGTGGAAAGTGGCCCCGGCGCTTGCCACCGGCAACTCGGTCGTGCTGAAGCCGGCGGAGCAGTCGCCCCTGTCCGCCATCCGCCTGGCGGAACTGGCCATCGAGGCGGGCCTGCCGCCCGGCGTGCTGAACGTGGTCCCCGGCTTCGGGGAAACCGCGGGCCAGGCCATCGGCCGCCACATGGACGTGGACATGCTGGCCTTCACCGGCAGCACGGAGGTGGGCAAGTACTTCATGCGCTATTCGGGGGAGAGCAACCTGAAGCGCGTGTCGCTGGAGTGCGGCGGCAAGACCCCGCACATCATCATGCCCGACGCTGCCGACCTGGACAAAGCCGCGGCCGAGGCGGCAGGCGGCATCTTCTTCAACCAGGGGGAGGTGTGCAACGCCGGCTCCCGCCTGCTGGTGCATGAGAGCATCAAGGACGCGTTCCTGGAGAAGGTGGTCCATTACGGCCAGAAGTGGGTCCCTGGCGACCCGCTGGACCCCAAGACCCGCATGGGCGCCATCGTGGACAAGCGCCAGCATGAGCGGGTGCTGGGCTATATCGAGAAGGGCAAGGCCGAGGGCGCGGTGCTGAAGAGCGGCGGTGCCGCGGCGCACGCGGACTGCGGCGGCTATTACGTGCAGCCCACCGTGTTCGACAAGGTAGACAGCGGCATGACCATTGCCCGGGAGGAGATCTTCGGCCCGGTCCTGTCCACCCTGACCTTCAAGACGACGGAAGAGGCCTTCAAGATCGCCAACGACACGATCTATGGCCTGGCCGCCGCCATCTGGACCCGCGACATCTCCACCGCCATGAAGGCGGCGCGGACCATCAAGGCGGGCAGCGTCTGGATCAACTGCTTCGACGCCGGCGACATCACCACCCCGTTCGGCGGCTTCAAGCAATCCGGCTTCGGCCGCGACAAGAGCCTGCACGCCCTGGAGAAGTACACCGACCTGAAGAGCGTGTGGATTCAGTTGTGACAGTGGGAGGGCGGCTGTGACACGGACCGGATGGGTTGAACAGCCGCCCATTTCCCGCTAGGTGACTAGGCAGACCCGCGAAGCCATGGAGCGACCCCAGTGTCGGTGAACCCGTTCCGCCTTGACGACGAAGAGCCCGAGACCCCGGAGACCCCGGACAACGGCGCGAAGAAGGCCGAGACCCAGCCGGGCCCCTTCCAGGCCATCCAGCAGGCCCTTTTCAAGAGCCGCACCGTGCTGGTGTTCGGCGAGATCAACCAGAAGGTCGCCCAGGACACGGTCGCCCAGCTGCTGGCCTACTCCGCCATCAGCGACGATCCCATCCGCCTGGTGATCAACTCCCCCGGCGGGCACGTGGAGAGCGGCGACAGCATCCATGACATGATCGGCTTCATCAAGCCGCGCGTCATGGTGCTGGGCACGGGCTGGGTGGCCTCGGCCGGCGCGCACATCTTCCTGGGCGCCAAGAAGGAAAACCGCTTCTGCCTGCCCAACACCCGCTTCCTGATCCACCAGCCCCTGGGCGGGGCCGGCGGCCGGGCCACGGACATCGCCATCGAGGCGCAGGAAATCATCAAGATGCGCAAGCGCATCAACAGCATCATCGCCCGGGAGACCGGCCAGCCGCTGGAGCGGGTGGAGCAGGACACCGACCGGAACTATTGGATGAGCGCCACCGAGGCCAAGGACTACGGCATCGTCAGCCACATCGTGGGCTCGATGGACGAGTTCGTGTGAGGTTTCGTAGGTCGGATTAGCGTAGCGTAATCCGACATCCCAGATCATCGTGGAAGGCACGAAGGCATTGTCTTTCGTGCCTTTCGCTTTGTCTGGGCAGGTTGCCAGGTCCTCACGGCGGGGATGCCGTCGGATTACGCGCCGCTGGCGCTAATCCGACCTACGGGAGGTTGCGGGAGGTTCGGCAATGCGTGTCGTCGGGGTCTATGCGGGGAAGGTGCAGACGCGGCTCAGCAGCAACGGCAAGCCGGGCGATACGGGGATCGCCAAGGCGCCGGTGGACGGGCCGGTGCGGGTGGGACCGCGCGGGCTTGAGGGGGACGAGAGCGCCTATCGGGCTCGGGACCTGGGCGACACGGCCGTGCATGCCTTCTGCCGGGAGAGCTATGCGCAGTTCGGCGCCCTGGCCGGGGACGGGCGGCAATTCCCGATCCCCAGCTTCGGGGAGAACCTGTCCGTCGAGGGCTATACGGAGGCCGAGGCGCGGGTGGGTGACGTGCTGCGGGTCGGCACGGTGCTGCTGCGGGTGAACCAGCCGGTGGTGCGCTGCCGCTGGCCCACCACCGTGTCCGGTGAGCCGCGGATCAGCAAATGGGCGACGCAGCAGGGGCTGACCGGCTGGTACATGGACGTGCTGGAGCCGGGCACGCTCCAGGCCGGGGACGCCATCGAGCTGGTGGAACGGGGGCCGGAGGGGTGGACCATCCTGGCCCTGAACCGCATCCTCTATGCCAAGCCCAAGGTGGACGCGGACGTGCGCGCGGCCCTGGCCCTGCCGGAACTGGCGGACCGGTGGAAGGAAGACCTGCGGGAGGCGTTGGCGGAGGTGTGAGGGCCTGATCTGTCGGGCTTCGCTGCCGCTCAGCCGCGACCTACGGGGCGTTGGGCGTGATCTCCACGCTGTCTGCGGAGCGGGTGGCGGGGCCGTGGTGGACGGCCTCGATGTTGTTCCCGTCCGGGTCCAGCACGAAGGCGGCGTAGTAGCCGGGGTGGTAGTGCCGTTCGCCGGGGCCGCCATTGTCCGTGCCGCCAGCGGCCAGGGCGGCGGCGTGGAAGCCATGGACGGCATCGCGGTCGCGGGCCTGGAAGGCGAGGTGCAGGCCTGAGGTCAAGGGCTCGCCGGTGGAGACGTACAGCTCATCGATGGCCAGGTGGTCGGCGTCCTCGCTGCTGACGGGGATGCCCAGCACCCCCGCGACGGCCTTGTAGAAGCGGCGGGACGCCTCCAGGTCGCGGACCTTCAGGTGCACATGGTCGATGAAGCGGCCGGTGTGGTACGGCATGGCCCCTCCCCCCTCCAAACCTTCTTGCTTGCGGGAGAACGGCCGGGGCGGGCGCTTGGCACGCCCCGGCCGGTGGCTCACATCACGGCGGGGCCCGACGGCTTGCCGATCTGTTCCTTCTGGGCGCCGGAGCCGTCGCGGGCAGGGCCGAGGACCGGTTCCTCACCCAGCGGCTCGGACTGGAGCGGCTTGAACTGGCCCTTGCCGTCCAGGGACGGGCCCTGGGTGAAGCGGCCGGCGGGCGGCGGGGTGCCGTCCTTGTCATGGCCGAAGAAGGCGTAGGAGAACTCCTTCTTCTCCAGGTTCTGGTCGAAGCTGTTGGGGATCGGCAACTGCTCCCCATAGCCGCCCAGCTCCTCGATCACGGCCAGCCACTGCTGCTGGTGCATGGTGTCGCGGGCGATCAGGAAGCTCAGCATGTCCTTCATGCCGGGGTCGTGGGCCGCGTTGTACAGGCGCACGGCCAGGACGCGGCCCGTGCTTTCCGCCGCCACGTTGGCGAACATGTCGGCGGCCAGGTTGCCGCTGGCATAGACGTGGGAGCCGTCGAAGGGCACGCCGTCGGAGTTGCCGGGGAAGGCGGCGAGGCCGGTGGACAGCAGGTGCTTGTGCAGCATCCCCTCCACCACATGGCGCGGCCGCTCACCACCCATGACGGCGTTGACCACCGGGTTGGCGGCGGCCGTGGATTCCTGCAGCGACAAGGGCGCCGTCTCCAGGTTCAGGGCGACGGCGGTGGCCAGCATCTCGATGTGGCCGATTTCCTCCGTCGCGGTATGCAGCAGCATGTCCCGGTATTTGGTGTTCGGGCTGCGGTTGCCCCAGGCCTGGAAGAAGTACTGGAGGCAGACGCGGATCTCCCCCTCCACGCCACCGATGGCCTGCTGGAGCTGGCGGGCGAACAACGGGTCGGGGGTGGTCACCTTGACCGGGTACTGCAGGCGCTTGTCGTGGAAGTACATGGGGCTGGGCCTCCTGCTGACGGGCACAATGACCCCGCCAACAGCCGAGCTGCCCGCCCGTCAGGCCCTTACCCACATTTTTCTAATGATTTTTATTCTCAAGCAGCCGGCATCACGCCGGCTGCTGCTGGGTGATGCAGTGGATGCCGCCGCCGCCGCGCACGATGTCCAGGGCCGGGACGGGGACGATCTGGCGGTCGGGGAACAGCTTCTTGAAGGTGCGGATGGCTTCGTCGTCCGCCGCGTCCTCGAACAGGGGCATGACCACGCCGCCGTTGGCGAGATAGAAGTTCGTGTAGGACAAGGTCAGGCGCACGCCCGCCTGCTCCCGTCGCGCCGGGGTGCGCAGGGTGACCACTTCCAGCTCCCGCCCCGCGGCGTCGCGGGCCATGGCGAGGCGCTCAAGGTTGTCCTGGAAGACGGGATAGTTGGGGTCGGCGGTGTCATCCGTGGTCATGGCCAGGACCAGGCCCGGGCGAATGAGGGTGGCGATCTCATCGATATGGCCGTCCGTCTCATCCTGCTCATAGCCCTGGCCCAGCCAGATGAAGCTGGTGACGCCGAGCTGGTCGCGCAGGTGGCCCTCGATCTCTGCCTTGCTCAGGTGCGGGTTGCGGTTGGGGTTCAGCAGGCACTCCTCCGTGGTCAGCAGGGTGCCCTGCCCGTCCACATGGAAGCTGCCGCCCTCCATCACCAGGGGCGCCTCGTACCGGCGGAGCTTCAGCCGGTCCAGGATCTGGCGGGCCACCAGCGTGTCCGGCTCGAAGGCGTCGTAGTTGCGGCCCCAGGCGTTGAACTGCCAGTCCACGCCAGCCACCTCCCCCGTCGCCGGGTTCTTCACGAAGCTGGGGCCGTTGTCGCGGATCCAGCTGTCGGAGATGCTGATGGGCATCACCGCCACGTCCTTGCCGACCGCGAGGCTGACGGACGCCACTTCCCCGTCCGGGCAGACCATGGTCACCGGCTCGAACTGGGCGATGGCCTTGGCCACCTCCGCATAGGCCAGGCGGGCCGCCTCCAGGCCGTTGGGGAACGTCTCCCCCCGGACAGGCCAGGCCATCCAGCAGCGGGCATGGGGTTCCCACTCCCCAGGCATGCGGAATCCGTCGGCGGCGGGCGTGCTCATGCGCGTCTGTCCTTCGTGCGACTCAGGAACCGGTGCGTCCTGGAAAACGAACGCCCCGGCGAACTTAATCGCCGGGGCGTTGGTCTGACAACCTCATGCCGGGCCGCGGAAACGGGCACCGGCCAGATCGGCTTTCATTCCCACATCAAAACGAGACTGAGAAAAGAAAGGGTCCGGTTCGCCTTAATCGCGGCGGGCGGACTTTTGGACGTCAGACTGGGCGGCGAAAGGCGAAAAAATGCCGAGCCGCAGGGTCGGGAGCATGAAAAAGTACCGCAAGATGGATCCCCATCGCTGTTGACGATGGACGTAATATAGTTGCGCGGCGCCCTTACAGCCATGCCGGGGCCCGCCGGGGCCGGGCTGCGCCGCGCGCATGGCTTGGTGGGGGGCCCTCCTCATCGAGGCCTTCCAAGATAAAAGGAAGCCCGTCATCCCGGCTTTCGCCGGGATGACGGTAGATCCGGTGGATTAGGGCAGAGCTTCATCTAGCAAGTAGCTGCGGTCATCCGACACGCTCCGCGCACACTCATTCGACGGCCGCAAGGGCATCGGCGATGGTCTCCACCATCCGGGCAATTTGCCCTTCCTCCACGATCAGCGGCGGTGACAGGGCGATGATGTCGCCGGTGACGCGGATCAGCACGCCTGCCCCATAGCAGCGGACGAACACCTCATGGGCGCGGCCGCCGGGGGCGCCGGGGCGCGATTCCAGCTCGATCCCGCCGACCAGGCCCAGGTTGCGTACGTCGATGACATGGGGCTTTCCGCGCAGGCTGTGCACGGCGTCGGCGAAGGCGCCCTCCAGCCCCGCCGCGCGCTCGAACAGCCCTTCCACCGCATAGGTGTCCAGAACGGCCTCTGCCGCGGCACAGGCCAGGGGGTGGCCGCTGTAGGTGTAGCCGTGGAACAGCTCGATCAGGTGCTCCGGCCCCTGGACGATGGCGTCATGCACATGGTCCCGGGCAAAGACGGCGCCCATGGGCACGGCGCCGTTGGTCAGCCCCTTGGCCGTGGTCATCAGGTCCGGCAGCACGCCGAACCGGTCGGCGGCGAAGGGTGCGCCCAGCCGGCCGAAGCCGGTGATCACCTCATCGAAGATCAGCAAGATGCCGTGCCGGTCGCAGATGCCGCGCAGCCGCTCCAGGTAGCCCACCGGCGGAACGAGGACGCCGGTGGAGCCGGCCAGGGGCTCCACGATCACGGCGGCGATGGTGTCGGCCCCGTGCAGGGCCACCAGCCGCTCAAGGTCGTCGGCCAGCTCAGCCCCATGGGTGGGTTGGCCCCGGCTGAAGGCGTTGCGGGCGGGGTCGTGGGTGTGGCGCAGGTGGTCCACCCCGGCGAACAGGCTGCCGAAGGCGCGCCGGTTGTTCAGGATGCCGCCCACGGCGATGCCGCCGAAGCCCACGCCGTGGTAGCCCCGTTCCCGCCCGATCAAGCGGGTGCGCTGGCCCTGGCCCTTGGCCCGGTGATAGGCCAGGGCGATCTTCAGGGCGGTTTCCACGCTTTCCGACCCTGAACCGGTGAAGAAGACGTGGTTCAGGTCACCGGGGGCGAGCTCCGCCAGCCGACTGGCCAGGCGGAAGGCGCCGGGGTGGCCCATCTGGAAGCTGGGGGCATAGTCCAGCACGCCCGCCGCCTGGCGGATCGCCTCCGTCACCCGCGGGGCGTTGTGGCCGGCATTGACGCACCAGAGCCCCGCCGTCCCGTCCAGCACCTGCCGCCCGTCATGGCTGCGGTAGTACATGCCATCCGCGGCAACCAGCAGGCGGGGGTTCGCCTTGAACTGGCGGTTGGCCGTGAACGGCATCCAATAGGCGCCGAGGTCGTTGGGCGGCGGGGTCAGTCCATCCATGACACGCACTGTGGTTGTTGCGGGAACCCCGAGCCTAGACCCGTTTCCAGGTGGCGGGAAGCGGGTCCGGGCCATCCGATCCCCGTCATGCGCTCCCGCGATATCCGCCGCCGGGCCGCGGGTTACCCCGGCGGCAGCTCGAACATCAGCAGCAAGGTGCGCTGGAGGATGGAGAAATTGTCGTCGGACAGCAGATAGATGAACAGGCTACCGTCCTTCCCCGGACGCACGTCGATTCCTTCGAAATTGTCCACCAGCAGGGGCGGGTCCAGGCGGGCCAGCTCGGCCCCTTCCACCACCCCACCCGTCGCCGCCGCCCGGGACAGGTCCGACGCGGCGATGCGGACCAGGCGCGAACCCCAGCCGCCGATCCAGGAGGCCCGCCGCTCCAGCACCAGCACGTCACCGCCCGGCAGCAGGGCCGCGTCCACCGGCAGGAAAGGCGGTCGCGCGGCATAGGTGAAAGCCTTCCAGTCCCCAGACCGGCCCAGCCAGGCCTTGTGCCGCCCTTCCCCCGCATCATCCTCTGCCAGGGCCAGCAGGGTGCCGTCCGAAAGGGCGAGCACGGTCTCAAGCCCGCTGTTCAGGGGAAGGTCAGCGATGCCCGGCGGGCCTTGCAGCGTCTTGCCCGCGACCCCGGCCAGGGCGGCGGGATAGCGGACCAGCCGGTGGTCCCGCTCGAAGGAGACAACCCAACCGTCGCCGGGCCAGGAGCCCAGGATCGCCAGCCCTTCCGAGTCCCGCTCCCCGCTTCCCAGCGGTTTGCCCCCGCCCCCCAGCAGGCCGCGGATGGCATAGGAACCGGCACCGGCCAGGGTCCCGTCGGGCCTGTAGGACAGCCGGCCGTTGACCACGGCCCCCCGGTCGGTAAGGGCGACGAACTGGCTGCCGTCGGGGCTGACCCGCAGGGCGGAGAGGCCGCCGAAGCTGGATGATCCGGACCGCAGGTGCAGCCCGCCCCGGAAAATCAGGGGTCCCACCCGGTCCCCGCGACCCCGTTCCTCCGACAGGCCGACGGGGCTGGAATCGGCCGGCGGGGCGGCTTCGGTCGTGGAAACGGCCAACAGGATGGCCGTTAGCAGGGCGGCGAATAGGGAATGGCGCATCCGGGCTGATCCGGCTTCGGGAAAGGGGCCGGGACCATGGGGCCGGCGGTCCCATCATGTGCCCTTCCATCCGGCCGGACGAAAGGGGTATCTTGGATCAGACTTTCCTCCCCTTCCACAACCGTACAGATCATGAGCGAGCACGACACCCGACTGGACAGCCTGGAGCAGCGCCTTGCCGAACTGGAGGCGAAGCTGGAGCGGCTGGCCGGCCAGACACCGGCCTTCCAACCCGCGGCCGAGCCCGGCGTATCGGCCCCGGTGGGGCTGGACACCTGGCTGCAGAACAACCCCATCCTGGCCGTCTTGATCGTGACCGTCGTGCTGGTGCTGCTGGTCCACCTGTTCGGGTAACCGCCCATGCCGTACTACGACTTCGAGACGACACTGAAGTTCAAATCCAGCGGGGAGATGGACAAGGCCGAGGATTGGATCCGGGCCAACGTCAAAGGGTTGTGGGCGGTGGAGTTCATCGGCCTTCAGGAGGAGATGGACATCGGGACCGGGATGAAGAGCCAGGTCACCCATGTCCGCTTCAAGTTCGGCCGGAAGGAGGATTTCGACCGCTTCCGGAATGAGTATGTGCAGGGCAAGCCGCCGGCCCCGGGACCACGCCGGCCGGCGGCGCCGAAGGCCGGGGGGAAAACGAAGCCCAAGGGCCTGTTGGGCTGGCTGCTTCGCTGATCGGGGAATCCGGCAACTTTTCCGATAACTCCACCGTATGGCAGGGGAAGTAGGTCGGAAGCTCTATTTCAGCACCAGCACCACTGCATTAGAAATTTGGGCTTGGCGAATAAATCGCGGTGGCCGGTTCCCGGATGGCTAAGGCAGATGTGGCGACGGGCAATATGCCCGGCTCCGAAGCTCAACTCGAAGATTTGGAGAACTTGCCGGCAAGCGTTCTTGCCGAGCGGTGCCGTGCGCTTGAGTTAGCACTTTCGGAGAAGGACACGGCGCTGCGCGAATTGCAGCACCGGGCCAAGAACAGCCTCCAGCTTGTCATCAGCCTGCTGCGCTTGCAGCACCACCGGATCACCGACCCCGCCGCCCGCGCGGCCTATGACCAGACCATGTACCGGGTGGAGGTGCTCGCCATCCTGTACCGTCAGGTGCATGAGACCCGGTCGGAGACCCAGGTAAACCTGGCCCGCTACATGCGGGAGGTGTGTGAGACGGCGGTGGCCAATGTGGGCGACCTGCCGGCGCCGGTGAAGGTGACGGTGGAGGGCGAGCCGCTGACCACCTCCCTCTATACGGCCATGCCGCTGGGCCTGATCCTGAACGAGCTGGTGATGCAGGGCCTGCGCCATGCCTATCCGGACGATGCCTGGATGAAGGTCCGGCTGGAGCGGCTGGCGTCCGGCCAGGCGCGGCTGACGGTGGCCGACAGCGGCCGCGGGCTGCCCCAGGGCTTCGACCCGGACGCGGATGCCGCCACGATGCTGGTGGAGGCGCTGGCCACCCAGCTGGGCGCCGACCTGGACATCAACCTCGGGGCAGGCACGGCCGTCCGCCTGACCCTGAAGCTCTGACCCGATGGTGCGCCCGGCCATCCCGGCCGGGTACGGGGGACCCATGGAGAGACTGGCCGACTTGGCGCGACGTTCCGCCAGCGATGCACGCACGCTGGCCTATACGCACGACATCCTGGCCGCCGCCCTGTCGTTCGTCCTGTCCCTGTACCTGCGGGTCGGCGACGACTTCATGGAGTTCATCCCCGCCCTGTGGCCGGGCCTGCTGATCTTCACGGCCATCGCCGCCGTCAGCTACCGGGTGTTCGGCATGAACTCCGGCGTCTGGCGCTATGCCTCGCTGAGCGACCTGGTGGCCATCGCCCGGGCGGTCACGGCCACCATCCTGGTCTTCGTGCTGCTGCTGTTCCTGGTGACGCGGCTGGAGCTGCTGCCACGGTCCCTGCCCATCCTGAACTGGTTCGTCCTGATGGTGTTCCTGGGCGGGCCGCGGCTGGTCTACCGCATGATGAAGGACCGGCGGGTGGCCAGCATCCTGGAGCACAACAGCGGCGACCGCATCCCGGTGCTGCTGGTAGGGGCCGGCGACCCGGCCGAGCTGTTCATCCGCGCCATGCAGCAGGACCCCGATGCCACCTTCCGGGTGGTGGGGATCCTGGACGACAAGCAGAGCCGCATCGGCCGCGAGATCCACGGCGTCAAGGTGCTGGGGCATGTGGATGAGCTGACGGACGTGGTGAAGCGGTTGGCGGAAGGGGGCGAGCATCCCCGCCGCCTGATCCTGACCCGCCCGCGGGAGCGCCTGTCCGGTGACGAGCTGGGCCGGTTGGTGGAGCAATGCGAGGCCCTGAACCTGGTGCTGGCCCGGCTGCCGGACCTGACCGATTTTCGCGCGGCCGTGCCGGAAAACGGGCTGACGCCCAAGCCCATCGTCATCGAGGATCTACTCGGCCGGCCGCAGGTGGCCCTGGACCGCCAGTCCATCGGCGGGCTGATCGCCGGCCGGGCCGTGCTGGTGACCGGGGCCGGCGGCACCATCGGGTCGGAGCTGGTACGCCAGATCGCCAGGCTTGGTCCCAAACGGCTGGTGCTGCTGGATAACGCGGAGTTCAACCTCTACACCGCCGACCTGGAACTGGGCGAGAGCTTCCCTGGGCTGGACCGGCGGGCGGTGCTGGCCAGCGTGCGCGACCGGTCCCGGATCATGCAGGTCTTCGCGGAGGAACAGCCGGAGCTGGTGTTCCACGCGGCGGCCCTGAAGCATGTGCCGATGGTGGAGTTCAACGCCGTCGAGGGTGTGCTGACCAACGTCATCGGCACCCGCAACGTGGCGGACGCGGCGGCGGCCCATGGGGTGAAGGCCATGGTGCTGATCTCCACCGACAAGGCCGTGGCGCCCACCAACGTGATGGGTGCGACCAAACGCAGTGCCGAGGCCTATTGCCAAGCCTTGGACCTGGCCACCGGCGCCGAGGGCGGCACCCGGTTCATGACCGTGCGCTTCGGCAACGTGCTGGGCTCCACCGGGTCGGTGGTTCCGCTGTTCACCCGCCAACTCCGCGCCGGCGGGCCGCTGACCGTGACCCACCCGGAGGTCTGCCGCTATTTCATGACGGTGCAGGAGGCGGTAGAGCTGGTCCTGCAGGCGTCCGCCTACGGCATGGCGCACCGGGACGAGCGGGGGCGCATCTTCGTGCTGGACATGGGCCAGCCGGTAAAGATCGTCGACTTGGCGCGGCAGATGATCCGGCTGGCGGGCCTGCACCCCGACCGGGACATCAAGATCGCCTTCACCGGCCTGCGCCCCGGCGAGAAGCTGTATGAGGAGATGTTCGACGCCAAGGAGCCGCCCCTGCCCACCGATGCGCCGGGCGTGCTTGTGGCCTCCCCAAGGGCGGTGGATTGGGCTATCCTGTGCCGGTCGCTCGACGAGCTCGAGGCGGCGGCCCTTTCCTGGGATGAGGCGCGCGTGTTGGCCCTGATCGAACATATCGTCCCGGATTTCCACCGTGCCGCCAACGTGCCGCCCGACGACGAGAGCGCCAGGGGCGCCCTGCCCCGCCGGCCCCGCTGAGGGGTGGCCATGTCCCGGCTCACCCTGCACACCGCCGGCTCCCCCCACGGCCACCGGGCCTCCGTGATGCTGGAGGAGCTGGGGCTGGAGTACGTGGTCCACAAGCTGGACTATGTGGGCGGCGTGGTCCGGGACCCGGGCTATGCCAAGGTCAGCCCGCTGGGCAAGTTCCCCGCCCTGGAGATCGACGATGCCGACAGCCTGCCCCATACCCTGTTCGGGTCGGGCGCCATCCTGCTGCACCTGGCGTTGACCACCGGCAAGCTGCTGCCGGGTGAGCCGGCGGCGCGGGGTGAGGTGCTGAACTGGCTGAACCTGGTGATGACCGACCTGACCCCCGCGGTCAGCGGCCAATTCCGCTTCAACGTGCTGGCCCCGGACCGCTTCGACTACGCCATCGACTTCTTTGCCGCGGAGGTACGCCGCTGCCTGGCGGCGCTGGATGGGCGGCTGGCCTCCTGCCCCTACCTGGGCGGCGCCGAGTACAGCGTGGCCGACGTGGCCGCCTTCCCCTTCGTGGACGCCACGGCGAAGGGTGGGTCGCTGAAGGACGGCAGCATGCCCCACCTCGCCCGCTGGTACGCGGAGGTGGGCGCGCGGGAGGCGGTGCAGCGGGGGATGAAGGTGCCGGCCTGAACGCTCAGCCCGACCGGGCCTTGGCGCGCAACGCCGACAGGGTGGTGCGGGTGGTGATCGCCTCGGGGTCCGGCTTCAATTCGATGACGGCGGCCCGTCCTGACGCCACGGCTTCCTCGAAGGCCGGGGCGAACTCTTCCGTGCGGGTGAGCGTGGCCCCGAAAGCGCCGTAGGACCGGGCCAGTGCGGCGAAGTCGGGGTTGGTCAGGTCGGTGGCGCTGACGCGGCCGGGGAAGCGGTTTTCCTGGTGCATGCGGATGGTGCCGTACATGCCGTTGTTGATGACCAGGGCGATGGGGGCGGCGCCGGCATGCATGGCGGTGGCCAGCTCCTGCCCCGTCATCAGGAAGCCGCCATCGCCCGACAGGGACAGGACCAACCGCTCCGGATGGGTGATCTTGGCCGCCACCGCCGCCGGATAGGCATAGCCCATGGCCCCGCTGGTGGGGCCGAGCTGTCGGCCCGGGCGGCCGTAGCGCAGGAATCGGTGGCCCCAGCCGGAAAAGTTGCCGGCGTCGTTGGTGACGATGGCATTCGGGGGCAGCCGATCCCGCAACCAGCAGAAGACGGCCCCCAGGTCGAGCGTCCCCGGGCAGGGACCCGGCCGCTGCCACGATTCGTAATCCTGCCGTGCCGCCGCGGTCCAGGCGGCCCAGGGCAGCTCGGGTGGCGGGGCCAATGCGGCGGCCACGTCGGCAAAGGCGGCGGGGCTGGATGGGATGGCAAGGTCGGGCTGGTAGACCCGGCCCAGTTCTGCCAAGTCGGCATGGACATGGATGAGGGCCGCCGCGGCCTTGGGCGGGGCGGGCAGGCCGTAGCCCTGGGTGGTGATCTCCCCCAACCGCGCGCCGGCCACCAGCAGCAGGTCGGCGGCCCGCACCCGCTCCAGCAAGGCCGGGTTCGGGCCGGTGCCCAGGTCGCCGACGTAGGACCGGCTGGCGTTGTGCATCACGTCCTGGCGGCGGAAGGAACACGCGACCGGCAGGTGCCACGCCTCCGCGAAGGACTGGAACCGGGCGCAGGCCGAATCGGGCCAGGGTGCGCCGCCGACGATGGCAAGGGGCCGCTGCGCCCGGCGCAGCATCTCGGCGAGTCGCCCCATGTCGCCGTCGGAGGGGGTGGCCTGGACGGGAGCGGCCCGCGGCAGGTCGGGCACGTCGGCCCGCTCCCGCAGCATGTCCTCCGGCAGGGCCAGCACCACCGGGCCCGGGCGGCCCGTGATGGCGGTGCGGAAGGCCCGGGCGACGTATTCCGGGATGCGCGCGGCACTGTCGATCTGGGCCACCCACTTGGCCAGCGGTCCGAACATCTGGCGGAAGTCCACCTCCTGGAAGGCCTCCCGGTCCCGCTGGTCGCGGGCCACCTGCCCGACCAGCAGCACCAGGGGCGTGCTGTCCTGGAAGGCGGTGTGGATTCCGATGCTGGCATTGCAGGCCCCTGGCCCGCGGGTCACCATGCAGACGGCCGGGCGGCCGGTGAGCTTGCCGTACGCCTCGGCCATGAAGGCGGCCCCGCCTTCCTGCCGGCAGGTGATGAGGCGCAGCTCCGGCCGGTCCAGGGCGGCGTCAAGCACCTCCAGGTAGCTTTCGCCCGCCACGCAGAAGGCGATCTCCGCCCCCTGCCCCACCAGCGCGTCCACCAGGATTCGCCCGCCCGTCCGGCCTGCGGCCATCGCCATTTCCCCCCGTCCAAGCGCCCACCCGAGGGGCGCCCGCTTCTTCCGGGGTCACCCCCGGCGCCCCCTTGCATTTGGGGGGAGCATTCCGTATCTGCCAAGCCGAAACCGCCCCCTTCCTGGAGGACGCGCCATGACGATGCCCCTGACCCGTGACATGGTCATCGAGATCTGCGGTCCCATGGACGATTTCCGCATCGCCAGCATCATTGGCACCGGCGTCACCCCCGCCCAGCTGACCGAGGCCAAGGGCTGGATGGCAGCGGACGACGTGCTGGGAGGCACCCTGGGCAAGCGGCTGGACCCCTCTGTCGCCCGGTTGATCGAACTGCTGCGCGCCGACGAGGCGGAGTGGGACGACCGCTGACGGCGGCCCTATCCTGGCATCTCGTGCGGGCTTAGACCTGCTTCCAGCAGACTGGAAGCAGGTCCAGCATTTCGTGGTCCTCAGGCGCCGGCGCCGCATCCGCGGCTTGGCTTACGCGCACACGAGTGCGCGCGGCGGCAGTCGCCGCCGGAGCGGTTTCCAGTCAACTGCAAACCGCTCTGAGCGCGCGGGAAAACCGTAGACAGCGTCGCGGCCCGGCGGCATCGTGCGATGGTGGTAACGGCACGATGCGGGGATGGCGGGCTGCCCATGGCAAGGTTCCTGGTCAACCGGCTGTTGCAGTCGCTGGTCGTCCTGCTGGTCGTCTCCTTCGTCGTCTACATGCTGATCGGGCTGATGCCCGGCGACCCCATCGACCTGATGATCGCCGCCAACCCGGAACTGACGCCGGAGGACGCGGCGCGGCTGCGCGCCCTGTATGGGTTGGACCAGCCGCTGCTGGACCGATACTGGAACTGGCTGACCGCCCTGTTGCAGGGCGACCTGGGCTATAGCCGGCTGTTCGCCCAGCCGGTGGGCGAGATCCTGCTGCCCCGGCTGCTGAACACGCTTGCGCTGCTGGCGCCGGTGTTGGTCATTTCCCTGGCCATCGCCATCCCGGTGGGCATCTACGCGGCCCGGCACCCCTATACGAAGCTGGACAGCCTGATCAACCTGATGTGCTTCGGCGGCATCTCCATGCCCCCGTTCTGGCTGGCGCTGCTGCTGATCATGCTGTTCGCGGTGACGCTGGGCTGGCTGCCGGCCGGCGGCATGGGGACCATCGGCGGGGCGGGAGGCGTCTGGGACTCCCTGAAATACATGGTGTTGCCCGTCACCACCCTGGTGCTGCTGAGCATCGGCCACCAGACACGCTATGTGCGGGCCGCCATGCTGGAGGCGCTGCGCCAGGACTATGTCCGCACCGCCCGGGCCAAGGGCGTGCCGGAGGGGGGCGTCGTCTACCGCCACGCCCTGCGCAATGCGCTGATCCCCGTGGTCACCATCGTGGCGCTGGAGTTCGGAACCCTGTTCGGCGGCGCCCTGGTGACGGAGACCATGTTCAGCTACCTGGGCATGGGAAAGCTGATCTATGACAGCATCCTGGGCAACGACTTCAACGTGGCCCTCTGCGCCCTGCTGTTCGTCACCATCATGGTGCTGCTGGGCAACCTGCTGGCCGACATGGCCTATGTGCTGCTGGACCCGCGGGTCAGCTTCCAGGCGAGGGCGGGATGAGCGCGCTCCCCCAGGGCATGGCGCCCGATACCGGCCAGCTTGCCGCTGCCACCGCCACGGCCGCCCTCCCCTCCGTCACCCCCGGCCGGCTGCGCTGGGAGCGGTTCAAGAGGCACCGGGCGGCGCTGGTCAGCGCCGGGGTGCTGGTGTTCCTGTTGTGCCTGTGCTTCAGCGCGCCACTGCTGGCGGCGGCGCTGGGGGTGGATTCCACCAGCATCAGCCTGTTCAAGCGGTTCGACGCCCCCTCGGCCCAGCACTGGCTGGGCACGGACGAGCTGGGCCGCGACGTGCTGATCCGCCTGCTGGAGGGTGGGCAGGTGTCGCTGACGGTGGGGCTGGTCACCGCCGTCTTCGCCGCCCTGATCGGCACGACGGTGGGGCTGCTGGCCGGCTATCACGGCGGGCGGCTGGACCAGTTGCTGATGCGATTTACCGACACCATGATCGCCGTGCCGGTGCTGCCGCTTCTGATCATCCTGGCGGCCCTGGACCCGAAGAAGCTGCCCCTGCCGGAGGCGCTGACCGGGTCAGACAGCTTCAGCCTTTACCGCATCGTCCTCATCATCGCCCTGTTCGGCTGGACCACGGTGGCAAGGCTGGTGCGGGCAGCCACCCTGGCGGCAAGGCAGCGGGAGTATGTGCGGGCGGCGGTGGCCCTGGGTGCCGGGAACGGCCGGATCATGCTGACCCACATCCTGCCCAACGTGGTCAGCCCCATCGTCGTGGCCACCACCCTGTCCATCGGCAACATCATCCTGCTGGAGTCGGTGCTGAGCTTCCTGGGACTGGGCATCCAGCTTCCCCTGCCGAGCTGGGGCAACATGCTGACCAACGCGCAGGAGACCATCTGGTCGGCCCCGCTGCTGGCCTTCTGGCCCGGGTTGCTGATCTTCGTCACCGTGATCAGCTTCAACTTCCTGGGCGACGGGCTGCAGGACGCGCTGGACCCCCGCTCCTCAGGGGACAAGAAGTAGGTCGTGGATGGGGCGGAGCCGAACCCCGACAATCGCCGGCCTGGGATGTCGGGGTTCCCGTTGGTCACCCCGACCTACGGGCGTCTGGGCTCGTCCGGCAGCTTGGCATAGCGGACGGGGGCGTCAGTCTGGTCCACCAGGATGATGGCATAGGGGCTGGTCAGCATCTGGGCCACCATCAGCTGCTCCGGCGGCGATTTCTCCCGGTATTCCACCAGAAGGCGGTCGCGCTGGCCGGGGCGGCTGTCCAGGCGGATGTTCTGGATGTCCACGCCGTAGCCGGTGCTGGTGCGGGTGCCGATGAAGACGCCCAGGGCCATCAGCTTGTCCGGCAAGGCGCCCGGCGGGTCCTTGCCCACCAGGTCCCAAAGGGCCTTCCACTCGGCCTCCGTCCGCGCCACCAGGAAGGCGGTGCTCTGGGCGCGGCTGACGTCGCCGTGCCATTGCCGCCGTCCCACCAGCGGCATTCCCGCCTCCGACGGCGGCATGTCGGCCGTGCTCATGGCCGACTCCCCCGCCAGCCAGGCAGATGCCCCGCCGCAGCCCGACAGCGCGGGCAGCAGCAGGGCGGCGGCGACGACCGGGCGTGCCAGCCGCATGGTCAGGCGGCCTTGGGCAGTGCCGTCTCTACCAGCTTGGCCCAGTAGCTGGCGCCCAGCGGCAGCACCTCGTCGTTGAAGTCGTAGCGCGGGTTGTGGAGCATGCAGCCCAGTTCCGACCCGCCCTGGCCGATCCAGACATAGGTGCCCGGCCGTTCCTTCAGCATGAAGGCGAAGTCCTCCGCCCCCATGCTGGGCCCGAGGTCGTCATGCACCCGGTCCCTGCCGACCAGCGCCTCCGCGGCGGCGCGGGCCAGGTCGTTGGGGGTGCCGCTGCTGTTCACGGTGGGCGGGTAACCGATGCGGTACTCGATCTCCGCCGTCGCGCCGAACGCCTGCGGGATGGTGTCCACGATGCGGCGCAGGCCCGCCTCCAGCATGTCCCGCACCTCATGCGTCAGGGCGCGGACAGTGCCGCGCAGGGAAACCTCCTGCGGGATGACGTTGTAGGCGCTGCCGGCATTCACCTGGGTGATGCTGACCACGCCGGCCTCGATGGGGCTGACATTGCGGCTGACCAGGGTCTGGGCGGCCATGATCACCTGGGCGGCCACAACCACCGGGTCGATGGAATGGTGCGGCAGGGCGGCGTGGCCGCCGCGGCCGTAGATCCTGATGTCGAACTGGTCGGCGCCGGCCATGATCGGGCCGGGCTTCACCATGATCTCCCCCGGCGGCATGTCAGGCCAGTTGTGCATACCGAAGACCAGGTCGCAGGGGAACTTCTCGAACAGCCCCTCCTCCACCATCTTGCGGCCGCCGCCCTTCCCTTCCTCGGCGGGCTGGAAGATGAAGTTCACCGTACCGTCGAAGTTGCGCGTCTCCGCCAGGTAGCGGGCGGCCCCCAGCAGCATGGTGGTGTGGCCGTCATGGCCGCAGGCGTGCATCTTGCCGGGGACCTTGGAGGCGTGGGCGAAGTCGTTCGCCTCCTGCATGGGCAGCGCGTCCATGTCGGCACGCAGGCCGACGGCCCGGCCGTTGGGCCCCTTCGCCCCGTGCAGCACGCCCACCACGCCGGTACCCGCCAGGCCCCGGTGCACCTCGATCCCCCATTCCGCCAGCTTCGCCGCCACCAGGGCAGAGGTCTGGTGCTCCTCGAAGCCCAGTTCCGGGTTGGCGTGGATCTGGTGCCGCCATTGCGTCATGTCGGCGTGGAATTCGGCGATGCGGTTGACGATGGGCATGTCTCGAAACTCCGTTGGCCCGCGTCTTCCGCGCGGGTGCAAGGTGAGGACATTAGCAAGCGGCGCGGGCGCGGTCACCCTGGTAACGTTTGTTTTCGCAACGACTTCGGCCCGTGACACCGGTCACAGCCACGGGATACCGCCGCGGGTACCACCACGCCGCGGCCGACCCTATGGTGGTGTCGCCGCCAGATCATCGGGAGTCTTCGGACCATGAGCTTTTCGCTGCGCGCGCCAGCCGCCCTGGCGCTGCTGGCCGGCCTGACCCTGCCTGCCCCCGCCCTGGCCCAGGGTGGCCCGCCCCCGAAGGAGGGGTGGAATGCCCGTGTCGGCCTGCTGGGCCTGGTGCTGCCGGAATATGAGGGAGCGGACGAGTATGAGGTGAAGCCGGTCCCGGACCTGGAGATCACCTATGGCGAGACCTTCTTCCTGGATCGCCGAGGCCTGGGCGTGAACGTGCTGAACACCCGGTCCCTGACCGCCGGCGTCAGCCTGAACTATGACGGCGGGCGTGAGGAAAACGACAACGACGCCCTGCGCGGCCTGGGCGACGTGGACGGGACCATGGTCGGCACCGCCTTTGCCGAGTACCGGATCGGCCAGGTGGGGCTGGGGCTGGATGTGACGGGCGATCTGCTGGGCGACGGGCATGACGGGGTGACGGCCACCGTCTCCGCCATCTACCAGGCCCGGCCGACCGACGACCTGATGCTGTTCGCCGGTCCCTCCGCCACCTGGGCCAGCAAGGATTACATGCGGTCCTATTTCGGCATCACCCCGGCCCAGGCCGAGCGTTCCGGGCGGCCGGTATACGAGACCGACTCCGGCTTCAAGGACGTGGCCTTCACCGTGTTCGGCATCTACAGCCTGACGGAGGATTGGGCCCTGACCGGCATCGCCGGCTACAAGCGCCTGCTGGGCGACGCGAAGGACAGCCCCATCGTGGACCGGGACGGCAGCGCCGACCAGTTCTTCGGCGGGCTGGGCGTGAGCTACAGCTTCTGAGGTGGGGTGGGGCGGGGTTTCCGTTGGGCACCCTGACCCGCAGGCTCCAGCGCCATCCCCCACGGCGACAGTTGCCCTTCCCTGCTTCCCCCGCGCAGGCGGGGGTCCACGGTTTTTCCAGAACCCAGTGACAGCACATCCCTGGTCAAGAACTGTGGGCCCCCGCCTGCGCGGGGGAAACAGAAACGCGGCCCTGCCGCTTGACCCGACGCCTATGGCTTTCGCCGGGATGACGAAAGCTTCAATGGCTCCGGAAGACAAACACTACCCTCACCCCTCCCCCACCGGCAGGGTCACCGTCACCCGGAGGCCGCCGCCGGGCCGGTTGGACAGGCGGATTTCCCCGCCATGGCCGCGGATGATGTCGTTGGCGACCGACAGGCCCAGCCCCGTGCCGCCCGTGTCGCGGGAGCGGGAAGCCTCCAGCCGGTAAAAGGGCCGGAAGACGTTGTCGAACTCCGCCTCCGGGATGCCGGGGCCGTGGTCGTCGATGGTGACCGTCACCGTTTCCGCCCCGCGGGACAGGCCAAGCTCTGCCGTGCCGCCATACTTCACGGCATTGTCCAGCAGGTTGCAGAAGGCCCGGCGCAGGCCCATGCGACGGCCCATCACGGGCAGCGGCTGCGGCGCGGGGGTGAGGCCCACCGGCCTGCCGGCATCGCGCATGTCCTCCGCCACCTTGCCCAGCATGGCGTTGAGGTCGATGGCCTGCATCGGTTCCTCGTTCGCCTGGTCACGGGCGAAGGCCAGGGTGGAGCCGATCATCGCCTCCATCTCCGCCAGGTCCTCCAGCATCTTCTCCCGCACCGCGTCGTCGTCGATGAACTCCGCCCGGAGGCGCAGGCGGGTAAGCGGAGTGCGCAGGTCGTGGCTGACGGCGGCCAGCATGCGCGTCCGGTCCTCCACGAACGCCTTCAGCCGGCGCTGCATGGTGTTGAAGGCGCTGGCGGCCAGGCGCACCTCCCGCGGGCCGGACTCGTCCAGGGACGGCGCGCTCATGTCCACGCCCAGCCGGTTGGCGGCGGCGGCGAAGCGGCGAAGCGGCCGGGTGGTGAAGCCCAGCACCCAGGCGGACAGCAGGATGGCCACGGCGGCGCTGCCGGCGAGCGAGGCCATGAAGCCCGGCTCCTTCAGCGCGTCGGTGGCGGTGACGGGGGCGTGGAACTTCATCCAGGTGCCGTCCTTCAACTGGCGCGACACCTCGATGATGTTCGGCTCCGGCGGGGGCGGCAGGGGCACGCCGAAGGGCGGGACGGAGACGGCGGGGCTCATCTCCGGCTTGCCCTCCACCTTCTTCTGCCTCTCATAGACGTCCAGCACGACGGAATGGCCGGCCGCCGTGCGCACGGTCAGCTCCTGCTGCTTCAGGCTGGCCAGCAGGCCGGTGCGCACGTCGGTGGGCTGCCCCTCGATGGCCAGGGCGAAGGCGTCGAGGCAATTGGAGAGCTGCCCGCCTTCCGCGTCGGCCACCGCCTCTGCCCGGTCGTTGCGGTAAAGGCCCAGGGCGATGGCCTGCGACAGCAGGATGCCCCCCACCAGCACCGCGAAGATCGAGTAGGACATCCGGTCGGTGAGGGCCCTCATGGTGCGGAGACCTCCGGCGAGAAGATGTAGCCGCCCGAACGGACGGTCTTGATGATGGTGGGGTCGGCGGGGTCGGGCTCGATCTTCCGGCGCAGGCGGCTGATCTGCACGTCGATGGAGCGGTCGAACGGCCCGGCGGAGCGGCCACGGGTGATTTCCAGCAGATCATCCCGGGACAGCACCCGGCGTGGCCGGGTGGCCAGGGCCACCAGCAGCTCATACTCCCCGGCGGTCAGCGCCACCTCCTGCCCGTCCTTGTCGGTCAGGCGGCGCTGGGCCTGGTCCAGGGTGAATCCGCAGAAATGGACGGAGCCGGTGGCGACCGGCCCGGCATGGGACGTTCCCTGCGCCCGGCGCAGCACCGCCTTGATGCGGGCCACCAGTTCCCGCGGGTTGAAGGGCTTCGGCAGGTAGTCGTCGGCGCCGATCTCCAGGCCCAGGATGCGGTCCGCGTCCTCACCCATGGCGGACAGCATGACCACGGGGGGCCCACCTTCCGCCCGGACGGAGCGGCAGAGGGACAGCCCGTCCTCACCCGGCAGCATCAGGTCCAGCACGATCAGGTCTATGTTGCGGTCCGCCAGGAAGCGGCGCATCTCCGCCCCGTCCTTGGCGGCGGTGACACGGTATCCGTGGCGCGTCAGGTATCGCGTCAGCAGGTCCCTGATCTCTCGGTCGTCGTCGACGACAAGCAGATGCGTGGTCTCGGTCATGGCCGAATATTAACGTCGCCCTGGGGTGGTGCCGAACGGCTTGTTGTTACCGCACTGTAACGCTTTGGCCCCACCGATACGAAGTGTTTCAAAAGCCCCGCGCGGGTGACATGGACCGGCAACGGCCCTGTGGTCTCCTCCTCCTTACCTGATCCGTTCGCCGCCCCGGACGGTTGCCTTCCCACCGAGGAGACAACCAGATGCGTATCCTGACCGCCGCCGCCCTGGCGACCCTTTTGCTGGCCGCACCCGCCCTGGCCGCCACCGAGACGCCCGGCCGAGGTGAGGCAACAGCCGCCACGGCGCAGCCCATGACCATGTCCGAGGCCAAGCAGGTGGCACGTGCCCACCTGAAAGAGACCAAGAACAAGGGCTGGTTGGGCACCGGTCGGCAGGTGGACGGCAAGTACCACTTCAAGGTCGAGAGCCGCGAGGGCGTGCCCCTGGGCACCATCGTGGTGGACCCCGCCACCGGCAAGGTGGAGGGCTGACGTTCCGAGAGACCGCCGGCGGGCTGCCCCTGCCCGCCGTCGTCGGGGCGGCTCCCCGGTCGTCAAGCCGCCCCAACCCACTTGGCAGGCGGTGTTCCCCACCGCCTGCCAGGGTCCCCTTCCCGAGCCCCACCCAACCACCCCGCCCCGATCCCGAAAGGCCCGGTCGCATGAAGCTCAGCCAAGGACCCCTGGTCAGCCTGTTCGCCGAGGATACCGGCGTGCCGCTGCAACAGCGGCTGTTCGACCGGCTGCGCGGCGCCATCCTTTCCGGCGCGATAAGGCCGGGCGACCGCCTGCCCAGCACCCGGACCCTGTCCCGCGACCTGGGCGTGTCCCGCAACACGGTGGTGGCGGCGGTGGACCGGCTGACCTCCGAGGGTTACCTGGAAGCCCGGGTCGGCAGTGGCACCTACGTTTCGCGCGCCCTGCCGGAGGAGGCCATGGCCCCGGCCCTGCGCCTGGCCCCGACACCGCGGCCCGTGCGGCCGGCCACCGTCCCCGCCGCGGGGGCGGAGCTGCTGCCCTTCCGCCCCGGCGTCCCCGCCATCGACCAGTTCGAGGTGGAGACCTGGCGCAAGCTGCTGGCCAAGCGCTGGCGCGATGCCGCCGGCCTGCTGCTGGGGTCCGACACCTCAGGCGGGTGGCTGCCCTTGCGCCGCACCCTGGCCGCCCATTTGCAGACCAGCCGCGGGCTGGACTGCGACGCCGAACAGATCCTGGTGCTGCCGGGGCGCACGGCCGCCCTGCAGCTCGCCGCCGCCCTCGTCCTCGCCCCTGGCGCGCGGGTCTGGGTGGAGGACCCCGGCTGCCCCGTGCAGCGGACCGTGCTGAACGGGCGGGGGCTGCACCCGGTCACCGTGCCCGTGGACGCCGAAGGCATGGACGTCGACCGTGCCCAACGCCTAGCCCCGGACGTGGATGCCGCCCTGGTCACGCCGGGCTGGCAGTTCCCCCTGGGCGGCAGCCTGGGCATGCGCCGCCGGCAGGCGCTGTTGGCCTGGGCCCGGCGGTCCGGCGCCTGGATAATCGAGGATGATTGTGACGGCGGCATCCGCTACAGCGGCCGCCCGCTGGCCTCCCTGCAGGGGTTGGACGGCGGCGGCCGGGTGCTGCACCTGGGATGCCTGGAGCGGACCCTTGTGCCCGCCCTGCGGCTTGCCTGGCTGGTGGTGCCGCCGGAGCTGGTAGGCGCCGCCCAGGCCCTTCGCCAGACCCTGGACCTGGCCGTGGCCCTGCCGGAGCAGATGGCGGTGCACGACTTCCTGGCGGAGGGTCATTTCGCAAGCCACCTGCGGCGGGCCCGCTGTGCCTATGCCGAGCGGCAGGAGGCCCTGCTGACCGCGGCCAAGCGGCACTGGCATGGGGCGATCAGCCTTTCCCCCTCGCCGGCCGGGCTGCACCTGACCGGCCGGATCGACCCGGGCCTGGGTTTCGCCGACACGGAGCTGGAGGCCCTGGCCGCCGCCCACCGCCTGGAGCTTCCCGCCCTGTCCGGCTTCCGCCAGGGGGCGGGGGAGCGGGACATGGTGGTGCTGGGCTATGCCCCCTTCACGCCGGAAAGGATCGGCCGGGCCGCAGAGCGGCTGGCCCTGGTGCTGGACAGGGCCCTGCCCGCCCGCCGCCGCGGCCTGTTCCGCGCGGCCGTGCCGGCGGAATGAGGTCTCCAGCATTTTAAGAATTTTTCAGACCGGCCTTAAAGACGCCTGCCCCGCGACCGGCGCATCCTTTGCCCCATGACGGCCGCGGCAGAAGCAGGCGGCCAGGATGATCGCTTCGGGGGATGTAGATATGAACACCGTATCCGCCTGGTTCCTGCGGCTGGCGGCCCTGTCCGGCGTGGGGGCCATGGGCGTGGGCATCGCCATGGCCATGAGCGGCGACCACAGCCAGGTGCCGGTGCATGTGCACCTGAACACGCTGGGCTGGCTGTCCATGACCTTGTTCGGGCTGGTCTACCACGTGGTGCCCGACATGGCCTGGGGCCGGCTGCCCCGCTGGCACCTGGGCGCCTCGGCCACCGGTTTGGCCCTGATGCTGCCGGCGCTGGTGATGATCGGCATGGGCCAGCATGAGAAAGTGGGCCCGCTGGCGGGGGCCGGCGCGATGCTCACCATCCTTGGCATGGCGCTGTTCGCCGTGCAGGTCTTCCGGGCCACCAGTTCGGCCCGACGGGCTGCGGCCCTGCCGGCGGCGGAGTAACGGCAGGGCTGCGCGGACGGCCGGCAGGGGAACATCGGGGGGCCCTGTTCCCTTGCCGGCTGTCCAATCCAATTTAAGGGCCTGCGGTACCGCCAGAAGGAACCAACATGGCGCGGCAGGCTTTCGGCATCACCCGGGCCCCGGAGATCGACCGGCCCGGGCTTACTTGGTTCAACACCGGCAGGCCGCTGTCCCTGAAGGACCTGCGCGGCAAGCTGGTACTCCTGGATTTCTGGACCTTCTGCTGCATCAATTGCGTCCAGATCCTGCCCACCCTGCGGCTGGTGGAAGAGACGTTCCCCGACGACGTGGTGGTCATCGGCGTCCACTCCCCCAAGTTCAGCGCGGAGCGCCAGCCGAAGAACGTGGCCGCCGCTATCGCCCGCTATGGCATCCGGCACCCGGTGGCCCACGACCCCGGCTTCCAGCTCTGGCAGCAATACGGCGTGCGGGCCTGGCCTACCCTCTCCTTCATCTCCCCCCACGGCTATGTGGTGGGCCAGACCTCCGGCGAGTCGGACCCGCAGGTCCTGTTGGAGGCGGTGACCGAGGCGTTGCGCCAGTACCATGGGGAGGGGCTGATGCGCCCCGGCGCACTGGACCTGCCGGAGCCCGTGGTGCCTGCCGGCAGCCTGCTGTTCCCCGGTAAGGTCAAGCCCTTGCCCGGGCCGGACAAGGGCTGGGTCGTGGCGGATGCGGGCCACCACCAGGTGGTCCTGCTGGATGATGAGGGGCAGGAGTTGCTGCGCTTCGGCTCCGGCCGGGAAGGGCCGGGGGACGGGGCCGCGTCCCACGGCGTGTTCAGCAGCCCCCAGGGGCTGGTGGCGGATGAGGACAGCGTCTATGTGGCCGACACGGGCAACCATGCCGTCCGCCGCATCGACCGGGCAACGGGGGAAATCACCACCCTGGCCGGGACGGGCAAGCGCGGGCCGGCACTGGGCTTCGATCCCGTCCCCGGCCTTGCCACCGCCCTCGCCTCCCCCTGGGATTTGGAACTGAAGGGCCGCACCCTGTACATCGCCAACGCCGGCACCCACCAACTCGCCGCCCTGGACCTGGACACGGGGGAGCTTCGCGCCATCGCCGGCAGCGGGGCGGAAGGGCTGCATGACGGCCCGGCGGCGGAGATGCCGCTGGCCCAGCCCAGCGGCTTGAGCCTGTCTCCAGACGGGGCCACCTTGTACTTCGCCGACAGCGAGACCTCCTCCGTCCGCGCCCTGGACCTTACATCCGGCACCGTAAGGACCCTGGTGGGTACGGGCTTGTTCGACTTCGGCAACGAGGATGGCCCGCTGGACCGGGCCAAGCTGCAACATCCGCTGGGCGTGGCGGCGTGGGGAAACGGCAAGCTGCTGGTGGCGGACAGCTACAACGCCGCCATCCGGGTGCTGGACCTGGAAACAGGGACCCTTATGGAGCTGGAACAGGGCCGTATCACCTGCATCGACCCCGTCTGCCTGCCCTATAGCGAACCGGCGGGCGTCTGGGCCGACGGGCCGGACCGCATCCTGGTCAGCGACACCAACAACCACCGCATCATGGAAATCCGGCTGGATACGGGCACGAGCCGGACGTGGGCGGGATAACCGGTGACTAGCCGGCTCTTATCGCCCGGTGGCGGCCTTGATGCTTGCCAGTCGGTCGAGCAACACCGGCAGGGCTGGTGCCTTTATCGGCAGGTCTGTCAGCCTTTCGGCCATCTTCTCCACCCGGATCAGGCCTGACCGGGCCGCCACCTTCAGCCAGTCGATGTCCTTCTCTCGCCAGGCGCACAACTTCGACAGGGCAACATCATCATTCTCAGGGCACACGACCCTGATGTCATCCGGTGTCAGATGTGTCTTCTGCCGAGCTTCCCATCCGGCCGGAAGGATCGCCGTCGTCGGGCTCACCCCATCGCAGAAGTATCCAAACCGGGCGTGGAAGGGACTATCCCTGCCGAGGCTGCCGTCGATGATCTCTGACACCAGTTCCACGTCATCAGCGTGCGGCGCGTAGATATCGACCTCCGGCGTCAGCATCATCGTCGCGGGGAGAGTCCGCGCGTTCAGGATCATCGCCCCGCTGCCGACCATGACGAAGCTTGCCTGACCGGTGAGCGTAGCTGCGGCCCGCAAGATATGATGGATCTTTTCCCGGTTGAGCATCACTCAGCGGCGTCTTGCGCTTCCCCGTAGAAGGCGGGCCTTGTCTCGCGGATCAGGGCGCCGCGGGGGGTGTCCTCAACGAGGGCGGCAGCAATCTCATGGGCTGGCAGATCCAGCAGGTCACGCCAGAGGGCCGTGTACCGGGCCATATGGGGATCGTTCGCCATGAAGCGTTCCACGTGCCGCTTGGCGTTGGCGACCAGCGACGCGTCGCGCCGCAACTGGTCCGCCAGGATCAGTGCCTTGCGGTAGTCGCGTTCTTCATGCCGGTCATGGAAAACAGTCTTCATGAGCGGGTCCCCACGGCAGCCATTGTGGCCCGTACCCCGGCGTAAATCAATGATGGCCCGGCGACCAGCCCCATACCCTGTCTATACAGCCATGCCATCCGCCCCCTTGCCCGGCGGGGGCGGGGCGGCGCATCCTGCGGGGCAGAGAAGAAACGATCCTTGGGACGGGACGCACCGCCATGCAAGCCCCTGCGCACCTTGGCAATTCGGCCGCGAGCCGCGACATCGCCTATCACCTGCACCCCTACACGAACGCCAAGGCGCATGAGAGCGTCGGCCCGCTGGTGATCAGCGGCGGCAAGGGCGTGACCGTCACGGACGACACCGGCAAGAGCTACATCGAGGGCGTGGCCGGCCTGTGGTGCACCTCGCTGGGCTTCGACGAGCCGCGGCTGGTGGATGCCGCCATCGCGCAGATGCGCAAGCTGCCCTTCTATCACGCCTTCGCCCACAAGTCGCATGAGCCCGCCATCGACCTGGCGGAGAAGCTGGTGGCCCTGGCGCCCGTGCCCATGAGCAAGGCCTTCTTTGCCTGTTCGGGGTCGGAGGCCAACGATACGGCCATAAAGCTGGTCTGGTACTACAACAACGCCCTGGGCCGGCCGGAGAAGAAGAAGATCATCGCCCGGACCAAGGCCTATCACGGCGTTACCGTGGCGGCGGCCAGCCTGACGGGCCTGCCCAACTGCCACCGCGACTTCGACCTGCCCATCGCCCGGGTGCTGCACACGGACTGCCCCCACTATTACCGCTTCGGCCAGGACGGGGAGACGGAGGAGCAGTTCGCCACCCGGCTCGCCGACAATCTGGAAGCCCTGATCCTGCGGGAGGGGCCGGAGACGGTGGCCGCTTTCTTCGCGGAGCCCGTGATGGGCGCGGGCGGCGTGATCCCCCCGCCCGCGACGTACTTTGAGAAGGTCCAGGCGGTCCTGGCCAAGTACGACGTGCTGTTGGTGGCGGATGAGGTGATCTGCGGCTATGGCCGGACCGGCAACATGTGGGGCAGCCAGACCTATGGCATGCGGCCGGACATCCTGACGTCGGCCAAGGCGCTCACCTCCGCCTACCTGCCCCTGTCGGCGGTGCTGGTGTCCGACGCCATCTATAAGGCCTGCGTGGCGGAGTCGGAGAAGATCGGTGTCTTCGGCCACGGTTTCACCTATGGCGGCCACCCCGTGAGCTGCGCCGTCGCCCTGGAGACCCTGAAGATCTATGAGGAGCGGGACATCGTCGCCCGGGTGCGCGACCTGTCCCCCCGCATGCAGGGCACCCTGCGCCGGTACCTGGACCACCCGCTGGTGGGGGAGGTGCGCGGCGTCGGCCTGATCGCCGGGGTGGAGCTGGTGGCGGACAAGGCCACCAAGCAGCCCTTCGACCCGAAGCTGAACGTGGCCGGCAAGCTGGTCGCCTTCGCCCACCAGCACGGCGCCATCCTGCGCCCCATCGGCGACACGGTGGGCTTCAGCCCGCCCCTGGTCATCAACGAAGGCGAGCTGGACGAGCTGCTGGCCCGCTTCGGCAAGGCGCTGGACGACACGGCGGACTGGCTGGTTCGGGAGGGGGTGCGGGTGGCCTGACGGTTTGCGGGTGCGCGGCGTGCCCCTTGCCTCGCGCACCCGCTTTGCTAGAGTACGGCCATGGCGACACGCATCCCCCTGTCCGGCGAGCAGCTTCGGGCTGCCAGAGCCCTGCTGGGCTACGACCCCGGCCATATCACCTTCCTGACGGCGGTGCCGGAGGAGGTGGTCTTGGCCGTGGAGGAAAGCCGCGACCCGGCGGGGCACTGGCCAGAGGCGGTGCGGTCCATCCGCGACAAGTTCGAGGAGTTGGGCCTGGAGTTCCATGCCGGCGGGGTCCGGCGGCAGGAGCTAACCCCGGACGAGCGGGCCGAGGGAGACGCGCGGAAGCGACAGTTCCAGGCCTTCCTGCGGGAACAAGCGGGCCTTTATCCCGGTATCGGCAGCGGCCAGGCCGATACGCTTTATGGTGACGACGGCCTGCCGGCATGATTGCCATCGACACGTCCGCGGTGCTGGCGATCCTGTTGCTGGAGCCTGAGGAAGACCATTTCCTCGACTTGGTCCGGACCGCCCGTGGCGTGTGCATGTCGGCGGTGAACCTGCATGAATGCGCAATGGTCCTGACCGGCAGGCAGGGCAGCGGGGGCATGCCGGACATCCTGGAACGGTTCATCGCCGAATTCGGCGTGGCCATGGTGCCGTTCGGGCTTGCGGACGTGCGGGAGGCCCAGGACGCGTTCCGCCGCTTCGGCAAGGGCCGGCACCCCGCGGCGCTGAACATGGGGGACTGCGCCGCCTATGCCCTGGCCCGGTCCCGCCGCATCCCCCTGCTGTACAAGGGCAACGACTTCCGCCGCACAGACCTGGCCCCCGCATTCCGGCCGCATTGAGCCATTCCCCGCGACGGGGCGCCCCCGCATCCGTTATAGCTGTCAGGAGCAACCGTCCCCGACACGCAACCACGGATCGCCCGTTGACCGCGCCAAAGAAGAAAGAAGCCCCCTTCCCCAGCCGGGAGCAGGTCCTGGAATTCATCCGGGAGAGCCCCTTTCCCGTGGGCAAGCGGGAAATCGCCCGGGCCTTCCACATCACAGGGGACAACCGCGCCCTGCTGAAGCATTTGCTGCGGGAGCTTGAGGCGGACGGGTCCATCGAGAAGGGCGGACAGCGCCGCGTCTCCGTTCCCGCGGCACTGCCGGAGGTGGGTGTCCTCATCATCACCGACATCGACCCGGACGGGGAGGTGCTGGCCCGGCCCACCAACTGGACGGACGAGGAGAACGAACCACCCCGCATCGTCATGCAGCCGGAGCGGCGGGGCAACCCGGCCCTGGCCGTGGGCGACCGGGTGCTGGCCCGGCTGGCCCGGGTGGAAGACACCCTCTATGAGGGCCGCACCATCAAGAAGCTGGGCGGCAACGAGACTGCCCGGGTGGTGGGCGTGTATGAGCTGGGCCGCGACGGTGGCCGCCTACGCCCCGCCGACCGCAAGGCCAAGGCCGAACTGGTCATCATGCCCCAGAACAGCGAGGGCGCCCGGCCGGGTGAGCTGGTGGTGGCGGAGCTGCTGCCCTCCTCCCGCCACGGGCTGAAGCAGGCAAGGGTGGTGGAGCGGCTGGGCGGGGTGGAGGAGCCCAAGGCCATCAGCCTGATCGCCATCCACCAGAACGGCATCCCTACCGTCTTCCCCAAGGCCGCCATCGAAGAGGCGGAGCGGGCGGAGGAGCCGACGCTGGAAGGGCGCACGGACCTGCGCGACTTCCCCCTGGTCACCATCGACGGGGCGGACGCGCGGGACTTCGACGACGCCGTCTTCGCCGAGCCGGACACGGACCCGGAGAACAAGGGCGGCTGGCACCTGCTGGTGGCCATCGCCGACGTCAGCTTCTATGTGCGGCCCGGCTCCGCCCTGGACCGGGCGGCCTATGAGCGGGGCAACAGCTGCTACTTCCCCGACCGGGTCGTGCCCATGCTGCCGGAAGCCCTGTCCAATGAGCTGTGCAGCCTGAAGCCCAAGGTGAACCGGGCCTGCCTGGCCGTGCATTTGTGGATCGACGCCAAGGGCAACCTGAAGCGCCACAAGTTCGTGCGCGGGCTGATGCGCTCCGCCGCCCGGCTGACCTATGAGCAGGCGCAGGCTGCCCATGACGGGCAACCGGATGAGACCACAGGGCCCCTGCTGGATACCGTGATCCGGCCGCTCTACGGCGCCTATGACGTGCTGGCCAAGGCGCGGCAGAAGCGGGGCACCCTGGAACTGGACCTGCCGGAGCGCAAGGTGCGCCTGACCCCGGACGGCAAGGTGGCCGAGATCGGCGTGCGGGAGCGGCTGGACAGCCACCGCCTGATCGAGGAGTTCATGATCGCCGCCAACGTGGCCGCAGCGGAGGCCCTGGAGGCCAGGCACGCGCCCTGCATGTACCGCGTCCATGCCGAGCCCGCGCGGGACAAGCTGGAGCCGCTGCGGGAGTTCCTGAAGACCTTCGGCTACAATCTGGCCAAGGGGCAGGTGCTGAAGCCCATCGCCTTCACCAACATCCTCGACAAGGCCAGGGACACGCCAGAGTCCGAACTGATCAGCACGGTCATCCTGCGCAGCCAGGCCCAGGCGGTGTACCAGCCGGAGAACATCGGCCATTTCGGCCTGGCGCTCACCCGCTACGCCCACTTCACCAGCCCGATCCGGCGCTATGCCGACCTGCTGGTGCACCGGTCGCTGGTGCGGTCCTATCGCCTGGGTGATGGCGGGCTGGACGACCATGAGGCCGCCACCCTGGACAAGATCGGCGAACATATCAGCTTGACCGAGCGCCGTGCGGCGGAGGCCGAACGGGACAGCATGAACCGCTACATCGCCGCATACCTGGCTGACCGGGTGGGCGGGATGTTCAGCGGCAAGATCGGCGGCGTCACCCATTTCGGCCTGTTCGTCACGTTGGACGAGACGGGGGCGGACGGGCTGGTGCCCGTCTCCAGCCTGCCCGAGGACTTCTATGACCATGACGAGGCCAACCACGCCCTGGTTGGCCGGCGGTCCCGGCGGGTGTTCCGGTTGGGCTCCCGGGTCAAGGTGCGGCTGGTGGAGGCGGACCCCATCGCCGGCAGCATGGTGTTCCGCCTGCTGGACGAGGACGGGGCGGATTTGCCCCCCGGCCGCGGCGGGGCGCGGATGACCATGCCGCGCCGCGGCCGGGACCGGGACCGGAATTTCTCGGAAGGGGGGTCCCTGGACGCGCCCAAGCCGCCCCGGCGGCGGCGATAGTGCGGTTCCCGGTCGCGTGAGCCCAGCCGCGGGTGCGGCGGAGCCTGCCCCGGCCCCCGAGCCGGGGGCGATTGAGGACCCCGAAGAGCTGGGGCCGATTCCAGTGCGCTGGAAATGGCACCAGCCAGACGGGGTAGGCCCTACCCTCCCAGGGCCTTTACCCAGCCATGCGGATTGTGCAGAGTCCCCCCATGCGCGACGTAGACCTGCCCCGGACCCTTCCCCTCCCCCGGCCCGCCTTGGCGGGCGGGACCGCCGACTGACAGGGATCGCCAATGCCCAAGCGCCTCGCCCCCCTTGCCCTGGCTGTCGCCCTGGCCCTTGGTGGCGGGGGCATGGCCTGGACACCCCCGGCTGTGGCGCAGGAAGGGCGTGGGGCGCTGGAACGGCTGCCGGGTGAGCGGCTGTTCACCGTCGCCTACACCCAGATCGCCGACGTGTACCTGGACCCACCCGACCTGCGCCGGCTGATGGTGGACGGGCTGCGCGGGCTGGCGGAGGTGGAGCCGGGGCTGAGCCTGGGCCTGGGCAAGGACAAGCTGGTTGCTAAAGTCGGCAACCTGTCCCTGGGCGAGATGGCCCTACCCGACGGCAACGACCCGCAGGACTGGGCCCAGGCCACGGCCAAGGTGCTGGAGAAGCTGCGCCCCCTTTCCCCCAAGCTGGGCGGGATGGGCCGGGATGAGCTGTACAGCCATTTCTTCACGGCCATGGTGTCCGACCTTGACCCCTATTCCCGCTATACCGACGCCCGCCAAGCCGGGGCGGAGCGGTCGCAGCGGGAAGGCTATGGCGGCGTCGGCATCAGCATCCGCTATGCCGGCAACATCCCGGAGATCGCCGCGATCCAACCCGACGGGCCGGCGGAGAAGGCCGGGCTGGTGATCGGGGAGCGCATCTACGCCATTGACGGCACTTCCACCGCGGGGCTGGAGCAGGATGCCGTCGGCAACCGCCTGCGCGGCATGGAGGGCACCTCCGTGCTGCTGACGGTGGGGCCCGTGGCCAACCACACCCGCAAGGTCTCCGTCCGCCGGGCCCATGTGGTGCCCACCACGGTGGAGGCGCGGATCACCGACGGGGTCGGCGTGCTGCGGGTGGACCGCTTCAACGCCGCGACGGAGACCACCCTGCGTGCCGCCGCGGCCCGGCTGGCGCAGCAGCTTGGGCCGTCGGCCAAGGGCTATGTCCTGGACCTGCGGGGCAACCCCGGCGGCAAGCTCGATCAGGCGGTGGCCGTGGCCGACCTGTTCGTGCGCGAGGGTCGGATCATCACCACCCGTGGCCGCAACCCCGCCAGCCTGCAGCAATGGGATGCCAAGCCGGACGACATCCTGGATGGCAAGCCCATGGTGGTGCTGGTGGATGGCCGCAGCGCCTCCGCGGCGGAGATCGTGGCCGCCTCGTTGCAGGATTCGGGGCGGGCCGTGCTGGTGGGCGCCTCTTCCTATGGCAAGGGCAGCGTACAGACCGTGACCACCCTGCCGAACCAGGGTGAGCTGTTCCTGACCTGGGCGCGCATCTATGCCCCCAGCGGCTATACCCTGCACCGCCAGGGGGTGCAGCCCACCATCTGCACCAGCAACGACGTGGCGACGCCCGAGCAGGCCTTCCAGGTGCTGAAGGCCGGCGGCACCGTCCCGCCCTCCACGCTCGCCTTGTGGCGCATGCGGGCCCCGGAGGATGAGGCGGCGCTGACCGAATTGCGCGGCGCCTGCCCTTACAAGGAGCACGCGCCCGAGCTGGACGTGGACATCGCCAAGGCCCTGCTGGGCGACCCCAACCTGTACGCCCGCGCCCTGGCCCTGTCCGGGACCCGCATGGCGCAGCGCTGATTTCGTGTCCTCTCAAACGGCGGGCGCCGTCGTCACGGCCGTGAGCCGTACCGGCAGGCCAGGACGGCTCCTTCTGGTGGATTGCCCTTGACATCAGGGCGCTTATGGCTAGATTGCCGCGCTACGCCGCAGGGATGCGGTACGGATTCGTTTCACGGCCTGGCATGACGCTGTGGCCGCCCAAGTAAGGCCGCAGGTAGGACTCGTATCATGGCAAAGCAGAACACCGTGCTGATCAAGCTCGTCAGCACCGCCGACACCGGGTACTTCTACGTGAAGAAGAAGAACCCCCGTAAGACGACCGAGAAGCTGTCGTTCAACAAGTACGACCCGGTCGCCCGCAAGCATGTCGAGTTCAAGGAAGCCAAGATGAAGTAAGCGGCCCCGCCGCGCTTCGTCCGAAAGGCCGCCCCGCAAGGGCGGCCTTTTTGTTTTGGGACGTGCAAAATACCGAAGGTCACCCCGGGACTGACCCCGGGTGCCTTGGCAAAGCTGATTTGCCAACGGGCGGCAGCGGATGACAGGATAAGGAAAACGGGCGTTCGGTGCCCTGCATGGGCCAATCCCGATCGACTGTCTTGCCGGTCAAGTGGTTTGCAATGAGGTCTTGTCCCTGAGGATGAGCAGGAGCTTTCGGGCGACGGCGACGAGCACCTGGCGCGGGTTCACCAGCGGCAGCCCCGCCGCGGCCAGCCCGGCCGCCATTACCATCTCAAACTCGCCGATGGCATCCAGTACCACCAGCGCCGGGCCGAGCGCCAACAGCCGCACCGCCAGCGCGCCGTCGCGCGCGACGGCGAGGGCCTCCCCCGTGGGCCGGGCACGCGCGTCCAGCCGGTCCTTGGAGACGTCCACTCCGACGTACAGCAGGTCCCCCGACATGACCCCTCCTTGCCGATGCGAGCTCGCTTGGCGGCTCCGGCGACTGTCCGGGTTTCGGGGAACGACGGCCGGGGGCCCGCGCTCGGGAACGGGCTTCGCTGCCCTGAGGCCTCCCGGCCGCTGCCGCTGAACCTTTACTGGGCGATGGCTCGGGCAGGATACAAAAGCGCCGGGTCAAGCCAGGGATGACATCCAGAGATCGGCATCGGCGCGGTAGTGTCGGGGTTCGGCTGCGCCTCACCCCGACCCACGGGTCACCCCACATACGGCGGCAGGGGCTGCGGGCCTGCCGCCTGTTCCAGGACGCCGGCGACGCGCAGCAGGGTTTCCTCGTCGAACGGCCGGCCCAGGAGCTGGAGGCCCAGGGGGAGGCCATCGTTGGCGAGGCCGGCGGGGACGGAGATGCCGGGGAGGCCGGCGAGGCTGGCCGGGACCGTGAACACGTCGTTCAGGTACATGGCGATGGGGTCGTCCTGCTTCTCCCCGATGGCGAAGGCCGTGCTGGGGGCCGTCGGGGTCAGGATGACGTCGCACTGCTCGTAGGCTTTCGTGAAGTCCTCCGCGATGCGGGCGCGGACCTTCTGGGCCTTCAGGTAATAGGCATCGTAATAGCCGGCCGACAGCACGTAGGTGCCGATCAGGATGCGGCGGCGCACCTCCTTGCCGAACCCCGCGGCGCGGGTGTTCTCGTACATGTCCTTCAGGTCCTTGCCCTCGACCCGCAGGCCGAAGCGGACGCCGTCATAGCGGGCGAGGTTGGAGGAGCATTCCGCCGGCGCCACGATGTAGTAGGTGGGGAGGGCGTACTTGGTGTGGGGCAGGCTGATCTCCACCGGCACCGCGCCGGCCGCCTTCAGCCACTCGATCCCTTGCTGCCAGACGCGCTCCACCTCCGCCGGCATGCCGTCCACGCGGTATTCGCGGGGGATGCCGACGCGCAGGCCACGGATGTCGCCGGTGAGCGCTGCGGCGAAGTCCGGCACGGGCATGTCCACGGACGTGCTGTCCTTCGGGTCGAAGCCGGCCATGCTTTGCAGCATGAGGGCCGCGTCCTTCACCGTGCGGGTCATGGGGCCCGCCTGGTCGAGGGAGCTGGCGAAGGCGACGATTCCCCAGCGGGAGCAGCGGCCATAGGTGGGCTTCAACCCGACGATGCCGACGAAGCTGGCGGGCTGGCGGATGGAGCCGCCGGTGTCAGTACCCGTGGCGGCGATGGCGAAACGGCCGGAGACGCTGGCCGCGGAGCCGCCGGAGGAGCCGCCGGGGACCAGCTTGCGCGGGGCGTTGGCGGGGTCCTTGCCGGTCCAGGGGTTCAGCACCGGGCCGTAATGGCTGGTGATGTTGGCCGAGCCCATGGCGAACTCGTCCAAATTCAGCTTGCCCAGCATCACCGCGCCATCGCGGAACAGGTTGCTGGTGACCGTGCTCTCATACGGTGGGTGGAAGCCGTCCAGGATGTGGCTGGCGGCGGTGGTCAGCACCCCCTCCGTGCAGAACAGGTCCTTGATGCCCAGGGGCATGCCGTCCAGCGGCAGGGCCTTGCCGGCGGCATAACGCTCATCCGCGGCCTTCGCCTGGCGCAGGGCGATCTCCGGCGTCTCGGTGATGAAGGCGTTGAGGGGACGCGCCGCCTCCACCGCCTTCACATAGGCCTCGGTCAGCTCGGTGGCGGTGAACTGCTTGGAACGCAGGCCCTCCAGGGCCTCCGCCATGGACAGGTGGGTCAGGTTCGTCATTATTCGACCACCTTGGGCACGGAGAAGAAATGTTCGGCGGCGTCGGTGGCGTTCTTCACCACCTTGTCCGGGTAGCCGCCGTCGGAGACCACGTCGTCGCGGCGGCGCAGGGTCTGCGCGGCCACGCTGGTCATGGGGGCGACCCCGTCCGTGTCGACCTCGTTCAATTGCTCCACCCAATCCAGGATCTTGTTCAGCTCCTGGGCCAGGCCGGCCTGGTCCTCCTCCGGGACCTTGATCCGGGCCAGGTGGGCGATCTTCGCCACCGTCTTGGCGTCCAATGTGGCTTTGTCGACCGACATGGTGCTAAGTCTCTCCGCGCCGGGGCATGATGCCCCCTCCTGAAAAAGCGCACGGAAGCTAGCACCCCGCCATGCCGATCCGCAACCTCATGGAACTGAAGGACGCGCTGCCGAAGGGCGGGCGCATCATCGGGCTGGACCTGGGTGAGAAGACCATCGGGATGGCGGTCAGCGACCCGGACCTGCGCGTCGCCTCCCCCATCGGCACGGTCCGGCGGACCAAGTTCACGCAGGACCTGAACGAGCTTGCCCGGGCCATGAAGGACCGCAACGTCCGCGCCCTGGTGGTGGGCCTGCCGGTCAACATGGACGGGACGGAGGGGCCGCGCTGCCAGTCGGTTCGGGACTTCTCCCGCCTGCTGTTGCAGAAGTCCGCCGTGTTCGGGTTCGAGCCGGACCTGGCCTTCTGGGATGAGCGCCTGTCCACCAGTGCGGTGGAGCGGATGATGATCGGCTTCGACATGACCCGGAAGCGCCGGGACGAGGTGGTGGACAAGATGGCCGCCGCCTACATCCTGCAAGGGGCGCTGGACTTCATCGGCCGGCCGCCGTCGCTGCCGGACACGTTCGGGCGGGACTTCGACGGGGTGGATGAGGGGGAGTGACGTCCGCTGTCGGCCGGGCGGCGAGGTGTGTGGGGAAAACGGATTGGAACGGATCACAACGGATGAAAACGGTGGGGCCGGTGTGATCCCGCCGTTGGGGAAGTCCTTGGAGGTCTGATTGCCTGCGGCGCAGCCATTCAACATCATGGGGCTTGGCACCCGGGCTGCTGGTGTGTCGACCAATCCGTTCAAATCCGCTTCGATCCGTTCCCATCCGTTTTCCCAACACAGGCCCATGCCAGGACCAACCGCCCTATCCAGCAGGCCGCCCCCGTGACCGCCGTCGTCCTGGCGCTTGCGCCCATCTTCCTGTTGATCGTGCTGGGGTTCGGGCTGCGGCGGTTCCGGGTGCTGCCGGACCATTTCTGGCCGCCGGCGGAAAAGCTGACCTATTACGTGCTGTTCCCTGCCCTGCTGGTGGACAGCACGGCCAAGGCGGACCTGGCCGGGTTGGACATCGTGGGCCTGGGCGGGTCGCTGCTGGCGGCCATGCTCTGCGGGGCGGCGCTGGTGCTGGCGCTGCGGCCCTGGCTGGCGACGGACGGGCCGGCCTTCACCTCCGTTTTCCAGGGGGCGGTCAGGGTCAACACCTATGTGGGCCTGGCGGCCGGGTCGGCGCTGCATGGGCGGGAGGGCACGGCCCTGATGGCCATCGGCGTGATCGCCATCGTGCCCATGGTCAACGTGCTGAGCGTGCTGGTGCTGACCCGCTGGGGGCGGAAGGAAGGGCCGGGCCGGGCGACATGGCGGCAGGCGGTGAAGGGGGTGCTGACCAACCCGCTGATCCTGTCGGTGACGCTGGGGGCGTTGCTGAATGCCCTGGGCATCCATGCCGTGCCCGTCGTGTCGCCGCTGCTGTCCATCCTGGGCGCGGCGAGCCTGCCGCTGGGGTTGCTGGCGGTGGGCGCGGGGCTGGATTTCAGCGCGGTGCGGGCGGCGGGGGCGAGCCTGGTGGCGGCCAGCGTCATGCGGCTGGCGGTGGTGCCAGGGATCACCCTGGGCGTGGGCAGCCTGTGGGGGCTGGGGCCGCTGCCCCTGGTGGTGGCGGTGCTGTACAACGGGCTGCCCACCTCCGCCTCGGCCTATGTGCTGGCGCGGCAGATGGGCGGTGACTCAGGGCTGATGGCCGGGATCATCACCGCCCAGACGCTGGCGGCGGCGCTGACGCTGCCCCTGTGGCTGTGGGTTGTCAGCCTGGTGTGACCAAGGCCGCCGTTCAGACCCGCTTGCCCTTGGGCGGGCTCTGCTGGGCGCTGCGGTCGGCGGAGGTGTAGGCCTGGGCGGCCTGGTCGCCCTTCTTCATCATGTCCATCAGGCGCTGGGCGAACTGGCCCCGGTCGTTGCGGGCGTGGAGGAACTGCATCACCGCGTCCCGCGCCGCCTGCTTGTCATAGGGCTCCATGTCCGGCGGCGGGGCGGCTGGCTTCACGCCGGCGGCCCGGGCCACGGGGGTGTTGCGGGCCGCCTCCTCCGCCCTCTTCAGCACAGCCGGGTCGATGCCGGCGCGCAAGTCCCGGATCTGGCGCAGCAGGGTGGTCTTGGCGTCGGCGGGCATGGGTGGCTCCGGCAGTCGGGCTTCACGGCCAAGGATGCGCCGGGGCCCGGCCGGGCGCAAGGCCGGGACCTTGCCGCCGCTCGACCCCGGGACCTATAAGGGCGGGACACCCACCCGCCACAGCCTGGTGCCCCATGCCGAACCGCGCCCACGTCCCGCCCGTCACCGGCCCGTTGGCAGGGATCAAGGTGCTGGACATGAGCCGCATCCTGGCGGGACCCAGCGCCACCCAGATCCTGGGCGACCTGGGCGCCGACGTGGTGAAGGTGGAGAAGCCCGGCGAGGGCGACGACACCCGCAAGTGGGGCCCGCCCTTCGTCAAGGACGCCGACGGGAACGAGACGGCGGAGAGCAGCTATTACCTGAGCTGCAACCGCAACAAGCGGTCCCTGACGCTGGACTTCACCAAGCCGGAGGGGAAGGCCCTGGCCCTGCGGCTGGTGGGCAAGGCGGACGTGCTGGTGGAGAACTACAAGACCGGGACGCTGGCGAAGTACGGGCTGGCGTATGACGACCTGCGCGACGCGCACCCGCGGCTGGTCTATTGCTCCCTCACCGGGTTCGGGCAGACGGGCCCCTATGCGCCGCGGGCCGGGTACGACTTCCTGGTCCAGGGCATGGGCGGGATCATGTCCCTGACGGGGGAGCCGGGGGGCGAGCCCATGAAGGCGGGCGTGGCCATCGCCGACCTGATGGCGGGGATGTATGCGACCGTGGCGATCCTGGCGGCCCTGCGCCACCGGGACCAGTCGGGCCGCGGGCAGCACATCGACATGGCTTTGCTGGACAGCCAGGTGGCCTGGCTGTCCAACGCCGGGCAGTATTTCCTGACCAGCGGGCAGGTGACGCCGCGCTACGGCAACGGCCACCCCACCATCGTGCCCTACCAGACCTTCCAGGCGGCAGACGGCTGGATCATCCTGGCCGTGGGCAATGACGAGCAGTTCCGCAAGTTCTGCGCCTTCGCCGGCTGCCCGGAGCTGGCGGCGGACGAGCGCTATGCCAGGAACCGCGCCCGGGTGGCGAACCGGGGGGAGTTGGTCCCGGTGCTGGCGGGGATCATCGCCGCCAAGCCGGCCGCGTACTGGCTGGAGGGGCTGGAGCCGCTGGGCGTGCCCTGCGGGCCGATCAACCGGCTTGACCAGGTCTTCGCCGACCCGCAGGTGCTGGCGCGGGAGATGGTGGTGCGCATGCCCCACGCCGCGGCGCCGGAGCCGGTGCCCCTGATCGGCAGCCCGCTGAAGTTCAGCGACACGCCCGTGAACTACCGCCACGCCCCGCCCACCCTGGGGCAGCACACGGGCGAGGTGCTGGGCGAGTGGCTGAAGCTGGACGGGGCCGCCGTGGAGGCCCTGCGCGGCAAGGGCGTGGTCTAGGCCGCCTTCGGCCGTTCGCCGGACTGGACAGCCGGTCCCGCGGCCCCATGCTCTTGCGCCAAAGCGCCGATCCCCTGGGAGGAATGATGAGCACCGATTCCGCCGAAGCCAAGTGCCTGCTGCCCGACCCGGAGATGACCCGCCGCGGATTCGCCATGACCACGCTGGCCACCGGCTTCGCCCTGGCCTCCCTGCCCGTCAGCGCCCAGACCATAGTGACCACCCCGGCGGACGGGCTGATGGTGGGTGAGATCACGGTGAGGGTGAAGGACGGGACCATCCCCGCCTATCACGCCATGCCGAACACCAAGGGGCCCTTCCCCATCGTGCTGGTGGTGCAGGAGATTTTCGGCGTGCATGAGCATGTCAAGGATATCTGCCGCCGCTTCGCCCAGCAGGGTTACCTGGCCATCGCGCCGGAGCTCTATGCCCGCCAGGGCAACCCGGCCGCCATCAAGGACGTGCAGCAACTGATGAAGGAGATCGTGTCCAAGGTGCCGGACCTGCAGGTCATGGCCGACCTGGACGCCACCGTCGCCTGGGCCAAGGAGAATGGCGGCGACACGAACCGGCTGGGCATCACGGGCTTCTGCTGGGGCGGGCGGGTGACCTGGCTGTACGCCAGCCACAACCCGTCCCTGAAGGCGGGCGTGGCCTGGTACGGCCGCCTGACCACCCCGGCCAACCCGTTGCAGGACATGGTGCCCATCGAGCGGGTGAAGGAGCTGAAGGCCCCGGTGCTGGGCCTGTACGGTGAGGCGGACAAGGGCATCCCCGTGGCGGACGTGGAGAAGATGCGTGAGGCGCTGAAGGCCGCCGGCAAGACGGACAGCGAGATCGTGCTGTACCCCGGCGCCCCGCACGCCTTCTTCGCCGACTACCGGCCGAGCTATACGCCCGACGCGGCGGCTGACGGGTGGAAGCGGTGCCTCGCCTGGTTCAAGCGACACGGGGTGGCGTGAGCTTGGGGTGTCGGGGTTCGCTGGCGCTCACCCGCGACCTACGGTATCACGTGCCCCGTAGGTCGGGGTGACCATCGGGAACCCTGACGCTTCCCGCCTGCCATAGTCCCGGCCCATGGACACCGCCATGCCCACCCCCGCCCCGACCTTCGTGCATCCCCATGACCTGGAGGGGCGCGCGCATGCGTTCCCGCACCGGCACCTGCTGGGGATTGAGGGGCTGACGGCGCCGGAGATCAACCTGGTGCTGGATCTGGCGGACACCTATGTCGCCCAGAACCGCAGCCAGGAGCGGAAGAGCAGGGCCCTCAACGGCAAGACCGTGGTGAACCTGTTCTTCGAGAACAGCACCCGGACCCGCACCAGCTTCGAGCTGGCGGCCAAGCGCCTGGGCGCCGACGCCATCAACATGTCCGTCGATGGCTCCTCCGTGAAGAAGGGGGAGACGCTGATCGACACGGCCATGACCCTGAACGCCATGCACCTGGACGTGCTGGTGGTGCGCCACCAGGAATCGGGCGCGCCCAAGCTGCTGGCGGACAAGGTGAACTGCGCCGTGATCAATGCCGGCGACGGCCAGCATGAGCACCCGACCCAGGCCCTGCTGGACGCCCTGACCATCCGACAGCGCAAGGGCAAGCTGAAGGGCCTGACCGTCGCCATCTGCGGCGACGTGCTGCACAGCCGCGTGGCCCGGTCCAACATCCACCTGCTGAACATCATGGGCGCCACGGTGCGCGTGGTGGCGCCCCCCACCCTGCTGCCCGCGGCCGTGGACCGGATGGGGGTGGAGGTGCACCACACCATGGCCACCGGCCTGCGCGACGCCGACATCGTGATGATGCTGCGCGTGCAGAGCGAGCGCATGCAGGGCCAGTTCCTACCCAGCCAGCGGGAGTATTTCCGCTTCTACGGCCTGGACCGGGACAAGCTGGGGCTGGCCAAGCCCGACGCCCTGATCATGCACCCCGGCCCGATGAACCGGGGCGTGGAGATCGACAGCCTGGTGGCCGACGACATCCACCGGTCGCTCATCCTGCAACAGGTGGAACTGGGCGTGGCTGTGCGGATGGCGTGCCTGGACTTACTGACCCGCGGCCGGAACTGAGGACGCGGACACCGTCGGCTTGGGACCCTGCAATAAAGGGCAGGACTAGTTGCCGCCGGTGACGGCCGTATTTTCGCCATTGATACATCCTATCGTTTTGGAACCGCATCTGCGACCATGTCACCGGTCACTCGATGCAATAGGAGGGATCGATGACGGACAGGATCAGGCGGCGTTTGCTGGCAGTCACCATGGGCCTGCCCTGTCTGGCGCCGGTGGCCGGCCTCTCCAGCGCTTGGGCCTCCGACCGCTCCCAACCCGCCCCCACGACCGGCCCCGTCCGTTTGGCCGTCCCGGCGGAGCCTGGGCCCATTCCCTTGGACGGGGTGGCGACCCTGGTGCGGCTAGTGCCCGACGGCGGGGCGCCAAGCTTCCGGGCAGCGCTCGACCGGGTCGGCCCCGGCGCGCGGATCCACCTCACCTGCTATGGCCTGATGGCGGCGGGGCCGGTGTCGCGGCCATTCAACCTCTATCTCGGCATCGACCCCGCCGCCCCGCCGGCGCTATGGCCGCGGGCGCGCTTCGTCGGCGCTCTCTCCTTCTTCAACGCCGTCGGGCGCAGCTACACGGCCGAAGAAGACCCGCCCATTGATTTCAGTGCGGAAGTGACGGGCCTGATCGGCCGCCGCTTTGCGGAGGCGGGGGAGATTTGGGTGGGTATCTTGCACTCCGGTCCGATCGCGGCCGGGTCCGATCCGCGGCTGCACAGCCTATCTCTGATTGCCGGCGGCTGAACCACGTATCGCTTATTCCGATAACTCCACCTACAGATCGCGTTGAAAGCGCACTTGGGTATATTGAATATACCTGATAAAACTGCCATCCCCTCGAAAAAATCAATGCTAAGGAGGTATACGCATGATGACCATTTCGCGCCGTGGGGCTCTGATCGGAACGATGGCGGGTATTGGCAGCCTTGCGGTGCCTGGCCTGCTCGCCCGGGTCGCCAGCGCCCAGCAGCCGACCGTGCGGTACAATGCCTACTCGGCCAAAGGTAAGCAGATGCTGGCCATCTACGCCGATGCGGTCGGCAAGATGATGGCCCTGCAGACCAAGGACCCGCGGTCCTGGGATTTCCAGTGGTACACGCATTTCATCCCCGGCCCCCAGAACCTGACGACCAAGCTCCCGAAGATCCTGGAGGTCTACGGCGCCTCCAAGGACCCGAACCGGCAGCTCGCCGAACAGATGTGGAGCATGTGCCAGTCGCACCTAAAGGCTCAGAACGCCTACATGTTCCTGCCCTGGCACCGCATGTACGTGCTCTGCTTCGAGGAGATCATCCGCGCCATCTCCGGCAAGCCGGAATTCACCCTGCCCTACTGGGATTACCTGGACCCGACGCAGAAGTCCCTGCCGGAGGAGTTCCGCCAACCGAACGATCCACTCTACAAGTCCCTCTACCGTCCGGACCGGAACAAGTACGTCTACACCGACCCGAAGACCGGCAAGACCTACAACATCGATGTCAATGCGGGCACGCCCATCGACCTGGGCCAGCCGGAGGGGGCGATCAACCTGAATTGCATGCAGGCCACCACCTATGACGATGCGAGCGGGGTGGCGGGGTTCTGCAACGGCCTGAACAGCAATCCCCACGGCATCGTCCACGACTATGTCGGCAACGAGAAGGGCATGGGCTATGTGCCCACGGCCGCCAACGACCCGATCTTTTGGCTGCACCATTCCAACGTGGACCGCGTCTGGGCCAGCTGGAACAAGAACGGCGGCCAGAACCCGCTTTCCGAGTGGACGAGCTACGATTACACCTTCGCCGACGGCAACGGGAACGCGGTCAGCTACAACGCCGCCAAGGTGGGCGACACGGTGGAGCTGGGCTACGTTTTCGACGCCTATTACGGCGCGCAGTTCGGGCCCGGCACAGCCAAGGTGGAGACGCTGCAGCTCGCTGTGAACACGGCCCCTGTCGGTGCGGCCGCTCCCGCCCCGGTCCAGGCGGCGGCGGCCACGGGCCCTACGGTGCTGGGCGCCGGGCTGACCCGTGCGGTCCTCACCTCCACGAGTGAGGGCACAGCCCTGTTCCAGGCTGCCCCGAAGGCGCCCGCCGCGGGCAAGCGCATGGTCCTGGAGTTGAGCCAGCTCGTGCAGTCCGGGCCGGTGGGCCAGGCCTTCAACGTCTATATCGGGGAGGATGCGAAGTCCGGCACCTATGTCGGCCAGGTCTCCTTCTTCCCGGCCATGCCGGCCGACATGGACCATTCCGCTCATGGTGGCACGGCGGGCGGGGTGAACGCCTATTTCGACATCACCAATGAGGTGGCCAGCGGCGCCATCTCCGCGAAGATGCTGGCGAAGCCGGTCGTCGCCTTCCTGCCTGCCGGGCCGGTGAACGACGCGGCCAAACCCACCGTCGGCGCCATCCTCATCCGGCAGGTCTGATCCCCATAACCGCCCACCAGGGGCGGCATTCGCGACGTCCGCCGGGCACCGCACCGGCGGACGTCGTAATTCCGGGCCCGCGCCGAAAAGGGGCTGCCGGACCGTCACCGCATCTCGACAATCCGGGCGGTTTATGCAGAGTTCGACTGCCTTCCCCGCCGTGAGCCGAGTTGCCTGATGACCAACCGCACCGCCTATACCAACGCCCGCTTGCTGGACCCCGCGACGGGGCTGGATGCCTTGGGCACCCTGCTGACGGAGGGGGCGAAGGTGGCGGACTTCGGGCCCGGGCTGTTCGCCGACGGGGTGCCGGAGGGCATCCAGGTGGTGGACTGCGCCGGGGCCTGTCTGGCGCCCGGCCTGGTGGATCTGCGGGCCCAGGTGGGGGAGCCGGGGTTCGAGCATAACGAGACCATTGCCACCGCCAGCCGCAGCGCCGCGGCGGGCGGCATCACGGCGGTGGCGGTGCTGCCCAACACCGATCCGGTGATCGACGACGTGTCGGGGCTGGAATTCATCGCCCGCCGGGCGCGGGAGACCAAGCTGGTCAAGGTCTTCGCCTATGGCGCCCTGACCAAGGAGACGGCGGGCAAGGAGCTGACGGAGATGGGCCTGCTGTCGGAGGCGGGGGCCGTGGGCTTCACCGACGGCACCTGCGCCGTGGCGGACGCGCTGCTGCTGCGCCGGGCCCTGTCCTATGCCACCGTCTGGGGCAAGCCGATCATGCAGCACCCGGCGGAGCCGCGCCTGTCCGGCGGGGTGATGAACGCGGGGGAGATCGCCAGCCGGCTGGGCCTGTCCGGCAGCCCGGCCATGGCCGAGGTGATCATGCTGGAACGGGACATGCGGCTGGTGGAGATGACCGGCGGCCGCTACCACGCCGCCCATATCAGCACCGCCGAGTCGGTGGAGGTGATCCGCCGGGCCAAGGCCAAGGGGTTGCGGGTGACCTGCGACACGGCCCCGCCCTATTTCGCCCTGACGGAGCAGGATGTCGGCGAGTACCGCACCTTCTTCAAGCTGGACCCGCCACTGCGGACGGAGATGGACCGCCGGGCCATCGTGGAGGGGTTGGCGGACGGCACCATCGACGCCATCGCCAGCGACCACACGCCCCACGACCAGGATGAGAAGCGGGTACCCTTCGCCCAGGCGGCCTTCGGTGCCGTGGGGTTCGAGACGCTGCTGCCCCTGGTGCTGGAGCTGCACCACAAGGGCGCCCTGCCCCTGCTGGCGGCCCTGGACAAGGTGACCAAGGTGCCCGCGGACATTCTGGGCCTGCCCGCGCTGGGCCGGCTGGCGAAGGGCGGGCCGGCGGACCTGGTGGTGTTCGACCTGGACCGGCCCTGGAAGGTGGACGGGGACCGGCTGGCGTCCAAATCCAAGAACACCTGCTTCGACAAGCGGCCGGTGCAGGGCATGGTCCTGCGCACCGTGGTGGACGGGCGCACCGTCCATACCCGCGCGTCGGCCTGAGGGGGGCGATACCGATGGTCGAGACGTCTGCCCTGGTCCTGGCGGCCGCCGCGCTGGGCGGCTACCTGCTGGGTTCCATCCCCTTCGGCCTGGTGCTGGCCCGGCTGGCCGGCTATGGCGACATCCGCAAGATCGGCTCCGGCAACATCGGCGCCACCAACGTGCTGCGGACGGGCAACAAGCCGCTGGCGCTGGCGACCCTGCTGCTGGACAGCGGCAAGGGCGGCATCGCCACCCTGCTGGCCCTCTGGCTGGGGGGCCAAGAGTCGGCGCTGCTGGCGGCGGGCGGGTCCATGCTGGGCCACGCCTTCCCGGTCTGGCTGGGCTTCAAGGGCGGCAAGGGGGTGGCCACCGCCCTGGGCGTGCTGCTGGCCATATCCTGGCCCGTGGGCCTGTTCGCCTGCGGCATGTGGCTGCTGACGGCGGTGGTGTTCCGGATCAGCAGCCTGTCGGCCCTGGTGGCCCTGGCCCTGTCGCCCCTGTTCGGCTGGTGGTGGTCGGGTCCCGCCGTGGCGGGTCTGGCCGCCTTCATCGCCGTGCTGGTGTTCGTCCGCCACAAGGACAACATAACCCGCCTGCTGGCCGGGACCGAGCCGCGGATCGGCGGCAAGAAGGCGGAGGCGGCCGGGGCCACCCCCACCCCCTGACCAGCACCCTCACGCCACCGGCGCGGCGGCCATGGCGTTCAGGCCTTGCTGGAACATCTGGGATTCCGCGTCCCGGCGCTTCTGCAGGCCGGGGGCGTTGGGCCACAGGCGCTTCATGGACGTGAACTGGGCCGGCACGCCTTCCGGCTTGCCCTGGGCGATCAGGTCGCGGATGGCCTGCATCTCCGTCCGGGTGGGGCCGGTCAGGACCGTGCCGCGGTTGTAGACCAGGCTGACCATGGCGCCGATGCAAAGGCCGTTCAGCTTGTCCAGGCCGGGAAAGGCCGCCAGGGTCTTGGCCTCATACACGGGCAGTGACTTGGTGGTGAAGACCTGGACGACGTCGGCGAAGGGGATGGTGATGCCCTTGAGCTGGGCCACCAGGGCCTGGAGCTTCGCCTGGTTGGCGGGGGAGCCGACGATGCCCACGGCGGTGCCGAGCTGCTGGATCGTGGCGGCGTCCAGCAGGTCGCCCCAGGTGGCCTTGAGGTCGGCCAGGGTGTTCTGCCCCAGGTCATAGCCGACGCCGATGGTGATGCCCGACGCCCCGCCCGGCCAGACCGGGTGGCAGGCGAACTTGGTGTAATAAGCTTGGCCGCCCGTTTCCTCGGTGATGATGAAATCGATGCACTGCTGCGGGATCATCGACGCCCTCTCCCCCTGACATGCCGGCCATAGGACGGCCGCGCGTATCCAGGGAGCTTACCATAGCTCTATCGAATGGAGTAACCCGGCAGGCGCAAAGGGGTTGACGGGACCTACGAATTCCACAACCCTTCTTGTATGCAGATCGACCGACGCCCGTTGAACGCGCAAGAGCGCCTGGACTGGCTCCGCCTCTCCCGGGCGGAGAATGTGGGGCCCGTGACTTTCGCCCGGCTGCTGGAGCGGTTCGGCAGCGCCGCGGCAGCGCTGGCGGCCCTGCCCGACCTGGCCCGGCGCGGCGGCCGGGCGCAGCCCCTGCGGGTGCCCGGCAAGGCGGAGGCGGAGCGGGAGCTGGCGGCCCTGGACAGGATGGGCGGGCGGCTGGTCTGTGCGGTGGAGCCGGACTATCCCCTGCCCCTCGCCGGGATCGACGACGCGCCGCCGGTGCTGAGCGTGCTGGGCTTCGCGCAACTGCTGCAACGGCCCAGCGTGGCCGTGGTTGGCGCGCGCAACGCCAGCGTCAACGGGCGGAAGATGGCGGAGACCCTGGCCCGCGACCTGGCGGAGGCCGGGTTCCTGGTGGTGTCGGGCATGGCCCGGGGGATCGACACCGCGGCCCATCTGGGGGCCATCGCCGGCGGCACGGCGGCCGTGGTGGCCGGCGGGGCGGACGTGGTCTATCCGCCGGAGAACAAGGGGCTGTATGAGGATCTGCGCCACCGCGGCGCCATCGTGGCCGAGTCGCCCCTGGGCACCGAACCGCAGGCCCGGCACTTCCCCCGGCGGAACCGCCTGATCTCCGGCCTGTCCCTGGGCGTGCTGGTGGTGGAGGCGGCGCTGAAGTCCGGTTCCCTGATCACCGCCCGGCTGGCGGGGGAGCAGGGCCGGGACGTGTTCGCCGTGCCGGGCTCACCCCTGGACCCGCGGGCCCAGGGTTGCAACCGGCTGCTGAAGGACGGGGCCGTGCTGGTGGAAAGCGCGGACGACGTGGTCATGGTGCTGCGCCAGGCGGCGACCCGCCCGCTGGCGGAGAAGGAGCGGTTCTACCGGGCCGCGGGGCCGGTCGCCGCCGACGAGCGGGACCTCCAGGAGGCGCGGCGGCTGGTGCTGGAGGCGCTGTCCCCCACCCCCGTCCTCATTGACGAAGTTGTCAGGGGCTGCCAATTGTCTGCCGGGGTGGTGCTGACCGTCTTGCTGGAGCTTGAGCTGGCGGGGCGGCTGCATCGGCATCCGGGGGGCCAGGTCAGCCTGGTGGGTTGAGGGCCCCCTTGCACATTTCCGTTGGGGTAAAGGGCCTCCCGTGGCTGGCAGCAGCGTCCTCATCGTCGAGTCCCCGGCCAAGGCCAAGACGATCAACAAGTATCTCGGCTCCGACTTCACCGTCCTGGCGAGCTTCGGCCATGTGCGGGACCTGCCGCCCAAGGACGGGTCCGTGCGGCCGGAAGAGGATTTCGCCATGGAGTGGGAGCTGGGCGACCGCTCCAAGCGCCATGTGGACGAGATCGCCCGGGCCGTGCGCGGCGCGCAGAAAGTCTACCTGGCCACCGACCCGGACCGGGAGGGGGAGGCCATCGCCTGGCACGTGAAGGAACTGCTGGCCGAGCGCAAGCTGCTGGGCAAGGCGGACGTCAAGCGCGTCACCTTCAACGAGATCACCAAGTCCGCGGTGCAGGAGGCCATCCGCAAGCCCCGCGACGTGGACCAGGAGCTGGTGCAGGCCTACCTGGCCCGGCGCGCCCTGGACTATCTGGTGGGCTTCACCCTGTCGCCGGTGCTGTGGCGCAAGCTGCCGGGGTCCAAGTCCGCCGGCCGGGTGCAGTCGGTCGCCCTGCGGCTGGTCTGTGAGCGCGAGGCGGAGATCGAGGCGTTCCGCCCGCAGGAATACTGGACCATCGAGGCGGAGTTCAAGACCCACGCCGGCCAGTCCTTCACCGCGCGCCTGACCCAGCTGGACGGCAAGCGGCTGGAGAAGTTCAGCCTGGGCGACAAGGGGGCGGCCGAGGCGGCGCTGGCCCGCATCCGCCCCATGCTGTTTAAGGTCGGCCGGGTGGAGCGCAAGGAGGTGCGGCGCAACCCCTACGCCCCCTTCACCACCAGCACCTTGCAGCAGGAAGCCAGCCGCAAGCTGGGCTTCGGCGCCATGAAGACCATGCGCACGGCCCAGAAGCTGTATGAGGGTGTGGATATCGGCGGGGAGACCGTCGGCCTGATCACCTATATGCGTACGGACGGCGTCTCCCTGAGCCAGGAGGCCATCGACGGGGCGCGGCGGCTGATCGACAGCACCTGGGGCGACAGTTACGTCCCGGAGAAGCCGCGCATCTACAAGTCTGCCGCCAAGAACGCGCAGGAGGCCCACGAGGCGATCCGCCCCACCGACCTGTTCCGCCGGCCCGAGGACGTGGCCCGGTACCTGGACAAGGACGAGTTGCGGCTTTACGAGCTGGTCTGGAAGCGCACCGTGGCCAGCCAGATGGCCAGTGCCATCCTGGACCAGGTCACCGTCGACATCATGAGCAAGGGTGCCGAGGCGGTGTTCCGCGCCACCGGCAGCGTCATCCGCTTCGACGGCTTCCTGAAGGTCTACCAGGAGGACCGGGACGACGACGGCGACGAGGACGAGGGCAACCGCCGCTTGCCCGCCATGAAGGACGGCGACGACCTGACCCGCGGCGCCCTGAAGAGCGAGCAGCACTTCACCCAGCCGCCGCCCCGCTACTCCGAGGCCAGCCTGGTGAAGCGGCTGGAGGAGCTGGGCATCGGCCGGCCGTCCACCTATGCGTCCATCTTGCAGGTGCTCCAGGACCGGGAATATGTCCGGCTGGACAAGCGGCGCTTCGTGCCGGAGGACCGGGGCCGGCTGGTCACCACCTTCCTGGAGAGCTTCTTCCCCCGCTATGTGCAGTACGACTTCACGGCGGGTCTGGAGGAGAAGCTGGACGACATCTCCGGCGGGCGCGTCTTCTGGAAGGACGTGCTGCGGGAGTTCTGGTTCAACTTCTCCAAGGCGGTGGAGGGGACCAAGGACCTGACCATCACCCAGGTGCTGGACGCGCTGGACGCCGCGCTGGGCCCCCACTTCTTCCCCCAGGTCACCGGGCCGGACGGCAAGGTGGTGGACACCCGCGTCTGCCCCAACTGCCACCAGGGCCGGCTGGGGCTGAAGCTGGGCAAGACGGGGGCCTTCATCGGCTGTTCCCGCTACCCCGACTGCAAGTACACCCGCCCCCTGGCCGTGGCCGGGGAGGAAGGGGAGCAGGCGGAGGGCGACCGCGACCTCGGCACCGACCCGGAGACGGGCCTGCAGGTGCAGATGAAGCGCGGGCCCTATGGCGTCTATGTGCAGCTTGGTGCCGCCGCGTCGAAGGAAGACAAGCCCAAGCGCGTGTCCCTGCCCCGCGGGCTGAACCCGGCGGACGTGGACCTGGACATTGCCTTGCGGCTGTTGGCCCTGCCCCGCTCGTTGGGCACGCACCCCAGCTCGGGCCAGGAGATCCTGGCGGGCATCGGCCGGTTCGGGCCGTACCTGAAGCATGGCGACGCCTACAAGAACCTGACCGCCGACGACGACGTGCTGACTATCGGCCTGAACCGGGCCGTGGTGCTGCTGGGCGACGGGCCGGTGAAGAAGGCGGTGCAGGGGCGCGAGCTGGGGCCGCATCCCAAGGACGGCAAGCCGATCAGCGTCGGCTCCGGCCGGTTCGGGCCCTATGTCAAGCACCTGAAGCTGTTCGCCAGCATCCCGAAATCCATGAACGCGGACGAGATCACCCTGCCGCAGGCGGTGGAGCTGCTGGCGGCCAAGGCGGCCAAGGACTCGGGCAAGGCCCCTGCCCCCGCTGCGGCCGAGACGGAGAAGGCCCCGGCGAAGAAGGCGGCCCCTGCCAAGAAGGCCCCGGCGAAGGCGGCGGGGACCAAGTCCGCAACCAAATCCACGGCTGCCAAGGCACCCGCAAAGCGTGCGGCGGCGAAGAAAGTGACGGCCTGACACTCGCAATACGCGAAGGCTCAGGAAACCGCGCGGCGCCGGAATGATGAATTGAGCGAAATCAATGCGGCGCCTTTCAGGTTGATGCCAAAGTCGCATACGGTCGGGTGCCAAACCGCGCGACAATGGGACGCGTAGGCGTTCCAGCGGGATCGGCGCTGGATTATATAGGGATGGACAATCCTTCCGGCCGGGGTGAGACTGGATCGGCCAACACGGGACCACGGCCCATGGATTACGAGAGCTTCTTCAAGAGCCAGATCGACGGGCTGAAGCGCGAAGGCCGCTATCGCGTCTTTGCCGATCTGGAACGCAAGGTCGGGGAGTTCCCCGTCGCCTCCTATTACCCGGAGCCCGCCGGGCAGCCGAAGGACGTCACCGTCTGGTGCTCCAACGACTATCTGGGCATGGGCCAGCATCCGGTCGTGATCGGCTCCATGGTGGACGCGCTGCACAAGTGCGGCGCCGGCGCCGGCGGCACCCGGAACATCTCCGGCACCAACCACTACCACGTCCTGCTGGAGCAGGAGCTGGCGGACCTGCACGGCAAGGAAGCGGCCCTGCTGTTCACCTCCGGCTACATCTCCAATGAGGCGACCCTCAGCACCCTGCCCAAGCTGCTGCCGAACTGCGTGGTCTTCTCCGACGCGCTGAACCACGCCAGCATGATCGAGGGCATCCGCCACTCCGGGGCGGAGAAGCACATCTTCCGGCACAACGACCCGGCCCACCTGGACCAGTTGCTGTCCCGCTACCCGAAGTCCCTGCCCAAGCTGGTGGCGTTCGAGTCCGTCTATTCCATGGACGGCGACATCGCCCCCATCGATGAGATCTGCGACGTCGCCGAGAAGCACGGCGCCATGACCTACCTGGACGAGGTCCATGCGGTGGGCATGTACGGTTCCCGCGGCGCCGGCGTGGCGGAGCGGGACCGCCAGATGCACCGGCTGACGGTGATCGAGGGCACGCTGGGCAAGGCCTATGGCGTGATGGGCGGCTACATCACCGGGTCGTCGGCCCTGGTGGACTGTGTCCGCAGCTTCGCTTCCAGCTTCATCTTCACCACCTCCCTCGCCCCCGTCCTGGCGGCGGGTGCCCTGGCCAGCGTCCGGTTCCTGAAGGAGCATGACGAGATGCGCCAGCTGCACCAGGAGCGCGCGGCCACCCTGAAGCGCCGGCTGGCGCAGGCCGGGCTGCCGGTCATGCCGTCGGCCAGCCACATCGTGCCGCTGCTGGTGGGCGACCCGCGGTTGTGCAAGCAGGCCAGCGACGACCTGCTGACCAACCACAACATCTATGTGCAGCCCATCAACTATCCCACCGTACCCCGCGGGACGGAGCGGCTGCGCATCACCCCGACCCCGTACCACGACGACCGCAAGATGGACCATCTGGTGGACGCCCTGCTGTCCGTCTGGGCAAACCTGGAGCTGCGCAAGGCGGCTTGAGGTCGGGCCAAGCTTGAGTTCGAGGGGCCGGCGGGGCGACCTGCCGGCCCCTTCGCTTTTCGGGGTTACCCTTCGCCGTCCGTAGACACGTTCAAGCGGAGCCCGCCCGACCCCTGCGACGGCTCGACACTTGAATCGTCACACCCTTCGGCTTGCCCCTCCCGCGTCCGCGGGCGTACAAGGGGCTGCAAAGGTGGGGGAAACGAATGGCCGAGCTTCACGATTCCGATGAACTGATGGACCAGCTCCGGCTGGAGTTCCGGGACGACGTGCAGGACCGGCTGGGCGGTGTCTACCGCGCGCTGGAGGAGGTCCGGGAGGGCCGGCGCACGGCGGCGGAGACGATCCGCGACATCAGGCGTGAGACCCACAGCCTGAAGGGCACCGGCGCCACCTTCGGCTTCCCCATCGTGACGCTGATCGCCCAGCGCATGGAAACCTACCTGTCGGGCCTGCGGGACCTAGACGGGAAGCAGGTGGCGCACCTGCACACCTTCGCCGACCGCATCGCCGAGATGGCGGAGCGGGACCTGCAGCCCACCCTGGTGGAGACGAACCAGATCATCCGCGCCCTGCCGGTGCGGTACGAGTTCGACATCACCGAGGTCGAGGTCCGCGACGTCGACATCATGCTGGTGACCCCGAACAAGCTGGTGGCGAAGAAGGTCTCGCAGGAGCTGGCGGCCTGCGGCTTCAAGGTCAACGTGGTGCCGGACCCGATCGAGGCCATCAGCATCGCGGTGCGCATGCCCCCCGACATGGTGATCGCCGCCGCCGTGATGGACGGGCTGGGCGGCGTGGACCTGATCCGCGGCCTGAAGGCCATCTCCGTCACCGAGAAGGTACCCATGGCCCTGCTGACCAGCCTGGACGCCAACGCGCTGAAGGGGATGCCGGACCAGACCGCCGTGATCCGGCTGGGTCCCGCCTTCCAGGACGACATCGCCGCCGCCATCACCCGCTTCAACCTCGGCTGAAACCCTCCCCGACCGCTGTCGCCGCGGTGTGCCGCGGCGGAGTCGCCCGCGATGCCCATGAGACAGCCGGAACCCCGGACGAGCGACATCCTGCTGGCCTTCCTGGCCGGCGACGGGCCGGACGCGCCCGCGTCCCCCACCGGCGTGCCGGCGGACCGGGTCAGCATCGGCATGCTGATCGACGGGATGGGGGAGCGGGCCTATGGGCTGCTGATGCTGCTCTGCGCCCTGCCAAACTGCGTGCCCGGGCCGCCCGGCGTCTCCACCGTCACGGGGATGCCGATCCTGCTGTTCGCCTTCCAGATGCTGCTGGGCAGCCCGCGGCCCTGGCTGCCGCGCTTCCTGCGCGACCGCAGCTTCGCCCGGTCAGACATGCTGACCATGGTGAACAAGGCCCTGCCCTACATGCGCCGGGTGGAGCGGGTGGCCAAGCCCCGCCTGCCCGGGATGGTGGCCGGGCTGGCGGAGCGGGTGGCGGGGGCGGTGGTGCTGTTCCTGTCGGTGATCCTGGTGTTGCCGGTGCCGCTGGGCAACCTGTTCCCCGCCGTGGCCATCGCCATCATGGCCATCGCCCTGCTGGAGCGGGACGGGCTGGTCATGCTGATCGGCTATGTGGCGGCCGCGGCCTCCACCGTCGTCGCCGCCACCAGCATCTATGTGGTGGTGAAGCTGATCATCCTGGGCATCCGGCACTTCTTCCTCGGGGAATGAGCGGGCGGGGAAAGACCGACCACGCCGCTGGGCGACCTTCGTCGCGTGGCAGAGTGGCGCACCGGTGATGCCCCTGGGGCGCCCTTGATCCCTTGTTCGCCAAGGGCCTACACTGCCTGCATGCGGCCGCCCTGATATGCCAACGGCCAGCGCCGGCACACGGTGCGGACGGGGCGGCACGGGGGAAACGCCTGATGTCGCACAGCATCCTGGTCGCCGACGACGAGCCGAGCATCGTCCTGTCCCTGGAGTTCCTGCTGAAGAAGGCGGGCTACCGGGTGCGGGTGGTGCGGGACGGGTCCGCGGTGATCCCCGCCATGCTGGAGGAGCGGCCGGACCTGGTGCTGCTGGACGCCATGATGCCGGGGCGGGACGGGTTCGACCTGTGCCAGGCCATACGGGCAGAGCCGGGCTGGGCGACCATCCCCGTGCTGATGCTGACCGCCAAGAGCCGGGAGGTGGAGAAGCAGAAGGGCTTGGCCCTGGGCGCCACCGACTACATCACCAAGCCCTTCTCCACCCGCGACCTGGTTGAGACGGTTCGCCGCCACCTGGCCGGGGGTGGGCCGTGACGGCCGGCATGGGCGGGGAAGCCTGATGGACGCGGCCCGGCTGGGGCGGGTCGCCCTGTTCATCGCGTTGGGCGCCGCGGCCTTGTGCCTTTCCCTGCCCTGGGTGGTGCGGGGGTCGCCGGACCCGGTTCTGACCATGGCCTTCGTCTCTGCCGCCGTGGCGGGGATCGCCGTGGCGCTGGTCTGGGGGCTGGTACGGCTGGGGGTCATCAATCCCGGCAAACGCCTGGCGGCCCAGGTGCCGGTGCTGCTGATGAGCGACGGCAAGGGCGGGCTGCCGCCGGAGAACTATGGGGCCATCGGCCCCCTGGCCGCCCTGGTGGCGGAGCTGGCGGCTAAGGTGGCGGCCCTGAAGGCGGACACCGACCGCACCGTGGCGGAGGCGACCCGGCGGGCGGAGGAACAGTCCGGCCGGCTGGCGGCCCTGCTGCGGGACCTGCACCAGGGTGTCCTGGTCTGCAACCTGCGCCACCAGGTGCTGCTATACAATGAGGAGGCGCGGGCGCTGCTGCCCCAGGCCGCCGCCCTGGGCCTGGGCCGGCCGCTGGTGGAGCTGGTGACGGCGGAGCCGGTGCGGCACACCCTGGACCGGCTGACCCGGCGCATCGCCGAGGGCCGGCACAAGGAGCACCGGGATGGCACCACCGCCGGCTTCGTGGCCGGCACGGCGGAGGGGCGGCTGCTGCAAGGGCGGATGGCCGCCATCCTGGGCACCGACGAGTCGGTCACCGGCTATGTGGTGACCCTGGAGGACGCGACGGAGGAGATGGCGTCCCTGGCCGCCCGCGACCGGCTGCTGCGCAGCGCCACGGAGGATGTGCGCGGCCCCCTGGCGAACCTGTCCGCCGCGGCGGAGATGTTGGCGGAGCACCCGGAGCTGTCGCCGGAAGAGCGGCAGGGCTTCGAGCAGGTGATCCTGGCCGGGTCCGGGCAGTTGCAGGACACCCTGGCCCGCATCACGACGGAGTACCGTGCCGGCATCACCGCCGCCTGGCCCATGGCTGACATCATTTCCGGCAACCTGTTCGCCCTGGTGGCGGAGCGCTGCGCCCGCCAGGGGGGGCCGGCCCTGACCTGCACCGGCCTGCCCTGCTGGCTGCATGGGGACAGCTACGGCCTGGCACTGCTGCTGTCCCGGCTGGCCCAGCGGGTGGCGGAGGCGACAGGGCAGCGGGAGCTGGACATCGCCGCCACCCATGACGACCGCTTCGTCTATGCCGACCTCTGCTGGAAGGGGGAGCCGCTGGCGGCGGCATCGGTGGAGGGCTGGCGGGCCGACAGCCTGGCCGACGCTTTGGCCGCCCTGACCGTGGCGGACATCCTGGATTACCACAACGCGGACCTGTGGTCGGAGCGCTGTGGCGAGGGGTTGTCCCGGCTCCGGGTGCCCCTGCCCCTGCCCAAGGAGCCCCACGGCCGCCGCAAGGCCGCCCCGGCGCCGCGGCCGGAGTTTTTCGACTTCGACCTGCTGCACCAGCCCCTGCCCGAGGACGCGCTGGCCAGGATGCCGTTGAAGACCCTGTCCTATGTGGTCTTCGACACGGAGACGACGGGCCTGTCCCCCAGCCAGGGGGACGAGCTGGTGTCCGTGGCCGGGGTGCGCATCGTCAATGGCCGCATCCTGACGGGGGAGACCTTCCAGAGCCTGGTCAACCCCGGCCGCGCCATCCCCGCGGCCAGCACCGCCATCCACGGCATCACCGATGCCATGGTGGCCGACGCGCCGCCGCCGGAACAGGTGTTGAAGCAGTTCCGCGCCTTTGTCGGCGGGGCCGTGCTGGTGGCGCACAACGCGGCCTTCGACCTGAAATTCCTGAAGATGAAGCAGAAGGCGGCGGGGGTGAAATTCGACACGCCCGTGCTGGACACCATGGTCCTGTCCCGGCAACTCCAGGGGGAGGACGGGACACACAGCCTTGACGGCATCGCCGCCAGCCTGGGGGTGGAGGTGGTGGACCGCCACTCCGCCCTGGGGGACAGCCTGGTCACCGCGGCCATCTTCCTGAGGTTCCTGGACGCCCTGGCGGCCCAGGGGATCGTCACCCTGGATGACGCCATCCGCCGGTCCAACATGGCGGTGGAGCTGCACGCGCGGGAGCGCGCCTTCTGATGCCCCGGCGTCGGCGGGAAGCGCGGCACCGGGCGCGGATGCTGGGGTTGTTCCTGGCAGGCTGCGTGATGGTCAGCCCGCCCCTGCTGTCGGGGTTCGGGCAGGAAGCCGGGGCAGGCCTGCTGGCCTGGCTGTTCGGGGCCTGGGCGTTGCTGGTCCTGCTGCTGGCCTGGGCCGGGAGGGGGCGGTGAGCAATACCTTGCCCGTCTGGCTGGTGGCGGGGGTCAGCCTAGCCTACCTGCTGGGCCTGTTCGCCCTGGCCTATGGGGCGGACCGGCGGGCGGCGGCGGGCAAGGCGGTGGGCGGGCCGGTTGTGTATGCCCTGAGCCTTGCCGTCTACTGCACGGCCTGGACCTTCTATGGCAGCGTCGGCCGGGCGGCGGAGGCGGGGGTGGGGTTCCTGCCCACCTATCTGGGCCCGACGCTGGTGATGGCGCTGGCGCCGCTGCTGCTGGCGAAGATCCTGCGGGTGGCGCGACGGCAGCGCTCCACCTCCATCGCCGACTTCATCGCTGCCCGTTATGGCCGAAGCCAGGCATTGGGCGGGCTGGTGGCGTGCGTGGCGGTGGTGGGGCTGGTGCCCTACATCGCCTTGCAGCTCAAGGCCATGTCGGCGGGGTTCGAGCTGCTGACCGGTGGGGCGGCGCCGGGCGGGTTGGCGGACACCGGCCTTTGGATCGCCCTGCTGATGGCCCTGTTCGCCATCATCTTCGGCACCCGCAGCATCGACGCGACGGAGCACCATCCCGGACTGGTCACCGCCATCGCCTTCGAGGCGGTGGTGAAGCTTGTGGCCTTCCTGCTGGTGGGGGCGGCGGTGGTCTGGGGCCTGGCCGGGGGGCCGGGGGCGTTGCTGGAGCGGGCCGCGGAGGTGCCGCGCACGGCAGGCCTGCTGACCGGCGCGCCGGCCCTGGAGGGGGGCGCCTGGGTGACGGGCTTGCTGCTGGCCATGGCCGCCACCCTGTGCCTGCCGCGGCAGTTCCAGGTGATGGTGGTGGAGAACACGGACGAACGGCACCTGCACACCGCCCAATGGCTGTTCCCCCTGTACCTGCTGCTGATCAACCTGTTCGTCCTGCCGCTGGCCCTGGCGGGGCTGCTGCTGCTGCCGGCGGGGAACGTGCCCGCGGACATGTTCGTGCTGGGCTTGCCCCTGGCGGCGGGGTGGGAAGGCTTGGCCCTGCTGGCCTTCATCGGCGGCCTGTCGGCCGGCACCGGAATGATCATCGTGGAGACGGTGGCCCTGGCCACCATGGTGTCCAACGACCTGGTCCTGCCCCTGCTGTTCCGCGGCAAGGGCGCGCTGGAGGGGGTGCGCGACCTGGGCCGGCTGACCCTGATGGTGCGGCGGGCCGCCATCGTCGGGCTGATGCTGCTGGGGGCGCTGTATGTCCAGGCGGCGGGCGGCACGGCGGGGCTGGTGAGCATCGGCCTGGTCAGCTTCGCCGCCGTGGCCCAGTTCGCCCCGGCCTTGCTGGGCGGCCTGTTCTGGATCGGGGGCACGCGCCAGGGCGCCATCGCCGGGATCGCGGGTGGTACCCTGGTCTGGGCCTATACCCTGCTGCTGCCGAGCCTGGTGCCGGAAAGCAGGCTGGTGCTGGCGGGGCCGTGGGGAATCGGGGCGTTGCGACCGGAGGCGCTGTTCGGCGTCCAGGGCCTTTCCCCCTTGGCCCACAGCCTGTTCTGGAGCCTGGTGGCCAATGTCGGGCTGTATCTGGGCCTGTCGGTGCTGGGGCCCGAGGATGAGGGGTCGCGCGCCCAAGGACCCGCCTTCGTAGAGGCGCTGGGCGACGGGGAGGAGGAACCCGGCGACTGGCGCGGCACCGCCACGGTGGCGGAGCTGGAGGGCCTGCTGGCCCGCTTCCTGGGGCCCGGACGCGCCTGGCTGGCCGGGCCGGGGGAGAGTTGCCCGCCGCCGCAGGCCCTGGCCGACGCCGGTCTGGTGCGGCGGGCGGAGCGGCTTCTGGCGGGGGCCATCGGCGCGGCCTCCGCCCGGGTGGCGCTGGCCTCCGTCCTGGGCGGGGGTGCGGTGGGGCGGGCCACCATCCTGCGCATGCTGGATGAGACCAGCGGCGTGATCGAATACAGCCGGCGCCTGGAAAGGAAGAGCGCCGAGCTGGAGGCCGCCACGGCGGCCCTGTCGGCGGCGAATGACCGGCTGCGCGAGCTGGACCGGATGAAGGACGAGTTCCTGTCCACCATCACCCACGAGCTGCGCACGCCCCTGACCAGCGTGCGCGCCCTGTCGGAAATCCTCTATGACACCCCGGACCTGCCGGAGGAGCAGCGGCAGGAGTTCCTGGGCACCATCATCAAGGAGAGCGAGCGCCTGACCCGCCTGATCAACCAGGTGCTGGACATGGCGAAGATCGAGGCCGGGGCCTTGGACTGGAGCATCGGGCCGGTGGATCTGGCAAGGATCGCCCGCGACGCGGCGGATGCCACCCAGGCCCTCTACCGGGAGCGGGGGGTGGCGCTGGAGTTGTCCGTCCCCCCTGCCCTGCCGCTGGTTCTGGGGGACGCGGACCGGCTGGCCCAAGTGGTGCTGAACCTGCTGTCCAACGCGGTGAAGTTCGTGCCCCAGGGGAGCGGGCGGGTGGTGCTGTCGGTGGAGCGGGACGGGGACGGGATGCTGCGCCTGTCCGTGGCCGACAATGGGCCGGGCATCCCGCCGGAGTACCAGGAGGAGGTGTTCGACCGATTCCGCCAGGTCAGCGACGCCCAGGCCGGCAAGCCCCAGGGCACGGGCCTGGGCCTGGCCATCTGTCGCCGGCTGGTGGAGCACATGGGCGGCCGGATCTGGGTGGAGAGCCTGCCCGGCCAAGGTGCGACGTTCCGGTTCACCGTGCCGCTCGCCCCCACCCCTTAATTGGAGGCCCAGAGCAGGTAGAGGCCGTACTTCATGCCCACGAAAGAGCCGAAGCCGATGACGACGATGCTGAGCTTGTCATAGAGCGACATGGGAATCCCACTTTCGATTTCGAAAGTCCTGACGTGGGAAGACCTGCCGACATCCGCAAGAGCCTGTATTCCCACAAAAATTCTGTGGTCCGGCCTGTGATGAAGGGTCGGGAGACGAACGGTTTCCGCCGGGCTGCCATGGCCGCGGCAAAGGCGGCCCGCCTTGCAATCCACCCCCTCGGCCATTAGGGTGCGGCGGCATCGGGGTGACGGCCCCATCCGGTGCCGGCAGCCCTTCCCCATTCACGGAACGGGTCCGCGGGATGAAGTCCGCCGTCATCGTCTTCCCCGGCTCCAACTGCGACCGCGACGTGGCGGCCGCCCTGGAGCAGGTGTCGGGAAGCAAGCCCCACATGGCTTTCCACAAGGATACGGAACTGCCGGAGGTGGACGTGATCGCCGTCCCCGGCGGGTTCTCCTATGGCGACTACCTGCGCTGCGGCGCCATGGCGGCCCACAGCCCCATCATGGCCGTGGTGCGGGAGCGGGCGGCCAAGGGCGTGCGCGTCATGGGCATCTGCAACGGCTTCCAGATCCTGACGGAGGCCGGGCTGCTGCCGGGTGCGCTGATCCGCAACAAGACCCTGAAATACATCTGCAAGACGGTGGACCTGAAGGTGGAGACCACCGACAGCCCCTTCACTGCCCACTACCAGGCCGGCCAGACCATCCGCATCCCCGTCGGCCACGGCGAGGGCAACTATGTGGCGGATGGGGAGACGCTGAAGCGGCTGGAGGGCGAGGGCCGGGTGGCCTTCCGCTATGTGGGCGCGGCCGGTGCCGCGGACGCGGAGGGCAACCCCAACGGCGCCATGAACAACATCGCCGGCATCCTGAACGAGAAGCGCAACGTGCTGGGCATGATGCCCCACCCGGAACGCGCCTTCGAGCCCCTGCACGGCAACACCGACGGCCGCGCCTTCTTCGACAGCCTGCTGGAGTCCCTGTCGTGAGCAAGACCTGGAAAGAGCCCGAGGTCACCGAGGCCCTGGCGGCCGAGCACGGCATCAAGGCCGACGAGTACCAGCGCCTGCTGGAGATCGTGGGCCGCACCCCGACCTTCACGGAGCTGGGCATCTACTCCGTCATGTGGTCGGAGCACTGCTCCTACAAGTCGTCCAAGGTCTGGCTGCGCAAGTTCCCCACCACGGGCCCGCACGTGATCTGCGGCCCGGGCGAGAATGCGGGCGTGATCGACATCGGCGACGGGCTGGCCGCCATCTTCAAGATGGAGAGCCATAACCACCCCAGCTACATCGAGCCGTTCCAGGGGGCCGCCACCGGCGTGGGCGGCATCCTGCGCGATGTGTTCACCATGGGCGCCCGCCCCATCGCCAACCTGAACGCCCTGCGCTTCGGGGAGCCGTCGCACCCCAAGACCAAGCAGCTCATCGCCGGTGTTGTCTCCGGCATCGGGCACTATGGCAACTGCGTAGGTGTGCCGACCGTGGGCGGGGAGACGAACTTCCACAAGGCCTACAACGGCAACTGCCTGGTCAACGCCATGACCGTGGGCATCGCCGCCCAGGACAAGATCTTCTATTCCAAGGCCGCGGGCGTCGGGAACCCGGTGGTCTATGTGGGCTCCAAGACCGGGCGCGACGGCATCCACGGCGCCACCATGTCCTCGGCCGAGTTCAACGAGGACAGCGAGAGCAAGCGCCCCACGGTGCAGGTGGGCGACCCCTTCACCGAGAAGCTGCTGATCGAGGCCTGCCTGGAGCTGATGGCCACCGACGCCATCCAGTCCATCCAGGACATGGGCGCCGCCGGCCTCACCTCCTCCTCCGTGGAGATGGCGGGCAAGGGCGGCCTTGGCATCGAGCTGAACCTGGAGAAGGTGCCCCAGCGCGAGCCGGGCATGACGCCGTACGAGATCATGCTGTCCGAGTCCCAGGAGCGCATGCTGATCATCCTGAAGCCCGGCAGCGAGGACCTCGCCCGCTCCATCATGGAGAAGTGGGAGCTGGATTTCGCCGTCATCGGCCACCTGACGGACACGGGCCGCTTCGTGCTGAAGATGCACGGGGAGACCTATTGCGACCTGGCCCTCGCCCCCCTATTCGACGCGGCGCCCCTGTACCACCGCCCCACCGAGCCGACCCCGGCCAAGCCGGACCTGGAGGATGGGGTGCGGGTGCTGAAGGGCAGTGCCGCCGACGCGCTGAAGACCCTGGTCGCCTGCCCCGACCTGGCCAGCAAGCGCTGGATCTGGGAGCAGTATGACAGCCAGGTGGGCGCCAGCACCAAGTTCCTGTCCGGCCAGGCCGACGCGGCCGTGGTGCGGGTGCACGGCACGAAGAAGGGCTTGGCCCTCACGTCCGACGTGACGCCGCGCTATTGCTATGCCGACCCCTACCGCGGCGGCATGCAGGCGGTGGCGGAGAGCTACCGCAACATCAGCGCCGTGGGCGCCACGCCGCTGGCCATCACCGACAACATGAACTTCGGCAACCCCGAGAAGCCGCGGATCATGGGCCAGTTCGCGCAGTGCGTCGAAGGCATGGCGGAAGCCTGCCGCGCCCTGGATTACCCGGTCGTGTCCGGCAACGTGTCGCTCTACAACGAGACCAACGGCGAGGCCATCCTGCCCACCCCCACCGTGGGCGGCGTGGGGCTGATGGCGGACGGGATGGCGGCCGTGGGGCTGGCCCTGCGCACCGCCGGCGACGTGCTGGTGCTGCTGGGCGAAACCCGGGGGCATCTGGGCCAGAGCCTGTACCTGCGCGAGGTGCTGGGCCGGGAGGACGGGCCGCCGCCGCCGGTGGACCTTGCGGCCGAGCGCAAGCATGGCGAGTTCGTCCGCGCCCTGGTGGCCGACGGGCTGCTGACCGCCAGCCACGATTTGTCCGACGGCGGCCTGTTGGTGGCGGTGGCGGAGATGGCCATGGCCGGCGGCATCGGCGCTGCGCTGGAGCTGGGCGATGCCGACGCGGGCTTCCTGTTCGGGGAGGACCAGGGCCGCTACCTGCTGGCGGTGCCGGCGGCGCAGGCGGACGCGGTGCTGTCCCGCGCCACGGCAGCGGGGGTGCCGGCCCGGAAGATCGGGACCGTGGGCGGGGACGCGTTGAACGGCTTGCCGGGCGGGGCCATCTCCATCGCCAGCCTGAAGCAGGCCAACGAGGCGTGGCTGCCGCAGTTCATGGCAGGCACAGCGCATTGATTCGTGCGCCCTCAGGCGCCGGGCGCCCGCATCCGCGGGCTTGGCTTTCGCGGGCACGCGCCCGCGGGCCGGCAGTCGCCGGCCTCCGGGGGCATCAAGAGTTGATGCCCTCGGCCAGCAGGAAAGGGGACCGACGATGGCGATGGAAGCGGGCGAGATCGAGCGGATGATCCGTGAGGCCCTGCCGGACGCGGTGGTGCGCATCGACGACCTTCGGGGCGACGGTGACCATTACGCGGCCTATGTGGAGTCCGCCACCTTCAAGGGGAAGACCCGCGTGGCCCAGCACCAGCTGGTGTACGCCGCCCTGAAGGGCCGCATGGGCAACGAGCTGCACGCCCTGGCCCTGACGACGGCCGTGCCGAAAGACGCGTGAGCCGCGCCGGGGGGCTGGCTTGCAGGGGCCGGGCCTTCACGGCCTTGTCTGCCATCCCCACCTGTTCCATCATCCTGGCCGAGATAGGGGCCAGTCGTCCGGCAGGCCCGGACGCACCAAGGGGTCGAGAGCAATGAGCAACCCGGTTTTCGAGCGCATCCAGCAGGACATCCAGGACAACGACGTCGTCCTCTACATGAAGGGCACGCCGGTGTTCCCGCAGTGCGGCTTCTCCGCCGCCGTGGTCCAGGTGCTGAGCCACATGGGCGTGAAGTTCAAGGGCATCGACATCCTGGTCGACCCCGCCCTGCGCCAGGGCATCAAGGACTTCTCCCAGTGGCCGACCATCCCCCAGCTTTATGTGAAGGGGGAGTTCGTCGGCGGCTGCGACATCGTCCGCGACATGTATGAGACCGGCGAGTTGCAGACCCTGCTGAAGGACAAGGGCATCGCCTACGAGGCCGCCTGAGCTTTCAGGGTTCCAGTGTGAGTACGGCGGGCCGCCCTGGCGACGGGGCGGCCCAGTTCGTATCGGCTTCGTATCGATTGCGCGCGGGGTGTGCGGGGGCTAAGCCTACGCCAAACCCACCTGGATTGGCATGGCCCCGATGCGCCTTGTCTTCGCGCCGTTTCTTCTCACGATGGGCATCCTGGCCGGCACCGTGGGGGCTTCCCCGGGACAAGGCGGGTCGCAAAGGCCATTCGATTACCTGCAGGGCTTGGCAGATGCCGAAGCAGCCCTGTCCATGACGACAGAGTCCATGGCGGTCGGGGTTGAAGCCGTGCTGGGGAAGGAAGCGGTTCTCCTCTCGCAACTCGCCATGAACCTGTCCTATGTCGGCCGCCATGATGAGGCGATCAGCGTGTTCAACCGGGGCCGGGATGCCCCACCTCCGGAAAGTGATGAGGACGCCGCACAGGCAACAGCCGCCTTGCCGGCCCTTGATGGGATCGCGCGGGCTGCCCAGGGGCGCCGCGTCGTCTTCATCAATGAGGCCCACCACGTGCCCATGCACCGGGCCTTCACCCTCCGGCTGCTGGTCAGCCTGCGGCAGGCGGGATTTACCCACTTCGCCGCGGAAGCCTTCCCGACCATTGCTGGCGGGTCCGAATGGCGGGACGCCGCCCCGGTTCGCAGCCCTTACGGCGTCCTGACGGATGAGCCGATCTATGCGGACCTGATCCGGACAGCCGTCGGCCTGGGCTATAAGCTGGTCACCTATGATGCTGCGCCGGATTGCGAGATCACGGCGGAGACGCGGGAAAAGTGCATTGACCAGCGGGAAAGGGCGGCTGCCGAAAAGCTGGTGCGCGGCATCGAAACGGAGCCCAATTCCAAGGTCCTGGTCCATGTCGGGTTTGGACATGGGGCCAAGGTGACTGGGCCTGGATACAAGTCCCTGGGCCAGTACGTCGCCGAGTTGACAGGGTCAGACCCGCTTTCCGTGGATCAAGTCTCCTTCTCCCCCCAGGACCGACGCGACCTGGAGACGCCCGGCTATACGACATTGCTCAGGCTCTCGGGCCAGACCGAGCCTTTCGTCCCGGTGAAAGGCGACGGGACAATCTGGCGGCAGGCAGGGCCGGGAACAGACATCCAGGTCGTCCACCCCCGCCCCAGGGACCAGTCAGGCCGTCCGGATTGGCTGCGGATGGGGGGATTGCGTGACGACGTGCCCATTCCACCGTGGATGTGTGGTTCCGCCCGGCCGTGCCTGGTCCAGGCCTTCGCAGCCAAGGAGGACCCCGAGAGGTTTGTCCCCGTGGACCAGGTGCTGGTGAGGCAGGGTGAGAGGATGCCGGTCCTGGTCCTGCCACAGGGCGAGCACCTGATCGTGGCCCGCGGGCCCAGGGGTGTGTTGAACACCTCCCGGGATCGGCCCCAGCAGCAGGGCCCCACAGGGGACCAACGCTGACAGGCCCTGTTGTCCCGGCTCCCCACGCGTTGCCTGGAGCCACCCCATGGCCCTGCCCCTGGACCTGCCTGCCCCCGCCCCGAAGCTCTGGATGCCCAAGCGGGTGCTGGTGACCAAGTCCGCGCTGGGGTGGGAGCACGGGCAGCGGATGGTGGCGCGGATGCGCGGGCTGGGGCTGGCGGTGTCGGAGCTGAACGGGGACCGGCTGACGGGGCTGAACAATGACGACCCGCGCCGGGCCTATATTGACGCGAAGAACACCCTGGCCGTGGTGGTGGCCCCGCCGGGGAAGATGCGGTTGCAGCCGATCCCGCCCAGCGCGGATTGGCGGGTGGACCTGGCGGAGGGGTGCCCGGCGCACTGCCAGTACTGCTACCTCGCCGGCTCCCTGGGCGGGCCGCCGGTCACCCGGGCCTATGCCAACCTGCCGGACATATTGGGCAACCTGCGCGCCTACCTGGGCAAGGGCAACGTGACCAGCAAGGCGGGGGAGCGGCAGGCGGAGGGGACGACGTTCGAGGCCTCCTGCTACACCGACCCGCTGGGGATCGAGCACCTGACGGGTTCGCTGTCCGAGTTCATCCGCTTCTTCGGGGCGTGGGAAGAGGCGGTGCAGCTGCGCTTCACCACCAAGTTCGACGATGTGGGCCCCCTGTTGGGCCTGCCCCACCGGCGGCGCACCCGGGTGCGGTTCAGCGTCAACGCCGCCCCCCTGGCCCGCAAGTTCGAGGGCGGCACGGCGCCTTTGCCCGCCCGGCTGGACGCCATGCGACGCATGGCCCTCGCCGGCTATCCCGTCGGCCTGACCATCGCCCCGATCATGCCCATGGAGGGCTGGGAGGAGGCCTATGGCGCGCTGCTGGATGACGTGGCCGCCCGGCTGGCCCCCGTGCCGGGCCTGGATTTGTCGGTGGAGTTGATCACCCACCGCTTCACCCCCGGCAGCAAGGAGGTGCTGACGGGCTGGTACCCCGCCAGCAAGCTGGAGATGGACGAGGAGCAGCGCGCCAGGAAGATGACCAAGTTCCGCTCGGTCAAATACGTCTACCTGCCCGCCCAGATGAAGCGGATGAAGGTCTGGTTCGAGGACGCGGTGCCCCGGGCCTTGCCGGGGGCGCGCATCCTGTATTGGACGTGAGGGTTCACGACCCCTTCAGGAACGCCCCCAGCTCCTTCCGGAACGCCTCCGGCTGGTCGAACATGATGAAGTGCAGGCTGTTCGGGATGTGCTTGAGCTGGGCCTGGGGGGCGGTGGCGTAGGAGAGCTTGTAGACCATGCCCAGCTGCTCCTCCGTCAGCGGCACGGTGGGCGGGCGGACCCAGAGGACGGTCAGGGGGGCCTTCAGGTCCTTCAGGGCCGGGCGCAGGTCGGTGGTGATCAGCTCGTACAGCGCCTGGCCGGACAGGGCCGGGTCGGTGGCCAGGGTGTGGGCGATGGGGGCGGCGCGCAGCTCGGGCGAGGTCACCATGGTAGCCATGGTCGCCTCCACCACCTTGCGGCGGTCGTCCCCGCTGGACGCGGCGGTCTTGGCGCGGAGTTGGGCGGCCACGGGTTCCACGCTCTGGGCCGTGGTGCCGGGCGGGCCGAACAGCACGCCCAGGAAGGGCAGCATGTCCACCACCATCACCTTGCCCGCCGACTCCGGCTTGCGGGTGGCGACCAGCATGGCCAGGGTACCGCCCAGGGAGTGGCCGACCAGGGCCGGCTGCTTCAGGCCCGCAGTGGAGACGTATCGCGCGATCTCATCCGCCACGGGGGTCAGCAAGGGGCCCGTGGCGCTGTTGGCCCCGGCAGGCTTGCCGGCGAAGCCCGCCACATGGACCAGGTGGTAGCGGTAGCCCGGCAGGGCGGCCACCGTGCTCTCCCACACCTCCGGCGACGAGGCCGTGCCGGGGATCAACACCACGTCCGGGCCGGTGCCGCGCACATCCACGCTGATGCGGTCGCTTTTGAACTCCGCCGGCTTGGCGAGGGTGGCGGGGGCCCAGAGCAGGGCCAGGGACGCCAGCAGGCGGGACAGGAAACGGACAACCATGGGCCACCCCGAACTTGAAAGGTGGTTCAGGTTCCATATCCGTTGTTGTCTGGTCAAGCACCAGATGGTGAAAAACGAAAAGGGCCGCCCCCGGGGGAGCGGCCCTTCGTCTGTCCCTGAGGGGACCGGAACCTTAGCGGGAGTAGAACTCGACCACCAGGTTCGGCTCCATCTGGGTGGGGTACGGCACGTCGGACAGGGCCGGGGCGCGCAGGAAGGTGCCCTTGAAGTTGCCGGTGTCCACGGTCATGTAATCGGGGAAGTCCCGCTCACCGGACTGGATGGCTTCCATGATCAGGGCGAAGGACTTGGCCTTCTCACGCACCTCGACCACATCGCCGTCCTTGATCATGTAGGACGGGATGTTGACGCGCTTGCCGTTCACCTTGATGTGGCCGTGGTTGATGATCTGGCGCGCGGCGAACGGGGTCGGCGCGAACTTCATGCGGTAGACCACGGCGTCCAGGCGGCGCTCCAGCAGCTGGATCAGGTTCTCGCCGCTGTCGCCCTTGCGGCGCACGGCCTCCTGGTACAGGCGGCGGAACTGCTTCTCACCGATGTTGCCGTAGTAGCCCTTCAGCTTCTGCTTGGCCATCAGCTGCAGGCCGAAGTCGGACGGCTTCTTGCGGCGCTGGCCGTGCTGGCCGGGGCCGTACTCGCGCTTGTTGATGGGGGACTTGGCCCGGCCCCAGAGGTTGACGCCAAGGCGGCGGTCGATCTTGTACTTGGCCTGGATACGCTTGCTCATCGCTGCTCCACCAGCCGCCGGGGGCGGCCGTTTCTGATGGGGGCCGCCATTCGGCTGGCCCTTGTTGTCCCGGTAGTTCCCACGCGTGATGCCCTGTCCCCCGTAGGGTAAAAGGCAAAACCGGGGACGGGACGCCACCGAACGCCGCGCCCGCCTTCCCAGGAATGAGGGCGGCACTATACGGATCGGCGCGGCCGAGTCAAACCCTGCGCGCCCGGCCCGCGCTGTGGGGCGGCCATGCGCCAGGTAGCTACCCTAAAGATTACCCCTTCCGTCTAGGTGGTCTGCTGACGCACACTCGCACCGGTCGCAACGGACCTATGCACAAGCGGGAGGGGGTTGGGGATGTCGGTGGATTTGTCGAAGATCATCGACGTGGCGTTGGGGCTGGTCCTGGTCTATCTGGTCCTGAGCATCGTCGTCACCGCCATCACGGAAAGCATTGCCGCCGCGTTCAAGCTGCGGGCCGGGGTGCTGCGCACGGCGTTGGCCTGGCTGCTGCGGACGGAGCTGAAGGCCGGCAGCGGGGCCGCGCCGAACCAGGGCAATTATGCCGGCTTGGCCGACCAGGTGCTGGCCCACCCCCTCATCAACAACCTGGCCCAGGGCAGCGACACGCCCAGCGCCATCCCCAGCCGGGTCTTCGCCATCAGCCTGCTGGACGTGCTTCACGGAGCCCAGGCGGGGGCCGAAGGGGCGACCAGGCCGCCAGGGGACCCCGCCTTCACCTTTGCCGACGCGCAGGAGCTGGTGTCAAAGCTGCCGGATGGGGAGTTGCGGAAGAGCCTGGGCCTGGTCCTGGCCGATGCCCAGCGCCGGGCCATCGCGGCGGAGGACGCCATCGCCGCCTGGTACGACCAGATGATGGACCGGGTGGGCGGCTGGTACAAACGCAAGGTCCACGTCATCAACCTGACCGCCGGGTTCGTCCTGGCCGTGGCGGTGAACGCCAGCACCATCCACATCGTGGAGGACCTCTGGCGGGATGACGTGGCCCGCGAGGTGGCGGTGACCACGGCGCAGCAGACCATCAGCGGCCCCATGGGCGGCAGCCTGTGCGGCAAGGCGGACGCCGTCGCCACGACCGGCGGGCAGGCGCAGACCGATGCCGCCGCTGCGGTCATCCAGTGCCAGACCCAGGCGGCCATATCAGCCTATACCAGCGTCGGCTCCCTGCCCCTGGGCTGGTCCCAGGGGGCGCCTGGGGACGCGACGGGATGGGTGACCCTCGTGCTGGGCTGGCTGATCACCGGCTTCGCCCTGTCCCTGGGCGCGCCCTTCTGGTTCGACCTGTTGCAGAAGGTGGTGAAGATCCGCACCTCCATCACCGGCACGACCAACAGCCAGCCGCAGGGCGGGACCCTGCCGACACCGGTGGGCCCGACCTTGGCCATGGCGTCAACCCCCTGCGCCGCCGCTGCCATCCCCTGCCCGCCCTCGGCCCCCGCGGCAGTGGTGGACGGCACCCCCCTGCCCGACGCCCAGCCGGCCCCCTGCGCGCCGCAGCCGGTGCAGCAGCAGCAGCAGGGCTGAGGGACGGGTCAGCGTCCTTTCCCAATGCGAAAGCTCGCCTGAATCAGGTCGAACGGAGCCGCACCGTCCCCTCTCCCGGCGGGAGAGGGACAGGGTGAGGGGTGGTGCGAGCAGGACAGCAGGACCCTGTACGCAGGTTCCCCTTTCCGGAGACAGCCCAACCCCTCTCCCTGTCCCTCCCCCACTGGGGGAGGGGACGCTAGGGGCACCGTTCGGCTTGGTGATATCGGGGTGCCTGAACCCTTAAGCGCCCGGGGTGCGCTGCTTCTTGCGGCCCACCAGGGCGGCGATCAGGCCGTGGAAGGTGCGGATTTCCTGTTCGGTCAGGTGCGCCCGCTGAAGCGTGTTGCGCACGTTGCGGATCATGGAGGGGCGCTTGTCCGGGTGGGTGTAGAAGCCGGTCTGGTCCAGTTCCCCCTCCAGATGGACGAAGAGGTTGTGCAGCTCTTCCTTCGTGGCCGGGCGGCTGGCGCCGGTATGGGTGTAGCGGGGTTCCGTCTCCCCCGCCTCCCCCGCCATCCACCACTCATAGGCCACCAGCAGCACCGCCTGGGCGAGGTTGAGGGAGGAGAAGCCGGGGTTCAGCGGCACGGAGATCATGGTGTCGCTGAGGGTAATGTCGTCATTGTTCAAGCCCGTGCGCTCCGGCCCGAACATCAGGCCGACGCGGCGGCCCGCCTCCATGTGGGCACGCACCTCGGCCGCCGCCTCCCGCGGGGTGACGATGTCCTTGACCAGGTCGCGCACCCGGGCAGCGGTCGAATAGATTTTCTGAAGGTCGGATATCGCCGCCTCCGTCGTGTCGAAGACCTTCACCCCGTCCAGCACGGCGGTGGCGCCGGCGCTGGCGGAGACGGCCTTCTCGTTCGGCCAGCCGTCGCGGGGCGCCACCAGGCGCAGCTCTGTGAGGCCGCAGTTCAGCATGGCCCGGGCGCAGGCGCCGATATTCTCCCCCATCTGGGGCTGGATCAGGATCACCACCGGCCCGCCGGCGGCGATGCCCGCCGCATCCGCCTTGGCCAGTTCGCGACGGTTGGTGCCGCTGGACATGCTCTGACGACTCTCCCGCTGGGCGGCGGGTAAGGGTCAGGCCGCCGCCGTGCGGCTGTCGATACGCGCCCCGGCCCGGAACAGGCAATAGGTAATGCTGTCCGACAGGGCGTTGAAGCTGGCGTCGATGACGTTGGCGGAGACGCCGACCGTGGTCCAGCGATGGCCCGTGGCATCCGCGCTCTCAATCATCACCCGGGTCACGGCCTTGGTGCCGTCCTGGGGGGTGAGGATGCGGACCTTGTAGTCCACCAGCCGCATGCCCTCCAGCGCCGGGTAGGCGGGGATCAGGGCCTTGCGCAGGGCTTGGTCCAGGGCGTTCACGGGGCCGTTGCCCTCCGCCACGGTCATCAGGCTTTCGCCCGCCACCTCCAGCTTGGTGGTGGCCTCCGACATGGTGACCAACTCGCCGCGGGCGTTCCAGCGCCGCTCATCCAGCACGCGGAAGCTGGTCAGGTGGAAATAGTCCGGTACCTCCCCCAACGCGCGGCGGGCCAACAGCTCGAACCCGGCTTCCGCCCCGTCATAGGCGTAGCCCTCGAACTCCCGCCTCTTCACCGTGTCCACCAGCTGGCCGATGCGCGGGTCGTCGGGGGACAGGGTGATACCCACCTCCATCAGGCGGGACAGGATGTTGGAGCGGCCAGCCTGGTCCGACACCAGCACATGCCGGCGGTTGCCCACCAGGGCGGGGTCCAAATGCTCATAGCTGCTGGGGTCGCGGGCGACGGCGGAGACGTGCAGCCCGCCCTTGTGGGCGAATGCCGCCTCCCCCACATAGGGCGCGTGGCGGTTGGGGGCGCGGTTCAGCCGCTCATCCAGCAGGCGGGAGGCGTGGACGAGGCGCTTCAGCCCGTCGGGCCCCACGCCCGTCTCATACCCCAGCTTCAGCACCAGGGTGGGCAGCAGGCTGACCAGGTTGGCGTTGCCGCACCGCTCCCCCAGCCCGTTCAGGGTGCCCTGGACCATGCGCGCCCCAGCCCGGACGGCGGCCAGGGAGTTGGCGACCGCGTTCTCCGTGTCGTTGTGGCAGTGGATGCCCAAGTGGCTGCCGGGGATCGACTTGGCGACCGCCGTGACGATGGCCTCCACCTCATGCGGCAGGGTGCCGCCATTGGTGTCGCACAGCACCACCCAGCGGGCACCGGCCTCATAGGCCGCCTTTGCGCAGGCCAGGGTGAAGTCGGGGTTGGCCTTGTAGCCGTCGAAGAAATGCTCCGCGTCGAACAGCGCCTCCCGCCCCCGGGCGACGATGGCGGCGATGCTGTCGCGGATCAGGGACAGGTTCTCCGCCTGGGTGATGCCCAGGGCCATGTCCACGTGGAAGTCCCAGCTCTTCCCCACGATGCAGACGGCGGGGGCGCCGCTGTCCAGCAGGGCGTTCAGGCCGGGGTCATTGGCGGCGCTGCGGCCGGGGCGCCTTGTCATGCCGAAGGCGGTGAAGCGGGCGCGGGACAGGTTGGGCGCGTCGGCGAAGAAGGCGTCGTCCGTGGGGTTCGCGCCGGGCCAGCCGCCCTCGACGTAATCAATGCCCAGGGTGTCCAGCTCCCGCGCGATGGCGGCCTTGTCCGCCACCGTGAAATCCACGCCGGAGGTCTGGGCACCGTCCCGCAGGGTCGTGTCGTACAGGTAAACCCGGTTACTTTCGTTCATGAACGCACACCTTCACGCAACAGCGTTGCGACAATGGCCGAGCGGGCTGGCCGGATCAACCGGCTTGTGGGGTGCGGCCGGGGATGGCCGGGTTGCGGAGGGCTCGGGTCCGGGCCGGATTTTGTAAACGGCATGTGCATTGCGAGGGTGTGTCGCAGAGACCCACCAGCCGCGGGAGGCAACTGCCCGGAAGTATCAGACCCTGCGCCCTGCCCCCACACTCTGCTGCCAGCCTACCCGTGCCACGCCCGTCCCGCGCGCGGCAACAGGATCATTGCATTCCGCATGCATAGTGCAAAAACATTTGCATTTTCTAAGTTTCTGCAAAATGCAAGGACCACCAGATCAAAGCGGCTTTCTTCTAAATTCTTGATTTCCCTAAATTCAGCCGTGCCAACCGGGTTGGCACCGGATCTGCATTACTCCTCGGCATCAAGGCGCAAACGCCAAACCGAACCGATGGAGCCCACGATGTTCAAGTCCTTCGCCACCGCCGCCCTGCTCGCCGCCGCCACCGTCGCCGCCGCGGCCCCCGCCTCCGCCAACACCTCCGGCAACATCCAGCTCAAGGGCTCCGTCACCCAGAGCTGCACCATCCAGGTCCAGGACCTGGGCCAGAGCCTGAACCTGAGCGGTGGTGAGAACCAGAAGACCGTCGGCTCCGTCACCGAGACCTGCAACGCCGGCCAGGGCTACCGGATCACCCTCGCCTCCGCCAACGCTGGCAAGCTGCGCAGTGGCAACAACGCCATCGACTACCAGGTCGCGTATGAGAGCCAGTCCGGCAACCTGGGCGGCCAGATGGTGATCGACCGCGCCACTGCCCAGTTTGGCCGCAAGGCGGACCTGAAGGTCACCATCCCCGCCAGCGCCCAGTACATCGCCGGCGAATACGCCGACACCGTCACCGTGACCATCGCCGCGAAGTAAGCGCAGGCAAGGCACGGAACCCCCGCCGGGAGCCCTCCCGGCGGGGGTTTCGCGCTTCCGGCCCCTGCGACCATTCTGCCCAAGGAAACGGACCGGCCAGGGCCGTACCGCAACAATCCTGACATGCCGATGAAACGCCGCCGTCACGCGGCGGCTGTATCAGCCTACCCCGAAAGAATAGCCTCACGAAGGATCGGGGAAATCACCATGGCATCATCGTTCCGCGGCCTGTTGCTGGCGACCGCGCTGTCCACCCTGGCCCTGCCGGTGCTGGCCCAGTCCACCACCACCCTGAACGGCACCACCTTCACCAACCAGGGCCTGCAGGGCGTGGGCCGGATGGCCGCCAACCTGAAGGACAAGTTCGGGGAGACCTTCGGGTCCATCTCCGGCATGCAGATCGACCTGCGGACCTGGACCCGGCGGGCCGACGGCAGCTATGCCGCCACGCTCTATACCCTGCCGGACCGTGGTTACAACGTGAACGCCACCACCAACTACATCCCGCGCTACAATGTGGTGGACCTGACCTTCGCGCCCTTCACCGGTGCCTCCGCCACGGCCCAGAACCAGATCGGGCTGACCCTGCGGGACACGATCCTGTTCACGGACAATACGGGCACGCCCTTCACCGGCTTCGACCCCGGCACCAACGGTACGGCCCTGACCTATCGCCCGGCGGCGAACGGCCTGCCCAACCTGCCCAAGGCGGGGAATGGTCGGCTGGCCCTGGACCCGGAGGCCATCGTGCGCACCCGGGACGGCAGCCTGTGGGTCAGTGACGAGTACGGTGCCTACATCTACCGGTTCAGCGCGTCCGGCCAGCTTCTGTCCGCCATCCGCCCGCCCGAGGCCCTGATCCCCAAGCGCGCCGGGGTGGACAACTTCGCCGCCGCGGAGGGCACGCCGGCCAACCCGACCACCGGCCGCCAGAACAACCAGGGCTTCGAGGGGCTGAGCCTGTCCGCCGACGGCAAGACCCTGTTCGTGGCCCTGCAATCCGCCGCCTTCCAGGACCTGAACGGGTCCAGCGTCAACACCAGCCGCCGGAACACCAGGCTGCTGTCCTATGACGTGAGCAACCCCAGCAGCCCGGTGCTGAAGGGCGAGTGGGTGATCCAGCTGCCCCAGTACAACAACAACGGCAACCCCGCCGGCCCCCTGAACCGTGTGGCGGCGCAGAGCGAGCTGCTGGCCCTGAACAATTCCCAGTTCCTGCTGCTGTCCCGCGACGGCAACGGCTATGGCAGCGGCGCCACCCCGAACAGCAGCCCCACCAGCTTCTACCGCCGCATCGACCTGATCGACATCAGCGGCGCCACCAACATCGCCGGCACGGCCTATGACACGCCGGGCACGCCCATCGCCCCCAATGGCGTGCTGGCGGCCAGCATCACCCCGGTGCAGTTCGCCAGCTTCGTGGACATGAACGATGCGGCCCAGCTGGCCAAGTTCGGCCTGGTCAACGGTGCCGCCAACAACCCCAACTGCCGCACCCAGTGCCTGTCGGAAAAGTGGGAGGCGCTGACCCTGGCCCCGGCCCTGGACGCGGCGCGGCCGGACGACTTCTTCCTGTTCGTGGGCAACGACAACGACTTCGTGACCCAGGACGGCTTCCAGGCCGGCGCCGCCTATCGGGACGCGTCGGGTGTCGAGAACGACACCATGCTGCTGGCCTACCGGCTGACCCTGCCCACCTATGTGGACCCGCTGGCCAGCGAGAGCCAGCAACTGACCGGCGGCCTGCTGGGCCAGGCGCTGATGGAGACGGGCCTGTCCAGCCAGCGCGCGGCGGCGGCCGACCAGACCGGCCGCACCCAGGCCATCCGTGGCGGCTTCGCGGGCAACCGCAAGCAGGGGAGCTTCGACCTGGCCGCCGGGGGCGACTGGGCCAGCGCGGACCGTAGCGACTCCGCCAGCCGCCTGTCCAAGCCGGAGGGGTGGAGCCTGGGCGCGGGGGCCGATTATGCCGTCACCGACACGCTGCGGGTCGGCGTCGGTTTCGGCTATGCCGACATGGATGGTGACTTCGGCGATCTGGGCGAGGCGCGGGGCAAGAGCTGGGGCGTGGGCCCCTATGCCACCCTGGCCCTGCCGGGCGGCTTCTACGCCGATGTCAGCTATCGCTATGTGGACGTGAAGCTGGACGGCATCCGCCGCAACAGCTTTGCCTATGGCCTGACCGCCACGGGTGAGACGGAGGGCACCGGCCATTCCGTCGCGGTGGAGCTGGGCAGCGTGCTGGAGTCGGGTGGCTGGCGCTTCGGCCCGGTGCTGGGCGTGAAATACGACCGGCTGAAGCTGGACGCCTGGAACGAGGGCAGTGCCATCCACCTGAACCTGGACCATCCCGGCCAGACGGTGAAGCAGACCACCCTGAACCTGGGCGGCCACCTGTCGACCAGCGTCGATCTGGGCGGTGGCATGGCCCTGGTGCCGGAATTGCGCGCCGGCTACCAGGCCGACGTGTCGAAGGATGACACCCGGTCCTACACCACCGTCCTGTCCACCCGCCGCACCAGCCCGCTGGGCAGCCAGACCGCCCTGTTGGCGGCGCCGGACGACAGCGGCTGGCGCGTGGGCGCCGGCCTGGGCCTGGCGGTCAGCCAGGGCGTGACCCTGCTGGTGAACGGGGAGACCCTGTTCGCCCGCGGCGACGACCCGGACCTGGCCGTGGGCGCCGCCCTGCGGGTCGGGTTCTGACAGGGCTGAAAGGCAAGACCCCCGCCGGGAGCGGCGGGGGTCTTCGTTTGTAGGTCGGATTAGCGAAGCGTAATCCGACGCAACCGCGGCCCTTGGACCGTCGGATTACGGCGCGTCCGCGCCTAATCCGACCTACGGTCAGTCCTGGAACTTGTTGTCCTTCGGGAAGCCGTTGGGGGCCATCTTGCCAGGGGTGCCGCGGTCGGCGATCCAGGCGTTCAGTTCCGGCTGGGCCACCGTGCGGGTCTTGCCAGCCGTGCCGCCCATGGTCCAGGAGATGCCGTCGGCCAGCTTGAAGACCATCAGGTCGGACAGGCTGGCGTCCTTGTATTTCTGGAGCGCCACACCCTTGCCGCGGGCCATGACGGGGAGCTGTTCCAGCGGGAAGACCAGGAGCTTGCGGTTGTTGCCGATGACGGCCACCGTGTCGCCCTCCACCGGTATGGCCAGCATGGCCCTGGAGCCCTCATCGCCCACGTTCAGCACCTGCTTGCCGGCGCGGGTCTGGGCCACGACCTCGTCCGCCTCCACCTGGAAGCCGCGGCCGTCGGTGGCGGCGACTATCAGCTTCTGGCCCGGGCGGTGGCGCAGCACATGGATGATCTCGGCGTCGGCCAGGTCCACCATCAGCCGTACCGGTTCCCCGAAGCCGCGGCCGCGGGGCAGCTTGTCGGCGGACAGGGTGTAGAACTTGCCCGTGCTGGCGAAGAGCAGGATCTTGTCCGTCGTCTCCGCATGCAGGACGAACTTCTCCTTGTCGCCCTCCTTGTACTTGGCCTCCGCGGCCTCGGCCGGGGTCAGGTGCTTGGAGACGGCGCGGATCCAGCCCTTTTCCGACAGGAACACGGTGATCGGCTCCCGCTCGATCAGGGCCTCCACCGGCACGGCGATGTCGGCCGGGGCGTCCGCGATCTCCGTCCGGCGCTCCCCCAACGCGGTAGAGCGGCCGAACTTCTTGTCCATCTCCGCCACTTCCTTGGAGATGGACTTCCAGCGCTTGCGCTCATCCTCCAGCAGGGCTTGCAGGCCCTCCCGCTCCTTGGTCAGGGCATCGTGCTCCTTCTTGATCTCGAATTCCTCGAGCTTGCGCAAGGAGCGCAGGCGCATGTTCAGGATGGCCTCGGCCTGCACGTCGGTCAGGCCGAAGCGGGCCATCATCTCCTTCTTCGGCTCATCCTCCTCGCGGATGATCCGGATCACCTCATCGATGTTCAGGTAGGCGATCAGGTAACCCGCCAGCACCTCCAGCCGATGGTCGATCTGGGCCAGCCGGTGGCGGGAGCGGCGGATCAGCACCTCCTGCCGGTGGTCCAGGAAGGCGCGCAGCACCTCGTGCAGGGTCATGACGCGCGGCACCAGGCCGCCATCCAGCACGTTCATGTTCAGGCTGAAGCGGGTCTCCAGGTCCGTGTTGCGGAACACCTGTTCCATCATCACGGCCGGGTCCACGTTCCGGCTCTTCGGCACGATGACCAGCCGGACGTCTTCCGCCGATTCCTCCTTGATGTCTTCCACCAGCGGCAGCTTCCGCTCCGCCAGCAGGTCGGCCATCTTCTCGATCAGCTTGGACTTGCCGACTTGGTATGGGATCTCCGTGACCACCACCTGCCAGGTGCCCTGCCCCAGCGGCTCCTTGTGCCACTTGGCGCGCAGGCGGAAGGAGCCACGGCCGGTGCGGTAGGATTCGCGGATGACATCCTTGCTCTCCACCAGCACGCCGCCAGTGGGGAAGTCGGGGCCTGGGATCCACTGTACCAGCTCGTCCACCGTCACCGGCCGGCGTTTCTCCGGGACGGGCAGCAGTTCCCGCTCGATGATCAGGTTCAGGGCACCGCAGATCTCCCCCACATTGTGGGGCGGGATGCTGGTGGCCATGCCCACGGCGATGCCGGCAGAGCCATTGGCCAGCAGGTTCGGGAAGGCCGCCGGCAGGACGACCGGCTCCTCCTGCTCCCCGTCATAGGTGGGGCGGAAATCCACCGCGTCGTCGTCGATGCCGGAGAGCATGGCCTTCGCCACCTCCGTCATCTTGGCCTCGGTGTAGCGCATCGCCGCCGGGTTATCGCCGTCGATGTTGCCGAAGTTGCCCTGCCCCTCCACCAGCGGATACCGGGCGGCGAAGTCTTGGGCCAGGCGCACCAGCGCGTCATAGACGGACTGGTCGCCGTGGGGGTGGAACTTGCCGATCACGTCACCCACCACGCGGGCGCATTTCTTGGGCGGCGTGCTGGGGTCCAGCTTCAGCTGGCTCATGGCGAACAGCAGCCGCCTGTGCACCGGCTTCAACCCGTCGCGCACGTCCGGCAGCGAGCGGGAGACGATGGTGGACAGGGCGTAGGACAGGTACCGCTCGCCCAGGGCTTCGGCGAGGCGCTTGTCCAGGATCTCGAGTGCGGCGTCAGTCATGCCGGGTTTGTACCAGATGTGGTGTGCGTGCGGGTATAGCGTTCTACGAATCGCGTGCGGGCCGGCGGCATCTCCGCATGCCGTTGGGCGAAGACGTGGCGGTCCAGGAAATGCCCGGTCAGGGCCAGGCCTTGCGCCACCTCCCGCGCACCGCCAGCCGACTGCCCCACCAGGAAGCCGGGCAGGGCCAGGAGCTTGTCCTTGAAGGGTTCACCGGCCGTCAGGCTGACGGCGCGGCCGGTGCGGGGGCTGACATAGGCGAGGTAGTCGTTGCCCGACGGGGGCTGGCCGGTGCTGGCGCAGACCGACAGGTCCAGGCCGAACCCGGCCTCCTCCAGCAGGCCCAGCTCCCACCGCACATAGACCTCCCCCCAAAAGTCGGTGGGCAGGCTGCGCAGCAGGGAGGAGGTGGCGTCATACAAGGCGGGGTGCGGTTCCCGCTCCGGCAGGATGGCGTCAACCAGGGCGCAAGCCGCGGACAGGGCGGCCAAACGGGTTGGGTCGTCCATCACGGCGGCGGCGTGGGCCTTCGCCATCTCCAGCGCGTAATGGCCGAGCTGGTCGGAAAGGCGGGCCTTCCAGGAGGCCTGGAGCAGGTTGCCGGGCTGGAGCAGCGGGCGCTGCCGCGACCCCTGCCCGCCATGCACAAGCCCGACATGGCGGCCATGGCCGCGGGTCAGCAGCACGGCCAGAGCCGCCGTTTCCCCATGGGGCTTGGCGGAGAGGAGGATGCCCTCATCGACCCAGCCTTCCATGTGCAGCGCCCTCCACCGTTCCCGGCCCTTATATGGGAACGATAGTAGAACAGAGCAACCGTGGGGGCCAGCGTGATGGTGGGCGGCGTCTTCAGTTGAGCTCGTTGCCAGATAGGTCGAACGGCATCGAAGCGTCCCCTCCCCCTGAGGGGGAGGGACAGGGAGAGGGGTTAGGACATTTCCGGAAAGGGAAACCTGCAAATAGGAGTCTGCTGTCCTGATCGCACCACCCCTCACCCTGTCCCTCTCCCCCTGGGAGAGGGAACGCAGGAGCGGCGTTCAGCCTTAAGCCAAGCGTGGCCGGCACTTGCTCAGGTTCTTACTTCGTCTGCGCTTCCCCGACCGTGTCGGCGACGAAGGCGCTGCGTTCGCCCATGGGCTTCTCCGGGCCCGTGGTGGTGTCCTTCTTGGTCTGGTGCTCCATCTCCGCGTCCAGCTCCGCCCCCAGCAGCACGGCGTAGGCGCCGAGGTAGAGCCAGAGCAGCAGGATGATGCCAGCCCCCAGGGAGCCGTAGGTGGCGTTGTAGTCGGCGAACTTGGAGATGTAGATGGAGAAGGCGATGGAGCCGGCCAGCCAGAGCAGCGTGGCCGCGGCGGCACCCCAGGTGATCCACCGCCATTTCGGCGTGGCCCGGCAGGGGCCGTAGCGGTAGAGCACGGCCAGGGCCAGGATCAGTGCCGCGCCCAGCAGGGGCCAGCGCAGGATGCGCACCGCCCACTCCACCACCTGCCCCAGCCCGATGAAGTGCAGGGCGGCGGGCACGGCGATGACGATGCCGATGGTCACGACCAGCAGCATGATGGCGCCCAGGGTCAGGGTCAGGGCCGTGGCGGTGAACTTGAGGAAACTGCGCTTCTCCTCCTCGTCATAGGCGATGTTCAGGGCGGACATCATGGACTTGATGCCGCCGGCCGCACTCCACAGGGCCAGCACCAGGCTGGAGACGAGGCCGAAGCTGAGGGCGCCGCTGTTCTGGGAGGCCAGGTTCTGCAACTGGCCCTGGAGCACCTGCAACCCATCCGGCGGCAGCACGCCGGACAGGCTGTTGACGTGTTCCGGGATGCTGGCGGGGTCGGCCACAAGGCCATAGATGGCGATGGTTGCCGACATGGCCGGGAAGATGGCCAGCAGGCTCAGGAAGGCCACCCCCGCCGCGACGATGCTGATGTTGTCGCGGCTCGACTCGCTCCAGGTCCGCTTCAGGATATCCCACCAACCTTTGGCCGGGATCTGTGTCGGGGTGTCGGCGTGGCGGCCACGGCTGTGGTCGTCTGCGGTCCCGGTATGCGACATGCTAAGGCTCCCCTCGGGTTCAGGCGGTCGCCTCGCGAAAGGCATGCAGGCGGGCGTGGGTGCGCTCCACCTCGTGGTAGCGGCCGCCCAGGGCGATGCGGACATCGTCCGGCAAGGGGCGGCGCAGGGCAGAGCGGAATCGGGCCAGGGTCTCCTCCTCCGCCTTGTCCACGGCGCGGAGGATGGCGGCCTCGTCGTTGCTGCCGACCAGCTCCTCCACCTTCTGCCAGAGCTTCACCCAGTCGCCGGTGGGGGCGTGGCCATGGATGGAGCCGAAGCCCAGCCGCTCCGACTCGGCCTGGAGCAGTTTGGCCGTGGTGCCCCGCTCCTCCGCCGCCAGGCGCAGCACGGTGCGCACCCGCCCCTCCGGCAACGAGGCGCCGGCTTGGCGCAGGGCCTTGGTGGCTTGGCGGGCGATGCCCGTCAGGTCGGCCAGCAGGTCGGCGATGTCGGTTTCCACCGGCGTGGCGGTGAGGGTCAGTTCCTTGCCGCCGCGGTCGCCACGCCCGATCTCGATCAGCATCCAGGCGAGCCCGGCCCCCATCAGCAGCAGGGGCAAGGGGTTCCGGCGGATCGCGTCGCCCACGGGATGGGGCCGCCCCTCCGCCATGCTGCGCAGCATCTCAAGCCCGTCGCGGGCGACGTTGGCCGGGCGCAGACGGCGGTCGAGGTCGGCCATGCGGCTGTTCAGCCGGGCGCGGATGGCCTCGATGTCCTCGTGGATGTCATGGGGGCGCGAGCCGGTGCGGTTCGAGTCCTGGTCTGCCGACGCCATCGCCGTTGATCCCCTGTTCCGTTCGTCGGACAGGGACAACAGGGAAGGGATTCCTTGGGTTCCGCCCGGCGGACCCCGCGGCGTGGAAAGGCGGGCGATGCCAGGCCCTCACGCCGCCGCGGTCAGGTCCGACAGCTTTTCCAGCAGGTAGTCGATGTCGTCGCTGGCCAGTTCCTCGAACTGGGTCAGGATGCGCTCCAGCATGCGGCGACGGTGCCGCTCCAGGTCGCGGTCGCCGCCGTCGAACTCCGTCTCGCTGGCCACGTCCAGGGCGATGCGCATGGCCGGGTAGAGCTTGGGCGGCAGGCCGGTGCGGTCGAACAGGGACTTCATGCCCATCTTGCCCGCGTCATGGATCAGCAACCGGCTGTTCACCAACGGCACGCCGCCGAGCTGGGCCATGGCCATCTCGAAGAAGGGCACGTCGCCCATGCAGAGCGCCCGGACCATCAGCGACGGGGTCAGCCGGTTCCCGCGCTTGAGCTGGGTGACGAGCTTTTCCAGCTCCGCCTCCCCCGCCCCGCCGACGAGGCCGTAGGTCGCCTTCTCCCGCGTTTGCAGGACGATGTCCGTGGCCATGTCCGCCGGCAGCTCATGCTTGGCGACGAGCCGTTCCTTGAGCTGCTCCGACACCAGGGCGACCAGCCGCTCCGCCACCGTCACCGGCAGCTTGGCCCGGTTGACCATGGGGCCGGCCACCGACTCGCTGCCCGCGAAGCGGTCCAGGGCGCGGCCCATCTGCGACTCGGTCACCTTGGCCGACTCGTTCCCCATCAGGGCGGCGACCGCCTTTTCCGAGCCAGTCTCCACCAACACGCCGGCCACCGCCTCCGACACCTCGGCGCGCTTGGCCACCGCCGCCTGCTTGTCGGAGGAGCCGGTGCGGATGATCTCAACGAGGTCGCAGTCGGTCAGGACGGTGCTGACCTCGATGAAGGGGAGCGAGACCTGCTCCACGTCCCGCGCCATGGACAGGGCCACGTCGCGGGGCAGGTTGGGGTTGGATTTCAGGCTGTCGGCCAGGGCCGCACGCACCTGGGTCGCGACGTCACGCGCCAGGATGCGGACGATGTCCTCTGCCAAGACCCGTTCGGACGGGGAGAGGCCCTGCGCGCCGAAATGGCTCGCGACCTTCCCGGCCATCTCGGCCCGGGTGGTGGGGGACGGGTCTTGCAGCAGGCGCTGGACGTCCTGCTTGCTCAAACTCTCTGACATGGGATGGACGCATCCTCCCTCGGGGCCGGGATCGCGCGTCGGCCCGGCTACTCCCTTCTATTTAGTCCAGGAGCATCCGTTTTGCGAACGGCAAAAAGCGGTCAATGAGGGGACGGGGCCTGTACTTGTGCTCAGGCCGTGTCGCGGTGGCCGGACAGCTTCACGAACTGGCGCCGGATTTTGCGGCCCAACGGCTCCGGCGTGACCTTTTCCAGCACCTGGATCTGCTGTCGGGTCGTGGGGGCCAAGCGGTAATAGGGGTTGCGGCCGGCCTGGCGGTAACGGGCGGCCAGGCCCACGCTGGCAGCCACGCCGCGCAGGGCGCTGAACACCAGCCCGTTGTAGGCGCCCTTCAGGGTCCAGGCGGCGGCGGACATGGCAAGGGTCGCGGCGGAGGTGCCGAACTTGTACTCCATGTAAAGGCTGTTGCGGACGGCGTAGAAATAGCGCCCGCCCGTCCACGCCACCCGCTTCTCCGGTTGCACCTTGTGCCGCACCACGGCGGTGGCCAGGTAGCGCAGCCGGTAGCCGGCGTTGATCAGCCGGTAGGACAGGTCCTTCTCCTCGCCCAGGAAGAACAGGCTCTCATCATAGCCGCCCACCTGCTCGAAGGCGGCGCGGCGGATGGCGTGGCTGCATCCGCAGTACTGGGTGGCCTCGAAACCGAAGGCGGCCTGGGGCTTCAGGGCGGCCGGATAGCACCAGGACTGCCAGTCATCCTCGCCGTTGAAGTAGTTCATCACTCTGAAGGCCACGACGGCCAGGGTAGCGTCCTTCTCCAGCGCGCCGACGGCCAGGGCCACCGTGTCCTCATGCTCGAAGATGGCATCGTTGTCCAAGGCCACCACGTAGCGGGAGCTGCCCAGCCGCGTGGCGGCGTTGCGCCCACCGGCCACGCCCAGATTCCGCGGGGAACGGTGAATGCGAACGCGCGGTTCGTCGGCGAAGCGGGCCTGGATGGTGTCGATGCAGTCCGCCGTGCTGTTCTGGTCGAACAGGATGACCGTCGGCGCCACCCCCTGCTGGGCAAGGGCGCTCTCCACCGCGGCGATGGTATCCTGGGTACGATTATAGGACAGGATGATGATGTCCACGTCCGGCCCAACGCACGATGTCGGGTCACTGGTGGGAATCGCCACGGCGGTGCTCCTGTTTCCCGAAGTCGGGACGCGCAATCATCGGACTTTTGCTGTGCACAATGATAACAAGACAGGTCCCTTCCACTCCGCGGCGCATCCGGCCAATCCCCCCCTCTTCTTGCGTAGGCCCGAAAGGGTCACAGCCGGGTTAGGCCTGAAATTCTCCGACTCGTGCCTTTGCTTGGTTTTTACTCAATCGCTGGAACGGCGATAGTGCATCGCATCACGACCCGCACCTGCCGGGCCGGATCGCGCCCCAAAAAGGGGGTATCATGCTGGTCGAGACCACCGCCGCCGTTCAGCCGCGAACCACGCCCTACCCCGGCGCCTTCCCGGCGCTTGAGGTCCCCGTCGTCCTGATCCTGTTCAACCGGCCGGAGGCGACGGCCAGGACCCTTGAGGCTATCGCCGCTGTCCGGCCCAGGCAGCTGTACGTCATCGCCGACGGGCCACGCCCGGGGCACCCCACCGACCCCGCCCGCTGTGCCGCGGCCCGCGCCGTCATCGACCGGGTGGACTGGCCGTGCGAGGTGCTCACCGACTTCGCCGACACGAACCTGGGGACACGGCACCGGGTGGCATCCGGCCTGTCGAAGGTCTTCGCGGCGGTGGAAGAGGCCATCATCCTGGAGGATGACTGCATCGCCAGCCCCACCTTCTTCCGATTCTGCGCGGAACTGCTGGAGCGCTACCGGGACGACCCCCGCGTCTTCGCCATCTGTGGCCGCACGTCGGTGGCGGGGTCACGGCGCAACAAGGATTACAGCTATTTCTATTCCAACCTCTTCGCCAGTTGGGGCTGGGCGGGCTGGCGACGGTCCTGGCAACATTTCGACATGGAGATGTCGGCCTGGCCCCAGATGCGGCGGGAAGACAGGTTGATGGACCTGTTCAACGACCGGGCGGCGGCCCGGTTCTGGACCTCCACCCTGGACCTGCTGGCGGCGGACCGGCTGAATTCCTGGGCCTACCGTTTCCAGCTCGCCTGCTGGGCGGCCAATGGGCTGGTGGTCAAGCCCACCTGCCATCTGGTGAGCAACATCGGCTTCGGTGACGACGCCACCCTGACCAAGGACGTGATCCCAGGGATCAATGACCTGGCGGGGCACATGCGGTTCCCGCTGAAGCATTTCCCGGTGATGATCCCGGACCGGCTGTCCGACCTGGACAATCTGCGGCGCGGCTATTACCGGCCGCTGCACAGGAAGGCGTGGTTCAAGATGCGGCGGATCGCGCAGCGCTTCTCAGGCAGCGCCCCGAAGCTGCCGGCCTGAGGGTCACGCGACGCCGCGCTTTTCCCGCTGGCGGCGGCGCAGGCGGCGCATGGCCAGTTCCACGCGGGAGATGTGCTCCTCCACCGACACATAGGCCTCAGACGTGACCTCCAGCGCCCGGTCCTCATAGGCGTTGGTGTCGGGGTGGTCCTGCTGCCATTGGGCGATGGTGGCGTCCCGCTGCTGGAGCAGCTGGACGACCAGGGGCCGGTACAGCCGCATCAGGGCGGTGATCCAGCGGTTCAGGGGCCAGGACGGGCGGGCGTGGTCGATGACGAAGCCGTCCAGCATGCGGACCGCATCCGCCGCCGCGTACCAGGTCTCCCCCGTCACCCAGCGGTTGGTGGTGAACAGACGGATGGGGCGGCCGGCCTTGTCCATGGAGATGCCGACCAGGTGGCAGAGGGCGTCATTCCCGTCGGGGTCCGGCTTCAGGTCCGGCAAGTCCAGGGGCTTCACCCCCTCCGGCATGCCCAGGGGGCGCAGGAACGTGTGGAAATGACCATGCTCCCCGTCCACCCGCTCCTCCGGCGGATGGGCATGGTAATAGTACTGGGCGTGGTATTCCGGGTCGTAGACGTCGTTGCTGGGGTAATGGCGCCATTCATAGAAGGGGCCGGCGCCGCGCAGCAGCTCCCCCACCATGGTGTCGCCGGTCTTCGCCAGGACGCGGGTGCACAGCATCACCTCCCGCCCGGCATCGGACAGGGCTTCCAGCTCTTCCTGCGGCAGCAGCTCAAGGTCGATCATGCCAGGTGCCCCGGGGCGCCCGCCCGCCTGCGGGACGCACAAGCCCCTAAGGTAGGTGGGGCCATGGGAAATGCAAACCCCTGTCCATCCTGCGGACAGATTGTCCCAGCAGGGCGTGTTCCCGCTGCCTGGCGACACGCTCCGGCGGTAGCCGCCGCCGCGCCCGCCCATGCGGGCGAAGCCAAGCCGCGGATGCGGCGCCGGCGATTGAGGCGCGCATAAACCACCTCACGGCGCCAGCCCGGCCTCCTTCAACGCCGCGACGGCGCCAGGGTGCAGCGGGGCGGAGCGGCCAAGGTTGGCCAGCGTGTCCACCTGCAAGCCTTCCAGGGCGGGATGCTCCCCGCGTAGCGTGTCGAACTCGTCCAGCACGGCCTTCACCAGGGCGTGCACCAACGATTCGTCCGCCTTGGCCGTCGTGACCAACGTCGCGATCAGGCCCACCGTGGGGATGTCCGTGTCGATGCCGGGATATAGGCGCGCCGGGATCCGGGTGGTGACGAACCAGGGCCGCTCCGCCAGCAGCTTGCGCATGGCATCGCCAGCCAGGGGAACCGGCACGGCGCCACAGTCGGTCACCGCGTCGCGGATGGCACCGTTGGGATGGCCCACGGCGAAGACGGCCACGTCCACCCGCCCCTCGCAAAGGGCAGCCACCGCCTCTGGCGAGGGCAGGTCTTGTGTCTCCGCGAACTTGCCGGCCCCGGCGGCGGCAAGCACCGTCTCCGCCAAGCCGCGCAGGGCGGAGCCCTTCGGCCCCAGGCTGACCCGCTTTCCCGCCAGCGCTTCCGGCCCGGTCACGCCGGCCTCCGGGCGGGCCAGGATGGTCAGCGTCTCCGCATGCAGGGACATGACGGCGCGCAGGTCGGCGAAGGGGCCGGCGGCGGCGAAGCGCCCCTCCCCCTTCAGGGCTTGGTACTGCCAGTCCGACTGCACCAGGGCGAAATCCAGCAAGCCGGCGCGCAGGGCGGTGAGGTTTTCGACAGAACCCTCCGTCGCCTCCACCAGGCAGCGGGGGCCGTTGCGCCCGACCTCATCGTTCATCACCCGACAGAGGGCGCCGCCGACGGGGTAATAGAGGCCGGTGACGGCTCCCGTCCCCAGGACGACGGGTGCCCTCGCCGGGGCCGGCGCGGGGTCGGGGGCCGACGGCTTCGTCTGGGCGGCCGCCGGGAAAGCCAGGAAGGCGAGGCTGGCGGCCAGGATGCCGAGGCGACGGGCCGGGGCGAACGGGGGGAAGGACATGTGCGGGAGCGCTCTGGGGTAAGGTCAGCGGGACGCGGTGGCCAGCGGGTCGAGGTCGGTGTTGGCGGCACCCTGGCGCAGCGTCCACTCCACGACCCGGCGGAGTACCGTTTCCAGCGCCGTGTCGAAGGCCTGGATCACCTGGGCGAAGTTCGGGCCCGCGGCGGGCACCTGCGCCTCGAAGGTGTCGCTGGCGACGATGGTGCGGCGGGGCATGCGCACCAGCTTGGCATTGATCCGGACCATGGCCGCGGGGATGCCAGTGCCAGGCGCGCCGGCGCCATAGTCCGCCGCGAAGTCCCGCAGGTCTGTCTTCAGCACGAAGTCGGACCGGAGGCCCGAGGCCTCGATCCCCACAGCGACGATGCGGTTGCTGTTCTCCAGCGACTCCACCAGCAGGAGCTGGACCATTTCCGGCGCCGTGTCGATCCAGTTGGCATCGGCGAAATAGGTGATGCGGTTCCCGTCCTGCCCCAAGGCGATGCGGGTGGTATTGATGGCGGTGTTGGAGAGCGGCGTCTCCACCAGCAACTGCCAGGGCACCCGCGGCAGGCCGGCGGAGAACTCCCGCGCCGGGGTCAGGGTGTACAGGTTCGGCGGGCGGCCGGCGTCCAGCAGGCGGGTCGCGTTGCAGCCGGCAAGCGGCAGGGCCGCGGCGGCGGCCAGCAGGCCACGCCGGGACAGTCTGGGGGTCGGGGTCATTTCACCTCCACGCCTTCGCTGCCGCCGAAGATCAGTTCCGACGGGTCACGCTCCAGCCGCCCGGTGACGCGGGAGAGCTTGGCCGCCAGGTCCTGAAGGTGGACCAGCAACTGGCTGAAATCATAAAGGCCGGTGTTGGTGAAGTCGCGGATGGGCTCCCGGTTCTCGGCGATCAGGGCCTGCAACTCGTTCGATGTCTTCACCAGGGATTGGGTGAGCTTCTTCAGCTCCTTCGTGGTGTCGGCAAGCTCCCCGGAAATGGCCGTGGCGTCCTTGCCGACGGAACCCACGGTCTGGTTCGCGGTCTTCAGCAGGACCTGCGCCTCCCCACCCAAGGTGGCGAGCTGCCCGCGCAGGTCGACGATCAGCTTGTTGGTGTTGTCCAGCGTGGCGTTCGCCCCGGCGCTGGCGTCGGCGAGGTTGGCAAGCAGGGTGGAGATGGATTGCTGGTTCTTGTCGTCCAGCAGTTCCGACAGGCGGCTGGAGATGGTGATCAGGTTGGCGAAGACCTCCGGCGCCCGGTCCAGCAGGGAGGCGATGGAGCTGGGCCGCGACTTGATCACCGGGATGCCGGACACCTGCTCCCGCAGCAGGGGTGCCGCTTGCGAGCCGCCGGCGATCTCCACATACACGCCGCCGGTGACGCCCACCGGTTCCAGGCTGGCGATGGCGTCGGTCTTGATGGGGGTGTCGCGCGGGACCTCGACGGTGACGCGCACCTCCTCCACATTCTCCGGGTTGATGCGGATGTCGCCGACCGTGCCCACGGCCACGCCGCGGTAGCGCACCGGGCTGCCGGTGACGAGGCCGGTCACCGAGCCGGTGAAGTTGATGTAATAGGCCTGCCGGTCCTCGTTGAGCTGGACCCGCGCCAGCCAGACCACGAAGACGAACAACGCCGCCGCCAGGGCGAGGACGAACGCCCCGACCAGGGTATAGCTGGCCCGTGTCTCCATCCCTGTCCTACCCTTCCCTGGAATCTGCCGCGCCGCCATGGGCGGCGACCGCGGCACGCCCGCGGGGCCCGTGGAAATAGTCCTTGATCCAGGGATGCGTCTCCTGGAGCAGCGAATCGATGGTGCCCACGATCAGCCGTTTGTCGATCAGAACAGCGATACGGTCGCAGATTGCATAAAGGCTGTCGAGGTCGTGGGTCACCATGAAGACGGTGAGGCCCAGGCTCTTCTGCAGGCTGCCGATCAGCTCGTCGAAGGCGGCGGCGCCGATGGGGTCCAGCCCGGCCGTGGGTTCATCCAGGAACAGGATTTCCGGGTCCAGCGCCAGGGCGCGGGCGAGGCCGGCGCGCTTGCGCATGCCGCCCGACAGCTGGGACGGGTACTTGGCCGCCGCGTCGGGGGCGAGGCCCACCATCCCCACCTTCACCCGGGCGATGTCCTCGATCAGGTCCGGCGGCAGGGTCGTGTGCTCCTGCAACGGCACCTTGATGTTCTCCAGCACCGTCAGGCTGCTGAACAGCGCGCCGTCCTGGAACAGCAGGCCCCAGCGGGATTGGAGGTTCAGCCGGTCCCGGTCGGATAGGTTCAGCGCGTCCTTGCCCAGCACCTCGATGCTGCCGGCGCTGGGGCGCAGCAGGCCGACGATCTGCTTCAGCAGCACGGACTTCCCGGTGCCGGAGCCGCCCACCAGGCCCAGCACCTCCCCCTTGCGCACGTCCAGGTCCACCCCGGCATGCACCACCTGGGCGCCGAAGCGGGTGTGCAGGCCCCGCACCCGGATCACGGGCGGCGCGCTGTCGGCCGGGCCCATGGCCTCAGACCCCGAGGTAGGAGAAAAGGACGGAGAAGAACGCATCGATGACGATCACCAGGAAGATGGACACCACCACCGAGCGGGTGGTCAGCAGGCCCACGCTCTCCGCGCTGCCGCTGACGCGCAGGCCTTCGTAGCAGCCGACGAGGGAGATCACCATCGCGAACACCGGCGCCTTGGACAGGCCGACGAACAAATGCTCCACCGGCACGGCCAACTGCATCTGCCGCAGGAACTGGCCGAAGGTGATGTCCAGGTAGAAGTACGCCATCACCGCGCCGCCGAACAGGGCCACGATGCCGGCGTAGAAGCCCAACAGCGGCAGGGCCACCATCAGCGCCAGCATGCGGGGCAGGACCAGCATCTCCACCGGGTCCAGGCCCAGGACGCGCATGGCGTCCACTTCCTGGTTCACCTTCATGGTGCCGATCTGGGCGGTGAAGGCGCTGCCCGACCGGCCGGCCACGATGATGGAGGTCATCAAGATGCCGATTTCCCGCAGGACGCCGATGCCCAGCAGGTTGACCACATAGATCTCCGCCCCGAAACGGCGGAGCTGGTCCGCCCCCTGGTAGGCCAGGACGACGCCGATCAGGAAGGACAGGAGCCCGACGATCGGCAGCGCGTTCAGGCCCACCTGCTCCAGGTGGAAGGCGAAGCTGGTCAGGCGGATGCGCCCGGGCCGTCGCAGCAGCCGCAAGAGGGTGACGGTGACGAGGCCCAGGAAACTCAGCAGCTCCGCCCCGGATTGCAGGGCGCCGATGGTGGCCTTACCCGTGCGCTGGACCAGGTCGAGGGCCGGCTTGTGCGGCGGGGGCTGGGCGCAGTCCAAGCGCGCGGCACGCTGCACCTCCTTCAACAGGTGGCACAGGTCGGGCCGGGCGCCGACCACGGCGACATTGTGCCCCTGGTCCCGCAGGCGGCGGATCAGGCGGTCGATCAACAGGGACCCGGCCGTGTCCAGGGCGGACAGGTCGGACAGGTCCAGGCAGACATTGGCACCCGACCGGCCCGGGTCGGCCGTGCGCAGGCGTGGTTCCAGCATGGCGACAGCCGCCAGGTCCCAGCGCCCGGCGGCGGCCAGGACCCACTGGTCGGCCTCCCAGGCCATGCTGATGCTGCCGGTCTCGCCAGCCATGTCCTTCCCGCGGCGCACAATCGGTCCGGGCCACTTGACATGAGCCCGGCGGAGCGGTCAACAGCGGCACACCAAACGGAGGGGGTGTGCGCGATGTGGCGCGCCCGGACCCTTCCCCCGTAAGATGCCGTTGCACCGCCGGCAGGACAACTGCCGGCCCACGACGCGAAAGCCCGCCATGGACCTCCGCCAGCATATCCGCACCGTTCCCGACTTCCCCAAGCCGGGCATCCTGTTCTACGACATCTCCACCCTGCTGGCCCATGGCCCCGCCTGGAAGGCCACGGTGGAGCAGTTGGCCGACGCGGTACGGCCGCACAAGCCCGACCTGCTGGTGGGCATCGAGTCCCGCGGCTTCCTGACCGCCGCCCCCCTTGCCGTCGCGCTGGAGATCGGCTTCGTCATGGTGCGGAAGAAGGGCAAGCTGCCGGGGGAGACGATCCGCTTCACCTATGAGCTGGAGTACGGCAGCGACACGGTGGAGATCCAGAAGGATGCCATCCAGCATGGCCAGCGGGTGGTGGTGCTGGACGACCTGCTGGCCACCGGCGGCACCATGGCCGCCGCCATCCACCTGCTGCGCATCGCCGGCGCCGACGTGCGCGCCGCCGCCTTCGTCATGGAGCTGGACTTCCTGGAAGGCCGGAAGCGACTCGACGTGCCGGTGACGAGTCTGGTGCGGTACGAGAGCTAAGGCCGCCCCACCTCGCTCTCGTGCCAGCGGCCCAGCAGGCGCTTCTGGACCCAGGACAGCAGGGCGAAGATCATCACACCCAGGGCGGCCAGCAGGAACAGGGCGGCGAACAGGCGGGGGATGTTCAGGCGGTTGCCGGACTCGATGATCCGCCACGCCAAGCCCGAGGCGGTGCCGCTGCCGGCCACGAACTCCGCCACCACGGCCCCGATGAGGGCGAGGCCGCCGGACACCTTCATGCCGGCCAGGATGTAGGGCAAGGCGGAGGGGAACTGGAGCCGCCACACCACCTGCCAGCGGCTGGCGCCGTAGAGGCGGAACAGGTCGCGCAGGTTGGGGTCCACCGCCGCCAGGCCCAGGGTGGTGTTCGACAGGATGGGAAAGAAGGCCACCACCCAGGCCAGGATCAGCAAGGCGAGGTTCACCCGCTCATACCCCACCCAGATGATGACCAGCGGCGCGATGGCGACGATGGGCGTGACCTGGAGCACGACGGCATAGGGATAGAGGGCGGCGGCCAGCAACCGGCTCTGCGCGAACAGCATGGCCAGGGCCACGCCGCTGACGACGGCGAGGCAAAAGGCCTGCAACGTGATGGTCAGGGTCAGCCAAGTGCTGTCGGCCAGGATGCGCCAGTCGCTGGCCAGGGCCGTTGCGATTGATGAGGGCGGCGGCAGGACGAAGGGCGGCACTTCCCAGGCCCGCACCGCCCATTCCCAGAAGCCCAGCACCGCCGCGCCGAGGGCGAGGGGCACCAGCGCCCGCGCGATCCGCCCCGCCACCATCACGCAGCCTCCTGCCCCATGGCCCTGGCCAGGGCGGCGGAGACGTCGCGGCACAGGGCGCCGTAGTCGGCTTGCGTGCGCAAGGCCGCCGTGCGGGGGTGGGCCAGGGGGATGGGGATGTCCGCCACCACCCGGCCGGGGCGGGCGGACATGATGGCGACGCGGCTGGAGAGGTAGACGCTCTCGAACACGCTGTGGGTCACGAACACCGCCGTGAACCCCTCCGCCCGCCAGAGGGCCAGCAGGTCGTCGTTCAGCTTGAAGCGGGTGATCTCATCCAAGGCGGCGAAGGGTTCGTCCAGCAGCAGCAGGGCGGGCTTGGTCACCAGGGCCCGGGCCAGGGCCACCCGCATCCGCATGCCGCCGGAGAGTTCGCGCGGAAACGCACTTTCGAATTCGAAAAGTCCGACCCGGGCCAACTGCTCGGCTACACGCGCATCCGCCTCTGCCTGCGGCACGCCGGCCAAGTCCAGGGGCAGCCGGACGTTGGCCGCCACCCGGGCCCAGGGCATCAGTGTGGGTTCCTGGAAGACGAAGCCGATGCCGCCCCGCCCCGGCCTGCGCCCCCAGGACAGGGTGCCGGAGGTGGGCGCCAGCAGGCCGGCGATGATGCGCAGCAGGGTGCTCTTCCCGCAGCCGGACGGGCCGACCAGGCTGAGGAATTCCCCCTCCCCCAACCGTAGATCCACCCCGTCCAGGGCGCGGGTGCCGCCGGGATAGGCCAGGGTCAGGCCGCTGACGGTGAGCAGGTCCGGCACGATGGCGTCAGTTCTTGGCCGCCGGGTTGGGGAGGAAGCGGAAATCCACGCCCTTCCGCCAATCCAGGTCGGGCTTGTAGATGCCGAGCTGCTGCATCTCCTTGGTGAAGGCGTCCCAGCGGGCTTCCGACATGGCGCCGATTCCGTCGCCGCTGTCGACGATGCCATACTCCACCATCCTGGATCGTGCATAGGCCAGGGTGGCGTCGTCCATCTCCGGGTTGTCCTTCTTGATCAGGGCGTTGGCGGGGGACGGGTCGCCGTACAGGTAATCACGCCAGCCCTCGATGCTGGCCTGGACGAAGGCGCGCACCACCTCCGGCCGCTTCTCCGCCAATTCCTTGCGGACCATGATGGTGGCGGCGTAGCTGAGGTAGCCGTTGTCCGCCAGCAGGAAGACCTGCGGCTTCACGCCATTCTTCTCCGCCGTGAAGGGCTCCGACGTCACGTAGCCCTGCTGGATGGCGTTCCGGTCCACCAGGAAGGGGGCGATGTTGAAGGTGTATTTGCGGATCTGCCGGTCCTCGAACCCGTAGCGGGACTTCAGCCAGCGCCAGATGGTGTTGACGCTGGGGTCGCCGATCATCACCGGCTTGCCTTTCATGTCGGCGATGGACTTAACGTCGTCCCTGGGGTGGGACATGAGCATCCAGGGGTCCTTCTGGAACAGGGCCGCCACGGTCACGACAGGCGCCCCTGCCTCCACTAGGTTCAGGGTGAAGAAGCCGGAGCTGCCCATGGCCGCTTCGATGGCGCCGGCGGCCAGGAGCTGCTGCGGGTCCATGCCCACGCCGCCCTGGCGCAGGGTCACGTCCAACCCCGCCTTGGCGTACAGCCCCTTGGCCAGGGCCTGGTAGAATCCGCCATGCTCCGCCTGGGCCCGCCAGTCCGTGGCGAAGACCAGCTTCTCCGCCGCAGCGGCGGCCTGGGCCGCCAGGAGCCCCACCGCCAGGGCCAGGGCCCCCGCAACACGACGCAGCATTCCCTCACCCCCTCACCATCCAGGACGGGGCAAGAGAATAGCCGGGTGGGCAATCTTTTCCAGGGGAGGATACTGCCCGGTCAGGCCTGCACCACGGCAGGCGCCAGGTTGGGGGCAGCCCTTTCCTCCGCCTGCCCGTCCTTACCGCCGGCGGCGGCCGGCTGCTGCTTGTCCTTCTCGTCACCCGTGGGCGGGGTCAGGGCGTTCAGCATCATGACGGTGAAGGTGGAGATGGGCTCCAGCGCCGTGGCGACGGAGCGGCCATATTGCCAGGGCTGTGAGCTGGTGTCGGCGGCCTGCACGGTGCCGAAGCTGGTGCTGTCGGCGAAACGGGGCTCCTCCCCGTCGAACTTGGCGGCCATGCGGTCGAAGACCTGGCCCAGGGAACGGGGCCGGGCACCTTCATAGAAGACGGACATGTTGGCCCGCGCCGCGTCCGGCACCACGGATGCTGCCGAGGCGTTGGGGTTCTTCTCCATGGCCTTCAGGAACTTGGCGGCCCCGCCGGCGCCCAGGAAATGGGCCATGTACAGCTCCGCCTTGCCCACCGGGCGGCCCAGCCTCTCCTCAAGGAATTCCTTGTTGTCCTTGGCCAGTTCGCTGGCCATGAGGGCGGAGACGCGGGGGTCCTTGCGCAGCTCCAGGATTTCCTTGCGGGCCTTGGGGTCGGAAACGGTCAGCTTGCCATTGGGACCCGACTCGATCATCTCGGCATAGGCGCCCAGGCCGTGCTTTGCCCCATGCTCCTTCACCGTCGCCAGCCAGGTGTTGTCGATGAACTGGAACAGGCCCGTGGCGCTGCTGGTGCGGGCCTTGGCGTCCGTCTTGAAGCCGCTCTCCACCGACGCCTTTTCCAGCAGGTAGGAAAAATCGACCCCCGTGCTGGCACTGGCCTGCTTCACCGCATCCACCACCTGGACCGGGGCGGTACGGGACCCCGCCTTGAGGGTGGTGAGCTGGGCGGTGGTCAGGGCGCTGGTCATGGCGAACCTCACGGGGGTACCGAATTTGCCGGGCGGCCCGGCGTCTGGCCCATGAGAAAGCAAGGCGCGTGCCAGGAGGGGTTGGGATGGCGGCCTAATGCCAGATGAGATCCGCTGCGGTGCCCCTTACTGCTTCCCCCGCGAAGGCGGGGGTCCACGGTTCGTCAACGACAGTGCCGTCACACAACGGGTCAAAAACTGTGGGCCCCCGCCTTCGCGGGGGAAACACAAAGGCTGATCGGCGAGGGTGAGGAGCCCCACCCCACGGGCAGGGCTCCCCACCCCATCCTCAGTGCAGCCGCTCCACCGCCATGGCGGTGGCCTCACCGCCGCCGATGCACAAGGACGCCACGCCGCGCTTCAGGTCGTACTTCTCCAGCGCGTTCAGCAGGGTGACCAGGATGCGGGCCCCGGAGGCGCCGATGGGGTGGCCCAGGGCGCAGGCGCCGCCATGGACGTTCACCTTGTCCCGCGGCAGGTCGAACTCCCGCATGGCCGCCATGGCGACGACGGCGAAGGCCTCGTTCACCTCGAACAGGTCCACGTCCTTGGCGGACCAGCCCGTCTTCTCGAACAGGGTCTGCATGGCACCGATCGGCGCGGTGGTGAACCAGGCCGGGGCCCGGGCGTGGCTGGCATGGCCGACGATGGCGGCCAGCGGCTTCAGGCCGCGCTTCTCCGCCTCGGACCGCTTCATCAGCACCAGCGCGGCGGCGCCGTCGGAGATGGAGGAGGCGTTGGCGGCGGTCACCGTGCCGTCCTTGCGAAAGGCGGGCTTCAGGGTGGGGATCTTCTCCGGCTTGGCCTTCAGCGGCTGCTCATCCTTCCCGACCACGGACTCGCCGCTGCGGGACTTGACGGTGACGGGCACCACCTCCCGGTCGAAGCTGCCATCCTCGATGGCACCCTTGGCCCGGCGCAGGCTTTCCAGCGCGTACTCGTCCTGCATGTCGCGGGTGAACTGGTAGTGGGTGGCCGTATCCTCGGCGTAGGTGCCCATGGCGCGGCCGCGGTCATAGGCATCCTCCAGCCCGTCCAGCGCCATGTGGTCATAGACGGTGCTGTGGCCATAGCGGTAGCCGCCGCGGGCCTTCTCCAGCAGGTAAGGGGCATTGGACATGCTCTCCATGCCCGCCGCCACGATGATGTCGGCACTGCCGGCGGTGATCAGGTCATGGGCCAACATGGTGGCCTTCATGCCGCTGCCGCACATCTTGTTGAGGGTGCTGCACGGCACCGACTGGGGCAGCCCGGCGCCCAGCGCCGCCTGGCGGCCGGGGGCCTGGCCCTGGCCGGCCTGCAGGACGTTGCCCATGATCACCTCCCCCACGGCGGCGCCGTCGAGGTTGGCGCGTTCCACCGCCGCCTTGATGGCGGCGGCGCCGAGCTGGGCGGCGGACAGGCCGGACAGGTCGCCCATCAGACCGCCCATGGGCGTGCGGGCGGCAGCGACGATGACGATGGGATCGCTCGACATGTTCAGGTTACTCCCATGCTTGCCGGGGCTTCAGGCGGAGCCCACGCGGTAGAAAGACCAGACGATCAGGTTCAGGGAGCCGATCAGGATCACCAGCCAAGTCAGCATGGTGCCCGACATGCGGCCGAAGCTCTTGCCCCCAGGGTGGGTGGACAGGCCGTAGGCATGCAGCCCGCGTCCCAGCACCAGGGCGATGCCCAGGGCATGGACCTGCCAGACGCCCTGGCCGGACAGCTCCGTCATCAGGATCAGCACTAGGGCCAGGGGCACATACTCGGTGAAGTTGGCATGGGCGCGGATGACCCCGGCCAGTTCCTTGTGCCCGCCGTCGCCGAGGGAAACCTTCTTGGACAGGCGCTGGCGCGAGACGAGGTAGCTCAGCATCAGCAACATCAGGCCCAGCAACCCGGCATAGAGCGCCGTGGCCACGGGCAGCACCGCGGTGTCCGTCAATCTCCCCTCCCCCTTTCCTGCCCCGCTTGGGCGGGGTCGTTGTCGGGCGGCACACTAGACCAGTTTCCAGCGGACTGGAAACCGGTCCAGCCTGCATGTCGCTCAAGCGCCTGCGCCGCATCACCGGCCCATCGCGCCTGTTGGCAAGGGCCAGCGGGGCTTGCGCCACCACGCTGCCGCGCGGCGCCGGTCGCTGGCGCAGCCGGCCGCCCAGGTTGGTAAGCCTTCACGGACCCTGGTCGGCGATGAAGGCGACGGCCTTCGCCACCACGGACGGGTCCCGCAAAATCCGGCGGTGCCCCAGATCGTCCACCAGGTGCACCCGGGCACCGCGCCACAGGGCGGCGGCGTGCAGGACCCCGTGGACGGGGGCGACGCGGTCGTCAACGCTGTGGATGAACAGGGCCGGGACGGTCAGGCCCGCGGCGCTGGCGGCGACGGAGATGTCGGCCACCGGCCGGCCGAGGGCGCGGTCCAGCAGGGCCAGCATGGCCTGGGTCTCATCCGCCGTCAGGTGGTGAAGGGTGGCGCATTCCTGGGCGTAGCTCAGCGGCTCCGCCGGGGTGCCCAGCAGGGCGACCCGGTCCGCCTTGAGCCCGCCTTCCAGGGCCAGGCTGGCCGCCGCGGCGCCCAGGGAATGGCCGATGATCCCCGTCATCCCGCCCGCGGCCCTGGCCACAGCCGTCATGGCGCGGGCGAAGTCCACCAGGGTGGCGGTTTCCCCGCTGCTGCGGCCATGGGCTGGCGCGTCGAAGGCGACCACGCGGAAACCCCGGTCCAGCAAGGGCTGGATGAAGGGCAGCATGGCGTAGAGGTGGCTTTCCCAGCCATGGACCAGCAGCACGGCCGGCGCCCCGGCGGGGCCCCAGACCCGGGCGTTCAGGTGTGGCTCAAAACCGGGGACGGCCAGCACGGTGCCGCCCTTGGGTTCCGGCAGCATGGGCGGGGACACCACCCGCTCCGGCGACAGGAAGGCCATGGCCGCCTGCTCCGCCCGGCTCCAGGGGCGCAACCCCTCCGCCAAGGTGCCCAGCAGGCCATGGGCTCCCTCGACTAGGAGAGAGGCGACGTTTTTATGACGAACGTTCGTGCTATTTTCTGAGACGAACAGGGCGACCATGTCCAGGTCCTCCGTCAGGCGGCCCACGCGGGGCCGGGTCGATGGGCCGCCATCCCACCCGGGACGGCGGCTCGGTTCAGGTCTTGTCCGGCAGGGAGCGCTGGACCAACCCGCGGATGGCATTGCGGGCCCACTGCTCCGCGTCCGGGTGGTTCAGCAGCCGGTGGTTCATGGCAAAGCCGAAGGAGATGGAAATCCCCTCGAACACGAACTGGTCCACGTCCAGGTCGGGGCGCAGGTGCCCCTCCTCCATGGCCATGCGCACGCCGCGGGCGATGAAGCTGCGCAGCCGGTCCTGCTGGTGGGCCACCAGGTCCCGCAAAGGGCCCGGCTTGTCGTCCAATTCCAGCGAGGCGGACTGCATGGGGCAGCCGCCCGGCAGGCCGGCGCCCTTGGTCCAGTCGATCCAGTTCTCAAACAGGGCGCAGACCCGTGGCAGGCCGCGCGGCTTTTCCAGGGAAGGGCGGATCACCACGTCGGTGAACATCTCCCCCGCCCGCTCGATCACCGCGGCCTGGAGCTGTTCCTTGCTGCCGAAATGGGCGAACAGGCCACTTTTCGACATGCCCAGCCGTTCGGCCAAGCTGCCGATGGTCAGGCCGGCCAGCCCGTCGGTGCTGGAAAGCGCCAGGGCCTCATCGAGGATCATGGCGCGCGTGCGTTCGCCCTTGCTCATGGCGCGCATTAAAACGAACGGTCGTTCTTTTGTCAACACCCCTGGCCCCACAGCTTTACCCGGTGTAGGAAAGGCAGGCCTGCAACCACCGCCGGGACCGGAACCGCCATGTCCGCCGCCTTCCAGCGCCGTGTCTTCGCCCCGGGGGAGATCGTGTTCCATGAAGGCGACCCGGGCGACAGCCTGTATGTGGTGGAAAAGGGCCGTGTCCGCATCTGGCGCGCCCATGACGGGCACGACACGGTGATCGGCATGGTGGAAGAAGGCGGCGTGTTCGGCGAGATGGCGATCTTCGACCGCAAGCCCCGCATGGCCAACGCCAGCGCCGACATGGAGTCCACGCTGATGCGCATGCCTGCCAGCGTGCTGCGGGAAAGCCTGTACGGCGCCGACCCGCTGCTGCGCCAACTGGTGCAGATCCTGATCGACAACATCCGCACCATGGCCCGCCGCATCGACGAGCTGGAGGACATGGTGGAGGCGGCGCAGAAGGGTGACGCCCCGCAGAACTGAGGCCCCTGCCCCATCTCCGCAGGTCTGCCGCCCGGGAACAGACCCGGGAATGTGCGTTTCTACCGGTGGTCACTGAACCGCCGGAAGGGACGCCCCCACCATGGATGACCGGACTTTCGTCCGACGCGTGCTGATCGTCCTGTTGCTGGCAGGCATCGCCGCGGCCCTGATCATGGCGGCGCAGGTGCTGCTGCTGCTGTTCGGCTCCGTCCTGATCGCCGTGCTGCTGCGCGGCCTGGCCCGGCAGGTGAAGAAGCTGGTCCGCATGCCGGACGCGGCGGCGGTGGGGATCGTGGTCCTGGTCCTGGCCGGGGTCACGGGGCTGTTCTTCCTGGTGCTGGGGCAACAGGTCTCCAGCCAATTCAGCAGCTTGGCGAAGACCCTGCCCGCCAGCGTGGACCGGATCAGCGAAAGCCTGGAGCAGACGGCATGGGGCCGGCAGGTGCTGGACCGCATCGGCCAGTTCGCGCCCTTGCCGGGCGACGACAACTCCCCCCCGGCCCAACAACCCGCCCCGCCCGGGGGCCAGCAGCCCCCTGCCCCACCCACGGCACCGGCACCGCCGCCGGACCAGGGCGGCGGCGGGCTGGACCAGCAGCGGGTCGGCCAGATCGTCGGGATCCTTGGCAGGGCGGTGATGACCGTGGTCAACGCCCTGGGGGACCTGGCCTTGGTGCTGGTGGGCGGCATCTACCTGGCCTTCCAGCCGAGCCTGTACCGGCACGGGATCGAGAGCCTGGTGCCCAAGGACATGACGGGGGAACTGCGGACCCTGCTGGACCGCTCCGGCCGAGCGCTTTGGCTGTGGGCGCTGGGCCAGTCCCTGGGCATGATCGCCATCGGCCTGCTGACCACCCTGGGACTATGGGCCCTGGGCGTGCCGGTGCCGCTGGCCCTTGGCCTGATCGCCGGGATCCTGGAGTTCATCCCCATCGTCGGGCCGATCCTGGCAGCCATCCCGGCGGTGCTGCTGGCCTTCCTGCAGGGGCCGGAGGTGGCGCTCTACACCGTGCTTTTCTACCTGGCGCTCCAGCAGGTGGAGGGGAACCTGCTGATGCCGATCATCCAGAACAAGGCCGTGTCCCTGCCACCGGTGGTGACCCTGTTCGCGCTGCTGGTCTTCGGCACGCTGTTGGGCAGCACGGGCGTGATCTTCGCGACGCCGCTGGCGGTGCTGCTGATGGTCTGGGTCCAACAGGCCTATGTCCGCGACACGCTGGGCAAGCGCGTGGAGGTGACGGGCGCGCCAAAGAAAAACGGGTCCCCCGAGGGGGACCCGTGAAGGTTTGTATGGGATACGACAACCGGGGCACCGAGGCGCCCCGGCAGGACATGAAGAAACCTTAGAACCTGACGGTGGCACCCAGGGTGAAGTACCGGCCGACCACGTCGTAGGTCTGCGGGAAGGTGTTGCCGCTGTTCTGGGCGGTGCTGCCAGCGCCCTGACCAACGAACGGGGCCTTCTTGTCGAAGAGGTTCGAGACGGTCAGGTTCAGGCTGAGGGTCTCCTCCCAGTTCCATCCCAGCGCCAGGTCGAAGTAGTCGTACGCGTCGATCTTGCGGTAGGCGGGCAGCAGCGTGGGGCCGATCGGCTCCGCCTTCAACTCGCCGATGTGGCGCCAGGTGAAGCCGACGTCGAAGTCGCTGACCTGCCAGTTGGTCCGCAGGCTCCACTTGTACTCGGGGATCGGGCCGTTGAAGTTCGTGCCGCAGGCGGAGCTGTAGTAGCCCAGGCAGTCACGGTTCACGGCACTCGGCGTGGCCTGGTACTCGACGGTGGTGTTCTTCGTGCCGCGGAAGCTGAAGGTCAGCGCCCCGAGGTCGTTCAGGCCCACATCATCCAGGTCAAGCTTGTAGTCCAGGCCGACATCGATGCCCTTCACGTCAAAGACGCCCAGGTTGGACAGCGCCAGGGTGACGCCGCGGGCATCGTTGCCGTTCAGGGTACCGGTGTTCGCATTGCGGCCGATGAGGGCGCAAGCCGAGTTGAAGGCGAAGGTCGGGTTGGCCGCCGCGCTGTAGCAGGCGTTCACGATGTCGGCAACGGCGGGGGTGCCCACCGCGCCGGTCAGGCGCACCTGGAAGTAGTCGGCGGTGATGGTCAGGTTGTCCAGGAAGCGGGGTTCCAGCACCACACCGGCGGTGAAGGTACGACCCACCTCGGGCGCCAGGGCCGGGTTACCGCCGGACAGGATGTTCACCTGGCTGGAGGACGGGGGCGCGACGCTGCCGATGGCGCCCACTGGCACGCCGGTCAGGCGGCACAGGTTGGACAGGGTGCCGGCCGTGTTGGCCTGGCCCTGGTTGATGTTGGTGCCCTGGCAGGGGTCGGTGGCCAGGTTGCTCAGCTGGGTGACCAGCGGGGCATACAGCTCGTTGATGGCCGGGGCGCGGGTGGCCTTCTGGTACATCGTGCGGACACGGATGTCCTTGATGGGGCTGTAGTCGCCGCCGATCTTGTAGGTGCTGTACTCGCTCTTCTTCTGCGCCTCGAACTGGGTCAGGCGAATGCCCGCCTCCAGGTTCAGGTGCTCGACGCCGGTGATGCCGGAGACCAGCGGGGCGATCAGCTCGCCATAGTACTCCTTCAGCTCGACCTTGCCGCGGCGGTCAGGCGTCGGGGCGCCGGTGCCCAGCACCTCACCGAAGATCTGGGACGGGCCGTCGGACTTGTTGGCGGCCTCCATGTTGCGCCACTCGGCACCGAAGGCGACGCCGATGGCATCCTCCGAGAGCGGGCTGCGCAGGCTGCCCAGGTCACCGGAGACGCTGCCCGACAGGACCTCCATCTCCACCGTCTGGTTCACGATGGCGTCCAGGTTGATGAAGCCCAGCATCGCCGGGGTGATGCTGCCGGCGTTGCCGAACAGGTTCAGCGGCACGCAGCCGTTTGCGGTGTTGGTGCAGCTCGTGGTGTTCAGCGCCCGCAGGGCCTGCTGCACCTTGCTGTTGGAGCCCCAGTTGCCACGGGTCTGGGTCTGCTCCGACTTGCCGTAGGTGTAGTAGGCGTCATAGCTCCAGCCCTCCAGCAGGTCGGCGAAGTCGCCGCGCAGGCCGGTGGTGATCTGGTAGGTCTGGTTCGCGAAGGAGTTCAGGCGGGGCCCGAGCTCCACGAAGCGGCGGTCGATGGTCATCGGCACTTCGGTGGCGTTGCCGACCACGCACTGGCTGGCCGCGATGCCGCGGGCCGCACAGATCTGATCACGCGCCGCCTGCGGGATGAACGGGTTGCCGATGGGAACCTGGTAGGTGTTACCGAAGGTACCGGACGAGGCGAGCTGCGTGTCGACGTCGCTCTCCACGAACATCGCGTTCACATACGCCTCGGCGAAGGAGGCGATCTCGTACTTCGCGATGCCGGTGATCTGCTTCCGGTCCAGCGGGGTGACGTAATACTGTTCCGGGTTGGTGTTCTGGGTGTTGTACGGCGCCACCAGGGTGCCGGTGGCCACGTCGAGCTGGCGGTTCGGCAGCGGCAGGACCTGGATGCGCGACGGCACCGAGGTGTTGGAGCCCTGGAACAGGCCGCTGACCGAGGAGATCGGGCCGGCGCCGACATAGGAACGGTCGATGAACAGCAGCGGGTCGGTCTTGGTGTAGCCGGCGCTGACAACCGCGTTACCGCGGCCGTCGGCGAAATTGCCGCCCAGGGTCACGTCCACGCGGCGGCGCTTCGCGTCGCCCTCGTCCGCCAAGCCGTAGGAGGCATTGACCGAAGCGCCCTCGAAGTCGTCACGCAGGATGAAGTTCACGACGCCGGTGATGGCGTCCGCGCCATACACGGCGGAAGCGCCGCCGGAGACCAGGTCCACCCGCTTGATCAGGGCAACGGGGATGGAGTTGGTGTCCACCGAGCCGAACAGGTTGAACGGCGTCACCCGGCGACCGTCGATCAGCACCAGGGTACGGTTGGAGCCGAGGCCGCGCAGGTCCACCGTGGCCGCGCCGCCGGAGCCGTTGTTGGTGCCCGGGCCGATGGCGGGAATGGCGACGGGCAGGTCCTTGATCAGCGATTCGACGGCGACTGGCTGGGTCTGCTTCAGCTCCAGTTCGCCCACCGAGGAGATCGGGCTGTTGGCGACCAGACCCGGCGTGCGGATGCGCGTGCCAGTGACGATGATCTCCTCAAGCTGGGCGGATTGGTCGCTGGCGGCCGGCGCCGATTGGGCCAGGGCCGGCAAGCTGCTCGCGGCAGCCAAGCCACAGATGGCGACCGTGCGGCCGAGTTGCCGGCGGTAAGCGTTGATCACGGAGTTCTTCATAGACTGAGGCCTCGTTCCCCTGTTCTGGCCCTATGGCATGTCCCATTTTTCGGCATTCCTGCCCAATTGGGCGGGAGCCGGGCACGCCAGTGGCTCTGTAAGGCTCTCTATGTTGAAAGGCGTGATCTGCCAACAAAGGATTACTGCATACGTCTTAGTCAGTGGCGTTTGTGGTATTTAAGCAATAACCCATATGGAGTATATGGTTACTGGGGTGTTTCACGCGCGCCCGCGAAGTCATCTGCGCTGCTGAATTCAGCAGGCGCGCATGCAAAAGGCCGGCGCTGAACGCCGGCCCCTGCAATCTGCGACCAAATACTGTCTCGTTCGGGCGCCTGCCCCGATGCCGGTCAGACCGTCTCGCGGAACAGTTCGCGACCGATCAGCATGCGGCGGATCTCGCTGGTGCCGGCGCCGATCTCATAGAGCTTGGCGTCACGCAACAGTCGCCCGGTGGGGTACTCGTTGACATAGCCGTTGCCGCCCAGGATCTGGATTGCGTCAAGCGCCACCTGGGTCGCCTTCTCCGCCGCCAGCAGGATGGCGCCCGCGGCGTCCTTGCGGGTGATGCGCTTCTGGTCGGCGGCGCGGCCCACGGCATAGACATAGGCGCGGCAGGAGTTCAGGGCCACGTACATGTCGGCCACCTTGCCCTGGATCAGCTGGAACTCGCCGATGGACTGGCCGAACTGCTTGCGCTCATGGATGTAGGGCACGACCACGTCCAGGGCCGCCTGCATGATGCCCAGGGGACCGGCGGCCAGCACGGCGCGCTCATAATCCAGGCCGGACATCAGCACCCGCACGCCGCCATTCACCTGGCCCAGCACGTTCTCTGCCGGGACCTCGCAATCCTCGAAGACCAACTCGCCCGTGTGGCTGCCGCGCATGCCGAGCTTGTCCAGCTTCTGGGCGCAGGAAAAACCCTTGAACCCTTTTTCGATCAGGAAGGCCGTAATGCCCTTGGGCCCGGCCTCCGGGTCGGTCTTGGCATAGACCACCAACGTGTCGGCGTCCGGGCCGTTGGTGATCCACATCTTGGAACCGTTCAGCACATAGCGGTCGCCCCGCTTGTCGGCCCGCAGGCGCATGGAAACCACGTCCGACCCGGCGCCCGGCTCGCTCATGGCCAACGCGCCCACATGCTCACCGGAGATCAGCTTCGGCAGGTAGCGGCGGCGCTGCTCTTCATTGCCATTCAGGCGTATCTGGTTGACGCACAGGTTCGAGTGGGCGCCATAGGACAGGCCGACCGAGGCGCTGGCGCGGCTGATCTCCTCCATGGCCACCATGTGCTCCACATAGCCCATGGCAGCGCCGCCATACTCCTCCTCCACCGTCACGCCGAGGACGCCCAGGTCGCCCATCTTGCGCCAGAGGTCCATGGGGAACTGGTCGGTGCGGTCGATCTCCGCCGCGCGGGGTGCGATCTCGTCGGCGGCAAAGCCGGACACCGCGTCGCGCAGCGCGTCCGCTGTTTCACCAAGGCCGAAGTCGAACATGGGCAGGCTGTTGCGCAGCATCTGGTCGTTTCTCCCGGAACAAATTTGCCGCGGAGACTAGCCGCGATAGCCTATGGGGGAAAGGGACGGATTGCGATGCCTCCCCTGCCCTGCCCGAAAAGAAAGGGCCGCGCCCCCGGGAGGGCGCGGCCAAAGCTTGGGTGAGGCCCGGGCTTCCCCGGGCCTGCCCGATCAGAACTTTTTGGACACGTTGATGAACAGCTGGCGGCCGACATAGTCGTATCCGCTGTACAGCGGGGCGTTGCCGACCCGGTTGTACGCGCCGGAGGAAATCTGCGGCGGCTCCTCATCGAACAGGTTACGCACGCCGAACGTGGCCTGCCAGTCCTCCGCCTCGTACTGCACGGAAGCGCGGTGCAGGTAGTAGGAGTCGGTCTGGAAGTAGAAGTTCGACTCACCCTGGACGATACCCACCAGATCGTAGCTCTCGGTGGCCGAAATCCACTCGACGCCGTACCGGAACTTCCACTCCTCGTAGGCAACGGTGGCGTTCACGTCACCCACCCACTCCGGCGAGCCGATGGTGCCGTTGTTCTCGTCGAAGGTATCGTCCGAGAAGGTGCGGGTCTTCTGGGAGTTGTACTTGGTCACGTTGGCGTTCAGGCGCAGGTTCACCGGACCCACATCGCCGGTCCAACGCAGGTTGTAGTCGAAACCACGGACCAGCTGGGTGGCAATGTTGGTGAAGGCGTCCTGGACGGTCAGCTGGTTGCTGCCCGCCGCACGGGTGACCAGGTTGCAGAGACCGCCGCCGGCGCGGAAGTCCGGATCGTCATAGCAACGGGAGAGGATGTTGGAGGCACCCACGCGCTCCACGCCGTTGTCGATCTGGATGTCGAAGTAGTCGACCGCGAAGGCGATCTCACCGAACTGCTCCGGCAGCTCCGGACGGATGACCGTGCCGAGCGTCAGGTTGTCGGAGGTCTCCGCCTCCAGGCCGGTGCCGGCGCCGCCCTTGGAGATGACGGCGATGCCGGAGGTGGCCTGGAAGCCGGCCGGCAGGCCCTCGCTCGCGCAGTTCTTGGCCCGGTTCGGGTTTACGCTCGGGCCGTTGTAGTTGTTGCAGGGGTCGCTGTTGGAGCTGAGGAAGCCGCTCGTGGCGCCCTGGAACTGCTCAAACAGCGCCGGGGCACGGAACGAGGTGCCGTAGGTACCGCGGAGCGACAGCCAGTCGAACGGCTGGTACTCGCCGCCGACCTTGTACGTCTCATCGGAGCCGTAGGAGTCGTAATCCGTGTAGCGCGCGGAGGCGTTCACGGTCAGCGACTTCACGAAGGGCAGGTCGGCCAGCAGCGGCACCTCGACCTCGCCATAGGCCTCGATCACGGAGTCGTTGCCGCGGGTCGGGGCGGAGGAGGTCAGGTTCAGCAGGTTGCCGGCGACGCTGTTCGGGTCGGGCGTGTCGTTGATCTTCGCGTAACGGTACTCGAAGCCCGTGGCGAGCTGGACCTTGCCGGCCGGCAGGCTGAACAGCGGACCGTCGAAGGCGGCGGCGAGCACCGTCTCCTCATAGGTCGTGGTGCCCTTGATCGGCCGGAAGATGTAGTCACGGAAATCCTGCGGGAGGATACCGGCAATGGTCTGCGAGTTCAGCACCGGCGCCGGGATGCAGTTCGCCGTCGGATCGGTGATGTTGATCGCGCAGGTGACGTTGGTGCCATTTGCGCCGGGCCGGACCAGGGCGGAGTTGAAGCCGACCGGGGCGGCGACCACGTTGACGCTACGGGACAGGCGGTCCGTCAGGAACGACTGCTGCTTGTAGTACGCGTCGGACTTGGAGAAGGTGCCGGTCAGGTCATACTTCCACTCCGGCAGGAAGGTCACGTCGCCACGGACGCCCAGCGTGCCCTTGTAGAACTCGACGCTCTGCTCGTTCTTGTCGTTGCCGAACCCGATGAAAGCGCGCAGGCCGTTGCCGGCGTGCAGGGTGCTGCCGAAGGCGGTACCTTCCGTCTGGAGGAAGGTCGGCACCAGCAGGCTGGCCTGCGGGTAGTCCAGGGACAGCTGGCGGAAGCCGGTCTGCTGGGAGTCGCGCTTGTTGGCCAGGACCTCCGCATAGACCTCAGCGTCGCCCAGGGCCTGCAGCTCGTAGCTGGCCTGGCCGAAGCCGCTGAAGATCTGCACGGGGGAGATCAGGGACTGGTTCAGGACCCGCGGGTCATAGGTGTCGCGGACGTTGATGTTGTTGGAACCACCACCCACGCCCTCGAAGCCGACCAGGCCCGTGGTCACGGCGGCGTTCGGGCGCCAGCGGTTGAAGCTGGCACCGACGGACCCCGGCGCACCGACGCCCGCGCGGCTGCGCGTGCCCAGCGTGTTGATGGTCACGCCGCCCTCACCCGTGCTGCCCGTGGGGTAGCACTTGGGCTGGCCGGTCAGCGGGTCGATGTAGTCGCCCAGGGCGCCAGTCACCGGGTTCAGGCGGTACTGCGTCTGGCAGCGGGTCCAGTCGCGGTCGGCCAGGGTCAGGTTGCCGCGCTCGTAATACTCCAAGGAGCCGGAGGCCTTCCAGCGGTCGCCGGACGTGCCGCCGACGATGGAGAAGCGGCCCTGCTCGCCATTGCCGTGGACCGGGCGGTTGTAACGACCCTCCACGGTGACGCCGTCGACGTCCACCTCGGTGATGACGTTGACCACGCCGGCGATGGCATCGGAGCCGTAGATGGAGGAGGCGCCGTCACGCAGGATCTCGATGCGCTCGACGATCGCGTTCGGCAGCACGTTCAGGTCGGCGGAGCCCACCGCGCCGCGGGTACCAGCGGGGGCCACGCGACGGCCGTTGATCAGCACCAGCGTACGGCCGGCGCCCAGGCCGCGCAGCGAGATGGTGTTCGCACCGGGGCCGCCCTCGGTCACGAAGCCGCCGAAAGCGTTGTTGATCTGTGCGGAACCGCCGCCGACGGAGGTGCTCTGCAGCAGCTCGGCGGCAGAGGCCAAGCCGGCAGCGGTCGCCTCGTCACGGGTGATCACCTGGACCGGCGACGGCGAATTGAACGTGTCGCGACGGATGCGCGAACCAACGACGACGATCTCTTCGATCTTGTCGCCGGAAGTGTTGGAGGTGGACGCGGAGCCCTGCTGAGCCATGGCCGCGTCGGCCATCAGCAGTCCCATCGCGCATCCGCCCAGGAGCGCGGCCTTGAGGCCATGCCCGAGGACTCCCAGTCCCTTGCTCATTCCACATACCTCTTCTTTTGATTGCAGCGCACCACCGTGGCGATCGAAATATGTACTACCAAAGAGGCAGCGCGCCGAACCCGGTCAGTTAGCCCCGCGAGTCATCGATCCGCAATAAAGCATTGCACCTTTCTGCTAGGCGCGGGCTCCCTGTTGCAATTTTGCAAAACGGCGATGGCGTTGGCCGAGCAATAACCGGCAAGATATTAGACGTCTCCTGGTCACTCTGTTACAAATTGGTATCTGCATATGGGGACGTGGCGCCTGACGGCATGGCCAGTGGCGTGAATGCCAAGACAGGTAGCCCATTGACGACGTCAGTATTAGTATCAGGCAAACAAAGATGGTTTGGTGGCACTCGGATACTTACGCTCTTTTTTGCTGGAGCACCCCGCCGCGACCTTGATTGGCTTGGCAAGGGCCTGCCCCCGAACCCGTCTGGGCAAAAGAAAAGCCCGACGCGGGCAAGGCCGCGTCGGGCTTGGGAAGGGAGCGGTGGAGACGTCAGAACTTCGCCGTCACACCCACGAAGAAGCGGCGGCCCAGAACGTCATAAAGCGACGGGTCCGTGTTGGCCTGGACCTGGGCGTCGCCCAGGGTGGGTGGGCTGCGGTCCAGCAGGTTGTCCACGCCGCCCACGAAGGTCAGGTTCTCCGACGCCATGAACTGGAAGCCCAGGTCGAAGTAGTTGACCGCGCCCACCTTGGGCACGGGCACGTCCTCCCGCGGGGTGCCGGTGGAGATGCGGGCATCCTTCATGGAGCCGATGAACCGCCACTGCACGCGCATGCTCAGCGGGCCGGTCTCAAGTGTCGTGGACAGGACGTGCTTCCACTCCGGCGTGCCGGTGCCGGTGACGGCGCCGCCCGGGCCGGGGCACGGGCTGCCGGTGAAGCCGGCGCACTGGATCTCATCCAGGCCGGGGCCGGACTGGAACTTGTAATCGAACAGGTAGGTGCCGAGGAACCCGAAGCGCAGGGCCGTGTCCCCTTCCAGCAGGGTGAACCCGTCCAGCGGCAGGGCGTAGTTGGCCTGGATGTCCAGGCCTTGGGTCTTCAGCGAGGCGTTGTTGGCGTTCGGCGTGTCGACGATGTCGATGTTGCCGCTCTGGTCACGGGTGAAGGCCTGGCAGAAGGGGCTGTTGATGTCGAGGGACTGGAAGCACAGGCTGACGATGTTGCCGGCCCCGCCGCCGAACTGGCCGACGGCATCCTTAACCTTGATGTTGAAGTAGTCCACCGTGATGGACAGGTCGTCGATGAAGGTCGGCGTCAGCACGGCGCCGATCGTGTAGGTGTCGGATTTTTCCTCGTTCAGGTCCGGGTTGCCGCTGAGGCGCGCTTCCACCTGGCTGTTGGCCTGCTCGAAGATGCCCAGCTGGGTGCGCGGGATGCCCTGGGCGACGCAGAGGTCGGCCACAGCACCCGCGGGGCCCTGTCCGGCGTCACAAGGGTCGGTGTAGGCCGGGAAGTCCTGGCTGGGACCGGAGAACAGCTCAAGCACGTTGGGCGCGCGGACGGCGCGCTGGTACAGGCCGCGGATGCGGATGTCGTCGGTGGGGGACCACTCGCCGCCGGCCTTGTAGGTCCAGACGCTGCCCACCGTGGAGTAGTCGGAGTAGCGGAGGCCGCCCTCGAAGCTCAGGTCCTTGACGAAGGGCAGGTCCGAGAGGATGGGGACCAGCACCTCGCCGAACAGCTCCTTCACCGTGAAGGAACCGGCCGTCGGCTCCCCGGCGTTGAAGCCGACCACGTCGCCGGAAGCCAGGAACTCATCCGGGGTGAAGGCCGACTTCTCCTTGCGCCACTCGGCACCCAGCGCCACGCCCAGGCCGCCGGCCGGCAACTCGAACAGGTCGCCGGAGATGCTGGCCGCCGCCACCTGCTCCTCGATGGTGGTGCTGTTGGTGGCGCCGACGCGGATGAAGTCGGCCGCCTCCTGGCTGATGTTGCCCGCGCCGAAGATGTTCAGCGGGACGCACCCGCCGCTGGGGTCCTGGCAGGTGACGGTGCCGCCGGGGCCGGCCACGGCGAACAGGGCCTGCTGGATGCGGGACAGGGCCGCGTCGTTCTCCAGCCGGTTCTCGCGCTTCACCCGGCCATAGGAGTAGTAGGCGTCGTAGTTCCAGCCGAACGGCAGGTCGCCGCGCACGCCGCTCAGGACCCGGTAGGCATTGTACTCGTCGTTGGAAATGCGGGGCCCCAGCTCCGCCAGCCGGCGGCCCACGGTGATGTCGGCGATGCCGTCGCCGTCCTCGTCGAAGTTGGTGGCCAGGATCTGCCGCGTGGCCGCGCTGAGGAACGGGTTGTCCAGGTTGACCTGGATGTCCTCGGCCAGGGGCGATGGGGCGAGCTGCTGGGGCACCTGGTTGTTGATGAAGTTGGCCTCGACATACAGCTCGGCAGCCTCGGCGATCTCATACCGGGCCATGCCGGTCAGGGCCCAGCGCTCCTGCGGGACCTGCAGGTAGTTCACGGGAGCGAAGTTGTAGAGGTCCGTCGGGATGCGGAACGGGCTGGGATTGCCGGCAGTGTCGAAGCCGACGCCGGTGGACGAGGTGGCCCCGTTGGGCAGGGTCAGGGGCCCGAACAGCCGGGTCCCCAGCACGCTGGAGCTGCCGCCGCGGGACAGGATGGCGCGACCCGACGCATCCTCGTCATCCTGCAGGGCGAAGGCGGAGAACTCGCGCTCACCCTGGAAAACCGCCTTGCGCTTGTAATAGTTGGCGAAGACGACGGCATTGCCGCGGCCCTCGGCGAAGTTGCCGCCCAGGGTGGCGGAGACATCATAATCCTCGCCGTCGCCCTCCTGGGTGATGCCATATTGGGCGTTCACCTCCGCGCCCTCGAAGTCGTCGCGCAGGATGAAGTTCACCACGCCGGCCACGGCGTCGGAGCCGTACACCGCCGAGGCACCGCCCGTCACGACCTCCACCCGCTGCACCAGCGAGGCGGGAATATTGTTGATGTCCACCACGCCGCCCTGGCTGGAGGGCACGAAGCGGCGGCCATTCACCAGCACCAGCGTGCGCTGCGGCCCCAGGCCGCGCAGGTCGACGGACGCCGTGCCGTTGCCCGGGTTGTTGGACGTGGAGGTCAGGCCGGGCACGACCTGTGGCATCTCGTTCAGGATCTGCTCGACATTGACGTTGCCCGACAGGCGGATGTCCTCGTTGGAGACGACGGCCACCGGGCTGGAGCTGGTCAGCTCCGGCCGGGAAATACGTGAACCCGTCACCACGATCTCTTCAAGCTGCGCCGAGTCCGTGCCCTGCGCCTGGACCGACCCGGCGGCGAGGCCGAACCCCATGGCGGCCCCGGCCATGAGCCAGGTCCGCATCCGACGATGCTTCGATTGCCGCATCTGCATTCCCACTCTCCCAGTTCAGGTGCCCGGTTTTTCGATGCCGGCCATGCGTCTGCCAGCTTTGATCCGGCTGGGATAGCAGAGATGCGCAATAAAACCCAATCGCATAGCTGCAAGTAATTCTGCTTTATTCCATTGTTGTTGCGATTTCGCTTCGGCCCTATGTCATAGTTTCTAATGTGTTCATTAAACGACTGCGGTGTTCCCAATATACGAGGGATTATATCTTAAATACTCTCATCGCCCGCTGGATTAAGCTTCGCCCAGGCACCCGCCTTAAAGTTCGGGGGTGGACGTGGTGGTTGACGGCAGGGAAATCGGCTCAGAACAGGATGAGGGTCGCGAGTCCCAGGAAGGCCAGGAAGCCCACCACGTCCGTTACCGTGGTCAGGAAGACGGCGGAGGACACAGCCGGGTCGATGCCCAGGCGGTTGAGGCCCAGGGGGATCAGGGCGCCGAACAGGCCGGCGCAGACCAGGTTGATGACCATGGCCGCAGCGATGACCACGCCGATCAGCGGGTCCTGGAACCAGGCGAAGGCGGTCAGGCCGGCGATGACGGCGAACAGCACGCCGTTGGCGGTGCCCACCAGCACCTCCTTGCCCACCACGCGCAGGGCGTTGGCCTCCGACAGCTCCCGCGTGGCCAGGGCCCGCACGGCCACAGTCAGGGTCTGGGTACCGGCGTTGCCGCCCATGCTGGCGACGATGGGCATCAGCACGGCCAGGGCCACCACCTGCTCGATGGTCGCCTCGAACAGGCCGATGACGACGCTGGCGACAATGGCGGTGATCAGGTTGATGAACAGCCAGCGGAAGCGGCTCTTGGTCGTGTCCAGCACGGCACGGTAGAGGTCGCCCTCCTCCACGCCGCCCAGGGCCAACAGGTCGGCCTCCGCCTCCTCCTCGATCACGTCCACCACGTCGTCCACGGTGATGACGCCCAGCAGCCGCCCGCCCCCGTCCACCACAGGGGCGGAGACGAGGCCGTATTTGCGGAACAGGCGGGCCACCTCCTCCTGGTCCATGGTGGCCGGGATGCGGTGGATATCCTCGTGCAGGATCTCGTTCAGCTTGACGCCGCGCTTGGCCCGCAGCACCCGCGACAGGGGCACGGTGCCCGCCACCTTGTGCCGGGGGTCGACGATGAAGATGTCGTAGAATTGTTCCGGCACTTCGTCGCTGCCGGACACGGCGGCGGCGCGCAGATAGTCCAGCAGCTTGCCCACGGTCCAGAACATGGGCACGGAGACGAATTCGCGGCTCATCAGGCGGCCGGCGGAGTATTCGGGGAAAGTCAGCCCCTCTTCCACCAGCGCCCGCGTCTCCGGCGGCAAGTTGGCCAGGATGGCGGCCTGGTCCTCCTCCTCCATGTCCTGGATCACGTCGACGGCGTCGTCCGTATCCAGCTCCGCCATGGCGGCGGCCAGTTCCTTGGGCTCGAGCTGGCCGATGACCTCCTCGCGCAGCTCCCCCGGCAGGTAGGCCAGGACCTCGCCGTCGAAGGACGGGCGCAGCAGGTCGATCAGCTCCGTCCGCTGCTCCCCGCCGAGCTGCTCCAGGATGTGGGCCACGTCCGACGGGTGCTCGTCCGCCAACAGGGCGGCGAGGCGGGGGAAGTCACCCGCCTCCAGCAAATCCTCCACCGCGCGCACGGGCATGGCCCCGGCGCCGTCGTCCGAGTTGTCTGTCCGGTCCTCCCCCGGCCGGCGCCCCTCCCTGTCCAGCTCCGCGTCCTGCTGGGTCATGCCCCCGCCGTCTTGTGCATCTGCGCGTCGATCACCGCCAAGGCCGACATGTTGACGATGCCGCGCACGGTAACACTCGGCGTCAAGATATGGGCCGGCATCGCCGCGCCAAGCAGCACGGGGCCCACCGCCAGACCGTCACCCAGCACCTTCAGCAGGTTGAAGGCAACGTTGGCGGTATCACGGGTGGGCATGACCAGCAGGTTGGCCGAACCGGTGAGGCGGGAGTTGGGGAACACCCGCTGGCGGATCTCCTCGCTGATGGCGGCGTCACCGTGCATCTCGCCCTCCACCTCCAGCTCGGGGCAGCGGGTGGAGAGTTCTGTCAGCACCTGGCGCATCTTCTGCGCCTCCACGTCGTTGTGGCTGCCGAAGTTGGAGTGGCTGAGCAGCGCCACCTTGGGCGTCAGCCCAAAGCGCCGCACCTCCTCCGCCGCCTGCTCGGTGATCTCCGCCAACTCGGCCGCGCTGGGGTCGTCGTTCACGTAGGTGTCGGTCAGGAAGAAGGTGCCGCGGTTCAGGATCAGCACGCTGAGGGCCGCCGGGGTACGCACGCCCGGCTTCGGCCCGATCACGTCCATGACATGCTTCAGGTGCCAGTCATAGAGGCCGACGGTGCCACAGACCAGGGCGTCCGCCTCCCCCTTGCGCACCATCAGGGCGCCGATGACCGTGGTGTTGCTGCGCAAGACCTGGCGGGCGCGGTCGGGGCTGACGCCGCGGCGCTCCATCAGGCCATGGTAGCTGGTCCAGTAGTCGTGGTAGGCTGGGTCGTTCTGCGGGTCCACCAGCCGGAAATCCTCACCGATGCGCAGCCGCAGTCCCAGCTTGTCCAGCCGGCGCTGCACCACTTCCCGCCGGCCGATCAGGATCGGGTAGGCCAGGCGGTCATCGATCACCTGCTGGGCGGCGCGCAGCACGCGCTCCTCCTCCCCCTCCGCATAGACCACGCGCCGCGGGTCGGCTTTGGCCTTGGCAAAGACCGGCTTCATCACCAGGCCGGAGCGGAAGACGAACTGGCCCAGCCGGTCGCGATAGGCGTTGAAGTCCTCGATGGGCCGGGTGGCCACGCCGCTGTCCATGGCCGCCTTGGCCACGGCGGGCGCGATCTCCAGGATCAGGCGCGGGTCGAAGGGCCGGGGGATCAGGTATTCAGGCCCGAAGCTGGGCACACCGTCGCCATAGGCGGCGGCGACCACGTCCGACGCCTCCGCCTTCGCCAGGTTGGCGATGGCCCTCACCGCGGCGATCTTCATGGCCTCGTTGATGGCCGTGGCGCCCACGTCCAGGGCCCCGCGGAAGATGAAGGGGAAGCAGAGGACGTTGTTGACCTGGTTGGGGAAGTCGCTGCGGCCAGTGCCGATGATGGCATCGGGGCGGACGGCCTTCACCTGGTCCGGCATGATCTCCGGCGTCGGGTTGGCCAGGGCCATGACGATGGGACTGGCGGCCATGCGCTGCACCATTTCCGGCGTCAGCACCCGGGGGGCGGACAGCCCCAGGAAGATGTCGGCGCCGCCGATGATGTCGCCCAGGGTGCGGGCGTTGGTGGGCTTGGCGTAGCGGGCCTTGCGCGGGTCCATCAACTCGGTCCGGCCCTCATAGACCACGCCGGCGATATCGCTGACCCAGATGTTCTCCACCGGCAGGCCCATGTCCACCAGCAGGTCCAGGCAGGCCAGCGCCGCGGCGCCCGCGCCGCTGCACACCAGCTTCACCGTGGCGAAGTCCCGGCCCGTGAGCGCCAGGGCGTTGGTGATGGCGGCGGCCACGATGATGGCGGTGCCGTGCTGGTCGTCATGGAAGACGGGGATCCTCATCCGCTCCCGCAGCTTCTTTTCCACGTAGAAGCATTCCGGGGCCTTGATGTCCTCCAGGTTGATGCCGCCGAAGGTGGGCTCCAGCGCGGCGATCACCTCCACCAGCTTGTCCGGGTCCTTCTCGCTGACCTCGATGTCGAACACGTCGATGCCGGCGAACTTCTTAAACAGGACGCCCTTGCCCTCCATGACCGGCTTGGATGCCAGCGGCCCGATGTCGCCCAGGCCCAGCACCGCCGTGCCGTTGGTGATGACGGCCACCAAATTGCCGCGGCTGGTGTATTTGGCGGCGTTGGCGGGGTCGGCCGCGATTTCCTCACACGCCGCCGCCACCCCCGGGGAATAGGCCAGCGCCAGGTCGCGCTGGGTGGCCAGCGGCTTGGTCGGGGTCACCGCCACCTTCCCGGGCGTCGGCAGCCGGTGATAGTCGAGGGCGGCGTCGCGGAAGGCGTCGGACATGGGGGTCCCCTGGGTAACGGAACGGGTCGGTCAGGCACGCATTTGCCTGCTTAGGCCGCGCCAAAGCCCCTTGTCCAGGCGGAATGCCGCACGTCTGGGGCGTGATGATGGCGGGGGTGTCGGGACATTCACTGGACCAGGCATGCGGTGGCGCCTCGCAATCCCCTTGCCCCCCATCGCGGTCTCTGCTATCTCCCCCGCACCCGACGGCAGGAACCTCGCCTGCCATCGTTCGCCCGGGTAGAGTTGCGGTCGTGGCGGAACTGGTAGACGCGCAGCGTTGAGGTCGCTGTGGGGCAACCCGTGGAAGTTCGAGTCTTCTCGACCGCACCACCCGAACGGAAAAGGGCCGCCGGCTGATCCCGGCGGCCTTTTTCGTTCCCTGGCGGGGGACTACATTCCAGCCGCGGTTCACACGTACCAGGGTCCCTGCCCCCATGACCCCATCCCCTTCGACCATCGAGTGGCGCATCAGCGACAGCCCCGTCGACTATCCCGATGCCGTTTCCTTCATGGAACAGCGGGTGGCCGACATCCGCGCCGGCACGGCGCCGGAAACGGTCTCGCTGCTGGAGCACCCGCCCCTTTACACCTCGGGCACCTCTGCCAGGGCAGGCGACCTGCTGACACCGGCCCGCTTCCCTGTCTATCCGGCCGGCCGCGGTGGGCAGTACACCTATCACGGGCCCGGGCAGCGGGTGGGCTATGTCATGCTGGACGTGGCGGCCCGGGGCGGCGACCTGCACGACTTCGTCTGGCGGCTGGAGGAATGGCTGATCCGCACCCTGGCCCAGTTCGCGGTGAAGGGGGAGCGGCGCTGCGGCCGGGTGGGCGTGTGGGTGGACATGGCGGCCCATGGCGGCCCGCCGGGCCAGGAGGCGAAGATCGCCGCGCTTGGCGTTCGCATCCGCCGGGGCGTGAGCTTCCACGGCGTGGCCCTGAACGTGGAGCCGGACCTGACGCATTTCGAGGGCATCGTCCCCTGCGGCATCCGGGAGCACGGCGTGACCTCCCTTGCCGCCCTGGGCCATATCGTCAGCATGGCCGAGGTGGACATGGCGATGCAGTCCTCTTTCGCCGAGGTGTTCGGCACCGGCCCCGTGCCCGCCGACATGCCTGTCGCGGCTCGGCCCTGCGCGGTGCCGGCCTGATGCAGCGGCGGAGATCCATCACGGCGATCGTGCTCTATGCCGTGGGTGGGGCGGCGCTGCTGGTATCGCTGTTCACCCTGTCGGCGCCGACGGCGGAAAGCTACGGCCCCGGGCTGGTGGGCCTGCTGTTGGGCTTCGTTCTGCTGGGCTTGGCGCGGGCTTGCCAACAGCTTTCGCGCATTCGGGATATTCTGGAGAAACGTAACTAGGACCTGTCCATCAGATGTAGTATCTATGACAAAGTGATTACATCTTGATGGACGAAGGGAGGATCGGCGGGATGACGGCGGCGCTGCTCAAGTCTCCCCCGGTCCCGGTTGCCGCCCTCGACCCCACGCTGGCGAAGGCTGATTGTGCCGAGCCGGACCTGGACGGGGTCCTCTGGTCCATCCTGGCCGGCACGGCCGGCAAGACCGGCGAGGATTTCCTGCACAGCCTCGTCGAGCATTTGGCGCGGCTTCTGCGCGTGAAGCTGGTCATGGTCACCCGGCCGGCCGACCACCCGCCCACCAAGGCCACGGTGCTCGCCGCCTCCAAGGACGGCGTCCGGCAGGACAGCTTCACCTATCCCCTGGCCGGCCTGCCTTGCGCCCTGGTGCTGGGCGCGGGCCGGGTGGTGGAGGTGCCATGCGACCTCGCCACCACCTTCCCGGCGGAGGTTGGCGGCGGCTACAGCGCCTATCTCGGCATCCCGCTGATGGACCAGGACGGCATCCTGCCCCTCGGCCACCTCGCGGTGCTGGACGACAGGCCCCTGGTACCCAACGACCGCCGTTCGGCCATCGTCCGCATCTTCGCCACCCGGGCGGAGGCCGAGCTGCGCCGCCTACGGCTGGAGGCGGAGTTGCGCCGCCAGGCTTCCACCGACCCGCTGACCGGCGTGGACAACCGCCGCGCCTTCCTGGCGGCGCTGGAGGGGGAGATTTACCGCGCCCGCCGCTATGACCATCCCCTGTCACTTCTGGCGGTGGACGCAGACCGGTTCAAGCAGGTCAACGACAGCTACGGCCACCAGGTGGGCGACACCGTCCTGGTGGCCCTGGCGGAGATCATGCGGGCCAACATCCGGGCGAGCGACCGGGTCGGACGGCTGGGCGGGGAGGAGTTCGCCATCCTGCTGCCGGAAACCGACCTGGCCGGGGCGGAGGCAGTGGCGGAGAAGCTGCACCGCGCCGTGCGCCGCCTGTCCATCCCGGCCTCCCACGGCATGATCAACGTGACCATCAGCATCGGCGCCGCCCAGATGGCCCGGGCGGGTGAGCCGGTGGAAAGCCTGCTGACCCGCGCGGACCACGCCCTTTATACCGCCAAGCATCTGGGCCGGGACCAGACCGTCACGGCCGGGGCCTGAGCGGTCGCTCGCCCTCAAGCGCCGGGCGGTCGCATCCGCGCCCTTGGCTTACGCGGGCAACGAGCCGCTGTCGTCAGTCCGCCGCGCTGGTGACACGGCCGGAGTCGCGTCGCAGGATGTCGCGGATGTCCGACAGCAGCTCTTCCTGCTTGGTCAGGGCATGCGGCTTCGCTTCCTCCTTCCGGCGGAAGCGGTTGACCTGCTTCACCAGGATGAAGACCGCGAAGGCCACGATCAGGAACTTGATCACGGCGTTCAGGAAAAGGCCGTAATTGATGGTTGCCGCGCCCGCGTCCTGGGCCGCCTTCAGCGAGGCATACTCCCCGCCGGTCAGGTTGATGAAGTAGTTGGAGAAGTCGATCCCGCCCATGATGAAGCCGATGGGCGGCATCAGGATGTCATTGACCAGCGAGTTGACGATGGCCGTGAAGGCGGCACCGATGATGATGCCGACGGCCAGGTCGACCACATTGCCGCGGCTGATGAACTCCCTGAATTCCTTCAACATCGTCCCAATCCCCCTGAAGTGCCGGTTTCCGGCTTGGTAGAAAAACTGACTCGATTCAGGCCTTCCGACCAGTTCCCCCAGTTGGCGTAGGCCTACCACTTCCCTCATCACAAGGTTGGAAGCTGCGTGAAGCCGGTATTGCCAGGATCATCGCCTGGATGCCGCTCCACCCCGCTGACCTGTGCCGCGGGTGGACCCTGGCGGCAGGCATCGAGCATCGACTCGACAGCGGCAGCCGGTCCGGCGAACAGGGCCTCCACGCTGCCGTCGGCCCGGTTGCGCACCCAACCGTCCAGGCCGCGGGCCGTGGCTTGCTCCACCGTCCAGGCGCGGTACCAGACGCCCTGCACCTTGCCCCGGATGCGGGCGAGCACGGCAACGCGGTCAGACATGGGATCCTCAGTCAGCTTCATGGCATGGGTTTAACTGGACTGTACGCTGCGGTTGCTGTCAATCAGGCTGGGAGCATGCCGATTGACCGGAGCGGACGAGTACCGGCATGTTCCGCGCATATGCGAGCGGAGGTAGGGGTCTCATGGGTTCTGTTACGTCCTGGGTGAAGGAATGGCTGGGCGTGGCCGCGGGTGCGGCGGCCATCTGGTTCACCATGAACACCTTCGCCTTTGCGGGCTTCCATGTGCCGTCAGAGAGCATGCTGCCCACCCTGAAGGTCGGCGACCAGTTCTATGCCAACAAGTTCGCCTACGGGTACAGCCGCTACTCCACCCCCTTCTGGCCGCTGCCGGTGGACAAGTTCGGCACGGAGACAGGCCGCTTGCCGGGCGGCATGCCGGAGCGGGGCGACATCGTCGTCTTCCGCCTGCCGGGCGCGGAAGTGGACTATGTGAAGCGCGTCATCGGCTTGCCCGGCGACCGCATCCAGGTCCAGGACGGGCGGCTGTTCATCAACGGCACCCCGGTGGAGCGCACGGAGACGGGCAAGTACGCCTACCGCCAGTACACGGGTGAGGTGGTGCAAGCGACGGAATACCGGGAAACCCTGCCCGGCGGGCGCCAGCACCTGATCCTGGAGCAGTCTGACAGCGGCTATGCCGACAACACGCCTGTCTATACGGTGCCGGCCGGCCACTTGTTCATGATGGGCGACAACCGCGACAACTCCCAGGACAGCCGCTTCCTGCGTGAGGTGGGCTACATCCCCGTGGAGCGCGTGCTGGGCCGCGTCGGGGCCGTGGCCTTCGCTTGGTATGGCTGCCAGGAAGAGCCGGGCCTGACCTGCGTCGGCGGCGGCTGGACCGACCGGCTGGCCCGCTCGGTGGAGTGACGGGCCGGACGGGCCGGAGCGTGTTTGCGCCGACCGTGACCACGCTCCGGCGGCGACCGCGGCCGCGCCCGCCCCTGCCCCTGCCCCTCAGCGCTTCTTGTCGAACAGCCCCATGGCCCAGGCCGTGTGCAGGGCCAGGGGCGCCATCCATGCCACCATGGGGTAGATGAACCAGACCCGGTCGGGCGTGGTGATGAAGTTCAGTGGCACCAACAGGACCAACGCGCCGAAATAGGCGATGAAATGGTTCAGCAGCTGGCTGCGCCGGCGGCGGTTGCGCGCCTGCAGGGCCGTATCCTCGGCCGGGCTCGTATCGGGGGTGTGGGTCGTCATGGCTCCTCCGCCCCGACAGGTTGGCACGGTGCGCAGATTTGCCAAGAGGGCACCGGGCGGGACCGGTTGACATGCCCCTGCGTCAATTCCTCCCGCCCCGTGCGACTTTCCCCGGCCCGGCTGTTATCCCCGCAACGACGAATGAGATATCGCCATCGCTCCATCAGTGGAGCGTCATATTCCGTCTGTCCAGGGGCGCCGCCATGGAACTCGATCCGGTCCTGCTCGCACGGATACAGTTCGCCTTCACGGTATCCTTCCACATCATCTTTCCGGCCTTCACCATCGGCCTTGCGAGTTGGATCGCGGTGCTGGAAGGGCGGTGGCTCTATACGGGCAAGGAGATCTACAAGTCCCTGTCCGAATACTGGACGAAGATCTTCGCCGTGTCCTTCGGCATGGGCGTGGTGTCGGGCATCGTCATGTCCTACCAGTTCGGCACGAACTGGAGCCGCTATTCCTATGTGGGCGGCTACGTGCTGGGCCCCCTGATCAATTATGAGGTGGTGACCGCCTTTTTCCTGGAGGCGACCTTCCTGGGGGTGCTGCTGTTCGGCCGCGACCGGGTGCCAAAGCGTGTGCACTTCTTCGCGGCCTGCATGGTGGCCTTCGGCACGCTGATGAGCGCCTTCTGGATCCTGTCGGCCAACAGCTTCATGCAGACGCCGCAGGGGCACGAGATCCGCGACGGCATCCTGTACCCCGTGGACTGGTGGCAGATCGTCTTCAACCCCAGCTTTCCCTACCGCTACTTCCACATGGTCATCGCCTGCTACCTGACCACCAGCTTCGTGGTGGCGGGGGTGAGCGCGTGGCACCTGCTGAAGGGGCAATTCCAGCAGCATGCCCGCATCGGCCTGTCCATGGCGTTGGGGTTGATCGCCGTCCTGGCCCCGGTGCAGGCCTTCGTCGGTGACCTGACCGGCCTGAACACGCTGGAACACCAACCCACCAAGCTGGCCGCCATGGAGGGCCATTGGGAGACGCACAAGGACGGTGCGCCCCTGATCCTGTTCGCCATCCCCGACCAGGAAAGGGAGATGAACCATTACGAGATCGCCATCCCGAAGCTGGGCAGCCTGATCCTGACCCATAGCTGGGACGGGGAGATCCGCGGCCTGAAGGAATGGCCAAAGCAGGACCGGCCGCCGGTGTGGATCGTGTTCTGGGGCTTCCGCCTGATGGTGGGCCTGGGCCTGATCATGATCGCCCTGGGCCTCTACAGCCTGTGGCTCCGCTTCCGGAAGCGGCTCTATGACACGCGCTGGTACCTGTGGTCCCTGGTGCTCGCCTCCCCCATCGGCTTCTTCGCCCTGACCTTCGGCTGGTTCACCACCGAGGTGGGCCGCCAGCCCTGGACCGTCTACGGCATCCTGCGCACGGCGGACAGCGTCACCCCGGCCCTGACGGGGGCGGGGGTGCTGGCGTCGTTGATCACCTTCTTTGTCGTCTACCTGATCGTCTTCACCGCCGGCACCTACTACCTGGTCCGCCTGTTCCAGCGCGGCCCCGCCGGCCCGGTGAAGGCGGCGGAACCCGCCGTCGGACGGCCGAAGCGGCCCATGTCCAAGGCGGACGAGGAGATCGAGATGGGCGCCCCCCACGGGCCCCAGCCCAGCCCCGCCGAGTGAGGGAGCAGCCCATGAACATCGACCTGACCCTGGTCTTCGCCGGCATCGCCGCCCTGGCCGTCTTCATGTACGTGCTGATGGACGGGTTCGACCTGGGCGTGGGGATCCTGTTCCCCTTCGCCCCCGGCGGGGAGCCGGACCGGGACAACATGATGAATACCGTCGCCCCCATCTGGGACGGCAACGAGACCTGGCTGATCCTGGGTGCGGCGGCGCTGTTCGCCGGTTTTCCCCTGGCCTATTCCATCCTGCTGCCGGCCTTGTACCTGCCGGTGCTGCTGATGCTGATCGCCCTGATCTTCCGCGGCGTGGCCTTCGAGTTCCGGTTCAAGGCCAACACCAGCCGCTATCTCTGGAACATCAGCTTCTTCGTGGGCTCCCTGTTCGCCACCTTCGCCCAGGGCATCATCCTTGGCGCCTTCATCCAGGGCTTCGAGGTGAAGGGCACGGACTTTTCCGGCAGTATCTGGGATTGGGCCACGCCGTTCAGCCTGATGGTCGGCATCGCCATGGTCGCGGGCTATGCCCTGTTGGGTGTCACTTGGCTGATCTGGCGGACGGAGGGGCCGCTACAGGCTTGGTGCTACAAGCTGGCCCCCGGACTGCTGCTGGCCGTGATGGTCTTCGTCGGGCTGGTCAGCCTGATCACGCCCCTGTGGCAGGAGGATGTGCGGAACCGCTGGTTCAGCTTCCCGAACCTGCTGTATCTCAGCCCCGTGCCGGTGATCACCCTGCTGCTGGCGGCGCTGCTCTATACCTCGCTGCGCCGGGGGCGGGAGTTGGCGCCCTTCATCCTGACCATGGCGCTGTTCCTGATGGCCTATATCGGCTTGGCCGTCAGCTTCTGGCCCTATGTGGTGCCGCCCCGCATCAGCATCTGGGACGCGGCTTCCCCGCCGGAGAGCCAGGTTTTCCTGCTGGTGGGGCTGGTGTTCCTGATCCCCACCATCCTGGCCTATACGGCCTTCACCTATTGGGTCTTCCGCGGCAAGGTGAAGGGCGGGTACGCGCACTGACAACCCCGCGGGCGGCGGGCCGGATGCCGGCCCGCCCCTTGCCGCTCAATCCTCCAGCATGGAGGATAGCTTCATCGCCACGCCCATGTTGCCGCTGACCTTCAGCTTGCCGGTCATGAAGGCCATGGTCGGGGCCAGCTTGCCCTCGCTCAGCTTGATGAAATCGTCGAGGGAGATGGCCAGGGTCGTGTCGGGGTCGGTGCCCTGCTGGCTGATGCTGGGCGGCATGGTCTTGCCGTTGACGAAGATGGCGCCCATGCTGCCGAAGTCGAACTTCACCACGGCGTTCAGCCCGGCGAAGCTGGTGGCGCGGGCCTTCATCTGAGCCTCGACCTGGTCGATGGTGGACATGGCTCCCTCCCATTGATGACGTTTACGTAAAGGTAAGTGCATTTACCCGATTTGGGCGCCCGCGACAAGGTCATGCCGGTCAGGGCAGGCGGGCGCGTTCCAACCGCTCGATCCGGCGGGCCAGGTCGCGCAGGGCCAGGGCTTCCTCCAACTGGCTGTGGCTGGCCAGGGCCTGGCGGTAGCGCTGCAGCAGGTACAGCACCGCCTTCTCGTCGCTGATGCCGGGCAGGGCCTGGCCATTGGCCCTGGCCACCGTGATGCCCAGCACGGCCATGGCTTCCGCCACCAGGGTGACCGCGCGGGCAAGCTCCGGCTCGCCGGCTTCCGCGGCGTTCAGCACCGGCTCCAACAGGTCGGCCATGCAGATGCGGCCCGTCACGCGCGTCCCCTTCGTCCCTTGCCATCCTGCCGCCGGGCGGCGGCAGGGGCGGGGCATATAGGGTGCCAGAGGCGTGATTGCGACGGAAGAAGCGAAGCGGGGCGAAGGCCCGCCCCTTTTTGAGTAAGGGGGGCTTCAGCCCGCCAGCAGGGTTAGGAACCGCTCTGTCACCACCAGATCGTCCAGCAGGGATTTGCGCCGGGCCGCAGCCTCCGCATCCTCGCCCCATTGCTCGATCTGGAAGCTCTCATCCAGTTGGGAGACGTCGAAGGCGCCCCTGGCGTCCAGCTTTCCTTCCAGCAAGGCCAACGCGATGACCAGCGACCCGCAGATGCCTACGGCGTTCTGCAAGGCCGTCAGCCGCCATTCATCCATCCCCTCCAGCGCGGCGCGCAGGGCCTTCAGGGCGCTTTCATCCTGGGCGACGTGGCGGATGCCCGTCGTGGGCCTCAGCAAGGCGTCATAGCGCAGGGCCGCCCAATCCAGCAGCGGTTGCCACGCCTTGGCCTGCCGTTCCGCCAGTTCCTGCGGGTGGTCAGCGCGGTAGCACAGGAGGTCCGTCCCGGCATAGGCGGCGGCGGCATCCGCCACCTCGGCCGGCCGGGCCCGCACCCCATCGATGGCCGTGCTGGAAAGCTGGGTCAGCGGCATGGTGCGGGGCACCACCTCCTCCCCCTGCCCTTGCCATTCCGCGGCGATGGCTTCCGCCAGGGCCCGGGTGGGGACAGCCAGGGGCAGCTTGGCCGGGGTCCGCAGGGGCTTGCCGTCCAGCAGGACCGTCCAGCCATCCGGCCCCGCCGTCCCGGCGGCGGTGGCCTGCTTGTAGAAACGCTTCATCCCCATCCCCTTACTGCGTCGCCACGGAGGGCATCAGCCCCAACACCGCCGACGGCACCTCGGCATAGCTGTCCACCAGGCAATTGGCACCGGCGGCCACCAGTTCCGCCCCCTCATGGTAGCCCCAGGTCACGCCCACGCAGCGGACCCTGGCGTTCCGGGCCATCAAAACGTCGAAGGTCGTGTCGCCGATCACCACCGCCGCCTCCCGCTCCACTCCCGCCTCCGACAGGGCATGGATCACCATGTCCGGGTTGGGCTTGCCGGCCACCAGGTCGCTGGTCTGCAGGGTGACAAACCGGTCCAGCAGCCCATGGTGCTCAAGGATCGCCACCAGCCCGCGGCGGCTCTTGCCCGTGGCGATGCCCAGCAGCACCCCGGCATCCTCCAGCGCGTCCAGCGCCTCACGCACACCGGGATAGAGTGGTTCCAGGTAACGGCCGCTGGTCCGGTTCTGGAAGAAGGCGGCCTTGTAGGCCTCTGCCACCCGCTCATGCAGGGCGGGGTCCGCCTCCGGCAGCAGCATGGCCACGGCCCCCACCAGCGGCAAACCCACCACCCGGCGCACCAGGGCCGGGTCCGGCGCCGCCAACCCCTCCGCGGCGAAGCCGGCGGTCATGGCGGCGACGATGGCGTGCTGGCTGTCCACCAGGGTGCCGTCACAGTCGAAGATGGCTAGGCGCACGCGAGGCTCCGTTCACCGGTGAGGCGTCAGGCCGGCTTGTAGCCCAGCGCCGCCGCCCTTTCCAGCCCGCGCATGGCAGTGCACCGCCGCCGCGCGGCCTGGGAGCTACAAGGAAATGTTGAGTATACGCGGACGCAAAATAAACCTATCGGATCATCCCATCCTTTTGTTATAAGGCTTTCGTAAAATTTACTCAGACGGGGCGGCGATGAGAGCGGTATTGGGCTTGTTCCTGCTTGCCCCAGGGTTGGTTGGCTGCTCCCTCATCTCGGGTGGCCCTGATGCCGGTATGTATGTTTATGACAATCGGCCGATACGGCCCTTGGTCTCGGCTGACGTGATCGGTAAGCCGCTGTCCCAGGTCATGCAGACCGTCAGCATCCCAACCCAGCGCGAAGCAGGCCCGGGGGGCGCGGAGTCGCTGGTCTGGTTACAGGCGGACCGGTCCCGCTTGGATGGCAGCCTGATCTATTGCCGGGAGACGGTGACCGCCAGCAATGGCGTCGTCACCAACTACCAGCGCAATGGCTGCTAGACCCGTTTTCCGATGACCGGAAACGGGTCTAGCCGATCAGTTGCCTCAATCGCCGGCGCCGCATCCGCGGCTTGGCTTCGCACGCATGGGCGAGCGCGGCGGCAGTTGCCGCCGGAGCGGGTTTACGGTCAGCGTAAACACGCTCTAACGGTCCCGCTCAGAACTGGAGTTCCGCGAACGGGTCGGCCTTCAGGTTGGTGCTGAAACCGAAATAGTCCCAGGCCGGCCGCATGTGCTCAGGCAGCGGCGCCGTCACGTCGATGGTGCCGCCCCGCGGGTGGGGCATGATGATGCGCCGTGCATGCAGGTGAAGTTGACGACGGATCTCCGCCCCGCCCTCCAGGAACGCCCCCTGCCCCGCATATTTCCCGTCACCCAGGATGGGCGTGCCCAGCGCATCCATGTGGACGCGGAGCTGGTGGGTGCGCCCCGTGCGCGGCCACAGCGCCACGAAGGCTGCCTGCCGGTGGGCATGCTCCAGCACGGTGTAATAGGTGATGGCGTGCTGGCCGTCCTCGTCCACCGCCATGCGCTCCCCGCCGCTGCTCGCCTCCTTGCCCAGGGGCAGGTCGATGCGGCCCTGGTGGGGGGTGGGGACGCCGACGGTCACGGCCCAGTAGATCTTGCGCGCGTCGCGGCTGCGGAAGGCCGCCGCCAGCTTCGATGCCGCCGCGCTGGAGCGGGCCAGCACCAGGCAGCCGCTGGTGTCCTTGTCCAGCCGGTGGACCAGCTTCGGCCGCTCCTTCCCGTCCAGCACCAGCAGGTCCAGCATGGCGTCCAGGTGCTTGTCCTGGTTGGTGCCGCCCTGCACGGCAAGGCCCGCGGGCTTGTCCAACACCAGCACGTCCGCGTCCCGGTACAGGACGCGGGAGCGCAAGCCCTGCGCCTCCTTCTCGCTGAAGACCGGCTTCCTCACCGCGGGCTTGGCACCCTCGGCCGCCGGGGCCGGGTCTGGCAGCGGTGGGACGCGGATCGCCTGGCCGGGGGCGAGGCGGGTATTCGCCTCCGCCCGCTTGCCGTCCACCCGCACCTGGCCGGTGCGCAGCAGCTTCTGGAGCTGGATGTGGGAAAGCTGCGGGTAGTGCCGCTTGAACCAGCGGTCCAGGCGCACCTCCCCCTCGTCCTCGCCCACCAGCCGGGTCTCAACCACCCGGCCCGACTGACCTGCCTCGCTCATCCCGCCACCAGAACCCTTGTTGCCCACATGCCCGCGAACAGCCCGCCCACGGACAGCAGCACGGACAGAACCACATAAATGGTCGCTGACGCCACCTCCCCCCGCTGGGCCAGCAAGGCCACGTCCAGGGAAAAGCTGCTGAAGGTGGTGAAGCCGCCCAGCACCCCGACGGTCAGGAAGGCCCGCAACTCCGCCCCCGGCGACCAGACCAGGGCAGAAAGCTGCACCAGCACGCCCATGACGACCGAGCCGACGATGTTCACCGCCAGCGTGCCGTAGGGGAACGCCGCCCCCAACCCCTGCCCCACCCAGGTGATGGCAAGGTAGCGCAGGACGGAGCCCACGGCCCCGCCCAGGGCGATGGCCAGCAGCATCTTCATGCCCCGACCCCGAAAATCCAGCCTTCCCGCCGTGCCGTGTCGGGGTCCAGCCCCGAAGGCGCCCAGGCACTGGCCTTGCCCGCCAGCACCGACAGGCCGGCGGCAGAGATCATGGCATCGCCGGTATGGTCATCCAAGCGCTCCGGCAAGCTAGGTGCCGCACGGCAGCCATACGGCGCCAGCGCCCGCTCCAGCACCGCCAGGTCGGTGATCTTCAATGTCCGGCCCAGGGCCTGGATACGGAACAGGGTCGGATAGATCTCCAACACCACACTGCGCCCGGCGGGGTTCTCCGCCGGCCAGACGGCGATCTGGTCGCCCAGCAGGCCCTTCAGCCGCCGCAGGGTGCGCATCCCGGCCAGCGAGGCCTTGCCCACCTGCTTGGCCGCCGCGGCCAGATTGAACAGGCTGACCGGGGTGCCCGCCCCCGTGGCCGCGGCGGCCAGCTCCGTCCTGCGGCGCTTGGTGCTGCCGTCGCCCCACATGGCGGGCCGCGGGCCTTTGGCCCAGTAGCTGGGCGCGAGCCGCGGATCGGTCACCGCCAGGCCGGCGAAATCGTCCGGCGCGTCGCCGCTGGCATCCTCCACCAGGTCCCACAGGGCGGGCATGTCGGTGACATGGGGCACCCGGCCATCCAGGTAGCCCACGTCAGGCACCCAGGGCATGCCGAAGCCGCAGTCGATCCCGGCCAGGACACGCTTGCCCTCCCGCACCCGCGCGGCGACCCATTCCGCCGCCTCAGCCCGGCCCCAATACCGCCCCGCGGGGGCGATGGGGTGGACGATCCGGTCCGGGCCGACGACGGCGACGGCCACCGCCTTGGCCGGCTGGGCCCCGGTCCAATCGATGCCGACATACAGGTCGAAAGCGAAAGACACCGACGGCCGTCACAGACAAAGTGGCGAAGAGGTGGCGACCCTAGACCCTGCGGCGCTCCCGCGCCAGCACCAACGCCCGCTGAAGAGGCCTGCCATGAAGCCCGGAACCCGCCTGTCCCTCGCCCTTCTGGTCGCGATGCTGGGCAGCGGGCCCGCCCTGGCCCAATCCCCTTCCCCATCGGCCTCCCCACCCCCACCGCCGCCCGCGGCGGCACAGCAGGAGGAGGATGAGGTCATCGTGACAGGCCGGCGCCCCGTCATGCCGTCGATGATGGAAGAGCTGGAGTACCATAACCAGGAATACCGGCGGCTGAAGCAGATCTACGATCCCGACCCGCCGCCGATCCCCCGCGCCGACAAGCTGGTGCGCATCCCCGAATCCATCAGCCAGACGATCCAGGGACGGCCCACCTTGCCGGACAAGTATTGAGTTGTTCCCTCAAGCGCCGGGCGGGCGCATCCGCGCCCTTGGCTTGCGCGGGCATTTGCCCGCGGGCCGGCGGTTGCCGGCCTCGGCTCGGCTGGCTTGACCTCCGGGCAAGCCAGCCGAGCCGGTCAGAGCACTCCCAGGTCCCGCGCCGTCTGGTCCAGGGACAGCTTGGCCAGCCGCGCGATCTCGTCCGCCTCCCCATGGCTCAAGGTCAAAGGCGGGGAGAAGACCAAGCTGTCGCGGATGCCGCGCAGGATCACGTTGTTGCGGAAGCAGTGGTCGCGGGCCATCAGCCCGACCTTTCCGCCACCCGGGAAGCGCTCCCGCGTCTTCCGGTCCTTGACGATCTCGATGGCGCCGATCAGCCCCTCGCTGCGGATTTCCCCGACGATGGGGTGGCCGTCCAGGGCCTCCTCCAGCTTGGCGCGCAGGTAGGGGCCGATGTCGGTGCGGGTGCGCTCCACCAGATTCTCGGACTCGATCACCGCGATGTTGGCCAGGGCCACGGCGCAGGCCACCGGGTGCCCGCTGTAGGTGAAGCCGTGGTAGAACTCGCCCCCTTCCTCGATCAGCGTCTCCGCCACCCGGTCGCCCACCATGACGGCGGACAGGGGCACGTAGCCCGAGGTGATGCCCTTGGCCAGGGTCATGAAGTCCGCCTCGATCCCGAAGCGCTGGCTGCCGAACCAGTGGCCGAGCCGGCCGAAGCCGCAGATCACCTCATCGGCGATCAGCAGGATGTCGTGCTCCCGGCAGATGCGGTTGATCTCCGGCCAGTAGCTGTCGGGCGGGATGATCACGCCGCCGGCGCCCTGGATGGGCTCCCCGATGAAGGCGGCCACGTTCTCCGCCCCCAGCTCCAGGATCTTCTCCTCCACCATGCGCGCGGCCAGCCGCCCGAAGGCCTCCGGCTCCATCCCGTTGGCAAGGTCGAAGGGGTAAGGCGGCATCACATGGACGAAGCCGGGCAGCGGCAGGTCGCCCTGCCCGTGCATCACGCTCATCCCGCCCAGGGAGGTGCTGGCCATCGTGGTGCCATGGTAACCGTGGGTGCGGCTGATGAAGGTCTTCTTGGACGGCTTGCCCTTCAGGTTCCAGTAATGCCGCACCATGCGCACGATGGTGTCGTTGGCCTCCGACCCGGAGTTGGCGAAGAACACCTTGTTGAAGCCGGCCGGCGTGATCTCCGCCAGCTTGGCGGACAGCAGGGCGGCCGGGCCGGTCGTGGTCTTGAAGAAGGTGTTGTAGAAGCTGAGGTCCAGCATCTGCCGATACCCGGCCTCCGCCAGCTCCTTCCGGCCATAGCCGACGTTCACGCACCACAGCCCGGCCATGGCGTCCAGGATGCGGTTGCCGGAGTCATCCTCGATCCAACACCCCTCCCCCCTGGTGATGAGGCGGGAGCCCCCTTGGGCCGACAGTTCCTTGAAGTCGGTGAAGGGGTGCAGATGGTGGGCGTCGTCGAGCTTCTTCAGGTCGTGGTTGGAGAGGACGGCATTCATGGCGTCGGGACCTTCGCGAAAGGGTTCTGCTGATCTGTCTGGCGGGAGGCGGCGAACGGCCTTAGCCCGGCGGGTTGAACCCGATCCGGGCGCAGAGCAGCAGCAGGGCTTCCTTGCGCGTCATGGTCTCGTACAGCATCGTCAAGTCCAGAAAGGCCGGCCGGACACCCCATGATAGCCCAATAGGGGCCGGGCTGGTCAGCCCAAAATCACGCCGGTGCCGCCCGGCCGTTGGGGAACGCCCCCGACGCTGGCCCTTGCCTTATTCCTTCGGGGACTACACAAAAGGCGTAGCAGGTCCGCTCCAGCCAGGACCGGGGGACCCATGCCCGAATCCATGCCTCTTTCCGCGCGGGTCCGACTGGACCAGTTGCGACTGTATGCGGAGACCCACCGCAATGACGCCTTCCTGGAAAGCGTCATTGTGTTCTTGGTGGCGGGTGTGATGCTGGCCTGGATAGGGTGGGCGGCACCGGCCATGTGGGCCGCCGCCTATCTGCCGGCCCTGCTGGGGGCGCACCGGCTGTTCGCCCGCTTCCTCGGCGCCGTTCCCGGCCCACAGGACTACCGGCGCTGGCTTTGGCGGATCGGCGGCATACGGCTGCTGGTGACCTTGCTGTGGGCCTCGATCCCGTTCTGGGGTTGGCAGCAGGGCAACATCCTCAACAATGGCCTGGTGGTGATCCTGCTTGTGGGTTCGCTGGGTGCGACGGCAGCCCTCAGCACGGCCCATTGGCGGCTCTACCTGGTGGACACGGCCCCGGTGGCCCTGGCCCTGGTTGCGGTCCCGTTGCTGGACAGTGAGCTGGGCCTGACCTACTCCGCCCTGGCCCTGGCCTTCGTCTCCTACCTGGTGCTCCCGGCAGTTGTGACACACCGGAACACCGCCCACCTGATCCGGCTGCGGCATGAGAAGGACCGGCTGATCACGGATCTGGCCGGCGCCCGCGATACCGCACAGCGGGCCAATGCCGCCAAGACCCGTTTCCTGGCCAGCATGAGCCATGAGCTGCGCACCCCCCTCAACGGCATGATGGGGATGGCGCAGCTGCTGCGCAGCCGCCAGCTGGGGGAGGAAGAGGCCGCCATGGTGGACGTGCTCCATAGCGCCGGCGAGGGGCTGGTCACCCTGGTGAACGACCTGTTGGACCTGTCGAACATCGAGGAGGGGCGTATCGCCATCACGCAGGCCCCCTATTCCCCCCGGGTGTTGCTGGACACGGTTGCCGGAATCCTGCGCCCCACCGTCACGGCCAAGGGGCTGTCCTTGCGGGTGGAGGTCGGCGACGGGCTGCCCGACCGGCTTGTGGGGGACGAGGCCCGGCTGCGCCAGGTGGTTCTCAACCTCGCCTACAACGGGGTCAAGTTCACCGACCACGGTGGCGTCACCCTGGCCCTGGAGCATCGGGACGGGTGGTTGCGGGTCACCATCCAGGATACCGGCATCGGCATCGCCGCCGATCGGCTGGCGGAACTGGAGGAGGGCGTGGTGATGCCGGAACCGGGCCGCGGCGGGGCCGGGCTCGGCCTTGCAATCTCCCGCGGCCTCATCCGGGCCATGGGGGGTGGGTTGGAGCTGGCGAAGCGCCCAAGCGGCGGCACGGAGGCGCGGTTCAGCATCCCGGCCCCACCCGCGCCCGCGGTGGACACCGGCTGCATTCCCAGCAACGGAAAGGGGCGCTGCCTGTCGGTGCTGGTGGTGGAGGATGACGCCACCAACCGCTTGGTCCTGGGGAAGATGCTGGAACGCCTGGGCCATGACTGCCTGCCGGTGGAAACGGCGGAGGCCGCGCTCGACCTGCTGGCACGCCAAGCGGTGGACGTGGTGCTGATGGACGTTCGGCTGCCCGGCCTGGACGGGGTGGAAGCCACCCGCCGACTGCGGGCCTCACCCGACCGGCGGCTGGCAGGCCTGCCGGTGGTGGCCATGACGGCCAACCTCTTCCCCGACGACATTGCCGATTATTGGGCGGTGGGCATGGTGGACATCCTGCCCAAGCCGATCCGCCTGTCCGCCCTCACCACCCTGCTGGACCGCATCGGCGGCAGCCCGGAAATGGCGCAGGACGCGGCCGTGTCGGACCAGACGCTCACTGCCTGACTTCAGCCAAGGGTGTTTGACTTGGCTGGCGCATCTTGGATCAGAAAGCTCTACACGTTTGAAGAGGGATCACACAGCCTGCATCTGACAAGCTGGCCGGACTGCAACGTCGGCTTTTCCTGCTACCAAACGGATCGCCGTATTCATCCGGATGCCAAAACGGTCATGGTAGCTGACGAACCGGTCCAGGCTGTAAGCCGCCCTGAAGGCGCGTGGCGGGTTGGACCATTGGGCATCGGAATAGAACCAGATGCCTTCTTGAGACTGGCGGAGCAGGCTGCCCAGCAATACAAGGAAACCAGCCCGGGTCGCAGGCGTGAAGGTAAAGCGGGACCAGCCCGTCTCCTCCACGATGTCATAAGCCCAGCGCCGCCCGTCCGCCCGGGGCGGCAGGTCGAAGCAATGTACGACCGTACCACCCAGTCTCCCCATGTGACCTTCCCAAAGGGGGCTGGGCCCCCGGTCGCTGCGGGGCGGACAGGACAAGGCGGTCCCGAATGGCAGCCCGTCCGGCAGCACCAACTTGGTTACCCCGGCACACAGGATCTCGATAGACAGTGTGGGCATGCGGCAGCCCGCGGCTGGAATCAAAACGGCGCCGCCCCATCCGGGACGGCGCCGCTGCACAATACACCAACTTAGAACCGCGCGCTGGCTGTCAGGCCATAGGTGCGGGGCTGGTTGACCTGGAAGGCCGCGCGGGCGCGGAAGCCGCGTTCGCGGTCCAGGGACAGGTAGGCCCGCTCATCCAACAGGTTGTTGACATAGGCCGCCACCTCCCAGCCCTCCAGCCGCACGCCGGCCCGCAGGTTGACCTGGTTGTAGGATGGCAGCTTCGGGTCGAAGCGGTAGGTGCCCGCCGGCTGGCCGCCGATGGGGATGCGGTTGATCACGCCCACCTGGGTCGGGTCCTGGTCCACCGCCTGGGTAAAGCGCGATCCCACATGCTGCACGGCCAGCACGCCGAAGCCGGTCAGGTCGGCGGACAGCTCCTTCTCATAGTTCAGGGAGCCGGTGAGCTGCACCTTCGGCACGGTGGGCAGGCGGTTGCCGTCGCGGATGCCGCCCACCACGGTGGCCACGCCGCCGCTGACCGACGTCACCGTGTCCGTGAACTCGCTGTCCGTGTAGCTGCCGCCCAGCGCGATCGCCAGTTCGTCCGTGAGCTGGTAGTTCAGCTCCGCCTCGATGCCCATGGCCCGGGCGTCGGCGTTGAACACGATTCGGGAAGAGCAGGTGCCCGCGTCCAGCGTGACCTGCAGGTTCTTGATGTCGCTGTAGAAGCCCGCCACGTTGAACTGGCCGCGGCCGCCGGCGAAGCCGATCTTGGCGCCCAGCTCATAGTTCCAGACCTCCTCGTCGTCGAAATCCTCCCGCCCGCCGAAGGTGACCAGATCCTGCGGGGTGCAGAGCGGCGCGTTCAGCGGGTCGTTGATGCCGCCCAGGCGGAAGCCCTTGGCCACCTGCGCGTTCAACTTCACGTCCTCCACCGGCTCGTAGCTCAGGATGACGCGGGGGCTGACGCCGGAACTGTCGGTCTTGCCCTCCCGGCCGATGGTCTGGTCGGCGAACAGGCCGTCGAAGTTCAGGACCCGCTCCTCCTCGAAGTCGAACCAGCGCAGGCCCGCCGTGGCGGTGATCTGGTCGGTGAGCTGGTAGCTGGCCTCCCCGAACAGGGCGAACTGCTTGAAGTCATAGGGGATGCGGGAGAAGTAGAGCTGGTCCACCCCCGCCAGCGGCCCGGCCGTGGGGATGCCAGTGGCGGCCTGGAAGCCCGGCACGGACAGGGTCTGCGCATAGCGGCGGTCGATCTTGGAGTAGAAGGCGCCGGCTACCCACTGGAAGGGCCCGTCGCCGCTGGACGCCACCCGCGCCTCCTGGGTGAAGACCTCCACGTCCGTGGTGTCGTCCAGGGGGGAGGAGATGCCATAGATGCTGCGGGGGAAGCCCGCCGGGTCGAAGCTGCCGGGCTGGCCGGTGATGGAGCCGGTGAGCTGGGTGGCGTCGCGCCGGACCAGGATCTGCCGGTCCGTGTAGCTGGTGATGGAAGTCAGGACCACCGGGCCGAAATCATAGCTGGCGGTCAGGTCCACCAGGTAGAACTCGTCCTCGAACTTCTCCTCCAACTGCCGGTACTGCTGCAGCTCGTCGAACTGGAACAGCCGGTCCGGCGCGGGCGCCAGGTCGTTGGCCAGGATGTTGAAGATGTCCTGCCGGTTGAAGCCGTCCGCCTCCACCTTTTGGTAGACCACGCGCGGCGTCAGGCTCAGCGCCTCCGTCGGCTGGAACAGCAGGGAGACGCGGCCGCCGGTCCGCTCACCGTCATTCACGTCCTTGTCGATGCTGCCGTCCGGCTGCACCGCGTTGATGAAGCCCGGATAGGCGGTGTGGTAGGCGACGGCGCGCAGGGCCGCCTGCTCCGAGATGGCGACGTTCGCCATGCCCCGGGCGCCATAGCCCACCTCCCCCTTCTCCACCATGTTCACGTCCAGCTCGGCCGAGCCGCTGTTGCCAGAGGTGTCGGGCTTGCCGGTGATGTAGCGGATGGTGCCGGAGAGCGAGCCGGAGCCATACAGCGTGCCCTGTGGCCCACGCAGTACCTCCACCCGCTCCAGGTCGTACAGGTCCAGGTCGGGGGTGAAGAGGGAAAGGGAGATGACCGATTCGTCCAGGTAGACGCCCACCTGCTCCTTCACGCCGGGCTGGTCGCGCACGATCTGGCCGGCGGAGATGCCGCGGATGGCCACTTGGCTCTGGCCGGGGCCGAGGTTCTGGATGGTCACGCTGGGGATGTTGCGGGCCACGTCCTCCAGGTTGACTGCCCCACGCTCCTGGATCTGGTTGGCGCTGAGGGCATTGATGGAGAAGGGCACGTCCTCAAGCGCTTCGGCCCGCTTCCGGGCTGTGACGATGACCTCCTCCAGCATCACGGGCTGGCCTTCCTGGGCCAGGGCGGCCGGCGAGGGCGCAAGCGGCACCAGGGCCGTGCCCAGCAGCAGGGTCCCCGCGAAGGCGGGCAGGCGCCGGACATGGTTCCGGCGGGTCGAGACGATTCCCAGCATATGCGATCCCCATTCTTCTTGGCTCCGGCACGCCTACCCCAATCGATAGGTAAACGAACCGTGCGGTGAATGAATGGTAACGGAAGCCGGGCGGCGGCAAAGCCGGGACTGGGGGTAAGGGCGAGGACGCGCAACACTTTGCCAGCGGGGCGTGGCAAGGCTGCAACTTTCCTCTGAATACAACGAATTTCAGATAATTCCCGGATGATGCCTTCGTACAAAAGCAAAGGCGCCGGCCCGCGGGGTGCAGGCCGGCGCCTGGAGCTGTCCTGGATCAGACGTTCAGCAATAGGTTCTCACGCTCCCAGGAGCTGATCACCCGCTGGTAAGCCTCATACTCCGCCTGCTTGACATGGGAGACGGCAGAGACGAACCGGTCGCCCAGCAGCTCCTTCAACGGCCTGCAGGAATTGAACTTGTTCAGGGCATCGGCCTGGTGCCGCGGCAGGGAGAAGGCAAGGCGGTGGGCGCTGCCCTTCACCGGGTCGCTGGGCTCCAGCTCCTGCATGATCCCCAGCATGCCGCAGGCGAGGCTGGCGGCGATGGCCAGGTAGGGGTTGGCATCGGCCCCGGCCACCCGGTTCTCCACCCGCCGCGCCTCTGGCGGGCTTACCGGCACGCGGAAGCCGGTGGTGCGGTTGTCCCGGCCCCAATGCACGTTGATGGGCGCGTCGGAGCCCTGGACCAGCCGGCGGTAGCTGTTCACGTTGGGCGCCAGCAGCGGCATCGCATAGGGCAGGTACTTCTGCAGCCCGGCGATGAAGCTCAGGAACAGGGGGCTGTCGCCGCCGTCGGGGGTAGCGAACAGGTTCTGGCCCGTGTGGATGTCCACCAACGACTGGTGCACGTGCATGGCGCTGCCGGGCTCGTTCTGCATCGGCTTCGCCATGAAGGTGGCATAGACATTGTGGCGGATCGCCGCCTCACGCACCGTGCGCTTGAACAGGAAGACCTGGTCGGCCAGTTCCAGCGCGTCGCCATGGTTGAAGTTGATCTCGATCTGGGCGGCGCCCGCCTCGTGGGACATGGTGTCCACGTCGATCTCCTGCTTCTCGCAGAAGTCGTAGACGTCCTCGAAGATCGGGTCGAACTCGTTGACCGCGTCGATGCCATAGGCCTGCCGCCCGCTCTCCTGCCGGCCGGACCGGCCGACGGGCGGGACCAGGGGGTAGTCCGGGTCCTTGTTGACGGCGACCAGGAAGAATTCCAGCTCCGGCGCCACGATGGGCCGCCAGCCCCGCTCCTCATACAGCGCCAGGACGCGCTTCAGCAGATAGCGGGGGGAAATGTCCACCGGCGACTGGTCGGCATAGAAGCAGTCGCAGATCACCTGGGCCGTGGGCTCGTTGTACCAGGGCACCATGCGGACGGTCCCGGGGTCCGGGATCATGTAGACGTCCCAGTTCTCGGGGCTGGTGACGTCCTCATCCTCCGGGTACTCACCCGTCACGGTCTGGATGAAGATGCTTTCCGGCAGGCGCAGGCCGCGGTCGCGGAGGATGCGCAGGAACTTCTCGGCCGGGACGATCTTGCCCCGCGCGATGCCCGCCATGTCAGGGACCAAACACTCGACCTCGGTGATGGTCCGGCTTCGGATGAAGTCTTCCAGGCTTTGCATGAACTCGCCGCGTTCGGCGGCCCGACAGGGTCCCCTGGGCTGGCGCCCGCGGCCCTCCACGTTGTTTCAGGTGGGTTGGAGTATAGGCAGAGGCCCCCCGGACCCGGCAAGGGGGGTTCCGCCACCTCCGACGAATAAGTGCGTGAGACCGACGGTTCTCAGACCAGACATTGCGCATCGACCGCCCCGGGGCGGCGCCCGGCGATTGAGGGGACAGGCAATGCTATGCCCAGGGGTTGACTTGTGTCCCGCCCCCGCCAACCATGCCGCCCTGTCTAGACAACGGGGGCGCCAAGCCCCGGGGATGCGCCATGACCGAGTACGCCACCGCGTCGGAGATCCAGGAGTTCCGCAGCCGCCACCCGGACGTGGTGGCCGTGGACGTGCTGCTGCCGGATTTGTGCGGGGTGTACCGGGGGAAACGGGTGCCCATCGATGAGCTGGGCAAGGTCTATACCGACGGCGTCGCCCTGCCCGGCTGCACCTTCGCCGTGGACATCACGGGCGAGACGATCGAGGAAACCGGCATGTCCATCGAGCGGGGCGTGCCGGACCAGACCTGCCGCCCCGTGCCCGGCACCCTGGCCCCCGTGCCCTGGGCGGCCAAGCCGCTGGGCCAAGTGCTGATGAGCATGCGCTCGCCCGACGGTGGCCCCTACCCCCTCGCCCCCCGGTCGCTGGTGGAGAGCCTGCTGGCCCGGCTGGCGGCCAAGGGGCTGACGCCCATGGTGGCCATCGAGCTGGAGTTCTACCTGCTCCAGGGCGGCCGCGCCCCGGCGGAGGCGCCGCAGCCCCCCGTCAGCCCCAAGAGCGGCCTGCGCCAGGACCGCACCCAGGTCTATGGCCTGGCGGAGCTGGAGGATTTCGAGGCGGTGCTGGACGAGGTCACCGCCGCGGCCCGTGCCCAAGGCATCCCCGCCGGCACCGCCATCGCGGAGTACGGGCCTGGGCAGTATGAGATCACCCTGTCCCACCTGCCGGACGCCCTGCGCGCCGCGGACGACGCGGTGCTGTTCAAGCGGGTGGTGAAGGGCGTGGCCCAGCGCCATGGGTTCGAGGCCACCTTCATGGCCAAGCCCTATACCGACCAGGCCAGCAGCGGCATGCACATCCACATGAGCGTGCTGGACAAGGACGGCCGCAACATCTTCGCCGCGGAGGACCCGGAGGGCAGCGAGGCCCTGCGCTGGTGCATCGGCGGCCTGGCGCAGACCATGCCCGCCTGCATGGCGCTGGCCGCGCCGGGCGCCAATAGCTGGCGGCGGTTCCAGGTGGGCAGCTATGCCCCCACGGTGATCGCCTGGGGCGTCAACAACCGCACGGCCCCCTTGCGCATCCCCGCCGGCCCGCCCAACAGCCGGCGGGTGGAGTACCGCATCGCCGGGGCGGACGCGAACCCCTACCTGGTGCTGGCGGGCATGCTGGCCGGGCTGCTGCACGGGCTGGAGACCAAGGCCGACCCCGGCCCGGCCACCGAAGGTAACGCCTACGCCGCCGACGCGCCGCGCCTGCCCACTACCTGGGACAAGGCATTGGAACTGTTCGCGGCCTCGCCGGTGTTGCGGGAGCACCTGGGCGACGCCTTCGTGGACACCTACCGCATCACCAAGCAGGCGGAGCGGGACAAGTTCGCCGCCGTGGTGACGCCGCTCGAGTACGAATGGTACCTCCGCAACGCCTGAGCCCCAGCATGCCCAAGCCCCATGTCGCCTCCTGGTACGCCGACACGGCGAACCCCAGCCGTGAGCGGCCGGCCCTGGACGGGGACCTGTCGGCGGACGTCTGCGTCGTCGGCGCCGGCTACACCGGGCTGGTCACCGCCATCGAGCTGGCCCAGCGCGGCCATTCCGTCGTGGTGCTGGAGGCGGAGCGGGTGGGCTGGGGTGCCTCGGGGCGCAACGGCGGCCAGATCGTCACCGGCTTCAACAAGCCCGTCAGCACCATCGCCGGCTGGATGGGCGACAAGGACGCCCGCCTGTTGTGGGACCTGTCGGAGGAGGCGAAAACAATCCTCTCCGGCCTGGTCGAGACCCACAAGATCGACTGCGACCTGCGCTGGGGCTATTTGCTGGCAGCATTGAAGCCCCGCCACATGGCGGAGCTGCGGGACTACCAGGCGGAGCTGGAGGGGCTGGGCTACGACAAGACCCGCATGGTGGACCGGGAGGAGGTGCGGTCCATGGTGGACACGCCGGCCTATCTGGGCGGCCTGTACGACGCGGGCAGCGGCCAGCTCCACCCCCTGAACTACGCCCTGGGCCTGGCGGACGCGGCGGAAAAGCTGGGCGTGCGAATCTTCGAGGGCACGCGGGTCACCGGCATCGACACCGGCCCCTCCCCATCCGCCACCACGGCCACGGGCACGGTGCGGGCGAGGTTCCTGGTGCTGGCGGGCAACGCCTACCTCGGCAAGCTGGTGCCGTCGATCCAGAGCCGGATCATGCCGGTCGCCACCTACATGATCGGGACGGAGGTGCTGGGGGAGAACCGGGCCAAGTCCCTGCTGCCGGCGGACATCGCCATCGCCGACATCAACTTCGTCCTGAACTATTACCGCCGGTCCAAGGACCACCGGTTCCTGTTCGGCGGCGGGGTCAGCTATTCCGGCCTGGACCGGCCGGACCTGAAGCGGGTGTTGCGGGGCACCATGCTGAAATACTTCCCGCAGTTGAAGGACGTGGCCATCGACTATGTCTGGGGCGGCCACGTGGCCATCACCCTGAACCGCACCCCCCATCTGGGCCGCCTGTCCCCCACCACCTATTTCGCCCATGGCTACAGCGGCCACGGCGTGGCCTTGACCGCCGTCTGTGGCCGGCTGCTGGCGGAGGTGATCACCGGCCAGGCTGACCGCTTCGACGTCTTCGCCAAACTCCCCCACGCGCCGTTCCCGGGGCCGGGGCCGTTGAAGACGCCGGCGCTGGTGCTGGGGATGCTGTGGTACCGGTTGCGGGATTTACTGTAGTCGCGTGGTGCCTTTCGCGGCCGTTTCGTACCCCTCACCCGGCGCGCGAGCGCGCCGACCTCTCCCGCAAGGGGAGAGGTCAATTACGCTGCCGAACCGTTTGGTGCAACGCCGACTGCGAAGCGGATGACGGTTTGCGGATGGCCCTATCGGCCGGGAGCAGCACCAAGTAGACCTCTCCCCCCGCGGGAGAGGTCGGCCGGCTTGCCGGCCGGGTGAGGGGGCAGCCCCCTCCCCTCTCAATGCCGGAAGTGCCGCATCCCGGTGAACACCATCGCCAAGCCCCGCTCGTCCGCCGCGGCGATCACCTCCGCGTCGCGGACGGAGCCGCCCGGCTGGATCACGGCGGTCACCCCCGCCTCCGCCGCGGCGATCAGCCCGTCGGCGAAGGGGAAGAAGGCATCCGATGCGACCACGCTGCCCCGGGTCCCGGCCTCCGCCTGGCCCGCCGCCTTGGCCACGTCGGCGGACTTCCAAGCGGCGATGCGGGAGCTGTCCACCCGGCTCATCTGCCCGGCGCCGATGCCCACGGTGGCGCCGGCCTTTGCATAGACGATGGCGTTGGACTTGACGTGCTTGGCGACGCGGAAGGCGAACAGCAGGTCGGCCAGCTCCGCCTCCGTGGGCGCGCGCTTGGTCACCACCTTCAGCCCGTCCAGGCTGGCGCGGCCATTGTCCCGGGTCTGCACCAAATAGCCGCCGGCCACAGACTTGACGAACAGGCCGGGCGCCGCCGGGTCGGGCAGGCGGCCCGTCAGCAGCACGCGCAGGTTCTTCTTGGAGGACAGGACTTTTCGGGCGCCCTCATCCGCATCGGGGGCGATCACCACCTCGGCGAACAGCTTGGCGATCTCCTCCGCCGTGGCGGCGTCCAGGGTGCGGTTGCAGGCGATGATGCCGCCGAAGGCGCTGACGGGGTCGCAGGCAAGCGCCCGGCCATAGGCCTCCAGCAGCGTCTCCCCCTCCGCCACGCCGCAGGGGTTGGCGTGCTTGATGATGGCGATGGCGGGGCGGTCGAACTCCGCCACCAGCTCGAACGCCGCGTCCGTGTCGTTCAAATTGTTATAGGACAGCTCCTTGCCCTGGAGCTGGGTGGCGGTGGCGATGCCGGGCCGGTCCTCCCCCGTGGTGTAGAAGGCCGCCGTCTGGTGCGGGTTCTCGCCATAGCGCAGGGTCTGGCGCAGATCGCCGCTGAAGGTGATGCGGCGGGGATAGTCCTCCCCCAACTGGCCGCCGAACCAGGCAGCGATGGCCATGTCATAGGCGCCGGTGCGGGCATAGGCCTTGGCGGCGAGCTGGCGGCGGAAGGCCAGGGTGGTCTGGCCGTCGTTGGCTTCAAGCTGGGCCAACAACTCGGCATAGTCGGACGGGTCGGTGACCACGGCCACGAAGTCATGGTTCTTGGCGGCACCGCGGATCAGGCTGGGGCCGCCGATGTCGATGTTCTCGATGCAGGTGGCGAAGTCGGCACCCTTCCGCACCGTCGCCTCGAACGGGTAGAGGTTCACCACCACCAGGTCGATGCCGGGGATGTCATGCTGCTCCATGGCGCCGGTGTGGGTGGGCAGGTCGCGGCGGGCCAGGATGCCGCCATGGATCTTGGGGTGCAGGGTCTTCACCCGGCCGTCCATCATCTCCGGGAATCCGGTGTGGTCGCCCACCTCCGTCACCGGGATGCCAGCGTCCGCCAGGGTCTTGGCGCTGCCGCCGGTGGACAGGATCTGCACGCCCCGGGCCGCCAGGGCCTTGCCCAAATCCAGCAGCCCCGCCTTGTCGGAGACGGAGATGATGGCGCGGCGGAGGGGGACGAGGTCCACGTTGGCGGCGGGGATGCTGGCGACGGTCATGGCGGCAGGTCCGGCTGGGAGGGGAAAGCTGGCGGCTGCGTACCGCCGCATGCCCAACCGCGCAACCCGCGTTTTGGCATGGGTGGGCGGGGTCTGGGGAGTGCCTTGCGACTTCGCGGGTTTCCCCCTCACCCCAACCCTCTCCCCGATGGGGAGAGGGGGTAAAGGCGCCCTACTCCCCGTCGTTCCCTTCCCGCCGCAGCGCCCACTTCACCGTGGTGGCGCCCGGCGCGGTCACGCCCCGGCAGACCACCTGCACCGTGTGCGCCGGGTCGGTGCCGTGGCCCAAATAGATGCTGTCGGCGATCTCCAGCGCCTCCGTCGCGCGCAGGCGCCAGACATTGCCGGAGGGCAGGCGCAGCCAGGCGATGCGGGCGTCCTCCTCGTCCAGCACGGCCTGGACGCCGGGGTGCAGGTGGAAGCGCAGGGCGAAGGCCTTGCCGCCGGCGCCTTCCAGCGTGTCCTCCCCGCGCAAATCCTCGCCCGTGTCGGCGAGGTAGAGGCGGCGGCGGTGGGTCAGGCTGTGGGTCTCGCGGTAGCCATCATGGCTGGCGTCCACCAGCCCGCCGCCATTGTTGGCGTCCTGGCGGTGAGATTCGACCTTGGCCGGGCGGCGGCCCAGGCCCCCCTCCGGCAGCACGGCGCTGGAGTTGGTGTCCTCAACGGTCACGGTGGAGTGGGCGGCGGTGGCGGCCAGCGCGGTGCGCCAGGGCCCCACACCGGCCGGGTGGGCGCCGCAGTTCACGATGAGGCGTTCCCGCCCCACGCTCATCTCGAAGCTCAGCGTGCCGGCATGGGCGTGCTCGTCGAGGCCGGGCGGCGGGGGCGGGCCGGCGTCCAGCAGCACGCAGGCGCGGCCCGCGGTCAGCCGCTCGAACCCCACATGGGGGATGCTCTTCAGGGGGCGTCCGCGGGCGTCGGCCTGGCCGAGGACGGTGTCGATCACCACCGGCTCCCCCTCCTGCGCGCCGTTGAACAGGGCCAGGCCCCCGTCCCCGTGGCGGAAGAAGCGCAGGGTCGGCGTCATCCGGTCGATGGCGTGCTGCAAGGCCTCCGGCACCTCCACCCGCGCCGCGCGGAAGCAGCCGCGGATGTCGATCAGGTGGCGCAGGACGATGAGCTGCTGCGCCGGGGAATGCTCCGCATGGCCGCCGTCGGGCAGCACCTGGCGGGGCAGCTCCCGAACCAGGGCCGTGCGCGCCTTCTCCGCCGCCCGGGACAGGCCGGGCAGGGTCAGGCCGCCATAGGCGAGGCCCTTCAGCGCCACGGTCAGGGTGGTGCCCAACAGCTTGCCGGGCGTGACGCGCGAGAGATGGCGCACCTGCCGGGCCAGGCTCTCGAACACGCGGGCGCGAAGCTCGTCATCGGCGCTGGCCAGGAAGAAGTCGTGCTGGCCGATCCAGGCGGCCACCCGGGTGCCCAGCACGTCGGGCGCCCAGGCCACGGGGTGCCAGCCCCGGCCGAACTGGTCCAGCCAAGCACTGACCAGCACGCGGGCCTGCCGCCGCGCCGCGTCGCCGCCGGTGGCGCGCAAATGGCGCAGCCAGTCGAAGCCATGCAGCTCCGCCAGCCAGGCAGGCCCGGCCTCCGCCGCCAGCCAGGGGGGCGACTCGGCGCTGAAGCTCTGCCCGGCGAAGTGGAAGACGTTGTTCAGCAGCTCCTGACCCACATGGGCGTCACCGGGCCAGGGGTCCGGCGGCACGAAGGACAGGCCGGGCGGCACGGGCCCGCGCAGGGAGAGCAGCCGGTAGGGGGCGCTGCCATAGTACCAGCCGCGGCCGGACCGGAACCGCTTGTGCGCGCTGCCGCCGCCAGGCATGGGCGGTCAGTCCCCCAGCCCGCGGAGCTTGCGCATGTTCGGCCCATAGGCGGCAGGCCCGCCCTGGAAGGTGGAGGTGCCGGCCACCAGCACGTCGGCCCCCGCCTCGATGCACAGCCGCGCCGTCTCCACGTTCACGCCGCCGTCCACCTCCAGGTCGATCTGGCGTCCCGTCGCGTCGATGCGGCGGCGCAGCTCGGCGATCTTGTCCAGCTGGCTGCGGATGAAGCTCTGCCCGCCGAAGCCGGGGTTGACCGACATGACCAGCACCAGATCCACGTCGCCCAGCAGGTAGTCCACCATGGCGATGGGAGTGTGCGGGTTCAGCACGATGCCCGGCTTCTTGCCCAGGGAGCGGATCAGCTGCACCGTGCGGTGCGGGTGGGGCCCCGCCTCCGGGTGGAAGCTGATGATGTCCGCCCCGGCCTCCGCGAAGGCCTGCACGAACGGGTCCACCGGCGCGATCATCAAATGGACGTCGAACGGCTTCTGCGAGTGGGGGCGCAGGGCCTTCACCACGCCGGGGCCGATGGTGATGTTCGGCACGAAGTGGCCGTCCATCACGTCGACATGGATGTAATCCGCCCCGGCCGCATCAACGGCGCGGACCTCCTCGCCCAGCTTGGCGAAGTCGGCGGACAGGATGGACGGGGCGATCTTGACGGGCTGCTGTGGCATGGCCCGGTTCGTACCAATCTCTTCGCCACGCCGCAAGGTGGGAGGGGTGGTGTGACCACCCTTGGCCCACCGGTTTCCCGCACTTTCGAATTCGAAAGTCGCGCCAACCGCGCCCCGGGGCCATCGCCCCCGCGACCTTGGGGGCATGGCGCCCCTCCCCGCCCGCCGCTACCATGCAGGACATCCAACGAGGGGGGAAGCCCATGGAGTTCGCCACCGCCGACCTGGTGGACCGGTTCGAGGCCGTGATCCAATCCTGCTCCGTGCAGTTCCGCAACCTCGGCGGCCGCACCCGCTTCCACGGCCCCATCCGCACCGTGCGCTGCCATGAAGACAATGCGCGGCTGAAATCCGTGCTCTCCACCCCGGGCGACGGGGCGGTGCTGGTGATCGACGGCGGCGGGTCCCTGCGCACCGCCCTGGTGGGCGACGTGATCGCCGGGCTGGCGGTCAAGAACGGCTGGGCCGGCTTGGTCATCCACGGCCCCATCCGCGACAGCGCCGCCATCGCCACCCTGGACCTGGGCGTCAAGGCCCTGGGTACCAACCCGCTGAAGAGCGGCAAGACAGGCGCCGGGGAGACGGACGTGCCCGTGACCTTCGGTGGCTGCACCTTCACCCCGGGGCACTGGCTGTACGCGGATGAGGATGGGGTGGTGGTGCTGGAGGGTTCCGCAGGGTAACGAAAGGTCGTTTCCCCACCCTATCCACCACCCCCTTCCTATGCTATCCGGCCAGCATCGCGATGGGGGCGGTGGGGCATGGGCGGGTGGCTGGGGCGTGTGGGGCGAGTGGTGCGGACGCGATGGCGGAAGCTGACCCGGCCCGCGGTGGTGCAGATCGGCGGGGTCAGGCTGCGGACGACGGGGCCCGCCATTACCCCGACCATCGCCAAGTACCTGTACAAGGGCGCCTATGAGGCTCAGGAGCGCCGGATCATCGGGGAGAGCTTACGGGCCGATGATGTGGTGCTGGACGTGGGCGGCGGGCTGGGCTTCATCGCCGCCTTCTGTGCCCGGCGCTGCCGGGGCGTGACGGTGGTGGAGGCAAATCCGGACCTGTGCCCGGTGATCCGCGACACGCTGGCCTTGAACGGTCTGGCGGGCGAGGTGGTGAACGCCGTGCTGGCGCCGGGGGACGGGACCGCGACCTTCCATGTGGCGCGGGACTTCTGGGCGTCCTCCCTCTGCCCCGTGCCGGACACGGTGCGGACGGTGGAGGTGCCGGCCCTGGCCGCTTCGGCGCTGATGGCGCGGGTACGGCCGACCTACCTGGTCATGGACATCGAGGGTGGAGAAGCAGAGCTGCTGCCCCACATCCCCCTGGACGGGGTGCGCTGCCTGTGCGTGGAGATCCACCCGGAGGCGACGGGCCAGGAAGCCATGGACAAGGCCCTGGCCAGCGTCACCGCCCGCGGCTTCCACCGGGACGAGACCCTGTCACAGCCGCAGCAGATTCTTTTCAGGCGGTCGGCCGCTTCCTGACCCGCGCCACGAAGAACCCGTCCATGCCCCCCTGGTCCTTCAGGTCGCCGGGGGTGCAGCGCAGGGTGCCTGTGTCGGTGAGGATGCCGGTCAGGCCGCCCACCTCGCCCGCGTCGATGGGGACCAGCTCGGCATCATGGCGGCGTTCCAGCAGGCGGGTGAGCTGGGCCTCCCCCTCCTCCGGCTGGAGGGAGCAGGTGCCGAAGACCAGCAGGCCGCCGGGCTTCAGCATGTCCAGCGCGTGGGTCAGCAGGCGGGACTGGACGCGGGCCAGCTTCTCCACGTCCTCCTCCGTCTTCAGCCGGGCCACGTCGGGGTGGCGGCGGATGGTGCCGGTGGCGCTGCACGGGGCGTCCAGCAGGATGGCGTCGGCCGGGGCGCCGGGGTCCCAGGTGATGGCGTCGGCCGCCACGGTGCCCGCCGACAGGCCCAGGCGGGCCAGGTTCTCCCGCAGCCGCTCCAGCCGCTTGTCGCTGCGGTCCACCGCGGTTACCTGCGCCCCGGCGGCGGCGAGCTGGGCGGTCTTGCCGCCGGGGGCGGCGCACAGGTCGAAGACGCGCTTGCCCGCCACGTCGCCCAGCAGCCGGGCCGGCAGGCTGGCGGCGGCGTCCTGCACCCACCAAGCGCCCTCGGCGAAGCCCGGCAGCTCCGTCACCGTGCCGCCGGCGGGGCGGCGCAGGGTGCCCGTGGGCAGCAAGGTGGCTTCCAGCCTTTCCACCCATTCCGCCGGATCACCCTTGGTGGTCAGGTCCAGCGGTGCCTCATTCAGGTGGGCATCGACGATGGCGCGGGTGCGGCCGGTGCCATAGGCCTTGCGCCAGGACAGCCACAACCAGTCCGGCGTGTTCAGGCGGCCGGCATCCTGGGCGGCCACCATCTCCGCACCCTCCCGCGACAGGCGGCGCAGGATGGCGTTGACCAGCCCCTTGAAGGGCGCCTGGTTGCGGGCCACGGCCAGGGCCACGCTGGTGTCCACCGCCGCGTGGGCGGGGGTGTTGAGGAACAGCAGCTGCGCGGCGCCCAGGCGCAGCAGGTCCTGCACCGGCGCCTTCAGCAACTGGCCGGGCGTGGTCAGGCAGGACTGGATGACGGCATCCAACTGCCCCAGCCGGCGGAACACGGTGGCGCAGAGCAGGCGGGTGAAGGCGCGGTCGCGCGGTTCCAGGTCCCGCAGGCCCTTGTGCGCCTCCAGCGCGTCGTCGAAGGGGACGCGCTTGTAGAGGACCGAGGCGATGAGGTCGAGGGCGGCGGCGCGGGCTGCGAGTTCTGGAGTCATGGAGCCGGATGTAGCGGAGCCGTGAGGGCACGTGAAGCGCGGATCACGCACAGGTGACCGCCGCCGGGCTGGACGGCAAGGGCCTTCGCGCCTAGCTGTAGGGTCAACCAACCAATGGAGGAGTCCAATGGCGACCGAGACGGCGATCCTGGCGGGTGGCTGCTTCTGGGGCATGGAGGATCTGGTCCGCCGCGTGCCCGGCGTGCTGGCGACCCGTGTCGGCTATACCGGCGGCAGCCTGCCGAACGCCACCTACAACGACGTGAAGAAGGGCACCACGGGCCATGCGGAGGCCATCCGCATCACCTTCGACCCGTCGCGCCTGACCTACCGCCGGGTGCTGGAGTTCTTCTTCCAGATCCATGACCCGACGACCCGCAACCGCCAGGGCAACGACATCGGCAGCCAGTACCGCAGCGCCATCTTCTTCACCTCGCCCGAGCAGGAGCGGGTGGCGCGGGAGGTAGTGGCCGCGGTGGACGCGTCGGCCAAGTGGCCCGGCAAGGTGGTGACGGAGATCGTGCCCGCCGGCGATTTCTGGGAAGCGGAGTCCTTCCACCAGGACTATCTGCTGCGCAACCCCAACGGCTATACCTGCCACTGGGTGCGGCCGGATTGGGTGCTGGGCGACGAGTTCAGGACCGACCGCCCGGCCAGCGCGGCGAAATGACGCTGCCCCTTCCCCCTGCCGCCGGGCTGCCATGTCCGGCGGCGGGGTGCCGTTCGCCCGGCAAATCGTCCACATAAGGGTTGTGGAATAGACGAACCCGGGAGGGATGGGAGATGGGCACGGACCGGCCGGACCTGAGTGTGACGCCCTTCGGCTTGGGCATCCGTGGCCTCTGCCCCCGCTGCCACCGCGGCCACATCTTCGACGGCTACCTGACCCTGGCCAAGGAATGTGACGCCTGCGGGCTGGATTTCAGCTTCGCCGACCCGGCGGACGGACCCGCCTTCTTCGCCATGTCCATCGTCAGCTTCCCCGTGGTCGGCGTCGCCGCCTGGCTGGAGATGGGTATCGGCATGTCCGTCTGGTTGAACGTGCTGATCACCTGCACCTTGGCCATGGCGGGCTGCATGCTGCTGCTGCGGCCCCTGAAGGGCTGGCTGGTCTGTTCCCAGTACATCAACAAGGCCGAACAGGCCCGGCTGGCCGAGGAGGAGGAGCGGGAGGGGTCGGGGTATTGAGGGGGGCGGTTCGAACCCATCACCCCGCCGCCAAGCAGCCGCCACCCCAGAGTTTTGTGCTTCCCCCCGCGAAGGCGGGGGTCCACGGTTCCTTGACTTCGGCCAAGTTGGAGCACGGTTGAAAAACTGTGGACCCCCGCCTTCGCGGGGGAGGCAAGCGTGCCTGTCACGGGCAGATTGGCCATGACCCACCACCTGTGGGCTTTCGCCGGGCTGATGCCACCGGGCCCGGACAAGAGGGCCCCTACCGCCCTTCCCGCTTCCGCTCCGGCGGCTTCGGCGCCTCCGGCTTCATGCCTTCCTCCCCCGCCGGCTCACCCAGGAAGAACAGGTTGCGCAGGAAGCCCGGGGCCAGGACGGCCAGCGGGTTGACGGAGGTCTTCAGGTCCGCCAAGGGGCCGGTCATCCGGTAGGTGGCGGCGAACAGCCCCTGCCCCTCCCCGCCCACCAGCGCCTCCCCCAGCAGCGGGATGGCGCCCAGCAGCTTGTTGACAGTGCTGAACGGCACCACCGTGCCTTGCAGGTCCGCCGTGTCCTGGTCCAGGTCCAGGTTGCCCTCCAGCGTGATACCCACTTGGGAACCGGAGGTCCGGACCTCTCGCAGGCTGATGCCGCCCTCATGCCAGTGGAAGGTGCCGGACAGGCGGCTGAAGGCGAGGGGTTCGCCCGCCACGAAGTTGGCGAAGCCCTCCGGCCCGGCGGCGGACAGCAGCCGCGCCAGGACCGGCGCGTCCTGCACCTTGTAGTCCCGTATGTCCACCTCTCCCGTCACCGTCCGCTTGGGGTCGCGGGGGTCGCTGCGGCCCACAACCGTCAGGCTGCCGCCGCGGAGCTGGCTCAGCACGTCGAATTCCCGGAAGGCGGCGCCGGCGTCGTCGCTCTCGATGCTCAGGGCCAGCCGGTCCCCCTCCGGCCCGTAGCGCACCCGCACGGTGCCCTTCTCCCCCACCTGGGCGTCCAGCACCGCCAAGTCCCAGGCCTTGCCCGTCCGGCTGAGCTGGCCCACGGCGCGGCGGATGGCCTGGCCCTCATCCCCCATGATGGCCTGGTCCAGGTCGAAGGTGATGGCGAGGGGCGTCGGCTTCTCCTCCGCGGCCGGTGGGGACTTGCCCTTCTCCGGGTCGTCCTTGCGGAAGGGACGGATGTCGAAGGACTGGCCGCGCACGTCCACCACTTGGCTGCCGTCCGGCTTGCCGCGCAGGTCGATGCGGGCGTTTGACTGGCCCAGGCGGAACCGCTCCAGCACCAGATGGTCGATGCCATAGTCGGCCGGGCGGAGGTCCAGGCGTCCCTCGGCACGCAGTTCCCCCGTCTGGACCAGGAAGGCGGGAATCAGGATGGGCTTGCCATCCACGAACCGCACGGTGACGGTGCCCTTGCCGGGCAAGCCGGGTGTCTTGCGCCAGTCCAGCAGGTCGATGCGCACGGTGGCGGGGGTCAGGTCCACGTCCGCCTGGATGGTCTCCACCCGCTTCCCCGCCGACCCTTCGCGGGTATAGGTCATGTCCACCGGGGCGGGGCCGTTGATCCAGTCCGGGAAATCCAGCTTGAACCGGGCACGGCCGGCATCATCGGGCGTCAGGCGCAGGCGGACGCGGGTGCCAACCTTGGCCGCCTCGGGGAAGTTCTCCTCCCACTCCACCTGGGCGGGCACGCCGTTGACATGGGCGGTGCCGCTGACCTGGAGCTGCTTCTGGTCAACGGTCAGGTCCAGTTCCCCGCGCGTGGCACTGATGTCCGCCACCACGTCGGGCACGGCCACGTCGGACAGTTTGGCCTTTCCCCGCAGGTCCACCATGTCCATGGTGAGGTTTGAGATCAGGGGGAACTTGAAGGTCAGGTCCACCTTGGCGGTGCCCTTCACCGTGTAGGGCACAAGGTTGACCTTCTTGGCATAGCCCAGCGGCGGATGGTCCAGCACGGTGAGCGCCGTGGACAGGGGTCCTGACAGGGCCACGGCGATGTCGATGGCCTCTCCCTTGCCCACGTCCAGGTTGGTGATGCGGACTGTGCCCGGGCCGGCGTCCATGTCCAGCAGCTTGCCCGACGCGATGTTGATCAGGAACTCCCGCCCGTCGAAGGTAGCCGTGCCCGCCACCTGCCGGGCCGGCGGCAGGGGCCGGCGGTAGTGGATGGTGAAGCCGGACAGGTCGAAGGTGCCGCGGACCTTCGTCTCCTTGAAGGCGCCCAGGTCGTTTTCCGGCGCGCTGCCTTCCAGCACGAATGTCGTCCTGTCGAAGCTGCCGTCGGCCAGGTTCTCCATCATCCAGCCGCGGGCGCCGGGGGAGGCCTTGGCCGGCCAGTACCGGCCCAACTCAGCCATGGGCATCCCGGTTAGCTCGGCGTTCAGGGCCAGGGCCACCTGGCCGTTGGCCCGGGTGGCGGTGCCGGTCAGCGCCAGCAGCGGCTTGCCCAGGTCCAGGGCCAGCTTGTCCAGGATGAAGCGGCTGCCGCCCCCTTCCAGCCGGCCGTGCAGGTCCAGCCCGTCGAAGGGCACCGGCTTGGGGAAATGCTCCGGCAGCACCAGCCGCCCGGCGGAACCGGTCAGCCCCAGGGCCAGGGTCAGGGGCGCCAGGTCCGGCCCCAACTCCAGGGAGATGGAGCCGTTCAGGTCCGTCTCCAGTGCCGTCAGGGGCGCCAGCACCGGGGCGATGGGGGCGAAGTCGGCGGGGTGCAGGTTCACCAGGGCCGTGCGGATTGAGGTGGTGCCCTCCCGGGCCCGGTACTCGATCTCCGACTGAAGCCGGTTCAGCTTGCCGCCCAGGTCCAGGTCCACGGCGGCCGTGCCACGCACCCCGTTGGCGTTGCGGCGCAGGCGCAGGTCCAGCAGCGGCATGCGCCAAGTGACGCCGATCTGCCGATTCTCCAGCTCCAGCTGCCCGCGGGTGATGCGGACCTCCCGCAGGGCGCCCAGGCTGGTGGTGGGGTCGGGCGGGCGGCGCAGGGCGTCCAGAAGCTCCTGCAGCAGCTTGTCGCCCATGTCATCGTCGTCGTCATCCTTGTCCCGCCGGATGTCCAGGCGGAACTTGCCGTCCTCCGTGCGCAGGCCGTACAGCCGGGGTTCCACCAGCTCGATCCGGGTGGGGGCGATGTTGCCCTGGAGCAGCCCCGGCAGGGAGAGGCCCAGCCTGAGGGCGGGGAGCGATGCCACCACCGCCCCCGACTCGCCATAGGCGGTCACCGACATGGCCTGGATGTCCAGCGGCGCGCCGAAGCCGGGCCAGCTCAGGGCCGTGGAGCCGATGGCGATGCGGGCGGGCGCGTCACGGTTCAGCGCCTCCTCCACATAGGGGGTCAGGAAACCCACGCTCAGCGGACCCTGGGTCAGCCGCCAGGCCAGCAGGCCGCCGCCCAGCGCCAGCACAGCCAGCAAGCCGGCCAGCAGCTCCAGCACCACGATGCCGGTGCGGCGCAGCATTCTTTTGGAAAGGTGGAGCATTCCCGCCGGGCTTGACCGTCGATCCGGCCGGGGCGCAACCTGCGCCGGCCCTTCGTCCCTGGGATAGCCCGGTCCACCGTCCATGTTCAATCCCGAAACCCTTCCCCGGGCGAGCGATGCCCACCGTGCCACCCTTGGCCATGAGCGCTGGCTGGAGTCGGCCGACGCGTCCGGCGACAGTACGCTCGCCGCCTTCGCCAGGGATTTCGCCGCCGACCCCGGCGGCCGGGCGCTGCTGGACGCCGTGTTCGGCAACAGCCCATATCTGGGACAGGCACTGGCCCGGGAGATCGGCTTTTTCCGTGAAGCGCTGGCCGAAGGGTTCGATGCCAAGTTCAAGGCCCTGCTGGATGGACTCGCGGCCGAGCTGGCGGCAGAGGCTGACACGAACCGGCTGATGAAAACCCTGCGCCTGGCCAAGCGCCGGGTGGCCCTGCTGACCGGCTTGGCGGATATCGCCGGCCTGTGGCCGCTGGAACAGGTGACCGGGGCGTTGAGCGACTTCGCCCAGGCCGCCCTGGGGCAAGCGGTGCGCCATATCCTGCGCCAGGCCCACGCGGCGAACCGCATCCGCCTGCCGGACCCCGTCAACGACCCGGAGCGGGGCAGCGGGCTGACAGTGCTGGCCATGGGCAAGTTCGGGGCGCGGGAACTGAACTACAGCTCCGACATCGACCTGATCGTGCTGTATGACGACGGCGTCGCCGACGTGCCGGACGGGGAGCTGTCCAAGACCTTCGTCCGCATCGCCCGGGAACTGGTGCGGGTGATGGAGGAGCGGACGGTGGACGGCTATGTCTTCCGCACCGACCTGCGCCTGCGCCCCGACCCCGGGGCCACGCCCATGGCCGTCAGCCTGTCCGCGGCGGAAGCCTATTACGGCAGCCTGGGCCAGAACTGGGAAAGGGCGGCCATGATCAAGGCCCGGCCGGTGGCCGGCGACCCGGCCGCGGGCAAGGCCTTCCTGGAGATCATCCAGCCCTTCGTCTGGCGCCGCAGCCTGGACTTCGCGGCCATCCAGGACATCCACTCCATCAAGCGGCAGATCGGCAGCCACAAGGGCCACCGGCAGAAGACCGTCAACGGCCACAACATCAAGATCGGCCGCGGCGGCATCCGGGAGATCGAGTTCTTCGCCCAGACCCAGCAGCTTATCTTCGGTGGGCGGGACCGGTCCTTGCGGGTGCCCGGCACCATCCCGGCCCTGTACGCCCTGGTGGACGCCGGGCAGGTGGATCGGGAGGTGGCCGACGACCTGGCCGAGGCCTACCGCTTCCTGCGCCGGGTGGAGCACCGGGTGCAGATGGTGGACGACCAGCAGACCCATGAGCTGCCGAAGACCGACGAAGGGGTGGCGAACATCGCCGCCTTCCTGGGCTATCCTGGCGACGGGCCGTTCCGGGAAGCGCTGATGGACACGCTGGGCCGGGTGGAGGACCACTATGGCCGCCTGTTCGAGGAGGCCCCGCCCCTGTCCGGGGCGGGAAGCCTGGTCTTCACCGGGACGGAGGACGACCCGGAGACCCTGGCCACCCTGCGGTCCCTGGGCTTCCAGAACCCGTCCGCCGTGGCAGGCCAGATCCGAGCCTGGCATCATGGCCGCTACCGCGCAACCCGCAGCACCCGGGCGCGGGAGTTGCTGACGGAGCTGGTGCCCACCCTGCTGGAGGCCCTGGGCAAGACGGCCCACCCGGACCAGGCCTTCATGCGCTTCGACGACTTCCTGGCGAAGCAGCCGGCGGGGGTGCAGCTTTTCAGCCTGTTCTACGCCAACCCCGCCCTGCTGGACCTGGTGGCGGAGGTGATGGGCACGGCGCCGCGGTTGGCGGAGCTGCTGGCACGCCGCCCGGCGGAGCTGGACGCCGTGATGCTGCCCGGCTTCTACGGCCCCCTGCCCGAGCGGGAGGAGCTGGAGGAGAGCTTCGACGCGCTGGTGGGCGGCGCACGGTTCTTCGAGGAGGTGCTGGACCTCACCCGCCGCTGGACCAACGAGCAGCGGTTCCGCGCCGGCATCCACATCCTGCGCAACATGACCGACGCCGACCGGTGTGGCCCCTTCCTGACCGACGTGGCGGAGATCGCCCTGGCCCGGTTGCAGGACGCGGTGCAGGAGGAGTTCGCCAAGAAGCACGGCCAGTTCCCCGGCGCTTCCTTCGCCATCATCGGCATGGGGCGGCTGGGCGCCCGGTCCCTGTCGCTGCGGTCGGATCTGGACCTGATCACGGTCTATGAGCTGCCGCCCGACGCCGCTGCCAGCGACGGGGAGCGGCCCCTGTCGCCCAACGACTATTTCATCAAGTTCACCCAGCGGCTGGTCAACGCCATCACCGCCCAGACGGCGGAGGGCCAGCTTTATGAGGTGGACATGCGGCTGCGGCCCAGCGGCAACGCCGGGCCCCTGGCGGTGAGCCTGGAGGGTTTCGGGCGCTACCAGAAGGAAAGCGCCTGGACCTGGGAACACATGGCCCTGACCCGTGCCCGGGTGGTGACCGGGCCGAAGGAATTCCGGCAGCGGCTGACCCGGATCATCTGTGACGTGCTGACCACCCCCCGCGACCCGGACAAGCTGCTGGCCGACGTGGCCAGCATGCGAGCCCGCATCGACCAGCAGCACCACACCCCCGACATCTGGAACGTGAAGTATGTCCGCGGTGGCATGATCGACATCCAGTTCCTGGCCCAATACCTGGCCCTCCGCCACGCCCCGCACCGGCCGGAGATCCTGGATTCCAACACGGTGGGCGCCCTGGCCTGGCTGGGGGACAGCGGGTTCCTGGACCCGGCCACGGCCAACGTGCTGATCGAGGCACAGAAGCTCTATCGCCGCGTCCAGGGCTTCCTGCGGCTGACGACGGAGGGGCCGTTCATCGCGGCCGCGGCACCTGGCGCGCTGAAGGTGGCCCTGGCCCGGGCCGCCTTCCCCGACCTGCCGGCGGGCGTTGACTTTGCCGAGGTGGAGACCAAGCTCAAGGGCGTCGCCGAAGGGGTACGCGCCCACTTCCGGCGCCTGATCGAGGAGCCAGCGGCCGCCCTGCCCAAGCCGGCGGCCCAAGAGGAGAAAAAGAAACCATGACGGTCGTAGTCGGCGCCCCCGCCCCGGATTTCTCCCTGCCCACCGACGGCGGCGGCAGCGTCAGCCTGTCGGCCCTGAAGGGCAAGACCGTGGTCCTGTACTTCTACCCCAAGGACGACACGTCAGGCTGCACCAAGCAGGCCTGCGGCTTCGGTGAGGCCATGCCCGACTTCGGCAAGGTGGACGCCGTGATCATCGGCGTGTCCAAGGACAGCGTCGCCAGCCATGACAAGTTCAAGGCCAAGTACGACCTGCCCTTCATCCTGGCCTCCGACAAGGACTCGGACGTGACCGAGCGCTATGGCGCCTGGGTGGAGAAGAGCATGTACGGCAAGAAGTACATGGGCATCGACCGTTCCACCTTCCTGATCGGCAAGGACGGCATCGTGAAGGCAGCCTGGCGCAAGGTGAAGGTGCCGGGCCATGTGGAAGAGGTGCTGAAGGCCGCGCAGGGGGTGTGAGCCGCCCGTCCCCGCCGGGCGTCCCTGGCAGGGCGCCCGGCGACTTCCCCGAATAAGAACCTTCTCTGTGCGGATTTTGCCGCAATCCTTGGTAAAGCTCGACCCCATCGAGATCGCGCCGGGGCACCCCTGCCCCGGGCCGGGATGGAGCAGGATGATGGTCGCGCGCGGGGTAGTGTTGGCGCTGGGCACGGTGTTGCTGGCCGGGTGTGCCGAGCTTGAGGCCATGGAGCGGGAGCAGGCAGCCCGCCAGTATGCCGATGACCAGTACACCTGTTCCGGCTACGGCTTCCGCCCCGGGTCTGACGGGTTCGCCGGCTGCATGATGCGCCTGGACCGGGACCGGCAGTACCAGCAGGTGGTGGCCGAGCGGGAGGCGGAGGAGGATCGCCGCCGGGAGCAGTGGAAGGCAGATTACGGCTATCGCAAGAACGGCCGCTGCGACGACCCGCGCTACAGAACCTCCAACGGCGGCCGGGCCAGCCCCGGGTCGGACGAGTATGACTGCAAGAAGCTGGGACTGGGCGACGGGCGGAAGTAGGGGTTAGAACCGGCGCGCGATCTCCGCCGCCAGTTCCGCCATCTCCTCCGCGCCGCGGCTGCGGGGGTCCGTTTCCTGGAGGGACAGGCCGTCCAGGACGGCGCCTGCGAAGCCGATGCGGTTGCCCACGGTGGCCTCGGCCACGGGCACGCCCAGCTCCGCCGCCTTTGTGGCCACCGCGTCCACCAGCTTGCCGCGGGAGGGGACGCGGTTCATGACCAGCAGGACCGGCCGCTTCTCGCTTTTCGCCAGGTCCAGGGTCGGGCGGGTGGCCCAGAGGTCCATGGGGCTGGGCTGGACCGGGACCACCACCAGGCTGGCGACGCGCACGGCGATCTTGGCCTCCGTCTCCGCATGGGGCGGGCTGTCCACCACCACCACGTCATGGGTGCGGGCCAGTTGCTCCACCTCCTTCTGGGTGCGCCAGCCGGATACGGCGGCATGGGTCAGGCCGGTGCGCCCCTCCCCCAGGGCCGCGGTGCGGGCCCGGTGCCACTCGCTGAAGCTGCCCTGGGGATCGATGTCCACCGTGGCGACGCGCTTCCCGGCCAGGGCCCAGGCCACGGCCAGATGGATGGCCAGGGTGGTCTTGCCGGCCCCGCCCTTCTGCTGCGCGATGGTGACGACCCGTCCCGCCATGGTGCCCCTGCCCCCCGATAATCCTTCCGGCGGAGTGTGCAGGAGCGGGGGTGGAAGGGCAACGGTGCGCCGCACAAAAATGCCCGGCCGCCAAAGGCCGAAGGTCGCAGCAGGTCCCGCCGGCCCAGGTCATGGGGCTTGCCAGGATACCCCGATCGAATTAGTGAATTGATCCATGCGCCTGCGGATCGCCCTCATGACCGTCGCCCTGGCCCTTTGCGGCCTGTGGGGGCTACCTGCCCGGGCGGCGGACCTGACGGTCTATGTCACCCGCACGCCGCTGATGACCACGGAAGACGAGCGGCCGAGCCAGGCGGTGCGTGACTGGTACGCCCTGCTGTCCGGCCGGTCGGGTGTGGTGATCGACGTCCGCGTCCTGGATTTCGGCCGGGCCATGCCCCTGGTGCAGCAACGGGATGACGCCTGCATGGCCGGGATCGTCCGCACGGCGGAGCGGGAAACCCTGGTGGACTGGATCGCCCCGGTGCTGACAGACCGCATTGTCCTGGCGGCCCGGGCGCCCGACGGATTCGATGGTGACATGGCGGCGCTGGACATGGTGGCCGGCGGCAGCATCGCAGCACCGGAGGGCATCCTGTCCAACCTGCTGACAAGCCGGGGCATCCGCCACCGCCAAGTCTCCAACCACCGCACGGCCTTCAGGTTGCTGCTGGACGGGCGGGTGCGCTTCACCCTGGTGTCCGGAATCCTGGCGGAACGGATGGAAGCCCAGGGGGTCAAGCAGGTGGCCGACCTGGACCCGGTGAACAGCTGGCTCGCCTGCGGCAAGAAAACCCCGGCGGAGGTGAAGGACCGGCTGCGGGAGGCGCACCGGGCACTGGCCACCGCGCCGGAGGCGGAGCCTTTCCTGGCGCTGTTCACCGCACGCGGGCTGACCCCCGCCCTGCGCGGCATGGCCGCCCCGTCGGCGAACTGACCGCGCACGCCCCCGCCCTTGCCCCGCGCCGCCAAGGGGCGTTAGATGCGGCGGCCATGACCGAGAACCTGCCAAAAGCCCGCCCGGACCTGCTGACCCCCGGCCCCGCCGCCTATGCTAGGGGGGCGGAGGCCCTGGCTGCCGGTGACCTCGTCTCCTTCCCGACGGAGACGGTCTATGGGCTGGGCGGCGACGCCGGCAACGACAAGGCCGTCGCCGCCATCTTCGCCGCCAAGGGCCGGCCCAGCTTCAACCCGCTGATCGTGCATGTGCTGGGGGAGGAGCAGGCGGAAAGCTTCGCCGCCTTTGACGACCGCGCCCGCCGGCTGGCGGAGCTGTTCTGGCCCGGGCCGCTGACCCTGGTGCTGCCCCGGAAGCCCAACGCGCCCCTGTCCCTGCTGGTCAGCGCGGGCCTGGACACGGTGGCCGTGCGCGCGCCGGTGCACCCGGTGGCAAGGGCCCTTCTCCAGGCTTCCGGCCGGCCCATCGCGGCGCCCAGCGCCAACGTTTCCGGCCATGTCAGCCCCACCGCCCCCATCCATGTGGCGGAGGAGTTCCCGGATGGCGGCGGCGGGCGGTTGAAGCTGATCCTGGCGGGCGGGAAATGCCCCATCGGCGTGGAATCCACCGTTCTGGACCTGACCGGCGAGCAGCCGGTGCTGCTGCGGCCGGGGTCGGTGACGCGGGAGGAGCTGGAAGCTGTCCTTGGCCCCGTGGCCCTGGCCGGGGCCGATGCGGGGGTCAAGGCGCCTGGGATGCTGTCCAGCCACTATGCCCCCAACCTGCCGGTACGGCTGGACGCCACCAGCGTCGGCGCGGACGAGGCGCTGCTTGCCTTCGGGCCGGACCAGTTCACCCGGGGCGGGCATGAGCGGCTGAACCTGTCGCCCACGGGCGACCTGCATGAGGCGGCGGCAAACCTGTTCGCCATGCTGCGCGCCCTGGACAAGCCCTGCTGCAAGGCCATCGCCGTGATGCCGATCCCCGAACAAGGGTTGGGGGTGGCGATCAACGACCGCCTGCGCCGGGCGGCGGCACCCAGGTGACGTGACCTCAGACCCCGCATCGGGAAGCCCGACCATGGATGACCTTCTCGACAAGCTCTCCGCCCTCCTCGGCCCCGGCGGGGTGGTCACGGGCGGGGACATGGCGCCTTTCGCCTTCGACTGGCGCAAGATCGAGGAGTCCACGCCATCCGCCGTGCTCCGCCCCCGCTCCACGGCGGAGGTGGCCGACGTGGTGCGGCTGTGCGGGCAGGCCGGCGTGCCGCTGGTGCCCCAGGGCGGCAACACGGGGCTGATGGGCGGGACCGTTGCCAAGCCGGGCGCGCTGCTGCTGAACCTGGGCCGCATGGACCGCATCCGGGACATAGACCCGCTGGGCTATACGGTGACGGCGGAGGCGGGCTGTATCCTGGCCAATGTCCAGGCTGCGGCGGCGGGGGTGGACCGGCTGTTCCCGCTGAGCCTGGGCGCGGAGGGGACCTGCACCATCGGCGGGAACCTGTCCACCAACGCCGGCGGCATCCTGACCATCCGCTATGGCAACGCCCGCGACCTGGTGCTGGGGTTGGAGGTGGTGCTGCCGGACGGGCGAGTCTGGAACGGGCTGCGGTCCTTGCGCAAGGACAACACGGGCTATGACCTGAAGCACCTGTTCATGGGCGCTGAGGGGACGCTGGGCATCATCACCGCGGCCACATGCAAGCTGTTCCCCCGGCCCCGGCAGGTGGAAACCGCCTTGGTGGCCGTACCGGACCCGGCGGCGGCGGTGGACCTGCTGGCAAGGCTGCGCGGTGCCAGTTCCGACGCGCTGACCGCGTTCGAGCTGATGCCGCGCTTCGGCATCGACGGGGCCAAGGAGCTGCTGGGTCGGGACGTGGACCCGCTGGCCGCCCCCGCCCCTTGGTACGTGCTGGCCGAACTGACGGCCGGCACCGCCGGGCCGGCATTGCGGGAGCAAGCGGAGGGGGCGCTGGCCGCGGCGCTGGAGGGCGGCACCGTGCTGGACGCCACCTTCGCCGAGTCGGAGGAGAAGCGGCGCCAACTCTGGCTGATCCGGGAAGGGCTGCCGGAGATCGGCCGTGCCGTCGGCGGGGCCGTGCACCATGACGTGTCCGTGCCGGTAGCCCGGGTGCCGGACCTGATCACCCTGGCGGGGAAGCGGCTGGAGAAGCTGCTGCCCGGCATCCGCCCCTACCCCTTCGGCCATGTGGCGGACGGCAACATCCACTACAACGTGGCCCGTCCCCGCGGGATGGAGACCAAGGCCTATTTGGACCGGGCCAAGGAGATCACCGCCACGGTACACGGAACGGTGCGGGAACTGGGCGGCTCCATCAGCGCGGAGCACGGCATCGGCAGCCGCAAGCGGGAGGAGATGGCCGTCGCCAAGGACCCGGTGGAACTGGACCTGATGCGCGCCATCAAGGGTCTGCTGGACCCCAGGGGGATCATGAACCCGGGGAAGGTGCTTCCCTAGGGATCGATCCAAGTGGCCTGTGAGAAAGGTCAGACGGCACCGTTCCGTCCCCTCCCCCTGAGGGGGAGGGACAGGGTGAGGGGTGGTGCGGCCAGGACAGCAGGACCCTATCCGCCGGTTTCTTTTTCCGGAGAGGCTCTAACCCCTCTCCCTGTCCCTCCCCCTCAGGGGGAGGGGACGCGGTGGCTCGGTTCGGCTTTGGGTCGGAACGAGGTCGCCAGAGGTCAGAAGCTGGCGTCAGGCTTGGAGCGGATGCTTGCGATGGGCCCCGGCGGGCCCAGGAAATCCCGCAGCTTGGCCTCCACGGCCTCCATGTCCTTCAGCTCGCACTCGAAGACGGACAGGCTGCGCCAGCCCTTGTCCTGGAGCTTGGCCGCCACCTCCGGCACCCGGCGCTGGTTGCGGGCCAGCTTTTCCTGCCAGAACGGGGGCAACGCGCTGAGCGGCTTGCGGCGGCAGGGGGCGTGCCAATGCCAGAAGCAGCCATTGATGAAGACCACCGCCCGCCGCGCCGGGAAGACCAGGTCGGGCGTGCCGGGCAGCCCGCGCACATGCAGCCGGTAGCGGTAGCCGAGGGCATGGAGCAGCCGCCGGACCTTCCATTCCGGCTTCGTATCCTTGCCCCTGATCTTCGACATGAGGCGCGAGCGCGCCTCCACCGTCATGATGTCGCCCATGTCCCCCCATCTGGGCATGTGGGGACGATTGGGCAAAGGGGTGCGGCAAGGCAGATCGTTCCGTTCACGAAACTTCACGGGGAACCGCCGGGCATCAATCCCCGGTTAATGATTGCGGGTACGGAATAAAGGGGTAGCAGCATCCCTGGACCGAGCCGAGCCCCGTGACCCGCAGCATCGTCGCCGACCGTTCTAGCCGCACCGCCGCCTCTGCCGAACCGCCCTTCGAGGCCTATGTGTCCTTCGTCAGGCCCGTGACCATGGAAACGGCGGGCACCCTGCTGGCCGCCTGCCAGACCCTGATGAGCGAGGGGGTGGAACACATCCACTTGGCCGTGGGCAGCGGCGGGGGCAGCATCATCGCCGGCCTGTCCGTGTACAACCAGCTCCGCGCCCTGCCGCTGCGCTTCACGACCTACAATGTCGGCAGCGTGGACAGCGTGGCCATCCTGCCCTACCTGCTGGGGGAGGAGCGCTATGCCGACCAGTGGACCAGCTTCCTGTTCCACGGGGTGAGCTGGACCTTCGGCAGCAACGGGGACACGGCCCATACCCAGGTGGCCGACGCCTATGCCTGCGTTTCCAGCTATGAGCGCACCCTGTCGGCCATCACGGCTTCACGCACCGGCATCCCCGAGCAGCGAATCCGGGAGATGCGGTCCAACAGCACCATCCTGTCCGCCGAGGACGCCCGGTCCATGGGCCTCGCCACCCGCCTGGGCGCCTTCAGCATCCCCCGGCAGGGGCGGTGGTGGCAGGTGTAGGGGTGGGAATAGGGGCCTAAAAGCCCTCCGTTTTGAACGGCCGGGTCATGAGGGCGCCGATGGTGGCGTCCAGGTCGGCGCCGTGGTTCAGGATGGCGTCCACGGCCTGGCAGATGGGCATGTCCACGCCCTTGGCCGCGGCGAGGCCCACCACCGCCTTGGCCGTGTAAACCCCCTCCGCCACGCTGCGGCGGGCACCCAGGATGTCTGCCAGGGCTTTCCCCTCCCCCAGCGCAAAGCCCAACGACATGTTCCGGCTCTGCATCGAGGAGCAGGTGAGGGTCAGGTCGCCCAGGCCCGACAGGCCCATCAGCGTCTCCGGCCGCGCGCCCAGGGCCAAGCCAAGCCGCGCGATCTCCGCCAGCCCGCGGGTGATCAGGGCGGCGCGGGCATTGTCCCCAAGCCTGCGGCCCTCCACCACGCCGCAGGCGATGGCCAGCACGTTCTTCACCGCCCCGCCCACCTGGGCCCCGACAAGGTCGTCGGACAGGTAGGGCCGGAAGGTGCGGCCGCCGATGGCCTCCACCAGCGCCTTGCCCAGGGCCTGGTCGCGGATGGCCAGGGTGACGGCGGTAGGAAGGCCCTTTGCCACCTCCGCCGCGAAGGTGGGCCCGGACAGCACGGCCAGGGGCTGGTCGCCCAACTCCGCCGCTGCGGCTTCCGTCATCAGGCAGCCCGTGTCCAGCTCGATCCCCTTGGCGCAGATGGCAACGGGGACGTTCGGGCGCAGGAGGGGCTTAAGGGAGCGGCAGGCCGTGCGCAGATGCTGGGCCGGGGTGACCAGCAGCAGGGCGTCGGCCTCGGCCAAGTCGGACAGGGTGCCGGTGGCGCGCAAGCTTGGGTCCAGCGGGATGCCGGGCAGGAAGGCGTCGTTCACCCGGCGGGCATTGACGCTGTCCACCACCTCCGGCTCCCGGGCCCAAAGGATGGCCTCCCGCCCGGCCCGCACCGCCGCCATGGCCAGCGCCGTGCCCCAGGCCCCCGCCCCCACAACCCCGATCCGCCGCACCACACCCTCCCCCGCTGGTTTTGCCGAAGGCTTAGCGCGACTTGCGGTGCGAGGCTAGCGCCGTAGGCCGTGGGTGAGTGCAGCGAACCCCGACAGGAATGGATGATGACTCATGCTGCCGGGTTTCCGCTCCGCTGCAACCCGCCCCACGTCACGCCTTCACCCCCGCGAAGGGCGCAGCCTTGGCGGTGCCGTCCAGGGGCCACCTGGGGCGGGGGGCGAAGTCCAGGCCGTCGGTCTGGCCGAGGCGCAGGCGCTCCAGCCCGGCCCAGGCGATCATGGCGGCGTTGTCGGTGCAGAGCTTCAGCGGCGGGGCCACGAAGCCGAACCCGTGCCGCCGGGCCAAATCCTGGAGTCGGCCTCGCAGGATCTGGTTCGCCGCCACCCCGCCGGCCACCACCAGGGTACGGCCCGTGGGGTGGTCCTGCTTGAACTGCTTGATGGCGTGGGCGCAGCGGTCCAGCAGGCTGTCGCCCACTGCCTTGTGGAAGGCGGCGGCGATGTCCGCCACGTCCGCGTCTGTCAGGCTGCCACCCAGCAGCTCCACCTGCCGCCGCACCGCCGTCTTCAGGCCGGAGAAGCTGAAGTCGCAGCCGGGGCGGCCCTTCATGGGTACCGGCAGGTCAAACCGGCCGGGATCCGTGGAGCGGCGGGCCGCCTGTTCCATCAGTGGGCCGCCGGGATAGCCGAGGCCCAGGATCTTGGCGGACTTGTCGAACGCCTCCCCCACCGCGTCGTCGATGGTGGTGCCCAGGCGCCGGTACTTGCCCACCCCTTCCACCGCCAGCAGCTGGCAATGGCCGCCGCTGACCAGCAGCAGCAGGAAGGGGAAGGCCACGTCGTCGGTCAGCCGCGCCGTCAGGGCGTGGCCCTCCAGGTGGTTCACGGCGACGAAGGGCAGGCCGCGCACGGCGGCCATGGCCTTGGCGGTCATCACCCCCACCATCACCCCGCCGATCAGCCCGGGGCCGGCCGTGGCGGCGATGGCGTCCACCTGGCCCAGGCCCACACCGGCCTCAGCCAAGGCTTGGCGCACCAGCCGGTCCAGGTGCTGCAGGTGGGCGCGGGCCGCCACCTCCGGCACCACGCCGCCATAGGGGGCGTGGTCGTCCAGCTGGCTCAGCACGACGTTCGCCAGGACCCTTCGGTCCGCGGTGACCAGGGCCGCGGCGGTCTCGTCGCAGCTTGTCTCGATTCCCAACACGATCATGATGGCCGAAACTAGGGATCGCGGTCATGCTCGGCAAGGACCGCTTCCCCCGGGAGCCATTCGGGATTATCCAGTCAACCATGACGAGCCCCCTTCTCAAGATCGGCACCCGTGGCAGCCCGCTGGCGCTGGCACAGGCCCATGAGACCCGCGACCGCCTGGCCGCCGCCTTCCCGGAGCTGGCGGCGGAGGGTGCGGTGGAGATCGTGGTCATCAAGACCACCGGCGACCGCATCCAGGACCGCACCCTGATGGAGGCGGGCGGCAAGGGCCTGTTCACCAAGGAGATCGAGGAGGCGCTGCTGGACGGCAGCGTCGACCTGGCGGTCCACAGCATGAAGGACGTGCCCACCTGGCTGCCGCAGGGGCTGCACATTTCAGCATTGCTGCCGCGGGAGGACCCGCGCGACGCCTGGTTCTGCCGCCATGGCTGCGGCCTGGACGAGCTGCCGGCGGGCAGCGTGGTGGGCACGGCGTCCCTGCGCCGCCAAGCCCTGATCCTGATGCGCCGGCCGGACCTGAAGGTGCTGGCCTTCCGTGGTAACGTGCAGACCCGCCTGCGCAAGCTGGGCGAGGGGGTGGTGGACGCCACCCTGCTGGCCCTGGCCGGCCTGCGCCGCCTTGGCCTTGCCGACAAGCTGACCGCGGTGCTGGAACCGCACCAGATGCTGCCCGCCGTGGCCCAGGGCGCCATCGGGATCGAGACGCGGATGGATGACGCACGCACCAACGCCTATGTCGCCGCCCTGAACTGTGGGGAGACGGCGGCGCGGGTCGCGGCGGAGCGGGCGGTGCTGGCGGCGCTGGACGGCTCCTGCCGCACCCCCATCGCCGCCCTGGCCACCATCGCCGACGGCAGCCTGTCCCTGTCCGCCCTGGTGATCCGGCCCGACGGCACGGAATGGTACCGGACCGAGCGCATCGGCCTGCCGGAAGAGGCGGCCCTTCTGGGCGCCGCCGCGGGGCAGGAGCTGAAGGATCGACTGCCCGGGGACTTTTTCGTGCAGCCCGGGGCGGGGACCGGGCCGGTCCTGTGACCCTGGTCCTGGTCACGCGCCCCCGGCCCGAGGCGGACAGCACCGCCGCGGCCGTGGCGGCGCTGGGCCATCGGGCTTTGGTGGAGCCGCTGCTGGACATCCGCTTGTTGCCCCTGCCGGGCCTGGAGCTGGACGGCCTCCAGGGCGTGGTGGCCACCAGCGTGAACGGCGTACGTGCCCTGGCCGGGGCGACGGACGTACGCTCCCTGCCCCTGTACGCCGTAGGGGGCAAGACCGCCGCCATGGCGCGGGATGCCGGCTTTGCCAGCGTGGTCGAGGGCGGCGGGGACGCCGCGTCCCTGGCGGGCCTGCTGGCCCGGACGCTGGACCCGCGGGCGGGCCCGCTGCTGCATGTCAGTGGGGCGGACGTGGCGGCAGACCTTGGCGCGCTGCTGGCCCCGGCTGGGATCGGGGTGCGGCGGGTCGTGGGATACCAGGCGGTGGCGGCAGGGCGGCTGTCGCCCGACGTACAGCTGGCCTTGGCGGAAGGCCGCATCGGGGCCGCGCTGTTTTTCTCTCCCCGCACCGCGCGTACGTTTGCTAGCCTTTGTACGATCGAAGGGGTAAGCGCGGCCTGCGCCGGCCTTACCGCCCTCTGCCTCAGCCAAGCCGTCGCGGATGGCTTGGCAGGCCTGGGCTGGGGGGCGGTGCGGGTGGCGGAGCGGCCGACCCAGGAGGCGCTCCTGGCGCTGCTGCCCCCGGCATAGGGACAGTTCCGGGGACTCGGGATGAGCGGCGACGACAGCAGGACCTTGCCCGAGGCGCCGGAGAACCCGGCCGACGACCCGGCCGCCACGCCCCCCGCCGCCGACGCGGTGATCGAGCGCTTCGGCGGCATCCGCCCCATGGCGGCCAAGCTGGGCATTCCGGTCACGACCGTGCAGGGCTGGAAGAAGCGCGGCCACATCCCGGAGAACCGCCGCGCCGACATCCTGGACGCCGCCGCCCGCCATACCGTCGCCCTGTCGGAGGCGGAGTTGGACGCCGCCATGGCACCGGAACCGGCAGGGGCGAGCGAGACGGAAATGGAGGTCATCCCGCCCGCGAGGCAGGATGACGCTCCGGGTCTGCAACCGGCCGTGCTCCCATCCGAGCCAATGGCTGACACGCCTCCCCAGCCCGACCCTTGGGCGGCGGATTTCAAGCCAGAGCCTGTGCCGGATCGCGAACCGCTGCCCCCACCGCCCTCCCCCATCCCGGCGGCACCTTCGCGGAAGGGCAACGGTCTTGCTGCCGTTGCGCTGGCGGCTTCCCTCCTGGCGCTGGGAGTGGGCCTCTATGGCGTGGCCCGGACGGGCGGCATCCCCGGCCTGTCTCTCGGCCCCACGGACGCAGACCCGCGGGTGGCGGTGCTCGAGGCTGAATTGGCGGAGGTGCGGCAGGCGCTGGCAGGCCGCCCCACGGCCCCCACCCTGCCCCCAGGGCTTGCGGACCTGCCCGCCCGGGTCCAGGCGCTGGAGGGGCGGTTGGCATCGGTCGGGGAACAAACCCCTGCGGTCCAGGCAGGCAGCGGGTCGGCGGACCTGTCGGCGGTGCGGGCGGACCTGTCGGCGCTGGCAGCCCGGATCGCGGCCTTGGAAAACACCCCAGCCGGCGGTGCTGGTGTCGATCCGGCCCTGGCCGGGTCCCTCGACTCGTTGCGGGGCCGTATCGTCGCGTTGGAGGCGGCGGCCCAGCGCCAGCAGGCGCTGGAACAGGCCGTGGGCGAGTTGTCCCGGCAGGCGCAGGAGATTGCCGGCCAGGTCACCAACGCCGCCCAGGGCGCCAGCGAGGCGGAGGCCCTGGTGCTGGCGGCGGGGCAGCTCCAGTCGGCCCTGGCGGCCGGCCGGCCCTATTCGGCGGAGTTGCGGGCTGTGGAGGCCCTGGCGGGGCGCTGGCCCGACCTTGCCCCGGCCCTGGAAGCCCTGCGTGCCACGGCGGGCGTGGGCCTTCCCACCTCCGTGGCCCTGTATGACCGCTTCAAGGCGCTGGCACCGGAGGTGGTCCGCGCCGACCGGCTGCGACAGGACGCCGGATGGGTGGACCAGACCCTGGGCCGCCTCTCCACCCTGGTGACCGTGCGCCGCGCGTCCGGCGAGGTGGCGGGGGACACCGTGGACGCGATCCTGGCCCGGGCGGAGGCCGCCGTTGACAAGGGCGATCTGGGCAAGGCCGTGGCCGAACTGGACACCCTGCAAGGCCCCGCGGCCGAGGTGGCCGCGCCCTGGTTGGCGGAGGCGCGGGCGCGGGTGGCGGCGGAGCAGGCGGCGGCAGCCGTGGCAGACTTGGCCGTGGCCCGGCTGGGCGGGGGGGCGAAGCCATGACTCGCCGCTGGCTCTGGTTCTTCGCGAAGGTGGCCTTGCTGGTGGCGGTGGCCGTCTGGCTGGTGCGCCGGCCTGGCACTGTCAGCATCGAGTGGATGGGCTGGCAGGTGGAGATGCGGCTGGCCGTGTTGGCCCTGGCCGTGCTGGTGCTGATGGCCCTAGCGGTGGGGCTGTACCGGGTCTGGCGCGCCCTGCTGGGAGGACCCGGCCTGTGGCGGCGCGGCCGGGCGTCCGGCCGGAAGGAAAAGGGCTACCGCGCCCTGAACCAGGGCTTGGTGGCCGTGGCGGCGGGGGATGCCGACTCCGCCCTGAAGCATGCCCGCAAGGCGGAGGCCCTGTTGGAGGGCGCGCCGCTGGCGCTGCTGCTGTCCGCCCAGGCGGCCCAGTTGCAGGGGGACGAGGGCGCGGCGGAGCGGTTCTTCCAGGCCATGCTGGCAGGCAAGGAGACGGCCTTCCTGGGCCACCGCGGCCTGCTGACCCAGGCGCTGAAGCGGGGGGACCGGGCGGTGGCGCTGGAGCATGCGCGGCAGGCCCAGGCCCTGCAACCCAAAGCCGAGTGGCCGGCCAGTGCCGTGGTGGAGCTGGAGGCGGCCAGCGGCAATTGGCTGGCGGCGGAAGCTGCCCTGGACAAGGCCCAGCGGGCCCAGGCCATCACGCCGGAGCTGGCCCGCCGCCGCCGCGCCGCCCTGCTGGTGGAGGAATGCCGCGCCGACTTGGCGGCCGGCCGGTTGGAGGAGGCGTTACAGGACGCCCAGAAGGCCCACGACCTTTACCCGGCCAGCGTGCCCGCCGCCGTGCATCTGGCGAAGCTGCGCGCCCGCAGCGGCAACGCGAAGGCGGCCAGCCGCGCGATTGAGCAAGCCTGGAAGCTGTCCCCCCATCCGGACCTGGCGGACGCCTGGGTCGATGTGGCCGACACCCAGGACCCCATCGCAAGGGTGAAGCGGGCGGAGGCGCTGGTCGCCTTGGACCCAAGGGCGGCCGACGCCCATGTGGCCCTGGCCCGGGCCGGGATGGACGCAAGGCTGTGGGGCTTGGCCCGCACCCATCTGGAGACAGCGCGCACCCTGGCCCCCACGGCCCGGGTCTACCGCCTGCTGGCCGAGCTGGCCCGGGCCGAGCATGGCGACGGGCCCCAGGCGCGGGAATGGCAGGCCAAGCTGGCCAGCGCCGCGCCAGACCCCGCCTGGGTCTGTGGGTCCTGCGGGACCCAGGCCCATGGCTGGGCGGCCGTCTGCCCCCATTGCGGGGGGTTCGACACCCAGGCCTGGACCACGCCCGGCCCCACCCTGCGGCTGGCCGCCCAGGCGGATGAAGGGCCGGCGGCCCTTTTCTCCCCCACCTCCCGGCCGACCCGTCTTCCCGCCCCCTCGGACAAAGCGGCGCCCCTGGTCGGGCAGGCTTCACAGTAGCGCGCCGCGGGGCTACACCCATCCGAACGGAGGGGTGGGGTCATGCTGTTGCCGTTGCCGGGTGGGGTGGACACCCTGCTGGTCCTGTTAGTGGCGCTGGTGGTGGAGGCCGTGGTCGGCGACCTGCGGCCCGTGGCCAAGGTGCTGCCGGGTCCCCTGCCCCTGCTGGCCCGGCTGGCCGGGATGCTGGACAAGCGCCTGAACCGCATCGACCGGACCGACGGGGCCCGGCGCCTGCGCGGCGCCCTGGTGCTGGTGGCCCTGGTGGCAGGGTCTGCGCTGTTCGGCTTGGCCGTCACCATCTTCGCCCATGGCGCCCGGCTGGGCGTGGCGCTGGAGATCGCGGTACTGGCCAGTTGCCTGACCGTGCGCCGGCCCTGGGTCGCGGTGACGGAAACCTTCGGCGCCCTGGTCAAGGAGGGAGCGGAGGCCGGGCGCTTGGCCGTGGCCCGTATCACCGACCGCCAAGCCTGGAGCCTGGATTTGCACGGCGTCGTGCGGGTGGCCGCGGAGTCCGCGGCGCTGCTGCTCTATCGCGGCGTGGTGGCGCCGGCCTTCTGGTACGCCCTGCTCGGCCTGCCCGGCGCCCTGGCCTGGACCGCGGTGTCGGTGGCGGAACTGGTGATCGGCCCGGACACGGGCCGTTACAAGGAGTTCGGCCGGGCGGCCCGGCTGGTGTCCCGACTGATGGGCTGGCTTCCGGCCCGTCTGTCGGCGCTGTTCATCGCCCTGGCCGCCCTGTTCGTGCCCCACGCCAAGGCCGGGCCCGCGCTGAGGGCCGCGGCCCGGGAGGCCGGCGGCCATCCCCTGGGCAACCCCGCTTGGCCCGTCGCCGCCCTGGCGGGTGCCCTGGAACTGGCCCTGGCAGGCCCGCGGCGGGAGGGGGAGCTGGTGGTGCGGGAGCCCTGGTTGAACGCCGACGGCCGCGCACGGGCGGTGCCGAAGGACCTCCGCCCGGCGCTGGCGCTCTACTCCGTCACCATCGTCATCACCGCCGGCCTGACCCTGGCGGCCGGCCTGCTGGTGATGCGGCTGGGGTGGTGATTTATGACCGCGGGCTCAGCGCCGCGGCCAGGGCCTGGGCCTCGGGCCGGAAGAACTGGCGGCGGACCAGGATGGATTCGGGGCTGGTCTTCTGGCCGTAGAAGGTGTCGTTGAACTCCTGCCGCGGGGTGATGACGCTGCCCTCCACCGCCATTCCGCCGAACAGGCCGGACGATTTGGCATAGACATACACGTCCGCCGACAGGCCCACGCCATAGGCGGCGCCGACGCCGGTGCCAAGCTCGCCGATGGCGACATTGGCGTCGGCGCCCAGCTTGAACTTGCGGTCCATGATGGCGTCCAGGCCCTTCTGGGTCATGATCACCAGGATCATCTCCGAGCTTTGCCCACCGAACTGCAGGCCGAAGCTGGCCTCCGCCATGGTGTAGAAGGCGGGGCCGGACCAGGCGCCGTCGTCGCCGCGGGCCACCATCACGCCGGTTCCGCCGCCGCCGCCCAGGAAGAAGCCCGCCTGGATCACGTTGGGCAGGATCAGCACGGCACGGGCCCGGCCCACCAAGCCCTTCAGGTTCTGGTACTCCGGGTCGGTCAGCAGGGTCAGCGCCGTGACCCGGGCCCGCTCCACCAGCAGCTCCGGCTCGCTCAGCGCGTGCGCCGGGCGCGCGAACGCCACCACCGCAAGCACCAGACCCAACAGGGCAGCCCCGAACCGCCTCATCCCAAACCTCCCCGATCAAACGGACTATGCGTTGCGTAGCTCGCGCATTTGCCTACCACATCTGGACGGCAACGCCCAGACACGCGATCGTAGAAGCCGATCGCGGCATCACCGGGGCGGAATGTTGGCCGCGGTAAGCCGCCAGGTGCCCGGCCCCTCCCCGGCGATATGGTCCAGGCGGGTCAGGTGCAGGCAATCCACCGACAGGGCCAGCATACGCTCCGGCGGCAGGCCCAGCGCATGGCCCAGGGCGGCCCGGATCGGCCCGGCATGGCCGACCATGACGATGTCCCGCCCACAATGGCGGCCGGTCAGCGCCTCCACCGCCGCGGCGGTGCGGGTAACCAGCCCGGCGAAGCTCTCCCCCTCCGGCGGGGTGGCCGTCGCGGGGGCCTGCCAGAAGGCGGCGACGGCCTCGGGCTCCTCCGCCGACAGGTCGGCATGGGTGCGGCCCTGCCAGCGGCCGAAATCCTGTTCCGTCAGCTCCGGCACGACCTGAAGCGGCAACCCTTCCCCCTTTGCGTCCATCAGCGCGCGGGCGGTGTCGCGGCAGCGGCGCAACGGGGTGGTCAGCCACAAGGCCTCAAACGGCAGGCGCGCCGCCATGGCCGCCACGGCGCCCGTGTCCGTCAGGTCCGCGGGCAGGTCCAGGCGGCCGGCGATGGTGCCGGATGGCGCGTCGATGGGGGCATGGCGCACCCACCACCAGCGGGTGACAATCGCGCTCACCCGGCTTGTCCCATGGCGGCGACGATGCCCACCAGGAAGGCAAGCTCCGAAAGCTGCTGCGACGCGCCCAGCACATCCCCCGTCACCCCGCCCACCTGCCGGTGCGCGATCCAGCCCATCAGCGCCACCGCCCCGGCCGCGACGGCCATGACCAGCAGGCCCATGGACCCACCGCCCGGCAGGGCCAGCTTGCCCAGGCAGGTGGCGGCGAAGACGAAGCCCACCACAAGCGCCGCCAGGGCGCGGGCGCTGTCCGGCTTGCCCGTGGCGGCCGACAGGCCGGTGCCCCGCGCGTCCGGCAGGGCCAGTTTCAGCAGGGGCAGCAGCCCGCGGCTGAAGGCATGGGCCCCGATCAGGGCCAGGGCCACGGACCGGGGGTGCGCGATGGCAGACAGGGCCGCCAACCGGGTTGCCAGGGCCAGCACCAGCGCCGCGGCGCCATAGGTGCCGACGCGGCTGTCCTTCATGATCTCCAGCTTGCGCGCCTTGTCCCGCCCGCCGCCGAAGCCGTCGGCCACGTCGGCCAGACCGTCCTCGTGCAGCGCGCCGGTCAGCAGCATCAGGCCGGCCACGGTCAGCAGCGCCGCCAGGGCCGGCGGCAGTCCCAACCCGCCCAGCGCCCAATAGGCCAAGCCCCCCGCCGCCCCGATCAGGGCGCCGACGATGGGGAACCAAGCCAGGGCCCGCCGGTCAAGGTCGTCGGGCCAGGCGCCGCGCCAGGGGATGGGCAGGCGGGTGAGGAAGATCAGGGCTGCCGTGAACTCCGCGAGGGCGGAGGGGCGCTGCGGCCGGGTTGCGTCGCTCATCCCAACGGTATACGGGAGAGCCGGCCCAGCCGCCAGGGTCGTCGCTGCCGCAAGTGGTAGCCACGGCCCGGCGCCGCCCCATTCCATGACCGACGATGGTTGAGACCGACATGGCTGCCGACGACACCCCCACCCTGGACGAGATCCGCCGCGTGCTGCCGGAACTGCCGGGCCCGGACCTGGAGGCGGCCACCGCCGCCGTGCAGCGGGAGTCCAACCTGCTGAAGCCGCGGGGCAGCCTGGGCCGGCTGGAAACGCTGGTGGAGTGGCTGGCCGCCTGGCAGGGCCGCACCCCACCGGAGCTGACCCATCCCCGCATTGCCGTCTTCGCCGGGGCGCACGGGGTGGCGTCGCTGGGGGTTTCCGCCTATCCGCCCGCGGTGACGGGGCAAATGGTCCAGGCTTTCGTCAACGACCAGGCCGCCGTGAACCAGCTGGCCAAGGCGGCGGACGCCGACCTGCGGGTCTATGAGATGGACCTTGAGCACCCCACATCTGACTTCACCCTGGGCCCGGCCATGGGTGAGGCCGAGTGCGCCCGCGCCGTGGCCTATGGCATGATGGCGGTGGAGCCGGGGCTGCACCTGCTGTGCTTGGGCGAGATGGGCATCGGCAACACCACCAGCGCGTCCGCCCTCTGCCTCGCCCTGTTCGGCGGCAATGCCGAGGATTGGGTGGGCCCCGGCACCGGCGTTGATGCCGAGGGCATCCGTCGCAAGGCCGCCGTGGTCGCCGCCGGCCTCGCCGCCAACCCGACGGCGGCCACCGACCCATTCGAGGCGCTGCGTTGCGTCGGCGGGCAGGAACTGGCGGCCATCGTGGGCGCCGTGATCGCCGCGCGGCTCGCCCGCGTGCCCGTGGTGCTGGACGGCTTCGCCTGCACCGCCGCCGCGGCCGTGTTGTACAAGGCGGACCCGAAGGCCCTGGACCACTGCATCGTCGCCCACCGTAGCGCCGAGCCGGGCCATACCCGCCTGCTCCAGGCCATCGGCAAGCAGCCCCTGTTCGAGTTCGGCATGCGGCTGGGGGAGGCCTCGGGCGCCGCCCTGACCATCCCGGTGCTGAAGGCCGCCCTGGCCTGCCACACCGGCATGGCCACCTTTGCCGAGGCTGGCGTGTCCGGCCCGGACGGCAAGGCGGGCCCGGCGGGCAGCGTGCACTGACCCCAGCGACGCACCCTCCCCGCCCGTGATATCCTCTGGCCGCAGGAACGGGAGGGTGCTTCCCATGAACATGATCCGCAAGGACAAACCTCTGTACGAGGCTGACGGCTATGCCTGGTACATGGAACAGGCACGCCTGATACGCGAGGGCCGGCTTCACGAGGCCGACCTGTCGAACATCGCGGAGGAGTTGGAGGATATGGGGAGGTCGGAGGCCGCAAAGTTGAGGTCGATGCTGCGGCTGATCCTCCTGCACCTTTTGAAGTGGAAGTACCAGCCACAACGCAGGGCTCGGAGCTGGGCCGTCACGATCGGGCGAGAGCGGGTCAATGTCCCCAGCCATATGCGGGCGAATCCCAGCCTCAAATCCCGGATCGCTGAGGATTTTGCCTGGGCCTACGACGACGCACGCCAGGAAGCGGCAGTGGAGACTGGCCTCCCCATCGTCACCTTTCCCAAAGATTGCCCTTTCACCCTGGATCAAACCTTGCAGCAGGGTTGGATGCCCGAAGACGGGGACAGTTCCCGCTAAACCTTGAACCACAGGGCCCACAACACCAGCGCCAGTGCCCCGAACAGGAAGGCGGCGGCGTAGGTGGTCATGGGGATGGGGATCTTCTCCCCATCGGGCTTGGGGCGGAGGCTGGAGCCCGGGCGGGTGGGCTGGCGCGGCGGCGGGGCCGGGCGCTGGCCCGGGCGGCCGACCGGCTTGCGGGCCTGGGCGGGTGGCGTGGCGCGCTCGCTTCCGGCGATCACCGTGGGCTTGGGGCGGCCGCCCTTGCCCTTGTTGGGGTCGTGCAGCTCGATCAGCCGCCAGTCGAAGTCGGCCAGCGCCTCGTCGCTGCGGAAATCCACCTGGATCAGGCGGATGGGCTTGGCGCCATGCTCGCTGACCGCCACTTGGAACTGCTGTTTGCCGTCGTCCAGGTCATCCACCAGGGCCAGGGTCTCCCACTTGGAGCCCTTGGGCTTCTGCACGGCGTATTTGCGCGGGCCGCTCACGTCAGTCGCCGCCTCCCTGGCAGTCTCCCCGGGTCCGGTCAACCCTGGGCCTCATTCGCCCGCCTGCAGCAGGGCACCGCGCTGGCGCGCGTCGCGGAAGGCGGAGAGGAAGTATAGGACGGCCAGGGCCCCGTAGAGAAGGTTCAACAGGACGGCCCAGCCAAGGTGGTCCCAGCGCATCCCCTGCCCGAACAGGACGGACCGCATGCCCTCGAACACATGGGTGCTGGGCAGGGCCAGCGAGATGTACTGCACCACCAGGGGCAGTGAGGAGACGGGGTAATAGACGGCCGAGACGGGCGCCAGCACGAACACCGCCATCCAGGCCAGCCCCTCCGCCCCCAGGCCGTTGCGCAGGATCAGGCCCGAGGTGATGAGGCCGATGGTGATGCCCATCAGCATGAGGTTGGCGAAGAAGCCGATCAGCGGGAATCCCAGATCAAAGATGGAGAAGCCGAACAGGGGCATGGCGAGGAAGATGGGCAGGGACAGGCCGATCAGCACCCGCAGCCACGCCAGGACCACCAGGGACGCCACCCATTCCCAGGGCCGCAGCGGGCTGACGAACAGATTGCCCAGGTTGCGGCTCCAGAGTTCCTCCAGGAACGTGACGCTCATGCCGATCTGGGTGCGGACCAGCACCTCCCACAGCAGCACCGCCCCCACCAGCACGCCCACCGCCTGGGCCACATAGCTGCTGTTGGTGCGGAGGAACTGGGACAGGAACCCCCAGATCAGGAGCTGGACCGTGGGCCAGTAGCAAAGCTCCAGCATGCGCGGCCAGGAGGTGCGGATCAGGAACCAGTTGCGCAGGACCATGGCCCAGATGCGCCGGACCGCACCCGGGCTGCGGTCGCCGCGGTCATAGGAAAAGGCCGCCACGTCGGGCAACGGCGGGGCGCGGTATCCGGGGGCTGGGTCAGCGGTCATGGCCTGTCACTTAGACCAGCCATGCCCCTTCGGCAAGCGGGGGCGCCTGAGGGGCCGTTGATCGGTCACGACCAACGGCCGCGGGTATCAAGCGAAGTCCGGCATTTCCTGGGCCTCGCCGGGGGTCAGCCACCAGCTCGCCTCCAGCAGCTTGCCCTCATGCAGTTCCATGACCGGGCGCTTCATGCGGTCCACCAGGTACATGTCGTGGGTGGCGACGACCACCGTGCTGCCCAGCTTGTTCATCTCGATGAACAGCCGCATGATCCTGTACGACATCTCCCGGTCGATGTTGCCGGTGGGTTCATCCGCCACGATCAGCTTGGGGCTGGTGATGACGGCGCGGGCGATGGCGACCAACTGCTTCTGCCCGCCGGACAGGGTCGGCGGCAGGGCGTGCATCTTCTCCTCCAGCCCGACCCAGGCCACGAGGTCGCTGACCATCTCCTGCACCTTCTTCTCCGGCGTGCCGGCGATGCGGAGCGGCAGGGCCACGTTGTCGAAGACGGTCATGTGGTCCAGCAGGCGGAAATCCTGGAAGACCACGCCGATCTTGCGCCGCAGCTCCGCCAGTTGCGACCGGGGCGTCTTGGACAGGGCTTGGCCGAACAGGGTGACCATGCCGCGGGAGGGTCGTTCGGACAGGTAGAGCAGCTTCAGCAGGCTGGACTTGCCCGCACCCGTCGGGCCCACCAGGAAGTGGAAGGAGCCCGGCTGCAGGTGGAAGCTGACGTCGCGCAGCACTTCCGGCCCGTTGCCATAGCGCAGGCCGACATTCTCGAACCGGACCAAACCGTCCCCCTGCCCCCGAGGCGGGCACCTGGAATGCCAAAGGGCCCCCGCCGGCTTGGCAGGGGCCCCCTAGATGTAATGGACATGCCGCCTGACCGCGAGGGTCATGGTTCAGACATGGGAACGGGCCCCGTCAGGCACACCCCGCGCCCACGGCCTCCACCGGCGCGGGGGCGGGCTCCGCCTTCTCCCGAACCGGGGTCAGGCCCACGGAGTCGAAGGCGGCCAGGGTCTCGTCCGCCCAGGCGCGCAGGTCGGTCAGGCCGCCATGGCCGGTCCAGACATCGATGCCGAACCGCTTCTCCAGATCCACCTCGGTCAGCTTCAGCGCGTCGCGGACGGAGATCAGCTCCTTCTCCAGCAAGGCCCAGATGTCGGACTCGCAGCGCTTCATGCGGATGACATGCACGCCCATGCTCTGGAACGCCTTCAGCTTCTTGAAGGCGGGGTCGTTCTCATACCGCTCGAACCCGCCGGCCACCTCGTTCAGGATGACGAACCGGCGGGCGATGGGCAGCCATTCCTGCTTGTCGAAGCTGTACTGGATCAGGGCGCGGGCATCGTCGATGGCCTGCCCCTCCGCCTTGGTGGCCACCACCAGGTCGATGGGGGCGGAGTTGCGGCGGCGCAGCAGGCTGCCGGCGTTGCGCGCCTCCGCCCAGGCGAACAGCTCCGACGCCACGTTGGCACCCACGTCGATGACGGTGCCGCCGTCCAGAAGGGTGCGACCGAACTCGTCCCAATACTTGATGGCCAGGTTGGGGTCGGTGGAGGTCTTGATCTTGGTCAGCTCCTCCCCGATGCCCAGCTCCTTCACGTTGGTGAACAGGCGGCCGAACTTGGAGCGCTGGTTCAGGCTGTCGCTGTCGGCGGCGGCCAGCTTGGTGGGCACGCCCTTCCGCTCATGCTGGAGCACAAGCATCTGCGCCACCAGGGTCTTGCCCTGGCCGCCGGTCTTGGCCATCGAGATGAAGGTCCGGGTCATGCCTCTCGCTCTCCTCAAGCGCCCTCGGGGCGGCCGCGGACCGGGTTAGCCCGTCCGGCCTAGTCGGGGCGAATCGTTACCCGTTTTCGCAAGGGGCTTCAATGGCGAGGGGACTTCCCAGAGCATTTGACACAACCCCCTTCACGAGCGCGGGAGCCTCATCAGGACAGGGAGGACGGGTGGGGCATCAGGCGCTAGAGTGCCGCCGCCAAGCCACCTGCCCCGGCCCATGCTGAGCATCATCATCCCCACCCTGAACGCCGCCACCACCCTGCCCGCCACCCTGGCGGCGCTGGAGGCATGGCGGCCGCGCCCGGTGGAGGTGCTGGTGGCCGATGGGGGCTCAACCGATGGCACCACGGCCCTGGCCGACTCCGCCGGCGCCCGGGTCCTGCCGGTTGCCCGTGGGCGGGGGGTGCAACTCTCGGCTGGCGCCGGGGCGGCCCGGGGGGACTGGCTGCTGTTCCTGCACGCGGACACGCGGCTGGAGCCGGGCTGGGCCGCGGCGGTGGCGGGGTATGTGGCCGACCCGGCGAAGCAGGGCCGCGCCGCCCATTTCCGCTTCGCCCTGGACGACCCGGGGCCGCAGGCGCGGCGGCTGGAGCGGATGGTGGCCTGGCGCTGCCGGGCGCTGGCCCTGCCCTATGGTGACCAGGGGCTGCTGGTCTCGCGGGCGCTGTATGACGCCGTCGGCGGGTTCCGGCCCTTGCCGCTGATGGAGGATGTGGATCTGGTGCGACGGCTCGGGCGGGATCGGCTGGTGGGGTTGCCAGTGGCGGCGGTGACCAGTGCCGAGAAATGGCGGCGGGATGGCTGGTGGGCCCGCTCCGCCCGCAACCTGGCCTGCCTGTCCCTGTGGTATGCGGGCGTGCCGCCCCGGATCATCCGGCGGGTGTACGGGTGAGGCGCGGCACCCTGATCGTCCTCGCCAAGGCCCCCGCCCTGGGTCGGGTCAAGCGCCGCCTCGCCCGCGGGTTGGGGGAGGCACAGGCCCTGCGGTTCTACCGCACCTGCCTGTCCGGCACCCTACGGCGGCTAGGCAACGACCCGCGCTGGCGGTCGGTGCTGGCGGTAGCACCGGACCGGGCGACGGTGGCACGCCACTGGCCAAGGGGCTGGACCGTGGTGCCCCAGGGCGGGGGCGACCTAGGCGTCCGCATGCTACGCCAACTCCAATCTGCCGGCGGCCCTGCGGTGCTGGTGGGAGGCGACATCCCCGGCATCACCCCAGCCCTGATCGCCCGCGCGTTGGATGCCTTGCGTTACGCAGACGCCGTCTTCGGCCCCAGCGATGACGGCGGCTATTGGCTGATCGGCCTGGCAAGGTCACCCCGGCGGCTGGATAGTCTGGCCGGGGTGCGCTGGTCCACCGAGCACGCCCTGGCGGACAGCATCAGGGCCCTTGGCCTGAAAACCGCCCTGGTGGACCGGCTGGCGGACGTGGATGAGGCGGAGGGGTACCGGCGGTGGGTGCGCAATAGGTCGGATTAGCGGGCATCGGCCCGCTAATCCGACGGCTTGGTGCGGCGGGACGTCGGATTACGCTTCGCTAATCCGACCTACGGACCTACCGGACATGCTCCTGCAAGCGCGGCATCAGCTCCACCAGGTTGCAGGGGCGGTGGCGGTTGTCGAGTTGCCATTTCAGGATCAGGTCCCAGCCGTCGCGGCAGGCGCTGGGGCTGCCCGGCAGGGCGAACAGGTAGGTGCCGCCGGCCACGCCGCCGGTGGCGCGGGATTGCAGGCTGCTGGTGCCGATCTTCTCGTAGGAGAGCATGCGGAACAGCTCCCCGAACCCGTCGATCTTCTTCTCGAACAGGCTCTCGAACGCCTCCGGCGTCACGTCGCGGCCGGTCAGGCCGGTGCCGCCAGTGGAGATGACCACGTCCACGCCCTTGTCCGCGATCCAGGCGCGGAGCTGGTCGACGATGGAGCGCACGTCGTCCTTCACGATGGCACGGGCGGCCAGCACGTGCCCGTCCGCCTGCAGGCGCTCCACCAGGGTGTCGCCGGACTTGTCGGTGGCAAGCTCACGGGTGTCGGACACGGTCAGGACGGCGATGTTGACCGGCAGAAAGGGGCGGCTTTCGTCGATGCGGGCCATGGGGTGCCTCACGCGATTCGGTTGGTCAGGGTGCCGATGCCGGCGATCTCCGCCACCATCACGTCTTCCCGGCGCACGGGGCCGACGCCGGCGGGGGTGCCGGTGAAGATCAGGTCGCCGGCATGCAGGTGGAACAGGCGGGACAGGTGGGCGATCACCTCCGCCACCGACCAGGTCATGTCGGACAGGTCGCCGGTCTGGCGCCGCTCCCCGTTCACGGACAGGGTGATCAGGCCGGATGTGGGGTGCCCCACCTCCGCCACCGGCCGCAGGGGGGACACGGGGGCGGAATGGTCGAAGCCCTTGCCCACCTCCCAAGGCTTGCCCGCAGCCTTGGCCTGGCCTTGCAGGTCGCGACGGGTCAGGTCGTTGCCCACGGCATAGCCCCAGACCAGGTCCAGGGCCTTGGCCGGGTCGATGTCGCGCCCGCCGGCGCCCAGGGCGGCGACCAGTTCCACCTCATGGTGCAGATTGTCGGTACCGGGCGGGTACGGCACCTCCGCCCCATCGGGCAGGATGGCGTCGGCCGGCTTCATGAAGAAGAAGGGTGGTTCCCGCACCGGGTCGGCGCCCATCTCCCGCGCGTGCTCCGCATAGTTCCGGCCAACGCAGTAGATGCGGCGGACGGGGAAGCGGGCGGCGCTGCCGGCCACGGCGAGGCTGGGTTGTTCCGGTGCCGGGATGACGAAGTCCATTGGCGGCTATCCTCTGCGACGGGACCCGCAGCAAAGCGCAGAACCGCCGGCCGGGCAAGGGGACGGCCTGTCACGATCCCCTTACCCCTGGCAGGGACGCGCCACCCATTTGGGGAATGGCCGCCTGTTCCATGGTCGGAACGAAATCGTGCGGCATTGTAAGCATCACAGGACAGGCCCGAAGCGGCCGATCACGGAGGGGGTCACAATGGGAGGCGGAAGCGGCGCGGCCGGTCTGGCCGGCGCCACGACGGAGGGTGACGAGTCCCTGGCCAGCCAACTGGCGCAAGCCAAGCGGGAGTTGGCCCGGCGGGACCTGTTGTTGCGGGTGGCGGCCCACCGGGCCCGCAGCGCGTCCGGCTCCATCATCGCCCTGCTCAGCCTCCAGATCCGGGAAATGCGCGACCCCGCCGTGAAGGCGGCACTGGAGATGACCCGCAGCCGCATGCAGGCCATGGGCCGCGTGCACCAGATCCTGGAAGAGGAGATCGATGGCAAGTCGGTCGACCTGGGCCGGGTGATCCGCGGCGTCGTCCAGGCCCTGGCGGAGGCGCTGGACGCCCAGGACCGGCGCATCAACGTCTCCGTCAGCCACGACGCCCCGCCCATCCTGGCAGAGGCCGCCGTGCCGCTGGCGCTGGTGGCGAACGAGTTGGTGGGCAACGCCCTGCGCTATGCCTTCAAGGGCCGTGATCGGGGCCGGATCTGGGTACAGCTCAAGGTGGATGGCGGGCGGCTGACCATGTCGGTGCGTGACGACGGCATCGGCATCTCCGAGAAAACCCTGGCCGCCGGCAGCAGCGGCCTGTTCCTGGTTCGGGCACTGGCCAGCGATCTGGGTGCCCGGCTGGATTTCGTGCGGTCGGAGGGCACGCTGGTAACCCTCTCCATGCCCTCCGCCTTGGCGGTGTGAGGTGGTACAGCCACTTCCCACGTTCTTGATCGGTTCAACCCGCCATGGCAGCATCGGCCCATGGTGGACGAACTCCCGGACAGGGCCGTCAAGGGTCGCGGCGCCACCTCGAACCGCACCGGAAGGTTCGAGGCGCTGAGCCGTGTGCGCATTAATGATGGCTGGTCCCCCGCCCTGCCCGCGGCCGCGGAGGACGACCTGCTGCCGCGGCTCGCCACCCGGCTGCTGGACGACGCCACCCGCGGCATCATCGCCACCAATGACAGCCCGGACATCCCTTTCGACCAGTCGGTGAACCCTTACCGGGGGTGTGAGCATGGCTGCGTCTATTGCTTCGCCCGGCCGACCCACGCCTATCTGGGCTATTCGCCGGGCCTGGATTTCGAGACGGTGCTGTTCCGCAAGAAGGACGCGGCCGCCTTGCTGGCGAAGGAGCTGCGGCGCAAGGGCTATGTCTGCAAACCCCTGGCCCTGGGGGCCAACACCGACCCCTACCAGCCGGTGGAACGGGAGGAGCGGATCACCCGTGCCGTGCTGGAGGTCTGCCGCGACTTCCGCCAGCCCGTGGGCATCATCACCAAATCCGCCCTGGTGACCCGCGACCTGGACATCCTGGCCCCCATGGCGGCGGAGGGGCTGGCCCATGTCTCCCTCTCCGTCACCACCTTGGACCGGCACCTGGCCCGGACGCTGGAACCGCGGGCCAGCACCCCCTCAAGGCGGCTGGCCGCCATCCGGGAGCTGTCTGCCGCCGGCGTCCCCGTGGCCGTCCTGTCCAGCCCCATGATCCCCGCCCTGAACGACCATGAGATGGAAGCCATCCTGGAGGAAGCGACGGCGGCGGGCGCAAGCATGGCAAGCTACATCCTGCTGCGCCTGCCCCTGGAGATCGCGGCCCTGTTCGAGGACTGGCTGCGGGAGCATGCCCCCAACCGGGCCGACCGGGTCCTGTCCCTGATCCGCCAGAGCCGCGGCGGCGCCCTGTACCGCGCCGACTGGGGCACCCGGATGAAGGGCGAAGGCCCCTACGCGGAGATGTTGCGCACCCGCTTCAAGCTGGCCTGCAAGCGCCTGGGCCTGGACAGCCGCCGGTGGGAAATGAGCACAGGCCTGTTCAAGCCACCCCCGGCCCCGGGGAACCAGTTGGGGTTGTTCTGAGGACGATGGCCAGGCGGAGCGTCAACGGCGTTGACGGCCACTGTCCACGAGAAGGACGACGCCGCGGAAAATTGGCCTCCTCACTTCGCAATCCCAAACCTTTAGGTGGCCAGCGGGAGTGGCGCGGGAATTGCTGACATAGGAGACAAAGACCCACAGCCAATGGATCGAGCTATGGACGACACCGTCCCCACCCAGGTTGGCACCGGCCGCAAGATCGCCGCCATCTTCGTTGCCAGCCTTGTGGCTCCGGCCGCAACCGGCGTCTTCACAGGGATCGCCATGCTCACGACCTTCAATCTTCGGGTTCCCGCCGACGCGACCCTGGCCGGCCGCCTCGTAACCTTCATCACGGAATCGCTGCCAAGCGCGTTGCTGCTGATTGTCGTGACGGGGTTCTTCGGGATGATCCTGGGCGCCGTGACCGCAGGTCTGATCATGACGGCAGTGGCCGGCCTCCTCACGCACATCCATCCGGGCCGGCAGGACGGGAGTGCCATCGGCTTGGCGGCCAGTCTAATCTACCTCGCCCTGGGCGTCATGGCGGTGAGGCTTACCGAGATGGGCACCGTCGACGTCACGCTTGTGCCGGCCGCAGATTTCATTGCGAAAATCATCCTGGCTGGCTTCACGCCCTGCTTTCTCCTGGCACAGAAAGGTGGACTGGCGGCCGGAGCCGTGACTGTGGCCGGAACATTGCTGGCCGGAATGGCTGCAGGCAAGATCTACGCCGCGATCCGCTGGTGAACCCCCTACCTGGGAGGTAACGGCAGAGGCCCCTCCCTCAATCCACCCGCAGCGCCGCCACCGGGTCCGGCAGGCTGTCGGCCCAGCCGCCATACATGGGGTTCGGCACCATCACCCAGCGGGTGGAGAACTGGCCGGCGTCGGCCAGGGTGCGGCGGGCGGTGCGGTCAGCGGTGCGGGGGACGTCCACGAAGTCGCCCAACTGGTCGCCCACCAGCATGACGATGCGGTACTTGGCGGCCACAGCCGCCCGCCGCTTGGACTTGTCGGCGGTCCAGCCCTGTTCCTTGTAGAGCAGCAAATCCTCCGGCGGCACCTCGCCGAAGCCGGTGGCGCGCAGGTTGGCGATGGTGTCCGCCTTCTGCGGGCAGTCCTCTTCCGGGCGGTCGGGCCGGGGGGCGCAGGCGCGGTTGGTGACGAAGACGGGCCGAACCCCCGCCTTTCGAAGGGCCGCGACGAAGCCCGGGGCGCCGGGGATGGCGGCGGCCTTCTTCTCCGACACCCATTGGTCCCAGGTGGGGGCGGTGAACCTCTCCCCCGCCAGGATGGCGCGGGCCTGGTAGGGGCTGTTGTCCAGCACCGTCTCATCCACGTCGAAGACCACGGCCGGCGGCTTGCCCTTGCCGCCGTCGGGCTGTTCCAGCGGCGCGGCGCTGCCGGTCTTGCGCAACGCGTCGGGCAGCCGCAGGGCGGCCAGGGCGAAGGCCTGCTCCGCCGCGCGCCGTGCCTCTTCCGCCTGCTGTACGTAGAGGGTCGCCAGCAGCCGGGGATCGTTCGCCCCCTTCACGACCGGCGCCGCGGCGACCGGGGCCGGGGCGGGAACCGGCGGCGCGTCCGGTACGGGGGCCGCCCGCGGGGGTGTCAGGGCGGAGCAGGCCGGGAGCAGCAACGCTAGGGCGAGCAGGGAAAGGCGGAGGCGCATGGTCTTCGTGTGACGGTTTCATGACAGCGCCCCACCATGCACGGGTCAGGGCACGCCGTCCACCAGGGCTTGCAGGCCGGACGCGACAAAGGGCCTAGCCCCAATTTCCGAGTGAGGCTGCCGCGCCCGCTGGGGCATTGTGGCGTCGGAAAGGTGTCTCCGGCCTTCCCGACGCGATCCCGCCGCCCCCGCCAAGACTGACGAAGGTAGACGCCATGACCCCCGCAGGACAGGGACCTGGGTCCGACCTCGCTGGCCGCCGCATCATCGTGGTGGAGGACGAGGCCTTGATCGCCATGATGCTGGAAGACATGCTGACCGACTTCGGCTGCGAGGTCGTCGGCGTGGCCGGCAGCCTGCCGGAGGCGTTGCGCTTGGTGGACAAGGCCATCGACTGCGCCGTGCTGGACGTGAACCTGGGCGGCAGCCCCATCGACCCCGTCATGGAGCGGCTGACCGACCGGGGCGTGCCCTTCGTCTTCCTGTCAGGCTATGACGCCGCCGACCTGCCGCCGCACCTGTCGAAGGCGCCGCTGGTCCGCAAGCCCCTGAAGGCGGAGACACTGCGCCGCGCCATCGTGGACCAGTTGGCAGCTTGAGCCCCTTTCGTAGGTCGGATTAGCGAAGCGTAATCCGACATCGCTTGGCCCAGGCCGTCGGATTACGCGGCTTGCCAGCCGCTAATCCGACCTACGGCCCCCGTCAGATCGCCCGGCTATGGCGCCCGCCCTGCGGGTCCAGATAGGCATCGAACAGGGCGGCCACGCTGCGGACCAGGGGCCGCGCCTCGTCCCGCACCTTGATTCGGGTGCCGTGGAATTCCACCAGCCCGTCATCGCGCAGCCTTTCCAGCTCGGCGGCCGCGGGCAGGACCATGTGGGCCTCATGCCCGTGGCGGCCCGCCACCTCGGCCACGTCCACCTCGAAGCTGCACATGACCGTCTCGATCAGGTCGGCACGCAACTTGTCCTCTCGGCCCATGACGAAGCCACGGCCGACGGCGAGGCCCCCCTCCTCCACCGCCTTCAGGTAGCCCGGCACGGGGACGATGTTGGCGACGAAGCCCTGGGGCAGCTTGCCGATGGCGCTGGCACCCAGGCCAATCAGGGCGTCCGCGTCGTCCGTCGTGTAGCCCTGGAAGTTCCGCCGCAGGGAACCGCCGGCCGCGGCGATGGCGATGGGGTCGTCCGGTCGGGCGAAATGGTCCATGCCGATGCGGACATAGCCGGCATCCATCAGCGCGTCCTCGATGGCGATCACCTGGGCGATGCGCTGGTCGGCGTCGGGCAGCTCCGCTTCCTTGATGCGGTCCTGGTGGGACTTGAAGCCGGGCATGTGGGCATAGCCGAAGACCGACAGCCGGTTCGGGTTCATGGCCACGGCCTGCCGCACCGTCTCCACACAGCTGTCGATGGTCTGCCGCGGCAGGCCGTAGATCAGGTCCAGGCTGATGGCCTTGATCCCCGCCGCGCGCAGGGCGGTGACGGCCTCGGCGGTCTGTTCCGGGCTCTGGAACCGGTTGATGGCGGCCTGGACGTTGAGATCGAAGCTCTGCACGCCCAGGGACGCCCGGTTGATCCCGCCCCGCGCCAGGGCGGCGGGCATGGCCTCACCCAGGGTGCGCGGGTCGATCTCGATCGCCAACTCCGCGTCCCGGTCGAAGTGGAAGCTGTGCCGCAGCGTGTCCATCAGGCTGACGAAGGCGTCCGGCGGGATCAATGTGGGCGTGCCGCCGCCGAAATGCAGGTGGGTGACCTTCGGCCCCTTGGGCAGCAGGGCCCCCACGGTCTGCGCTTCCTTGGTCAGCGCACCAAGGTAGCGGTGAATCGGGTCGTCGTGGGGCACCACCATGGTGTGGCAGCCGCAGTACCAGCACATGGACCGGCAGAAGGGCACGTGCAGGTACAGGGACACGGTCGCGTCATGCGCTTGGCCCCGCAACCAATCCCTATATGTCTCCGCATCCACCGCCGGGCTGAAGTGGGGCGACGGCGGATAGCTGGTGTAGCGGGGGACGCGCTGGCTGCGATACTTGGCGACAAGCTCGGGACGCATGCGGGGGCTCCTATCGTGCGCCCACAGAATGCGTCACTCGCCGAAAGGTCCGCTTTGATGTAGCGCAAACCCGATGCCGATCAGGCGGCCTGGGCCTGGGCGCGGTCCCAGAGCCATGTGCAGGGGATCTCCATGTCGTCTGACCAATGGAGGTCATAGCCCCACTCCCCGACCGACACGGTCCCGAACAGGGCGGGATCGTCCTTGATCGGCGCGTAAACGGGGTTGTCGGCAACAACGTCGGAGAGGTCCACGATATTGACCACCCCGTTGGCCCAGGTCAGCCTGATGATGAAGTTTGGCAGCGGTTCCGCCGCTTTGATCCTTATGGCCATGGGAGCGCCCTAAGTTTGCAACAAGTGTATGAGGCCAGCTGGTACCCTGTCCAGCCCGCCATTCCCCTTGCCCTCCCCCGCCCTTTCCGCCAAACCTCCGGCCCATGCCTGACCTGTCCCATGAAATCCGCCTCGGCCACGCCCCCGCCGCCCTGGTCTGCGGGGTGGATGAGGCGGGGCGGGGTCCCTTGGCCGGGCCGGTGGTGGCCGCGGCGGTAATCCTGCCGCCCGGCAAGGGCATCCCCGCCTGGTGCGCCGGCATCGACGACAGCAAGGCCCTGAAGGCAGCGAGGCGGGAGGCGCTGTTCGAGGCGATCCGGGCCAACGCCCCCGCCCATGGCATCGGGATCGCGTCGGTGGAAGAGATCGACGAGGTCAACATCCTGCGCGCCACCTTCCTGGCCATGGGGCGCGCCGTGGCCGCGTTGGGCCTGACACCCGCCATCGCCCTGGTGGACGGCAACCAGCGACCGCCCCTGCCCTGCCGGGTGGAGACGCTGGTGGACGGGGACGCGCTGAGCCTGTCCATCGCCGCCGCCAGCATCCTGGCTAAGGTGACCCGGGACAAGATCATGGGGGACCTTGCGCGGGAGTACCCCGGATATGGGTGGGAGCGGAACGCGGGGTATGGCACGGCCGCCCACAAGGAGGCGATAAGGCGCCTGGGCGTCACCCCCCACCACCGTCGCAGTTTTGCACCTGTCTCCGAACAACTTTCCCTAACGCTCTGACTCCACTGACTCTTCCCTGAACTTTCGTGTTGACGGCGACTCGGCCGGGACTCATTGTCAGGTCGATTCGGCCCCCGATTCGGCCCAACAACACGACGGTCCAGAACCCCATGTCCCAGCCGCTCCAGACCAACCGCATCCTTGTCGGCGACTGCGTCCAACTGATGCGGGACATGCCCGCCGGCTCGGTCGACATGGTGTTCGCCGACCCGCCCTATAATTTGCAGCTCAACGGCGACCTGATGCGGCCCAACCACACCCGGGTGGACGGGGTGGATGAGGAATGGGACCGGTTCCAGGATTTCGGAAGCTATGACCGCTTCACCCGCGACTGGATGGACGGCGTCCGGCACACGCTGAAGGACGACGGCACCTTCTGGGTCATCGGCAGCTACCACAACATCTTCCGCGTGGGCGCCATCCTCCAGGATTTGGGCTTCTGGATCCTGAACGACATCATCTGGCGCAAATCCAACCCCATGCCCAACTTCAAGGGCCGCCGCTTCGCCAACGCGCATGAGACGCTGATCTGGGCCGCCAAGTCCAAGGACGCCAAGTACTACTTCGCCTATGAGGCGATGAAGAACCTGAACGAGGATCTGCAGATGCGCAGCGACTGGACGCTGCCCCTCTGCACCGGCGGGGAGCGGTTGCGGGACGAGACGGGGCAGAAGGCCCACCCCACCCAGAAGCCGGAATCCCTGCTGTACCGCGTGATCATGTCGTCCACCCGCCAGGGCGACGTGGTGCTGGACCCCTTCTTCGGCACCGGCACCACCGGGGCCGTGGCCAAGCGGCTGAAGCGCCGCTGGATCGGGCTGGAGCGGGAACACCAGTACGCCCGCCTCGCCAATGAGCGCATCGCCCAGGTGCAGGAGGTGGCGGAGCCGGAGTTGCTGGAGGTGCCGTCCAAGCGCGCCCAGCCGCGCGTGCCCTTCGGCAACCTGGTGGAGCGCGGCTACCTCCAGCCCGGCACCCTGCTGTTCGACCAGCGCCGCCGCAACATCGCCAAGGTGCGCGCCGACGGCACCCTGGTGGCCGAGAACCATCTGGGTGAGCACAAGGGCAGCATCCACAAGGTGGGTGCCGCCCTCCAGGGCCTGCCCGCCTGCAACGGCTGGACCTATTGGCATTTCCAGCAGGGCGCCAGCCTGGCCCCCATCGACGTGCTTCGCCAGAAGGTGATCAGCGAGATGCATTGAGGGCCATGCGCCCGCATCTGCCTGGACCGAACAGGTTCTAACAAGTTCGATTCAAAACCGTTCCAAAAGTGAACGGGGTGATCCGGACGTGGTGTGGCTACCCCCACAGGGAAGGGCGGTAGCCACGGTGCGTGGTGGTACGCCCATCCCCACCCGGCGTTGAATGGTCCCGACCGGTACCTTGTCGCACCCCCAGCGGGGGAGGCCGGCGGGGTAGCCAGAAGTCGCGGGGCAAACGCGGGGGGATTGGGCGATGGACGGTTTGCGGGATTTCACCGCCGACCTGTCGGGGATGAGCCCGGCATCGGGGTATCAAGGGCAGCCGGCGGCACGGCCGGACACGGAGGCGCGTCCCATCCTGGCCGGACGGTTCCGGCGCATCCGGGGCCTGTCGGGGCAGTTGGCGGCACGGCTGTCGGCAGAGGACCAGATGGTCCAGTCCGGGCCGGAGACGAGCCCCACCAAATGGCACCTGGGACACACCACCTGGTTCCTGGAGCGCCACGTGCTGGAGCGTTTCATCCCCGGCTACACGGCTTTCGACGACCGTTTCAGCTATATCTTCAACGCCATGGTGGAACCGGCGGAGACCTGCCACCCCGCCGCCCAGCGCGGCCTGCTCTCCCGCCCCACGGCGGAGGAGGTGGCGCGCTACCGCGACCATGTGAACGCCGCCGTGCTGCGGCTGGTGGCCGACACCCCGTCCCTGGGCTGGCCCGCGGTGGCCCGGCGGCTGGAACTGGCCCTTCAGCATGAGCAGCAGCACCAGGAACTGATCCTGGCGGACATCAAGCACGCCTTCTGGCTGAACCCGCTGCACCCCGCCTACCAGTCGCCCCAACCCACCGGCCTTGCCGCCGCCGCGGGGCAGAGCTGGCAGGAATATCCGGGCGGCATCTGCGAGGTGGGCATGGAGCCCGGCGCCCATGCCTTCGAGCTGGAGACACCGCGCCACCGGGTCCACCTGGAGCCGTTCCGCTTCGCCGGGCGGCTGGTGACCAATGCCGAGTACCAGGAGTTCATGGAGGATGGCGGCTACGGCAATGCCAGCCTCTGGCACCCGGACGGCTGGTCGCTGGCCCAGCGGGAGGGCTGGAAGGCGCCGCTCTACTGGTTCAAGCGTGGCGGCATCTGGCACACCTTCACCCTGTCCGGGCCCAAGCTGATGGACGGTGAGGAACCCGCCTGCCATGTGAGCTGGTATGAGGCCGACGCCTTTGCCCGCTGGGCCGGCAAGCGCCTGCCCACGGAGGCCGAGTGGGAACATGCGGTGCAGGGTCAGCGCCGCACCGGCAACCTGCTGGACTACGGCAAGCTGCACCCGGTGCCCGGCTCCTGTTCCGGCAACCCGGGGCCGTGGCAGGCCTATGGAGACGCCTGGGAATGGACGGCCAGCGCCCTGGCCCCCTATCCCCGTTACCGGCCGGGCGACCTGGCGATCGGGGAATATGCCCATGTTCCCGCCGCCGGCCGCATGGTGCTGAAGGGTGGCAGCGCCCTGACGCCGGGTGAGCTGGTACGCGCCAGCTTCCGCCACCATCTGGCACCGCACGCCCGGTGGCAGATGACCGGCATCCGCCTGGCGGACGACGTCTGAGCCTGTGCCAATGGCGGGGGGTGCGGATGGCCGCGCCCCCTTGCAACCCAGGCGCAAACGGGGCACTTCTCCCGCGTTAAGCAGGAGGCCCCATCCCTTGTCCGAGACCGACCTTGTCCTGGCGGCCAACCGCCGTTTCTACCAGGCCTTCAACAACGGCGACGCCGACCGGCTTGTGGCCCTGTTGGCAGACCGTGATGACGTGGCCTGCGTGCACCCGGGCTGGCCGGCCTTGCTGAACCGGGCCGAGGTGGTGGCCAGTTGGCGGTCCATCCTGCGCAGCCGCATGACCCCGCAGGTGTCCTGCACGGGCGAGCATGTGATCCTGAACGGGGAAACGGCAGTGGTCCTCTGCCAGGAGACCATCAACGGCGTGGCCCTGGCCGCAACCAACATCTATGTGCGCGTCGGCGGAGACTGGCGGCTGCTGCACCACCAGGCAACCCCCGTCAACCCCGGCATGGACAACCGACCGGCGGAGCGGCCGCCTGTCCTGCACTGAGCGGGCCGCCCATGCGCCATGCCGGCCGCACCGTCGCCCTGGGTACCCGGCACGGCAAGGAACGCGCCTTCGCCCCGCCCCTGCTGCGCCGCCTGGGGCTGTCGGTCACCCTGGCCGACATCGACACCGACCAGCTCGGCACCTTCAGCGGGGAGGTAGAGCGGCAGGGCACCCCCCGCGACACGGTCATCACCAAGGCCCGGCTGGCGGCTGAGGCGTCGGGCCTGCCCTTGGGTCTGGCGAGCGAGGGCAGCTTCGGCCCGCACCCGTCCCTGCCCTGGCTGGCCATGGGGCATGAGCTGGCCTGCTTCCTGGACCTGGAGACGGGACTGACCCTGGTGGAGTCCCGGGCCAGCCTGCGCACCAACTTCGGCCACGCCACGGGCCGCACTACCGATGACATTGCCGATTTCCTGGCCCGTGCCCGTTTCCCCAGCCATGCCGTCATCGCCCGCCCCAACGCCGGCCCCTCCCAGCCCCTGGTGAAGGGCATCCGGGAGCTGGGCACCCTGGCCGCCGCCATGGCCGCGGCGGCGGAGACCTCCCCCGACAGGCTCGCCCGGGTGGAGACGGACATGCGCGCCCATCTGAATCCGACCCGCATGGGGGAAATCCGCAAGGTCGCCGTCCGTCTGGCCCGACGCCTTGCCACCCCCTGCCCTGCCTGCGCCGCCCCCGGCTTCGGGCCGGAGCGGGTTGTCCCCGGCCTGCCTTGCGGCTGGTGCGGGGAGCCGACGCCGGCCCCCTTGGGCCTGTCTTGGCGCTGCCCCGCTTGCGACCACGCGGAGACCCGCCCCCGACCCCACCAACCCGCCCTGGCCGATCCCGGCCAATGCCCGGGCTGCAATCCCTGACCCATAGTCCGAATCCAATGGATTTGATGTGAATTATTCATTTCCCGTTGCCCCACAACCATCCCATCTTCCCAATGCAATCCATTGGTGCCGGTGGGCAGGAGGGGTTTGATGGGTACCCGGAACCTGGACCTGGACCTGTTGCGGACCTTCGTGGCCATCGTCGACCTGGGCGGCTTCACCCGCGCGGCAGAGCGGCTGGGCCGCACCCAATCCACCATCAGCCTGCAGGTGAAGCGGCTGGAGGACAGCCTGGGCCAGGACCTGTTCCGCCGCGTGGGCCGCGGCGTCCAGTTGACGGCGGAGGGGGAGCTGCTGCTGGGCTATGCCCGCCGCATGCTGCACCTGAACGATGAGGTGCGGGCCCGCCTGACCGAGCCGGAGGTGGAAGGCACGGTGCGCCTGGGGACGCCGGAGGATTTCGCCACCGTGCACCTGCCCGGCGTGCTGGCCGCCTTCGCCGAGGCGCACCCGCGGGTACAGCTTGAGGTGCGCTGCGACTTCACCATGAACCTGCTGGAGGCCTTCGACCGCAACGAGTTCGACTTGGTGCTGGTGAAGCGGGAGCCACGCGGCCCCAGCGACGGCGCCCTGGTCTGGCGGGAGCCCCTGGTCTGGGCGGCGGCCGGTTCCTTCCCCACTGCGCGGGAGGGCAGCCTGCCCCTGGTCTTGCACCCGGCCCCGGACGTCTACCGCAAGCGGGCCCTGGCCGCCCTGGACGGCGCCGGCCTGTCCTGGCGCATCGCCTACACCAGCCCCAGCCTGGCCGGCACCCAGGCCGCCGTGCGCGCCGGGCTGGGCGCCACCGTCCTGCCCCGCGACATGGTGCCCACGGGGCTGCGCGTCCTGGGCGCCGAGCACGGCCTGCCCGACCTGGCCGAGGCCGAGATCGCCCTCCGCACCGTCCCCTCCGCCAGCCGCGCCGCGACCATGCTGGCGGAGTCCATCATCCAGGGCATGGAGCAGCGGGGGTAGGAGCCGCTTGGTGCCTGTTGACTGCATCCGGCGGTGAGATCACATATATATGTGGACCGTCGGAGGCATCATCATGCTGCGGAACACGACCCTGAACCTGCCGGACGAGCTTGTGAGCCGGGCGAAGGCGTATGCGGCCGCCCATGGCACGACCATGACCGCACTGATCCGGGAGCATCTGGAGACCATCACCTCCACGGGATCGGCGGCCCCTCGTAACGACCCGTTGCTTGCCTATTCCCAGGGGAAGCTTTCCCGTGCTGACGCCATCCGCGAACTCGGCTTGCGGGATTACGCGGAGTTGCTGGTGGCTTTGGGGGACGCCGACCTGCCGATGCCCCTGCCGCCGCCGCATGAGGTGGAGAACCAGGCGGCGATGTTCGCCAAGCTATGGAGGCAGGGGTGAACCGTTGCACCCTGATCATCCCGGATGCCGGGCCCTTCAACAGCCTTTGGGTCGCCGACCGGCTCGACCTTCTGCTCGCGTTGGATATGCCGCTGGTGGTGGTGGACGCCGTATATGACGAGCTGACCAGCGACCCGTCCTATCCCAAGGACCGGGCTGTGAAGGCATTCATCGACGCCAACCACCCCCCCTTCACCATCGCCCCCACGGAGATCGGGGAAATGGAGAGGGAAAAGCGCCGGGCCGGCAAGAAGCTGAAAAGCAACGCGGGGGAACTGGCCATCGTGGACTTCATGTCCTCCGACGACGGCCTGCGCCGTTATGTCTCGTCCGGGGAGCCGGTTGCCCTGCTGTTCGAGGATGCCGCCATCCGGGTGATCAACAAGCCGCCCCACCTGCACCTGCTGTCCACCGTGGCGCTGTTGCGGGGGCTTGAGAAGGTGGGCGTGATCGACTCCGCCGACGCGGTCATCCATGACATGACGCACCCCACCAAGGCCGACCGCCGCCCCCAGGACCGCCGCGCCTTCACCGACCTGCCCGATGGGATCGACGACCCTGCCGCCATCGGCAGCACCTGGGTGCCGGCGAGTGCCGTGGGACGTCGTCGATAGTCCCGGAATGCAAACGGCCGGGGCACCCTGCCCCGGCCGTCGCTCTCATGCCAACCCGGCCAGCCTCAGCTCTTCGCCAGCGGGCAGGCGCTCTTCTCGATAGGGAGGAAGGCGTCCTTGGCGGGGATGGTCTTGACCAGCTTGTAATAGTCCCAGGGCTTCTTGCTCTCTGCCGGGGTCTTCACCTCGAACAGGTACATGTCGTGGACCATGCGGCCGTCCTTGCGCACGGTGCCGCCGCTCTCACCCACGAACACGTCCTTGACCGGCAGCTCCTTCATCTTGGCGGCCACGGCCTTGCCATCGTCGGTCCCGGCGGCCTTGACGGCGTTCAGGTAGTGCATGACCGAGGAGTAGGTGCCGGCCTGGATCATGTTCGGCATGCGCTGCATCTTGTCGAAGTAGCGCTGCCCCCACTTGCGGGACTCGTCATTGCGGTCCCAGTACCAGCCCTCGGTCAGGGTCAGGCCCTGCGCCGTCTTCAGGCCCAGGGCGTGGGCGTCGGTCAGGGTGAACAGCAGGCCCGCCAGTTTCTGGCCACCGGCCACCAGCCCGAACTCCGCCGCCTGCTTGATGCTGTTGGTGGTGTCGGTGCCCGCGTTGGCGAGGCCCACCACCTTGGCGCCGGAAGACTGCGCCTGCAGCAGGAAGGAGCTGAAGTCCGACGTGTTCAGCGGGTGCCGCACCGCGCCCAGCACCTTGCCGCCGGCGGCGGTCACGAACTCGCTGGTGTCCTTCTCCAGCTGGTGGCCGAAGGCGTAGTCGGCGGTCAGGAAGTACCAGGTCTTGCCACCGGACTCCACCACCGCCGCCCCGGTGCCACGGGACAGGGCATAGGTGTCATAGGCCCAGTGGAAGCCGGTGGGGGAGCAGGCGTCGCCCGTCAGGCGGGAGGTGGCCGCACCCACCACGATGTTCACCTTGCCCCGCTCCTTCGCCAGGTCCTGCACGGCCAGGGCGACGGAAGAGGTGGTCAGCTCCCCGATCATGTCCACGCCCTCGGCGTCGAACCACTGGCGGGCGATGGAGACGCCGATGTCCGGCTTGTTCTGGTGGTCGGCGCTGACCAGCTCGATCTTCTTGCCGAGCACGGTGCCGCCGAAGTCCTCGATGGCCATCTGGGCGGCGACGACCGAGCCCTTGCCGCCGAAGTCCGCGTACGGCCCGGACTGGTCGTTCAGGATGCCGATCTTCACGGTGTCGCCGGACACCTGGGCGTTGGCCGCCGTCGGCGCGGCCGCGGCGGCGAGGGCCAGGGCCGCACCCGCGAGCAGGGATTTCGCAAAGCTGGAGCGCATTCGGTTTCCTCCTGGACTTGGTTTCCGCAAGGGCTTGTTTTTCCGTCTCGGCCGAGCGGCCGGCATCCCCTGTCCGTGCAGCACTATGCCGAACGTCCTTGCCACTTCCAAGGGGATCATGGCAAAAACCTGGAACTTGAATCACTTTTCATGTTTGTGCCCCGGATGCGGCCTTGCCAAGCCCTAAGTGCTTGATGCCTAATCCAGGGCGGGAAACGAAAGACGGGGCCCCCGTGGGGGCACCCGGCAGCATGGCCGGCGACAAAGCCGGCCCCGGGGAGGGACGATGACGGAGTACGTCCTGGAGACCCGCGGCCTGACGAAAGAGTTCAAGGGCTTCACGGCAGTGAAGAACCTGAACTTCCAGGTGCGGCGGGGCAGCATCCATGCCTTGATCGGCCCCAACGGGGCCGGCAAGACGACGGTCTTCAATCTGTTGACGAAGTTCCTGGTCCCGACCTCGGGCCAGATCCTCTACCATGGGGAGGACATCACCCATGTGGCGTCGGCGGCCATCGCCCGCCGCGGGGTCGTACGGTCCTTCCAGATCTCCGCCGTCTTCCCGCACCTGACGGTGCTGGAGAACGTGCGGGTCGCGCTGCAGCGGCACACCGCCACCACCTTCCAGTTCTGGCGCTCCGAAAGCATCCTGGACCGGCTGAACGACCGGGCCATGGAGCTGCTGGAGGAGGTGGGCCTGTCCGCCTTCGCCCAGGTGACGGCGGCGGAACTGTCCTATGGCCGCAAGCGGGCGCTCGAGATCGCCACCACCCTGGCGCTGGAACCGGACACGCTGCTGCTGGATGAGCCGATGGCCGGCATGGGGCATGAGGACATCGGCCGCATCGCCAACCTGATCCGCCGCGTCGCCAAGGGCCGCACGGTGGTGATGGTGGAGCACAATTTGTCCGTCGTCGCCGACCTGTCGGACCGCATCACCGTGCTGATGCGCGGGGAGATCCTGGCGGAAGGCCCCTATTCGGAGGTCAGCGCCAACCCCGACGTTCGTGAGGCCTATATGGGGACGGGACATGCCTGACGCCGCCACCTTGACCCGCACCCTGCTGTCCGTGCGCGACCTGCACGGCTTCTATGGGGAAAGCCACGTCCTGCACGGCGTCAACTTCCAGGTCGCCGAGGGGGAGGTGGTCACCCTGATCGGCCGCAACGGCGTGGGCAAGACCACGACACTCCGCGCCATCATGGGCCTGCTGGACCGCCAACAGGGCTCCATCCAGGTGGCCGGGACGGAGCTGGTGGGCCTGCGCCCCGACAAGATCGCCCGCGTCGGCATCGGCTATGTGCCGGATGACCGGGGCATCTTCGCCAGCCTGTCGGTGGAGGAGAACCTGATGCTCCCGCCCGTGGTGAAGCAGGGCGGGCTGACGGTGGAGGAGGTCTATGGCCTGTTCCCCCGGCTGAAGGAGCGGCGCAAGAGCCAGGGCACCAAGCTGTCAGGCGGCGAGCAGCAGATGCTGTCCATCGCCCGGATCTTACGCACCGGCGCCAACCTGCTGCTGCTGGACGAACCGACGGAAGGCTTGGCGCCCGTGATCGTGCAGCAGATCGGCGACATCATCCGCCAGCTCAAGGCCAAGGGCTTCACCATCCTGCTGGTGGAGCAGAACTTCCACTTCGCCAGCACCCTGGCCGACCGCCACTACGTGATGGAGGACGGCAAGGTGGTGGACATGATCCCCAACGACCGGCTGGAGGCCGAGGCCGAGAAGCTGGCCCGGTATCTGGGCGTCTGACACAGGGGCAATGGTCATGATGGAACTGATCGGCATCCCGCCCCAGGCCCTGTTCGGGCAGCTCCTGCTGGGGCTGATCAACGGCGCCTTCTATGCCCTGCTCAGCCTGGGCCTGGCGGTGATCTTCGGCATGCTGGGGGTGATCAACTTCGCCCACGGTGCCTTGTACATGCTGGGCGCCTTCGTCGCCTGGCTGCTGTTCCAGGAGCTGGGCGTCGGCTACTGGCCGGCCCTGATCCTGGCGCCCCTGGTGGTGGCGGCGTTCGGCGTGGTGCTGGAACGCACCATGCTGTCGCGCATCGCCAAGATGGACCCGCTCTACGGCCTGCTGCTGACCTTCGGCATCGCCCTGGTGGTCGAGGGTTTGTTCCGCCACCTCTACGGCGTCTCCGGCCAGCCCTACCCGGTGCCGGACGCGCTGCAGGGCGGCACCAACCTGGGCTTCATGTACCTGCCCACCTACCGGGCCTGGGTGGTGGTGGCCAGCCTGGCCGTCTGCCTCGGCACCTGGTACGCCATCGAGCGCACCAAGCTGGGCAGCTACCTGCGCGCCGCGACGGAGAAGCCGCAACTGGTGCAGGCCTTCGGCGTCAACGTTCCCCTGCTGGTCACCGGCACCTATGCGGCGGCCGTGGCGCTGGCCGGGTTCGCCGGGGTGCTGGCAGCCCCCATGTACCAGGTGAACCCGCTGATGGGCTCCAACCTGATCATCGTCGTCTTCGCGGTGGTGGTGATCGGCGGCATGGGTTCCATCCTGGGCGCCGTCATCACCGGGTTCGGCCTGGGCTTGGTGGAGGGGCTGACCAAGGTCTTCTACCCGGAGGCCGCCAACATCGTGATCTTCGTCATCATGGCCATCGTGCTTCTCGTCAAGCCGGCCGGCCTGTTCGGGAGGACCACCTGACATGGTCGCTCAACACACCGATCCCATGCCCGCCAAGCGCCCCACCATGGCCGTGGCCCCGGGCAACCCCGAGCGGCCGCTGATGATCCTGGCGGCGGTGGCCCTTGTGGGCCTGATCATCGCGCCGTTCGTCGTCTATCCCGTCTTCCTGATGAAGGCGCTGTGCTTCGCCCTGTTCGCCTGCGCCTTCAACCTGCTGATCGGCTATGTGGGCCTGTTGAGCTTCGGCCACGCCGCCTTCTTCGGCGGGGCAGCCTATGTCACCGCCCACGCGGCCAAGGTCTGGGGGCTGACGCCGGAACTGGCGATCCTGCTGGGCGGCTTGTCGGCAGGCGTGATCGGGGCCGCCATCGGCGCCTTGGCCATCCGCCGCCAGGGCATCTACTTCGCCATGACCACGCTTGCCCTGTCGCAGATGGTGTTCTTCGTCTGCCTCCAGGCCCCCTTCACGGGGGGCGAGGACGGTATCCAGGGCGTGCCGCGGGGCAGCCTGTTCGGCCTGATCGACCTGAACAACCCCTATGCCATGTACTTCACCGTGCTGGCCATCTTCGCCGGCGGGGTCTGGTTCATCTACCGCATCGTCCACTCCCCCTTCGGCCAGGTGCTGAAGGCGATCCGGGAGAACGAGGCGCGGGCCACCTCCCTGGGCTATGACACCGCCAAGTACAAGCTGATGGCCTTCGTCCTGTCCGCCACGCTGGCGGGCATCGCCGGGGGTACCAAGGCGCTGGTCTTCCAGCTTGCCACCCTGACCGACGTGCAATGGCAGATGTCGGGTGAGGTGGTGCTGATGACCCTGCTGGGCGGGATCGGCACCATGGTGGGCCCCGCCGTGGGCGGGGTGATCGTCGTCATGCTCCAGAACTACCTGGCCACCACCACGCTGCCGGCCACCGTGGTCATCGGCCTGGTCTTCGTGGCCTGCGTACTGTTGTTCCGCCGCGGCATCGTGGGGGAGCTGGCGCACCGGCTGAAGATCCGCCTCTGAGTCCCACACTTCCCGACACTTTCGAATTCGAAAGGCCCCTTTCGCGGGGGCCTTTCCTGTTTCAGGGCACACGAGAAAATGCGTGCCGCGGCCGGGCCCCCTGCCCTACCCTGCCACCAACCAACAAGAACACCGGGAGGAAGCGTGATCGACCTGTACACCGCCCCCACGCCCAACGGCCACAAGGTGAGTTGCACGCTGGAGGAGCTGGGCCTGCCCTATACCGTCCACGCCCTGGACCTGTCCAAGGGCGTGCAGAAGGAGCCCTGGTTCCTGGCCATCAACCCCAACGGCCGCATCCCCGCCATCGTGGACCGGGAGGCGGGGGACTTCGCCGTCTTCGAGTCCGGCGCCATCATGGTCTACTTGGCGGAGAGGACGGGCCGCCTGATGCCGACGGACCCCAAGGGCCGGTCGCTGGTCATGCAGTGGCTGATGTTCCAGATGGGCGGGATCGGCCCGATGATGGGCCAGGCCAACGTGTTCTTCCGCTATTGGCATGAGACCTACCAGCCGGCCATCGACCGTTACCAGAAGGAGTCCCACCGCCTGTTCACCGTGCTGGACGGGCGGCTGGCAGAGCATGAGTGGCTGGCCGGGGACTTCAGCATCGCCGACATCGCCAACTGGTGCTGGGTGCGGACCCACAGATGGTCGGGCGTGGAGTTGGAGGGCCTGCCCCACCTGACCCGCTGGGTGGACGCCATCGCGGCGAGGCCCGCCTGCGCGAAGGGCATCACCGTCCCGCCCCGGCCGGAGAAGGCGGAGCAGGTGGTGAAGGCCGGCCAGTCCATGGTCGTGCGCTGAGGGGGACCGGAACCATGAAGCTCTATGACGACCCCGTCGCCCCCACCCCGCGCCGCGTCCGCATGTTCCTGGCCGAAAAGGGCCTGGACATCCCCAAGGTCACCGTCACCATCGGCAAGGGGGAGCACAAGTCCCCTGATTACCGCGCCAAGGTCGCCAGCGGCCGCATCCCGGCGCTGGAGCTGGATGACGGCACGGTGATCTGTGAGAGCGTCGCCATCTGCCGCTATCTGGAGGGCATCCAGCCCGAGCCCAACCTGATGGGCCGCGACCCCAAGGAGGCCGCGGTGATCGAGATGTGGCAGCGTCGGATCGAGTGGGAACTGCTGCTGCCCATGGCCAGCGTTTTCCGCCACAGCCACCCCAAGATGGCGGCCCTGGAGGACCAGTGCCCGGAGTTCGCCGGCAAGCAGAAGCCGGTGGCGGAGAAGCGCCTGCGCCAACTGGACCGCGACCTGGGCGAGCGGCCCTTCATCGCCGGCGACCGCTTCACCATCGCCGACATCACCGCCTTCACCACGGTGGAGTTCTTCTGCCGCTACGGCGGCGTGCCCCTGCCGGAGGACCATGCCAACACGCGGCGGTGGCTGGAGGAGATCAGGGCGAGGCCGAGTGCAAAAGCTTAGTGCAGAGCGCGTGATGTCACCCCGGGCTTGACCCGGGGCCCTTGGGAAAGCGGACGTGCCAAGGGGCGGCAGCGGGGTGCAGAACAAGGTAAAACAGGACTTTCGGTGATCTGCATCGACCGATCCCGAGGGTCCCGGGTCAAACCCGGGATGACCTCCCGTGCCCTGCATCCCCCTCCCCGCCTCCCCCCTTGCCCCTCCCGCCCCCGCGCAATAATGTGTCGCGCAACATTCCAACCCTTGCCCGGGCCCCTGCCATGATCCTGACCGACGACCAGACGATGATCCGCGACATGGCCCGCCGCTTCGCGCAGGATCGGCTGGCCCCCAACGCGGCGGCGTTCGAGGAGGCGGGGGAGCTGCCGCGGGCGCTGCTGACGGAGATGGGGGAGCTGGGCTTCCTGGGCATGTCCATCCCGGAGGCCTATGGCGGGGCCCAGGGCGACTATGTCTCCTACGCCTTGGCGCTGATGGAGATCGCGGCAGGCGACGGCGCCACCAGCACGGTGATGAGCGTCCACAACAGCCCCGTGGCCGCCGCCATCGTCGCCATGGGCAGCGATGCCCAGAAGGACCGCTGGCTGCCCCGCATGGCGTCGGGGGAGTGCATCGGCGCCTTCTGCCTGACGGAGCCGCAGGCGGGCAGCGACGCCAGCGCACTGAAGACCCGCGCCCGCAAGGTGGGGGACCGCTGGGTGCTGAACGGGTCGAAGCAGTTCATCACCTCAGGCAAGATTGGCGGCGTCGCCATCGTCTTCGCCGTGACGGACCCGGAAGCCGGGAAGAAGGGCATCTCCGCCTTCGTCGTGCCCACCGACGCCAAGGGCTATGTGGTGGCGAAGGTCGAGGACAAGCTGGGCCAGAAGGCCAGCGATACCTGCCAGATCGTCTTCGAGGATCTGGAGTTGCCCCTGGACGCCCTGTTGGGGCGGGAGGGGGACGGCTACCGTATCGCCCTGGCGAACCTGGAGACAGGCCGCATCGGCATCGCGGCGCAGAGCGTGGGCATGGCCCAGTCGGCCCTGGACTACGCCATCCAGTACGCCAAGGACCGCGTCACCTTCGGCAAGCCCATCGTCGAGCACCAAGCGGTGGGCTTCCGCTTGGCCGACATGGCGGCGCGGCTGGAGGCGGCCCGGCAACTGGTCCTGCACGCCGCCAGCCTGAAGGATTCCGGCCGCCCCTGCCTGACGGAGGCCTGCATGGCCAAGCTGGTGGCGTCGGAGACGGCGGAGGCGGTGTGCTCCGCCGCCATCCAGACGCTGGGGGGCTATGGTTACCTGAAGGACTACCCGGTGGAACGCATCTACCGCGACGTCCGCGTCTGCCAAATCTATGAGGGCACCAGCGACGTGCAGAAACTGATCATCGCCAGGGCGCTGTAGCATACCCCTCACCCGGCCCGCGAGCGGGCCGACCTCTCCCGCAAGGGGAGAGGTCAGGTACGCTGCCGATACGAATGGTGCAACGCCGACTGCGGAGCGGGTGGCGTTGGCCGGATGAGTTGAATGGCCGGGAGCAGCACCAGGTAGTCCTCTCCCCTTGCGGGAGAGGTCGGGCGCGACAGCGCCCGGGTGAGGGGTGAACCTCACTCCTCCAGCATGTTCCCCAGCTTCATGGCCAGGCCCATGTCGCCGTTGACCTTCAGCTTGCCTGTGGTGAAGGCCATCATGGGGTTGCTCTCCCCCCTATAGATCTTCACCAGCTCCGGCAAGGGGATGGCGAGGGTGGTCTTGGGATCGCCCTCCGCTGTGCGGCTGACGGTCGGTGGTTCCTGGCGGCCGTCGATGAAGAGCTGGCCGTCATTGGCGAAATCGAACCGCACCAGCCCGCCCAGGCCGGCGAAGTTGGCGGGGTTGGCCTTCAGGGCGGCTTCGAACTCGTCCAGCGTCATGGCTGTCTCCAGGTCAGAGGGAAAGGATCGCGCGGGTCTCGGCGGGGCTGGCAACCTCGCGGCCCGCCTCCCGCGCCAGGGATGCCAACTGTTCGATGAGCCTTGCGTTGCCATCGGCGCGGCTGCCGTCGGGCAGGTAGAAGGTATCTTCCAGCCCCGTGCGCAGATGCCCGCCCAGCTCCGCGGCGCGGCGGTGCACGGCCCAGACCTCTGCCCGTCCGATCACCGTGGTCTGCCAGGAGGCACCGGCTGGCAGGTACTTCAGCAGGATCGGCAGCAGGTCCGGGTCCGCCGGCATGCCCGACGCGACCCCCATGACGAAGTTCACCTGCGGCGGACGCCTTACCATGCCCACCTGCTGGTAAAGGCTAACAGACCGGACGATGCCGATGTCGAAGCACTCGAACTCCGGCACGGCGCCGATCTCGGCCATCGCGTCCAGATAGGCTTGCAGCTTCTCCACCGGGTTGTCGAACACCATGGGCGGCCAGGCCCACTGCCCCTCTGACGTGGCTTTCAGGTAGTTCAGCGTGCCGGCGTTGGCGGCGGCGATCTCCGGCCTGACGGCGCGCAGGCAGTCCAGGGGCCCCGCGATGTCCGGCCCGATGGTGCCGGTGGTGCTGTTGACGATGATGTCCGGCACTTCCGCCCGGATCGCCTCCGTGATGGCGGCAGCGACGGCGGGGTCCCAGCTGGGCAGGTGGCCGCGGCCGGGCTTCTGGGCGCGGTAGTGGATGTGGACGATTGAAGCGCCCGCATCCCGCGCCCCGCGGGCGGCCCTTGCCATCTCCTCCGGCGTCACCGGCACGTTGAAGCGGGCGGGGTCGGTCAGGACGCCGTTCAGGGCGGCGGTGAGGATGACCTTGGACATCACCCCTCCCCCAGCACGGACGGCTTGCTGGCCAGGGGGAAGGCGTCCCATTCCGGGGCCGGCTTGCCCTTGGCGGCGGGCCAGTGGGGCTTGAAGTTCGGGGCCGCCCCGTCCACCCGCAAGGTGGTGCCGCTGATGAAGGCCGCGGCGGGGGACAGCAGGAAGGTGATGGCCGCCGCCACCTCCGCCTCCAGCCCCAGCCGGCCCAAGGGCACATGCTCGGCCAAGCCGCGGATGATGTCCCGCATGTGCGGTGGGTACCTGTCCATGCCGCTGCTGGCGATCCAGCCGGGGGCGACGGCGTTGACCCGCACGGCACACCCCGCCCACTCGAAGGCCGCCGTCTCCGTGAAGTTCACCATGCCGGCCCGGGCAGCACCGCTGTGGCCCATGCCGGGCATGCCATTCCACATGTCGGCGACGATGTTGACGATGGACCCGCCATGGTCGGCCATCCATTGGATGAAGCAGGCCCGCGCCACCAGGAAGCCGCCGGTCAGGTTGGTGCGCACCACCGCCTCCCAGCCCTTCTGGTTGATGGCGGCCAGGGGTGCCGGGAACTGGCCGCCGGCGTTGTTGACCAGCCCGTCGATGCGGCCGAAGCGGGCCAGCACCGCCGCCACCGCGGCCTCCACCGCTGGCTCCTCCCGTATGTCCAAGGGGAAGCAGGCGGCCTCGCCGCCTTCCCCTTCAATCTCCGCCCGGACGGTTTCCAGCTTGTCCGGGTTGCGGCCCAGCAGCGCCACCTTGGCACCCAGGCTGGCCAGCTCATGCGCCGTGCAGCGGCCGATGCCGGACCCGCCGCCGGTGACGATCACCACCTGGCCGTCGAACAAGCCGGGGCGGAAGGCGGAGCGGTAGGACGACATCACAGGCCCTCCCCGCCCAAGTCCAGCCGGGCCAGCAGCGCCCGGGCCGGTACCTGCTGGCCCTGCCGCACCGGCAGCTCCGCCACCACGCCCGCGGCGGGGGCCTTCAGCTCCAACTGCATCTTCATGGCCTCCAGCACCATCAGCTTCTGCCCCTTGGCCACGGCTTGGCCGGCTTCCACCGCCAGCTCCACCACGGTCCCTGGCATGGGCGACAGCACCGTGTCCGCCGCCGCCCCGTCGCGCTTCGCCGCCTTGGACAGGGGCGCGTCCTCAAGCACGTAGGTCCGGCCCTGCCAGTCCAGCCACAGGGCATTCCCGTCCCGGGTGACCGGCAGGGTGTGCGTCCCCCCGTCCACCGTCACCGTGGCCTGTCCGCCGCACTCCCCGACAAGGCTGACGGCCAGGGTCTCCCCGCCGACGGCAACCCCCTCCGGCGTCACCGCCGCCAGCGCCTCGCCCCCGTCCCAGGCGAGGCGGAGCCGCGCCGTCGGCGTGCCATGGCTCCACCAGCCGAGTTTGCCGGCCAGGATCGCGGCGGCGATGGCCTGGACCACCAAATCCGGCGCCGCGTCCCCCACCACGAAGTCGTTGAGCAGGCCCGTGGTCGCCCGCCCCTCCACGAAGGCCGGCGTCTCCAGCACCTGGGCCAGGAAGGCGCGGTTAGTGACAACCCCGTGCAGCCGCGTCTCCCCCAGCGCCCGCACCAGCCGCCGCCGCGCTTCCTCCCGCGTCGCGCCGGACGCGATGAGTTTGGCCAGCATGGGGTCGTAGTGGGGCGTGACCGGCTGGCCCTCAACCAAGCCATGGTCCACCCGCACCCCGTCCGGCGGCACCCAGGCCAGCACCGGGCCGGTCTGGGGCAGGAAGCCTCTGCCTGCGTCCTCCGCATACAACCGCACCTCGATGGCGTGGCCGCAGCTCCGCACCTGGTCCTGGGCCAGGGGCAAGGGCTCCCCCGCCGCCACCCGCAACTGCCACTCCACCAGGTCCAGCCCGGTGATGGCCTCCGTCACCGGGTGCTCCACCTGCAGGCGGGTGTTCATCTCCATGAAGTAGAAGCGGCCGTCCCCGTCCAGCAGGAACTCCACCGTGCCCGCGCCCACATAGTCCACCGTGCACGCCGCGGCCACGGCGGCGGCCCCCATCTCCGCCCGCAGCTCGGGCGTCAAGGCAGGGCTCGGTGCCTCCTCGACCACCTTCTGGTGGCGCCGCTGGACGGAGCAGTCCCGTTCGCCCAGGTGGATGATATTCCCGTGCCGGTCGCCGAAGATTTGGATTTCCACGTGGCGCGGGTCCAGCAGGGCACGCTCCAGGATCAGCTCCCCATCGCCGAAGCTGGCCAGCGCCTCCGCGGCCGCCCGCTCCAGGGCCGGGCGCAGCTCGGCCGGGTCCCGCACCGGCCGCAGCCCCTTGCCGCCCCCGCCGGCGCTGGCCTTCACCATCAGCGGCAGGCCGATCCTCCCGGCCTCCCCCACCAGCCGGTCAAGCGACTGGTCCGCCCCCGTATAGCCCGGCAGCACCGGCACCCCATGGGCCGCCACCCGCTCCTTCGCCAGCCGCTTGGAGCCCATGGCGCGGATGGCGGATGGCGCCGGCCCGATGAAGACCAGCCCAGCCTCCACCACCGCCTGGGCGAAGTCCGCGTTCTCCGACAGGAAGCCATAGCCGGGATGCACCGCGTCCGCGCCTGAGCGCCGGGCGGCATCCAGCAGGGCCGGGATGGACAAGTAGGACTGCGCCGCCGCGGCCGGGCCGATGCGGACAGCCTGGTCGGCAAGCCTGGTGTGCAGCGCGCCCGCGTCGGCGTCGGAATAGACGGCCACCGTCCCATAGCCCAGCCGCTTGGCCGTACGGGCAATGCGGCAGGCGATCTCCCCCCGGTTGGCGATGAGGATGCGGCGGAAGCTCATGCGTCCCCCTTCGCCCACGGGGCCGGTTGCTTGGACAGGAAGGCGGGGATGCCCTTCATGGCCTCCCGACCCAGGGCGGCCTGGGCGAACAGGCTTGCGGCCTCATCCAGCAGGGCGCCGGTGGGTTCCTGCCCAACCCGGTTCAGCAGGCGCTTGGTGGCGGCCACCGCCTTCGGGGCGCAGGCGCGAATCTGGTCGAGGGTGGCGGTGAGGGCCGCGTCCAGCCCGCCTGCGGGCACGATCTGGTGCACCAGCCCCAGGGCCAGGGCTTGGCTACCGTCCAGCTTCCCACCCGTCAGGGCCAGCCGCCGCGTGGCGGGCAGCCCGATGCGGCGGGCGACAAAGGGGGCGATCTGGGCGGGGACCAGGCCCAGCTTGACCTCCGGCAGGCCGAAGCTGGCCGTGTCGCTGGCGATGGCGATGTCCGACACGGCCACCAGCCCGAACCCGCCCCCCATGGCGCCCCCCTCCACTACCGCCACCAGCACCTGCGGCAGCGCCTCCGCCTGCTCCAGCAGCGCGCCGAAGGCCCGGTTCACCTTGGCCAAGCCGGCGGCGGGATCGTCGCCCAACCCGCCGCCCATGTCGCGCAGGTCCCCGCCCGCGCAGAAGGTCCCGCCCGCGCCGCGCAGCACCACCGCGCGCAGGGTGTCGTCCGCCGCCGCCTCGGCGAAGACGGCGGACAACTCCCCCACCATCGCCCCGTTCATGGCGTTGCGGGATTCCAGGCGGTGGAGCGTCACATGCAGCGTCCAGCCCGTGCGCTCGGCCAGGATCGTCTCGTACCCCATTACCCCCTCGCCACGCCGAAGCTGTTGGGCCGCAGGGCCCTGGTTTCCGCCTCCCGCGCCGTGGCCAGGCAGAAGGCCAGGACGCGGCGGGTGTCGCGGGGGTCGATGATGCCGTCGTCCCACAGGCGCGCGCTGCCGAACAGGGCGGTCGTCTCCGGCTCCATTCGCTTCACCATCTTGGCCTTCATGGCGTCCAGCACGGCGGGCTCCATCTCGCTGCCGGACCGCCGGACCTTCTCCTCCATCAGGATGCCCATGACGGTGGCGGCCTGTTCCGGGCCCATCACGGCGGTGCGGGCGTTTGGCCAGGCGAAGATGAAGCGGGGGTCGTAGGACCGGCCGCACATGCCATAGTTCCCCGCCCCGAAGCTGCCGCCGATGAGGAAGGTCACGTGGGGGACGGCGGAGTTGGCGACCGCCTGGATCATCTTGGAGCCATGCTTGACGATCCCGCCCCGCTCCGCCTCCGTCCCCACCATGTAGCCCGTGGTGTTCTGCAGGAAGCAGATTGGCGTGCCGGACTGGTTGCAGAGCTGGATGAACTGCGCCGCCTTCACGCTGCCGGCCGGGTCGATCGGGCCATTGTTGCCGATGAAGCCGCAGGGCCAGCCCTCCACGTCGCCCCAGCCGCAGACGGTGGCCGGGCCGTATTCCGCCTTGAAGTCCAGGAACTCTGACCCGTCCAGCAACCGCGCCAGAACCTCCCGCACGTCATAGGGCCGGCGATAGTCCACGGGCACGGCACCTGCCAGCTCGTCCGGGCTGAACCGGGGCGGGCGCGGCTGCCTCGGCGGGTTCATCGCGGGCAAGGCGGGCGCTGCCCTCGCCAACACCTCCCGCGCCACCTGGATGGCGTCGGCATCATCCTCCGCCACGAACTCGCCCGTGCCGGCGACGCGGGCGTGCAGGTCGCTGCCGCCCAGCTCCTCGTCCGTGGCGATCTCCCCCGTCGCGGCCTTCAGCAGGGGCGGGCCGGCCAGGAACACCTTCGCCTTGCCCCGCACCAGGATCACATAGTCGGACAGCCCAGGCAGGTAGGCGCCACCCGCCGTGCTGGAGCCATGGACCACGGTTACCTGCGGGATTCCGGCGGCGGACAGGCGGGCCTGGTTGGCGAAGCTGCGCCCGCCCTCCACGAACATCTCCGACTGGTAGGTCAGGTTGGCGCCTGCGCTCTCCGCCAGGGTCACCAGGGGCAGCCGGTTCAGCAGGGCCAGTTCCTGGAGCCGCAGGGTCTTGCGCAGGCCCATGGGGCTGATGGCACCGCCCTTGATGGCACTGTTGCTCGCCGCCACCATCACCCGCCGCCCGGCCACGAAGCCGATCCCGGCGATGACGTTGCCCCCCTGCGCCTCCCCCTGGCCGTCGTCGTCATGCATGCCGGTGCCGGCGAAGGGGGCAACCTCCAGCCAGTCGCTGCCCCGGTCCAGCAGGGCCGCCACCCGGTCATGGGGCAGCATCTGGCCCCGCTTGGCGAACTTCTCTGCCTGGCGTTCGGCGTTGGCCCGGATGCGCCCGTGCAAATCCCGCACCTCCCCCAGCAGCGCCATCATGTCGGCGCGGTTGCGGGCGAAGTCGTCGGAAGATGGGTCGAGGGTGGGGTTCAATACTGGCATCGGGGTGGTTCGTTCTCTTCAATCAAGTATCTGTGCCTAGGGTTGCGGAACTGCCGTAAATAGGGCCGAACCTCACCCCAGCGTCCCCTCTCCCTGAGGGAGAGGGACAGGGAGAGGGGTTAGGGCCTCGCCGGAAGGGGAAACCTGCGGTCAGGCACCTGCTGTCCTGGTCTGGCCTCCCCTCTCCCTGTCCCTCCCCCCATGGGGGAGGGGACGAAGCGGCGCCGTTCGGCAACAATCCAGGCGTCGGAAAAACGGCGCGATCCTCCTACTCCGCCGCCTGCCGCTCCAGCGCCTCCGTCCCGAACCGAATCTTCGGCAGGGTGCCCATGTATTTGCAGATGATGGACAGCATCACCTCGTCGGCCCCGCCGCCGATGCTCATCAGGCGACCGTCGCGGTAATGGCGGCTGATCAGGGTCTCGTTCATGAAGCCCATGCCGCCGTAATATTGCAGGCAGGCATCCGTCAGCTCCCGCAGCAACCGCCCGGCCTTCAGCTTCGCCATGCTGGCGAGTTGTGTCGCGTCCTTGCCGCGGCAGAAGGTCTCCACCGCCCGATAGGTGAGGGAGCGCAGCGCCTCCACCTCCGTCTTCAGCTCGGCCAGGCGGAAATGGACCACTTGGTTGTCCAGGATGGGCTTCTGGAAGGCCACCCGGTCGCGGGTATAGGCGATGGTGTCCTCGATGATCAGGTCCATGGACTTCAGCACGCTGGCCGCGCCCCACATCCGCTCCTCCTGGAACTGGAGCATCTGGTAGGTGAAGCCCATGCCCTCCTCCCCGATCAGAAACCGCCGGGGGACACGAACGCCGTCGAAGAAAATCTGTGCCGTGTCGCTGGACCGCATGCCCATCTTGTCCAACTGCCGGGCGACACTGACGCCCTTCGCCTTCATGGGCACGCAGATCAGGGACTTGTTCTTGTGCGGCGGCCCGTCGCCGGTGATGGCCAGCAGGCACATCCAGTCCGCCTGGGTGCCGTTTGTGGTCCACATCTTGCCGCCGTCGATGACGTAGTCGTCCCCGTCCTTGCGGGCCACGGTGCGGATAGAGGCGACGTCGGACCCCGCCCCCACCTCCGACACGCCCAGGCACGACACCAGTTCCCCCGCGATGGAGGGGGCCAGGAACTCCCGCCGCAGCTCATCCGTGCCGAAGCGGGCAAGTGCCGGCGTGGCCATGTTGGTGTGGACGCCGATGCCCATGCCCACGCCGGGAGCCCGGGTGGCGCCGATCTCCTCCGCGAACACGGCGGAATAGCTGAAGTCCAGACCCAGCCCGCCATACTCGGTCGGCATGTTGATGCCCAGCAAGCCCAGCTTCGCCATCTTCCCGAACAACTCCTTGGCCGGGAAGATTCCCTCCGCCTCCCACTGGTCGGCGTGGGGGTCGATCTCCTCCTTCACGAAGCGGGCGACCGTGCGGGCCAGTTCCTTGTGTTCCTGGGTGAACTGCATGGGGTCCTCAGGGGGCGTGGAATGGGGAAACGGGGGCGGCGCGCAGGCGAAGCTCACGCTTCAGCACCTTGCCCACGGGGGTCTTGGGCAACTCCGGGATGATCTCCACCTGCCGTGGCCGCTTGTAGTTGGTGAGGCGTTCCTTGCAGTGCTCACGCACGGCATCCACGGTCAGGGCGGGGTCGCGGGCCACGACGAAGGCCTTCGGCGCCTCCCCCGTCGCGTCGTCGGGTACGCCGATGACGGCGCATTCCAGCACGCCCGGATGTTCGGCGATCACCGCCTCGATCTCGCTGGGATAGACGTTGAAGCCGCTGACCAGCAGCATGTCCTTGCGCCGGTCCACGATGCGCAGGAACCCGCCCGGGTCGCGCACCACCACGTCGCCCGTATGCAGCCAGCCGTCGCGCAAGGTGGCCGCCGTCTCCGCCGGCTGGTCCAAATAGCCCTTCATCACCTGGGGGCCGCGCAGCAGCAGTTCCCCAGGTTCCCCGTCAGGGACCTCGTTGCCCCCGGCGTCCACGATGCGGGCCGACAGGCCGGGCAGCAGGCGGCCGATGGACCCGGTATGGTCCTGCCCATCCAGCGGCGTGGCGGTGGCGAGGCCACACTCGGTCATGCCGTACAGCTCATGGATCGGCTGGCCCATCACTTGGCGCCAGCGCTGTTGCGTCGCCGGGGTCAGCGGGGCGGCGCCGGCCAAGCACAGGCGCAGGTGCGGCTTGGCGGCGGGGACGAACCAATCCTGGTTGGCCAGGTTGGCGAACAGGGTGGGCACGCCCGGCAGGAAGGTGGGGTGGAACCGCTCGATGGACTTCTTAAGGTTGGTCAGGGGCCGAGGGTTGGGGATCAGGATGATTTCCCCGCCCAGCTCCAGGGCCTGGAGCATCATGCCCACGCCGAAGATGTGGTAGAAGGGCAGCACCAGCAGGGTGCGCGGCGGTTCGGTCTTCCAAGGCTCCGCGAAGGCGTGGTTGATCAGCGCCATGCTGGCCAGCAGGCTGCGGTGGGTGTGCACCACGCCCTTGGACTTGCCGGTGGTGCCGCCGGTGAACCAGAGGGTGACCGTGTCATCCCCCGTCACCGCCTCGCCATAGGCCCGCACCCGCTCCGCCCCGCCGCGGACCCGCAGGGCCTGCCCCCGGGCCAGGATGTCGTCGAAGCGCCGGTGTTCCACCGGGATGGGCGGCACCATCCGCTTCACCCGGCGCAGCATGAAATGGATGAAGGCGCGGGTGGGCCTCGCAAAGAACTCGGCGATGCCGAAGGTGACCACCGGCAGCGGGCCCGCCTGCTCCAGCACCATGTCCAATTTACCGGCCAGCGCGTCCAGGACGAACAGCACCCGGGCCTTGGCGGCCTTAAGCTGGTCCGACACCTCCCGCGGGGTGTAGAGCGGGTTGATGGCGGTGGGCACCATGCCCGCCTTCAGCGCACCCCAGAAGATGACGGGGAAGGCCAGGCAGTTGGGCCCCTGCACGGCCACCACCGCGCCATGGGGCAGGCCCAGCTCCTCCCGCAGCCAGAGGGCCACGGCGTCCGATGCCTCCGCCAACTGGTTGAAGGTCAGGGTGCCGGCCATGCCGTTTGGCAGGGCGCAGCGCATGGCCGGTCGGGCGCCGTAACGGGCGCAACGGGCCTCCAGGAAAGCCACCAGGGTCGGCGGCAGGGCCATGTCCCCTGCCGCCCCCGGCGACCCACGCACCCAGGCGGAGCCATCCATGCGTCACCTCCCCAGGGATCGGGGCCCTGACTGCGCCGCCGGTTTCCCCGACTGGCGCGGCCCCATCCCATTTGCATGCAGGTTGGATTGGAATTTGGGGCGTGTCAATGGGGCGGTGGGGAGGCGAGCTATCTTCAAGGCACCACCTGTTCTCAGATGAACTTCCATTCACACCATATTGTTTTTTCCCCGCCCCCATCGCATCCTGCCCCCTTCACCGGGGAAGACAAATGGCCACCAGCACGGCACGGCGGACACAAGGGGAGCGCAGCGCGGAGGCGCGGCGGCGGCTGTGTGAGGCGACGATCGACTGCCTCGCCGCCCACGGCTATGCCGGCACCACGACCCTGCGGGTGGCGGAGATCGCCGGCCTGTCCCGCGGGGCCATGCAGCACCATTTCGGCAGCAAGCTGGACCTGGTGACCGCGGCCGCAGAGTACCTGCTGGACGGCGCCCTGGCCCGGACCGTGGAGATGGCGCACCGGCTGCGGCCGGGGGAGGACCGGGTGCGGGGCTTCGTGCGCGACGCTTGGCGCAAGCTGGTGGCCAGCCCCCGCTATGACGCCATCCTGGAGATCTTCGTCGCCGTGCGCAGCGACGCGGAGCTGCGCGGCCGGATCGAGCCGGTGCTGCGCCGCCTGTCCCTCAGCCTCGCCGCCGCGGTGGGCACCCTGTTCCGCACCCGCGACGGCAGCGATCCCGCCCTTCTGGTGGGCATGACCTTCACCCTGCTGCGCGGCCTGTCGCTGGAGGCAGGCCTGTACCGGGACCCCGCCCTGGTGGAGCGGGTGCTGGACCAGTGGGCGGACATGCTGGGCGACCGGCTGGTCTTCGTGGACGAGGCCGCAGCCGCGGGCTGACGGTCAGTCGCCGCCCAGGGCCGCCGCCGCCGGGGAGGCGCCGATCCCCCGGCCATGGGCCTGGAAACACTGCGCCTCCACGAAGATGCGGGAGACGATGGGGTGGGCGGCGCGCACCTGCCGCTCCACCCGGGTCACCACCCGCTCCACCTCCCCCGCCGGCAGGCTGTCGTCGAAGTCCAGGGACAGGGCCACGAACACGTCGTTCGGCCCGAAATGCATGCTCAGCAGGTCGTTGACCCCGCGCACGCCCGCCTGCTCCCCCGCGATGCGGCGGATGTCCCGGCGCACCTCCGGGTCCACGCTCTCCCCTGTCAGCAGGCGCTGGCACTCCCGGGCCAGCATCATGGCGGTGATGGCCAGCACCACCCCGATGGCGATGGAGGCGACCCCGTCCAGCCGCGGGTCGCCCAGGGCCTCTGCCGCATAGATACCGGCCAGGGCGATGACCAGCCCGGTCAGGGCGGCCGTGTCCTCGAACAGCACGGTGAAGACGCTGGGGTCCTTGCTGCTGTGGATGCCGGCCAGCAGGCCCCGGCGGCCGGCATGGCGGCGGAACTCCTTCAGCGCCACGGTCCAACTCGCCCCCTCGAACAGGATGGACAGGCCCAGCACCACATAGTTGACCCAGGGGCTCTCCACCGGATGGGGGTTCCGCACCTTGTCCACGCCCTCATAGATCGACACGCCCGCACCCAGGCCGAAGATCAGGATGGCGACGACGAAAGCCCAGAAATACAGCTGCAAACCATGGCCGAACGGGTGGTCGGGCGTGGCCGGCCGGGCGGCCCGCCGCATGCCGTACAGCAGCAGGCCCTGGTTGCCCGTGTCCACGGTGGAATGCACCGCCTCGCTCAGCATGGCGGAGCTGCCGGTATAGGCGGCGGCGGCGAACTTGGTGGCGGCGATGGCCAGGTTGCCGGCGAGCGCGGCATAGACGACGGCTTTCGAGCCATGGGCGGCCATGGGGACCCCGGGGGTTTGCGGCGGGAAGGGCCGGTGCAACAGCCCGGGCCGCAAATCCGCACCCCGCCCGGCACTTTCCGGCCATCCGGGTGGGATGCCCCTTCTGCCGTACCCCCATCCATGCAGGAAACCCTACAGACCTTCAGGGTATTGCAGGCCGGTCAGCTCACGATTCCCGCGGCAGGGGTTTACCGGCATGCCTTGGTCACAGGTCTACGATCCGCTCGGCAACCCATGGCTTTCCACGGTCATGGCCGGCATCCCGGTGCTGGTGCTGCTGGGGGGCCTGGGCTTCCTGCACATGAAAGCGCACACGGCGGCCCTGCTGGGCCTCGCCTCCGCCCTGCTGGTGGCGGTGTTCGTCTTCGGCATGCCGGCGGACATGGCGGGCAAGACGGCCCTGTTCGGCGCGGCCTACGGGCTGTTCCCCATCGGCTGGATCGTGCTGAACATCATCTTCCTCTACAAGCTGACGGAGGAGAAAGGCCTGTTCAAGGTGCTGCAGGAGAGCATCACCGGCATCACCGTGGACCGGCGCTTGCAGCTCCTGTTGATCGCCTTCGCCTTCGGCGCCTTCTTCGAGGGGGCGGCCGGGTTCGGCACGCCGGTGGCGGTGACGGGGGCCATCCTGATCGGCCTCGGCTTCTCGCCCCTGGCCGCGTCGGGCCTGTCGCTGATCGCCAACACGGCCCCCGTGGCCTATGGCGCGCTGGGCACGCCGGTGATCGCGCTGGCGGGCGTGACCAACCTGCCGCTGGAGGATCTGTCCGCCATGATCGGGCGGCAGCTGCCCTTCTTCAGCGTGCTGGTGCCCTTCTGGCTGATCGTGGCCTTCGCCGGGTTCCGCGGCATGTGGCAGATCTGGCCGGCCATCCTGGTGGCAGGGGTCAGCTTCGCCGTGCCGCAGTTCCTCGTCTCCAACTATCACGGGCCCTGGCTGGTGGACGTGGTGGCGGCCATCGTCTCCATCCTCTGCCTCACCGGCTTCCTGAAGGTCTGGCGCCCGGCCCAGGTCTGGACCTCCCCCAGCGGGGCCGCCCCGGACGGCGGGCCGGTGGACCTGACGCCCCACGACCACGGCCATGACCGGTCCCTGCTGGTCCGCGCCTGGGCGCCCTGGCTGATCCTGTCGGTGCTGGTCTTCATTTGGGGCATCCCCCAGGTGAAGACCGTCCTGGACGGCATCTTCGCCCCGTCCTACGCGGTGGAGGGGCTGGACAAGATGGTGCAGCGGGTGCCGCCCGTGGTGGCTGCCCCGGCGCCGGAGGCCGCGGTCTTCAAGTTCAACATCCTGTCCATGACGGGGACGGGCATCCTGATCTCCGCCATCATCAGCGGCTTCCTGATGGGGTTCAGCCCCGCAGGATTGCTGCGCACCTATGGGCGGACGCTCTGGACGGTCCGCTACAGCCTGCTGACCATCGCGGCCATGCTGTCCCTGGGCTACACCACCCGCTATTCCGGCCTGGACGCCACCTTGGGGTTGGCGTTTGCCCAGACCGGCTTCCTCTACCCGTTCTTCGGCACCCTGCTGGGCTGGCTGGGCGTGGCTCTGACGGGGTCCGACACGGCCAGCAACGTGCTGTTCGGCAGCCTGCAACGGATCAGCGCGGAGCAGCTCGGCCTCTCCCCCACCCTGATGGCGTCGGCCAACAGCTCCGGCGGCGTGATGGGCAAGATGATCGATGCCCAGTCCATCGTCGTCGCCGCCACGGCCACCGGCTTCACCAACCAGGAAGGTACCATCCTGCGCTACGTCTTCTTCCACTCCATCGCCCTGGCCTGCCTGGTGGGGCTGGTGGTGATGCTCCAGGCCTATGTCTGGCCCTTCAGCGCCATGGTGATCCACAGCGGGGGGTAGGCACGGATCGGGCGCCGCCGGGCAAGGCCAAGACCCACCCGGCGGCGCCTCCCCCCCTCACACGAACTTGAAGTCCGTCGCCGACACGCCCCCCAGGTCCAGCCCCAGCAGCATCACCTGCCCAAAGGCCGTGCCCACCAGAAGCCCCTCCGCCGTGTCGGTGAAGGAGAGCCCCGCGAAGCCCAGCCCCAACCCGCGCAGGTCGATCTTGTCGGACCCTTGGGTGAAGTCGGTGATGGTGTCCAGGCCCCAGCCCTTGGCGAAGCGGAAGATGTCGGCCCCGCTGCCGCCGGTCAGGGTGTCGTTGCCCAGCCCCCCTTCCAGCCAATCGTTGCCGGCACCGCCGTCCAGGCTGTCGTCACCGTCCTGGCCGTAGAGCTTGTCGTTGTCCCCGGCCCCGAAGATCGCGTCGTTACCCTTGCCGCCCCACAGGCTGTTGCGCAGCCCGTCGCCGATGAGGGTGTCGGCATGGTTGGAGCCCGTGACGTTCTCGATCCCGGACAGGGTGTCGCTCCCCTCCCCCGTCGCGATACCGGCGGCCAAATCCACGCGCACGCCCGTGGTGGCGGTGCGGAAGTCGGCGTTGTCGGTTCCCGCCCCGCCGATGAGCGTGTCGTCCCCCGCCCCGCCATAGAGCCTGTCATTGCCGTCGCCGCCCTCCAGCCGGTCGTTGCCGCCCAGGCCCTTCAGCGTGTCGTTGCCGGCCAGCCCCTGCATCAGGTCCCCCGCCGCGGTACCGGACAGGCTGTTGCCGGCGCTGGTCCCGAGGATGGTGTTGAGGGTCGGCGCCGTGGGAATCGTCACCGGCGGCACGTAGCGCACCGGCACGTCCAGGTAATGCAGCACCGGGTCCAACAGCAGGTCCGCCTTCACCTGCGCGTCCGTCAGCGCCGCGGCCCCCACCAGGGTGACGCTGCCGCCCGTGCCGCTGACCACCAGGTTGCCGTTGGCGCGGCTGAACAGCAGCCCCGTCGGGTCCGCCAAGCCCCAGTGGCCCAGGTCCAGCTTGTCGATCCCGGCCTCATAGTTCCGTACGGTCAGGTTGGTACCCTTGGATGCCACGAACACGTCCTGCAACCCGTCCCGGGTGCTGGACAGGTCCGCCACGGCGGAACCCACCAGCACGTCCTTGGCCGCCGTGCCGAACACCCGCCCGTCCAGGGCGGCCGCGGCATAGACCACGTTGTACCTGGCGAAGACCTCCTCTGCCGTGCCCAGCGGGCCGGTGTAGGTCAGGCGCACATGGACCTTGGTGTTGTCGAAGTCGCTGGAGCCCGCGGGGTCCAGGATCACGTCCACCCTGTCCCCCGCCTTGAGGGTCAGCACCTTGTTACGAAGGGTCACGTCCGTGCCGTAATAGACGTTGGACGACCAGACCGACGTGCCGTTGACCATGATGATGGCCTTCACGCCGGTGCTGCGGTTGTTGGCGATGGACCATTCCCCATCCAGCCGCACCATCCCGTCCTCGGTGGCCACGTAGCGCTGCATGGCCTGCGCGCCGCTCCAGCCCGTGATCATGTTGTCCCGGCCCACGGTCAGGAACGGGTTGCTGCTGATGCCGATATGGATGTCCCAACCGTTGGGGTCCGGCACCTGCTCGGACAGGGGTGTCAGCTTGCCGGTCCCGGCCGAGCGGGCGAAATAGGCCCACTTGCCCGTGTTGTAGTCCGCCAGCGTGTCAGCCGCGACCTGGGACTTGTCCAGCTTCACCTGGAAGTCGCCCCGCACATAGACCGGCTGGTCGCTGATCTTCAGCACGTCCGCCAGCACCGTGCCGCGGGCGTCATACAGGGTCCGGCTGCCGTCGAACCTCACATTCTGGTCCAGGCCCCAGACCACATGCATGTCGGGCGCCACCTTGAAGGCCTGGATGCGCGGCCCAGCCACGTCCGTGCGCACAGGCGTGTAGCTTTCCCCCATGTTCTTCAGCAGGAACTGGTGGGCGGCCAGGGCCGGGTGGGGATTCATCTGCTCGTCGAACAGGCCCATCCGCTCATAGCCCGGGTGGTCCTTGAACACGTACCAGTAAGCCGCGTCCACGCCGGAGGACGCCATGAGCGTGGTCATCTTCACCAGATAGGCCGGGCTGTCGGCCACGTCGTCCACCTTCTTCCCATATTCGGTGGCGATGATCGGCTTCTCCCCGCCGTACTTCCGCATCAGCGCGCGCAGGGCATATACCTCCTCATCCACCCCCTCGGGCGTGGGGCGGTAGGGGTGCACGCTGACCGCGTCCATGTAATTCAGTGCCCCGGCCTGGAACAGCTTCTCCAGGTAGGGCAGCGGGATGCGCACGGTGGAGGCGCCCACCACCTGGACGTCGGGATATTTGGCCTTGATGGCCGTGTAGACGTCCTTCAACATCTCCGTGTAATAGAAGATGCGATCCTGGGTGGCTGGGCCAGTTACGAAGGTCCCACCATTGTATTCGTTCCAGATCTCCACCTGCTTCACTTGGCCGCCATAGCGGTCGAGCATGGCCAATGCATAGTTCACGTAACCCTGACGCCCCTCCTCCGTATAGGGCGCGTGACCGCCATCATAGTTCTTGTTGCCGAATACGAGCTGGACGAGGGGCTGGACGCCGACCGCCTTTGCCTTTGCCATGTATTGGGTGGACATCCAGGAGGGTGAGTAAGTCCCCTTCACCGGCTCCCAATTGGCCCATTGCTGCTCGTCCCTGATATGGTTAATGCCCAGTGACTTGATTGTGTCGAGAAGGCTTGTATTCCAGCCATGGGCGAAATGCGTCTGGACCCCCAACTTCATTTTAATCCCCTGAACCTATCGGCATCTCCAGACATCTTCTTATTGATTGCTTAAGACTCACCTAACGATAAACCAAACTTTAATAACTGAATCCTCGTGATTTACCCGGAGATTTGAACGACTTTCCGTCTGCTTGTCCGTCTGGCGGCGGGGCGGCGCCTTTTCCTGGCGCCGTCGGGTCTGCCTAAGCTAAAAGGAGGGTTGGCGGATTGGCCCCCCGAAAGGCAGGGTGGCCGGGCGCCGAAAGGCACATGAACTGTTGATGCCGATGCCCCCCGCACCTTCCATCCGGCCGAGCCTCAATGCCGGCCGGCCATTGACACCCGCCCGCTCCGTCCTGTGGCTTTCCGCCGTGGCGGTCATGGTCTCCGCCGGGCTGCTCGCCCTGCTAGGGGTGCAGGAACATGGGCGGGTCTATCGGCAGGCCACCGCCGACACGCTGGGCAGCGCCCGGCAGCTGGCGGAACATGCTGAAAAGGTGCTGAGCATCCACGCCCTGGCGCTGCAGAACGTGCAGTGGACCTACGACGTGCTGGGCTGGGACCGCATGTCGGGCACGCCGTTGGTGCACCGCTGGCTGACCTCGCTGGCCGACCAGGCGCCGGAGGTGCAGTCATACTGGCTTATGGACGCCGCCGGCCAGGTGCGCGTCAACAGCTTCACCTGGCCGGCCCCTTCGCTGGACGTGTCCGACCGCGAATATTTCCGGGCCCACCAAGAGGGGGCGGACCCGGACAGGGTCCATGTGGGCGCGCCCCTGCTGGGGCGTGTCCGGCCGGACGTGTTCTTCACCCTCAGCCGACGGTTAGCGGACGCGGACGGGAACTTCGCCGGCGTGGCGCAGGTCTCGCTGATGCCGGAGTATTTCTCGCGCTTCTACGGCACCATCGCCCGGGCTTCGAAAACCACCATCATGCTGGTGAGGGACGACGGCACGGTGCTCGCCCGCTTCCCGCAGCTTGGGTCGGGCGCCGATTTCGGCAGGGTGCCGGAACTGCTGGCAGGCCCCCGCGCCGCCGGCACGCTGGAGACCGACGGCCCCGCGGACGGCGTCCGGCGCCTCTACGCCCATGTGCCGCTGGAGAAGCTGCCGGTGCAGGTGGTCTATGGCGTTGCCGTGGACAACATGCAGGCGGAGTGGGTCCGCCGCATGCGCGGGTCGCTCCTGCTGGTGCTGGCAGGCCTGGCCCTGCTGGTGCCGTTCGTGCTGCTGGCCTTCCGCAATGCCCGCCGGGCCGAACTGGCCCACGACGCACTGTTGAGCGCCAACAGCGACCTGGAGCGGCGGGTGGCCGACCGGACGGCCCACCTGGACAAGGCCCTGGCCGACCTGTCCAGCAGCGAGGAATGGCTGCGCTATGCCCAGGAGGCCGGCGGCATCGGCACGTGGGAACTCCAGGCCGGCAGCAACGCCCTTATCGTGTCGGACCAGGTCAACGCCCTGTGGGGACTGCCGGCCGGCACGCAACTCGGCCTGGAACGGATGCAGGACCCCATCCACGCGGAGGACCGCCCCGGCGTCCAGCAGGCGCTGGAGGAGACATGGGATGGCCGCCGGCCCCGGCTGGAGTTGGAGTTCCGCGTGGTGCGGCCCGACGGGACTGTGCGCTGGATGCTGTCCCGGGCGGAGGTGCGCGGTGCCGCGGACGGCAGCCCGGAGGCCATGACCGGCGTGGTCTTCGACATCACCGACCTGAAGCGCGCCCTGACCGCCCTTCAGGAGAGCGAGCTGCGCTCCACCCTGGCGCAGGAAGCGGGGGGCGTGGGGACCTGGGATTGGGACCTGGTCAACGGCGCCGTGCACTGGTCCCCCACCTACCGCCGCATCTGGGGCGTGCCGGACGGGGTCAAGCCCAGCTTCGACGGCTTAATCGCCGGCGTCACGCCCGAGGATCGGGCCCGGGTGGAGACGGCCGTGGCCGCGACCCTGGCGGGCGAGGCCCCGCTGGACCAGGAGTTCCGGATCATGCGGCCGGACGGCAGTCGGCGCTGGCTGCTGCTGCGCGGTGAACTGCTGCGCGACAAGACGGGCCGCGGTTCCCGGATGACCGGCATCTGCCGCGACATGACCGACCGCAAGGAGGCGGAGGAACGCCAGCTGCTTCTGATGCGGGAGGTTGACCACCGGGCCAAGAACGCCCTGGCCGTGGCCCAGGCGGTGGTCCGCCTGAGCCGCGCCAACACGGTGGAACAGCTCGTGGCGGCGGTGGAGGGGCGCATCTCCGCCCTGGCCCGGGCCCACAGCCTGCTGGCCACCGCCGCCTGGTCCGGCGCCGACCTGAACCGGCTGGTGCAGGACGAGCTGGCGCCCTTCGCCGAGCCGGGCCATGTCCTGCTGGAGGGGCCGGCGGTGCAGCTCATCCCCGACGTGGTCCAGTCCATCGGCCTCATCCTGCACGAGCTGGCCACCAACGCCGCCAAGCACGGGGCCCTGTCCGTCCCCGCCGGCGTGGTCCGGGTGACCTGGACCCTTGACGGCACCCGCCTGCGCCTGACCTGGCAGGAGGAAGGCGGCCCGCCGGCGGTGGAGCCCAAGCGCAAAGGCTTCGGCTCCACCCTGCTGTCCATGGTGGTGCGCCACCAGCTCCAGGGGGACTACCGCATCGAATGGACGGACCAGGGCCTGCGCTGCGTGCTGGACCTGCCCGACATGACCGGCAAGAAGGCGGCGTGACCATCCGCGGCGCGGGGGAGCCACTTTCCCGCCTCGCCTGTTCTTTCCCCGACAAACAATCCGGGGGAACGGCCATGCGCTGGCAAGGCGGGCGACGCAGCGACAATGTGGAAGACCGGCGCGGGGCCGGGGGCGGTGTCGGGCCGGGCATCGGCGGCGGCGGGTTCCGGCTGGGCGGGCGTGGCGGCCTGGGCATCGGCGGCACCATCATCGTGCTGCTGCTGGCCCTGTTCTTCGGCGTGGACCCGCGCATGCTGCTGGGCGGCGGGGATGCAGGCTACGGCCCGGCCCCCGGCTACCAGACGGAAGGTGACCCGCAGGTGGCCTACGGCCCGCCGCCCGCCGCCACCGCGGGCCAGGACCCGCAAGGTGAGTTCGTGCGCGTCGTGCTTGGCTATACCGAGGATGTCTGGAACGAGCAGTTTCGCAGCCTGGGGCAGGATTACCGGGAGCCGACCCTGGTGCTGTTCAGCGGCAGCGTACAGTCCGGCTGCGGCTCCGCCCGGTCCACCATGGGACCCTTCTACTGCCCGCTGGATGAAAAGCTGTACATCGACCTCACCTTCTATGACGAGTTGCGCCAGCGCCTGGGCGCGCCGGGGGACTTCGCACAGGCCTATGTGATCGCCCATGAGGTGGGCCACCATGTGCAGAACCTGCTGGGCATCTCCGGCCAGGTGCAACAGGCCCGCCGGACGGCCGGCAGCGAGGCGGAGTCCAACGCCCTGTCCGTGCGGCTGGAGCTGCAGGCCGACTGCCTGGCCGGCGTCTGGGCCCACCACACCCAGGAACGGTTCAAGGTGCTGGAGGCCGGGGACGTGCAGGAGGCCATGGGCGCCGCGGCGGCGGTGGGCGACGACCGGTTGCAGAAGCAGTCCCGCGGCGTGGCGGTGCCCGACAGCTTCACCCATGGCAGCGCCGAGCAGCGCACCCGCTGGTTCGACACCGGCTTCCGCCAGGGCACCATCGAGGCCTGCAACACCTTCAAGGGTTGAGGACGGCGGCCAGCCTCTTGCCCACGGGCTCCAGCGCGTACTCCCGCTCCACCCGCGCCCGCGCCCTCTCCCCCAGGGCGCGGGCCCTGGGCGGGTCGTCCAGCAGCCGCAACAGGGCGGCGGCCAGGGCGTCCGGGTCCTCCGGCGGGACCAGAAGGCCGCCGCTGCCCTCCCCCTCCGCCAGCACGTCGCGGATGCCGTGGGTCTCCGCCGCCACCACGGGCAAGCCGCAGGCCATGGCCTCCAGCGGTGCCACGGGGAAGCCTTCCTGGCGGGAAGCGATGACATAGGCGTCGGCGGCCGACAGGGCCCGCACCACCGCCTTCCGGTCCAGCGTATAGCCCCGGTTCCAGGTCAGGCCCGGCACCGGGTCGGCCGCAAGCAGGGCCTGTAGCCTGTCCCCGTCCGCGCCGTCCCCCAGCAGCAGCAGCCGGATGTCCTGCCCCGGCCGGGCAGCCGCCACCTGCCGCCACGCCGCGAGCAACAGGTCCAGCCCCTTGCGCCGGATCTCCACCCGCCCGTGGCAGACAACCACCCGCGCCCCTTCCGGGATGCCCAGGGCGGCGCGGGAGTCCGCCTTGTCCCGGGCCTGCCAGATCCGCAGGTCCAGCGGGTTGCCGATGCGGTGCAGCCGGCAGGGGTCCAGGCCATAGCGGGCCTTCAGCCGCTCAAGTTCCGCCCCGCTGCCCACCACCAGCCCCGCCGCGGACTTGAGCGACCGGGGGCGGATACGGTCCTCGATGCCGGGCGGGTGCCCGTCCCCCCCCTGGAAGGTGGCGAAGACCGGGATGCCCATGCGCCTGCCCAGCCGGACCGCCAGGTCGAAGCGGGCGTACTCATACTCCTGGACCATCAGGGCGGTGCAGCCCTCGCCCCGCAGCACCGCCTCCAGCGCCGCCCCGGGGAAGGCCATGTAGGGCAAGGCCTGCCGCAACAGGTCCGCCGCCGGGCGCAGGGGCCGAGGCACCGGCCCGAACATGGCCTGGGCGGTCCAGCCATAGGGGTCCCTCACCCGCCGAACCACCTTGGCATAGGCCGGCGGCACCGGCAGCCGCACCATGACGGCCCCGCTCCCGGCATGGATGGTGCGGACGAGGCCCATCTCGTTGGTGCGGGTAAAATGGGCGGCACGGGAGGGATAGGCGATCACCGTCCGCCAGCCCGCCTTTGCCAGGGCCTGGGCATAGCCGAACAGCCAGCCGCCGGTCATGCCCTGCTCGAAATCGTCCACGGTCAGGCCGATGGGGTCGAGGAAATCCTCCACCACGTTGCCCCAGGGCAGCAGCGCCACGGTGCCGCCGGCCATGTCCGCTCAGCCCCTGCGCCAGACGGCGGCCACTTCCTGGCACCGCTCCGGGCCCGGGGTGGCGATGTAGCCAGCCCAGCTCAGCGGGGCCAGCAGGGTGCAGAGGGCGACCTTGGCCTTCTGCGGCAGCCAGGAAAAGGCCACGTCATGCCCGATCACCGACAAGGCCGTGATGAAGCCAACCGCATTGTCCGGCCTGGCCCCGAACAGCCTTTCCAGCTCGGCCATGGCATAGCCGCGGCGGACATGGCCCCACTCCGCCATCAGCTCCGCCTCCGGGCGGCAGATGGGGCGCATCCAGCCATGGTAGGGGTGGCGCCAGTCCGCGCAGGGGGTGCTGACCAGCACGTGCCCGCCCGGCCGCACCACCCGCAACGCCTCCTTCGCCACGGCCGCGTCGTCGGGCACGTGCTCCAGCAGGTCGAACAGGGTCACCGCGTCGAAGCTGCCCGTCTCGAACGGGAGGTTGGTGGCATCACCGCCCACGAACCGGACACGGGGCCCCTGGTTGCAGGGGGCCTTGGCGTATTTGGTGTCCAGCTCCAGGTTCACCACCTGGGCGCGGGGATAGAGCAGGCCGGTCAGCCCGCTCTGCCCCCCGCCCACCTCCAGCACCCGGCGCACGCCGGTGGCCGGGGCGATGCGGTGGATGGCGCGCATCTTCTCCCGGTAGAAGAACCCCAGGGTCAGCGGTCGGGGAAACGGGTTGCCTGCCAGGAAGGCGGCGAGGGCGGCCTTGTCGGGTACCTCGGCCGCGGGGGCCGGGGCGGGCGCCAGTTCGGCGATGCTGCTCATTCGCGGGCCTCCTTGCCCAGGCGGGCACCTTCCCACAGGCCGGACAGGCAGCCCCCCAGCTCCACCGCCAGCAGGGCGTTGCGCCGCCGGTCGCCCCGTCGGAGCAGGGTACGGGCGGACAGCTTGACATAGTGGGCCGGCAGCGACAGGCCGATGCGCCGGACGTTGCCCCAGTGCCGGTGGCGGGCGAACTGCACCAGCAGGGCCGCCACATGGCCCTTCATGTAGGCATGGACCTGCCCCCGCAGCGCCGACCATTCCCGCCGGTGGTGGTGCAGGACGACGGCGGTGGGGTCGTACCGGCAGGTGAGGCCGGCTGCCAGCAGCCGGTACCACATCTCCGAATCCTCGCTGCACCCGGCGGCCCCGGCCCCCAGCCGCTCGTCGAACAGGCCAACGCCCTGGAACACGTCCCGCCGGAAGGCCATGTTGGCCCCCGCCCCCAACCGCCAGACTGGGGCGCCTTGGCGGCGGTAATCGTCCAGGAAATCCGGCCCGAAGGCCACCGGGCGGAAGCCGCCGGAGAAGCCCCCGAAGCCCTTCTCGAACACCACCTGGGCGTCTGTCTCCAGGCTGGCGGGCAGCACCAGGCCGGTCACCGCCGCCACTTCCGGCCCGGTGAAGGCGCAACGCAGGCGCAAGGCCCAATCGGGGCGCACCTCCACGTCGTCGTCGGTGAAGGCCACCAGGTCGCCTTTGGCGGCCCGGATACCGGCATTGCGGGCGCGGCTCAGCCCCGGCCGCGTCTCGGCCACGTAGCGCACCCAGGGCCGGCCCTGCACGACGGCGAAGGTGCCCGGGTCGGCGGGGTCGTTGTCCACCACCAGCAACTCGTCGATGTGCCCGCGGCAGGCCTCCAGCGCGTCCAGGCACTTGGCGAGGGCATCGGGCCGGCGCCGGGTGCAGACGATGACGGACAGGGTCCCCGCCGACCGGCAGCGCGCGGCCTGCCGGGCCAGTTCCTCCTCCAGGGCGCGGAAGGGGTCCTCGACCGCCAGCAGGGCGGCCAGGTCGGCCCCAGCCGCGCGGCGGCGGGCCGGGCTGCGGTACAGCGTGCGGTCCTCGAACCCGGGCAGGCCCAACAGGCCGCCCAGGGCCGGGGCGATGGCCTGCACGGCATCCACCCGCACCGCGGCCGCCGGCCGGGGCAACTCCCCCACATCATATTCCCGACACCCGAGGGGCGTGCCCTTCCATTGCCAATAGACCAGCAGCTTCCGCCAGGGTGGCGAGATCTCCAGGTCCGGCAGGGGTTCGGACAATTCCAGGTGCAGGATGCGCCAAGGGGCCGGGGTCATGGGAAGCGCCTCCGGATTTCCGCGGTCCGGCGAAGGGACCGGTCATACTCGCCAAGGATGCCCGTGACGGCGCCGCGCAGCTCGGCCACCACCATGCCGACGGGCACGTCGCCCTTTCCCCGCAGGGCACGGGCCAGTTCCCGCCCCTGGTGACGCAGCCACCAGAAGATCAGCCAGGAAAACCGCCGCCGCGCGGCCGGGTCGGACCGGCGGGACTTGGTGACAAAGGCCATGAAGCCCTGCCCCCAGGTCCAGTACTGCCGCTTCAGCCCCGCCATGTCCTTGCGGTGCTCATGGGCCAGCGCGTAGTCCGGGTCATAGACCAGCGGCCGGCCGGAGCGGACCACCCGGTAGAAGATGTCCAGGTCCCCGCCGCCTGGCAGGGGGCGGCCGGTGTCCAGCGCCTCGTCGAAGCCGCCGAGCGCGATCAGCACCTCCCGCGGGAAAGCCATGTTGCAGCCGGCGCCGAAGGTCCCGGCCCCGCAGGGATGCACCCTGTTGCGGGGGTCCACTGGCATGTGGCGGATGCGGCGGTAGCCACGGCCGAAGCCGCCCCGCCGCTCGAACAGCACCTGGGCTTCCGTCTCCAGCGCGAAAGGCAGGACCAGCCCGGTGAAGCCGCCCGCGTCCGGGTTGTCCGCCCAGGCCCGGCGCAGGCCGGCCAGCCAGCCGGGCGTCACCACCGCGTCGTCGTCCACATAGGCCAGCAGCCCGTCCCGGCTGGCGGCGATGGCCTTGTTGCGGGCGAAATCCAGGCCGGGGCGCGGCTCCATGGCATAGTCCACGCCGGGGAAGCGGGCGACCACCGCCGCCGTCGCCCCATCGCTGGGGGCGTTGTCCACCACCAGGATGCGGAAGGTCGTCCGGTCCTCCGCCACCCATTCCGGCAGTGCGGTCAGGGCCGCCAGGCAGCGCTCCACCAGGTCCGGGTGGTCCTTGGTGCAGATGCAGGCGGTGACCGGCAGGGGCGGCGGCGCCGGTTCCCCCGCCGCCAGCGCTGCCAGGGCGCGCTGTTCCAGCAGGCTGGTGCCGGCGGCCTTGGCCACCAGCGCCTCCAGCCGCCCGCGTCCGACCACCTCCCCCGGCTTGCCCGGTTCCATCACCATCCCGGCGGGCCGGCCACGGTGGCGGACGACCAGGGCGAACCCGTTTTCCTCCGTGCCCAGGGCAAGGCTGTCAGGAAGGTTCTCGATATCCAGCGTGTGCAAGGCATAGGGCATGGCGGCTATCCCGCGGTCTGGCGGGCGCCGGCCGCTTGGGCGGGGCGCTCCTGATAGGCGTGGAGCTGGGCGAACAGGCCGCGGCGGGCCAGCAGGGTGGCATAGGCCCCCTGCTCCACCACCCGTCCCTGGTCCAGCACGACGATGTGGTCGGCCAGCGCCAGGCTGTCCAACCGGTGGGTGATGACCAGCACGGTCCGGCCCTGGCGGAAGGTCTCCAGCGCCTCCCGCACCAGATGCTCGGCACGGCTGTCCAGGGCTGCGGTGGCCTCGTCCAGCAGCAGGACGTCCGGTTGGCACAGCATGGCGCGGGCCAGCGCGATACGCTGGCGCTGCCCGCCGGACAGCCGCATGGCCCGGTCGCCCAGGGGCGTGTCAAAGCCCTGCGGCAGGGCGGCGATGAAGCCGTCGGCCTGGGCCATCCGGGCGGCCTGCTCCACCTCCGCCCGCGTGGCGTCGGGGCGGCCATAGGCGATGTTGTCGTGGACCGTGCCGCTGAACAGCACCACGTCCTGGGCCACCACCCCGATGCGCCGCCGCCAGGCGCGCAGGTCCAGGGCAGGCAACGGCGTGCCGTCCACCAGGATGGTGCCGTCCTGCGGGTCGAAGAAGCGGCAGAGCAGCCCGGCCACGGTGCTTTTCCCCGCGCCGGACGGGCCGACCACGGCGGTGACCTTGCCCGCCGGGATGGTGAAGCTGGCCTCCCGCAGGGCCGGCTCCCCCTCCCCATAGCCGAAGGTGACCCGGTCGAACGCCACGCCGCGGGTGAGCGGGCCTGGGACCCCGGTCCCGCCGCGGATCACGTCCCGCTCCGCCGGGTGCAGCAGGCCGAACACCTCCGCCACCGGGCCCGCCAGGGTGGACAGGGCCGTGCGGTGGGCGATCAGTTGGCGCACCTGCGGCTGCAGGCGGTAGAGGATCAGCGCGAAGGCCGCCATGGAGGGCAAGGCGCCGCGGTCCTGCACCAGCAGCGCCGCCAGCATGCCCAGGACCAGCAGGGCCGACAGGCTCTCGAACAAGGGCGACGCCAGGGCCGTCATCCGCTCCATGCGGAAGAAGCTGTGGCGTACCCGCTCCGACGCGGCGGCGAAGCGCTCCGCCTCCCGCTCCTCCTGGCCGAAGGCGCGGATCACCCGCATGCCGCCCAGCGCCTCCCACATGCGGTCGGCAAAGGCCTTGTTGGCCGCCACCCCCGCCGCGCTCAGCCGCCGGGCCCGGCGTGTCACCAGATGCACCAGCAGGGCGATGCCCCCCAACGCCCCGGCCACCACCAGGGTGGCCCGCCAGTTGATGGCCAGCAGCAGGGCGACGAACAGCAGGATGGTGCAGACATTGGCGATGGCCGCCAGCAGCACCGACAGGGCGCGGGTGGCGCTCCAGGTCTCCGTCGCCAGCCCGTTCATCAGGGTGCTGGAGCGCTGGCCCTCGAAGCAGGCCTGGCTCATGCCCAGGAAGCGGTGGAAAAGCTGGCTGCGCAGCCTGTGCCCGGCCTGCCCCGCCAGCCAGGAGGCAGCCGTGGACCCGGCATATTGCAGCAGGGACTTCAGGCAGATGCAGCCGAAGATGGCCAGGACGATGGCCGGCATCCGCCAGTCTTCCGGGATGCCCTGGCCCAGGGCCGCCAGCCGCCCCACCAGGTCGCCGCCCACCGGCAGGGGCGCGTCGGCGAAGCTGTGCAGCAGCGGGATGAACAGGGAAAGCCCGATCCCCTCGAACAGCGATGACAGGATACCCAGCCCGATGACGGCGGCCAGCGGCCCCGGCCAGCGTGCGGCCAGGGACCACAGGGCGCGCAGGCCCCGGCGTGGGGGCGGGTCAACCCGCGCGGGCATGGGTCTCGTACCGGGCAGGGTCATGGTCGGTGCCCTGGGCCGGGTTGTCCAGCCATGACCGGATGGAGCGGCGCAGGGCCGGTCCCTGCGACCAGTACCCGCCGTAGGCGCGGAGCTGCCCGCGGAAGAACGCGGCGGAGATGCGGGCCGACAGGACATCGGCCGGGCTGGTGGCCCCCATCCGCGCCAGCCGCCGCTTGCCCAGCTTGGCGGTGGCGGCCAGCACGCGGGGCACGGGGCTGCGCCACAGCGCCTTCAACCCCTTGCCCTGCCGCTGCCAGATCACCTGGCGATAGGTCTCGATCAGCGGGACGGAGCGGCCAAGCTCATAGAACAGGCCCTCCAGATAGCCCTCCGTGAGGCGCCTCGGCGTCATCAGGTGCTGGAAACGCAGGCTTGGCTGGAACCAGGTGTCCCAGCCGTCGGCCACCAGGGCGAGGCACAGCTCCGCATCCTCGCCGGAGGCCAGCCCGGCCCCCGTGCGCCCTGTCAACAGGGGGGTGAAGCCACGGTCAAGCAGCGACAGCACCGCCGACCGGCGCACCGTCAGCCCGGCACCGTAGAAGATGTCCCCCAGGGGAACGGGCCCGCCGCCAGCCGGTCCCTGCGGCCCCACCGCATAGCCGTGGCGGAAGCGCTGGAACCAGGGGGGGCCGCCGTCCGCGGGGAAGCGTGCCTCCCCTTCCGCCCCGACCAAGCCGACCGTCGGGTGCTCTTCCATGGTGCGCAGGGCCGTGGCGACCCAGTCCGGTGCCATCCAGGTATCGTCGTCCACGAAGCTCAGCACCTCGTGCCGGGCGGCGCGGATCCCGGTCAGGCGGGCATGCACGAGCCCGAGCCGCGGCTCCGGCACGACGCGCAGGGGCGCCGTCGCCCCTTCACGCTGCCAGACTTGCCGGGCGAGGTCGGCGGTACCGTCGGTGGAACCGTTGTCCACCAGCACCACTTCATAGCCCTGGCCCACAATCAGGCGCTGCCGGGAGAGGTGCGACAGGCAGTCGCCGATGCGGTCACGGGCATTGTGCGCGCACAGGACAAAGGAAAGGCTGTTGTCACCCAGCACGACTTCTCCCCCGCCGGCCCCCGGGACTTGGGACCGCCCAGGCGGCCCTACTGAACTATGCCTGTCCGCTTAGCCCGTTGCCTTTGGGAATAGGGCTTAGGCTGGGGCAGTGACGGGATAATTCGGATTGAACGCATTTTACCGATCGGCGAATCCAGGCGCGACCGCATAGCGGCGTATGCATATATGGGCAAAACACGGCAGATGTCCGTCCCTGGGACACAGGTTTCCAGCGGGGAGGACCTGTGTCATGACCGGATCGTTGCTGCAGATCGTCGTCTGCACCTACAACAACGCGCCAATGCTCGACCGGACCCTGGCGGGGCTGGCCGCTCAGGACGCCCCGCGCGACGGGTCCTGGGCCGTCATGGTGGTGGACAACAATTGCACGGACGACACGCCGGACGTGGTTGGACGTCACCGGGCGGCGGGCCTCGTCCCCGGGCTTGTCCGCGTGCCTGAACCGGTGCAGGGCCTGACCCCTGCCCGCCGCCGCGGGGTGGTGGAAGCCGCGGCCCCCTGGGTGGCCTTCGTGGACGATGACTGCCTGTTGGCGCCCGACTGGGTGCGACATGCCTTGGACTTCGCCCGGTCCCACCTGGGAACGGCCGGCTTCGGTGGGCGGGTGGTGCTGGACTGGCAGGGTGAGCCCACCCCGCTGGCCGTTCGCCACGGCTGGTGCTTCGCGGCCCAGGACCGCGGCGACCAGACGCTGGCCGTGGATTTCCTGGTGGGGGCCGGCATGGTGGTGAACCGCGACGCCCTGGCGGCCACCGGCTGGCTGGACCGGCAATACCTGGATGACCGGGTCGGCAAGCGCCTGGTATCCGGCGGGGACGTGGAGATCGCGTTGCGCCTCGCCGCCACGGGCCGCGGGCTCTGGTACGTGCCGGGGTGTGTGCTGCGCCATGCCATCCCGGCCCGGCGGACCACCGTCCGCTACCTCATGCGCATGACGGCAGGCCTCGGCCGCTCCCAGGCGCTGGCGGACTCCCTGGGACAGCGCCCGGCAGCCGGCTGGTCGGCGGCGGTGGCATGCAAGGCGCTGCGCCACGCCGGCAGCCTGGGCCCCCTTGCCCTGGGGGTGCTGCGGGGGCGCCGTGGCCGCGGCGACCTGCTGCTGGCGGCCTGCTTCGCCTGGGGACGGCTAACAGGGGCGGCGGGCCTGGCCGCCCAGGATCTCACCGCCCGCCTGCCCGAATTCGTGGGCTGCGCGGTGCCGGCCCGCCGGACTGGACAGAACTCCTAGACTGCGCCAGGATGGGCAGGTCGCCTGTATCGGGCGCGCCGGGTCTTGGACAGTGCGGAATGCGGCAAGCTGCTGGTTTTAAAGTGACAAAGGAGACATGGTCGGAACCGCGTCACCTTTGTCACCTTAAGACAGTTTCCCTATGCGGATCAACGTCCTGGGAAGGAGACATGGTCACCTTAAGCGTCACCTTAGCGTCTCCTCAGGTCACCTTAAGGTCACCCCAGGTCTCCCAAGCCACGCCCAGCCCCCGGGTCAGGACCGGCCGTAATGGTCGGCTAGGCGGACGATATCATCCTCCCCCAGGTAGCTGCCGGTCTGCACCTCGATCAGGTGCAGCTCCGCCGGGCCCAGGTTCTCAAGGCGGTGCACCGCCTCGCGCGGGATGTAGACGGACTCGTTGGCGCGGATGGTGCGGACCTCGTCGCCGACGGTGACGATGGCCTCCCCGTCCACCACGACCCAGTGCTCCGACCGGTGGTGGTGGTATTGCAGGGACAGGCTACGGCCGGGATAGACGGTGATGCGCTTGACCTGGAAGCCGCTGCCGTCATGGACGGACTGGTAATAGCCCCAGGGGCGGTAGACGCGCTTGTGCTCCAGGTGCTCCCGGCGGTCATCGGCCTTCAGGCGGGTGACCACCTGCTTGACCTCCTCCACCCGGTCCTTGGCGGCGACCAGCACGGCGTCTTCGGTGACCACCACCACGGCGGACTCCAGCCCCACCGCGGCCACCAGCTTGCCGTCCGTGGTGCGGACATAGGTGTCGCGGCTGTCCACCAGCATCACGTCGCCCAGGGTGACGTTGCCGTCCGCGTCCTTCGAAGCGATGTCCCACAGGGCGGACCAGGAGCCCACGTCCGTCCAACCCAGGTCGCAGGGGATCACGCAGGCCCGGTCGGTCCGCTCCATCACCGCGATGTCGATGGAGACGGAAGGTGCCGCCGCGAAAGCCGCCGGGTCCAGGCGCAGGAAGTCCAGGTCGCGGGCGGCGCGCATCAGCGCCTGCCCCGTGGCGGCGGGCACCGCGGGCTCGAACCGCTCCAGCTCCGCCAGCAGCAAGGCCGCCGGGGCCAACAGGATGCCGCTGTTCCAGAGATGCCGCCCGCCGGCCACATACTCCTCGGCCACGGCGCGGCAGGGCTTCTCGGTGAAACGCTCCAGCACGTGGACGCCCTCATGCCCGTCGAAGGCCGCCCCCACCTGGATGTAGCCGTAGCCGGTGTGCGGGCCGGCGGGCCGGATGCCGAAGGTGACGATATAGCCATGGCCCGCCAGGGCCGCCGCCTTCGCCACCACCTCATGGAAGGCGGGGACGTCCAGCACGGCATGGTCCGCCGGCAATGCCAGGACCAGGGCCTCCGGATCCGCCTCCACCGCCAGCGCCGCCGCCACCGCCAGGGCCGGGGCGGTGTTGCGGCCGGCAGGTTCCAGGACCAGGTGGCGGGGGCTCACCCCCACGGCGCGGAGCTGTTCCGCCACGGCGAAGCGGTGTTCCTGGTTGCAGACCACGATGGGGTCGGCGAAGGCGGGGCCGTGCACCCGCAGGGCCGTCTCCTGCACCATGGTGCGCTCCCCGCACAGGGGCAGGAGCTGCTTCGGGTAGCGCTCCCGCGACAGGGGCCAGAGCCGTGACCCTGACCCGCCGGACATCAGCACCGGGATGATGCGCGCGCCCTGCCTTGCCATGCTGGCCCCCTCCGACACTTGCTTGCCGCCGTTACGGTCAGCGGCAGGATAAGGACCGCCGGCCCCAGGACCGCAGGGGGCATCGGGACTAGCCGTGTTGTGCGCCTGCGAGATGCGGGGTGAGACCCCGCCCTGGGTAGCCGTTTCGCACCGCTCCCCCACGCGGCACCCCGGAATGGCAAAAGGGCGGCCCTCGCCGGGCCGCCCCCCCTACTTCCCATTGCCCCGGGAAGGCCCGTCAGGCGCCGATATACTCCAGCCCGTCGGCGGAAACGAACATCTTGGACCCCACCAGGTCCACGGTCTTCACGCCGTTCAGCACCACCCGGTTGCCGTCGCCCATGTCCAGCACGGCCCCGCTGCTGCCCTGGCTGACCTTGATCCCGCTGTCGGACAGGCTGTCCACGCCGTAGCCGCGCAGGTCCAGCTTGTCGATGCCGGCCTCGAAGTTGAAGATGCGGTCGGCGCCGCTGCCCTTGGCGAAGACGAAGGTGTCAGCCACCCCGTCCTTGGCGGAGTAGAGCAGGTCGTTGCCCGCCCCGCCGATGAACTTGTCCGCGCCGTTGCTGCCGTACAGCTTGTCGGATCCGCTGGTGCCCTGGACGGTCTTCCCGGCCACCGTGCCGGGGTCCGGGCTGGTCGAAGGCGGCGGCGGCGGGGCGGCCGTGGCGCCGCCGGCCCGGGCCACCAGGTCGGCCCAGCTCTTGGTCGTGTCGGAGAAGACGAACTTCTCCACGTTCACCACCCGGTCCGTGCCGTCCAGCGTGCTGGTCATCACCAGCGTGCCGCCATCCATGGCGAACTTGAAGCCGCTGAGGTTGCCCTTGTAGGTGGCCGTGTCGGTCCCGGTGCCGCCGTCGATGGTGTCGTTGCCCGCCCCGCCGGTGATGGTGTCGTCGCCACCATTGCCCCGCAGGACGTTGTTCAGCGCGTTGCCGACCAGCTTGTCGCCGGCATTGCCGCCATTGGCATTCTCGATCTTGGCACCGAAGGCCACGGCGATGTTGTTCACCGCGGCGGTGCTGCCCTTCGCCCCGACGGAGCTGAAGGCGCCCTCGTTCAGGTTGATGGTGGCGGACCGGGTTTCCCCGGTGGCGTCGAAGGTGTCGGTGCCGCCGGCGTCCCAGAAGGTGGCGACGTAGTCCTTCAAGCCGGCCAGCTTGTACACGTCGTTGCCGGTCTTGTACGACATGTTGGCGCCGTACAGGTGCTGCAGGGCGGCGATGTCATAGAGCTGCAGGGTCTGCGGCCGGACGGACCCCATGGTGGGGTGCATGTCGTAGGCCATGACCGTGTATTGCTGGTTGTCCGTGGAAGACGGCAGGAACGGCCCGTCCTCCTTACCCCCGGCGACGTCGTAAGGTCCCGGATGCTTCAGGCCCAGGGCGTGGCCCAGCTCATGCATCATCACCCAATAGGGCTTCTGGCCGGCGACGGGGTTGTCCCAACCGGTCTTGGCGGTGCTGATCCACACATCGCCGCCGACCGTGGACGAGGGCGGGTAGCCCCAGCCGCTCATGCCGGAATTGTAGGCGTTGCCGAAGGCCAGCTTGCCGACATCGCCTTCGGCCGTGCCGGACTGCGTCTTCTCGGTGAAGCTGACCTTGGCCACGCTCGAATAGGCAGCCAGGATCTTCTTCATGGCCGCCTCTTGGGCGTCCGTATAGGGCTTGAAGCCATCCTTTTCGCGGACGAGGCGGGAATAGTAGGTCGGGAGTTTCTGGAGGAAGGTGTAGGTCAGGTTGGTGGCCACCCCGACGGAACCTTTGTTCCATTGGGTCATGTCGGGGCCGAGCAGGGCGTCGATGTGGTTGGCGACCATGGCGCAATACCTCTCTTCCGGCCGGCATGGGGAATGCCGACGCATATCGATTGTGGTAATCCCGATCTGATGGGAATTCTTTGGCGGGGTTGTTAAAAAGAGGTAAATGTGTCAGGAAAAAGGCAAGACTATTTAGGTCACAGATAAGTCTACTGTCTGGTCAACTGTGAAAAAATCCGGACCTCACCAGCAAAATTACCCAATATTCGACATGTATCCTTCCATGGATACCTGACGGGAAATTGCATTAGCGAATGCCAATATTCGGATGACGCAACAGGGGCTTGGCCGCACCCACATCGCAAGAAGAAGTCCTGCAACAATCCTGCATGAGATGCAGAAAGCGCATGCTGCGGCGCCGAAAGCCCCAGCAAATGTGATGCCGTTGCTTCGGTGTTGCTGAAGCCCGATTGCGATGGGAAAATGTGGCGAGGTCACAGTTCTGTCACGGCAGGAACGTGCGTCCGCCAACGTTTCGAAGCCTCGCCGAAGCCGCCGCGGCGGGCATTGATCCCGGTCAATCCGGACCCTCCCACCCGTCCGGGAAGGCGTTTTCCAGCCAGCCGAAACGATGCCGGCGTGCTGCGGGCATGACCTGCCTGCCCCGGAAACAGAAAGGCCGGCCCGTTCGTCACGGGCCGGCCTTGTCGCAGGTCGGTTGCTCGGCGGATGCCGGGTGTCAGCTTGGGAAATAGCTTTGCTGGTACTTGGCGGGGGCCTGGGTGCGGCTGTAGCGGGCCAGCTTCTTGATGTTGACCCGGGACAGCACCACCCCGCTGATCCGCGTCCCCGTGCCCGCCAGCTTGGCGACGGCGGAAGAGACGAGGTGGCGCGACGTACGGCCCCAGCGGACCACCAGCAGCGTGGCGTCGGCCATGCCGGCCAGCACCAGCGCGTCCAGCACCACGCCCACGGGCGGCGTGTCGATCACCACCATGTCGTAGGTCGTGGCAAGGTCGCAGATCAGCATCTGCGTCCGCGGGCTGCTCAACAGCTCCACGGCGAAGCGGATGCGCTTGCCCGCGGGGACATAGTGCATGCCGCTGGCCGGGTCGACGCGCAACACCTGGGACAGGTCGTGCTCGCCCTGGATCACCTCCGCCAGGCCTGCGGCGCCCACGTCCGGCCGGCGGCCGGCATTGGCCATCACCCGGGCGATGGTGGGCTTGCGCAGGTCGCACTCCAGCAGGATCACCCGCTTCCCCGCCGCCGCCGCCAGCCGCGCCAGGGACACGGCCACGTTGGTCTTGCCCTCGTCCGGCACGGCGGAGGTGACCATCACCACCCGCGGCCGCCGCTCCGCCGGGGCCAGGGTCAGGGAGGTGCGCAGGGCGCTCACCGCCTCCGCATACTGGCCCAAGGGTTCCTTGATCGCCGTCAGCGACGGGTGCTCCCCGGTGCCGAGACGGCGGAGCTGCGGCACCATGCCCAGCACGGGCAGGCCCAGCTTCTGCTCCACATCCTCCGGGGCGCGGTAGCCGTGGTCCAGGAACTCCACCACCAGCACCAGGGCCAGGGCGGCCAGGATGGCCCCGACCAGCGTCAGCGCCATCAGGATGGTGCGTTGCGGGTAGGACGGGCCCAGGGGACGCTCGGCGCGGGACAGGATGCTGGCGTCGGCGCCGGGGGCGTCCAGCTGGACGGAGATGCGCCCCGCCCCTTCCAGGAAGGTCTTGTAGAGCGACCGGGCGGCGTCCGCCTCGTTCTCAAGCTGGCGCAGGACGATGCTGGCGCGGTCGCCGGCCTCGTTGGTCTTGGCGGCATCCGCCACCTTGCTGTCCAGCTCCCGCTCCTCGGCCCGGGCGGCACCCAGTTCCGCCTCCAGCCGCTGGATGGAGGACTGGAGTTCCTGGGTGAGTTGGGTCTGTACCTGCTTCAGCCGGGCATTGGCGTTGACCACGTCCGGGTGCGTCGGCCTATGGGTGGTGCGCAGCTCGGCCAGCGTGGTGTTTAGGGTGTGCATCTCCTGCCGCAGGGACTGCAGCAGGGGTGTCGTCCATACCGCGGGCGTGGCGTTGGCCGCGTCGCGGGCCGGGTTGCGGGCAAGGTCGCGGGCCTCTCGCAGGGCCGTCTCCGCTGCGGAGCGCTTGGCCCGGGCCGCGATCTGCATGCTGCTGAGGGTGCCAAGCTGGTTGTTGGCCAGGGTGTTGCCGTTCACCGTGACGATGTTGTTCTGCTCACGGTAGAGCTGGACGGCGCGGTCCGCCTCCACCACCCGCTGGCGCAACTCCTCGCTTTTCTGCTCGAACCAGGCCGACGCCCGCTCCACCGCCTGGTATTTGTTCTCGAACTGGGCGGTCAGGTACATGTCGGCGAAGGTGTTGACGATCAGCGCCGCCTTGGCCGGGTCCTCCGACTGGTAGGTCAGCAGCACCGTGTAGGACTTGCCGTCGTTGAACACCCCCAGCTTGGACACCGCGGAGCCCACCACCGCGCTCTCGATGATCTCGGGCGGGATCAGGGTGGGGTCGATCGGCTTCTCTTCGAAGCGGGAACGCAGCGGCTCCGGGAACAGCTTCACCAGACCCGTGCGGGTCAGCAGGCCCGGCTCGAAGGGTTGCAGGGCGAAGTTGAACTCCGGATCCTGTTCCAGGTCCAGCTTGTCCACCACCCGGCGCGCCAGGGCGCGGGATTTCAGGATGTCCATCTGGCTCCGGATCAGGGCGCTGTCCTTGCTCAACCCCGGTTCGAAGCTGTCCATGGCGATGATGTTGTTGTTCTTCACCTCCAGCAGCAATGCCGTGGTCGCGGTGTAGCGCGGCACGATGCTGTTGATGGCCATCACGCCAAGCACGGACAGGACCACCACGACGGCCGCCATCAGGTAGCGGCGACGCCAGAGCATGGTGAAGATCTGGCGAAGGTCGATGTCCTCCGACGCATCCACCGGGGCAATACGCTCCACGGCGACGGGAGGTTTGCCGATCGCGTTCATGTCAGGCGGGGTCCTTCCACGCTGCGGGGCTCCCAAAAGCCCGGGTTGTCAGGCTCGGGGGACTGTGACCGTCCCCTTCATCTCTATTGGAAAGGATAAGCGACAGGTCGCCAATCCTTCTCTTGGCGTGCCCAATTATTGCAGCCATAACCACTTAGCCGGTATGCGGCAGTGCAATGTAATCGGCACACAAATCGGCGCAAAAGGCGCATCTGGATTAGGCGAATAGGTTCCGCTGCTTAGTGGTAAGCACCCCGGGCGACGGCATGCTATTGCGGCGGAAGGCCCGGGAAGCAGGTGGTGGAATCCGGCGATGTCCGGCCACCTCGCAAGTGTCGGCGACCCTTGTCGGTCCGGGTATGGCGATGCAGGCCGAAACCCAAGCTTTCAGCGGCTTCCGGCACCGATCAGGGCAGCTTTCCCTGCCCACCCCCATCCCGAAGATGAACGAGGTTTTCCACAGGGGTGGTAACCTTAACCGCTCTACAAGCGCCTATTTACCCGAAATTGCGGGAACAACACGTTTACCGATGGGGCACTTGATGACATTAAGCATGCCTGGGAGTACACCCACAGCCATTCCGTCGGTCCCGGCCGGAAGCTTGCTTTGACGGCCCGACTGTTTTAGTCAATCGATACATGCGTTGCATTGCAGCAACGGCATGAAATCAAAAGCGAATTCACCTCAAGTCTTGAAGTGTTCGGCATATGAAGCAGACGCTTTACCCGGACATTTAGACTAAAGACGTCAAACCAAGTGAAGGGGCTGCTGCCCGGTCAGCGCGTCGCTCGAAGGCAAACCAGGAGGCGGGGGCAATGGTCGACCAGTCGCTTGCGGCTGATTCCGTCTTTGATCCGATTTCAGAATTCGGCTTCGAAGAGGAACAGGAAGCCAAACCCCTTTACCGCAATGGCGCCAAGCGGGCGCTAGATGTCGTCGGGGCGCTCTGCCTCTTCCTTCTCTTCCTGCCGGTCATGTTGATCGTGGCCGTTCTCATCAAGCTGGATGGCGGCCCCGTCCTGTTCCGGCAACAGCGCATCGGCGCCGAGGGCAAGCCATTCACCTGCCTGAAGTTCCGCACCATGGTGGGGGACGCGGAGACCCGGTTGCAGCGGCTGCTGGCAAGCGACCCGGCCGCGCGGGAGGAGTGGGAGAAGCAGCAGAAGCTGAAGAAGGACCCCCGGATCACCCTGGTGGGCCGCTTCCTGCGCAGGAGCAGCCTGGACGAGCTGCCCCAGATCTTCAACGTGCTTGGCGGCAGCATGAGCCTGGTCGGCCCCCGACCCATCATCGCGGCGGAGATCGAGCGCTATGCCGACTGGTTCGATCATTACAAGCGCACCCGCCCCGGCCTGACCGGCCTGTGGCAGGTGCTGCGGCGGGACGACACCGACTATGACCGCCGGGTGGAGCTGGACAACCTGTACGTCGCCCATTGGTCCCTGCGGGGGGACGTGGTGATCGCCCTGCGCACCGCCTGGGTGATGCTGATCGCCCGGGGCGCCTACTGAGTGCCCGACCAACGAGCGAGCCGGCGACCAACGCCGGCCGGAGGACCTGAGGTCATGCGGATCTGTTACATCGTCGAGGCCATGGGTGCCGGGGTCGGACGCCATGTGGTGGACATCGCCCTGGGCATGTCGGCCCGCGGCCATACGGTGCACGTGGTCTATTCCCCCTTGCGGGCAGACCCGGCGCTGCTGGCGGAGTTGGCGGTGGATGCGCGGGTGGTAACGTCCGCCATCCCCATGCGGCGGGAGCCGCACCCCTCCGATGCCCTGGCGCTCGCCCGGATCGCGGCCTACCTCTCCAAGAACGGCCCGTTCGACATCCTGCACGGCCACAGCTCCAAGGGCGGCCTCTATGCCCGCCTGCTGGGCCTTCTGGGCACCGCGGCCAGCATCTATACCCCCCATGCCTTCATGACCTTGTCGCCCGGCCTGTCCGCGGCGGAATCGCGGCTCTACCGCACGGTGGAGGGCGTCCTCGGGGGCATGTCCAGCAAGGTGGTCTGCACCTCCACCCAGGAAAAGGAGCATGCCCAGACCCTGGGCATCCCGGCGCGCAAGCTGGCGGTGATCCGCAACGGCATCGACGCCAAGGGCTTCGAGCCCGCCACCGACTTGCGGGCGGAATTGGGCCTGGCGCCGGAGAAGCTGCTGGTGGGCTTTGTCGGCCGGCTGGAGTACCAGAAGGGCGTGGACGTGCTGCTGCGTGCCGCCCGCATGGCCCTGGACAGCTACCCCGCCCTGCATTTCGCCATCATCGGCAGCGGCAGCCTGGAAGACGACCTGAAGTCCCGCGCCTTCCTGATGGGGCTGAAGGACAACGTGTCCTGGCTGGGCGGGCGGAAGGCCCGGGCCTGCTTCCAGAGCTTCGACCTGCTGGCCATGCCCAGCCGCTATGAGGGGATGCCCTACACCCTGCTGGAGGCGCTGCATTGCGGCGTGCCCGTGGTCTGTTCCGACTTCGGCGGCGTGAGCGACACCATCCGTGACCGGGTGAACGGCATGATCTTCCCCATGGAGGACGCGGCCACCTTCGCCACGCGCCTGGTGGAGCTGGCCAAGGACCCCGCCCTGCGCGCCGGCCTGTCCGCCTCGGCGAGCAACATGTCCCGCCATTTCACGGTGGAGCGCATGTGCGCCGAGCTGGAGGCCCTCTATTACGGCCGGCCCGTCCGGAAGGCCCGGATCACCGTTGTCCGGGACGGGTCCCACCCCCAGGCATCCGCGGTACCGGCAGCCGGCGATTGAAGCCCATCACCCGTCAGGGGGGAACGGAGACGAGCTTGCGCCACCGCTTCTCCATCGCCGTGATCTGGTCGGCCCTGGGCAACTGGTCACGGGAAGGCATCAACTTCCTGGTCTTCCTCATCCTGGCCCGGCTGCTTGGGCCGGAGGCCTATGGCCTTGTCGGGATGGCCATGGTGCTGGCGGCCCTGGCCCAGATCTTCCTGGTGGACGGAATCGGCACCGTGCTGGTGCAGCGCAAGGAGCTGGAACCCGGCCACATCGACATGGCCTTCTGGCTGCTGCTGGGGGTCGCGGGGCTGATCTCGGGCGCCATGCTGCTGGGGGCCCAGCCATTGGCCGCCTTCTACCGCCTGCCGGAGGTGGCGGACCTTGTCCGGTTCATCGCCGTGCTGCCGCCCCTGTTCGCCCTGTGCGGCGTGCAGGTCGCCCTGCTGAAGCGCGACATGCGGTTCGACGTGCTGACCCTGCGCAGCATCCTGGCCACCATCGTGGGCGGGCTGGTGGGGGTGGGCATGGCGCTCCGGGGCCATGGCCCCTACAGCCTGGTTGCCATGTTTGCCACCCAATGGACGGTGCAGCTCATCGTCCTCTGGGCCAAGTCCTCCTGGCGGCCCGGCTTGGCCGCGCGGGCCACCCATTTTCGCGACATCCGCCGCTACGTGGCGGAGACGGTGGGCACCCGCATCCTGATGTACCTGGAGCAGCAGCTTCCCCGCATCGGCATCGGCGCCTTCCTGGGCCCGGTGGCGCTGGGCCTGTTCACCATGGGCTGGCGCCTGCTGGAGATCCTGAGCATCCTGGTCATCATGCCGGTGAGCCAGGTGGCCATGCCCGCCTTCAGCCGGTTGCAGCATGACATGGAGCGGACGGCCGCGGCGCTGGGGTCCATGCTGCGCCTGTCGGTGCTGCTGGCTTTCCCCGCCTTCATCGGCCTGGCGGCCATCGCCCCGGTGCTGGTGCCCCTGGCCTTCGGCGAGAAGTGGGCCGAGGCGGTGCCCGTGGTGCAGGTGATGCTGCTGCTGGGCCTGCCCTGGGCCATGACCTATTGCACCAGCGCCCTGATGGCCGGGGTGGGCATCCTGCGCTGGCGCCTGATCCTGGGCTGGGTCAGCCTGGCCGGGCTCTTCCTGGTCCTGCCCGTGGGCTATTTCCACGGCATGGTCGCCCTGGCCTGGGCCCTTGTGGCCCGTGCCGTGCTGCTGCTGCCCCTGAACTTCTGGGTCCTGCGGAAGGAGCTGGGCATCGCCACCGGCCCCCTGTTGCAGGGCGTGGCGCCGATCCTCATCGCCTCGCTGGGCATGGGGGCCGCGGTGATGGCCTGGCAGCATGAGCTGGCTGGCCACCTGTCGCCCCTGGCCCTGTTGGCGAGCAGCATCCTGGTGGGGGTGGTCAGCTACCCGCCGCTGGTCCTGCTGCTGGCGCGGCGGGCGGTGATGCCGCTGCTGCGCATGCTCCGCGGGTTGAGGCAGGTGACGCCATGAGGGCCCTGGTCCTGTCCGACTTCGGCCATGTCAATGGCGGCGCGCCAAAGGTGGCTATCGCCGCCACGCTGGCCCTGCACGCCCAGGGCACGCCGGTGGAGTTCGCCTATTGCGTCGGCCCGCCGGACGAGGCGCTGGTTGCCTCCGGCATCCCCCTGCACCAGGTGCGGGCGGCCAATGTCTGGACGAAGCGCAACCCCCTGGCGGCGGCACGGGACGGGGTGTGGAACCCCTCCACCCGCCGGCAACTGGCCGAGCTCCTGTCGCGCTTCGACCCCGCGGATACGGTGGTGCACAGCCACCAGTGGACCAAAGCCTTCAGCCCCTCCGTCCTGTCCCTTCCTGGGGAGCTGGGCTTCCGTCATGCGGTGACCCTGCACGACTATTTCTTCGCCTGCCCCAACGGCGCCCTGTATGACTTCAACCGCCGCCGGCCCTGCGGCGTGGCGCCCATGTCCGGTGCCTGCCTGCGGACCAACTGCGACAGCCGGGCCTATGCCCACAAGCTGGTGCGGGTGGCCCGGCAGGCCCTTGCCGACCGAGCCTTGGCGGCGGCGCCCGCCTGGCCGGAGCTGGTGCATGTCAGCGACTTCGCCCGGCGCATGGTGGCCCCCTACCTGCCTGCGGGCATCGGCCAGCACGTGGTGCCGAACCCGGTGGAGGTCACCGACCGCGGCCGCGCCCCGGCGGAAAACTACGAGCGCGCCGTCTATGTGGGCCGGCTGGTGCCCGAGAAGGGCGTCGTCCTGGCCGCCCAGGCGGCGGCCGATGCGGGCATGCCCATCACCTTCGTCGGCGACGGGCCGGAGGCCAACGCCATCCGCCTGGCCAACCCGCGGGCTGAGCTGGTCGGCTGGGCCGAGCCCGCCCGGGTGGCAGAGATCGTCCGCACCTCCCGCTGCCTGCTGTTCCCCTCCACCTGGTACGAGACCAGCGGTTTGGTCTGTGCCGAGGCCCTGGCCAACGGCATCCCCGTCATCGCCAGCAGCACCACCGCCGCCGCGGACCTGGTCGGCGAGGGCGGCGGTGGGATCGTCGTTCCCCCCGGCGACCGGGAAGCACTGGCCAGCGCCCTGCGGGTGGTCCGCCAACCGTTGCGCGCGGTCAAGATGAGCCACGCCGCCTACATGCACTTCTGGCGGGACCCTCCCAGCCCCGCGGCCCATGCCGCGGCCCTGGCCCGGCTCTATGCCGGGATGCTGTCCCGCCCCCTCCCCTCACCCGCCGACGCCCCCGCGGCGCGGCACGCCACGCCCGAGGTCGCCTGATGCCCCCCACCCTTGCCGACTATGCCGCCACCTCGGCCCGTCGCCCGGCCCCGCCGTCGGCCCCCATCGTCACCCTGGTCACCGTCTGCCTGAACGCGGCCAAGACCATCGGCCGGACCATCGACAGCGTCCAGGCGCAGACCTTCCCAGGCATCGAGCATGTGGTGGTGGACGCCTGCTCCACCGATGGCACGGTGGAATTGCTCCGGAAAAGGCTGCGGCCCCAGGACTTCCTGCTCAGCGAGAAGGACAAGGGCATCAGCGACGCCTTCAACAAGGGCGTGGCCCTGGCCCGTGGCCGCTATATCCAGTTCATCAACGCCGACGACTGGCTGGAGCCCGACCAGGTGGCAAAGGCCGTCGCGGCCATTGAGGCTTCGGGGGCGGACTTCGTCTTCGGCGACCTGCTGTTCTACCAGGGCGGGCGGCCCACCTTCCGCTACCGGGGGGATGGGAACTATGCCCGCACCATCGGCAAGGTGATGCCAGCCCTGAACCACCCCACGGTGCTGGCCCGGAAGTCCGCCTTCCAGCGGGTGGGCCTGTTCGACCCGGGCTACCGCTGCGCCATGGACTATGACTGGTTCCTGCGCCTGCACCGGGCCGGCGGCAAGGGCGCCTATGTGCCCGGGATCCTGGGCCACATGACCCATGACGGCGTGTCCAACACCCAGTACCTCCGCACCATCGAGGAGGTGCGCCGCATCGCCATCGCCCACGGCCGCCCGGCTGCGCTCGCCACCGCCGAGGCCATGGCCCGCCGCCTGAAGACCGGCCTGGGCCAGCAGGTCAAGGCGAAGGCCTTTCCCCTGTACCAGCTGGTCCGCCAGGGCATCAACCGGAACTACCAGCGGGTGTAAGGGACCCTAGGTCGGGGTGAGCGGCAGCGAACCCCGACATCGCGCCCACGTCGGGGTTCCCGGTGGTCACCCCGACCTACCGCGCCTCCACCTGCACCTCGAAGCTGGTGCTGTCATTGTTCACGTCCAGCCCCGGGCCGGGGGTGATGGCGAGGGTCAGGGTCGTGCCCGGCTTCAGCGTCTCCGGCACGCTGAAGCGGGCCTGGCCGGGGCGCCCCTCCCCACCCAGCAACGCGGACCAGACCGGCTTCCCGTCCAGCAGCATCAAGGCGCAGGTGCCGTCGCCCCGGCTGGAGGAGCGATTGGCGCGACCTTTCAGCAGCACCGGCCCGCCGGTCTCCGCCGTCCAGTTGCGCACCACCCAGACCTGCTGGCCCTTGGTGACGCCGGGATGCCCGCCCTGGGGCGTCACCTCCAGGAAGGGCACCTTGCCCCGCCAGGTGGTGCTCCACTCATTGGCCTTCCATTCCAGCGGGTCGCTTTCCGCGGCGCGCCGGGCAGCGATGTCGGCGCGGCCTTCCGGCAGGGGGCAGGCCGGGTCCAGGTTGCCATCGGCCTTTGCCGCCAGGGCCGCCGGCTGCCCTGCCGCGTCGGGCGGGGCCACGGCCAGGGTGGTGTAGGTCCAGCCCTTGGCCCCCTGGCTGCCGGCGAAATCCAGCCGGCTGTCGGCCAGCAGCGGCTTCCGCCCAGGTTCCTTTACCGCGCCCAACGGGCCATCGATATAGACCGGCGTCTCGTCCAGGGTCAGGGTGACCCTGCCGCCCTTGGGCTGCACCTGTGTCGTGGCGCCCACGGGGGTCGTGAGGGTCAGGGGACCCGAGGCCTCCGCCTCCAGCACCGACGGCCCGTCGGAGGACCAGGCCACGTGTCGCGCCGCGCCGCCGGCGTCGAATCGGTACAGGCGGGTCCGGGGGTCCGTCTTGACCCGGCCCATCGGCTCCGCCGTGCCCAGCTTGGCAACCAGCGTTGCATAGGCCGGGTAGGTGGGGGCCGGGGCGTACATGCCCATGGGGTCGTCGGCGGAGCGGACCAGCCCCATGCCGCCGAACTTGTCATAGTCGCGCAGCAAGTACCAATAGACCCGATCCACCCCGCCGGTCAGCAGGATGGCGCTGATCTTCACCATGTAGCGGGCGGCGTTGTGGCGCCCCTGGGGGCTGGGGTCCCGCCGCCCCACCTCCGTCGCCCAGACGGGTTTGGGCCGGCCACCGTTGGCGTCGCGGATCTGCCGCTGCAACACCTCCAGGTCATCCTCCAGCCCCTCTGGTATGGGGCGGTAGGGGTGGATGGCCACGGCATCCATGTTGTCCAGGGCGCCCTTGTCGAACAGGGCCTGGAACCAGGGCTGGGGCAGCAGCACCGCCGCCCCGCCGGCCACGACCAGGTCCGGCCGGTCCGCCTTCAGGGTGCGGTAGGTCTCCGCCAGCATGGCCACGTAGGTACCGGGGCGGTCCTGCTTGCACGGGCCCTTGCAGAAGCTGCCATTGTACTCGTTCCACACCTCCACCGCCGGCACCTGGCCGCGGAAGGTCTGGGCCAAGAAGCGGGCGTAATTGGCGAATCCCCGGTGCCCCGCCGCCGTGTGGGGCGTCTGGCCGTCGTCGTAATGCTTGTTCTCGAAGCTCAGCACCACCAGGGGCGTGATCCCGGCGGCACCCAGGGCCTGCATATAGGCACGGTAGCGGTCGGGCACGGCGTAGCGGCCCTTTTCCTTCTCCACCTGGGCCCAGTACAGCTCATCCCGCACATGGTTGACGCCCAGCCGGGCGATCAGCGGCACGATGTCCGTCTCCCAGCCCTGGGCGAAGTGGGTCATCACCCCGAAGCGGGCCGGCCCCTTGCCTTCCGGCTTTGGCACGACGGCGAGGCTGGTGGTGGCGGTCTGGCCCCCCGCCTCCACCGCCAGCTCATAATAGCCCGGCACCTGCCAGCGCCGGGGCAAGGCGGCCGCGCCGCCCTGGGCCTTGCCCTGGCCGGAGTCCACCGTCTTGCCGTCGAAGTCCGTGAGGGTCCAGGTAAAGGACGGCGCGTCGGTCAGCACCCGCACCGTCCCCTCCTCCCCCGGGGCGAAGACGTTGCCGAACCGGCCCGTCTCCAGCCGTACGTCCGCCATGGCACTGCCGGAGAGGAGCGCCAGGGCCAAGCCCCAGGCCACGGCCCGTCGGCTTTCGGGGCGGGGTCTCATCACGCCTTGCTCCTTTGGTCTCAGGCATCCACGGTGGCGGTCGCCCCGAGCCGCGCCACATCCCGTTCCACCAGCTCTGCCACGGCCGGCAGCAGGTCGAAGGATTTGGGCCGGACCAGGCGGCGCACCGCCACATGCCGGGCCGCCTCGCCGCACACGGCGAAGCGCCGGGCCTGCTCCGCCGCCCCCCTGACGAAGTGGCCACGATAGGTGTTGGCCAGCAGCACCCGCAGGGCCTCCGCCGGCGGCACCGGTTCCAACCGCGGCGCGGTGCCGTCCGGCGCCACTTCCAGCGCATAGATCGCCACCAGGGGCAGCCCGTCGCGGGCGGCGGACAGGGGCACGCGCAGGTCCGCCTTGTCCATCTCCGGCAGCAGCTCGGCCGCCGCCACCGCCTCCTCCCCGAAGGCGGGGCCCAAGGCGGCAAGGGCGTCCAGGCACAGCTTCGCCCTGGGATAGGCCGGGAAGGCCAGCGGCGGGCGCCCGGGCCGGGGCCGCGTGACACAGACGTCGTCGGACACCAGCCTATAGCCCCGCGCGGCCATCCAGGCGGACATGGTGGTCTTGCCCGCCCCGCTCTCCCCCACGAAGCCGATGGCCATGCCATCGATCTCTACCGACCCTGCATGCAGGGGCAGCAGGCCGCGCTGGTGGTACAGCGCCCCGAAGGCCGAGCCCAGCAGGTACAGCCGCACCGCCGCCGGGTCAGCCCGGCCGATGGGCTGCACGGTGATGGTCCGCCCGCCGCTGACAAGGAACCGGGCCACATCAGGCACGGTCAGCAGCAGGCCGGCGTCGGTGAACTGCACATAGGATTGGGCCGGGTCGCTGTCCGGGATGTCCGGCACCTCCCCCAGCAGCACGCTGGCGTCGGCACCGCCCGGCGGGGCGGGTACGGAGGCCAGTTCCGACAGGTCCAGGGCCGAGGCGACGGTCAGGCCGGAGAAATGGTAGTGCCGCATCACTCCGCCCCCATGGCCACGGGCTGGGGTGCCGAGGCGGCCGGCGGCAGGGAAGCGGCCCATTCCAGGAACCGGGCCACACGGTGGCCCGTCGTCAGCACCATCTGGGTGCGCAGGTCCCAGCCATTGTAGCTCACCCCGTCCGGCGTCTCCGCCAGGGCGGCCTTCAGCTTGGGGATGTCCAGCATGGCGGCCACCTCGGGCACCTTCTCCAGCCGTTCGAACTCCGCGGCGAATCGCTGCCGGTCCCGGGCCACTCGGCGGTGGAAGTCGGGGGTGAAGGCACCCTTGCTGACCCGCCAGCGGATGGGCGGCGGCAGCAGGTCGGCCATGGCGTCGCGCAACAGCCGCCGCCCGTAGCCGTCCCGGTGGATGGCGTCGATGGGGGCGGACAGGCTGACCTGCGCCACCCGCAGGTCCAGGAAGGGGCTGACCGGGCGGATGCCATGGGCGGTGGCGATGGCCGTCACCTCCTCCTGCGTCATGAACAGGGTGGGGGCGGCCAGCTCCTCGTACTGGCGGGCCTTCAGGCTCCAGCGCTTGTGCCAGGCCAGCGGCTTCTGCTGCACGGCCAGCCGCTCCAGGACCCGTTGCCGTCGGGCGAAGTCCGGGTGGATGGACGACAGTTCCAGCAAACGCGCCGGGTCCCCGTTGTTCAGCCGCTGGTTCGAGCGCATCCAGCTATCGGGCACAAGGGGCGCCAGCACGTGCTTGACCAGGTCCTTGCGCCGCATGCGGTAGGAGCGGGCCAGCAGCTTCATCTCCCGGTCCAGGGTCAACAGCCGCCCGGACGCCAGGAGTTGCAGGAAATAGGCGGGGTGCTGGTAGGACGCGAAGGCATCGCCCCCGAACCCGTCCATCAGCAGGCTCACCCCCTGCCGCTTCACCTCGGCCCAGAGCCGGAAATTCATGTAGTCGAAGGCATTGCGCGGCGGGGCCGCCAGGATGTCGATGCTGTCCCCCAACCGGTCCAGCGGCGAGGCGTCGCCGCCCGTGACATAGGTCAGGTCGATGTTCCGCTCCTGGGCCACCACCATTTCCATGTAGGGCCGCTCATCCTCCTCCGGCCCCACATGGTCCTCCGGCAGGACGGAGGAGAAGGCGGCCAGCCGCCGCCCCGACCGGTCCAAGGTCCGCGCCAGCAGGCAGGCGAGGGAGGAGCTGTCCAGCCCGCCCGACAGCTTGATGCCCAGCGGGCTGGGGGCGGAGGCGAACTCCCCCACCACATCGTCCAGCACGCGGCGCAGCTCGCGGGCATATTCGTCCCGGTCGGCGAAGCGCAGCATCTTCATGTCCTGCGCGGACCAGTACCGGCGGGGCTGCGCCGACCCGCCGGGGCCGAAGGTCAGCCGGTGGGCCGGCGGCAGGCGGCGGATGTGGCTGAAATAGGTGCCCTCGTGGTCTGCCACCAGATGGGCAAGCTGTCCCGCCACCCGCTCCAGGTCCAGGTCACGACGGACCCCCGGAATGTCGAGCAGCTGCCGGACGGAGGAGGCGAAGGCAAACCCTTGGGGCAGCCGGGCATAGAAGAGGGGCCGCCGGCCCGACGGGTCGCGGGCGCAGAACAGGGTGCGGTCGGACGTGTCCCATACGGCGAAGGCGAAGGCGCCGGACAGGTGGTGGACGCAATCCTCCTTCCATCGCTCAAACGCCCGCATGATCAGGGCGGAGTCCGACAGGGGTTGCTCCCGCGGGATGCCCAACGCGCCCCGCAGGTCCCCCCGTTCCGTCAACCAGGCGTCGGCCACCAGCACGAAACGCCCGCCGCCTCCAGTGACCGGTTGCCGCTCAAGGCTTTCCGCCGGCAGGAGGGGTTCCACCACGGCGCGAAGCTCCGCCTGGGATGAGCGCCACGCACCCCCTAATCCCGATAACCCCACCCCTCCCCGGTCGGCATCGGCCCGGTCCCTTGCGGCGAAGCTGGTGCCGACCGTCCCGCTGATGGTTGCCATGTCCGCTACCCCCGATCCAGGTGCCCCGGCCCGCGACCCCACCCCTTCCGGCGACCCAATAACCCGATTTTTCGGTCAGACCGCCGCAAAGCCTGGGAAAGAAGAATGGCCCCAGGCGGGGGAGGCTCCTCGTGCCTTCGCGAAGATGATGCAGAAGACAGGGGCGCTGGGTATGGCAGCTTTCGCGCTGCGGCATCTCTCAGGCGGAGTAATTCGCCTCGCCTCTGGACCCATGAAGGTCACCGGTACCACTGTCAGGCCAGAAATACTGCGATGCACCCACCTCGCTTCTTGGGAAGGGTAGAGCACGCGGAACGATCATGGGGGAGTCCTGAATGGCGGCGATGGATCTGGATACCGTCGTGGCGCAGTGCGCCGGCCTGGTTATGGCCGACATCGGGGGCAACCAGAAGGCCCTGATGGATGTGGAGACGGGCACCTATTTCGTGCTGAACCCGCTGGGCGCCGACATCTGGGCGCGGCTGGAAACGCCGCGCCGCGTCGCGGACTTGTGTGAGGAACTCTGCACCGCCTATGCCGTGGAGCGGGAGATTTGCCGGGCCGACACCCTGGCCTTCCTGGGGCGCCTGCAGCGGGACAACCTTGTCCGGGCCGACCATGCGCAAGCTTCGCAGGCTGCTTGACGTCACCGGCGCCGACCGCCGGCTGCTGGCGGAGGCGGTGGGGGAACTGGCCCGCGCCCGGGCCCGCATCCTCCTGGGACACCTGATGCGGCGCAAGCCCGACCTGGGCCGGCTGCACGGGGAGACGGGGGAGAGGCTGAGCCCGGCCCAGGAGCGTGAGGTCGCCCGTATCCGGTGGGCGGTGCGGGCCGCGGCCCGCCACGTGCCCTGGAACGCGGTCTGCCTGCCCCGGGCCATGGCGGCGAAGGCCATGCTGCGGCGGCGGGGCATCGGCTCTACCCTCTATCTCGGCGTCGCCCTACGGCCCGAGCCGGGGGTGCAGGGGCGGGCGGCGGCCCATGCCTGGTTGCGCGCCGGGGCTGTGGTGCTCACCGGGGAGGAGCACATGGACCAGTACACCTGTATCGCCAAGTTCTCCTGAGCAACCTTTATTAGTGGACGCGGCGCTCCGGCTTTTGCCGGCGCGCCGCTTTTTGTTCCTTCACTATAACTTCTATTCGGAACCGTCAGTCGCCGTATTTGGTATTATTTGGTACTTTCGGAGAGGCTCCGGATGGAAGATTGATGGTGACTTGGTTCTGTAGCAATTGAAACCTGCTTCTCCAACCCAACGGGAGCGTAACATGACTGAGAGCAAGATGGCCTGGGCCCGCCCGGACTATGAGAAGATCGACCTGATCGGCACCGAGGGTTCGTCCCTGCCGAACAGCGATGATGGTCAGACCGCCAACAACGCCTTCCCCAACCCGGGCGGGGCGTCCTGACGACCCTTCGGGGTCCGATGGCCTGAGGGATGATGGCAGGGCCGCACGGCCTTCCCACCATCCCGACCGCCGGCCGGGGCATCCCCCCGGCCGGCGTTTTTCTCTGTGGTTGGTCCACTGCCCCAGGGGCCCGGATGCTGTCCACCTTCGCGCCCGCCCTGCCCGACATCCCCGCCCGCCTGAGCCGGGAGCAGCGCCTGTTGGCCGCGCTCTGCCGGGGGGGCGACGACATCGACCAAGCGATGCTTGCCGCCGCTGCCTATGGCGACGGGATCGACTTGGCCGCCTTTGACCTGGACGTGCGTCGCCAGAAGGTGATCCCGCGGGTTCATGAGCGGATCAGCGCCCTGCCCGCCCGTGGCCCCGACTGCCCCAGCCGCCGCTTCGCCCGCGAGTATGCCGGCAACGTGAACTGGAGCCTGCGGCTGGTGAAGGAGCTGCTGGCCGCGACCCGCATGCTGCGTGAGGCCGGTATCCCTTCGGTGCCCATGAAGGGCGTGTCCCTGGCCCAGCAATGGTACGGCAGCCTGGCCGCCCGCACGGCCGGTGACGTGGACCTGCTGGTCGCGCCGGAGCATGGAAACAAGGCGGAGCGGCTGTTCCGCGAGGCCGGCTACCTGCCCTGGGAGAACCCGGTCGACCCGGAAGACCGCCTGCCCGAGCGGCTGCGCTATGAGGAGGCGTTCCGCAACCCCCGCACCGGCGTGCTGGTGGAACTGCATTTCCGCCTGAACCACAACCCCAACCTGATGCCCCTGCCCTTCGCGGGGATCTGGGCCGAGGCCGAGCCCCTCGCCATCGGGGGGGAGACGATCCGCGTCATGGGCGACGCGCACCAGTTCGCCTACCTCTGCGTCCACGGCGCCCGGCATGAGTGGAGCCGCCTGCAATGGGTCTGCGACCTGGACCGCATGCTCCGGGCCAAGCCTGACGATGCGGGGTCCTGGCTGGCCACGGCCGACCGGTTGGGCGTGGGCGGCCCCGTCATCCAGGGCATGGTCTTCGCCAACGCCCTGCTGGGCAGCCCCATCCCCGACGCGGCCCGGGCCAGGGCGGAGCAGGTGGCCAGCGTGCGTTACCTGTTGGCCCATGGCGCCCAGCACCTGTTCCGCCGCCAGCGCAAGCCGGAGCGGCGGTCGGGCGACCCGCGCACCTCGGCGACCCTGTACATGATGTGCCTGAGCCCCCGACCCGCGTATCTTGCGTTCGAGTTCAGCTCACGGGTGCGGGAGTTCGGGAAGGAAGTGCTGCCCCGCCGGGTCGCCCGGACCATCGGGGCGGGCTGAGCCATGGCCCGCATCCTGCCCCTCCGCCGCGTGGACGGCGAGGACGGCGTGTTCGCCTTCGCCCGCGCCCTGGCGGGCCAGGCCCGGCACAAGCTGGCCATCGCCCTGACCCTGCTGCTGCTGGGCGGGTTGATGGAAGGGCTATCGCTGCTGGTCTTCATCCCTGCCCTGGAACTGGCCGGCCTGTCGGAGACGCGGTCCGGCCTGGGGGCTGCCCTGTCACGGGCGCTGGACGCGGTGGGCCTGCCCGCCACCCTGTCCGGCGCGCTGCTGGCCTGCTTCCTGCTGATCACCCTGCGCAGCATCTTCGTCTCGGTCAAGAACGTCTACCTGACCCGGCTGGTGGTGGAGTTCACCGACCATATGCGCGGCTCCCTGTACCGCAGCCTCGCCGCGGCGCGCTGGTCCGGCATCGCCCGCCTGCGCACAGCCGACATCAACCACATGCTGACCAACGACGTGCAGCGCATCGAGGGCGCCACCAACGCCCTGTTGCAGCTCACCAACTCCCTTGCCATGGCGGCGGTGTACCTGGCCATCTCCCTGCTGGTGGCGCCGCTGGCCACGGCGGTGGTGATGCTGAGCGGCCTTGCCATGTTCGCCATCCTCTACCCGTTGCGCCGCCGCGTGGTGCGCAGCGGCATGGCGGTGGGGGAGAGCCGGCAGGAGCTGTTCCGCACGGTCAGCGAGTTCCTGGGCGGGCTGAAGGTTGCCAAGAGCTTCCAGGCCGAGGCCCGCTATGTCGGGGAGTTCCAGGGCGCCCTGGACCGGGTGAAGGCGGCCACCTTCTCCGTCTCCCGCCTGCAACAGGCCAGCGCGCTGCTGTTCCAGGTCATGGGCGCCGCCGCCCTCTGCGGCTTCCTCTATGTGGGGCTGGAGGTGCTGGCCCTACCGGCGGCAGAGCTGCTGGTGCTGGTGATCCTGTTCGCCCGGCTGTCGCCCCTGTTCGGCCAGGCGCAGAGTTCGTTGCAGGGCTTCCTGTTCATGGTGCCGTCCTTCCGCGCCGCCCGCGCCCTGCAACGCCGCCTGGCCGCGGACCCGGAGGCCGCCACCGCGTCGGCCGGCCGGGCACCCCTGCCCGCCCTGTCCCGGGCCGTGCGGTTCGACCGGGTGGGCTTCGGCTATCCGGGCAACGAGCCCATCCTGAAGGACCTTTCCTTCAGCATCCCCGCGGGCCAGGTCACCGCCTTGGTGGGTCCGTCCGGCAGCGGCAAGACCACCATCGCCGACCTGGTCATGGGCTTCCTCAGCCCCTCCGCCGGGACGATCAGCATCGACGGCGTGCCCCTGGGCCCGGAGACGCTGCGCGCCTGGCGGGCACAGGTGGCCTATGTCCCGCAGGAGACCTTCCTGCTTTGCGACACGGTGCGGGCCAACCTGAAGCTGGCCGCCCCGGATGCCACGGACGCGGAGCTGTGGCATGTCCTCTCCCTCGCCTCCGCCGAGCTGCTGGTCCGGCGCCTGCCGCAGCAGCTCGACACGCTGGTGGGGGAGCGGGGGACACGCCTGTCGGGCGGGGAGCGGCAGCGCATCGCCCTGGCCCGCGCCCTGCTGCGCAAGCCGAGCCTGCTGATCCTGGATGAGGCCACAAGCGCCCTGGACGGGGACAGCCAGGCCGCCATCGCCGCCGCCATCGCCGGCCTGCGCGGCAGCCTGACCGTGGTCACCATCGCCCACCGCCTGTCCATGATGGCCTTCGCCGACACGGTGGTGATGGTGGAGGACGGCAAGCTGGTGGAGACCGGCCCCTTCCAGCAACTGGCCCGCGACCCCGCCAGCCGCCTGTTCCGGGTGGTGCAGGTGGAACAGGCCGGGCGGCTGGCCGTGGGGGCTTAGACCCGTTTCCCGCAGGCTGGAAACGGGTCTAGCCTTTCGTGTTCCTCACACGCCGGCACCGCATCCGCGGCTTGGCTTACGCGGGCATGGGCCCGCGCGGCGGCAGTCGCCGCCGGAGCGTGTTTACGGTCAGCGTAAACACGCTCTAATCCCCGGTCAGTCGCGCCACCCGCCCCTGCCATAGGCAGAGCAGCGGCACCACACCCAGCTCCAGGCCCAACCCGACCAGGTGCGGCAGGGTCGGCGCACCGTGGAACAGCAGGGACAACAGCCGCCCCAGCCCGCCCAGCACCACCAGCGCCGTGCCCAGACGGAACGCCGCCCCGCGCCGTTCGATGGCGGCACGGTACAGGCGAACAGCAAGCCCACCCCCAGGAAGATGCCGGATAGGTAGCGGTAGTGGCTGTCCAGGTCCGGCGGGGTTCCCGGCCCCTCTCCCACCATGGCCGGCCCCACCAGCACACCCGCCAGCCCTGCCGACAAGGGCACGAGGCAGAGCAGGGCCACCACCGCCTGCAACAGGCGCCGTTCCGCCCGGAAGGAAGTTCCCGGCTGCCCAGGGGCCATGCTTTACTCCTTCCGGTCGCGCCCTACCTTCCGGCCCATGATGCCAGAGACCACCCGCCGCCGTCGCCCCTCGCCCCTCCGCCTGCTGGTCCTGGCGGCCGGGGCGATTGCGCTGGCGGGCTGCAACGCCCTGCTGAACGGCACGGTACCGGGGGATGGCTACGCGGTCAGCCGCGACCTGGCCTATGGCGACGGGCCGCGCCGCACCCTGGACCTGTACGTGCCCGACGGGGCGCCGGCGGACGCGCCGCTGCTGGTGTTCATCTATGGCGGGTCCTGGGACAGCGGGTCCAAGGGCATCTACCCGTTCGTCGGCCAGGCATTCGCCTCCCGCGGCTATGTCACGGCCATCCCGGACTACCGGGTCTATCCGGAGGTCCGCTTCCCCGGCTTCATCGAGGACGCGGCCGCCGCCACGGTCTGGGTGGAGCGGGAGGTGGCGAAGCGCCGGGGCGCCCGGCCGCGGGCGGTGTTCCTGGCCGGCCATTCCGCGGGCGCCCACATCGCCCTGATGCTGGCCCTGGACCCCACCTGGATCATCAGGGCGGGCGGCGACGCCTGTGTCCAGCCCGCGGCGGCGGTGGGCTTGGCCGGCCCCTACGACTTCCTGCCCCTGACCAGCGAGCGGTTGAAGCAGGTTTTCGGCCCCGGTCCCGCCGGGCCGGAGACGCAGCCCATCAGCTTCGCCGGCGGCGGCGACCCGCCCTTGCTGCTGCTGCACGGCACCGACGACGACACGGTCCTGCCCCGCAACGCCGAACGCCTCGCCGCCGCGGTGAACGCCGCCGGGGGGCAGGCCACGGTGAAGCTCTATGACGGCGTCGGCCACATCCGCATCGTCGGCGCCTTGCAGTACCGCCTGCGCTTCCTGGCGCCCGTGCTGGACGATGCGGATGGGTTCCTGAAGTCGGTGCCTGCATGCCACCGTAGGTCGGATTAGCGAAGCGTAATCCGACATCATCCCGGCGTCGTCGGATTACGGTGCTTCGCACCTAATCCGACCTACACACCCACATACCCCATCCCGACCAGCCACAGGCTGGCCAGCACCGTGCTGGACAGGGTCATGGGGATGCCGCAGCGGGCATGCTCGGCGAAGGACAGGCGCACCCCGACGGCCGCGGCGCGCTCCGCGACGATCAGGTTGGCCATGCTCCCGGTCAGCAGCAAATTGCCCGCCAGGGTGCTGAGCACCGCCAAGGCGTAGAGGGCGCCATCCGAAGGGTCCGGCCAGACCTGCATCAGCAGGGCGACGGCGGGGACGTTGCCGATGCTGTTGCTGGCCAACAAGGACAGGGGCGCCAGCACAGCCAGTCTTTCCAGCGGCAGGCCCGCCGCGGCCATGTCGCCCACCACCTGACCGGGCAATCCCGTGTCCGCCAAGGCGCGCGTAACGACGAACAGGGACGCGAACAGCAGCAACAGGTGCCAGTCCACCAGCCCCAGCATGCGCCGGCTGCCCAGCTTGCGGCTGACCAGCATGCAGGCGGCCACGGCCAACACGCCTTGTTCGTGGGGCAGCGGCGTGGCGAACAGGGCCAGCAGGGCGAGCGTGCCCAGCGCCCCCTTGCCCAACTGCCAGCGGTCCAGCTCCGGCACCGCCACCGGCGCCCCCGCCCCACCCGGGCAGACCAGCCGCCCCCGCCAGACGCGGGCGACGGTCACGTACACGCACCCCAGCGCCAGCAGGGCCGGCACCCCGCAGGCCGCCAGGAAGGGCCAGAAGCCCAGGCCCCCCACCTGCCCGATCAGGATGTTCTGCGGGTTGCCGATCAGCGTGGCGGCAGAACCGGCATTGGCCGCGCCCGCGAGGGCGATCAGGTAGGGCCGCGGGTCCAGACCCCGCGCCGCCAGCCCGGCACAGAGCAGCGGCGTCATGGCGAAGACCACCACGTCGTTTGCCAGCACGGCGGACAAAGCCCCACCGGTCAGCACCACCAGCCCCAACAGCGCCTCTGGGCTGCGCCGGGCCCGGGCCACGCGGTCGGCGCACCAGCCATAGAAGCCCGCCAGCTCGAACTGGGCGGACAGGACCATCAGGCCCAGCAGGATGAACAGGGTGGGGAAGTCCACCGCCGCCACCAGGGCCCGGTCATCCATCACCCCCGCCAACAGCAAGGCGATGGCGCCCAGCAGCGCGATGCCGGTGCGGTCCACCTGCAAGCCCGGCAGGCGCCCCAGGGCCATGCCGAGATAGACCAGGGCAAATACGGTCAGGACCAGGGCTGTCATGGGAAGGTGGGCGTGGCGGGCGGTGGAGCCCCAGCCCTACGCCGCCCGCCGGGGTCTCCGCAAGCCCAACGGGCGTTCGGAATGGCTCCCGTCAAGGATCGGGCTGGAACCCGCCCCTGCGTCCCCTCCTGCCGAAAGGGAAAGGCCGGGAGGGAAGTTGTGCGGCTTTCGAATTCGAAAGTTCATTGGAAGGGGCGCCTGTCCTGGTCCGGCCTCCCCAGCCCTTGGGTGATGGAAAGGAACGGCACCGCATGGCGCCTTCCCCCAGCCTGATCCAACGTCCGTGCCGGAGGGCCGGCGTGTCAGCGCTCCCCCAGCGCCACCAACCCGTCTTCAAGCCGCGCCGGGTCGAAGGGCGGCAGGGCGGCCACGCCGTCGGCATCCAGCCGGGTGCGCAGCCCGTCCCCTTCAGCGTCCAGCCGCACCTCGCCCCGGTGCAGCAGCACCGGCCGGGCGCCTGCGCCCTGGAACCCCTCGGTTGCCAGCACCAAGGCCCGCACGGCGCCGGTCCGCCGGTCCACCAGCACGTCGGCCACCTGCCCCACCGGCTGCCCTTCCGCCGTATAGACCGGTTTGCCCACCAGGTTCTCCGGCAGGGCCGCGTCGGCCATGGGCGCCTGGTCGGGCCCGGACAGGGCGTCCGGGCCCGTGGCCGCCACCAGGGTGGGCGCCAGGACCAGGGCGCCCGCCAGCATCAGGTCCGGCCGGCGGATCATCGCCGCTACTGCCCCGGCCGCGCCTGGCCCACCGTGGGGCCGTTCATCTCAAAGGTCGGCGCCTGGGCCATGTCGGCGGCCGTGAAGGGCACGGCCAGCGCCCCGCCATCCACCGGCCGGATCGCCTCCCACGGCACCAGCACCTGCCGCCCGCCACCCAGCGCGACCACGGCGTGGGAGACGCCGCCGCCCCGCGGGTCGATCAACAGGTCGGCCACGGTGCCCAGGGCGGACCCGGCGGAATCCACCACCGCCTTGCCCAGGACGGAGCCCAAGGCCGCGTCCCCGGCGGCCAGGGCACCCACGGCGGACTGCGCATCATCCTGCGGTGGCAGGGCGGCGGTCTCCGTCCCTGACTGGGGTGCCGGGGTGCTCGGGTCGGTGATCTGGCCCGGGTCGGTCATGCCCAGGGCCGGGCCGGTCTTGTCCGCGGCGTCGCCGGTCCGGGTCTCGGGCGTTAAGGCGGCATGGTGGACATCGGCGACATAGGCATCCAACTGCCGTTCCGCCTCCGCCAGGGTCCAGGCAGCGGCGCGGCGCTGCTCCAGCACGTCGCCCGTGTCGCCTGCCGCCTCGGCCACCGCCGACTTGGCCGAGCGCAGGGCCTGCAGGGTCTGGTCCCAGCTCTGCCGCACCTGGGGCGACTGGCTGGTGTCCGTCCCGCCTTCCAGCGTGGCGGTGAGCTTGTCCAATACCTCGGTGGTCAGCCGGCTCACCTCTGCCGGGTCACCGCCTGGTGTGCGGGCCATGGTGTCGAAGACTTCCCGCGCCTCCGCCAGGGCGGCGCGGCCCTGGAGCAGCGAGGCCGCGGGGCTGCCCTCCGGCAGGCCGCCGGCCAGGGTGCCCGGCTGGTCGGCTTCCGTCGGGGCGCGGGGCAGCAGGATCACCTCGTTCCGGCGTTGCGGCGCCCGGAGCGTCTCCGCCTCCGCCGGCGGGGCAGGCAGGATGATGATGTTGTTGCGGCGTTGCGGCGCGGTCAGGCCGGTCCCGCTGTCCGGGGAGCCCTGGGCCGGGACCGGCGGGCTTTCGGGGGTGGCCTGCGCCCAGGCCGCGGGGGCGAGGGCTGCGAGGGCGAGCGCCAGGGTGGTGGCACGGGGAAGGCGGCGCATGGGGATGGCTCCCACTGGGGTCTTCGGGGGATTCCCCTCTCAACCCCACGCACCGCCCACGGTTCCGGTGACAAGCTGGTGTCAGGGATGGGCGGGGCGCACTATCCGCCCCGTCCATCCCGTGATCGACGGCGGATCAGGCCGCCTCGGCCGCCAAGTCCAGCATGTTCAGGGTCGTGCCCTCCCGCGCGGCGAAGGTGCCGGCGAACTCCCGCCGAGCCTCCCGCTCCAGTCCGGCCATGAAGGCATCGTCATGGTCCGGGTCGTGGTGGAACAGGCAGAGCTGCTTGGCCCCCGCCTCCTTCGCCAGCGCCACGCCCTCGTTCCAGGTGCTGTGGCCCCAACCACGGCGGGTGGCGAACTCCTCCTCCGTGTAGGAGGCGTCATAAACCACCAGGTCCGCGCCCTCGATCAGGGCCAGGATGTTCTCATCCCGCTGGCCGGGGATGTGCTCCGTGTCGGTGACATAGCAAAAGGCCTTGCCGCCATGCTCGATCCGGTAACCCACGGCCCCGCCCGGATGGTTCAGCGAAGCGGTCTTCACCGTTACCCCTGGGGCCAGGTCGAGCTGGTCGCCGGTATGCAGGTTCTCGAAGCTCATCTCCGCCCGCATGGTGGTCAGCGGCACGGGGAACAGCGGCGATTCCATGCAGGTGGACAGCACCTGGCCGATGCAGTCGCAGCCCTTCAGGTCGCGCGCCATGATGCGCAGGCGGAAGTCGGGCCGGTAGCCCGGCTCGAAGAAGGGGAAGCCGTTGATGTGGTCCCAATGCGCGTGGGTCAGCAGCAGCGTGGCATCGCGCACCCCGTCCTTCAGGAAGCGTTTGCCCAAGCTGCGCAGGCCGGTGCCCGCGTCCAGCACCAGCACCTTGCCGCCCACCCGGACCTCCAGGCAGCTGGTATTGCCGCCATAAGCCAGGTGGGAGGGCGACGGGCACGGGAAGGTGCCGCGCACACCCCAGAACTTGACGTTGAACTCCATTTCCGCCCCTTGGCCCGGCGGGATCGCCGTGCCGTCTGAGATCCAGGCGTCGGCCACGGGGGCCCACACCGACTGGAAACGTTCCAGAATTTAGGCGTTTCCGCTACGCCCTTGTGTGACGGGGCGCACAGGGGGCACCGCGAATCCATGACCCCTGCCCCGCACTTGCGGGGGTTTTCCACGGGGTGGAAGCGCCTAGGCCACAGGACCACCCTGGGGCAACGCCCCGCCCCCGGCCTTTGATCCAGAACGGGGAGATCAGCACGCCGCCATGTGGCTTGGCGGAATCACCGTCTCAGCCGGTGATCCAGCCGCTCATCCTCCAGCCCCGCCGGTTCCTGGTGGATGGTGAACTCCGCCGTGGGGAAGGCAGCGCGGAGGTGCTGTTCGATGTCGTCGGTGATGTCGTGGGCGCGGGCCAGGGTCAGGTCGGGGTCCAGTTCCAGGTGGAACTCGATATGCTCCCCCGTGCCGGTGGAGCGGGTGCGCAGGTCATGCAGGCCGCGGGCTTCCGGATGGGACAGGACCACCTCCCGCACCCGCTTGCGTTCCGAATCCGGCAGTTCCCGGTCCATCAGCACGCCGAGGGAGCGCATGGCGATCCGGCTGGCCCCCCACACCAGGAACAGGGCGATGCCCAGGGCGAAGACCGGGTCCCAGAAGGCTTGGCCGGTCGCGGCGGTGACGGCCAGGGCCGCGATCACCGCCAGGTTCATGAACACGTCGCCGCTGTAGTGCAGGCTGTCCGCGTCGATGGCCATGGAACCGGTGTGCCGGATCACCCAGCGCTGGAACAGCACCAGCGCACCGGTCAGGGCGATGGCCAGGATCATCACGGCGATGCCGGCCTCCGCCTGCTCCACCGGCCTTGGGTCCGCCAGCCTGCCGATGGCCTCATACCCCAGGAAGACGCCGGAGCCGGTGACGAAAGCCGCCTGGGCCAGGCCCGCCAGGGGTTCCGCCTTGCCATGGCCGAAGCGGTGGCTGCTGTCCGGTGGCTGCAGGGCCTGGGCCACGCCCCAGAGGGTGACCAGCGAGGCCAGCAGGTCCACCGAACTGTCGATCAGCGAGGAAAGGATGGCCACCGACCCGGTGTGCAGGTAGCTGCCCAGCTTGGCCGCGATCAGCGTCAGCGCCACGGCCACGCTGGCATAGGTGGCGCGCCGCCGCCAGCGGTTGGCCGTCACCGGGTCCAAGGTGGACATGCCTTCCGCCATCCTCAGGGGTACAGCCGGGCCGTGGCCCAGCCGGCGCCATCGCGGGTGAAGGTGATGCGGTCGTGCAGCCGGAATTCCCGGTCCTGCCAGAACTCCAGGTAGTCCGGCACCAGCCGGTAGCCGGCCCAGTGGGTCGGGCGGGGCACGTCCTTGCCCTCATGCTCCGCCGTCAGGGCGGCGATGCGCTGCTCCAGGGTCGCGCGGCTGTCCAGCGGGCGGGACTGTTGCGAGGCCCAGGCGCCGATCTGGCTGCCACGGGGGCGGGAGGCGAAATAGGCATCCGCCTCCGCGTCCGTCACCCGCTCCACCGGGCCCTCCACCCGCACCTGGCGGCGCAGGCCCTTCCAGTGGAAGTTCATGGCGGCCACGCCGGTGGCGTCCAGGTGCTGGCCCTTGCGGCTCTGGGTGTTGGTGTAGAAGACGAAGCCCCGGTCATCCAGCCCCTTCAGCAGCAGCACCCGCACGCTGGGACGCCCCTCCGGGCTGACGGTGGCCAGGGCGAAGGCGTTGGGGTCGTTGACCTCCGTCCCCTCGGCCTCCTTGAACCAGGCCTGGAAAAGCTCAAATGGGTCGGTGGCGGCAGCAATGTCCATGGCCATGCTCTTCGTCATAGTTGTGCCTGATTTGCCGCCGAGGATAAGCGACACAAGGTTGATGTCCATGCCCGCCGCAGCATGGCTGCATCCGCCGCCGGGGTGGCGGCAGGGGCGCCGGGGCCGGCGGGGTGGCTCTTGAGAGAGGCTGTTGAGATGATCCGCAAGTTCGTTGCCGTCGCCGCGGTGGCCGCCCTGCTGACCGGGTGCCAGACCTATGGCGGGCAGAAGCAGACCGGCGGCGCCCTGCTGGGCGGCTTGGCTGGCGGCCTCGCCGGGTCGCAGATCGGCGGCGGCGAGGGCCGGCTGTGGGCGACGGGTGCCGGCGTGCTGCTCGGCGCGCTGATCGGGTCGGAGGTGGGGTCGTCGCTTGACCGCGCCGACCAGCAGGCGCTGGAGCGCAACACCCGCGTGGCTTGGCAGCCCAGCACCCCCGTGGGCCAGCCCATCGTCTGGGACAACCCCAACAACGGCAACCGCGTGGTCGTGACCCCGACGCGCGAGGGCCCCACCAACTATGGCAGCTACTGCCGCGAGTTCCAGCAGACCATCATCGTCGGTGGCCGCAGCGAACAGGCCTATGGCACCGCCTGCCAGCAGCCTGACGGCAGCTGGAAGATCGTCGGCTGATCCCATAGCAGTCGCCGTTGGCCGTGACCGGGGTTCCTGTCGACAGGAACCCCATGTCGCGATCGGGCACGGAATGGCAGACCCCCGGCGGCAGCGATGCCGCCGGGGGTTGTCTTTTCGGGGGCGCTGCCAAGGTAAGGATTGGAAACCATCCGGTCCGCTTGACCCCACCGTGTCGCGGCGTAGGATGCGGGCAGTGATTCTCCAGAATTTGCGGTGACCATGCGCGATCCATACCTAGTCCTGGGTGTCGGGCGGACAGCGACCGCCGATGACATCAAGGCGGCATATCGGCGCCTGGCCAAGCAGTACCACCCGGACCTGAACCCCGGCCGGGCCGACATCGAGCTGAAGTTCAAGGAAGTCAACGCCGCCTACAGCCTGCTGTCGGACCCGGAGAAGCGTGCCCGCTTCGACAAGGGGGAGATCGACGCGTCCGGGGCGGAGCGGCCGGACCGCAGCTTCCGCCGGGCCTATGCCGGGGCGGGTGCCGGCCGGGCCGGCGGGGCGGATGATCCGTTCAACTTCGGTGACGATCCCTTTTCCGACATCTTCGGCGCCGGCCGCCGCCGCTATGGCGCCCATTCCGCCGGGGTGAAGGCCAAGGGGGCGGACGTGGCCTATTCGGTCACGGTGCCCTTTGCCGACGCCTGCCTGGGCACCAAGCGCCGCCTGTCCCTGTCCACGGGCAAGAGCATCGACGTGGTGATTCCCCCGGGCACAAGGGACCAGAGCAAGCTGCGGCTGAAGGGCCAGGGCCTTGCCGGCCTGGGCGGCGCCGGGGCCGGTGACGCCATCGTGGAGGTCCATGTGGACCCCCACCCCCACTTCACCCGCCGTGACGACGACATCCACCTGGACGTGCCGGTGACCCTGGCGGAGGCGGTGCTGGGCGCCACCATCAAGGTGCCGACCCTGGACGGCCAAGTGGCGGTGAAGGTGCCGAAGGGCGCCAACACCGGCACGGTGCTGCGCCTGAAGGGCAAGGGCGTACCCAACCCGGAGCGCAAGGTGAACGGCGACCAGTATGTGAAGCTGGTGGTCGTCCTGCCGGACCGGCCGGACGCGGAACTGACCGGCTTCATTGAGAAATGGGCCAAGACGCACGAGTATGACGTCCGCCGCAAGGCGGGCCTGGGCTGATCGGGACCACGCCGATGCGCCCCGCCCCGCCCTCGCCCCAGTTGCTCGCCTGGCTCCAGGCCGGGTTGGCGGCCCAGAAGGCCGGGCGGTCGGCGGAGGCCGAGTCCCTGTACCGGCGCGTCCTGGCCGTGGACCCCCGCAACCCCGACGCCCTACAGCTTCTGGGGTTGGCGGCCAAGGCCGCCGGGCGGCCGGCGGAAGCGGTGGAGCTGATGCGCCGCTCCCTGGCGGCCCAACCCAGCCAGCCCCATGTGCACAACAATCTGGGCAATCTGCTGCTGGATGTGGGCCGCCCGGCGGATGCCCTGGCCAGCTATGACCAGGCGGTGTCCCAGAACCCCGGTTATGCCGAGGCCCATTTCAACCGATCCAAAGCCTTGGAGACCCTGGGCCGCCCAGCCGACGCGGAGGCCGCCCTGCGCACAGCCCTGCGGCTGAAGCCGGACTATGGGGCGGCGCTGACCAACCTGGGCGTGCTGCTGGTCCGGCTGGAGCGCTTCGCCGAGGCGGAGGCGACTTACCGCAAGGCCCTGTCCCTGGGCTCCCCCTCCCCCCGCCTGCTGAACAACCTGGGCCTTGCCCTGAAGCACCAGGGGCGGCAGGCGGATGCGGTGGCCTTCTATCGCCAGGCCTTGTCCGCGGCGCCGGACCTGCCCGAGGTCTGGCACAATCTGGGCAACGCCCTGTCCGGCCTGGACCGGCATGAGGAGGCCATCGAGGCCTATCGCCGGGCCTTGTCCCTGGACCCGTTCAACCGGGACACCCACGCCAACCTGAACAAGCTGCTCTGGCAGTTGGGCCGGCATGGGGAGGTGCTGGAGTCCTACCGCGCCGCCAAGCGGGCCGCCCCTGACCGGGCCGACGTGCTGGAGATGGCGGCGGAGGCGGAGGCCCATTTCGGCCGGCCAGAGGAGGCCCTGGCGGACGTGGACCGGGCGCTGGTGCTGGCACCGGACTCGCCCGCCGTGCGGCATACCCGCGGCAACGTGCTGCTGCGCCAGGACCGCCCCGCTGAGGCATTGGCCGATTTCGAACGGGGGTTGGCCGCCGCTTCCGACTCAGCCGCCCTGCTCCGCGGCGCGGGTGAGGCGGCGCTGGCTGCCGGTGACCCGGATAAGGCGCTGGCCTATGCCCGCCGCCTCGCCACCCTGGCGCCGACGGACCAGCTCGCCTATGCCCAACAAGCCCTGGCCTTGCGGCTGAAGGGAGATGCCGGGGAAGCCTATATCAACGATTACGACCGGCTGGTGGGGGTGCTGGACCTGCCGCCGCCGCCTGGCTTCGCCGACATGGAGGCGTTCAACCGTGACCTGCTGGCGGCCCTTCAGACCCTGCACACGACCAAGCATGAACCCATAGACCAGACCCTCCGCCACGGCACCCAGACGGCGGAGACGCTGTTCGGCCGCCAGGGGCTGCCGCCTGTCGTCGGCGTGCTGCAGCGCTCGCTTGAACAGGCCATCACCGGCTGGATCGCCACCCTGCCCGACGACAAGGCCCATCCGTTCCTGGGACGCAAGACAGGGGGCATCCGCATCAGCGGGTCCTGGTCGGCCCGCCTGCATGACCAGGGATACCACACCGACCATGTCCACCCGGCCGGCTGGCTGAGCGCCTGCTACTATGCGGAGGTTCCAGACGCCGTGGCCGACGAGAAGGCCAAGCAGGGCTGGATCAAGTTCGGGGAACCCAACATGGGGCCGCGCCTGCGCCTGCCCTGGGTCCGCGCCGTGCAACCCCGGCCCGGGCGGCTGGTGATCTTCCCCAGCTATGTCTGGCACGGCACCATCCCGTTCCACGGTCCCCAGCACCGGACCACCGTGGCCTTCGACATGGTCCCCGCCTGACCACCCTTCCGTGACGGCAAGAAAAAAGCGGCATGGTTCCCCATGCCGCTTCTTCTTTGACTCCGGTCCCCGGAACCCCGGCAGGGCTTGTGGCACCTGCCGGGGACGCGGGATGGTCGGCGACGATCAGAACTTGATGGTCGCGCCGACATAGAACTGCCGGCCCAGCACGTCGTAGGCGTTCGGGTCGGTGTTGCCGTCCGGGGAGTTGTCGAACACCGGCGGCTTCTTGTCCGCCAGGTTCTTGATGCCGCCGAACAGGTCCACCTGCTCCACCACCGCCCAGCGGAAGGAGACGTCGTGGTACCAGAACGTCTTCACGCCGCTGTAGCCGCCATCCTCGAAGTCGGGGATGTTGCCCTGGTTGTCCATCTTGTCGATGAACTGGGTGTTCCAGGTCAGCGTCACCGGGCCGATGTCATAGGCCAGCCGCAGGTTGGCCTTCCACTCCGGCAGGGTGGCGGAGATGTTGTAGGCGCCGGCGGTGCCGATGTACTCGATGCCGTCCAGCTTGTAGCTGTCGACCCAGGTGACGTTCAGGCCCACGTCGAACTTCTCACCGAAGATGCCGGTGTCGCCGACCATGTCGGCCACCGGGATCTTGTAGTTGATGCCGACGTCGATGCCCGAGGTCTTCAGGGAGGACACGTTGCCCAGGGTGCCGCGGGCCTTCAACTCGCCCGTCGCGTCACGGAACACCTTGTCGCCGATCAGCGGATCGCGGCAAGCGGCGCTGGTCTGGTCGAGGCTGGCGAAGCAGGCAGCCACGATGCCGGCGATGCCGCCCTCGATGGTGCCGATATAGTCCTTCACCTTGATGCTGTAGTAGTCGACGGTCAGGTCCAGGTCCGGGACGAAGTCCGGCTGGAACACGCCACCGATGGTGTAGGTGTCGGACGTCTCTTCCTTCAGGTTCCGGTTGCCGAAGAAGAACGCCTCGATCTGGCTGTTCGGCTGCACGAAGTTCGCGGCGACCGGGTCGAAGCCCAGCTGCTGCGTGCAGAACGCCCGGGTCGCCGCGGAGATGGTGCGGACGGCGCCGGTGTTGACGTTGCGGGTCGAGCAGGGATCGGTGATGGCCGGGAAGCCCTGGTCGCCGTTCTGGAACAGCTCGAACACGTTCGGCGCGCGGCTGGCGCGCTGGTACATGCCGCGGAAGCGGACGCCGTCCACCGGGGCCCACTCACCGCCCAGCTTGTAGCTGGTGACGCTGTCGATCGAGGAGTAGTCGGAGTAGCGGACGCCCAGTTCCAGGCCGACATACTTGGCGAAGGGAACGTCGGCGATCAGCGGAACCACGGCCTCGGCATAGATTTCCGAGACGTCGTACTTGCCGTCCACCGGCTGCTCGGCGTTGAAGCCGAAGATGTCGCCCGCCGCCTTGGCCGCGTCCGGCGTATAGGTCAGCGTGTCCTCGCGGTACTCGACACCGACCGCGACGCCCAGGTCGCCCGCCGGCAGCTCGACCACGGAGCCGGAGACGTTGGCGTTGATGGTGTAGCGCTCATACACCGTCAGGTCGGAGATGTTCAGGCGGATGTAGTTCGCGCCGGCCGGGCTGATGGAACCGGTCGGGCCGAAGAAGTTGATCGGCACGCAGCCGGGAGCCAGGCGCAGGACGGCCGCACCGCAGCTGGTGGTGCTGGCAGCGTTCAGCGCGGCAGCCACGCGGGAGCGGGAGACGTCGTTCAGGATCTGGTCGCGGAACTCGGTGCGGCCATAGCCGAAGAACGTGTCGGCCCTCCAGCCGCCCGGCAGCTCGGCCTCGAAGCCGAAGTTGCCCTGGAACAGCTTGGAGGAGCTGTCCTGCACGCGCGCACCCACCTCTTCCATGCGGCGGCGCATGATGACGGGGGCGTTCGGGTCCGGACGGGCCGCCAGCGCGGCGCGCACGGTCGGGGACAGGAACGGGTTGTTGGCCGGGACCAGGGCGCCGGTCAGCGGGGTGGGGGCCAGCTGGGCGCCGCGGCGGCTGTCGCTGTAGAAACCCTCACCGGTGAACTGCAGCCAGTCCGTCACGTCGTAGTGGCTGAGGAAGGCGGCGGTGATGCGCTCGGCCGGGGACTGCAGGTTGTTGACCGGGGCGAAGTTGTACCGGTCGGTGCTGGGGCCCAGGTCCAGGTCGTTACAGAAGCCGCGGACAGACCCGTCGGCATTGAAGGTCAGGTTGGTCGAGGCCGCGGCCGGGCAGCCGGCGTTGGTCGGGCGCGACGGGAACGGGTTCAGCGGGACGTTGTCGAACCGGGCGCGGCCGGTGGCCGAACCGCCGGCATTGCTGATGCGGGCCCAGTCGCGGTCCGCGCCCAGGACGCGGTTGCGGTCATAGTGCGACGCGAAGGCGGTCACGTTGCCGCGGCCGTTGTCGAAGTTCGCGCCGATGATCATGGAGTTGTCGATCTGGCGCCCATCACCTTCCTCGGTGATGTTGTACTGGCTGTTGAACTCCAGACCCTCGAAGTCGTCCTTCAGGATGAAGTTCACCACGCCGGCCAGCGCGTCGGAGCCGTACACCGCGGAGGCGCCGCCGGTCACCACCTCGACACGCTCGATCAGGCGGGCCGGGATGTTGTTCAGGTCGACCGAGGAGCTGCCCTTGGTGGACGGGTTGAAACGGCGGTTGTTCACCAGCACCAGGGTGCGGGAAGCGCCGAGGCCGCGGAGGTCGACCGTGGCCGTGCCATCCGAGGGGTTGTTCGACGCGGCGGTGAAGCCCGGGACCACCTGCGGCAGGGTGTTCAGCACCTGCTCGACGGCCAAGCTACCGGTGGCCTGGATCTGCTCGGACGTCACGGTGGACACCGGGCTGTTCGCCACGAAGTCCTGGCGCGCGATGCGCGAGCCGGTGACCACGATCTCCTCGAGGTCGGAGGCCTGCTGCGCCTGGGCGGCCGGGGCGACGGCGAACACACCCAGCGCGGCGCTGGCCAGCAGCGCGGCGCGGACGGACCGAGACTTCATCACGGATTGCTTCATGTATGTCGTTCCCTTATCGCGATGCCGTCTGGTGCGGCATCTGATCGGGTAGCCCGGCCTAGGCCGGTGCTGCCCATCGGTCGAGGCATGGCGACGCGGAGGAGGAAAGCCCCACCCGTTCGCATACCTGCTTTCCCGATTTAGCGGAGAGAACGACGATCTTTCAAATACCCCTACCCATTCGAGGTGAAGATTACGGGGAACCGTTGCACTTTTGCAATTCAATGCCTCCCCTAAGTAGCGGCACGGCCGGGGCGCCGCCGCTTCGGCCTATGTCTCGTCCCTTCAGGGCCGCGCTTGGCACAGGGCCTCATGAATTGTCATCTTCCTCGAACAAGGTGGCCAAAGGCACGGCCAGGATCCCGCTGTCCGCCAGCTCCGTCTGTTCGAACAGGTCGGCCAGCCGCGCCTGCCAGCCCGTCTGCAAATGGCCGACGGCGCGCAGATTGCCCCGAAGGGCAAGGCCCAGGCTGTGCCGCAGGTCGTCGATGGTGGCGGTGTGCAGGTCCCGGCTGGCGATCCAGGCGCCACGGGCGGTGCGGTCCACCCAGCGGGCATGCTGGAGTTGCTCCAGCATCCCCTCGATGATGACGGCACCCACGGGGATGCGGGAGGCCAGCGTGGGTTGGCGGATGCCGACGCCCAGCTTCGCCGCCCGGTGCAGCTCCCGCAGGATGGCCACGGCCACGACGATGCGGTGGGCGGACAACAACCCCTCCGGCCCGCCCTCGGTGATGCGGCCCGCCCGCCATTCCGGCAGGGTGGCGGTGATCTCCGCCCCGAACAGGACGATGGACCAGACGGTGTACAGCCAGACCAGGAAGATCGGGATCACCGACAGGGCACCGTAGATGGTCTCATAGGTCGGGAAGGCGGTGACGTAGAGGACGAACCCGATCTTCGACACCTCCATCAGCACCGCCGCCACCAGCCCGCCGGCCAGGGCGTCGCGCCAGCGCACGGCCCGGTTGGGGATGGCCAGGTACATCAGGGTGAAGGCCGCCGCCTCGAACAGGCCCGGGACCAGCAGCTTGAATCCCTCGATGGCTTCCCCCCCGAAGGCGTGGAAGTCCACGGCCATGCTGCTGCTGAGCGACATGCTGGCCCCCAGCAGCAGCGGCGCCATGGTCAGCACCGCCCAGAAGGACAGCACCCGCATCAGCAACGGCCGCGGCTCGGTGATCCGCCAGATGGCGTTGAACGCCCCCTCGATGCTGCTGAACAGCAGGATGGCGCTGAACGTCAGGCCCACGGCGCCGAATCCGGTCAATGCCGCGGCGTTGGCCATGAACTGGCTGGCATAGCCCTGGACCTGCTGCCCCACCTGGGGCACCAGGAACTCGAAAAGCATGGTCTGGGCCTGCTCCCGCACCCGGCTGTAGGCGGGGAAGGCGGTGAAGATGGCGAAGGTGACGGTCAGGAGCGGCACCAGCGCCAGCAGCGTGGTATAGGTGAGCGCGGCCGACGCCTGCAGGTCGTTGTTGCGCCAGAAGCGGCCCATGGCATGCCAGGCGACGCTGCCGAAATCCTTGATCCTGTGCGGCAGGGCCAGCCCCCAGGCCTGCAATCGCCCTGCCCTAGACAATGGCGGCATCAGGCGGCCCCCCCATGGGCATGCGGCCCGGATTTGACCCCAAGCCCGGTTCGTGTAGGATGCCGGCCGTTTTTCCAGGCCCCGACAGGGGTCTTGGCGGAGAGATCGGTATGAATCAAACCTCCCCTGCCCCGCTGATGGCCGGCAAGCGCGGCCTGATCATGGGTGTCGCCAACGACCGTTCCATCGCCTGGGGCATCGCCCAGCAGGCGGCCGCCCACGGGGCGGAACTGGCCTTCACCTACCAGGGCGACGCCCTGCTGAAGCGCGTCCGCCCCCTGGCGGAGCAGGTGGGTTCGGACATCCTGCTGCCCTGCGACGTGACGGATGAGGCCAGCATCGACGCGGTGTTCAAGGCGCTGGAGGAGCGCTGGGGCAAGCTGGACTTCGTGGTGCATGCGATCGCCTTCTCGGACAAGAACGAGCTGGATGGTCTGTACCTCAACACGACGCGCGCCAACTTCGCGCGCACCCTGGACATCTCCTGCTACTCCTTCACCGCCGTCAGCCAGCGGGCCGTGCCGCTGATGAAGGACGGGGGCAGCCTGCTGACGCTCAGCTATTATGGCGCGGAGCAGGTGATGCCGCACTATAACGTCATGGGCGTGGCCAAGGCGGCGCTGGAGGCCAGCGTCAAGTACCTGGCCAACGACCTGGGCCCCCAGGCGATCCGGGTCAACTCCATCTCCGCCGGCCCGATCAAGACGCTGGCCGCCAGCGGCATCGGCGACTTCCGCTTCATCCTGAAATGGAACGAGCTGAACGCGCCCCTGCGCCGCAACGTCACCATCCAGGAGGTGGGCAACGCCGCCCTGTTCCTGCTGTCCGACCTGGGTACCGGCGTGACGGGCGAGAACCTGCACGTGGACGCGGGCTACCACACCGTCGGCATGGCCCGGGTGGACACCGCCGCGGAGACGGGGGCCCTGTTGCAGAGCATGACGCCGGCCGGGCATTAAGCGCCCTCAGACGCCGGGCGCCGCCTCCGGCGGCTTGGCTTGCGCGACCACGTGGTCGCGGGGCCGCGGTCGCGGCCCTTGGGTGATTCATTTCGTCGGGAGGCCGGGCCATGGCCGGCAACAGCTTCGGCACCCTGTTCCGCTTCACCACCTTCGGGGAGAGCCACGGGCCGGCCATCGGCTGCGTCGTGGACGGGGTGCCGCCGCGGCTGCCACTGGACGAGGGCTTCATCCAGGCCTTCCTGGACAAGCGCAAGCCCGGCCAGAACAAGTACGTCACCCAGCGGCAGGAGCCGGACCGGGTGCAGATCAAGTCCGGCGTGTTCGAGGGGCTGACCACCGGCACGCCGGTCATGCTTTTCATCGAGAACGAGGACCAGCGGTCCAAGGACTACGGCGACATCAAGGACAAGTACCGTCCGGGCCACGCCGACTATACCTATGACGCCAAGTACGGCATCCGCGACTATCGCGGCGGCGGCCGCTCCAGCGCGCGGGAGACGGCGAGCCGCGTCGCCGCCGGCGCCGTGGCGCGGCGGGTGCTGGAGTCGGTGCCGGGTGCCGGCATCACCATCCGCGGCGCCATGGTGCAGATGGGCCCGCACAAGGTGGACCGGGCCAACTGGGACTGGTCCGCGGTGGCGGAGAACCCCTTCTTCTGCCCCGACCGGCAGGCGGCTGAACGCTGGGCGGATTACCTGGACGGGCTGCGCAAGTCCGGCAATTCCGTCGGCGCGGTGGTGGAGGTGGTGGCCAGCGGCGTCCCCGCCGGGTGGGGGGAGCCCATCTATGACAAGCTGGACAGCGAGCTTGCCGCCGCCATGATGACCATCAACGCCGTCAAGGGCGTGGAGATCGGCGCCGGCTTCGCCGCGGCGGAATTGACCGGCATCGAGAACGCCGACGAGATGCGCGTGGGCCCGGACGGCAAGCCGGTCTTCCTGTCCAACCATGCCGGCGGCGTGCTGGGCGGCATCAGCACGGGCCAGGACATCGTCGTCCGCTTCGCCATCAAGCCCACCAGCTCCATCCTCACCCCCCGGCTGACGGTGGACCGCTTCGGCAATGAGACGGAGATCGTCACCAAGGGCCGCCACGACCCCTGCGTGGGCATCCGCGCCGTGCCGGTGGGGGAAGCCATGATGGCCGTGGTGCTGGCGGACGCCTACCTGCGGCAGAAGGCGATGGCCCGCTGACCCGTAGGTCGGATTAGCGAAGCGTAATCCGACAGCACGCGAGGCACCCTCCACTCAACCCCGGGCATCGGCGGCTTGCCCAGGGATGCTGAGGATCTGCCTTGCAGAAGGCACGTCGTCGAGCGGGCGACGAATGGCTATACTGGAACCCATGTCCGCCGCATTCCCCACCCCCATCGTCGCCATCGATTTCGAGACCGCCAACGAGCAGCGGGCCAGCGCCTGCGCCATCGGCCTTGCCTTCATCGAGGGCGGGCGGGTGGTGGCGACGGAGGAGTACCTGATCCGCCCGCCGGAGCTGCGCTTCACCCCCTTCACCATCGGCGTCCACGGCATCCGGCCGGAGGACGTGGCCCACAAGCCGGAGTTCCCGGACCTGTGGGAGCGGCTGCGGCCACGCCTGTCCGACGCCCTGCTGCTGGCCCATAATGCCAGCTTCGACATGTCGGTGCTGCGGGCGACCCTGGCCTGGTACGGCTTGACGGTGCCGGCCCACAGTTACCTCTGCACCCTGTTGACGGCCCGCCGGCTCTGGCCCGATCTCGAGCGGCACAAGCTGAACTACCTGGCCTGGCATTTCGGGATCGAGCTGGACCATCACAAGGCCGGCAGCGACGCCCGCGCCTGTGCGGAGATCGCGTTGCGGGCCATGGCGGAGTCGGGTGCCGACGACCTCGCCACCATGGCCGCCCTGTCCGGCATCACCCTGGGGAGCTTCGGGGGCGAGCAGGACCTGACCTGCAAGGCCTATGGCGCCCCCCGGCGCGGCGGCGCGCAGCCTATCCGCCTGCCCCAGGTGCTGCGTGACCCCACCCTGGCCGGCCGCCGCATCTGCTTCACCGGCACCCTGTCCAGCCTGACCCGCGGCGAGGCGGAGACGCTGGCCGCCGTGGCCGGCATGGTTCCCCAGGGTAGCGTGACGGCGGAGACCGCCTACCTGGTCGTCGGCCGCACCCGTGACAGCACCAAGCTGCGCACCGCCCGCAACCGGGGGGACCAGGGCCCGGCCATCCTGGACGAGGCCCAGTTCCGCGCCATGCTGGGGCTGGCGGGCTGAGCGGCCTTGCCCCTTGCCCACGGCCGCGCTTACCCTGCCGCCATGACTGGAACCTTCCCCTCCCCCGACCTGGTCGCCCGCTTCCACCGTGACGGCTTCCTGGTCCTGCCCGGTTTCATGCCCGCTGAGCGGTGCGACGCGCTGGTGGCGCGGGCGGGGGAGTTGGTGGAGGGGTTCGAGCCCGCGGACATCCCCAGCGTCTTCTCCACCACCGACCAGAAGAAGACGACGGACGCGTATTTCCTGTCCTCTGGCGACCAGGTGCGGTTCTTCCTGGAGGAAGGGGCGCTTGGGCCCGACGGCGCGCTGAACCGCCCCAAGTCGGTGGCGGTGAACAAGATCGGTCACGCCCTGCATGACCGGGACCCGCTGTTCAGCGACTTTTCCCGCGACCCTCGCCTGGCCGCACTGGTGACGGCGCTGGGGATGCGCGACCCGCTGCTGATGCAGTCCATGTACATCTTCAAGCAGCCGCGCATCGGGGGTGAGGTGGTCTGCCACCAGGACGCCACCTTCCTTTACACCGACCCGCCCAGCGTGATCGGCCTGTGGTTCGCGCTCCAGGATGCGACCCTGGAGAATGGCTGCATGTGGGCGTTGCCCGGCGGGCACGCGGCGGGCCTGAAGTCCCGCTTCGCCCGCGCCGGACAAGGCGGCGTGCGGATGGACGTGCTGGACCCCACCCCCTGGCCGGCCTGCACGCCGGAGAACGGGTATGTGCCGCTGGAGGCGGCGAAGGGCACGCTGGTGGTGCTGCACGGCCTGCTGCCCCACCTGTCCGGCCCGAACCATTCGGACAAGAGCCGCCACGCCTATGCCGTCCATGTGGTTGACGGCACCCTGCCCTACCCCGCCGACAACTGGCTGCAAAGGCCGGCCGACAACCCGGCGCGGGGGTTTGCCTAGGCACCGAACAGTCCCCGCATTCCCTCCCCTGGCACCGCCCCGCCAGAACCGCTACAGTCGGCAAACAAAAGAACGAACGTTTGAGCGGAACGGGGCGGGGGGCGCATGGCGGGGACGGGGGTGGGGGCCGAGGAGGCCCCACGCACGGACGGCAAGGACACCAAGGAAGTGATCCTGGACGCGGCGGAGCGGCTGTTCGCCGAGCGCAGCTATGCCAGCGTGTCCCTGCGGGAGCTGACGGCGGCGGCTGGGGTGAACCTGGCCGCGGTGAACTATCATTTCGGCTCCAAGGACGCCCTGCTGCTGGCCGTGTTCCGCCGCGGGGCCGTGACCCTTAACAAGGAGCGCGCCCGCCTGCTGCGGGAGGCGGAGGCGCGGGCCGGCGACCAGCCCCCGCCGGTGCGGGAGATCGTGGAGGCCCTGGTGGGCCCCGCCATCCGGGCCAGCCTCACCGGCACCGCCCTGTCGCTCTACAACCAGTTCTACACGCTGGCCCGCGCCGGCGGCCCGCCCGAACTGCGGGAGATGCTGGAGAAGGACGTGGGCCACCTGCAGCGCTTCGTCACCGCGCTCACCCGCGCCCTGCCCCACTTGCCGGCGGAGGAGGTGTACTGGCGCCTGCACCTGTCCCTGGGCGTTCAGCACGGCAGCTCCAACGACCTGGGCCGCCTCGCCACCCTGTCCGGCGGCCTCTGCCAGGTCACCGACCGGGATGCGCTGGTGCGCCGGGTGGTGGATTATGTCACCGCCGGCCTGACGGCGCCTTTCGATCCTTGACAGGGGCCGCCCCGCCCTACGCGACGGGAAAACCGCACCCATATGATGGGAATGTCCCACCCCCGGGGAGTCCCGCCATGCTGCGCCTTGCCATCGCCGCCGCCATCGCCCTTGCCGTCTCTTCCCCCGCCCTGGCGCAGGAGGCTGAGCCCAAGAAGGACAAGGGGATCACCTGCATTCCCCTGCGCGACATCGACCGGACGGAGACCATCGACAGCAAGACCATCCTGGTGAAGCTGCGCGGCAAGGACCGGTACCAGAGGATCAGCCTGGCCAACCGCTGCACCGGCCTTCTGTTCAACGGCTTCAGCTTTGCCACCAGCACCAACGACCTGTGCAGCACCGACCCGTTGCGGGTGGTGGAGCCGGGCAGCCAGTTCTGCCTGATCGACAGCATCGACCCCATCACCGCCGAGCAGGCGGACGCCCTGCGCATGGCGAAGAAGTGACGCCCTGGCCGGTCGCCTGTTGCCTTCCCGAACCCGAGGAGGTGACAGATGACCGGCAAGCCCAGTCTGGACGGCCCCGACCGCCCCCAGATCCCCCGCCCGCCCACCAAGGAAGAACAGGCGGAGATGGACCGCGCCCGCAGCCTGGTCCATGACGACTGGACCGGCGACGGCCCGAAGCCGGGGGACAAGCCGCCCGCGTCGAATTCCTGACGGCCTCCACCCGTTCCTCTGGAATGGCCCTATCCCGCCCTGGGTCCATCTGGTTTCTGTCGGCGCAGGTTGACGGAAGCGGGAATGGATCATGCGACAGGTCGGGATCGGGTTGCTGGCGGTGGTGCTGACGGCTGGGGCCGCGGGTGCGGCGGATTTGGCCATGGAAGGCCCGTGGCTGCCGGGCACCGTCTCCACCGCGGAGAACGAGTACAACTGGAACATCAGCGCCGACGGCACCCTGGCCGTCTTCGCCCGCTCGGCCGCCAACTTCCAGGGCGCCCGCATCATGGTGATGGAGCGGCGCGGTGATGGTTGGACCGAACCGGCCCCCCTGCCCTTCACCGACAATCGCTACAAGGACAGCGACCCCTGGCTGGCGCCCGACGGGCGGACCCTCTATTTCGTTTCAGACCGCCCCACCCCGGCCAAGGCCGACAAGAAGGACATGGACATCTGGCGCGTGACCCGCACCGCCGCCGGCTGGGGCACGCCCGAATGGCTGGGGGAGGCTGTGAACAGCCCCGGGGAAGAGTTGGGGCCGGAGGTGCATGGCGGCGTCCTGACCTTCAACTCCAGCCGCAAGGGCAGCCAGGGCGGGCTGGACATCTATGCCGCCAAGCCCGATGGCAAGGGCGGGTTCACGGCACCAGAAGCCCTGCCTGCCCCCATCAACTCCGCCAGCCAGGAAGGCGATTTCACCCTGGCCCCGGACGGCAAGTCGGCCCTGTTCTGGAGCCTGCGCGGCGGCAAGGGGGAAATTTACCGGGTCGCCAAGCAGGGCGATGGCTGGGGTGAGGCGGTGAAGCTGCCCGATGCCGTCAACACCGGCCCCTTCACCTTCACCCCGCAGTTCAGCGCCGACGGCAAGACCCTGACCTTCGGCAGCATGCGCGTCCGCGACGGCCAGCCGGCCGGGATGGCGGACGTGTACCGGGTGCCCACATCCTCCGTCCTCCCGTAGGTCGGATTAGCGAAGCGTAATCCGACATAATGGGCTCGACGCGGGGCCGTCGGATTACGGAGCCTTGCGGCTCCTAATCCGACCTACGAGACGGCCTTCCACTCCGCAGGCCCAGCGGCGAGGAACGGGGGCATGTCCCTTACGTCAGGCAGGGTGACCTGCCCCGCGGCCTTCTTCAGGATGGCCAGGAAGCGGGAATAGACATCCACCCGCAGGTTCTGCGGCGGGGCCAGGGCCACCAGGCGGCGTTCCGGCATGGGAACCCTGTACAGGTTCACCGCATGGTCCAGGTGCGGCCCCAGCTTGGCGGCCAGCGCCGGCACCAGCGCCACGCCCGCCCCCGCCTCCACCATGGACAGGGCCACCTCATAGGTGCGGGTCTGGCAGAGCACCCGGTGGCGCGGCAGGTAGTCCCGGTACCATTGCTCCACCCGCCGGCTGCGCTGGTTGCCGAAATTGAACTGGATGCAGTTGTTCAGCACCCGCTTTTCAGCCTCGCCCAGGTCGCGGTCCAAATCCTTGACCGCGGACAGGTCCAGTGAGCGCGGCACGGCCAGCACCTGCGGGTCGGCAAGCAGGTCCACCTGCTGGAAGCTGGCGCTGGTGGCGGCGATGCTGTCGGCGCCCAGGACGGCCATGGTGATGCGCCGGCCATAGAGCAGCTCGAGCGCCTCCGCCGGCGCCACCTCATGGATGTCGATCTCCACCCCCGGCATGGCTTCCGCCGCCTGGGCCAGGGCGAGGGGCAGCACCGTGCGGCCGACGGAGTTCAGCACCCCGATGGAGACCACGCCGCGCGCCCCGTCGCGGAACTCGGTCATGCCGGCGCTGACCTCATCCATGTTGGCCAGGATGGCTTCCGCCTTGCGCAGCAGGAAGCGGCCGGCATCGGTCAGTTCAAGGTTGTTGCCGGCCCGGTTGAACAGGCGGTTTCCCGCCTCCTCCTCCAACTTGGCGAGCTGCTGCGACAGGCTGGGCTGCGCCAGGCCCAGCACCTTGCTGGCCTTGGTCAGGCTGTCCGCATGGGCGATGGCCCAGAAGATCTCGATCTGCCGCAGGGTCATCATGGGCCACGCATCCTCCCGGTCCCGGGGGGTTGGGCGGTCCTTGCTGGCCGCGCTCTTCTCCCCACGTGCATGGATGCTAACGGTTTGCCGGGCAGACCGGTCTTGGACTTTGGGCTAATAGAGATCTTCTATCGAGAAAAGCAAAAAAGAGCGCCGCGGAGTGTCCCGCGGCGCCCACAGTTTCGCCGTCGCCACCAGGGAGGGTATGCTAGACGGCGTCGCCGCGCGGGGGAGGGCCCGCAGCGGACAGCTCTTCGGCCTCATCGTCGGTGAAGACGCGGGAGCGGGTCAGGAACCGCATGCCCTCCGGCGCCTCCAACGAGAAGCCCGCGCCGCGCCCAGGCACGGCGTCGATGATCAGTTGGGTATGGCTCCAGTACTCGAACTGGGCCGCCCCGATGAAGACGGGACAGCCGGCGATCCGACCCAGGAACACGTCCTGCTGCCCCACCTTGAACTCACCCAACGGATAGCACATGGGTGCCGACCCGTCGCAGCACCCGCCGGACTGGTGGAACATCAGGTCGCCATGCACGGCACGCAGCTTCCCGATCAGGGCTTCTGCCGCCGGCGTGGCAAGGACGCGATCCACCATGGTGCCATCCCTCAGGTGTCGTGCAAGGGGGTGTCGGGCTTCGCGCCGGGGCTCAAGCCGACCTACGGTACCATTCCCGTAGGTCGGTGCCGAGCGAAGCGAGGCCCGACATTAACACCCCAGGCTCAGAAGAAGCCCAACGCCTTCGGGCTGTAGCTAACCAGGAGGTTCTTGGTCTGCTGGTAATGGTCGAGCATCATCTTGTGGTTCTCACGCCCGATGCCCGACTGCTTGTAGCCACCGAACGCCGCATGGGCGGGGTACAGGTGGTAGCAGTTGGTCCAGACGCGACCGGCCTGGATGGCGCGGCCGAAGCGGTAGGCGCGGTTGCCGTTGCGGCTCCACACGCCGGCGCCCAGGCCGTACAGGGTGTCGTTGGCGATCTCCAGCGCTTCCTCGTCCGTCCGGAACTTGGTGACGGCGACGACCGGCCCGAAGATCTCTTCCTGGAACACCCGCATCTTGTTGTGGCCTTCCAGGATGGTCGGCTGCACGTAGAAGCCGCCCTCCAGCTCGCCACCCAGCTGGGCGCGGGCGCCGCCGGTCAGGACGTTGGCGCCCTCGTTCCGGCCGATGTCGATGTAGCTGAGGATCTTCTCCAGCTGGTCGTTGCTGGCCTGGGCGCCGATCATGGTGCTGGGGTCCAGCGGGCTGCCCTGCTTCACCGACTGCACCCGCTTGATCGCCCGCTCCATGAAGCGGTCATAGATGCTCTCATGCACCAGGGCGCGGGACGGGCAGGTGCAGACCTCGCCCTGGTTCAGGGCGAACATCGCAAAGCCCTCCAGGGCCTTGTCGAAGAAGTCGTCATCCTCCGACGCCACGTCGGCGAAGAAGATGTTCGGCGACTTGCCGCCCAGCTCCAGCGTGACGGGGATCAGGTTCTCGGAAGCGTACTGCATGATCAGCCGGCCGGTGGTGGTCTCACCGGTGAAGGCGATCTTGGCGATGCGCTTGTTCTGGGCCAGCGGCTTGCCGGCCTCGACGCCGAAGCCGTTGACGATGTTCAGCACGCCGGGCGGCAGCAGGTCGGCGATGATCTCCGCCAGGACCATGATGGCCATGGGGGTCTGCTCGGCCGGCTTCAGGACGACGCAGTTGCCGGCGGCCAGGGCGGGGGCCAGCTTCCACACCGCCATCAGCAGCGGGAAGTTCCAGGGGATGATCTGGCCCACGACGCCCAGCGGCTCATGGAAATGGTAGGCCACGGTGTCGTGGTCGATCTCGGCCAGGCTGCCTTCCTGGGCCCGGACGCAGCCGGCGAAGTAGCGGAAATGGTCCACGCCCAGCGGCAGGTCGGCGGCGGTGGTCTCGCGGATCGGCTTGCCGTTGTCGATGGTCTCCGCCAGGGCCAGCAGGTCCAGCTTCTCTTCCATCCGGTCGGCGATCCGGTTCAGGATTAAGGCGCGCTCGGCGGGGGAGGTACGGCCCCACTTGTCCTTCGCCTTGTGGGCGGCATCCAGCGCCAGCTCGATGTCCTCGGCGGTGGAACGGGCAACCTTGCAGATCGGCTTGCCGGTGACGGGGGAGATGTTGTCGAAGTACTGGCCCCGCACGGGTGCCACCCACTCCCCACCGATGAAATTGTCATAGGTCGAGCGGAGGGCGATGCTCGACTTCAGCTTCTCGAGGGCTTGGTGCAACACGGCGCGTTCTCCCTGGTCGGTTTGGCGGGCCGCGTCGGCGCGTTCTTTGGGCGGCGGCCCCTGCCATGCCGCACACCCTGCGCCCCGGGGCTGCCGCCGGTAAATTAGACCTTGGGCGAAGACCCCTTGCCCAGGGGTTCCTGGGCGGCACCAAGGTGCAATTGCCATCTGGGCGTGTGTCCGCGAAACCTGCCCCCGCCATCGCTTCACCCCCCAAACGATACGGGAGAGAACCCATGCGCCACGCCCTGGCCGCCGCCATCCTTGCCGCCCTCGCCCTGCCCGCCGCGGGCCAAGCCGCCGAGCACCAGGTGAAGATGCTGAACCAGGGCACCGCCGGGGCCATGGTGTTCGAACCGGCCTACCTGAAGGTGGCCCCCGGCGACACGGTGCGCTTCCTGCCCACGGACAAGAGCCACAATGCCGAGGCCATCAAGGGCATGGTGCCCGACGGGGCGGAGATCTTCGTCGGCAAGATGAATGAGGAGGTGGTGGTCACCTTCGACAAGCCCGGCCTGTACGGCATCAAGTGCAAGCCCCATTACGCCATGGGCATGGTCGCCCTGGTCCAGGTGGGCGACGCCGCCAACCTGGACACCGCCAAAGCCGTGGGCCACCCCGGCAAGGCCAAGCAGGTGTTCGGCGCCCTGCTGGAGGAAGCGGGCAAGACGCAGACGGCGTCGAACTGAGGGTGATGGTCCGTCGGTGCCTTTTTGCACGGACGGCACGGACTTTCCACGGACGGACACGGACAGGGTTGATGGCTGCGCCGCGTGGCAGTTACCCGCCGGAGGCAATTTTTCACTCGCCCGTGTCGTCCGTGGCTTGTCCGTGTCGTCCGTGTCTGCTGCCCCGACGGCCCCAACGCAGCCCAAAGTACAATTCCCGCCCGCGCGCTGGCCTGCCACGCTCCCGGCGTCCCGCCACGCCAGGAATCCCATGCGCCAGCAGCTTTTCCGCCTGTTTCTGACACTGCTGCTGGTGGTCACCCTTCCCCTCGCCGCCCGGGCGCAAGGGGTGGTGCTGGATGATGAGACGGCGGCGAAGCTGGCGCCCCCCGGCTACGACCTCGGCCCCAAGGAGAAAGACGTGCCCGCCTGGCCGCTGATCAAGGCGGGCATGGTGGCGGGGTACGTCTATGAGACGGGGAAGCTGGCTTCCATCCCCGGCTTCAGCGGCACGCCAATCAACCTGCTGGTGGCCATGGACACCCAGGGCCAGTTCCTGGACGTGCAGATCCTGCACCAGGCGGAGCCGGTGTTCGTGGAGGGGCTGGGGCCGCAGCCCTTAGTGGAGTTCCTGAACCAGTACCGTGGGAAGTCCATCCGCCAGAACATCAAGATCGGCAGCGCCTATGGCGGCTCCGACAAGGGCAACAGCACCAGCGTCACCCTGGACGGGGTGCTGAAGGCCACGGCCAGCGTGCGCATCGCCAACCTGACCATCCTGGCCGCCAGCACCAAGGTGGCCCAGGCCAAGATGGCCGGCGTCGCGCCCCGGCCCAAATCCACGCCCAAGGAGGATGTGGGCCCCGCCCTGCCCTGGGACGAGCTGGTGGCCAAGGGCCATGTGGGGCACCTGCGGCTGAGCAACGCCGACGTGGAGAAAGCCTTTGCCGGGACCAGCTTCGCCGGCCGCGACCCGGAGGCCCTGTCCGACCCGGACGGGCTGTTCACCGACCTGTGGTTCGCCTACCTGAACAGCCCCGCCATCGGCCCGACGGTGCTGGGGGAACGGCAGTACCAGCACTTGCGCGGGCGCTTGCAGGAGGGGGAACAGGCCCTGCTGGTCTGGTCGTCGGGCCGTTACCGCTACATCCCCGATGATTTCGTCCCCGCCACCGTGCCGGACCTGCTGGCCCTGGACCAGGGCGGGTTCCCCGTGAACATCCGGGACATGGTCCACGACTATTCCCTGCCCCCCGGCCTGCCGGAGGGGGAGGAACTGCGCATCTTCCGCATCGACGGCAGCGCCCCGTTCGACCCCGCCAGCCCCTGGACCCTGTCCCTGCGGGTGGTGCGGGAAAAGGGCATGTTCATGCCGGAGACGGAGGCGCGGGACTTCAAGGCGGACTACGCCCTGCCCGCCACCTTGTTCATCGCGCCCGTGGTGGACAATGCGCCGGAATGGCTCAGCGCCTGGACCGACCGGCTGCCGGAGCTTTCGATCCTGGGCCTGATGCTGCTGGCGCTGACCGGGGCCCTGGTGATGCAGCAGCGCCTGTCCCGGAATGAGCGGCTGTTCTACGCCATCCGCCTGTCCTACCTGGCGGCCACCCTGGTCTTCATCGGCTGGTATGCCCAGGGGCAGCTCTCCATCGTCACCGTGCAGGGGGTGATGAAGGGGTTCCGCCAGGGCTTCGACTTCGGCTTCTTGCTGTACGACCCCATCAGCCTGCTGCTCTGGGCCTATGTGGCCGTGGCGGCCATCGTCTGGGGCCGGGGCACCTTCTGCGGCTGGCTCTGCCCCTTTGGTGCCTTGCAGGAGTTCAGCCACTGGCTGGGCAAGCTGCTGCGCTTCCCGCAGGTCAAGGTTCCGGCTTGGCTAGACGGGCGGCTGGTGCTGGTGAAGTACGGCGCGCTGGCGGCGCTGCTGGCGGTTGCCGTCATCGCCCCGGCCCAGGCCGAGAAGGCGGCAGAGGTGGAGCCCTTCAAGACCGCCATCACGCTTGGGTTCGTCCGCGACCTGCCGTTTGTCGTGTACGCCGTCGGGCTGGTCGTGTTGGGCGCCTTCCTGTTCAAGCCCTTCTGCCGCTATATGTGCCCGCTCGGCGCCTTCCTGGCCGTGGTGGGGCGGCTGCGGCTGTGGGATTGGATCCCGCGGCAGAAGGCCTGCGGCAGCCCCTGTCAGCTCTGCACCGCCCGCTGCAAATACAAGGCGATCCGCCGGGACGGCAGCATCCGCTATGACGAATGCTTCCAGTGCCTGGACTGCGTGGGCATCTATGCCGACGCCAAGCGCTGCGTGCCCAAGGTCCTCGCCGCCAAACGGGGCGCCGGCTACGTCCCCCAGCCGCGGAGGGCTGCACATGGAGCCTAATTCGCCCTCAGACGCCGGACGCCGCCATCCGGCGGCTTGGCTTACGCGGCCACGTGGCCGCGGGCCGGCAGTCGCCGGCCTCCAGCGCCCATCGGTGATGGCCGCTGGGCTCACCCGCCGCCGATTCCTGTCCCTGGCCGGCGTCGCCGCCGCCTGCGTTGGCACGTCCGGCTGGGCCACGGCCAAGCCCCCGGTCCCCGTCACCTGGCGGGGTCAGGCGCTGGGCGCGGAGGCCGACCTGACCCTTTACCACCCCGACCCGGATGAGGCCGCCGCGATCATCGAGGGGGCGTTGGGAGAGGTGGCGCGGCTGGAGCGGCTGTTCAGCCTGTACCGGTCGGACAGCGCCCTGTCCGCCCTGAACCGGGACGGCAGCCTGACCGACCCGCCGCGGGAGTTCCTGGATCTGCTTCGGCAGGCGCAAGCGATCTCCGCCCTGTCCGGCGGAGCCTTCGACGTCACCGTCCAGCCGCTCTGGTCACTCTATGCCAGCCATTTTGCCAAGCCGGGCGCCGATCCCGCCGGCCCCTCCCCCGCTTTGGTGAGCGGGGCCCGGGCCCGCGTCGGCTGGCAGGGCATCGACCTTTCCCCCCGGCGCGTCGCCTTGCGGGACGGGATGGCCGTCACCCTGAACGGCATCGCCCAGGGCTTCATCACCGACGCGGTCACCGACTACCTCGCCGCCCGCGGCATCACCGCCACCCTGGTGAACATGGGGGAGTACCGGGCGCTGGGCAGCCACCCGGACGGCCGCCCCTGGCACCTGGGCATCCCCCACCCCGCCGACCCCGCCCGCCTGCTGGCCAGCCTGGACCTTAGGGGGCGCGCCGCCAGCACCAGCGCCGGCCTGGGCACCGCCTTTGACGCGCAAGGCCGCTTCCACCATTTGTTCGAACCGAGCAGCGGCCGCCCGGCCAGCGCCTGGGCCAGCGTCACCGTGGTTGCCCCCACCGCCACCCTTGCCGACGCCCTCTCCACCGCCATCGCCGCCGCCCCGCCGGACCGGGCCGCGGGCATCCTGCGGGCGGGCGGCGGGTTGGAGGCTTGGCTGCTGGGATGGGACAGGAAGGTGACGCGACGGTCCCTGGGCAACGATCCCGCCTGATGGGCAGGGACCCGTGTTGCCGAGATAATTCGGCGCCCGAGTTGCAGGGAGTTTAAATTGCATATATCCTTGTCGACCTTTGAATTCTTGGCTTGAGGCAAGAATGCCCCGGTGGGCTGTCGCTGTTTTGATGGTCATTCTCCTTGCAGGCTGTGACCAAAGCCGTTTTAGCAAAGTGGTCGAGTCTTTCACGACGCCAGAGCGGGTAACCTTAGCGAGAACCTACCTGGACGGGCTCTTTAAGGGGGAGATGGAAGCTTTGGCCCCCCTTACCGCGCCGGAGTTGAAATCGAAAATCCCGGCGGTGGTGCCTCAAATCGGCGGCATCATAGGCGGACAGGTGCCAATCAGTATGGACCTCGTGAACATCCAGATTTTGGAGGAGAGTGGAAAAACCATCACTGTCCTGGTGTTCGACGTAAGGTTCCGGGACCGATGGGTGCTGTCTCAGGTCCAGGTGCAATCAACCCCCAATGGTGAGTTCATCAACGGTTTCCATGTCACGCCGACCCCAGGGCCAGCTGCCTCGTTGAACCCCTTCAGTCTGGCAGACAAGAGCTGGCGGCATTGGCTGATGCTCATGTTGGGCGCCGCATCGCTGGCAACCACCTTGTCCGCCCTTGCGTTGCTGGTACGGTCAAGGGGACTACCGCGCCGGTGGCTCTGGGGTTTGGGGATCATTGTCGGCTTCGGACAGCTTTCCCTGAACTGGACATCCGGCGAAGCATCGTTTTCGTTGCTGGCGCTCCAGGCTTTCGGTGTTGGGGCCAGCAAAGTGCCGATCTATGCGCCTTGGGTCGTCCAGGTCTCCGTTCCTGTGGTCGCGGTCATCTTCCTGATACGTCGTGATGCCCTGCTTGCCCGCGCCCAAGCAGCAACGATGGGGTCCTAGACGGCAACCCTGTGCGCCGCCACGGTGGCGGATTCCGGAAATTTGCCGGGCTTCCCTGTCCGGCCATGCCGACAAGCCCACTTCCCTGTTTGGCACAGGGTTGGAGGAGCTTGCATGACACACCGGATCGGCGCCGCCTTGCTCACCCTTTCCCTTCTCGCCACGCCGACCCTGGCCGCGCCCGCGGACACGGACATGGACCTGATGGACGTCCACGTCCGCCCGGCGGAGCGGGTGCAGCCCACGGACGAATGGATCGACCGCATCACCGGCCTTTTCGCCGAGGGCGTGCTGAAGGATGAGAACAAGCGCGAGCGGCCGGTCACCAAATGGAAGGGCCCCCTGGTGATCGCCCTGCGCGGCGACGCGACCAGGGACTTCCTGACCCCCGTCTATGAGCTGGCGGATGAGCTGTCCGCCGCCACGGGGCTGGAGATCGAGGTGCTGGACCGGCCCCTGCAGCGGGGCGACATCGACGTGATCCTGACCTGGCGCAAGCGCTACTGGCCCTTCTTCGCCGCCCCGGTGGACCCCAAGGACACCCAGTTCACCTGCATGGCCATCCCCAGCTCCGCCGAGAACGGGATCATGCTGCGGGCGGAGGTGCACATCAACGCCGGCAATGTGGGCACGGAGACGGCCAAGGCCTGCCTGCTGGAAGAGATCGCCCAGAGCCTGGGCCTGTTCGGGGAGGTGGAGGACCCCTCCACCCTGCTGAACGACAATGTGGGCTACCAACGGCTGGGGGAGGTGGACACCATCCTTCTGAAGACGCTCTACGATCCCCGCCTCGTCCCCGGTTCCCAGGGGCTGGTTGCCCTGCACCAGGCCCGGCGCATCATCACAGAGCTGGTCCGCAAGCCGCAGGTGGCGGCGCGGCGCGACCCGCCGTAGGTCGGGTTGCAGCGAAGCGGAAACCCGACAGCAAGACTCTTCATCTTTCATTGTCGGGCCTCGCTACGCTCGGCACCGACTTACCCTGGCTTCCCTCACCCCCAGCGCCGTGGTCAGCCGGATGGCCTCCGCCCGGCCCAGCTCGTCAACGGTAAGCGCCCGCTCCACCGCCGCCCATTCCCGGATCATCGCTGCCCGCATCACCCCGGGCAAGGCGCCCTCCCCCACCGGCGGCGTCACCCAGACCCCGTCCAGCAGGGCGAACAAGTTGGCGGCACTCGCCTCCGCCACGCGTCCCCGGGTGTTCAGCAGCACGGCATCGTCGGCCCCGCGGGCCGTGGCCTCGTTCCTCGCCAAGATGCTGTCCAGGTAGTTCAGGCTCTTCACCCGTGACAGCGGGCTGCGCTCATTCCGGCAAGTCACCGTCGCCACCACCAGCCGCGCCGGTCCCTGTGGCGGTGGCAAGGAAGCGGCGGTGAGCATGAGGGTGGGCCGCGGCACCGTCGGCCTCGGCAAGCCCCGCGGCCCCGGGCCGGCGGTGAGGGTCAGGCGCACCGCCGCGTCGGCCAGCCCGTTCGCCCCCGCCACGGCGGCCACGGCATCGGCCAACCTGTCGTCGCCCGGCGGCACCGGCAGGCCCAGCAGATCGGCCCCTTGCCCCAGCCGGGCGAAGTGGGCGTCCAGGCGCATCCCCTGCCCACCTTCCACCCGGATCGTCTCAAACAGCCCGTCGCCCAGGGTCAAACCGCGGTCGGCGGGGTCGATGCGGGCCTCCGCCGCCGGGACCAGGGCCCCGTCCAGCCACAGGACGGGGCCGCTCATTCCGCGGCCAGCCCCAAGGGCGCAACCGCCAGGGGCGGCCAGGCCATGTCGGGGTCCAGGGCGGTCAGCATGGCCTTGGCCTTGGTCAGGCTTTCCTGGTACTCCGCCGCCGGGTCGCTGTCGGCGACGATGCCGCCCCCGGCCTGGGCCTGCACGCACGTGCCGCCCTGCCCGTCCGGGGCGAGGCAAAGGGTGCGGATGACGATGGAGCTGTCCATGGCCCCGTCCCAGCCGATCCAGGCGACGGAGCCGCAATAGGGCCCGCGCCGCGCCGGCTCCAGTTCATGGATGATCTCCATGGCCCGGATCTTCGGCGCCCCGGTGATGGAGCCGCCGGGGAAAGCCGCGCGCAGCAGGTCCACCGGCCCCAGCCCATCCTTGAGCCGCGCCTCCACCACGCTGACAAGGTGGTGGACGGTGCGGTAACTCTCCAACCCGCACAAGGTCGGCACCTTCACGCTCCCGACCTGCGCCACGCGGCTGAGGTCGTTGCGCAGCAAATCCACGATCATCAGGTTCTCTGCCCGGTCCTTCTCGCTGGCCAGCAGCTCCGCCGCCAGGGCGTCGTCGTCGGCCGGGGTGCCGCCGCGGGGCCGCGTCCCCTTGATGGGTCGGGTCTGCACCCGCCCGTCGGCGGAAAGCTTCAGGAACCGCTCCGGTGAGCCCGACGCCACCGCCCGCCCGGCACCCAGGTTCAGGAAGGCGCTGAACGGCGCCGCCGTCCGCGGCCGCAACGCGCGGTAGGCATCCCAAGCCGTGGCGCCGGGTGCCAAGGTCCCCAGGAACCGCTGGGTCATGTTGGCCTGGTAGATGTCGCCGGCCCGGATGTACTCCAGCACCCGCGCCACCGCGGCCTGGTACGAAGCAGGTGGAAGCTCCGCCCGCCAGCCGGGGCCGGACAGCAGTCGCCGGGGTGCCTCCCCCGCGGGCCGCACGGACAGCAACCGCCCCCGCAGGCCCTCGGCCAAGGCCCGGGCCGCCGTGGGCCGGCGGGCCGGGTCCGGCTCCCGCTCCCCGCCGGACAGCACCCACGCCCGGCCGCTGTGGTGGTCGAAGGCGGCGACGGTGTCATACAGGCCCACGGCCAGGTCAGGCAGGGCGATGCCCCGGTCCCGCGGCATGGGGAGCCGCTCCAGCCAGCCGCCCAGCTCGTAACCCAGCATGCCCACAACCCCACCGCGGAAGGGCGGCAGGTCCGGGTCGGGGTCCCGGCGGAAGGGTGCCAGCAGTCGCCCCAGCACGGCGAACGGATCGCCGTCCACCGGGCGGCCGTCGACGGTGACGCGGGTGCCCGAGGCTTCCACCCAAGCAAAAGGGTCGGCGGCGATGAAGCTCCAGCGGGCCCGGGCCGGGTCCGCGGCACCCGAATCGAGCAAAATGGCCCCGTCCTGCCCCGCCAGGGCGGCGAAGGCGTCGGCGGGGTCGGTCCAGGGCAGGTCGAGGCGGACGGGCAGGTTGGCCATGGCCCGGGACCATATCGCCCCGCCGCCCGGCCCACAACCACAGGACCGGTGGGGGCTTGGACCGGCCCCTTGGTGCGCTGCCCGCAACGGCCCTGGCGCGCCCGCGCCGGCTGTGGTCAAGTGGCCGCAATCGCGATTTCGTGGATGGTCTTTCCATGCGCTTCCTGGTTCGCCTGTTCGCCGTGATCGGTCTTCTGGCCGTGCTGTTGGTCGGGGGCCTGGTCGGCCTCTGGCTGATGCTCCGCCCCGATGCCAAGCCCCTGCCGGACGGCCTGGTGCTGTCCTTCGACTTCCAGAAGTCCCTGGCCGAGGCGGCCCCGGATGATCCCATCGCCGGCCTCCTCTCCGGCAAGCAGCCCACCCTGGTGGAGGTGGTCACGGCCATCGACCGCGCTGCCGCCGACCCGCGGGTCGTGGGGCTGGTGGGCACGGTGGGCGACTCCGGCGGCAAGGGTTTCGCCATGACGCAGGAGCTGCGGGACGCCATCCAGCGCTTCCGCGCCGCCGGCAAGTTCACCATCGCCCATGCGGAGACGTTCGGGGAACTGGGCAGCGGCATGCAGGGCTATTACCTGGCCACCGCCTTCGAGCAGGTATGGATGCAGCCCATGGGCGACGTCTCCACCACCGGCCTGCGGGCGGAGCTTCCCTTCCTGCGCGGCACCCTGGACAAGCTGAACGTCGTCCCGCAGTTCGAGAAGCGGTACGAGTACAAGACCTTCGCCGAGCAGTACACGAACAGCGAACCCTCCCCCGCCAACAAGGAAGCGACCGAAAGCCTGATCGGCGACCTGTTCGAGCAGTGGGTGGCAGGCGTGGCCGCTGCCCGCAACCTGCCGGTGGAGGCGGTTCGCGCCGCCGTGGACAGGGCGCCCCTGCTGGACGATGAGGCGGTAGAGGCCAAGCTGGTGGACAAGCTGGCCTATGCCGACGAGGCGCTGGACGCCGCCAAGGCCAAAGGCGCCAAGGGCAACGACACGCCGGTGCTGGACCTGCTGGAATATGGCAGCGCCGCGAGGGCCGAGCCGACCTCCGCCCCGCCGGCCGACGCGCCCAAGGTTGCCCTGATCGTGGGCAGCGGCCCCATCATGCGCGGTGAGGGGGAGGTGGACCCCCTGTCCGGGGAGAGCACCTTCGGCGCGGAGACGGTGGCCGAGCATTTCCAGGCCGCCATCGATGACAAGGACGTGCGCGCCATCCTGTTCCGGGTGGACAGCCCCGGCGGCTCCGCCGTCGCGTCGGCCGTGGTGGGCCGGATGGTGGACCGGGCCCGGGCCGCGGGCAAGCCGGTGGTCATCTCCATGGGTCCCGTGGCGGCCAGCGGCGGCTATTGGGTATCCATGAAGGCCGACCGCATCGTCGCCCAGCCGGGCACCATCACCGGATCCATCGGCGTGGTCGGCGGCAAGATGGTGACCAAGGGCCTGACCGATTGGGCCGGGCTGAACTTCGTCGCCATCGAGCGCGGCAAGAACGCCGGCATGTGGTCGTCCAACAACGGCTTCAGCCCCAGCCAGACTGAACGGTTGAACGCCTTCATGGACTCCACCTACGACGCCTTCACCCGCGGCGTGGCCGATGGGCGCAAGCTGCCGGTGGAGAAGGTGCGGGAGATCGCCAAGGGCCGCGTCTATACCGGCCGGCAGGCGAAGGAGATCGGGTTGGTGGACGCGCTGGGCGGCTACCAGACGGCGCTGGCCCAGGTGCGGGAGCTGATCGGCGTCGCCGCCGACGCCAAGGTGAACCTGGTCCCCTTCCCGCAGCCCAAGGGCCCGATCGAGAACCTGATGGACCTGATGTCCGGCGACACCCGGGCCGAGGCAGGCCGTGCGGTCAGTGCCCTGGTCGCCGCGGACCTGCTGGCGGAAATCCGCCCCGTCATCGCCCCCCTGGCTCCCTATATCCGGGCCCGGAGCATGGATGAGACGGTGCTGCTGATGCCGCCGCTGCTGGTGGAGTGAGGTTGACGGGGTGGGGGAGGTTCAGCCCTCCCTCACCCCGCCGATCAGGAATTCCTTGTTGCCTTCCGGCCCGGTGATGGGGCTTTCGGTCAGCCCCAGCACCCGCCAGCCCGGCAGGGCGCCCAGCCAGGCGCTGATCCGGTCGCAGACCTCCTGGTGCAGTTCCGGCTCCCGCACCACGCCACCCTTCCCCACCCGGCCCTTGCCCACCTCGAACTGGGGCTTCACCAGGGCCACCAGCCGCGCACCGGGCCGGGTCAGGGCCAGGGGTGCCGGCAGCACCACCTCCAACCCGATGAAGCTGGCGTCGCACACAACCAGGTCCACCGGCTCAGGGATCTGCGCGCCGCCCAGGCTGCGGGCGTTGGTTTTCTCCATCACCACCACCCGCGGGTCCTCCCGCAGTTTCCAGGCCAGTTGGCCGTGGCCCACATCCACGGCATAGACCTTGGCCGCCCCCCGGCTGAGCAGCACGTCGGTGAAGCCGCCGGTAGAGGCACCCACGTCCAGGGCGACCAGCCCGCTGGGGTCGATGCCGAAATGGTCCAACCCCTTCACCAGCTTCAGCCCGCCGCGGCTGACCCAAGGGTGGTCCTGCCCCTTCACCGACAGGGGCTGGTCCGCGGCGATGGAGTCGCCCGCCTTGGCGATCCGTTTGGTGTCCGAATAGACCAGACCGGCCAAGATCAGCGCCTGCGCCTTGGCGCGGCTCTCCGCCAAGCCCCGTTCCACCAGGGCCTGGTCCGCCCGGACCTTGCCCGACTTTTCTGCAACCATGGCTCCCCGCCCCAGACTTTGGTCTGCACCTATCCTGATGAACCTGACTTGCCAAGGGTCCGCTGTTGAAAATCGGTGCGGAAGAACATTTCATTCTAACCGAAAGGCCTATTCTTGCTTTCCGATCGGCATAGATGGATAGGACGGTAGTTGTAACCATGCCCTTGCGCCCGGCTTCCCCGACGTCCCCATCCATGCCCCCCTTCCTGCGGCTCCCCTTGATCCTGCTGGCGGGACAGGCCGTGCTGGCTGCCGGGGCGGTGGCCGGCGGGTTGGCCGGGTCGGTGGCAATGGCCGCTGGATTCGGAGCGGCAGCCTTGGCCCTGCTGCTGATGGCGGCTTGGCTGGTGATGTCCGGCATGGCGCAGGCAGTCGCCGGGGTCACCCTGGCCATGTCCCGGCTCGGCACCGATGAGGGCGCCGATGCCCAGACGGGCCTACCAGCCCTGGACAAGGATCTGGCGGAGGTGTCGCGGCGGGTGGCGGGGCTATCCCTCACGGCGGCCGGCTTCCGGGCGGGGACGCTTCCCGCTGTCCTGGTCGGGCCCGACAACAGCTTGGTACAGCTCAACGACGCCGCCCGGCAGCTATTGGGCGATGCGGACGGGCATCCCTTGCCTGATCCCGCTTCCCTTGCCGCTGGGGCCGGGCGGCGGTTCACTGCCCGGACAACGGACCTGCCGGGTGCCGTGCGGTACCGGCTGGTGGAGTGGCGGGAGGAGACGACCCTGGACCGCTTCGCCGCCGCCCTGGAGTCCGCCCTCCAGGCGGTCGCCAAGGGCGAGACGCCGGCGGGTTCCCTGCCCGGTTCCGGCAACACTTCCCTGGACCGTGTGGCGGCAACCCTTGACGGGCTGGCGCGGCGGCAGGCTGACCTGCTGCGCGGCGTCGCCGACCAGTTCGACGCATTGGCCCGGGGCGACCTGACCCACCGGTTCGCGCTGGAAGGGGCGACGGGCACCGGACTCGGCGCCGTTGCCGACGGGGCAGCCGCGACGTCCGGCAAGATGGGGGAGACGGTCCAGGCCATCTTCGGCGGCACGGTGCGCATTTCCAACGATGTCAGCCAGATCGCCGCGGACTTCAACGACCTGTTCCTGCGCACCGCCGACCAGGCCTCCCGCCTGGAGGAGACGGCCGCCGCCGTGCAGCAGATCGCCGCCACCACCCAGGGGACCGCGGCCGGCGTGGCCGATGCCGGGGTGGCCGCCCGCCGCAGCCGCGAGTTGGCCGATGAGGGCTTCCAGACAGCCGGGGAAGCCATCAAGGCGGTGCTCGCCATCGCCGAGAGCGCCAAGCTGATGGCGGAAAACGTGGGCACCATCGAGCAGATCGCCTTCCAGACCAACCTGCTGGCCCTGAACGCCGCGGTGGAGGCCGCCCGGGCCGGGGAGGCCGGGCACGGCTTCGCCGTGGTGGCACAGGAGGTGCGCACCCTGGCCCAGCACACGGCCACCGCCAACAAGGAGATCAAAGCCCTGATCGAGGCCAGCAGCCAGCGCGTCCAGGCCGGCGTGGCCCAGGTCCGCCGCGTGGGAGAGGCGCTGGACAGCATCCGTGACGGCACCGGCCGGGTGGATGGCCTGCTGGACAGCATGGCCCGGTCCAGCCGGGAGCAGGCCCAGACCGTGGCCGCCATCAGCGAGGCGCTGATGCAGCTGGACACCATCACGCAGGAGAACGCGGCCCTGGTGGAGCGCACCCGCGAAGCCGTGACCAACATGGATGAGGAGGCGGGCCGCCTGGGCAGCCAGATGGCCTTCTTCACCATCACGGCGGACGTGCCCTTCGTGGAGGCCGCGACGGATACCGCCGCCCGCATCGCCGACCTGTTCGAGCGCGCCCTGGCCGGCGGGCGCATCGGCCTGTCGGACCTGTTTGACGAGAATTACCAGCCCGTCCCCGGCACCGACCCGCAGCAAGTGCTGACCCGCTTCACCGACCTGACGGACACGCTGTTGCCAAACCTTCAGGAACCGCTGCTCCGCAGCCTGGAGGGCATCGCCTTCTGCGCCGCGGTGGACCGCAACGGATACCTGCCCACCCACAACAAGAAGTTCTCAAAGCCGCAGGGGCCGGACCCGGTCTGGAACGCCGCCAATTCCCGCAACCGCCGCATATTCCGCGATCCCACGGGCCTGGCCGCTGCCAAGAACAAGGAACCCTACCTGCTGCAATGCTACCGCCGCGACATGGGCGGCGGGGTGTTCGTGCTGATGAAGGATGTGTCCGCCCCCATCATGGTCCGAGGCCGCCATTGGGGCGGCTTCCGCATCGGGTACCGGGCGTGACCTTGGCGGGCCTGCTACCCCTTCCGACATAAGGGCCTGGACTTGGCAGGGGCGTGCCACGACTATACTAAGCAAATCCAAGAACTATCTTCCCGGGACCCTCACGCCATGACCGCCCGCCTCGCCCTGATCCTGCTGTCCGGCCTGCTGGCCCTCTCCGCCTGCAACACCGTCTCGGGCATCGGCAAGGACATCGAGAAGGCCGGGGAAGCCATCCAGGGCGCCGGCGAGAAGGGCAGGAAGTAGGCGGTCTTGGTCGGGCGCGCTCGTAGGTCGGATTAGGGGCGGAGTCCCGTAATCCGACATCCCGTCACGACACCACGCGGTACGCCCGCCGCCGTCGGATTACGGCGCCGATGGCGCCTAATCCGACCTACAAGAACAGCGGGTCAGGCCCTCACCGGCGCCGCGGCGCTCTCGTGGATGCCCAGGGCCTTCAGCACCGTGTCCACGATGTGGGGGGCGTTCAGGCCGGCCTCGTCATACTGCTTCTGTGGGCTGTCCTGGTCCTGGAAGCGGTCGGGCAGCACCATGGGCCGGACCTTGCAGCCCTGGTCCAGCAGCCCTTCGGTGGCGAGGAAGTGCAGCACATGGCTGCCGAAGCCGCCGACGGAGCCCTCCTCGATGGTCACCAGCACGTCGTGCTCGGTGGCCAGCTTGCGGATCAGGTCACCGTCCAGGGGCTTGGCAAAGCGGGCGTCGGCCACGGTGGTGGACAGGCCACGCGCGGCCAAGTCCTCCGCGGCCTTGAGCGACTCCGCCAACCGGGTGCCCAGGCTGAGGATGGCGACCTTGCTGCCCTCGCGCACGATGCGGCCCTTGCCGATGGGCAGCACGCGGCCCCGCTCCGGCATCTCCATCCCCACCCCCTCGCCGCGGGGATAGCGGAAGGCGATGGGGCCGGAGTCATAGGCGGCGGCGGTGGCCGTCATGTCCATCAGCTCCACCTCGTCCGCCGCGGCCATCACCACCATGTTGGGCAGGCAGCAGAGATAGGCGAGGTCGAAGCTGCCGGCATGGGTGGCACCGTCGGCGCCCACCAGCCCGGCCCGGTCGATGGCGAAGCGCACCGGCAGGTTCTGGATGCAGACGTCGTGGACCACTTGGTCGTAGCCACGCTGCAGGAAGGTGGAATAGATGGCGCAGAACGGCTTGTACCCCTCTGCCGCCAAGCCGGCGGCGAAGGTCACGGCGTGCTGCTCGGCGATGGCAACGTCGAAGGTGCGCTCGGGGAACGCCTTCTCGAACACGTCCAGGCCGGTGCCTGACGGCATGGCCGCGGTGATGGCCAGCACCTTCTCGTCCCGCTCCGCCTCCTTCACCAGGGCGTCGGCGAAGACGCGGGTGTAGCTGGGGGCGTTGGCCTTGGGCTTGGCCTGGGTGCCGGTGATGACGTCGAACTTGGTGACGGCGTGCAGCTTGTCGGCGCTTGCCTCCGCCGGGGCATAGCCCTTGCCTTTCTGGGTGACGGCGTGGATCAGCACCGGCCCGCCGGCCGGGTCGTCGCGCACGTTCTCCAGGATCGGCAGCAGGTGATCCAGGTTATGCCCGTCGATGGGGCCGACGTAATAGAAGCCCAGCTCCTCGAACAGGGTGCCGCCGGTGACCATGCCACGGGCATATTCCTCGGCCCGGCGGGCGGCCTTCTGCAAGGGGCGCGGCAGGTGCTCCGCCACGTGCTTGCCCACCTCGCGCAGGCCCCGGTACTGCTTGGAGGAGATCAGCCGCGACAGGTAGCCCGACAGCGCCCCGACCGGCGGGGCGATGGACATGTCGTTGTCGTTGAGGATGACCACCAGGCGGGAGCCCAGGGCGCCCGCGTTGTTCATGGCCTCGTACGCCATGCCGGCGCTCATGGCGCCGTCGCCGATCACGGCGATGACGTGGTTCTTCTTGCCGGCCTTGTCCCGCGCCACGGCCATGCCCAGCCCGGCGGAGATGGAGGTGGAGCTGTGGGCGGCGCCGAAGGGGTCGTACTCGCTCTCCGACCGCTTGGTGAAGCCGGACAGGCCGCCGCCCATGCGCAGGGTGCGGATGCGGTCACGCCGCCCGGTGACGATCTTGTGCGGGTAGCACTGGTGCCCCACGTCCCAGATCAGCCGGTCGTCCGGCGTGTTGAAGACATAGTGGATGGCCACCGTCAGCTCCACCACGCCAAGCCCGGCACCCAGATGGCCGCCGGTCACGGAGACGGCGTCGATGGTTTCCTGCCGCAGCTCGTCGGCGAACTGCCGGAGCTGCCCCGGCTGGAGCTTGCGCAGGTCCGCCGGGATGCGGACCTGGTCCAGCAGCGGGGTCTTCGATTGGCCCATTGCCTCTACTCCCTCGATCCCCGTCGGATTGCCGCTCAAGACCGGCGCTCCACCACGTAGCGCGCCACTTCCTTCAGCATTTCCGCACGGTCCCCGAAGATATCCAGGTGGGCGGCCGCCTGGTCGGCAAGCCGGCGCGCCTGGTCCTTCGCTCGTTCTACGCCCAATATCGAAACGAAAGTAGCCTTTCCTGCGGCAACGTCACGCCCCACCGACTTGCCCACCTCCGCCTCGGAGCCTTCCACGTCCAGCAAATCGTCTGCGATCTGGAAGGCGAGGCCGAGGTCATGGGCATAGGCCTGGAGCGCGTGCTGCTGCGCCGGGCCGGCCTTGCCCAGGATGGCGCCAGCCCCGGAGGAGAAGGCGATCATGTCGCCGGTCTTCATGCGCTGTAACCGGGTGATGGCGCCGATGTCGAAGGTCTGCTTCTCCGCGATCAGGTCCAGCATCTGGCCGCCGACCATGCCGCGCGGCCCGGCAGCCCGGGCCAGGGCCGCCACCAGCTTGCAGCGGACCTGCGGGTCCTCGTGGGTTTCGGGGTCGGACAGGATCTCGAAGGCGGCGGTCAGCAGCCCGTCGCCGGCCAGGATGGCCGTGGCCTCGTCGAATTCCAGGTGCACGGTCTTGCGGCCACGGCGCAGGTCGGCATTGTCCATGGCCGGCAAATCGTCATGCACCAGGCTGTAGCAGTGCACGAACTCCACCGCCGCCGCGGCGCGCAGGGCACAGGCCGGGTTCACCCCGAACATGCGCGCGCTTTCCATCACCAGGAAGGGGCGCAGCCGCTTGCCCCCGCCCAGGCAGGCATAGCGCATCGCCTCGAACAGCCGCGCCTCCACCAGGTCCACCGTGGGCAACAGGACCTCAATGGCGGTCTCCACCTGCTCGACGGTGTCGGCCATGGCGGATTGCAGGGTCTTGGGCAGGCTGGGCATGGGTGTGCACCCGGGGGCTGGGCCGGACGACGGCCGGGAAAAGGTCAGATGGGGCGTGGGGGCGGTTCAGTCCAGCCGGGCCGGCTCGGAGCCGATGGACCCGTCGGCGGACACGGTGATGCGGTCCACCTTGGCCTGGGCTTCCCGCAGCTTCAGCTCGCAATGGCGCTTCAGCAGGGTCCCGCGCTCATAGAAGCGTATGGCATCGTCCAGCTTGGCCTTGCCTTCCTCCAGCTGGCGCACGATGCGTTCCAACTCGGCAAGGGCGTCCTCGAAGCTGAGGGCGGCGATGTCTTGGGGTAGGTTCTGCTCGCTCATGGTACGCCGGACCGTTGCGGAAGGGCGGACTGTATGACTCATGGGGGTAGCGGTTCAAGCGGCCTTGCAGGGGGGGCTGGCATGGCCGAACCGCCCGGGACCCTACCCCTTTCGGGGGTGGCGGGATTGACGCAAGGCTGGCTTGGCAGGGCGCCCTGGCACCAAACGCGGCCCGCCTGCCCAGCTCCGCTGATGCCTTTGCCCGGGCGACACAGGCGCGGCGGTCACCGATGGGGAGGAAGCGGGTCGAGCCACCCCTCCCCTGCCCTCAGACCGCCATCAGCGCCTTCACATGGGCCGCGGCGCTGCTGGCCAGGGCGCGGATGTCATAGCCGCCCTCCAGCACGGACACCAGCCGCCCGGTGGCGTGGCGCTTGGCGATCTCCCCAAGCTTCGTGGTGATCCAGGCGAAGTCGTCCTCTGTCAGGTCCAGGCCGGCCAGCGGGTCGCGGGCATGGGCGTCGAACCCGGCGGAGATGATGACCAGCTCCGGCTTGAAGGCGTCCAGCCGGGGCAGCAACTGGGTCTGCACCGCGTGCCGGAACTCCGGGCTGGCGGCCATCGGCGGCAGGCAGGCATTCACCACATTGCCGAAGTCGCCATGCTCCTTGGCGGATCCGGTACCGGGGTAAAGCGGCCACTGGTGGGTGGAGCCGTAGAAGATGTCCGGGTCGTGCTGGGCGAAGCTCTGCGTGCCGTTGCCGTGGTGCACGTCGAAGTCGATGATGGCGACGCGCTTCAGCCCATATGCGGCGCGGGCATGGGCGGCGCCCACGGCGGCGTTGTTGAACAGGCAGAAGCCCATGGCCTTGTCCGGCTCCGCATGGTGCCCGGGCGGCCGCACGGCGCAGAAGGCGTTGCGCACCTCCCCGGTGCAGACGGCGTCCACCGCCGCCACCACGGCCCCCGCCGCCCGCAAGGCGGCCTCGCCCGAGCCGGGGGACAGCACCGTGTCGTCGTCCACCTCCGCCCAGCCATCGGCGGGCACCATGGCCAGGACGCGCTGCACATGGTCGCGCGGGTGGACACGGGCCAACTGGTCCTCCGTCGCCCGCGGGGCTTCCCGCCGGTCCAGGAACATGAAGGCCTCGCCCTCCAGGGCGTTCAGCACGGCACGCAACCGGGCAGGGCATTCCGGGTGACCTTCACCCGTGTCATGGGTCAGGCAGGCAGGATGCGAGAACAGGGCCGTGTCCATGGAGAACCGTTTCTTGTGGCGTTTCCTCTTCGCCCCACTTTCCCCCATTACGCGACAGGTTTCATGGGGAATCAGCACCCCTCCCCCTTCGCCCACCTGTGACGTTCAGCCGCCCTTCCGGATGCGGAAGGAGTAGACCCCGTCCGCGCCTGCGTTCTCCAGCAGGCCATGGCCCGCCTCACGGCAGAAGGTCTCGAAGTCCCGGGGTGCCGCCTTGTCCGTGGCCAGCACCCGCAGCACCTGCCCATCGGCCAGGTCCTTCAGCCGCTTGCGCGCCCGCAGCACCGGCAGGGGGCAGATCAGGCCGCTGCAATCCAACAGGACATCGGTGTCGGACATCCCATCACTCCTGGGCATCGGGATAGGGCCCGTGGGGCCGGGTTCGACCTTGCGCCGGGGCGACCCTGACGCGGGCAGCCTTTCACTATTCGGCCGGGGAATTTTTTTATCGGGCTGCGCTTGACGGCCCGGGCGCCCGCCCGATTTTCACCCTCATGGACGCACAATCGCTCAGAGTCAACGCCCGCAAAGCCAGCACGCTGCTGAAGGCGATGGGCAATGAACGCCGCCTGTTGATCCTCTGCTACCTGGCAGAGGGGGAACATTCGGTGGGGGAACTCGAACGGCTGGTCGGCCTGTCCCAGTCGGCCCTGAGCCAGCATTTGGCGCGGCTGCGCAAGGACAAGCTGGTGCGGACCCGGCGCAACGCCCAGACCATCTATTATTCCCTGAACGGGCGCGACGCCTCCTCGGTCATGCGGACCCTTTACGAGCTTTACTGCGCCGATGACGCCCGCCACCGCAACGGCCGCGACGCCCCCTGCTCGCCCGAGCCGGTGATGGGTTAACGGGCGCGCAGGGCCGCTGCCGCGACACACAGCCAACCCAGGATCAGGCTGAGGCCCCCTATGGGTGCAACGGCGCCCAACGCGCTTGGACCGAACCAGCCCAGCAGGTAGACCGCCCCCGGAAAAAGCAGGCTGCCCAGGGCGACCAGCCACCCCGCCGCGGCCAGCAGGCCCCTACCCGCCTCCATCCGCGCCTGCAGGGCCACCAACCCGACCAGCAGGGCCGCGTGGACCATCTGGACCTGGGACCCGGTGCGCCACAGCTCCACCGCCCTTTCCCCCTTCACCGGCCCCAGCCCGTGGGCGGCATAGGCCGCGCAGGCCACCGCCATCGCCCCGAACAGGCCGGCGAGGAAAAGCTGCGGGCGGGCGCTGCGGTCGGTCATGGTTCGGTTCCGGTTGTTCTGGACGGGCCTGATTTAAGCCATCCTGTCCCCCGGCCCAATGGCAAACGGGGCCGTGTCGCCACGGCCCCGCTTCCACGTCCAACATACATCCCCGAAAGCCCGTTGTGCGACTCTCGGATTACGCTGCGCTGATCCGACCGACGGCGGGCCAGGCGTCAGGCCGCCTGGGGCAGGTCGGCCAGCAGGATCTCGGCCTCCTCCAGCGCCTCGATGGTCAGGGTCGGTTCGCCCCGGATGGCGGCGCCGTCGCGGGCGTCGATCTCCACGCCGTTGACCCGGACCTTGCCTCGGGCCGGCACCAGATAGGCCAGCCGGTCACCCAGCTCATGCGTCACCGTGGTGCCCGCCGGCAGGGTGGCCCCCAACAGGGCGGCGTCCTGGTGGATCATCAGGGCCTGGCTGTCCTTGTCCTGGGCCCGGCCGCTGGCCAGCGTGACCAGCTTGCCGGCACTTTCCCCCTTCGGGAACTGGCGGGCCTCCCAACGGGGCTGCACGCCGGCCTTGTTGGGGATGATCCAGATCTGGAAGATCTGGGTCTCACCCGGTTCGCGGTTGTACTCGGCATGGACGATGCCCGTGCCGGCGGACATCACCTGCACGTCCCCCGCCTCGGTCCGGCCCTGGTTGCCCAGCCGGTCCTGGTGGGTGATGGCCCCTTTGCGGACATAGGTGATGATCTCCATGTCCCGGTGGGGGTGCGGGTCGAAGCCGGTGCCGGCGGCGATGGTGTCGTCGTTCCACACCCGCAGCGGGCCCCAATGCACCCGCTTCGGGTCATGGTAGTGGCCGAAGCTGAAATGGTGCTTGGCGTCCAGCCAGCCGAAATTGGCGTTGCCGAGGCTGGAAAGGCTGCGACGTTCGATCATGGTCCTGTCCTCCAAGGCCCCGCCCCCAGCCCCGACCATCGGCGGCCGGGGGGCGGTCCTGTTTGGTGTCCCCCTCTCCCCTGGGGAGAGGGTGCCCCGCAGGGGCGGGTGAGGGGGACGGGTTCCTCGAAACGGGTTGGTTCAAGAGGTGGTCTCTACGCCCACCTCCCTCACCCGGCGCTGCCGCGCCACCCTCTCCCTAGGGAGAGGAAACTTAGGCCGCCAGCTTGGCGGCCGTCTTCGCCACCAGGGCGCCCTGGAAGCGGGCGGCGTCCAGTTCCACCGCGCTGGGCTGGCGGCTGCCGTTGCCGTCGGCGATGGTGGAGGCGCCATAGGGGCTGCCGCCCTTCACCTCGTCCACGCCCATCTGGCCCTGGAAGCTATAGGGCAGGCCGACGATCACCATGCCGAAGTGCAGCATGTTGGTGATCACGCTGAACAGCGTCGTCTCCTGCCCGCCATGCTGGCTGGCGGTGCTGGTGAAGGCGCTGCCCACCTTGCCGTTCAGGGCGCCGCGGGCCCACAGGCCACCGGTCTGGTCCAGGAAGTTGGCCATCTGGCTGGCCATGCGGCCATAGCGGGTGGGGGTGCCGATGACGATGGCGTCATAGTCGGCCAGCTCGGCCACCGTGGCGACGGGGGCCTCCTGGTCCAGCTTGATCCCGGCCTGCTTGGCCACCTCGGGCGGCACCAGCTCCGGCACGCGCTTCACGGACACCTCGGTGCCGGGCACGGAGCGGGCACCCTCCGCCACGGCCTTCGCCATCGTCTCGATGTGGCCGTAGCTGGAATAGTAGAGGACCAGGACCTTGCTCATCATCGTCTCCATCAGCTTTTCGGGTTTCCGGGGTGCGGGTGCTGCCCCAACCTCTCGACGCCCAAGATATGCCGTTGCCGTCCATCCGATAATCGCCCAATATCGCACCGGAATGTTGCGCCATGCGCGACAATCCATGGCCCGGCGTCGGGGCCATGGAAGAGGTATGGCCAAGCGGAAAGGTCGCAAGCATGGATCGGTTGGATGACCTGAAGCTGTTCACCCTGGTGGCGGAGACGAAAAGCTTCACCAAGGCGGCCGACAAGCTGGGCCTGTCCAAGTCCGCCGCCAGCCGCCGGGTAGCGGAGCTGGAGGCGCGGCTGGGTACCCGGCTGTTCCACCGCACCACCCGCAGCATCAGCCTGACCCAGGTGGGCCAGGGCTTCTGCCAGCGGGTCAGCCAGATCCTGGCGGAGTTGGAGGAGGCGGAGCGGTCGGTCACGTCGGAGCACGCGGCCCCCCGCGGCACGCTGAAGGTGGCGGCGCCCATGTCCTTCGGCCTGTCCCACTTGGCCCCGGTCCTTTGCGGCTACATGGAACGGTACCCGGAGGTGCAGGTGGACATGGACGTGTCCGACCGCTTCGTGGACCTGGTGGAGGAAGGCTATGACGTGGCCGTGCGCATCGGCCGGCTGAAGGACAGTTCCCTGGTCGCCCGCCGCATCTGCCCCATCCGCATGGTGGTCTGCGCCAGCCCCGCCTACCTGGCTCGCCGCGGCACGCCCCAGACCCCGGCGGAACTGGTCGAGCATGACTGCCTGCTCTACACCAACAGCCAGAGCTTCGACCAATGGAGCTTCCGCATCGCCCCCGGCTCGGCGGAGACCCAGGGCGTTCGGGTGCAGGGGCGGATGCGGGTCAGCAACGGCGACGTGCTGCGCCAGGCGGCCTTGGCCGGGCTGGGCATCGTCGTGCTGCCCAGCTTCATCGTCGGGGATGACCTTCTATCCGGCAAGCTGCGCGGCATCCTGACCGAATACACCGTGTCGGAGGGCGCGCTCCACGCCGTCTACCCCGCCAACCGCCACCTGTCCCCCAAGGTCCGCGCCTTCGTGGACCTGCTGGCGACCAGCTTCGGCCCGGTCCCCTATTGGGACGCGGGGTTGGTGGTGCTGAAGGGGGGATAAGACCCAAGCAGTGCAAGGCACCTGATGTCACCCCGGCCGCAGCGCAGCGGAGAGCCGGGGCCCTCGGGGCCCCTTAGTGCAGGTCACCGGAAGCCCCGTTGTTCCTTGTTCTGGAGCCCCGCTGCCGCCCCTTGGCACATCCGCTTTCCCAAGGGTCCCGGGTCAAGCCCGGGATGACATCCTGTGATTGGCAGCAATGGTCAAATGGAAAAAGCCCCGGCGTTTCCACCGGGGCCCTTCCCTTTCGCCTGACCGATGACGGTCAGAACTGCTCCACCGACATGTCCATCATGGACTTGCCGCCGGACATCAGGCTGCGGAAGCGGAACTCCACCTCCGGCAGCATCTTCTCCATGAAGAAGCGGGCGGTCTTGACCTTGGCGTCGTAGAAGTCGGCCTTCCCGTCGCCACCCTCGGCCAGCTTGGCCTGGGCGACCTTGACCATCTTCAGCCACATCCAGCCCAGGCTGACCAGGCCGAAGATGCGCAGATAGTCGGTGCTGGCGGCACCGGCCTCGTCCGGCCGCGCCATGCCCTTCTGGGCGACGACGGCGGTGGCCTGCTGCAGCTTGCCGAAGGCCTTGTAGAGGGGGCCGGCGAACTCCACCAGCCCGGCCTCGGACATGGACTGCTCCAGCTCCGCCTGCATGGGGTGGAAGAAGCGACGCAACAGGCGGCCCATGTTCTGGGGCATCTTGCGGCCCACCAGGTCCAGCGCCTGGATGGCGTTGGCGCCCTCATAGATCATGGCGATGCGGGCGTCGCGGACGAACTGCTCCATGCCCCACTCGCGGATGTAGCCGTGGCCGCCGTACATCTGCTGGGAATTGGTGGCGACCTCGTACCCCATGTCGGTGAAGTAGGCTTTCACCACGGGGGTGATCAGGGCGACGAAGTCCTCCGCCTCCTGCCGCACCTTGGCGTCGGGGTGCTTCTCGTACATGTCGATCATCATGCCGACCCAGTAGCCGAGCACGCGGGCACCCTCGGTGAAGGCCTTGGCCTGCAACAGGTTCTTGCGCACGTCCGGGTGGACGATGATCGGGTCGGCGGCCTTGTCCGGGTTCTTGGCGCCGGACAGGGCGCGGCCCTGGATGCGGTCCTTGGCATAGGCCAGGGCGTTCTGGTAAGCGACGACGCCGATGCCCAGGCCCTGCATGCCCACGCCCAGGCGGGCGGCGTTCATCATGGTGAACATGGCGCGCATGCCCTTGTGGGGCTCGCCCACCAGCCAGCCGGTGGCATCGTCGAAGTTCATCACGCAGGTGGCGTTGGCGTTGATGCCCATCTTGTGCTCGATGGAGCCGCACATCACGCCGTTGCGCATGCCGGGCTCGCCATCCTCGGTGGGCAGGAACTTCGGCACCACGAACAGGCTCACACCCTTGATGCCCGCCGGGCCGTCGGGGATCTTGGCCAGCACCAGGTGGATGATGTTCTTGGTCAGGTCATGCTCGCCGGCGGAGATGAAGATCTTCGTGCCGGTGATCTTGAAGCTGCCGTCCTCCTGCGGGACGGCCTTGGTCTTCATCAGGCCCAGGTCGGTGCCGCAGTGCGGCTCGGTCAGGCACATGGTGCCGGACCACTCGCCGGACGCCATCTTCGGCAGGTAGCGCTGCTTCAGCTCCTCGCTGGCGTGGGCGTGCAGGGCGTTCATGGCGCCGTGGGTCAGGCCCGGATACATGGCGAAGGCCATGTTGGCGGAGCACATCAGCTCCTCCATCACGAAGCCGATGGTGTGGGGCAGGCCCTGGCCGCCGTATTCCGGGTCGAAGGACAAGCCCTGCCAGCCGCCCTCCACATACTTGTCATAGGCCTGCTTGAAGCCCTTGGGCGTGCGCACCACGCCGTTCTCGTAGTGGCAGCCCTCCTCGTGGCCGCTGCGGTTCAGGGGCTGCAGCTCGTTCTCGCAGAGCTTCGCCGCCTCCTCCAGGACCGACTGGATCAGGTCCGGGGTGGCGTCCTGGTAGCCGGGCAGCTGGGTCAGGGACTGGGCGTTCAGCACGTCGTTCAGGACGAAGTTGATCTCGTCCAACGGGGCCTTGTAGACGGGCATGGGAGGGTCCTTCCTCTCATGGGCAGCCGACGCGGCTCCGCCCCGGCAGCAGGCTTGAGTCGCCCGCATTCGGGGGTCGAAGGCACCGGGGCGCCCTTGTTTTCCGTGGTGGCGACGCCGACCGACGCGCCAGGACAGACCTTACCATTACGTAATGGTAAGGTCCAGCGCCATGTGGGCAGCGGGGCCGGGCATGATGACTTCCAGTTGCGCGGCGGCTGGAATCCTGCCCGCATCCAAGGCATCCTTCGGATTACCCCCACCCCCTGAAACTCGGACACCCCCGATGCGCCATCCCCTGACCGCCTTGGCCGCCCTGCTGCTGTTCTCCCTTCCCGCGGCGGCGGAGGCGCCCCACCCGGCGGCCACGCCCATGGAGAAGGCCTTGCACACGCTGCTGACCGGGTTCAGCCGGGACGAGCGGTCGGTGGAGGTGCTGCTGGGCCGCCCTGACAGCAAGGGCAAACTGCCCGACAGCCTGACCCCCGCCCTGGTCCAGGCCATGCGCGCGGCGGAGCGGGAGACGGTGATGCGGGACTGCGGCGGCAAGTACCTGGAGGGGATGATCTGCGGCCTGGAGTACCACCCCGTCCTGTGCGGCCAGGACGCGCCGGCGAAGTTCCTGTACCGGACCGTAGGCCCCGACCGTGTCGAGATGTTCTGGCCGGGGCAACCGAAGCCGGCCGCGACCTACCGCATGGCCGAGGCAGGCGGGGCCTGGAAGCTGGACGGGGTCGCGTGCACGGAGGCCGACAGCTTCAATCTTGCCAAATGAAATAGGGGCCGCGACGCCTCCCGGCACCGCGGCCCCCAGGTTCTCCGTAGGTCGGATTAGCGGCGCAGCCGCGTAATCCGACGGTCCGGGGCAAAGGGCTGTCGGATTACGGCGCAGGGCGCCTAATCCGACCTACGACGACATCAGTTCCGCAGCGGCTTGCCGGTCTCCAGCATGTGCTCGATGCGGTCGATGGTGCCCTTGGTCTTCACCAGGGCCATGAAGTGCTTCCGCTCCAGCTCCAACAGGTCGTCCTCGCTGACCTCCACCGTTATGTCGGTGTCGCCACCGCTCAGCACCGTGGCGACAGCGCCAGACACCACCACGTCGTGGGGCGTGGCCTTGCCCTGGGCGGCGAAGCCCTCCACCGCGTTCTCCAGGGCCGCGCGGGCACCCGGGCCGGGCAGGCGGATTTTCACCTCCTCCGGCGGCGTGTAGCCCGCGGCCACCAGCTCCAGCGCCTTCTTCTTGGCGTCGGCCAGCAGCCGGTCCTTGTTGAAGGTGATGCCGTCGGCCGGCCGCAGCACCAGCATGTCACGCGCCTCGAAGGCGGACTTCGCCACCTTGGCGGTGGAGATCATCTCGAAGGCGGTGGCGATGGGGGGCATGGGGCCGCCCGGCCGCTTCTTGTTGATGGTGTGGCGGAAGACCATCTCCTTGCAGCCGCCCCAGCCCGGCAGCAGGCCGACGCCGACCTCCACCAGACCGGTATACAGCTCCGCGTGCGCCTGGATCGCGCTGGAGTGCAGCAGGATCTCGCAGCCGCCGCCCAACGCCATGCCCGACGGGGCGGACACGGTGGGGAACGGGGCGTACTTCAGGGCCTTGTAGGTCTGCTGCCCATCGGCGACCGACTGCTCCACCTGCGGCCACAGGCCGATGTTCAGGGCGAACAGGGCGAGGCCGAGGTTGGCGCCGACGGAGAAGTTGGACGCCTCGTTGTGGACCACCAGGGCCTTGAACGAGCCGGACTTGCCGTCGCCGATGATCTCCATGGACTTGCGGATCATCGCCATGATGTCCGCGTCCAGGGCGTTCATCTTGGAGGTGAACTCCAGGCAAAGCACGCCGTCGCCGATGTCCCACAGGCTGGCGGAGCCGTTCTTCGCCACCGGCTTGGACCCGCGCTTCACGTCCGACAGCAGCAGCACGCCCTCCGGCCGGACCACGTCATGGTAGTCGCCGTCGGTGCCCAGGAACTGCAGCTTCGCCCCTTCGGTCCGGTAGAAGGACCGGCCGGCGGCCAGCTTCACCATGTGGGGGACGGGCTTGCCCTCGGCGGCCAGCATCTCGGCGAACCAGCCGGTGCCGAGCTGGTCGATCATCTCGAACGGCCCGAACTTCCAGTTGTAGCCAAGGCGCATGGCCTCATCCACCGACTGCACGTCGTCGGCGATCTGGGGCACCAGGTCGGCGGCGTAGGACAGGCTCTGGCTCAGCACGCGCCAAGCGTACTGGCCGCCCTTGTCCTTGGTCTCCACCAGGGCGCGCAGGCCCTTGGCATTGGCCGACTCCAGCGAGGCGCGGCCGGACTTGCGGTACTCACCGGTCCGCAGGTCGATGGCCTCACGCAGGCGCTTGCCGTCCGGCAGCTTGGTCTGGCGGTAGAAGCCGCCCTTGCCCTTGCGGCCGGTATAGCCCTCGGCGATCATCTTCGCCGCCAGCGGGTTGTCCCGGTAGATGCGGCGATAATCGTCGTCCTGCGGCAGGGTGGACAGCAGCGACTTGGAGATCAGCGGCATCAGGTCCAGGCCGACCAGGTCGATCAGCCCGAAGGTGCCGGTCTTCGGCAGGCCCATGGGCTTGCCGGAGATGGCGTCCGCCTCCTCCACCGTCAGCCCGCCGTCGATGGCCTCGTTGACGGCGGCCTGCATGAAGTAGGTGCCGATGCGGTTGGCGATGAAGCCCGGCGTGTCCTTGCAGCGGACGACACCCTTGCCCAGCACCACGTCGCAGAAGGCGCTGACCGCCTGGAAGGCGTCGTCGCGCGTCTTCTCACCCTTCACCACCTCCAGCAGCCGCATGTAGCGCGGCGGGTTGAAGAAGTGGGTGATCATGAAGTCGGCGGCGAACCGTTCGCTCTGCCCCTGGAGCAGGATGTTCAGCGGGATGGTGGAGGTGTTGGACGACACCACCGAACCGGCCTTACGCACCCCGTCCAGCTTCTTGTAGAGGTCGGCCTTGATGGCCGGGTTCTCGACGATGGCCTCGACGATCCAGTCGACGTCGGCCAGCTTGGGCAAGTCATCTTCCAGGTTGCCCGGCGTGACCAGGCTGGCGGCCTTCTTGTGCATGAAGGGTGCCGGGTCGGTCTTCAGCATCTTCTCGATGGCGGTCTTGGCCACCACCGAGCGGTCGCCCCCATTGTCCTTCACGGACTGGGGGACGATGTCCAACAGCATGACGGGAATGCCGGCGTTGGCGATGTGGGCGGCGATGCCGCTGCCCATCACGCCCGAGCCGATCACGGCGCAGGATTTGATCTGCATGGGTCTATCCTCCCCTACCGGCCGGCTCAGACCGCCTCGAGCACGGTGGCGATGCCCTGGCCGCCGCCGATGCACTGGGTGGTCAGCGCCAGGGCCTTGCCCTCACGCTGCAGCAGGCTGGCGGCCTTGCCGGTGATGCGGGCACCGGTGGCGCCCAGCGGGTGGCCCAGCGCGATGGCGCCGCCGTCGATGTTCACCTTGGCGGGGTCGAAGCCCAGCTCCTTCGCCACGGTCATGGACTGCACGGCGAAGGCCTCGTTGCTCTCCACGATGTCCAGGTCGGCGACGGTGATGCCGGCGCGGGCCAGGGCCTTCCTGGAGGCGGGCACCGGGCCGTAGCCCATGATGGTGGCGTCACAGCCGGACACGGCGATGGAGCGGATGCGGGCCATCACCTTCAGCCCGTGGGCCCGGGCGAAGTCCTCCGAGGTCACCAGCACGGCGGACGCGCCGTCGGTCAGGGGGGAGGAGGTGCCGGCGGTCACGGTGCCGGCGGCGTCAAAGGCGGGCTTCAGGGTGGACAGGCCCTCCGGCGTGGTGTCCGGGCGGATGCAGCCGTCCTGGTTGACCAGCTTGCCCTGGGTCTCGATGCCGACGATCTCCGCCTCCAGCTTGCCGGCGGCGCGGGCGGCCGCGGCCTTGCGGTGGGACTCGGCGGCATAGGCCTCCTGGTCGGCGCGGCTGAAGCCGAACTTCTTGGCCAGGTTCTCGGCGGTGATGCCCATGGACATGTAGGCGCCGGGGTTGGCGGCGGCCAGGGCGGGGTTCAGGGACGGGTTGAAGCCGCCCATGGGCACGCGGGTCATGCTCTCGATGCCGGCGCAGATGAACGCCTCACCGGCGCCCAGCGCGATGGCGCCGGCGGCCTGGTGGATGGCCTGCATGGAGCTGCCGCAGAAGCGGTTCACGGTGGTGCCGGCCACGGACTGGGGCAGGCCGGCGATCATGCCGATCAGCTTGGCGACGTTGAAGCCCTGCTCACCCTCGGGGAAGGCGCAGCCGACGATCAGGTCCTCGATCTCCTTCGGGTCCACGCCGGTGCGCTGCACCAGCGCCTTGACCACCGCGGCGGCCAGATCGTCCGGGCGGACCCGGGTCAGCTCGCCCTTGTTGGCGAGGTGGAAGGGGGAACGGGCATAACCGGCAATGACGACGTTCTTCATCGACTGAGCACTCCTCGCCTGGTGGACTTGCTGCCCGGGTGGGCCCGGGACGTTCACGGAACTGTTTGACCCTTAAGGTATCGGATCGTCAGGCCCTCCGCCCGCTCATTCCGACTCCGGGTCGACACCCTGGTGCTTGAGGTGCGAGACGATCTGGTCGTCGATGTCCCGCAGCTCCCGCAGGGTCTGCTGCACGTCGCGGAGCTGCTGCTCCAGCTGGCGGATGCGGTCGCGCGCCAGCCCGTGCATGTATCGCATCTGCTCGACCTGGGCCTCGTCGGCGTCGTACAGGTCGAGGAAATCCTTGATGTCGCCGATGGAGAAGCCGAGCCGCTTTCCGCGGCAGATCAGCTTCAGCCGCGCCCGGTCCCGGCGGGAATAGATGCGGCTCTGCCCGGCGCGGGCGGGGCGGATCAGCCCCTCATCCTCATAGAAGCGCAGGGTGCGCAGGGTCAGGCCGAATTCCTCGGCCAGCTCGCCGATGGTGTAGGTGCGGCCTTCCTTGCCGGTCGCCTGCGGCTCAGCCCCGTCCAGCATCGCCATCCCCTCCCCCGACACCAGGCCGGCCGATGGCCGCCTATTTCCCCGCGCCACATAGTGGCTTACGTTTACGTAAAGGTAATTGCAGCTTACGTGCACGTCAAGGGGTTTCTGTCCCGGCCGCGTGCCACCCCATTGGGAGCGCCCATCCCCGACCGGCGCCCACTGTTCGGGCGCAGAGCCATTCTACCCCCTATGACTTTGGTAAAAGCTCCTCGGCCCGGCGTAGCACCAATTTCTGACCGGCCATCGCGTCGCACGGCATGGAATCCGCGTTACCCAGCAACTATTCATGCGTCGGGGGCGCCCGCTATCCCTGGCGTGCGCCGAGGCCGCCCGTCGGCCATCCCTTCCCCCCTTGGGATGGCCCGGCAACACCCCGCCCCTGGCACGAAGGACCCGGAGACCCCTGTTGCACGTAATCGTCGCCGAGGATGAAGCGCTGGTGGCCATGATGTTCGAGGCAGCCCTGTCGCAGGCCGGATACCGCGTCAGCCTCGCCCGCGACGGGCAGGAGGCGCTTGAACTCCTCGACCAGGACCCGGCGGACGCGGTGGTCACCGACCTGCGGATGCCGCGCATGGACGGGCGCGACCTGATCCTCCGCCTGCGCGCCAGGGACCCGGGCCTGCCGATCCTGGTGGTCACGGGCTATCAGGGGGACGCGGGCAACGTCGGCCGGGGGGACCCGCTGGTCACCTTCTTCAGCAAGCCGGTCAGCCCCAAGAGCCTCGCCCACCACCTGGACCACGTGCTGAAGCGCGGCACGCGGCGGGGCGCCGGGCCCGAGGCCCCCCTGGGCGGCGCCGGCCATGGCTGACACGCGTCGGTCCCAGCCGGACGAAGGCCGCCCGGTCGAGCCGGGCCCGGACAAGGGTACGGCGGGCAACAACGACACGGGCCAGGGGCAACACTGGCGCAAGGGCGTCATCTCCAGGCCCGGCCTGGACGAGCGGGGCAGCATCTTCTTCGCCGCGGTGGAGATGACGCGCATGCCCATGATCGTCACCGACCCCAACCTGCCCGACAATCCCATCGTCTTCGCCAACGAGGCGTTCCTGGACCTGACCGGCTATGAGATGGAGGAGATCCAGGGGCGCAACTGCCGGTTCCTGCAAGGCGCCCGGACGGACCGGGAGACGGTGAACGAGATCCGGGAGGCGCTGGAGGCGCGCCGCGCCGTGTCGGTGGAGTTGCTGAACTATCGCCGCGACGGCACGCCCTTCTGGAACGCCCTGTTCATCGGCCCGATCTTCGACGAGTCGGGGACGCTGCGGTATTTCTTCGCCAGCCAGTTGGATGTCACCCGTCGCCGGGTGTCGGAACAGGCTTACCGCCAGGCCCAGAAGATGGAGGCCATCGGCCAGCTCACCGCCGGGCTGGCCCATGACTTCAACAACCTGCTCCAGGTAGTCTCCGGCAACCTGGAACTGGCGCTGGAACTGGACGGCCTGCCGCCTGAGGCGGGCCGCGCGGTGGAGAACGCGGACCGCGCCGCCCGCCAGGGCGCCAAGCTGACCCAGCAGTTGCTGGCCTTCGCCCGCAAGACGCGCCTGGACCCCCGCCCCACCAACCTGAACAGCCTGGTGGTGGAGTTCAGCGACATGCTGGACCGCACCCTGGGCGACCAGATCGAGCTGCGGCTGGACCTGAAACCGCGCCTGCCCGAATGCACGGTGGACCCCATCCATGTGGAGATGGCCCTGCTGAACGTGCTGATCAACGCGCGGGACGCCCTGCCCGGGGGCGGCAAGGTCACCATCTCCACCGGCAACCTGAAGCTGAATGGCGACGCCGCGGCCCACCAGCTCACCCCCGGCGACTATGTCTGGCTGGCGGTGAGGGACGAGGGTACGGGCATGTCGCCCGACGTGCTGGAACGGGCCATCGAGCCCTTCTTCAGCACCAAGGGACCCGGCAAGGGCACGGGCCTGGGCCTGTCCATGGTGCACGGTTTCCTGCAACAGTCCGGCGGCCGGCTGGAGTTGCAGAGCGAGGCGGGCAAGGGCACCACGGTGCGGATGGTCTTCCCCGTGCAGGCCGTGCGCTCCACCTGGCCCATGACCGTGCCCGACCACCCCCGGGAAGAGCAGGGCGGCGAGGAGACGATCCTGGTGGTGGACGACAGCGAGGACGTGCGCGGCATCACCGCCCACCAGCTCCAGGGCCTGGGCTACCGCGTCCTCACCGCGCCGTCGGGGGAGGAGGCGCTGAAGCTGCTGGAGGCGGGCGACCGGGTGGACCTGCTGTTCACCGATTTGGTCATGCCCGGCGGCATGAACGGGCTGGTGCTCATGGAAAAGGCCCGCGCCGTGCGGCCCGACCTGGGCGTGCTGCTCGCCACCGGCTACACGGAGGAACTGGTGGCGGAGGGGCCGCGCACCCCCGCCATGGACGTGCTGGGCAAGCCTTACCGCCGGTCCGAGCTGGCCGACCGGGTCCGCGCCGCCCTGAACCGCGCCCACGCCCCACCCCAACCCGGCGCCCGCCGGGGCAAGCCGGTGCATGAGGCTTGAGATGACATCAAACCTTTACGGCAGACCATAGGTGCTCTGACCGTAAACCTTCCAATCATGCAAGGTGTCCTCCAGGCGGGACCGGATACGGGCAATTTCGGAGGCATTCCGGCCATCGATTTCAATAATTGCCGTACCCGGCCCTACCTCGACCAGCTGGACCTGCGGAAAATCCTCCAGAACTGAAGCCAACTCCGACTGGCTTTCCGAAACTGGCGCCGACGACGGCTTGGACCAGTTCTGAAGGATAAACCTGTCCGACATCGTCAAACCCTCGGTAGGCCATACCCCTCGTAATCGAAGCTGCCGAGGCCGACCTGCGTGGAGCGGCTCAGCACGGATTGGAGAATGGCGTGGGAGCGCTGCTCATCCCGTTTCGCGTTCAATATATTCAAGTTCCTGGACAGGACAACAGCCGCAAACCCGGCGACCGCAGGGGATGCCATGGAAGTGCCACTCATGGCACCAATTTCCCCGTTCGGAAGAGTCGAGACGATCCAGACACCGGGGCCGGTCAAATCGATCTGCGGGCCGATGTTGGAGAACGACGCGAGGAATATGTTTTGGTCCGATGATGCAAATGGGGAGCTCACAAAGGTTTGGCCCGTAGACCCTGGCGGGAACGTACCCACTCTTCCAATAGCCGACACAGCAATACAATTATGATGGGCAGCAGGATAACTCACAGGCCTTCTCTTATCATTGCCCGCAGCGGCTATACAAACAGAACCGTTTACCCAAGCATAGTTTACGGCATCTCTCACGCCATCATCTTTTGCAGCGCGCCCACCAAGACTCAGATTTATGATATCGCATCCATCTTCGACTGCCGCCCTGATCGCTTGAATAATGCTATAGTTACTGGCACCATCCGACATGTCTTTTGGAAAAACCCGATAGCTCCTGACCTTGGCCCCTGGCGCCACCCCGACCGGACCTGAACTTGGATCGCCCCCCGCACAAATAATCCCAGCCACATGCGTTCCGTGGGCACCCTTGTCCGTCGAGCATGCGCCCCAATCAAGGGGGTTCTCCCCCTGGACTGTGCATCGACCTCCGGTCACTCGACCCGCCAACCGGGAATGATTGCCGTCGACGCCACTGTCCACGACGGCAACGGTAACCCCTTCTCCTTTCGGCGAGCTTGCCGAGGATAGAGGTTCGGAAAAGTGCGTCCGCAGGAAATCGTTATAACCCGCCACCGCGGAGCCAGTCTCAGGGCTGCTGAAAAGGATCACAGGTGCTGACGCCACTTGCAATTGATACTTTGTAATTGGCACGAGCCTGAACGCGCCAGCTCGCAGTATACGCTCACCTTCTGCACTTAGCTTGACGAGTTTTGGGCCATCATCAAGAAAAGAGTCGATCACCTCTCCTAGTTCATAATCATCTTCCATTGAGTCTTTCATGAACGGAAGGCTAACATCCTCTCCACTTGACCATATGCGATTCTTTCCTGACGCTGATCTGAAATCACCGACAATATCTTTCAACCGAAGCACTTCATGACTTTGCGAAAGCGCTTTAATCGTCAGCGCCTCTGATGTTAAACCCTGTGCGGGCAGAACTACATAGAGCTTTGTACGGCGCTTGCTCATATCCACCTCACGAGTTTGAGTCTAGGGTTGTATGGCATACTAAACTATTTTCTTAGCCCCTTGTAAATGCCTGACTCTCTAAAGGTGTAGATATGACGTATGCGTTGTTAATGTCGCAAGGCCATTCAATCTCGATAGGGTTGCAGAAGAGGCTACGCAAAGCCTGTTGGACAAGGGAGTTTCCCGGCATCCGCTCCCGCGCCCCGGCCAGCAGGGCGAGTGCGTCCTCCCGCCGGCCCTGGGCGGCGAAGACCCGGGCCAGACCGATGGCCGCCTCCGCCCGGGACAGGTCGGCGGCCAGGGTGCGGGCATAGAGCAGGGCCGCCTCCGCCAGCCGCCCCGTGTCTAGCAGCAGCCCCGCCAGGTTCAGCCCGGCCTCCGCCAGGTCCGGACGGAGGGCCAGGGCGTTGCGGAAGCAGAACTCCGCCTCTTCCCACAGGCCGCGGTCGCGCAGGACGACGCCAAGGCTGTCATGGGCCTCGGCATAGGCGGGGCTGAGGTCCAGGGCGCGCCGGAAACAGGCCTCCGCCTCCGCCGACCGGCCCTGGCCGCGAAGGGCCGCGCCCAGGTGGTTGTGGCTGGCGGCGTCCCCTTCCTCCAAAGCCAGGGCCCGTCGGAACCGCGCCTCCGCTTCCGCATAGCGTCGGCGGGCCAACAGCAGCTTGGCCAGGCTGGCATGGTAAAGGGGCTCGTCCGGGTCGGCCGCCACGGCCCGCCCGAAATGCTCTTCGGCCTCCTCCGGCCGGTAGCAGCGCAGGGCGATCTGGCCCATCAGGTGCAGCGCCTCCGCGTCCGCCGGCGCCGCTTCCAGGGCGCTGCGGCAGGTCAGCTCCGCATCGGCCAGGAAACCGGCCATGAGCTGCTGGCGGGAAAGGCTGACGCACGCGGCGGCGAACGACATGGGCAGGCTCCATGCGGGGCACGTCCGGCCCCGCGGCGGGTTGTTCGGACGGGGAACAGCAACCGCCGTGCCAGGGAAAAAACCAGGGCTCCCGCGGCTTCCGCCCTTGACCCCGGTTGCCCCCGGGCAATTCATGCCGGGCGGAATGGGCAGGGCCTTCCCGCCTTGATGCCGCCACCGTCCGCTCCTACCCCTTCCGACAAGGGTCGCTCCCCCGCCCTTCCCATGACAGGCCCGCGATGAGACGACTGGCCGCCTTCCTGATTTCCCTGGTGGCCCTGGCCGCCACCCTCTGGTGGTTCCGGGTCCCCACGACCGTGGCCGTGCTGTGGGACATCGCCGACGGCCCCGCTGGGCGCGGCGGCCACCGGGGGGCGGAGCCCGCGCGCTCAACGGTATCGGTTGACGTCTCCGGTCGCCCCCTGCCGGCCGATCTTTACGCCCCCGCGGACCCGGGTGGTGCGGGTTTGGTGCTGCTTCCCGGCCTCACCGCCCAGGGCAAGGCGGACGAACGGCTGGTGGATTTCGCGCTGAACTTGGCCCGGGCTGGGTTCACGGTGCTGGTCCCCGACCTGTCCGGCCGGGCCACCCTGTCCGCGGGCACGGCGGACGTGCCGGAAATCCTGGCCACCGTCGCGCATCTGTCCGACCGGCTCGGAGGGCGGCAGGTCGGGCTGGTGGGCATCTCCTACGCCGTCGGCCCCGCCATCCTGGCGGCGCTGGAGCCGGCGGGGCGGGAACGGGTGGCGACCCTGGTTTCCTTCGGCGGCTACCACGACCTGACCCACATGGTCGCCTGGGTCACCACCGGCCAGCGCCGCGGGCCGGACGGCGCCTGGATCAAGGGTTCGGTACCGGACCTGGCCGTCTGGTTCTTCGTCGCCGGCAATGTGCGCTTGCTGAACGACCCCATCGACCGCCACCTGCTGAATGAGATGGCCCGCCGCCGCTGGAACGACGCCACCGTTCCCGTGGGCGACCTTGCCGCCCGCTTGGGCCCGGAGGGGCAGGCCGTCTTCGCCCTGCTGACCAACCGCGACCCGGAGGCCGTGCCGTCCCTCATCGGCACCCTGCCGGAGCGCCTGCGCGCCGAGCTGGCGGCCCTGGACCTCTCGAAGCGGGACCTCAAGGCCCTGCCCGCCCGCCTGGTCCTGGTCCATGGCAAGGACGACCCCGTGATCCCCTGGACGGAGAGCGTGTCCCTCGCCGCCGCCACGGACCCCGCCCGCACCGACCTGTTCCTGATCGGCAAGATGGGCCACACGGAGGTGGGCGGCATCGGCCTGTCCGACGCCCTGGACCTGTGGCGCGCGATCAGCGCCGTGCTGGGGGAGCGGGAGCGGCTGGAGGAACAGACGGGCCCCAGAGCTTCTGGAACAGGCGCTGGCCGGTGAACAGCAGGATGCCGACGACTGCGCCATAGGCCGCGGAAGCGACAAAGAAGTCTGACGGCAACAGATACTTTTCACCCTCCGGTACGCCTCCTGAACTCAGGCCCCACAGAATGAAAGGCGTCAGGTATCCCGCGGCACCGGCCACCATCCCCGCAATTGGGGTCAGGAGCCATCCGCGTCGCCCCACCTGTCCCAACCTCCAGACGAACGCCGCGCAAAGGCCAGCAACTAAACTCGGGAACAGGACCATCGCCGCGAACGGAATGACCAAGGACTTCGGAGATGCGTCCCATTCCGCCTGGCTGAACAGCCAACCAAACAGGCCGAACGAGGCCAGGGCAGCAATCACTCCCGCCTGGAAAGCCCCTTGCCCCGGTCCCCTCATGCCCTGTTCTCCGCCCAAGCTCCCCCACACAGGCTGGAGCCACCGCCCTGCCCGTAAGTTCAAGTTATCAAGAATCACTTGAGTAGCCAAAGCGGGTCCCGATATAGGTCAGGGAAAGGGCGGTCACGCTGGAGGGCCCCCGTCAAATAAGGGAGGGATCGATGCCCGACGCGGCCACCTTGTCGCATCAGAAGACCACGCATGTCTGGGAGGCCGCCTACCCGCCCGGGGTGGACTGGCACGCCAGGATCCCGCAGCGCTCCATGGTCGAGCTGTTCGACGAGTCCGTGCGCCGCTTCGCCGACCGGCCCTGCATCGACTTCCTGGACAAGAAATACACCTACGCCCAGACGGGCGCCCTGGTGGACAAGGTCGCCAAGGGCCTCCAGGCCATGGGCGTGAAGAAGGGCGACAAGGTCGGCCTGTTCCTGCCCAACACGCCCTATTCCGTCATCATGTTCCACGGCATCCTGAAGGCCGGCGGCACCGTGGTGAACTTCAACCCGCTCTATGCCGAGCGGGAGATCCAGCACATGATCCAGGACGCCGAGGCGGACATCATGGTCACGCTGGACCTGAAGGTGGTCTACGACAAGCTGGCCAAGATGTTCGGGCAGAGCCGGCTGCGGACCATCATCGTCTGCCCCATGGCCAGCATCCTGCCCTTCCCGAAGAACCTGCTGTTCCCCTTCGTGAAGAAGGCGGAGATCGCGGACATCCCCCGCGACGACCGGCACGTCTTCTTCAAGGCGCTGACGTCCAACGACGGCCGCCCCGCCCCTGTCCCCGTGAACCCCACCGAGGACGTGGCCGTGCTGCAATACACCGGCGGCACTACCGGCGTGCCCAAGGGCGCCATGCTGACCCATGGCAACATCACCGCCAACACCTTCCAGGCCAACCTCTGGTTCACGGAGGCCAAGGACGGGGAGGAGCGCATGCTGGGCGTGCTGCCCCTGTTCCACGTCTTCGCCATGACCTGCGTGATGAACCTGACCCTGTCCAAGGGCGGGGAGATGGTGCTGCTGCCCCGGTTTGAGCTGGACCAGGTGCTGCAGACCATCCACAAGAAGCGGCCCACCCAGTTCCCGGCGGTGCCCACCATCTACACCGCCATCATCAACCACAAGGACCGGGACAAGTACGACCTGTCCTCCATCAAGCTCTGCAACTCCGGCGGCGCGCCCCTGCCGGTGGAGGTGAAGGCCAAGTTCGAGGGCATGACCGGCTGCTCCCTGGTGGAGGGCTACGGCCTGTCGGAGAGCGCGCCCATCGCCACCATCAACCCGCCGAGCAAGAGCAAGGCCGGCAGCATCGGCCAGCCCGTGCCGGGCACGGAGATCCGCATCATCAGCCTGGAAGACCGCAAGACGCCGGTCCCGCTGGGCGAGCGGGGCGAGATCTGCATCGTCGGCCCGCAGGTCATGAAGGGCTACTGGAACAAGCCCGAGGCGAGCGCCGAGACCCTGGCCGACGGCATGCTGCACACGGGCGACGTGGGCTACATGGATGAGGAGGGCTACATCTTCATCGTGGACCGGATCAAGGACATGATCCTGGCCGGCGGCTACAACGTCTACCCCCGCAACGTGGAAGAGGCCCTGTACCAGCACCCGGCGGTGGCCGAGTGCATCGTGCTGGGCGTGCCCGACCCCTACCGCGGCCAGACGGTGAAGGCCTACATCAAGCTGCGCGACGGCATGACCACCGACAAGGAGGACCTGAAGGCCTTCCTGGAGGACAAGCTGTCCCCCATCGAGCAGCCCAAGCTCTACGAGTTCCGCGACGAGCTGCCCAAGACCATGATCGGCAAACTGTCCCGCAAGGCCCTGCTGGACGAGCTGGAGGCGGAGAAGAAGAAGGCGGGGTGAAGGCCATGCGCGCGCCCCTCCTCGCCGTCCTCCTGACCCTCGGCCTGGTCTCCCCCGCCCTGGCATCCCCGGCCGACGAGTTCGTCGCCCGGCTGTCCGGCCTGTGCGGCAAGGCGTTCGAGGGCAAGGTGGTGGCTTCCAGCACCCCGAACGACCCCTTCACCGGCCAGCGGCTGGTGATGCATGTGCGGGAGTGTTCGGCGGACGAGGTCCGCATCCCCTTCCATGTGGGGGAGAACCGGTCGCGCACCTGGGTCATCACCCGCACCCCCACCGGCCTGCGCCTGAAGCACGACCACCGGCATGAGGACGGGTCGGAGGACAAGGTGACCCAGTATGGCGGCGACACCGTCGCCCCCGGCAGCGTCGGCCGGCAGGAATTCCCGGCCGACGCCTTCTCCAAGGAGATGTTCCGGCGGGAGAACCTGCCCCCCGGCGCCCAGGAGAATGTCTGGGCGGTGGAGGTTGAGCCGGGCAAGGCCTTCACCTATGAATTGTCCAGGCCGGGCCGCCTGTTCCGGGCGGAGTTCGACCTGACCAAACCCGTGGACCCGCCGCCCGCCCCCTGGGGTGCCAAGTAGGCCCGCGACACCTTCCCTCCCCACCCGTTCCCGAAGGCCCATCCCCGATGCCCAAGGTCGTCATCGCCGGCAGCATGAACATCGACATCCTGTCCACCATGCCCCGCGCCCCGCGGGCGGGTGAAACGGTGAACGGCGACACGGTGGCCTTCATGCCCGGCGGCAAGGGCCTGAACCAGGCGGTGGCCGCCGCCCAGCAGGGGGTGGAGGTGGCCTTCGTCGGCCGCCTGGGCCAGGACGCCTTCGGTGACCAGGTGGAGTCGTTTTTGCGGTCCAAGGGCATCGACACCGGCGGCATCGTCCGCACCACCACCTCCCCCACCGCCAACGCCATCATCTTCGTGGACAAGTCGGCGGAGAACTACATCGTCGTCATCCCCGCCGCGAACGCGGAGACGAGCCCGGAAGACGCGGCCAAGCTGGAGATCAACGCCGGCGACGTGGTGGTCAGCCAGTTCGAGATCCCCCGCCCGACCATCGCAGCCGTCTTCGCCCGCGCCCGCCAGGCCGGGGCCCGCACCGTGCTGAACGCCGCCCCGGCCCTGGACGACGCGCCGGAGTCCCTGTGGGCCGACACGGACATCCTGGTGGTGAACGAGACGGAGCTGGGCCACTTCGCCGGCACGGAAGTCAGCGGCGACGCCCCGGTGGCGGAGGTGGGCCGCGTCGCCCGCACCCTGCTGCGCCGCCCGGGCCAGACCATCATCGCCACCCTGGGCGTGCGCGGCGCCGTGGCCGTGACGGCGGAGACCGAGTTCCTGGTCCCCGGCCGCCCCGTGAAGGCGGTGGACACCACCGGGGCCGGCGACTGCTTCGTGGGCAGCCTGTGCGCCCGCCTGTCCGCTGGGGACGAGCTGGAAACCGCCATGCGCTATGCCAACGTGGCTGCCAGCATCAGCGTCACCCGCATCGGCACCGGCACCGCCATGCCGACGGCGGATGAGGTGCGGGGCGCGTTGGCGGGTTGAGCCCCGGCGGGCTCGCGCTGCCCGCCAAATTCCTTGCGACATCGGCGGGACCTTGCCCTTACATCCCGTAGGGAAAGCGTGCTATAGGCCGCGCAAACCGGCCAGGTGAGGGAGGGGCGGGCGGCCATGTCGCCGCCGCCGACACCGGAAAGGCCGGGCCCAACACCACTTGAAGGACGGTGTCGCGCTTCATGACGAACATCAGCATCCCCGCCGGCACGGGTCCGGCGGTTTCCGGCCGGACCATCGCCGGCCATCCGGCCGGGCTGGCCTTCCTGTTCATGACCGAGTTGTGGGAGCGTTTCTCCTACTACGGCATGCGTGCGCTTCTGGTCTATTACATGACCAAGCACCTGCTGATCCCGCAGGCCGAGGCCTCGAACATCTACGGCATCTATACCGCCCTGGTGTATTTCACCCCGCTGTTCGGCGGCATCCTGGCGGACCGGGTATTCGGCCAGCACAAGATGGTCCTGGCCGGCGGCATCCTGATGGCCCTCGGCCATTTCCTGATGGCGTGGGAAAGCCTGTTCTACGTCGCCCTGGGCTTCATCATCCTGGGCAACGGCGCCTTCAAGCCCAACATCTCCACCCAGGTCGGCAACCTCTACCCGGAGGGTGACCCGCGGCGGGACCGGGCCTTCTCCATCTTCTATGTCGGCATCAACATCGGCGCCTTCCTGGCCCCGCTGGTCTGCGGCTACCTGGGGGAGACGGTGGGCTGGCACTACGGCTTCGGCGCCGCGGGCGTGGGCATGGTGATCGGCCTGATCACCTACATCGCCGGCCGCAAGTACCTGCCCCCCGACAATCTGGCCCGTGAGAAGGCCGCCCATGTGGAGCACGAGCCCCTGCACAAGGGCGATTGGGAGGCGATCGGCGCGCTGATCCTGATCAGCTTCTTCACCATCTTCTTCTGGGCCACCTATGAGCAGCAGGGCAACACCATCGCCCTCTGGGCCGATACCAACACGGACCGGGTCATCGCGCTGGGCAGTTGGTCCTGGGAAGTGCCGGCCAGCTGGTTCCAGTCCGTCAACCCCTTCATGATCTTCGCCTTCACCCCCTTCATGGTGGCGCTCTGGGCCAACCAGTCGGCCAAGGGCCGGGAGCCGACGACGGTCAGCAAGATGGCCATCGGCTGCTTCCTGGTGGGCATCAGCTATCTGGTGATGATCGGCGCGGCCTGGGACTATGCCGCCAACGGCCCCACCAACATGCTGTGGCTGGTGGGCTTCCTGGCCATCCTGACCATCGGTGAGCTGTACCTGTCCCCCATCGGCCTGTCGCTGTTCAGCAAGGTGGCGCCCACCAAGTACGTGTCCCTGCTGTTCGGCGTCTGGTTCCTGTCCAGCTTCTTCGGCAACTACGCCGCGGGCTGGTTGGGGTCCTATTGGGAAGTCTGGTCGAAGGAGACGTTCTTCTTCGTCATGTTCCTGATCAGCGCCGGTGCCGGCCTGGGTATCCTGGTCTTCAACAAGCCGCTGAAGCGCATCATCGCCAGCCGTTCCGCCAGCGAGGCCCGCGGCGGCGCGCACTGACCACCGTCCCATCGCGCACGAACGACAACGCCGCCGGGGTGACCCCCGGCGGCGTTTCTGCTTCTGGAACTGCCCCCCCCCCGGGACCTTATACCAGCCGCCGTTGATCGTGACCGATCAACGGCCCCTCAGGCGCCGGGCGCCGCCATCCGGCGGCTTGGCTCACGCGGGCATGAGCCCGCGGGCCGGCGGTCGCCGGCCTCCAAGCGCATGAGTCAAAAACTCATGCGCTTGGTATTACGGCTCGTGGCCGTCCGCCGTCAGGGTCTTCAGCCGGTTGCAGGGGTCGTCGGGGGTGCCGCGCAGCTCGTCCGCCACGGTGCCGGACCAAAGCTTGGTGCCGCTGGCATAGGCGGCGCGGCCGATCATGTGGCTGGCGATGGGGGTGCTGACCAGCAGGAAGGCGATGGCCGCCATGGCCCGGGTGACGGTGCCCACGTCGGGGAAGACAAGCGCCACGGCCAGCAGGACAAGGCCGCACCCCACCGTCCCCGCCTTGCTGGAGGCGTGCATGCGCAGGATGGCGTCCTGCAGCCGTACAACGCCGATGGCGGCCACCAGGCAGAACACCCCGCCGCCCACCAGCAGCAGCCCGGCCAGGACCTGGAGCAGGTCAGCGACGGTCATCGGAAATCTCCTCCTGTGCCCGGCGCTCCACATAGCGGGCATAGGCCACGGTGCCGAAGAAGGCCACCAGGGCCAGGGCGATGGCCGCGTCCACCAGCACCGGCTGGCCCATGTGCAGGGCCAGCAGCGCGATCAGCGCCACCGCCAGCACGCCGAACAGATCCACCGCCACGATGCGGTCCGGCAGGGTCGGCCCCTTGAGGATCCGGAAACAGGCCAGGACCGTCGCCAGCAGCACCAGCAGCAGGGCGATGTCGATGCAGGTGGCCAGGAAGGGGGACAGGGTCACCGCAGCACCTCCAGGATGCGACGCTCCATGGTTTCCTTCGTCTCGCGGCGCAGGGCGTCCACGTCGTCGGTGAACATGGAGTGGATGTAGAGGGTCTTCCGGTCGGGGGAGACGTCCAGGCTCAATGTCCCCGGCGTCAAGGTAATGCAGCAGGCCAGCAGGGTGATCTCGAAGTCCGTCCGCGCATCCAACGGGATGGCGACCACCGCGGGCGTGGGCTTCGGCCCGATGCCGACGACCGCCTTGGCCACCCGCACGCTGCTGACCCAGACTTCCTTCAGGAACCAGAGGGTGAAGGCGACGCTGCCCCACAGGGTGCGGAAATAGCGCTGCTCCGGGAACAGCCGCCGGGCCAGGTACAGCACGATGTGGGACAGGATGAAGCCGGCCACGAACCCAGCGCCGCTGAAGTCGCCGTTCACGGCCATCCAGGCCACGGCCAGCAGGATGTTCATGACGAGCAGGATCATGGCGCGCCCCCCTGCCCCGGTGCCGCGGGTGTGACGGGCAGTTCGCCCACCATGGTGGGCTGCGGCGCCGGGGCACCCAGCACCGCCTCGATATAGGGGGCGGGGTCCAGCAGGCCCAGCGCCGCCCGTCCGGCCAGGTCCATCACCGGCTCCGGCCAGACGCCGATGGTGACGGTCACCAGCGACAGGGCGACCAGCGGCGCCACCAAGGCGACCCGCCGCCCGGGGGAGAAGCCGCCCAGCCCCGCGAGGTCCCCCGCCGGATGGGCCTTCCAGACTACCTCGGCCCAGATGCGGCCGGCCAGCATCATGGTCAGCAGGGCGGTGACCAGGGCGGCCGCCACGATCCACCAGGACTGGGCGGCCAGGCCCGCCTGCACCAGCACAAGCTTGGACCAGAAGCCAGACAGGGGCGGGAACCCGGCGAGCGAGCCCAAGGGCACGAACATCACCAACGCCAGGATGGGCGCCGACCTGAACAGCCCGCCCATGCCCTCGTACCGGCTGCTGCCCGACAGGCGGCGGGCCACGCCGGCGCCCAGGAACAGGTTGGTCTTCACCACGATGTCATGGACCAGGTAGAAGACCACGCCCGCGATGGCCAGCGGCGTGTAAAGCGCCAAGCCCATGACCATGTAACCGATATGCGCCACCACCTGCCAGGACAGGGCCTTGCGCAGATCCTTGGTGGCCAGGGACCCCAACGCCCCCGCCACCAGGGTGAAGCCGGCGATCCACAGCAGGATGCCGCCATGGGTCCAGCCCGTGTCGCCCACGAAGATCAGGGTGAAGGTGCGCAGCAGGGCATAGACGCCCACCTTGGTCAGCAACCCGGCGAAGATGGCCTGCACCGCCACGGCGGGGGTGTGGTAGCTGGCGGGCAGCCAGAAGAACAGCGGGAACACCGCCGCCTTCATGCCGAAGGCGATGATGAACAGCACGGCCACGGTGGTCACCGTGCCCTGGTTCTGCACCTGGGGCACCAGCCGGGCCAACTCCGCCATGTTCAGCGTGCCGGTCAGGCCGTACAGCAGCACCACCGCCAGCAGCAGGGCCGCCGTGGCGATCAGGTTCAGGGCGGCGTACTTGATGGCGCCGTCCAACTGTTCCTTCGTGCCGCCCAGGGCCAGGAGGACGAAGCTGGAGATCAGCATCGCCTCGAACCAGACATACATGTTGAACAGGTCGCCGGTGACGAAGGCCCCACCCACGCCCACCAGCAGGGCATGGAAGACGGGGTGGAAGCCGTTCCGTTCCCGCACCGGGTCGATGTCGCCCAGGCTGTAGGCCGCCACGGCCACGGCCATGATGGCGGTGACCAGCACCATGATGGCGGTCAGGGTGTCGGCCACCAGGGTGATGCCGAAGGGCGCCTTCCAACCGCCCATCTGCATGACCTGCACGCCCCCGGCCACCTGCGCCAGCAGGCCGATGGCGCACAACAGCAGGGCCACGGCCCCGGCGAGGGAGATGCCGCGCTGGGCCGGGATGCTTCTCCAGGCCAGGGCGCAGAGGGCCGCCGTGGACAGCGGGACCAGGATGGGGGCGGCGACCAGCCAGCTCATCACGCCGTCTCCCGGCCATGCTTACGCGCCCGCGCCGCGGCTTCCAGGGCGGGCGTGGTCTCCACCGGCTCGGCCACGCGCAGGGCGTCGCCGTCGATGGTGCCCATGTCCTGCCAGCCCCGGTAGACCAGCACCAGGGCGAAGGCCAGCAGGCTGAAGCCGATGACGATGGCCGTCAGGATCAGCGCCTGGGGCAACGGGTTGGCATAGGTGCCTTCCAGCACCTTGTCCGCCCCCTGGATCAGGGGCGGCACGCCATAATCCAGCCCGCCCGCCAGGAAGATGGACAGGTTGACGGCGTTGGACAGGATGATCACGCCGAAGAGCAGCCGCAGCAGGTTGCGCGACAGCAGCATGTAGACGGCCCCGGTCACCAGGCCCCCGATGGTGAAGGCGAGCACCACCTCCATCACAGCTCCTCCATCAAGCCGCGGACCATGGCCAAGATGCCGCCGATCACCACCAGGTAGACGCCGATGTCGAACAGCACCGGCGTGCCGATGGCGAAGCCCTTCTCACCCGTTTCGGTGTAGCTGATGTACCAGCGGCTGGCCATGTAGGGGTCGGCCAGCAACCCTCCCTGCCCTACCACGGCGAACAGGCCGGAGACGATGGCCAGCGCCAGCCCGGCGCCCAGGATGGTCTTCGGATCGGCGGGCAGCATGCGCCGCATCTCCGCCACGCCAAAGGACAGGGCCACCAGGCTGTAGGCGACGGCGGCGATCAGCCCGCCGATGAAGCCGCCGCCGGGCTCGTTATGGCCGCGCCACAGGATGAACAGGCTGAACAGCACCATCAGGGCCAGCAGCAGGCGGGTTCCGGTGCGCAGGATCAGGGAATGCATCTCAGTCCGCCTCCCCCGTCATGGGCTTGCCGGGGTCCAGGCGCGGGGCGGCCGCGTCCTCCTCCGGCTTTGGCGCGTTGCGGGCCTTCAGCAGGGCCAGCACGCCCAGGCCCGCCATGGCCACCACGGTGATCTCCCCCAACGTGTCGAATCCGCGGAAATCCACGATGATCACGTTCACCACGTTGCGCCCGTACGCCTCCACATAGGACGCGGCGGCGAAGTAGTCCGACAGGTGGGGCGACAGGGGCTGGGCCGTGACGGACAGCAGGATCGCCGTCGTCACCCCGCCCGCTGCAACGGCGACCACCAGCTTCACCAGCCGGGTGGCGGCGTCCGTCCGCTCCGACGGGCCGAACTTGGGCAGCTTGGCCAGGACCAGGACGATGATGATGACGGTCAGCGTCTCCACCATCAGCTGGGTGATGCCCACGTCGGGCGCGCTGTAGGCCAGGAAGAACAGGGCCACGGCCAAGCCACTGATGCTCAGCGCCGTCACCGCCGCCAGCCGTGACGTGGCGAGCATGGCGCCGAAGGTGCCCAGCAGCATCAGGAAGCAGAGGAACCAGCCCAGCGGCTCCGCCCACCCCTCGGCCTTGGGCATGGCGAAGCCGCCGCGCAGCAGCAGGGTGATGCCCGGCAGGGCGAACATCACGGCGATGGTCAGCAGCATGTAGCGGCTGAGCCGGCCGGCCTGGAGCAGGTTGGTCACCGCCCGGGCCAGGGCATCCACCCCGGCCAGCACATGGTCCCAGGCCGCGTCGAAGTTCACGCGGCTCGCCCGCGCCAACCCGCCCAGGGCCGCGGTCACGCCGCGCAGGCCCAGGAACAACGCGGCACCCAGCGCCACCGTCACGGCGGACAGGCCCAGGGCGGGCGTCAGGCCATGCCAGAGGTGCAGGTCCACCGTCTTCGCCGTGCCCGCCACGGCAGAGGTGACGGCCCCCATCAGCGGGGCCGGCAGGCTGCCGAACAGGCCGAAGGCCAGGCCAAGGCTCGCCAGCACGGCGGGGCCGATCCACAGGGAGGGGGAGCCCTCATGCGCGTGCTCCGCCGCCTGGCTGGGCTTGCCCAGGAAGGGCTTCACGAAGACCAGCCCGGCGGCGCCCAGCATGGTGGCGTTGGCAAGCACCATCCCCACCAGGACGAAGGTGCCCGTACTCCCGGCTTCCAGCATGCCTTCATACATCAGCTCCTTGCCCAGGAAGCCGAAGAAGGGCGGCAGGCCGGCCATGGACAGGCTGGCCAGCAGGATGAACAGGCCCGTCAGCCGCATCTTGGGCCACAGGCCGGACAGTTGGTTGACGTCGCGGGTGCCGGTGCCGTGGTCCACGGCGCCCGCACCCATGAAGAGGGCGCCCTTGTACAGGCTGTGCGCCAGCAGGAAGACGGCGAAGCCCTTCAGCGCATACTCCGTCCCCAGCCCCACCAGCATGGTCAGGGTGCCCAGCGCCATCAGGGTCGTGTAGGCCAGCACCTTCTTCAGGTCGGTGGAGCGCAGGGCCATCAGCCCGCCCCAGACCGCGGTGACGGTGCCGAAGGCGGCCAGCGTGTAGGTCCACACCTCCGTCCCGCCCAGGGTGGGGTTCAGCCGGGCCACCAGATAGACGCCGGCCTTCACCATGGTGGCGCTGTGCAGGTAGGCGCTGACGGGGGTCGGCGCGTCCATGGCGTTGGGCAGCCAGAAATGGAACGGCACCTGGGCGGACTTGGTAAAGGCGCCCAACAGGATCAGCACCAGGATCGGCAGGTACAGGGCATGGGCGCGGAAATCGATGCCCGACGCCTCCATGGCCGTCAGCCGCCACCCCTCCCCCACCAGCCCCATCAGCACCAGCCCCGCCAGCAGGGCCAGGCCGCCAAGGGACGTCACCACCAGCGCCTGCACGGCGGACCGGCGGCTGCGCCCGTCCTCATGGTTGAAGCCGATCAACAGGAAACTGGTGACGCTGGTCAGCTCCCAGAAGACAAACAGGCTGATCACGTCGTCCGCCAGGACGAGGCCCAGCATGGAGCCCATGAAGGCCAGCAGGAACAGGTAGAACCGGCCCTGGTGCTCGTGCCCGTGCAGGTACCCGCCGGCATAGGCCGTGATGAAGGTGCCGATGCCCGTCACCAGCAGTGCGAACAGCAGGGACAACCCGTCCAGCCGGAAAGCCAGCTCCACGCCCAAGGCCGGGACCCAGGGGACCACCTGCAGCACCGTCTCCCCGCCCGACACGGGGCCCAAGAACTGGGCGAACCAGACGGTCACGCCCGCGGGCACCAGGGCCAGCAGCCAATGGGAAAAGGCCGGCAACAGCCGGTGCAGTGTCGGCGCGATGGCCGCTGCCAGGAAAATGACCAGCACCGCGGCCAGCATCCGCCCCGTCCCTCCCCTAGCGTCCCAATAGAACCGGCTGCACCACACCCCCGGACGGGGGCGGGCGTCAAGGACGCGGCAAGGGCAATGCCTACCCCTTTGCCGCATTCATTCGCTTTCGCCTATATGGGACGGGCCACTCTTGCTTCAACCAAAATCGGAAGCTGAAGCTTCGGGATAAACCTGTTCTGGAACAAGGGCTTTGCCTCGGGCTCCAGGCCAAGCAACTGCCGCGACCGCCCCAGGGCCGCCTGCAAGCCCAGGGATTCCACCCGTGCCAGCCCGTGCAGCTGGCCACAAGCCTGCTCCAGGGCGGCCCGCTCCCGCTCGACCTTGGCAGCCAGGACCGGACGGCTGCCGGGGCCGCAGCGCCGCCGGGCGCAGAGGTGACGGACACAATCGGCCACGGGGGTGTCCAGCCGCAGCACATGCAAGGGTCGCCGCCGGGCCAGGGCCGACGTGGCCACATGCTCCCCGCTCAGCACCAGCCCTTCCAACAGCACGTCATGGCCGTCCGCCGCCATCGAGTCGGCCAGGGCCAGCGCCCCGGCAGGCCCGCCATCCGCCTGCCCGATGGTGTCACAGCCGCCGACGGGGCCCTCACCATAATGCCCCAGCACCACCAGCGGCCGCCCGCCGAGCGGGTGTGCCAGCCGCCAGGCCAGGGGCCTGTCGCGGCCCGGCCGGGTTACCGCCTCGCCGGCCGGCCAGCCGAACTCCGCCATCAGCCGCCTCACTAAGGTCGTCTTGCCCGACCCGCTCGTCCCCCGCACGTTGATCACCAGGCCCATGTCGCCTCCCCTATCGCCGGTGGGGGCGACAAGACCATGGGACCAGTGCTCGCTCAACCCGAAGCGGGGAGGCGCCCTGGAAAGGAAGTGGTAGGGATTTCCGAGACTTGGGCGCGCAGCCCCCAGTCGCCGGAACCCCGCTCAGCCCGGCACGGCCTCCGCCGGTGCCATGGCGCCGATCTGGATCTGCACGGCGATGTAGGCGGCATAGAAGGCCAGCAGGATCCAGCCTTCCCGCCGGGAAATGCGGCCCGACGTCCAGGCGAAGATCACCAGCAGGGCGGAAACGGCCAGCATCACCCAGATGTCGAAGCTGGCGATCTGGGCCGGCACGTCCAGGGGCTGCACAAGGGCCGTCACGCCCAGGATGCCCATGACGTTGTAGATGTTGGACCCGACGATGTTGCCGAAGGCCACGTCCCCGTGCTTGCGGACAGCGGCCATGACGCTGGTCACCAACTCCGGCATGGAGGTGCCGACGGCCACCAGCGTGACGCCGATCAGCGTGTCCGACACGCCCCAGGTCTTCGCCACCTCGATCGCCCCGCCCACCAGCAGGTCGGCGCCGAACACCACCGATCCCAGGCCCGCCGCCGCCACGACCAGGCCTGCCAGCAGGCCCATGCCCGGCGGCTCGGACTTCTCCGCCACCGTGTCGTCGGCCTGGTGCAGTTCCTCCGCGGAGGCGGTGCGCTCGCTGCGGTAGACCCAGACGATGTAGGCCAGCAGCAAAGCCACCAGCAGGGCGCCCACGGGGCGGCCGATATGACCGGTCAGGGTGAAGCCGACCGCCAGCAGGGCGGAGCCCATCAGCACCGCCCCGTCCCGCTTCAGCGGCCCCTTCAGCACGGTCACCGGCATCAGCGCGGCGGAGATGCCGAGGATCAGCAGGATGTTGGCGATGTTGGAGCCGACCACGTTGCCCATGGCGATGCCGGCGGACCCCGCCAGTGCCGCGTCCACGCTGGCCACCAGCTCGGGCGTGGACGTGCCGAACCCCACCAGGGTCAGGCCGATCATGAGCGGGGAGACGCCCAGCCGCTTGGCCACCGCCACCGCCCCCCGCACCAGCAGCTCGCCGCCGGCCAGCAACAGGACCAGGCCGCCCAGGATCGCCAGATAAACCATGCTTGTTCCCCCTGCACCCCATGTGCCGACGATAGATTGGGCTAGATCAGCAAATTCCAAGATTGCGGTTGCACCTGCGAACACCGACATTCACCCGGACCGTTGCCCCGATCGATCGACGTATGGACGCACACCTGGACCTTACCGGCATCGCGCTGGTCACCTCCGTCGCCCTGCTCTGCGGCTTGGCCCTGTCGCGCCTGCGCCAGCCTTCCATCGTCGGCTACATCGTGGCGGGCGTGGTGCTGGGCCCCACCGGCTTCGGCCTGATCCGGGACGCGGAAGCCGTGCGCGCCCTGGCCGATCTGGGCGTGCTGATGCTGCTGTTCCTGGTAGGGATGGAGCTGTCGGTCCGGTCCTTCCGTCAGGTCTATGCCGTGGCGATCCTGGCGGTGCTGGGCCAGGTGGCCTGTTCCCTGGCCGTGACCTTCGCGGCCGGGGCCCTGCTGGGCTGGCCGGCGGAGCGGGCGGTGCTGTTCGGCTTCATCATCGCCCTGTCGGGCACCGCCGTGGCTATCAAGATGCTGGAGGACACGGGCGACCTGCACACGGACACGGGGCGGGTCACCATCGGCATTCTGGTGGCCCAAGATTTGGCCTTCGTGCCCATGTTGCTGACCGCCCAGACCCTGGGACCCCAGGGCGGCGGCTTCGATGCCACCGTGGTGCTGAAACTGGCCGCCGCCGTGGCGGTGCTGGCGGGCCTGGTGATGGTCCTGTCACGGCGGGAGCGGCTGCCCGTGCCCTTCGCCGACTGGTTCCGGAGGAATCCCGACGTGGTGCCGCTGGGCGCCCTGGCCTTCTGCTTCACCCTGGCGGCGCTCACGGGCCTGTTGGGCCTCAGCACCGCCTTCGGCGCCTTCCTGGCCGGCTTCATGCTGGGCAACTCCACCGGCCGCGCCATGGCCCTGCGCGCCACCAAGCCCATCCAGGCGGTGCTGGTGGTGGTGTTCTTCCTGTCCATCGGCCTGCTGATCGACCTGGGCTACATCTGGGAGCACCTTGGCCCCGTGCTGCTCCTGCTGCTGCTGGTCACCCTGGTGAAGACGGCCATGAACGTGGGCATCCTGCGCCTGCTGCGGCAGCCGTGGGAGCGGGCATTCCCCGCCGGCGTGATCATGGGGAGCCTGGGGGAGTTCAGCTTCGTCCTGGCCGCCACGGGCCTTTCCCTGGCGGTGGTGGACCCGGAAGGCTACCAGCTCGCCGTCACGGTCATCGCCCTGTCCTGGCTGTTCAGCCCCCTGTGGCTGGTCAGTGCCCGACGCTTCCACAAACTGGCGGAGACGGGCATCACCTCCATCCGCACCACCCTGGCACAGGTCTATGGTGGGGAGATCGCCTTCGCCAACCGGGTGTTCCGGGCAGTGATCCACGGCGCGAGCATGGTGGCGGAGCACTTTCGAATTCGAAAGTCGCGTTTGGTGGAGGAGCAGAAGGACGATCGGCGGGACGCGGCGTGAGGGGGGCCTTCTTGCACGGACGACACGGACAGTCCACGGACAAGCACGGACGCGTGCTTAACCCAGGATCGTGATCCCGTCAGACACTGTTACTCGCGGCGAAGCCGCAATGTCCTTTTGTCCGTGCCGTCCGTGAAAAACGGCCCTACACCCCCACGCTCTCCTTCAACCGCCCCCCCACCCGGATCGCCTCGGCCCGCCTCGCGAGGCCGGTGCGGTCGTCGGTCTCCACGAACACGCCGCAGACCGTCACGGTGGCGTCGTTCTCCGCGGGGCTGAAGCGTTCGCCGGGGATCTTGCGGAGCATCTTCCACATGGCGGCGTCCTTCTTCATGCCGATGACGCTGTCATAGTCGCCGCACATGCCGGCGTCGGACTGGTAGGCCGTGCCGCCGTTCAGGATCTGCAGGTCCGCCGTGGGCACGTGGCTGTGGGTGCCCACCACCAGGCTGGCGCGGCCGTCCAGGAAGTGGCCCATGACCATCTTCTCCGACGTGGCCTCCCCGTGGAAGTCCATGATGACCGCGTCCACCCCCGCCGGCCCCATGCGGGCGCCGCCCAGCTGGTGGACCTTCAGCACCTTGTCCGCGGCGGCGAAGGGGTCGTCCATGGGGTCCATGAAGACCCGGGCCATGGCGTTGATGACCAGCACCTTGTGGCGCCCGTTCTTGGCCGGAAGCACGGTGAAGCCGCGGCCCGGCGTGCCCTCCGGGTAGTTGATGGGCCGGATCAGGTTGGGGATGCGGTCGATCTGGCCCACCAGCTCCTTCTGGTCCCAGGAATGGTTGCCCAGGGTGATGCAGTCCACGCCGGCGGCGAAGAATTCCTGCGCGATCTTCTCGGTGATGCCGAAGCCGCCGGCCGCGTTCTCCCCGTTCACCACGATGAAGTCGGGCTTCAGCCGATCCCGCAGGCCCGGCAGGTGGCGCAGAACGCCCTCCCGGCCGCTGCGGCCCACCACGTCACCCAGGAACAGCAACCGCATGCCGTCAGTCCTTCGATATCCGGACGGCAGCCTGTTCCGTCACGATCCAATCCAGACGCTGGTCATAGCCATCCCGCGGCACGGCGGGAAGCTCCTGCGCCGCATAGCCGATGCCCGCGGCCACCACGGGCGGCCCCTCCAGCCGCAGCGCCTCCAGGGTCCGGTCGTAGTAGCCGGCCCCGTAGCCCAGCCGGTAGCCCTGCCTGTCCCAGGCCAGCAGCGGCACCAGCAGCAGGTCGGGCCGGACCACCGGCGCCTCTGCCATGGGCTCCATCACGCCGAACCCGCCGGGAACCAGCGGGTGGCCGTCACGCCACAGCTTGAACAGAAGCGGCCAGCCCCGCCCCGCCACCACGGGCAGGCAGGTGCGGATTCCGCGGGCCGCCAAGGCCCGCAGGATGGGCCGCGTGTCCAGCTCATCCCCCCGCGGCCAATAGGCGCTGACGATCAGTTCGGGTGCCAGCCGGTCGGCGAAACTCTCCAGCACCAGCTTGGCCACCGCCTCACCGGCGCCGTTCGGATCGATACCGGAACGGACGGCCCTGGCCGCGGCCCGGGCGGCTCGTTTCGCTTCCGCAACGGCGTCGGCGTCACTCTGTGGGGACAGGGTCTGGCTGCTGGCCATGGGGCGGGCCCGTCTGGTGCTGCCCGGGCACGGGCCTGTTCCCTGCCGCCGGCTGGCGGGCAAGGGCCCGGCACCCCGAGCGGTAAGGCCGGCCCCGATCGGGCCGGACAGGGAATGAGGCCGGAAGACAGCCACCTCGGCCGTTGGTATGTGCGTATCCCTCGTGACCTGCCAGTGCAGGTGGGCGCCGTATGCCGACACCACGGTGCCGGTAGGGACAGCTCCCAGAGAGATGGTTATCGGCCCCGGGGATTATGCGACCTGACGCGCCAGGCAGCCGTCTTCCGTAACCCCAATCTAGGCACGATCGAGCCGCGCGGCAATGTCTTCGATGCGTTTTGCCAACGTGTCCACGGCCGATACCACCGCTTCGTCCTCTGCCGCGCCGCGGGCGGGCACCTGGATGGGGGCCGCCGGGGCCAGGCCCAGGCGGGCGCCGCGCAGGGCCTGCACCTCTGCCTGAAGTTCCTGAAGCCGGTCGGCCAGGACCAGGCTGGTGACCAGAAGCAGCTGGGGCTCGCTGCCGCTGGGCCGGTCGCCCGCGATCTCCCGCAGGGTCTCGTCCACCACGCCCGCCAGCTCGCGGATGCGGCCTTCCTGCCCATCCTCGCAGGCCACCATGTAGCCGCGGCCGTTCACCACCACCTCAACCCGCGCCATGGCGCTCACTCCTCCAACAGGGTGCGCAGCCGCTCGATGGCGGCGTCCAGCCGGGTGGCCGCCGCGTCGGCGTCCGCCCGGGCCTGGGCCTCGCGCTCATTGGCCAGCCGCTCGCGCGCTTCCGCCTCGGCCAGGGCCTGCTCCAGCCGGGCCCGTTCGGCCTCGAACAGGGCGGCGGCCGCGCTGTCCCGCTCGGACCCCACCCTTTCCAGCCGCCGGGTCAGGGCGCTGTCCAACTGGCCGATGGCCTGGTCCAGGTGGTCGAGGGCGGATTTCAGGCGTTCCACGGCAGTTCTGTCCCCGTATCAAGCCCCGGCAAGGGCGCTCCATCACGCAAGCGCGAACAGTAGGGGCCGGGCGTCGCCCCCGTCAACCGCGCGGGGCCCCGGCTAACCTTCCGGGCGGCGGCGGGGGCGCAAAGGCCCTGCCGCCCCTTGACGCGGGCGGGCCGCCTCGCCATGGTGCCGGCCTTTGCGGGCGGGACCCTGGTCCCCTGCCCGCCTTTTGTTGTTCCCAGCCCGTGTCCCGCCCTGCCCGAAAGGTTCCCGTCGATGTCGTCCGCCCCCTTCGACAGCGTTTCCCACAACGACCTGGCCAATGCCATCCGCGCCCTGTCCATGGATGCGGTGGAGGCGGCGAAGTCCGGGCATCCCGGCATGCCCATGGGCATGGCCGACGTGGCGACGGTGCTGTGGACCAAGTTCCTGAAGTTCGACGCGAAGCGGCCGGACTGGGCGGACCGTGACCGCTTCGTGCTGTCCGCCGGCCACGGCTCCATGCTGCTCTACAGCCTGCTGCACCTGACGGGCTTCGAGGACATGACCCTGGACCAGCTGAAGCGCTTCCGCCAGCTGGGCAGCATCACCGCCGGCCACCCCGAATACGGCATGGCCAAGGGCATCGAGATGACCACCGGCCCCCTGGGCCAGGGCATCGCCACCGCCGTGGGCATGGCCCTGGCGGAGCGCATCCTGAACGCCCGCTTCGGCGACGGGCTGGTGGACCACTTCACCTATGTCATCGCCAGCGACGGCGACCTGCAGGAAGGCGTCAGCCATGAGGCGGCGTCCCTGGCCGGGCACCTGGGCCTGAAGAAGCTGATCGTGCTGTGGGACGACAACCGCATCAGCATCGACGGCCCCACCGACCTGTCCTTCACCGACGACACGCTGGCCCGCTTCCGAGCCTATGGCTGGGAAGTGCGGACCGTGGACGGGCATGACCCGGCCCAGATCGAGACGGCCATCGAGTACTGCAAGACCACCGACGCCCCGTCCCTGATCGCCTGCCGCACCACCATCGGCTATGGCGCGCCGACCAAGGCGAACACGGCGGGCAGCCACGGCTCCCCCCTGGGCGCCACGGAGATCGAGGGTGCTCGCAAGAACCTGAACTGGCCGCACCCCGCCTTCCACGTGCCGGATGAGATCCTGCTGGCCTGGCGTGACGCCGGCAGCCGCGGCGCCCCCGCGGCGGACGCGTGGGAGCAGCGGCTGGCCGCGGCGGAAACCGACATCAGCGCTGCCTTCGAGAAGGCCCTGAAGGGCGACATCCCGGCGGAGGTGGTCGCCGCGGTCAACGAGCTGAAGAAGAAGATCAGCGAGGCCAAGCCGAGTGCGGCCACCCGCGTCTCCTCCGGGAACGCGCTGGACGCCCTGGTGCCGCTGCTGCCGGAGATGATGGGCGGCTCCGCCGACCTGACCGGCTCCAACAACACCCGGGCCAAGGGCGCCGGCGCCCTGAAGAAGGGCGACTTCTCCGGCCGCTACATCCATTACGGCGTGCGGGAACACGGCATGGCCGCCGCCATGAACGGCATGGCCCTGCATGGCGGCGTGATCCCCTTCAGCGGCACCTTCCTGACTTTCAGCGACTATTGCCGCCCGGCCATCCGGCTGGCCGCGCTGATGAAGCAGCGGGTGGTGTTCGTTATGACCCATGACAGCATCGGCCTGGGCGAGGACGGCCCCACCCACCAACCGGTGGAGCACATGGCCGCCCTGCGCGCCATCCCCAACCTGCTGGTCTTCCGCCCCGCGGACGCGGTGGAGGTGGCGGAGTGCTGGCTGCTGGCGCTCCAGTCCAAGGACCGGCCCAGCGTCATGGCCCTGACCCGCCAGAACCTGCCCACCCTGCGTGACCAGCACACGGAGGAGAACCTCTCCGCCAAGGGCGCCTATGTCCTGCGGGAGGCCGCCGCCGGCCCGCGCAAGGTGACCCTGCTGGCCACCGGTTCGGAGGTGGCCATCGCGGCGGAAGCGCGGGAGAAGCTGGAGGCCATGGGCATCGGCACCGCCCTCGTCTCCATGCCCAGCTGGGAGCTGTTCGCCGAGCAGCCCGCCGGCTACCGCGCCCAGGTGCTGGGCAGGGGCACGGTGCGCATCGGCGTGGAGGCCATGGTGCGCCTGGGCTGGGACCGCTGGCTGGGCGAGGACGGCGCCTTCATCGGGATGCCCGGCTTCGGCGAGTCCGGCCCCTACCAGGAGCTCTATAAGCACTTCGGCATCACCGCCGACGCCATCGTCCAGGCGGCGAAGGCGCGGGTGTGACCTGATCCCCTTCTCCCTGGGGAGAAGGTGGCGCGCCAGCGCCAGATGAGGGAGGTGGGCGTAGGGACAGACCGTTGCCCTGCCCCCCTCTCCCAAGCGGAGAAAAGGTGAGCGTTTCGCTGCTCCCGTCTCCCTCACCCGCCTCGCTCCGCTCGGCACCCTCTCCCCAGGGAGAGGGGACGATGTTTCGGTCCCGACAGGTCTGGATTATTGTGGTGGTCGCTCCTGAACCGGAGGCAACCATGGACATCCGCATCATCCGAACCGAGGAAGATTACCGCGCCGCCCTGGTTGCCACGGAAGCGTTGATGGATGCCGAACCCGGCACGCCGGAGGCGGAAAAGCTGGAGTTGCTGGCCACGGTCATCGAGGCCTATGAGGCCGAACGCTATCCCATCGACGCGCCCGACCCCATCGACGCCATCCTGTTCATGATGGAGCAGAAAGGCCTGAGCCGCCGCGACCTGGAACCGGCCATCGGCGGGCGCGGCCGGGTGTCAGAGGTACTGGCACGCAAGCGGGCACTGACCCTGCCCATGATCCGGGCCCTGGCGTCGCTGCTGTCCCTGCCTGCTGACATCCTGGTCAGGGAATACCCCCTGAACCGTGCGGCCTGAGGTCACAGCCCATCCGGCTATGCACACCAAACGCCGCTCCTGCGCGATTGCACCGCTTGCCCGGCGGGACCTGCCGCGGTAATCGGCGTTGGAACCAAGGCCGCTGAATGGCCCCCTTACGCTTGCCGGAGGAATGCACATGGCTGTGAAAGTTGCGATCAACGGCTTCGGCCGCATCGGCCGCCTCGTCCTGCGCGCCATCTACGAGTCCGGGCGCACGGACGTTACCGTGGTCGGCATCAACGACCTGGCCGACGTCAAGACCAACGCCCACCTGCTGAAGTATGACAGCGTGCATGGCCGCTTCCCCGGCACCGTGGCGGTGGAGGGCAACAACCTGGTCGTGAACGGCCATTCCATCCCCTGCACCCAGCAGCGCGACCCGGCCCAGCTTCCCTGGGGCGACCTGGGCGTGGACGTGGCGATGGAGTGCTCCGGCGTCTTCACCAGCCGCGAGGCCGCCTCCAAGCACCTGACCGCCGGCGCCAAGAAGGTGCTGATCTCCGCCCCCGCGACGGATGAGGACATCACCGTCGTCTATGGCGTGAACCACGACAAGCTGACGGCCGAGCACAAGATCGTCTCCAACGCCAGCTGCACCACCAACTGCCTGGCCCCGGTCGCCTATGTGCTGCACAACGCCATCGGCATCGACCATGGCTTCATGACCACCATCCACAGCTACACGGGCGACCAGAACACGGTCGACACCATGCACAAGGACCTGCACCGCGCCCGCGCGGCGGCCCTGAACATGATCCCGACCTCCACCGGCGCCGCCAAGGCCGTGGGCAAGGTGCTGCCGGACCTGAAGGGCAAGCTGGACGGCACCGCCATCCGCGTGCCGACCCCCAACGTCTCCGTGGTGGACTTCAAGTTCGTCGCCAAGCGCGCCACCACCACCGAGGAGATCCAGAAGCTGATCACCGAGGCGGCCGAGGGCAAGCTGAAGAACATCCTGGGCGCCTACAGCGAGCCGCTGGTCAGCACCGACTTCAACCATGACCCGCACAGCTCGATCTTCGCGCTGAACGAGGTGAAGGTCATCGACGGCACCTTCGTGCGCATCCTGACTTGGTACGACAACGAGTGGGGCTTCTCCAACCGCATGAGCGACACCGCCGTCGCCATGGCCAAGGTCGGTTGACCCATACCTGACGCGGGGGGAGGACGGGGCATCCGCCCTCCCCCGGACGACGCTGGGCGCCCGTGCCTTTGACAGGCGGGCGCCCTTCGTGCTTTTCCTGACACCCGACCATCCCGAGCAGCAGACAAGGCCTGACACGCCATGACCCCGAACGAGATCGCCCGCCTGCAGGCCTACCTGCGCAAGACCTTCGGCAACGAGAAGGTCACCGTGAACCCGCCGGCCAAGAAGGGCCAGCCCGTGGAGGTGACCCTGGGTGATGAGTTCATCGGCACCCTGTACCGGGACGAGGACGAGGGCGAGGTGTCCTACACCTTCTCCATGAGCATCCTGGAGGAGGACCTGCCCGCCGCCGCCCCGACCAAGGGGAAGTAACGCCAAGCCGCCGGATGGCGGCGCCCGGCGTTTGGGGGGGCCGTTGATCGGTCATGATCAGCGGCCCTTAGCGTAAGCAACATCAAGCCGGGTGGGCCGCCTCCGTGCTGCCCACCAGCTTCCCATCCACCAGCAGCACCCTCCGGTCCGTCTGGGCGGCCAGGTGCTCGTCATGGGTGACGGTGACGACCGTGGTCCCGGTGCGGTGGGCCAGGTCGCGGAAGGTGTCGAAGACTAGTTGGGCGTTGCGGCTGTCCAGATTGCCCGTGGGCTCGTCCGCCAGCACCACCCGCGGCTCGTTCGCCAGGGCCCGGGCGATGGCTACCCGTTGGCGCTGGCCGCCGGAAAGCTGGTCCGGCCGTTTCCTGGCATGGTCCCCCAGGTCAAGCTGCACCAGCAGCGACTGGGCGCGGGTGCGCATCTCCCGGTCCGACAGGCGCGCCAGCTTCCGCATGGGGATCAGCACGTTGTCCAGGGCCGTGAACTCCGGCAGCAGGAAGTGGAACTGGAAGACGAAGCCCAGCTTCTCCAGCCGCACCCGCGCCAGGTCCGCCGGGGTCAGGCGGGAGGTATCCTCCCCCTCCACCAGGACCGAGCCCGATGTGGGCGTGTCCAGCAGCCCCAAAAGGTAGAGCAGCGACGACTTGCCGGAGCCAGACGGCCCGGTGATGGCCGCGAACTCCCCCCGCCCGATGGACAGGTCGATCCCCTCCACCAGGGTTACCGGGATTGCCCCCGACAGCACCCGGGTCACGCCCCGGGCCTCCAGGACCGGCTCCCCCGCGCCCATCAGGCGGCCCCCCGCACGATCTCCACCGGGTTCAGCCGCGCCGCCCGCCGCGCCGGCAGGTAGGCCGCCAACCCGGCCGCCACCAGGGCGAAGCCGCCGCCCAGCATGTAGTGGAGCAGCGAATAGGACAGGTGGAACCGGTTCTCGCTGGGGTCGTCGGAGAAGTCGAACCGGATGCTGGCCAGCACCTCCGTCAACCCATAGCCCACGGCCCAGCCCATCACCGCCCCGATGGCCCCGGCGATGATGCCCTCCACCAGGAAGATGCGGCGGATGTCCCCCTCCGTCAGGCCCATGGACTTCAGGATGGCGATGTCCCGGGTCTTCTCATAGATGACGGTGGAGATGACGTTGAAGATGCCGAACGCCGCCACGATCAGGATCGCACCGACGATGGAATACATGATGGCGTTCTGGACCGTGAAGATCTGGAAGATGTTCTGGTTCGTCTCCTGCCAGCTCTCCGCCTTGTAGCGGAACCGCGCCTCCACCCGTTGGGCCACGGCAGGGGCCTGGTCCGGGTCGGCCAGGCGCAGGCGCACCTGGTTCACCACGTTGATCCGGTCCTGCAGCACCTGGGCCCGCTTCAGCAGCATGTAGGCCACGCCCTCGTCCAGGTTCTGGATGCCGGTGTGGAAGATTCCCTCCACCGTCACCCGCCGCGTCACGCCTGCAGCCGTCACGGCCAACAGGCTGTCGCCCAGCTTGGCCCCCAGCTTCTTCGCCAGCTCCCGCCCCAGCACGATGCCGTTGGCCGTGGTGTTCAACCGGTCAAGGCTGCCCGCCTCCATGTCCTTGGCCAGGGTGGTGACCCGCTGTTCCTGCTCTGGCTCGATGCCCACCAGGCTTGCCGCCTCATCCACCCCGCCATAGCGCAGCACCACCTGCCCCGACAGGGTGGGCGCCACCGTCACGCCCGGCATGCGCCGCAGCGCCTCCACCATGGCGCGGGCGTTGCGGATGCCCCGCCGTTCCTCCTCCGGCTTCAACCCGCGCAGCTCCACCGCCCCGCCGGCATAGAGTGCCTGGACCGGCTGGCGGGGCGGGTTCCGGAACTCGTCCTCCACCACAACGTGGGGGGAGACGTCGATGATCGTCTCCCGGAAATAGGTCTGGAAACCCTGCATCAGCGCCGCCACGGCAATGAAGAACCCCACCCCCAGCGCCACGCCCAGGACGGAGACGATGGTCTGCCGCCGCCGGCCCATCAGGTGCGTCACCGCGATATCCACCGACAGGGGCAGCGCCATGGCTCAGCCCCCCGCCCGCACCGCGGCCCCGTCGGCCAGGCCGGCGGGCGGGTTGGTGATGACCGTCTCCCCCTCCCGCAGGCCGCCCCGGATCTCCGCCTTCTCCCCCACCACGCCCACGTCCACGGGGCGGGAGCGGGCGGCACCGCCCTCCACCACGAACACCACCTGCCCTTCCCCGCCGGACACCAGCGCCGTGTCCGGCACCAGCAGCACCTTGTCGGCGGTGCGGACGATGATGTTGGCCTCCACCGTCATGCCGATGCGCAGCGGCGTGTCCTCCGGCAGGCCGATGCGCACCCGGTAGCTCTTGTTCACCGGGTCGCCCTTGGGCGTGATCTGCGCCACCGTGCCCTCCGGCACCTTGTCCGGGAAGGCGTCGGCCTTGATCAGGGAGCGCTGGCCGACCTTGACCAGGGGGATGTCCTCCTCATCCACCTCCACCACGGCCCACAGGGGGCTGGGCTGGCCCACCCAGTACATGGCGGCGTCCGGCCGGGCGATCTCCCCCAGCTCCCCGTCCCGGCGCAGCACCATCCCGCCGATGGGCGCCCGCAGCACATAGTTCTCCAGCTTCTGCCGCTGCGCCTCCACCTGGGCGCGGGCCTGGTCGAGCTGGCTCTGCGCCCGTTCCAGGGCCTGGGGCGCGGCGATGCCCCGCTGGGCGAGCTGCCGCTGCCGCCCCAGCTCGGACTCCAGGAACTTGGCGTTGGCCTGGAGGCTGGTGAGGGTTGCCAACTGGTCCGTGGGGTCCAGCCGGGCCAGCACCTGCCCCGCCTCCACCCGGTCCCCCTCGCGCGCCGCCACCTCCACGATGCGTGCGGCCTGGATGGGGCGGACCTGGGCCCAGGTGACCGGTTCCACCGTCCCGTTGGCATAGACGGCCTGCACCACCGGCCCCACCGTCACGGCGGCCGTATGCACCTGCGGTGCCGTCCCGCCGGAAAGGTGCCAGCCCAGCGCCGCCATGCCCGCGACGACCGCCACCCCCAATCCCATCAGACCGCGGCGCACGCTCCGCCCTCCACCGTTCCGGGACCGGACCAGCCTCCCACGCCGCGGCCCGCCCCGCCTTGACCCGCCTCAACCATGGCAACGAGCGGGGCGCGGCGATGTCACCCGCAAGGCAGCCCCCTTGCCTTTCCGCCGCACCCGGCCGACTGTCCGGGGCCAAGCCCCACCAGATCGCCCCACCGCCTTGCCGCACCACCCCGCCTTCCGCCTCCGCTCCCTGCCCGACGGCCGCGCCATCCTCTCCGTGGCTCAGGCCGCAGGCGTTCCCGTGCTGCTGGTGAGCGACCCCGGGGCGGCCAGCTTCGCGGGCGCCGGCTGGTGGCGGGCGCTGACCGACGACCTCCGCGCGGAATTCCCCGACCTGCCGTTCACCACCCTGCTGGACTGCGGCGACTCCGCCGGTGCCGTGATGGGGGCACTGCGGGAAGGGGTGCGCGCCCTGGCCTTTTCCGGGCCTCCGGGGACGCTGGAGAAACTCCACGCCATGGCCGTGCAACTTGGCGGGCAGGTCATCCGTCCGCCGGAAGCGGCAACCGACCTACGCGGCCTGCGCAAGGGTGACGCATCCATTCGGCAGGCCATCATCCAATCGATTGATTCCAAAAGCTTGTAACGGTCGCGCTTCCGTTACATTGCCGTCCCGCTCCGTTGCAATGCGGGATGCGCTGGGCTATTCAAGCCGCCATCCGCCCGTCCGGCCGCCCTTGGGCCGGACCAGAAGCTAGGGAAGAAGCCGACATGAAGCTGACCCGCCGCGTCAAGGAAATCCTCTCCTTCTATGAGAGCGACAATCCCGGCACCAAGGCGAACCTCGCCCGCATCCTGATGGAAGGCCGCCTGGGCGGCACCGGCAAGCTGGTGATCCTGCCCGTTGACCAAGGCTTCGAGCACGGGCCCGCCCGTAGCTTCGGCGTCAACACCCCGGCTTACGACCCGCACTACCACTACCAGCTGGCCATCGACGCCGGCCTGTCCGCCTACGCGGCCCCGCTGGGCCCGCTGGAGGCCGGGGCCGGCACCTTCGCCGGTTCTATCCCGTTGATCCTGAAGATGAACAGCTCCAACAGCCTGTCCCGGCTGAAGGAAGGCGCGGACCAGGCCGTCACCGCCAGCATCGACGACGCCCTGCGCCTGGGCTGCTCGGCCATCGGCTTCACCATCTACCCGGGCTCCGACGCCATGTTCGGCCAGTTCGAGGAGATCCGGGAGCTGTCGCGTGAGGCGAAGTCCAAGGGCATCGCCACGGTGATCTGGTCCTACCCGCGCGGCGGCGCCATCAGCAAGACGGGCGAGCTGGCGCTGGACGTGGCCGCCTATGCCGCGCACATGGCGGCCCTGCTGGGCGCCCACATCATCAAGGTCAAGCTGCCCACCGCCGACCTGGAGCAGGATGAGGCGCGCAAGATCTATGAGTCGACCAACGTCCCGCGGGAGACCCTGGCCGACCGCGTGAAGCACGTCATGCAGGCGAGCTTCAACGGCCGCCGCATCGTGGTCTTCTCCGGCGGCGCCGCCAAGGGCGAGGACGCGGTGTTCGAGGATGCCCGCGCCATCCGCGACGGCGGCGGCAACGGTTCCATCATCGGCCGCAACGCCTTCCAGCGCAGCCGTGAGGATGCGCTGGCCCTGCTGGACAAGCTGGTGCGCATCTACCAGGGCAAGGAATAACCCCTCCTTCCCCAACGCCTGATTTCAGGACGCGAAGCCGCCGGGCCCTTGGCTCGGCGGCTTTTCTCGTGCTAGTTTATGTGCGAACGGGGTAGCGCGCCGCGGGGTGGTCCATGTCGCCGGATCAAGGCACCGAGATTCTGAAGAGGCTGGACCTGATCCTGGAGCTGTTCCAGCGGCAGGACGGCCGTATCGGGAACTTGGAAACCGGGCAGCAGCGCCTGGAAGCCGGGCAGCAGCGCCTGGAAGCCGGGCAGCAGCACCTTGCCGGTAGGGTTGAGCGGCTCGAAGTTGGGCAGCAGCAGCTCACCGCCAAGGTCGAGCGGCTGGAGGAAGGTCAGCAATCCGTCCTGCGGCAGCTCGCCCGCATCGACGGCACGCTTGAGGCCCAGGCCAAGCGGCTGGATGACCAGAGCCGCATCCTCGCCGCCCTGATCCCCACCAAGATCGCCGCGGTCGGCCCGCGCTGACACGGGCTTGACCCCGGCCTGCCGGGATGCGACAGGGTCCGGGTCCCTGCCCCCTCCCCCACCCGGGTCCCCATGGCCGACTGCCGCCTCTACCTGATCACCCCGCCGACCCTCGACCCCCAGGCCTTCGCCCCCACCCTGGCCGCGGCGCTGGACGCTGGCGACGTGGCCTGCGTCCAGCTTCGCCTCAAGGACGCGTCGGACGATGCCGTGCGCCGGGCGGTGGAGGTGCTGCGCCCGGTGGTGCAGTCCCGCGACGTGGCCCTGATCCTGAACGACCGGCCGGACCTGGCGGCGGCGACCGGCTGCGACGGGGTGCATGTGGGCCAGGACGATATGCCCTTCCGCGACGCGCGGCGGGTCATGGGCAAGGACGCCATCGTCGGCGTCACCTGCCATGACAGCCGCCACCTGGCCATGGTGGCGGGGGAGGAAGGGGCGGATTACGTGGCCTTCGGCGCCTTCTTCCCCACCAGCACCAAGGAGCCCAAGGCCAAGGCGGAGCCTGAACTGCTGACTTGGTGGCAGGAGATGATGGAGGTCCCCTGCGTCGCCATTGGCGGCATCACCGTGGACAATGCCGCGGTGCTGGTGGACGCCGGGGCGGATTTCCTGGCCGTCTGTGGCGGTGTCTGGAACCACCCGGACGGCCCTGCCGCGGCGGTGAAAGCGTTCAACGCCCTGATGGCCCGCTGAGCCAACCCCGCCCCTATCTAAAACTCCCGTATTGCGAGTAGGTAATCCTTGTGAGTTAGGGGCGCCCGTCATATAACTTCGGGCGCCGCGTCGCCTTGCCGTGGCACCACCGGCAGGATCGGGGGAGCCTGCCGTCGCACCAGCACGCGCAGGTACCCTTTCGCTCCCCGCCTTTGCCCGGCCCGCGGCGGACCGGCCGCGGGTCTCCATCCCCGGATTCGTCGAAGACGGAGGCCCCATGCCCGATCCGAACGCCCCCCGCTTGCCCGCGCGCCGGCTGGCGCCCCTGGCAGGCCTGTTGCTGCTGGGTGCGGCCCCGCCGGCACTGGCGCAAGAGGTGCTGCAACCCCTGAAGGACCCGCCCAAGGCGGAGATCTTCCGCGGCACCGCCACGGCCAAGACCCTGTTCGCCCTGCCCAAGGATGCCCCGGCCCTGGCGGATGAGGCGGTGCTGGACCTTCGGGTCAAGTACATTGAGGGGGAGATCGCCAACCCCTCCACGGGCAAGCCGGACAAGGTGAAGCTGCGGGGCTTCGTGGGCACCGGCACCAGCAAGGACGCCCCCTTCGTCGGCCCCACCATTGAGATCATGCCGGGCGAGACCGTCCGCATGACCCTGCACAACGACCTGCCCCCCGACAGCACCTGCGAGGAGGCCGGCGGCAGCGCCAACACGCCCAACTGCTTCAACGGCACCAACATGCACGCCCACGGCCTGTGGGTGAACCCGGCGGGCAATGGCGACAACGTCCTGATCTCCATCAACCCGAAGGTCTCGTTCCAGTACGAGTACAACGTGCCGCCCGACCACCCGGCGGGCACCTTCTGGTACCACCCGCACCGGCACGGCTCCACGGCGCTGCAGGTGTCCAGCGGCATGGCCGGCGCGCTGATCGTCCGCGGCAACCGCCAGCCCACCAAGGATGCCAACGGCGACCTGGACGTGCTGCTGAAGCCCACCAAGGACCAGAAGTTCCAGGAGCGCGTCCTGGTCTTCCAGCAGATCCAGTACGCCTGCCGCGACGCCTCGGGCACCATCCTCACCAACCCGGACGGCACCTATGCCTGCCCGGCCGGCAGCGTGGGGGAAATCAACAATTACGACCTGTTCGCCCCGGGCGCCTGGGCCAAGTCCGGCCGCTACACCAGCGTGAACGGCCGCATCCTGCCCACCATCGCCGAGACCGCCGTGGGCCAGGTGGAGCGCTGGCGCATGGTCCATGCCGGCGTGCGCGACACCATCTCGCTGGAGATCCGCAAGTTCGCCGGCGACACCAGCGCCCTGCCCACCGACCTGCGCAGCCTGACGGCGGTGAACAACGACGCCTGGATCCAGAAGAACTGCGGCGGCGACCCGGTGGAATATGTGCTGGTGGCCGCGGACGGGCTGACCACCCAGCAGGCCATCCAGACCTCCATCGCCACGCTCCAGCCCGGCTACCGCTGGGACGCGCTGGTCACCTTCCCCAGCGAGGGCCGGTACTGCGTGCTGGACACCAGCGCCCCGCCCACCGCCACCCTGTCCGGCAGCGCCCCCAGCCGGCGCCTGCTGGGCATGGCCGACGTGAAGGCCGGCACCGCCCCCATCCCCGAGGGCGGCATCATCAAGGCCATCGCCGACCAGCTCGTGGCCGCGGCCAAGGTGAACATCACCACCGACGCCCAGGCCCAGGTGGTTGCGGACCTGACCTACAACCGCGACCGCGGCAAGACCGACATCCTGCTGACCAAGTTCATCCCCCACGCCACCATCACCGACAAGGAGGTGACGGGCACGCAGGAGCTGGTCTTCAACATCAACGTGACCCAGCAGGGCGCCGCCTTCTTCGAGGTGAACGGCAAGCCCTATGCCCCCGGCCGGATGGACCGCACCCTGGTGCTGGGCGCGGTGGATGAGTGGACACTCAGCTCCGATTTCGTCGGCCACCCCTTCCACATCCACGTCAACCCGTTCCAGATCGTCAGCATCGAGAGCCCGAAGCCGAAGGGCGGCCAGCGCGTGGCCCTGGGCAAGGGCAGCACGGTGGACAACTTCACCGTGGACAAGACGACCAACGCCGTCATCCGCTCCGACCAGCCCAAGGACTTCGACCCGCAGTACAACAACCTCATCGGCGTCTGGAAGGACACGCTGTTCGTCAAGAGCCTGCTGCCTTCGACCGTCGCCGAGGGTCAGACGGCGGAGGACTACAAGTACGTCATCAAGGTGCGCACCCGGTACCAGCGCTATATCGGCCAGTTCGTCCTGCACTGCCACATCCTGGACCATGAGGACCAGGGCATGATGCAGAACGTCCAGATCGTCCTCCCCGACGGCCAGGGCGGCGCCAGCCACGGCCACCATTGAGATGCCGTCGCACTGATTTCAGGCCGGCCGAGGGCGACCCTGGCCGGCCTTTCCTTTGCCGATGTCGACAAACCAAGGTTCACGGCTTGGCCGAACGGCACCGTCCCGTCCCCTCTCCCAGGGGGAGAGGGACAGGGAGAGGGGTGGTGCGATCAGGACAGCAGGACCGGTTACGCAGGGGTACTTTTTCGGAGAGGGCCCAACCCCTCTCCCTGTCCCTCCCCCTTTGGGGGAGGGGACGCCGCGGTGATGTTCGGCTTCAGCTCACACGGTGACGAACGGGGTTGCCCCCCTCACTCCCGCCAATCGTCCCGCAGGATGGCGTACAGCACGTGGTCGGCCCATTTGCCGTCGATGCGCAGATAGGCGCGGGCATAGCCTTCCTCGCGGAAGCCCACCTTCTCCAGCAGGCCCCGGCTGGGCGCGTTGGTGGGAAGGCACGCCGCCTCCACCCGATGCAGGCCCAGCTGGCCGAAGGCGAAGCCCAGGACCAGCCGCGCCGCCTCGCTGGTATAGCCGTGGCGGGCATAGGCCTTGCCGACCCAATAGCCCATGGTGCCCATCTGGGCCACGCCGCGGCGGATGTTGGTCAGGCCCACGCCGCCCACCACGTTGCCGCTGCCCTGCTCGAACACCAGGAAGGCATAGGCCTCGTCCTCCCGCCACTCCGCCGCCTGCCGGCGCACCCGGCGCAGGAAGCTGTCGCGGGTCAGGGCATCGGTGGGCCAGGTGGGCTCCCACGGCACCAGGAAGTCGCGGCTGGCCTCCCGCACGTCGGCCCAGCTCTTCCAGTCCTTGGGCTGGGGCGGGCGGACATAGACCCGCTCCCCGTCCAGCCGCATGGCCGGCGGGCTCAACAGCCCCTCGGGGATCAGGCGGATCGGCATGTCCAGCGCTTCCCTCCCTCAGCCCAGCCGCGCCACGGTGGCTTCATAGGGCTCCAGCGCCTCCAGCGGGCCCAGGGCGGCCACGGTGGGCGTGCTGCCGAACAGCCGGTCGGCACAGGCGCGCACGGCGTCCAGATCCACCGCGTCGATGCGCTGGATCACCTCCCCCGTGGGGATCGGCCGGCCATAGACCAGCAGCTGGGCGCCCAAGGCCTCCGCCCGGTTGGTGGTGCTCTCCAGTCCCATCAGCTGGCTCGCCTTCATCTGTGCCCGTGCCCGCGCCACCTCTTCCTCCGTCAGGCTGCCGGCCAGCTTGGCCACCTCGCCGCAGATGACGGGGACCAGCTCGCCCGCCCGCTCCGGGTCGGTGCCGGCGTAGATGCCGAACACGCCACTGTCGGACATGGACCAGGTGAAGCTGTGCACGCTGTAGACCAGGCCGCGCTTTTCCCGCACCTCCTGGAACAGCCGGGACGACATGCCCCCGCCGAGCAGGGTGGAGAGGACGGAGGCGGAATAGAGGTCCTTGTCGTGGCTGCCCACGCCGTTGAAGCCCAGGACCAGGTGCATCTGCTCCAGGTCCCGGTCCTCCCGGAAGTCGCCGCCGCGATAGGTGGCCTGCTCCGCCCCACGAAGGTCGCCGGCGGGCAGGTCGGTGAACAGCAGGGTCACCAGTTCCACCAGCCGGTCATGGTCCACATGGCCGGCGGCGGAGACCACCATGTTGGCCGGCACGTAGCGGCTGCGGACATAGTCCACCAGCCCGTCCCGCGGGGTGCTGCCCACCACCTCCGCCGTGCCCAGGATCGGGCGGCCCAGCATCTGGCCGGGGAAGGCGGCGCTGACGAAGTGGTCGTAGATGATGTCGTCGGGGGTGTCCTCCACCTGCCCGATCTCCTGGATGATGACCTGGCGCTCCTTCTCCAGGTCTTCCGGATCGAACTTGGCGTGCTGCACCATGTCCGCCAGCACGCCAAGTGCCAAGGCCAAATCCTGCTTCAGCACCTTGGCGTAATAGGTGGTGTGTTCCCGCCCCGTATAGGCGTTCAGGTGGCCGCCCACATCCTCGATCTCCGCGCTGATGCGGAAGGCGTCGCGGGTGGGCGTGCCCTTGAACAGCATGTGCTCCACCAGGTGGGCGATGCCGTTGGCATCCTGCGGCTCATGCCGGCTGCCCACGCCGATCCACACGCCCACCGTCACCGTCTCCACATGGGGCATGAAGTCGGTGGCGACCCGCAGCCCGTTGGGCAGGGTGGTGACGCGGATGCCGGCGCTCCCCTTGCTCATGCGACACCTGCGGCGACGCGGGAACGGGCGCGGACGAAGTCTTTCAACACGTCGATGTCATTGGGCAGCACGGACAGGCGTTCCTCACGCTCGAACAGGTCGGACAGGTGCCGCGGCAGGCCGGGGCGGACGCCGGTCGCCTGCTCCACCGCGTCCGGGAACTTGGCCGGGTGGGCACAGGCCAGGGCGACCACGGGGATGCCGGGGTCCAGTTTGGCGGACCGGGCGGCGTGGAGCCCGACCGCGGTATGCGGATCAAGCATGTAGCCCGTTTCGCGGTAAGTGGAAGCCATGGTCTCCATGGTCTCCGCCTCACCGCAGCGGTGCCCCTCGAACAGGGCCAGCGCCCGGGCAAGCTGGCCCTGGCTGACGGCAAAGCGCCCGGTGGCCCGGAACTCCGCCATCACCTGGGCCGTGGCGGCCCCGTCCCGGTCCATCAGGTCGAACAGCAGCCGCTCGAAGTTGCTGGAAACCTGGATGTCCATGCTGGGGCTGATGGTGGGGGTGACCCCGTTGGCCCACATGGTGCCGGACTGGAAGAAGCGGGCCAGGATGTCGTTGCTGTTGGTGCCGACCACCAGCTTGGCCACCGGCAGCCCCATGGCCCGGGCGGCATAGGCGGCGTAGACATTGCCGAAATTCCCGGTGGGCACGGCGAAGGCCACCTCCCGGTCCGGCGCGCCCAGGGCGACGCCGGCGGCCACGTAGTACACGATCTGGGCCATGATCCGGGCCCAGTTGATGGAGTTCACGGCCGACAGGTTCAGCCCGTCCCGGAAGGGCTGGTCGTTGAACATGGCCTTCACGGCGTCCTGGGCGTCGTCGAAGGTGCCTTGCAGGGCCACGTTGGACACGTTGGGCGACAGCACCGTCGTCATCTGGCGGCGCTGCACGGCGCTGGTCCGGTTGTGGGGGTGCAGTATGACGATGTCCACCCGCTCCCGGTCGCGGCAGGCCTCGATGGCGGCAGAGCCGGTGTCGCCGGACGTGGCGCCCACCACGGTCACCCGCTCCCCCCGCTGGCCCAGCACATGGTCGAACAGCCGGCCCAGCAGTTGCAGCGCCACATCCTTGAAGGCCAGGGTCGGCCCGTGGAACAGCTCCATCACCCAGGTGCGCTCATCCAGCTGCACCAGCGGCACCACGGCCTTGTGGGCGAAGCTGCCATAGGCGTCGCGGACCAGGGCGCGGAACGCCTGCTCATCCACCCGACCGCCCAGGAACGGTAGCATCACCCGCGCTGCCAGCTCCGCGTAGGGCAGGCCGCGGAAGGACCGCAGCTCCTCTGCCGTGAAGCGGGGCCATGTGTCCGGCACATACAGGCCGCCGTCACGGGCCAGCCCTGCCAGCAGGACGTCATCGAAAGCCAGGGTCGGGGCCGCGCCCCGCGTGCTGATGTACTGCACCCGAACCACCTTGGTCCTGAAACGGACGCTACCCTACAGACGCCCCGGCCTTGGGCGCAAGCAACCCAAGGGCCGGCGCGACGACAGGGCCGCCATGCCGGTTGAGGGGGCATCGATCGACCGGAGACCCGAGCATGCCCGACAGCCCCGCCCTTCACCCGCCCCAGACCGGCAGCATGGGGCTGGAGGAGGCCCGCCGCCTGACCACCGCCTTCCTGACCGGCCCCATGGCAGAGGTGCTGCGGTCCGTGGACTATCCCCAGCCCGACTGGCGCCGCCCCGGGGAGCCGCTGGGGGAGCGGCTGGAGCAGGTGGCCAAGGCGGAGGTCACCTTGCGCCACGTCCCCGGCGCCTCCGACGCCCTGTACCGGGTGAAGGCGCTGGGGGAGGTGCTGTCCATGAAGGTGCAGCTCAACGTCTGGCGCTTCGTCATCGTCTACACCATCCCGGCGAGCGAGCTGGTGGACGCCACCGCCATGGCCCCGCGGTTCGAGCGCTGGCAGACCGGGGCCGCCCATGCCGGCTGGACCATCGGCTGGCGCGACGCCGCGGACCCCTGGGACCATGACCGGCGGCAGGTGGAGGTCTATTGCTATGCCATGCTGCCCCGGGACTTCCTGATGGACCCGCTGGCCCAGCTCTATTGGCGGACGGACATCGTGCAGATGACCCGCGGCTTCCTGCTGGAGGCGCGCCGGCTGGGCGTGCTCCTGTCCGCGGCGGGCTGACACCCGCACCGGATCGCGGGGCGCAAGGACAAAACCTTTCGTCCGCCGCATAACTTCATGCGCCCGCAACGAAATCTGCCCCTAGGCCCGTCGTCCGGGCGTGCTATCTTGCGACGCATCACGATTTCGGGGGGCATGGCATGTCGCGGGTGGGCGGGCGATGACCTATGGCAGCGCCCTGATCCTGGGCGGGCTCCTGGCGGTGGCGGCCTGGATCTTCGCCTACCTCGTGGGCAAGATCGGGGAATCCGTCATCGAGGGCCGGCCGGAAGTGCGCTGGGTGGAGCAGGCCCTGCCCCGCCGTTCCCTGATCGAGAGCAAGTTCGACATCCGTTGCAGCGACCTGCGCGCCCGCATCACCGAACTCCAGGCCGAACTGGCCAACCTGCGCCGCAAGCGCTTCACCCTGGAGAAGGAACTGGTGGACTCGCGCAAGGAGGCGGAGTCGCCCATCCGCGTCGTGGGGCGGGAGAATTCCACCGACTACCGGTTCCGCGCCTGGGTCATCAACCGTCAGGTCCAGCAGGCCCTAGGGGAGGGCAAGTCCCACCCCACCCTGGACGTGGAGTGGGCCACCCCGCAGGTGGTGGAGATCTGGGCGGACACGCTGAGCGACGCCCGCCGCGACCTTCAACGCCTTTACCCCCTCCCCCTGGGCTTCAGCCTGCTGAACATCCGGCTGGAGGCCGGCGGCCCGCTTAACGACCAGCCGGCGGACGCCCCGGCCGAGCCGGTGGCCTGAGCCATGTTCAGCGCCCCGATCCTGGTCGCGCTGATGATCGCGGGGGCCGCCCTGGCCTTCGCGCTGGAACGGGCCGTCCGCAAGGTGCGGGAAGCCCAGGCCCGCTACAAGGCCATGATGGCCAAGCGCATCGCCCAGGTGGAGCGGCTGCGCAAGGCGGGGCGGGAAAGCCTTGGCCTGAAGCGGGAGCTGCGCCAGGCCAAGCTGGCGGTGCGCGACGTCACCCTGGAATGCGACCGGCTGGAGGCGGAGATCCGGGAGATGGGCCGGCCGGAAAACCGGCTGTTCGTGCTGGATGAGCGGCGGATGGTGGGCGACACCGACTGGATCGCCCTGGTCGCCGCCCCCCTCGCCCCCGCCGGCATCCCCGACCCCCGTAGCGGTCCCACTTGGCAGGGTGAACGCAAGTTCCGCATCTGGGCCAGCAGCGAGGAGGCGGTGCGCGCCAAGGTGGCCCGCAAATACCCACCGTCGGAGGGCTACACCGTCACCTCGGTCCTGCCCCGCCTGAAGCCCATCGCGGCCATGCCCGCCGCCTGATCAGGCCTTGGCCACCGGCACCCACAGCACGTCGTCGATCTCCGCCGCCCCGGTCACCAGCATGACCAGCCGGTCGAAGCCGAGCGCGATGCCAGCCGACTCCGGCATCAGGGCCAGGGCCTCCAGGAACTCCTCGTCAATGGGGTAGCGCTCCCCGTACAGTCGCTCCTTTTCCGCCATGTCCGCCTCGAAGCGGCGGCGTTGCACCTGCGCGTCCGTCAGCTCCCCGAAGGCGTTGGCCAGCTCCACCCCGCAGGCATACAGCTCGAACCGCTCCGCCACCCGCGGGTCCTCCGGCTTGGCGCGGGCCAGCGCGGCCATGGAAACGGGGTAGTCCGCCAGGAAGGTGGGCCGGCCAAAGCCAAGATGCGGCTCGATCCGCTCCAGCGCGATGCGGAAGAACAGATCCTCCCACGTGTCGCTCTCCGCCGTGCGGATGCCAACCCTCGCGGCCTCCGCCGCCAGAAGGTCCCGGTCGGGCCGCAGCGGGTCCGGCGCCGTGGCCAGCAGGTCGATGCCCGCATGGCGTTGGAACGCCTCCTGCACTGTCAGCACCTCCCACTCCCCGAACGGGTCGCAGGTGCCGTGCCTCCCCGTCAGCCGCTCCGCCCCCGTGGCCCGGCAGGCCGCCCGGACCAGGCCGACACAATCCTCCATCAGGTCCCGGTACCCGGCGCCGGCCCGGTACCACTCCAGCATGCTGAACTCCGGATGGTGGGTTGGCGACCGCTCCCCGTTGCGGAAGACGTGGGCCAGTTGGAACAGCCGGGGCACGCCGCCTGCCAGCAGCTTCTTCATGCTGAATTCGGGGCTGGTGTGCAGGTACAGCCGCCGCCGGTCCTCCGGGTGCGGCCCCACCAGCTCCGTGCCGAAGGCCATCAGGTGCACCTCCAGCCCGGGGGATATCTGCAGCGCCGGCGTCTCCACCTCCTCGAACCCCTGCCCCTCGAACCAGTGCCGCAGGGCCCGCGTCACCGACTGCCGGGCCTTCAGGTGCGGCCGCCGACGGGCTAGGGAATCCGGGTGCCACCAGGGCAGGCGGGGGGTGGTGGGGGGCATGGGCGTTGTTCCATCCATCGTGACGGCCCTGTTTGCCATGCGGCGCGACAAGGTTCATATAGGTGACGTACGCAGGCCGGGTGGGTCCATCATGCAGCACGCCATGCCGCCAAACATCGAGACGATCCGCACCGCCCTGGACAGGCGGGCGACGGAGCTTGCCCGCTACAAGGTCCGTGGCATGTCCGTCTTCGGTTCCGTCGCCCGGCGGGAGGCCGGCTCCGACAGCGATATCGACCTGCTCGTGGAATTCGATGAGCGCCGCCGGCCGACTTTGATCGACCTTGTCGGCCTGGAACACTTCCTGGCCGACCTGTTCCAAGGCCCGGTCGACGTCGTCGAGGCGACCGGCTTGAAACCCGGCATACGGGATCGGGTGCTGCGCGATGCCGTCAAAGTCTTCTGATCCCGTCCGGATCCGCCAGCGGCTGCTGGACATGCTGGGGTCGATCAACCGCATCCAGGATTATACGGCGGGCATGGGCTTGGCCGCTTTCCTGGCGGACCAGAAGACAATCGATGCCTGCGTCCGCAACATCGAGATCATCGGTGAGGCGTCCCGGCATGTCCCCGCCGACTTGGCCGCCCTGTACACCCGCGCCCCTTGGCGGGTAATCGGGGACCTGCGGAACAAGGTCATCCACGAGTATGACGGCATCGACCCCGCCCGCATCTATCAGACCATCACGGATGAGCTGCCGGACCTGAAATCTGCCCTTTTCCGGATGCTCGACGCCTGTCCTGACCCGGCGGCCGACTGACATCGTGACCACCCCCGAAGACCTCCGCATCCTTTGGGACGTGGGCCGCGTGGCCGAGTGGGAAAGCCTGTTGAAGGCCGTCCCCCGCAGCACCCTGACCCAGTGCTTCGGCTATGCCGTCGCCATGCGGACGGTGGAGGGCTGGACCCCCCGCCTCGGCCTCATCGAGCTGGCGGACAAGCCCATCGGCCTGGTGGTGGTGATGGAGAAACGGGCCTTCGGCCTGGCCCGCGTCGCCCGGCTGCACCGCGGGCCGTTGCTGCTGCCCGCGGCGCAAAAACCCGCCATCCTGGCCCTGGTGATGAAGCAGCTCCGCCAGCGCTACCCCACCGGCCCCCTGCGCTGGACCGCCATCGTGCCGGAGCTGCCGGACACGGAGGAGAACCGCGCCCTGCTGCGTTGGGCCGGCTGGCGCCAGGACAAGGGCCCCGGCTACCGCACCCTCTGGCTGGACCTGCGCCCGGATGAAGCGACCTTGCGCAAGGCCCTGGCCCAGAAATGGCGCAACGCCCTGAGCCAGGCGGAACGGTCCGGCTTGGCGGTGGAGGTGGACCGCGACGGCTCGAGCCAGCTTTCCTGGCTGACGGAGCATTATCTGAAGGACCGGGCCGCCAAGGGATTCCGCGGCCCCTCCGCCCCTTTGCTGACCCGCCTGCGCACCGCCCTGCACCGGGACGGGGACATCCTGCTGCTCCGCGCCTGCAAGGACGGGGAGCCGGTAGCCGGCGTCCTGTTCCTGGGCCACGGGCAGGCCGCCACCTACCAGGTGGGCTGGACGGGCGCGGAGGGCCGCCGCACCCGCGCCCACAACCTGCTGCTCTGGCGCGCCATCCTGGAGCTGAAGGCCCAGGGCCGCACCCAGTTGGACCTGGGCGGCCTGCTGCCGGACCAGGCCCCCGGCGTCACCGCCTTCAAGCGCGGCGTGGGCGGGGAAGAGGTGGAACTGTTGGGGGTGTGGCGCTGACCCCCCTCACCGCGGGTCCGTCGCCCGCATGGACGGCCGCTCCCGCACCCCCTCGAACCACTCCCGCAAGGCCGGCGCCCGCTCCCCCCAGGCCAGCGCGGCATGCCTGAAGTCAAGATAGTCCAGCGCCACCGCCACCGTCAGCGCGCCCAGGCCGAAGCCGACGGACAGGGCAGCGACCTCCCCCTCCAGCACCGGCAAGGCGCGGAGGATGGCCGCCTTCTGCCGTTCCACCCAGCCGGGGGATCGCTCCCCCTCCGGCCGCCGCCCCTCGATCACGGCGCTGAAGGCGGCGTCGGTCACCCCCTGCCCCAGGGCGGCGAGGCGCAGTTCCAGCCCCCGCGGCCCCGGCTCCTGGGGCAACAGGCGCGGGCCGGGCAGGGTCGTGTCAAGGTAGTCGGCGATGGCCCAGCTTTCCGGCAGCACCCAGCCCTCATCCGTCACCAGGGCCGGCACCTTGGCCAGGGGTGTGGCGGCCAGCAGGTCGGCCGGGTTGGCCCAGGGATCGGCGTTGACCACCTCCACCCGGTCCAGGGCGCCCTTCTCATGCAGCAGGACCAGCACCTTGCGGGCATAGGGGGACGGTTTGTTGACGAACAGCTTCATGGCACCTCCTCCTTGGCGAAACGCAGGGCCACCCAGGCGCAGGCCGCACCGGCCAGCAGCGTCACGGCGCCCACGGCGAACAGGGGCCTGTGGCTCCCCGTGGCGGCATAGAGGGCGGACATGGCATAGCCGCCCACGGCCTGGGTCAGGGCGAAGGCCGCCGTCATCCGCCCCCAGGCCCTCACATGCCCCCCGGCCCCCGCCAGCAGGGCAGAGACGCCGGAGGCCACGGCCACGCTGCCGGGCGTCAGCAGCCCGGCGACGAAGATGGACAGGGCCAGCGTCGGTGCGGTGGTGGAGGCCAGCGGCAGCGCAACGGCCAGCCCCTTCACCGTCAGCAGCAGGGCGAAGGCCTTGGGAAAGCCGAACCTCGCCCCCAGCCATCCCCCGAACACGGCCCCGCAGGCGGCCCCTGCCCCAAACAAGGCCCAATAATAGCCGCCGACCGCCACCCCCTGCCCCAGCCCGCGGGCCACGAAGTCGGCGAAGAACAGGGTGTGCGGCACATAGCCGATGCCATCCCCGGCATAGGCCAGGGTTGACAGCCACAGAGGCGCCGACCGCACCTTCACCGGCGCCCCCGCCCCCGCCGGACGCGCCACCGGCCCGGGCCAGTGCGGCCATGCCGCCAGGGTCAGCAGCAGGGCGAGCGCCCCCACCACCAGCCAGGCGGCGGACACGCCGGCCCCCGCCAGCAACGGCACGCCCAGCCCGGCCAGCACCACGCCCACCCCGATCCCGGTGAAGACCACGCCGATAGCCCGCGCCTTCACCGCCAAGGGCAACGGCGCCACCACCGTTGGCCCGGCCAGCACGATCAGCACGGCGCCGGTGGCCCCGGCGACGATGCGCCAGACGCTCAGCCAGACCAGCCCGCCGTTCCAGGCGCAGGCCAGCAGCGACAGAGCCGCCAGGGCCATGGCCCCCCGCAGCACCGCCCGGTTCCCGAATCGCCCGCCCAGGGGCGCCGCCGCCAGCGCGCCGACCAGGTACCCCAGCAGGTTGGCCGCCCCCAGATAGGCGGCCTGCGATGAGGTCAGCCAGCCTTCCTGCACCAGGGCCGGCAGCAGCGGCGTATAGGCGAAGCGGGCCAGGCCCAGCCCCAGCAGCGTCGCCGCGAACCCCGCCAGGGCCGGGGCCAGCCAGCCGGGCGCCTGCCCTGCGGCGGCGGCAACGGGAACGGCCATGGATCGGGAGGGCGTCTTATCCATGGCCCCGATCCTGGCACGGACTTGACATCTTGAAAAATGAAACCTCAGGATATCTCCGTTCACTGATCCTGATGGGTGGCGTCATGGACAGCACCGACCTGGCCTTCTTCGCCGCGGTGGCGGAGGAAGGCGGCATCTCCGCCGCGGCCCGGCGGCTGCACTGTGTCCAGTCCAACGTCACCGCCCGCATCCGCGCGCTGGAGGCCGCCCTCGGCGTGCCCCTGTTCCACCGCAACGGCCGCGGCGTCGTTCCCACCCGGGCGGGGGAGGTGCTGCTGCCCCACGCCCGCAAGGTGGCCGCCGCCCTGGCGGATGCCCGGTCCGCCCTGCGTGACCTGATGGACCCAGCCACCCCCCGGGGCCCCCTGGCCATCGGCAGCATGGAGACGACGGCCGCCGTCCGCCTGCCCGCCGTGCTGATGGCCTTCCACCGGGCCCACCCGGACGTGGAGCTGACCCTGCACACCGGCCCCACTGGCCTGCTGCTGGGGGAGGTGGCGGGCTACCGGCTGGACGCCGCCCTGGTCGCCGGCCCGGTGGAGCACCCGGACATGGTCGCCGAGCCCCTGGGCGTGGAAGAGATGGTGGTGGCCACCGCCGCCAATGCCATCCCCTGGCCCGCCCTGCTGGAGCAGCCGAGCCTCGCCGCCCTCAGCTTCCGCCGCGGCTGTGCCTACCGGGAACGGCTGGAGGCCATGCTGGCCGCCCTGAACGCCCGGCATGTGCGGCTGCTGGAATTCGGCACGCTGGAGGGCATCATCGGCGGGGTCGCCGCCGGCATCGGCATCGCCCTGCTGCCCCGCGCCGCGGCGGAGGGGTCCCGCCTTGCCGGCGCCCTGCGCCTGCACCCGGCACCGGCGCCCTTCGCCACCGCCCCCACGGTGCTGGTCCGCCGCCGCGACGCCCTGGTGACCGCCGCCCTGGCCCGCTTCACCGAAACCGCCCGCCTGGGCTGGGAGGAACGGCGGGCGGCGGCGTGATGGACTGTGAGGGTGAGGTCAGGCACATCTGGGGCCACTGCCGCCAGCTTTCGTAGGTCGGATTAGGGCGGAGCCCGTAATCCGACGGCTCACGAACGAAAGGGATCGTCTGCGGCGTGTCGGATTACGCTCCGCTAATCCGACCTACCGCACCCCAGCCACGCCGCCACCCGGCCCGCTACGGCCTGCCCCTCCCCCGCCGGATAGGGCTCGGCATGGCCGCTGCCCCAGACCGGGCCAGGCCAGGCGGGGTCGTCGTGGCGGCGGGCGATGACATGGACGTGGAGTTGCGGCACCAGGTTGCCCAGGGCGCCCAGGTTCACCTTGTCGCAGGGGAACAGGGCCTCCAGCGCCCCGGCAGCACGGGCCATCTCTTCCACCAGCAGGGCCCGGTCGGCCGGGTCCAGCCGGTGCAGCTCCACCGCCCCGGCCCGGCGCGGCACCAGGACTAGCCAGGGGAACAGCCGGTTGTCCATCAGCAGCACGCGGCTCAGCCCCAGCTCGCCCACGGGGATCGTGTCCGCCGCCAGCCTGGGATGCAGCCCGAAGCCGGCTTCCGCGCCCTTCTCCCGGTCCATCCGCGCCTTTCCGTTGTTATAGCCGCCGACATGGCTGCCGCCGGGGGACTCTGTACCATGGCGGGGGGCCTGCGCTATGCTTTCGTGGGACCGACCGCCGCGCCGCCCGTCCGGCCCTGCGCCCCACGCAGGGCCGCCGGGTCGATGGCGGCGGGGCGGTCTTCACGAAAAGAACAAAAAGGCTTGCCAGATAACGCCAGTGCCGGGCGCGGGCTGCCCGGTGGAGTGCGCCAAGGGGCTTGAGACAGAATGCGGAAGATCCTGACCATGCGCGGTTCCGCCTGGGCCGTGCTGCTGCTGGTCATGCTCGGCAACATCGCGGCGTGGGCGTTGACCAACCGCCCGGCCATGCCGGAGCGACTGTGGTCCGGCACCATCGCCGGCGTGGCCTTCAGCCCCTACCAGGAAAACCAGAGCCCCATCGACAAGCGCTTCCCCAGCCGGGAGGAGATCGAGCGGGACGTGGCCGTGGTGGCGCCCTATGTCCGCTCCATCCGCAGCTACTCCACCCTCAACGGGTTCGAGGCCATCCCCGAGCTGGGGGCCAAGTACCGGCTGGACGTGACCGCCGGCGCCTGGCTGTCCGGCAACCTGGGTGAGAACGAGCAGGAGATCAACGCCCTGGTCCGCCTCGCCCGCACCCACAAGAACGTCACCCGCGTCATGGTCGGCAACGAGGTGATGTTCCGCGGCGACCTGAAGGTGCCCCAGCTCATCGATTATATCGAGCGGGTGAAGCGCCAGGTGGACGTGCCGGTCAGCACGGCGGAGCCGCCCTATGTCTGGCATGACCATCCGGAACTGGCCGACGCGGTGGACTACATCACCATCCACCTGCTGCCCTACTGGGAGAAGGTGCCCATCGAGCAGGCCATGCAGCAGGTGCTGCAGGAATACAACCGCATCAAGCAGCGCTTCCCCAACAAGCACATCCTGATCGGGGAGGCCGGCTGGCCGTCCGACGGCGCCTATCGCGGCGGGGCGGAGGCGAGCCTGGTCAACCAGGCCAAGTTCATCCGCAGCTTCCTGAACCTGGCGGGGGAGAACCGCTGGGACTTCTACATCATGGAGGCCTTCGACCAGCCCTGGAAGCGGGCCATCGGCGGCAACGCGGAGGCCAACTGGGGCATCTGGGACGCCAACCGGAACATGAAGTTCCCCATGGAGGGGAGCGTGTTCGAGGTGCCGGGCTGGCCCGTGCTCTGCGCAATCGCCACGGCCCTGGCCTTCCTGCCCCTGTTCTGGTTCGTGCTGCGGCGCAGCGACCTCCGCCCCGGCGGCCAGCTCTTCTACGGCTTCCTGATCCAGGCCGTCGCCTCCGGCCTCGTCTGGACGGCGACGGAGGCGATGACCGCCGGCATGGGCCCCATGTCGCTGACCGCCTTCATCATCCTGATGCTGGCGCAGGTGATCCTGCTGGCCGTCATGCTGATCGACGGGCTGGAACTGACGGAGGTGGTCTGGACCCAGCGCTGGCGCCGCAAGTTCAACCCGGTCAAGGAGCTGCCGCCGGGCTACGCGCCCAAGATCTCCATCCACGTGCCCTGCTACAACGAGCCGCCGGAGATGGTCATCGAGACCATGAACGCGCTGGCCCGCATGACCTACCCGAACTTCGAGGTGTTGATCATCGACAACAACACCAAGGACGAGGAGGTCTGGAAGCCGCTGGAGGCGCACTGCGCCAAGCTGGGGCCGAACTTCCGCTTCTTCCACCTGGCCAAGTGGCCGGGCTACAAGGCGGGTGCTTTAAACTTCGCCCTCGCCGTCACGGCGGAGGACGCGGAGATGGTGGCGGTGATCGACAGCGACTACCAGGTCACGCCGGACTGGCTGACCAGCACCATCCCCTATTTCCAGAACCCCAAGGTCGCCTTCGTCCAGAGCCCGCAGGACTACCGGGACTGGAACGACCATCCTTTCCACCGGATGATCAACTGGGAATACCAGGGCTTCTTCCACATCGGCATGGTGCAACGGAACGAGCGCAACGCCATCATCCAACACGGCACCATGACCATCATCCGCACCAAGGTGCTGAAGGACGTGGGCTGGTGGGCCGAGTGGTGCATCTGCGAGGACGCGGAACTGGGCCTGCGCCTGTTCGAGGAGGGGTACGAATCCGTCTACATGCCGGACAGCTTCGGCCAGGGCCTAGTGCCCGACAGCTTCGGCGGCTACAAGACCCAGCGCTTCCGCTGGGCCTATGGCGCGGTGCAGATCATCAAGCGCCACTGGAAGGAGTTCCTGCCGTCAGGCAAGAAGCTGACCTTCGGCCAGAAGTACCATTTCGTCACGGGCTGGCTGCCCTGGTTCGCCGACGCGGCCCACATGGCCTTCGTCGTCGGCGGCATCATCTGGTCCATCGGCCTGCTGGCCCTGCCCGCCTATTTCGAGTTCCCGCCCACCGTCTTCATCATGCCGACCCTGATGGTGTTCTTCTTCAAGGTGCTGGTGGGCATCTGGCTGTATGAGGCGCGGGTGAAGTGCCGCTTCGTGGACAAGGTCATGGCCGCCATCGCCGGCATGGCCCTGACCCACACGGTGGGCCGCGCCGTCTGGCAGGGCCTGTTCACCAAGGGGCGCCCCTTCGTCCGCACGCCCAAGCTGGAGAACCAGCCGGCCCTGGTGCAGGGCTTCCTGAACGCCCGGGAAGAGGTGGTGCTGATGCTGGGCCTGTGGGTCACCGCCTTCCTGGTCGCCTGGATCGAGGGCGGGGAGAACCGCGACGCCTACATCTGGTCGACGATGCTGGTAGTCCAGTCCCTGCCCTACATCGCCGCCCTGGCCGTCGCCACCATGAACGCCCTGCCCATGCCCAAGGGCAACGAGCCCGCCCCGGCCCCGGCGGGGGCGGATTGAGGGTGGTTGTCGGTTGACAACTGAAATCTTGCGGTCCACCTTGTTGGAAGATAATGGTGACAGGTCGGCCCCGGCACCCCAGCAAAGAGATCGAGGGCGCAGTCTCCTACGCGGAAAGCCAGGGGTGGACCTTCGTCAAGGGGCGCGGCCATTGCTGGGGCATGCTCCGTTGCCCGGCGAACGAGGCGGACTGCCGCTGCGGGGAGTTCTGCCAAGTCTCTGTCTGGAGCACGCCGCGGGTGCCTGAGAATGAGGCGCGCAAAATCCGCCGGGCCGTGGATGGCTGCATCTTCGGTCCGGGGGACTCGGTTGCCAGCATGACGTCGAAGCGGGGTCGAGGGACATGACCTGGGAATTCATCCTGAAGTTCCGCCTGCCGCCTGACGGCACGGCCCCCGCTGGTTGGCTGGACGCGTTGTATGAAGCGGGGTGTGATGACGCGACGGTCGGCGTCGGCAAGCCCGGGACCATCGCGTTGGACTTCTCCCGGGAGGCCGACTCTGCCGAGGCCGCGGTCAGGTCAGCCATCAAAGACGTGGAACGGGCGATCCCGGGGGCGGTGCTGGCGGAGGTCGGACCCGACCTGGTGAACCTCGCCGATTTGGGGGAGATCACCGGCTGCTCCCGCCAGAACATCCGGAAGTACGCGGCCGGGGAGATTAAGGCGGCCAAGGCCCCCTTCCCGGAGCCGGTCCATACCGGGAACCCCAGCCTGTGGCGGCTGGCGGAAGTACTGCCCTGGTTCCACCGCAACACCGACCTGCGGCCCGACCCGGCGTTACTAGAGCTTGCGCGGGTCACATCCGCCATGAACCTGGACATCCAGCGCCAACGCCTGAACCATCTACTGGCTGCCGAATAGCAGGATCGGGGAGCGCTTCAGGAAAAACCGCACCCCGCACCGGCAAACTTCCCCCCGAGCCGGGCAGCGGAACGCTCCGGCGTCGCAGCCTTCCTTCCAGTAGGCGCCGATGTCGGCCAGGTGCCGGTAGCCGCCTTTCACCAGGACACCCTCCAGGTTCGTCCGCGTCCCGTCGCACCAGGCAGGCACCAGGAAGACCCCGGCCCCGAGCCCGGCCAGCCGGCCCTCCACCGCCCCGAACAGCCTCGAGGCGATGCCGCGGCCCCGCATGGCCGATGACACGGCGATGGTCTGGACAATGGCTACCCGCCCCTCCCCGTCCAACGCGCGAACATCATCCGGAAAGCCGGCCTCGGCCAAGCGCGGCAACTCCACGGCAAGCCGGCCCCTGGGCACCATCCAGGCATAGGCGAAGCCGACGACACCTTCAGGCCCAGTCGCCACCAGGAACATCACCCCGTCCCGCGCGGCGATGGCGGCCAGGTCGGTGAAGTAGCCTTCGCCCAGGGCCTCACCGGCGATCCGTTCGACGGCGGCGCCGTGGCGGGCCGGGTCGAAGGGCAGGTTTTCGAATTCGAAAGTCTCTTCGGGCATCGGCGAGCCGCCTCTGGTGAAAAAGCTCAAGCCTATACTTGCCCGCCGCGGCCCGCGCAGCAGAAAGGGCCGCCCCGGCGGGGGCGGCCCTTCTTCTCGGGGTTGTCGGGGTTCGCTTCGCTCACCCGCGACCTACGTAGGTCACGGGTGAGGCGCGGCCGAACCCCAACAGGCACAGTGTCAGTCCGCGTAGTACTTGTTGGTCCCGCGGAGGTAGGCCTTGGTGTAATAGTCGGTGAACAGGGCGTTCTTCTCCACGTCCACCACGCTGAACATCACGCCCAGCACATGGGCCTCGCTGGCGCGCAGCTCCTCCAGTGCCCGGGTGGCGGTCTTGCGGTTGGTGGTCTTCCAGCGGCAGACGAACACGGTCTGGTCGGCCGCGGCAGCGATGATCTTGCTGTCCGACAGGGCCATGACCGGCGGGCCGTCGATCAGCACCAGGTCATAGTTCTGGGACAGCTGCATCAGCAGCCGCTGGAAGGCGGGGGTGCGGAGCTGGTTGCTGCCGTCGAAGGCCCCGCGCCCGGCAGAGATATAGGCAAGCCCCGTGGCGGCGTCGGTCTGGACGCAATCCGCCAGGTCGGCGCGACCCAGCATCAGGTCCACCGTGCCCACCTTGTTCTCGCCGCCGAGGTGCTTGTGGACGTTGGGGTTGCGGAAGTCGCAATCGATCAGGATCACCCGCTCCCCATGCATCGCCGACATCCGGGCCAGCCAGACGTTCAGGGTGGTCTTGCCCTCGTTGGCCAGGGAGGAGGTCAGCACCACGGTCCGGGTCCGGCCGCCGCGGGTGGCCAGCCAGATTTGGGACCGCAAGGCGTTTATCGCCTCCGCCGCCTGGGACAGGGGTTTCTGGATGACATAGTCCGCCACCGCCCGGTCACCCTTGGCCGCCCGCTTCAGGTCGGGCACCAGGGCGATGACCGGGGATCCGGTGGTCGCCTCCACCTGGCGCACGTCGCGGAAGCCGGCGTCCAGCTTCTCCACGATGCCCACCACGGCGATGCCCGCCAGGGTGGAAACCACCAGGACCGCCAGGAACATCAGCTTCTTGCCGGCCCCGGCCGGGTCGGTGGGCACGGTGGCCCGCGAGATGACGCGGGCGTCCGCCTCCACCATCTGTCCCTGCTCGCCCACCTGCTTGGAGCGGGTCAGGAAGGTTTCCAGCAGGGTGCGGCTGGCGGCGGCCTCACGCTCCAGCTCCCGCAGCTTCACCAAGTCACCGGTCAGGCCCTCGGCCCGCTTCTCCACGCCGCGCAGGTTGCCTTCCAGGGCGTTGACACGGGCCTGGGCGGCGTTGACCTCCGACCGCAGGCCGGACAGGCGGCGCTGGATCTCGGCGTTCACCTGGCTGGTGGCCCCGGCCAGCTCGGCCTTCAGCGCCACGATGGCGGGGTGGCGGTCACCCAGGGACTGGCCCTGGTCGGCCAGCTTGCGCTGCAGCTCGGCCTCCTTGCCGATCAACTCGCTCAGCAGCGGCGAGGCGATGGCGGCGAGGGCCGAGACGTTGCGGCTGCCGGAACCGGCGGCCGACTGCGCCTCGTTCAGGCGCGACCGGGCGTCGGCCAGGGTGGCGCGGGCCTGGGACAGGTTGGCGTTGGACTCGCTGATCTGCTGCTGGATGATCGTGGTGTCGTCCTTGCCCGCGACCAGGCCGGCCTGGGCGCGGTACTGCTCCACCTTGCTCTCGGCCTCGGAAACGGAGGCGCGCAGCTCCTGGATGCGGTCTTCCAGCCAGTTGGTGGCCCGCTGGGTGGCCTGGTACTTGGCCTCGTACTGGTCGGTCAGGTACAGGTCGGCCACGGTGTTGACCACGTCCGCTGCCAGCACCGGGTCGCTGGCCTGCAGGCCCAGCAGGATGGTGTAGGACCGGCCGATCTGGGTGGCGGTCAGGTTCTGCGCGATCCAGATGGCGATGCCCTGGGCCTTGTTCGGGTCGGGCGGGAAGACGCAGGGTTCCTCCGTGCCGAAGGCCCGCAGCACCGTGTCACGCAGACCGGAGACACCGCTGAAGAAGGCGCAGACCTTCTGGGCGCGGGAGGGCTGGTTGAAGAAGGGATGCTCGGTCAGCTTCAGCCGGTCCACGACCTTGGCCGCCATCTCCCGCGACTTCAGGATCTCCACCTCGGACTGGATGGCCTCGGCCGTGCCGCCGACGCTCTGCACCAGCTCGTCCAGGTTGACGATGTTGGGGCGCCGGTTCTCGATGAAGATGACGCTGTCCGCCGTGTATTGCGGCGTCAGGTTCATGATCGCCACCAGGCCGGTGATGGCAAGCAGCGCGGCCGTGATGACGAACCAGGGAAGCCGGCGGCGGAAGATGCGCAGCAGGCCGGTGAGGTCGAGGTCCAAATTGTCCCCGATGGCGCGTGGGCTGTCGCCACGCAGCACGCTGACGGGGGCCGGCCCGCCAGGCCCCACCGGGGCCAGGCGCGGCGATGGAACCGGGCTGGAGGTCTGTTGTGTCATGCCTGCTTCCGTGAGGGATTCTCGACCTTGCTATCGGCCTGGACCTTGGGGCCCAGCGTGGCGAACAGGGCCAGCAGCCGGTCACGGCTGTGGCGCCAGGCGATGTCGCGCTCAAGGCGCTCGCGCCCTGAACGGCCCAACTCCTCCCGCCGCCCCGGATCCTGGAGGAGCGCCACCATCGTGTCGGCGAAGGCGCGTTCGTCGCCATGGGGCACATACTCGGCACCCGGTCCGGCTGACCGACGCGTTTCCGTCAGGTCGAAGGCCAGGATGGGCAACCCGAAATGCATGTACTCCATGATCTTGGTGGCCGTGCTCTTGTCGGCGTAGGGCGTATAGGGGTTGGGGTCCACGGCCAGGTCGGCGCTGGACAGGACCCGGCTGATCGTGTCGTTGCCCACGCGGCCGGTGAAGGTGATCATGTCGTCCACCTCCTCCGTCGCGGCATAGGCGCGGATGCGCTCGAAGGCGGGGCCACCGCCCATCAGCACGCAATGCACGGCCCGCGGCCCCATCTGCTGCCGCACCCGGATCAGGGACCGGATCAGCACGTCCACCCCGTCCTGCTCCCCGATCTCGCCCAGGAAGGCGACCATGAAGCTGGCGCCATGGCGCAGGTCCGGCTCCGGCGGCAGGATGCTGAAGCGGTTGGGGTCCGGCGCGTTGCGCACCACGACCACGTCCTCCGGCTTCTTCCTCCCCCGGCCGCGGGCGATCTCCGCATAGCTCTCGTTGGTGCTGATGACCTTGTGGGCGACGGCGAAGGTCAGCCTCTCCATCCAGCGCAGGATGGCCAGGAAGGCCCCGTCGTCCCGGTCGAACTTCGCCGTGTACATCTCCGGCGACAGGTCATGGTGGTCGAAGACGATGGTCTTGCCCATCAGCCGCCAGAAGCCGGCGATGGGCCAATAGATCTCCGGCGGGTTGCACAGGACGATCACGTCGAACCCGCGCCCCCGCACGGCGACCACGAGCGTCAGCCAGAGGAAGCAGAGGAAGCTCCAGACATACTCGGCGATCAGACCCAGCTTGCCCTCGCCCTCGATGCCCTGGCTGTAGCGGCGGATGTCCACGTCCTCCAGCACCTCATGGGGCTTGGTCCATTGGCGGGCGGCGGGGGAGATGACCGTCACCGCATGCCCCGCGCGCTGCAGCGTCGTCGCGTGCTGCCAGACGCGGCGGTCATAGGGGACCGGCTGGTTCTCCACGAAGATCAGGATCGAAGGCAGGGCCATCAGGCTTTCCTGTCGCGTAGGGTCGGGGCGCCGGGCATCAGCCCAGGCGCGTGAAGATTTCCTGGCGGACGCGGCGCAGCAGCGGCCCGCGGTGCGCCAGGTCGGTGTCCCGGAAGTAGGTCCGGGTGGATGGCTCCAGCTTCGTGTTGGGGTCCCGCGGCTTGCCCTTCAGCCCGAAGCAGAGGCGCAAGCCATCCTTGATGCCGCGGAAGGTCTGGGGCAGCAGCCCGTTGTAGGCGCCCTTGGCGATGTACCCCAGGGCGTAGAGCCCGATGCGGGCCGGCTCCCGGTCGTACTTGTAAGTCACGTACAGCCGGTTGCGGACCAGGTAGTAGAACCGGTCCCCCGCCCAGTTCACCCGGGCCTCCGGCGCCACCTTGTGGCGGACCGTGACGTCCGGCACGTAGCGGATCTGGTAGCCCAGGTTCACGATGCGCAGGCAGATGTCCAGCTCTTCCCAGCAGAAGAACAAGGCGTCGTCATAGCCGCCGGCCCGATCGAACGCCTCGCGCCGGTAGGCGTGGCCGGTGCCGTTGAAGCGGGGCACGGCATGCTCCCGCCGCTCCCACTGCTCCAGCGGGCGCTTGGACACCCAGGTGCGCCGGTCGAAGTCGCCGCTGAAATAGTTCACCACCCGGAAGGCCACGGCACCCAGCCCCGGGTCGGCCCGGAAATGCTCGGCCATCCGGCGGAGCTGGTGCGCGTCCTCCAGCACCGCGTCATTGTCCAGGGCCACCACCAGGGGGCGGCTGCCCAGCCGCGTGCCGATGTTGCGCCCGCCCGGGACCCCGGTGTTGCGCCCGACCTCGTGGTAGACGACCCGGTCCGCATGGGCGGCGGCATAGGCCCGCATCTTCTCCAGGGTGGCCGGCTTGCTGCCCTGGTCCACCACATAGACGCGCGCGTCCACCCCTTCCTGGGCCAGCACGCTGTCCAGGGTCTCGATCGTGTCGTCAACCCGGTCCCAGCACAGGACCACCACATCCAGCGGCGCCAAACCCTCGGCCTGCGTGACCTCGCCACGGGGCGCACCAAGCTCCGCCATGAACGGCTTCCTTCCTAAAGGTACCCTGGGTCTTGCCCCGCCGTCGGTCGGCGGGGTCAGGCTGCAAACGCGCCACGGGGTGCTTTGGTGCCCCGACCGATCCCCATTGAACCGGTCTACCCCCGCCCCCTCAACGCCGCTTGCGGATTAACGCCCGGACCAGCGGGGCGTGCGGTTAAGTATTTATAAATAATTAACGGCCAATTCCCTGCCCGCCATAGGGTTACCTCAGGCGCAAGTCTGTGATGTCACACCCGGTTGGAGACAGCCGAAGTCGCCTTCCCTGTGGCATTGATGCCACCTTTTTTAGGGCAGACTGGCCTAAACCCTTGATTTCCAAACCACCTACCTCTTAGGAGGGGTTACCTCTTATCGATCACAACATCGGAAAGGCTAAGCCAAATAGCTTGACCGCGTATTGAGAGACACAGCGGAGGAGCTGACATGACCGACGTGATCACTTTGCGTTCCGGGGTGAGCGCGCAGGAAATCCTTGCGACGATTGCCCGTGCCGGAAGTGACACGCGGATTGTCTTTCCGAAGGGAGAGATGATCCGTATCGATCAGAGTCTGGCTTTTGACCTGAATGGTCGGAAGATCACCCTGGACCTTAACGGCTCGACCCTGCAGCAGGGCGCCAGCATGGGCAGCGTCATCAAGGTCGACCCTGGCATGGAGCAGACCTTCGGCGTCAGCTCCCTGGCCACGAAGGACGGCAAGGTCGCCGTGACCTTCAAGTCCGCCCCGGCGGGCATCCAGGTGGGCGACTGGATCAAGGTGGCCGCCGATGACAAGCTGCCCGGCGGCACCCACAGCAGCACCAACCCGGTCCGCATCGGCCAGGCCACCAAGGTGGTCGCCATCCATGGCAACACGGTGGTCTGCGAGCCCCCCCTGAACGACCAGGGCCTGTACAAGACCAACATCCGCGCCGCGGCCTATGAGCCGGGCAAGTTCGTGCTGGAGAACGGGACCATCAAGGGCAACGGCGACAGCGGCGCCGCCCTGGTCAGCATCCGCTCCACCGTGAACCCCGAGGTGACCAAGGTCACCGTGCGCGACGGCGGCGGGCCGGGCATCGACTTCGTCAACACGGTCAACGCCAAGGCGACCGAGGTCGCGGTCATCAACCTGAAGGACGACATCTACAACGGCCACTACGGCTATGGCGTCCACTCCGCCCAGTCCTACGGCACCACCGTGGACGGCATCTATGGTGAGCGCACCCGCCATACCGTGGACAACAATAGCGGCAGCGACCCGGCCAACTCCGACATCGCGAAGTATGGCGGCGACATCGGGCTGAAGGTCACCAACGCGGTGTCCTATGACGCCACCAGCGGCCACTACTCCACCCACTCGGAGGCCAACTGGGCGGTGTTCGACCATGTGCTGGCCTTCAACGGCAGCCAGCTCGCGGTCATCCGCGGCCTGAACAACGTGATCCAGAACAGCGGCGCCAACAATTCCGGCCGCGGCATCCAGCTGTTCCAGTATGGCGAGGGCGACGGCCGCAAGCTGACCGTCAACAACGTCACCCTGAACGACATCAAGGACAAGACGGTCTATACCGCCCGCGCCGTCGGCGACAGCAAGGTGACGAACAGCACCTTCGACAGCAAGATCCAGTACGTGTTCAACGGCAGCCAGTGGGTGTCCGTGACGAACACGAAGCAGACCACCACCGGCGTGGGTGACGACAAGTTCACCGGCACCGACGGGCTGAACATCATGCTGGGCGGCGACGGCAACGACAGCCTGACCGCCCTGGGCGGCAACGACACCCTCTGGGGTGGCATGGGCGCCGACACGCTGAGCGGCGGCGCGGGCCGTGACCGCTTCCTGTTCAACGACGCGGCGGAGGGCGGCGACACCATCACCGACTTCCAGGCGGGCAAGGGCGGCGACGTGATCGACGTGGGCGCCCTGGTGGTCCGGGCCGGGCTGATGCAGAAGGACATCATCGGCGGCGGCTACCTGAAGGTGGCCCAGTCCGGCGCCGACACCAAGGTCATCTGGGATGCCGACGGCAAGGGTGCGGGCACCGGCACCACCCTGGCCACCCTGAAGGGCGTGGCGGCCAGCGCCGTCACCGGCGACAACCTGAAGGTCACCCTGGGCGTGAGCGGCGGCCCCGCCGTCATCCCGGTCCCGACCCCCGACCCCACCCCGACCCCGACGCCTACACCCACGCCAACGCCGACTCCGACCCCCACCCCCACTCCCACGCCGACTCCGAAGCCGCCGGTGGCGGGCCCGGTGGACCTGCTGAAGGACATGGGGCTGAAGGTCGGGGCCTGGTTCAAGACCGCCGTCCCCAGCTACGCCAACCAGGGCGCCCTGGACGGCGCGCCCAAGGTGGTGATCACCAAAGCGGACGGCTCGGCCCTGCCGAACTGGCTGAACTTCGACGGCAAGTCCCTGTCCGGCCAGCCCAAGAGCTGGGACAAGGGCACGGTGGAGCTGAAGGCCACGGTCACCGACGCCGACGGCACCAAGGTGGTGGACAGCTTCAAGCTGGTGGTGAGCGACAGCGGCCTGCTGCCCAGCGGCGGCACCACCGCCCTGGCCACTGCCGCGCCGGCCCAGCCCACCACCCAGGCCAGCCCGGCGGCCCCGGTCCGGCCGACCCTGCCGGACGCCAACACCCCCCTGCCGGACAAGGTCCTGCCAGACCTGATCGCCGACCAGGCGGTGAAGGCCGGCAGCTTCCTGAAGTTCACCTTCCCGGAGGAGAAGTTCGGCGACGGCTCCGTCAGCTTTAAGGCCACCATGGCCGACGGCTCCCCCCTGGAAAGCTGGATGGGCCTGACCGGGGACACCCTGATCGCCAATCCCAAGACCTGGGACATCGGCCAGCATGAGCTGGTGGTCACGGCTTACGAGGGCTCCATCCCCGTCGGCCAGGACAGCTTCACCCTGACGGTGACCGGCGCCAGCAACTGGCTCATCTGACGCCGGCCCTGGGATAAATCCAGGACCAGGTCCCTCGCGATGCCCCGGCGGAGCAGCCCTCCGCCGGGGCTTTCGCTTTTGGGGAAGCGGCCTTTGCGCCGTCGCCGCCTCTCGGCTGTTTCCGCTAGGCCTGGACACCACGCCTGGAGCCGCCGGATGGCACGCGCACCCGATCCCACCCCCATCGCCATGTACCTGCCGGACTTCGCCATGGGCGGCGTCGCGGCCGTGGCCCTGCGGCTGGCGGCCGGATTTGCCGGGGCGGGCCTGCCCACCCGGCTGGTGGTGGACCGAGACACGGGCCCCCTGCGGGAGGAGGTGCCCCCCGGCATCCCCGTCACCTCCCTCGGGGCCGGGCGCAAGCTCCAGGCCCTGCCGAGGCTGGCCCGGTTCATCCGGGCGGAGCGGCCGCGGGTGCTGGTGTCCCACCTGGGGCACGGCAACATCATGGCCGTGCTGGCCGCCGCCGGGACGGGGACGAAGGTAGTGGCCTGCCAGCACAACGCCCTGTCGGCCCAGACCAGCGCCACCGGCACTTGGAGCCACCGGGTGCTGCCCCGGCTCTACCGCATGACCCAGCGCTGGACCGCCGGGTTCGTCGCCGTGTCCGAAGGGGTGGCGGCGGACTGGTCGGCGGCGGCCTGCATCCCCCGCCGCCGCATCGCCACCATCTACAACCCGGTGATCGACGCGGGCTTCCAGGACCGCGCCGCCGGGACCGTGGACCATGCCTGGTACCGGGACCGCCCGGCCCCCCTGCTGGTGGCGGTGGGCCGGCTGGAGGACCAGAAGGACATCCCCACCCTGCTCCAGGCCTTCCGCATCCTACGCGACCAGCGGGAAGCCCGCCTTGTCCTGGTGGGCGACGGCAGCCGCCGGGAGATGCTGGAGGACTTGGCCCGGTCGCTGGGCATCGCGGGGGATGTCTGGTTCGCCGGCGCCCAGCGCAATCCCCTGCCCTTCATCCGCGGGGCGGACCTGCTGGCCCTGTCTTCCCGGTTCGAGGGGTTCGGGCTCGTGCTGGTGGAGGCGCTGGCCTGCGGCACCCCCGTGGTCAGCACGGACTGCCCCCATGGCCCGTCTGAGGTGCTGGGCGGGGGCCGGTATGGCCGTCTGGTGCCGCCGGGAGACCCCGCCGCCCTGGCCGTGGCCCTGTCCGCCAGCCTGGACTCCCCGCCGGAGGCAGAGCTGCTGCGCCGGCGGGCGGCGGATTTCTCCACCGAGGTCGCAACCGCCGCCTGGCTGGACATCCTGCGCCCGCTCCTGGTGGACAGCAGGCCCGTCGCGGCGGTGGAAGCCGTCCCCACCGGCCTCGCTACCCCGGCTGCGGAGCCGAGACATCCACGGTAGCAACCACCCCGGTCGGATTACACCCGAACAAGGGGTGCATTGGCCCATCCGCCCATCGGGATTAGCTGCCACCCCATAATCACCCCGTTCGACAGGATAGTAACAAGGATTCTGCGGTTGATAACGGGGAGCCATCAAGGGTCCGTGGAAGCACGCCCTTATTGGTGATGCAGCGCACACAGCAGAACCATTACTGTGTCATGGCCCGCCTTCTTTTGAACTGCCCAAAAAATGGCCCGTCTTGGTTCTTTGAAAGTCCCAAGCATCACCCGGCCGGGGCGGATCAAACGGCCCTGCCCCCCGTTCCTTGCTGCGCCGGCGTCGAAGCCGCCGGCCCCGAAACAGTGCCGACACAAGCCGGCCACCTTGCTGCCTGAGATGGAGGTCCCATGAACCGCAAGCAGTTGCTCTCCAAGTTCGCCAGCAGGAAGCGTTGTCTGGTGACCGGAGGAGCTGGGTTCCTGGGCTCCCACCTGTGCGAGCGGCTCCTCGCCATGGGGCACGAGGTGCTGTGCGTGGACAACTTCTTCACCGGAAGCCGGGTCAACATCGCGCACCTGCTGGACAACCCGCGGTTCGAGGTGATGCGCCACGACATCACCTTCCCCCTCTATGTGGAGGTGGACGAGATCTACAACCTGGCCTGCCCGGCCAGCCCCGTGCACTACCAGCACGACCCGGTCCAGACCACCAAGGTCAGCGTCGTCGGCGCCATCAACATGCTCGGCCTCGCCAAGCGCACCGGGGCGAAGATCTTCCAGGCCAGCACGTCGGAGGTCTATGGTGACCCCACCGTGCACCCCCAGACCGAGGAATACCGGGGCAACGTGAACCCCATCGGCCCGCGCGCCTGCTATGACGAGGGCAAGCGCTGCGCCGAGACGCTGTTCTTCGACTACCACCGCCAGAACGGGGTGAACATCCGGGTGGTGCGCATCTTCAACACCTACGGCCCCCGCATGCACCCGGCGGATGGGCGCGTGGTCAGCAACTTCATCATCCAGGCCTTGGCGGGCGAGCCGATCACCCTCTATGGCGACGGCAGCCAGACCCGCGCCTTCTGCTTCGTGGACGACCTCATCGAGGGCTTCATCCGGCTGATGAACGCCCCGGACGAGGTCACCGGCCCCATCAACATCGGCAACCCCGTGGAGACGACGGTGCTGGAACTGGCGGAGCGGGTGCTGAAGCTGACCGGGTCCAACTCCCGGATCGAGTTCAAGCCGCTGCCGGTGGACGACCCCATGCAGCGCTGCCCCGACATCAGCCGGGCCCGCAGCCTGCTGGACTGGCAGCCGCGGGTCCCCCTGGACGAGGGGCTGGGCCGCACCATCCGGTACTTCCAGGAAGTGATCGGGAACCCGGCCGTCGCGACCCCGGCTTTGGGCAAGGTCGCCACCCGCTGATGACGAGACGGGCGGGGAGGACTCGGGCCGTCGCCTGTTACCGGGCTGGCGGCTACCCGCCCTGCATTCCGATACCCGCGGGGACGGGTGAATGACGCAAGCGCTATCCAGTGAGAAGCCCACGGGCGCGATCGACCATGTCGTCGAAGTGCCGCCTCTGGCGCAGCCCCGGCTGCCCGGGCAGTGGGGGTTCCAGGCCACCCAGTTCGGTGGCGAGTTCCTGGCCATGCTCTGCCTGGGCATGCTGCAAAGCTGGCTGATCCCGGGCTCCGGCCCCAACGTGGCCGCCGTGCGCGCCGGCGTGGAGGCGGCCTTCCTGCTGCTTCCCGTCTGGTACCTGGGCCAGGGCCTGTACCGCTGCGGCGGTCCGGTCGCGGCCAAGCGCATCCAGCGCCGGGTGATGGCGGTGGGGGCGGCCTTCTGCTTCATCGGCGCCCAGTCGCTGTTGCTGGCCCCACGCCTGTCCAGCATGCTGCTGCTCTGCTACCTGCTGGTCACCACCCTGATGGTCGGGCTGGTCATGGAGGGGCTGGTGCGGCCCTTCCTGTCGCGCAAGCTGAAGGCGCGGCTGCCGGCCCTGGTGCTGGGGGACGCCGATTTCCGCCAACTGACGGCGGAGATGATGCGCGCCGGCGCCGATTTCGGCGGCCTGTCGCCGGCAGACCCGGACCCCGACGGGGTGGTGGTGCCCTGGGCCGGGGTGCCCGGCTGGACCGGGCGTGGCCGCGGCCTGGCGCCCGGGCAGGAGGCAGCCTTCATCGTCCCCGCCCCCGGCCGCGCCGACGGCACCCAGCTGGAATTGCACGACCTTGGCGGTTTCCTGGGCCTGGTCTACCGCCAGCACAAGCCGCACCCGCTGCAACTGGCGGCCAAGTACGGCATCGACAAGCTGGTGGCGGGCGTCGCCCTGCTGGCCTTCCTGCCGGCCATCCTGGCCATCGCCCTGGCCATCAAGCTGGGCAGCGCCGGCCCAGCCTTCTACAGCCAGATCCGCGTCGGCCAGGACGGCAAGCCCATCCGGGTCTGGAAGTTCCGCACCATGGTGCTGGACGCCGAGCAGCGCCTGCAGGAATACTTGGCCGCCAACCCGGAGGCCATGGCGGAGTGGAAAACCTACTTCAAGCTGAAGAACGACCCCCGCATCATCCCGGGTGTCGGCAGCTTCCTGCGCAAGAGCAGCCTGGATGAGTTGCCGCAGCTCTTCAACGTGCTGAACGGCACCATGAGCCTGGTGGGCCCGCGCCCCTTCCCGGCCTACCACCTGGAACAGTTCCCGCCCGCCTTCCAGCGGCTGCGCAACTCGGCCCGGCCCGGCATCACCGGCTACTGGCAGATCTCCGCCCGCAGCGACGGTGACCTGCGGGTGCAGGAAGCGCTGGACACCTACTATATCCGCAACTGGTCCCTCTGGCTGGACCTGCACATCATGGCCAGCACCCCCTATGTGATGCTGGCGAGCAAGGGCGCGTATTGAATGGGGCAGTGTCGGGGTGACCAAGGGGAACCCCGACAGAACCCAGCCCCCGGTCATGACCGGTTCTGGACTTTTTTCCTATGCCGTAGCATCCTGGACCAGGTGTCCGAAGCGGCGCCGAGGTCTTTGACATTGTGAAGGCAGGTCGTGGCGGGCCGGGGATCGCGCCCTGGCAATGAGACAAAGGAGACCGCCACGCGAATCACGTCACCTTTGTCTCCTTAAGCAAAAACACCCTGTTTTCTCAATGGGTTGTGATGTGACATGTGTCACCTTAAGCGTCACCTTTGGTCACCTTAAGGTCTCCTTTGGTCACCCTGCGGTGCCTCACAGCCGGTCGCGGTACCAGGCCACCGTCTTCTCCAGCCCCGCCCGCAGGTCGGTGTTGGCCTTCCAGCCCAGCAGGCGCTCCGCCGGTTCGGTCTGGGCGGCGCGGACCATCTCCATCGGCCGGTCGCCCAGGGCGCCGAAGCGCAGCAGGTCCTGGCGGCCGGTGATCTCCCCGATCAGGCTCGCCACGTCGCGCACGGTGGCCAGCCGCCCGGTGCCCACGTCGATGCTCTCCGCCCCCACCCCCTGCACCAGGGCGGCGCGGACGAAGGCATCGGTCACCTCGTCCACATAGACCCAGTCCACCGGGCGGACGCCGCTGCTCAGGGTCGCCGCCTCGCCCTTCAGCAGGGCGCGGATGGTGGCGGGGATGACCTTGTAGTCCTTCTGGCCCGGGCCATAGGTCATCATCAGCCGCAGCACCACCACGGGCAGCCCGTGCAGGGCGGCCAGCATGCGGGCATAGCCGGCGGTCACCCACTTGGCCGCGGCATAGGGGGAGGACGGCACCGCCGTGCCCGCGTCGCCCATGGGCTCCTCCATGGACGCGGTCAGGACGATGCGGGGCGTCTTCTGACGGTGGGCCTCCAGCAGCACGTTCAGGGTTGCGGCCACGTCGTTGCGCAGGCTGTCGGGGATCAGCTCCACCTCCCGCCCGCCGCGGCTGTCGCTGGTCAGGTGGTAGACCACGTCCGGCCGGATGTCCGCGAAGGCGGCGCGGACCTGCCCTTCGTCGCTGGCATCGCAGCGGTGGTTCGTGATGCCGCCGCCCAGGTCGGGGACGCTGCGGGACAGGGCGAATACCTGGGCGCCCAGCGCGTCCAGCCGCCGGGCCACATGGGCGCCCAGGAAGCCGCTGGCCCCGATGACCATCACCCGCCGGCCGCGGAGGTCCTGGTAGTCGATCCTGTCGGCGTGCACGTCCCACTCCCGGCATGGTTCCCGCTCCCCCCGCGCATGGCGGCGGGGGCGGGGCAGGTTATCGCGGCCGTGACGGTACCTTCGGGGCCCGCCCCCGTCAGCGGCCCCGATGGGCGGCCAACTCAGCCTCTTGGGGGGGCACGACCGGGGGAAGGCCGACGGAGAGGGTGTGCCCCAGCCTGTCCGCCACCTCCGCCGAGAACCGGCGCACCGCCGGCCAATGCAGGTGGAAGGCGTCGTAGAAGTCCGCCGACGCGTAACCCGGCGCCTCCTGCATCTCCAGCACCAGCCCGCCCAGGGGGGCCAGCCGCTGCCGCAGGGCGCCGGCCAGGGCCACGGTCTCCTCCCGCATGTCGGGGTACCGCTGGAAATAGCCGGGATGGACCGGGGCGAAGACCACCACGTAGCGGATGCCGCGGCCCGCCGCCTGGCGCGCAAGGGCCACCAACGGCTCCAGGCAGTCCCGCTCCACGGCGATCCGGCCATAGAACAGGCCCCTTGCCTTCTGGGTGGTCCCTGGGGTCCCGCCGATGGGGCCGGCGCCGTAATCGTCCAGGGCCAGCTCCCCGGAGCCGAGCCGCCGCTGCTCCGGCAAATCCTTCAGGGTGCGCAGGTACCGCACGGGCGCGAAGTAGCGCAGGTAGAACAGCAGCGCCGGCTCACCCTTGAAGGCATAGGCCGCGGCGTCCGTGGGGTCGAACATCTCCGCCGGCTCGGAGTTGCAGCGGCGGAAGTCCGGCACGTTGGTGACCTGGACCAGGGTGTGCACGTTGCGGAATTGCTTGAGGTAGAAGTCGGTCACGAACTGGGTCTGGTGGGTCTTCAGGAAGGCGGTGCCGCCGTTCAGCACATGGCTGCCGCCACCGGCCAGATGGGCGAAGGCCGCCCCGTCGAACTGCCGCCAGGTGATGGAGGACCCGACCGCCAGCACCCGCGGGTCCAGCCCGGGGTGCTGGCGCAGGAACTGCAGCTTCTCGTCCAGGTGGTCCAGCCGGCTGATGGCCGGGGCCGGCATGTGCTGGGGTGCGACGAGGCTGAGGGCCTGGATGCCGCCGACCAGCAGGAGCAGCGTCCCCACCACCCCCGCCGCCAGCCCGTACAGGTATCGCCGCATCTTCTCCCTCCCCCCTTAGAAGGTGAAGTACAGGAACTCGGTCGGCGTGACCGAGAAGGCGCGGACCAGCGTCAGGCACAGCACCACCCCCAGCGCCGCCCCATAGGCCAGGGTCGGCCGCCAGCGTGGCGTCGGCAGGTACCGGCGGCGGGCCGCGGCCGGCGGCGCCCCGCTTGGATCCTCGATCCCCCAGCGGGACAGGCCCAGCCACTGCACCGTGTTGGGCAGGCCCCAGACGATGGCGAAGGCGGTGAGGATTTGGACCGCCTCCAGCTTCGGCACGTGGGCGATGTTGGCCGGCGTCATGAAGCCGTGCGGACCCAGCCCCGCCATGGCGCCCAGGATGGTCAGCGCGTGCTCCACGCTGGCCGACCGGAAGAAGACGAAGCTGACCAGCACGCAGAGGAAGGTCAGCCCCACCCCCAGCGCCCGGAAGCGCCGCCCCTGCTCCGGCCCGATCTTCCGCACCTGCCGCACCGCCCGCCAGGCATGGTTGATGGTGATGTAGGCACCGTGGAGCAGGCCGAAGATGAGGAACTGCCACCCCGCCCCGTGCCAGATGCCGGCGATGGTCATGGTGGCCATGGTGGGCCAGGCCAGCAGCGCCAGGAAGGGCCCGGCCTTCGGCGCGTTCTTCCGCAGGGGCGGCTTGCCCGCCAACATCCGCGCCTTGGTCGCGCGCAGGGTCAGGGGGTTGTAGATATAGGCGGTGATGAACCTGGTCAGGGTGATGTGCCAGCGGGACCAGAACTCGATGATGCTGGCGGCCTTGAAGGGGCTGAAGAAGTTGATCGGCAGCCGGATGCCGAACATCAACCCCAGCCCGATGGCCATGTCGGAATAGCCGGAGAAGTCGAAGTACAGCTGCAGCGCATAGGCCAGCGACGCCACCCAGGCATCCACCATGTCCGGCGCCACCCCGTCCTGCGCCGGGCCGAACACACCGGCGACGATGGGCGACAGATTGTCGGCCAGCAGCACCTTCTTGGCCAGGCCGATGACGAAGACGGTCAGGCCGACGGCGATCAGCTCCAAGTTCGGCCGGAAGGTTTCCTCTTTCCGGAACTGGGTCAGCACTTCCCTGTGGTGGACGATGGGCCCGGCCACGAGTTGCGGGAAGAAGCTGATGAACAGGGCATAGTCCCAGAACCCCGCCTCCTCGGCCAACCCGTCATGGGCGTCCACCAGGTAGCCCACCTGCTGGAAGGTATAGAAGCTGATGCCCAGCGGCAGGATCACCTCGGGGATCGGCAGCCCCAGGCCGGTGAGCTGGTCGATGGTCAGGGCCAGGAAGCCCGCATATTTGAACCAGCCCAACGCCGCCAGGTTCGCCCCGATGGCAAAGACCAGCATGCCCTTGGTGGGCGCCCGCAGCAGCCGCCGGCCCGCCCAGAAATTGAAAGCCAGCGACCCAAGCAGCAGGCCGGCGAAGGGCGGGTTCCACCAGCCATAGAAGAACACCGACGCCAGGACCAGCCAGACCACGCACAGCCGCGTCAGCCCCAGCCGCCCCAACAGGAAGAACACGGCCAGGGTGACGGGCAGGAAGGCCAGGATGAATTCCGGCGCGTTGAACAACATGGCCGCGGCCTCCCCCGGTTACGCGGCCTTGCGCTCGGCGATCAGCCGCGCGAAGTCGCCGACATTGCGCAGGGACTCGATCTCCGCTGCCCGGAACTTGACGCCGAAGCGCACCTCGGCGGCGACGATGATGTTGATGTGGTTGAAGCTGTCCCAGCCGGGTACGTCCTTGGCGGTCAGCTCGGGCGTGGCGACGATGTCGTCGTCGCCGAAGACGTCACGGAAAATCTCCGTCAGGCCGTCATAGATCCCCTGGTCGGTCATCATGCCTCCGGTCGTTGTTGCGGGGTCAGGTGCAGGTCCAGCGCCACGTGGGGCGCGGTCGGCAGGTCGGCGGCCTCCAGGTCCAGGCGCCAGCGGGTCGCCTCCCCCTCGTCGCCGTCGGGGGCGAAACCCAGCCTGGGGTAGTGCTCCCGCACCATCCCGTTCTTGGGACTCGGCAGGTAGGTGCCAAGCAGCAGGCCGATGCCGTGGACGCGGGCGTCTTCCGCCACCACGCGGAGCATAGCCTGCTCCACCGTCCGGCCCAGGACGCGGCAGCTCATCAGCCAGGTGTCCAGGTCCAGGGCGGGCCGTCCCCCGGCGTCTATCCGGCGGCCGATGATGATGGCGATGATGCCGTTGTCGCCGAACCGGTCCCGCAGCCGCGCCGCATAGGCCAGCACTTGCGCGTCGGCTGCCAGTTCCTGCACCTCCGGCTCGGTATAGCGGCGGGTGGTCAGGTTGAACTGGTTGGTCTTGTTGATCAGCTGGGTGATGCGGGGGAGGTCAACGGGCGTGAAGCGCCGCACCTCCAGCACCATGCCCAGGTCGCGCAGGAACCCGTCCATGTCCGTGGACCCGGCCGCCATCTGCTTGCGCTCGGCGTTGGCGCGGTACTGGTCGGTGCGCTTGGCGTCGTCGACGGTGAAGGCCACGGCCTCGAAATAGCCGGCGTCGGCCAGGGTCTGGACATACAGCTCCGGCGCGTCCGGCACCTCCGGCACCGCCACCTCGGGCAGGGTGCGGCGGACCAGCTCCCGCTCCGCCGGGTTGTCGTCGAAGAAGACCAGGCTGTCGATGCCCAGTTCCAGGTCGCGGGCGATGCGGCGCAGGGCGCTGGGCTTGTCCTCCCAGTTGGCCTCGAAGGCCGCGATGTCCTCCCGCCTCAGCACCATCTCCGGGTGGTCGCGGAACACGGCCTCCGCGGTGTCCAGGTTGTTCTTGGAGCTGACGGCCAGGACCACGCCCCGCCGCGACAGCCGGTGGACATGGCGCTGGAAGGCGACGAAGGCCTCCCCCGTCGCACTCCCCTGCCCCAGCACGATGCCGGCCAGCCCGTCATCGCCGATGACCCCGCCCCAAAGGGTGTTGTCCAGGTCGAGGACCAGCACCTTCTTGGACAGGCCGCGCAGGGCCGCCAGGATGCGCCCCACCTGCTCCCCGTACCAGGGCGTGGCGGCGGGGGAGATGGCCTGCTTGGCATGGTGCCAGAGGCGGAGGTCCCCCACCTCCCGCGCACCGATCTCCGCCAGAGCCGTCCGCAGGTCCAATAGCAGCACCCGCTCCCGCGCCGCCGCCTCCACCAGCTTGGCATCCAGGGCGGCGGCCAGGGCCCCGCGGGAGGCCGGCACCAGCCGCTCCAGGTGGCCGAAGGTGGCAGGCTCGTTCAGGGGCATGGCCTGGTGGATGATGGCGGCACCGGTGCGCTCCCGCGCGCGGCGCCACAGGCCCACCACCTCCTCCGCCACCGCCTCCACGGCCTGGGCGGCATCCTCCGCGCTCGCCGAGAGGGGAAGCTCCGGCAGCAACTCGGCGGGATCGACGGCGAGGAGCAGGACGTCCGGCTTGGCAGCGGCCAAGGGGGAGCCGGGGTCCAGGATGTCCTGCCGCCACTGGCCATAGCCGGATACCGCGCAGTCCACCCGCAGGCCGCGGCGCAGGGCGGCGACCCGGATGCCGGGCGGCAAGTGCTCCATGGTGCCGGTGCCCAGCAGCGTCACGCGCAGCCGCGGCCGGCCGCTCCAAACCTCTTCCGGCAGCTTCTGGACAATGCCGTCCAGGCGGCGGGTCTGCAGGAAGTCCAGCCGCGTGTTGGCCAGGGCCATCGCCTCCGCCAGCCCGTCCGCCCGACCATGGTCGGCTTTCAAGGCGGCGAGGCGGCGGTCGAGGTCCGGACACGGGGGGAGCCAATGCAGGGCATGGGCCGGGAGGATCATGGCAAGGGGTCGCCGTGGTGACGGGTTGCCGTGCGGGCAGGGAGGGACGGCGGCACCGCGCCCTTGGCTGGCGGCACCGGGACGGTCAGCGGTCAGCGGCCCTTCAGGGCGGCGTCACTCGGCTGGCGGTCTGTCCCTGCATGGCGATCTGCCCGTTCGATGGTTCGGGATCACGGGATCCGATGCCCCCATTAACGGCCTGGACGGGCCTCTCGGGCAGGGGCGCAGGCAGCTAGGCCAGTCGCGCAAGGGGGGTAGCATCCCTTACGTTCGGAATAGGTGGGGACAGAAATGGGGCACGGGCCCCCTGCACCGGGGTTACGGGGTCCTCCGCGCGAACAGGGGTACCCAGATGCGAAAACGGCCCGGCGCGGAGGCGCCGGGCCGTTCAGGCCGCAGTACTCTGGATGGGTGTCAGCGCGCGTAGGCGCCGGCCGCCCTTGTGAAGGCCGGGGGCGCGGCCCCCGTTTCCCCCACCTCCTGCGGGCGGTAAAGCCCCTGTCCCTCCGCATGCAGCACCTCAGCCTCCCGCATCAGGGACGGTTCGGCGGTGGCGGGGATGGACGGGCGGAACCAGAAGCCGGCCAATGTCCCGGTGAAGACCACCCGGGCGGCGGCGAACTTGCCGGACAACACCGCCTTCACGGTCAGCCGCACCCCGTCGATCAGGCTCATCAGCACCTCCGCCGGCGGGTAATGGTGGCGGCGCAGGTAGACCAGGTTGCGGTACATGAAGAACATGCGCCGCAGCCGCGATGGGTCCGTCTCCGTCAGCGGGTGCAGCGGACGGGAGATGGCCCGCAGGTGGACCACCTTGCTGCCCGATACCAGATAGGCCCGCCGGTTCTTCGTCGCCCGCATGGTGAAGTCGGAGTCTTCGCCCCACATCCAGAAATCCGGCGCGGAGGGCGGCACGTCCCGCAGCGTCGACCGGGGGAACAGGGTGGAGGTCAGGGAGGCGCGGCGGATCTGGACGAGGCCCAAGTCCAGCTTTTCCTCCCAGGTGGCGTACTCGTCATGCAGGGCCGCCCGCCAGGCCACCTCCGGCGTGTTCATCGGCTGCCCCTCGGGTCCGCGGACCCGGCTTGACAGGAAGGCCAGCTTCTCGGGGTCCGGGAACTCCGTGCCCGCGGTGGAGAGCAGCACCTCCAGCGCCGTGGGGTCGGGGATGATGTCGTCGTCCATCACCCAGATCCAGTCCGCACCGTCGGCATAGGCTTGGCTCATGCCCTGCCAGAAGGCCCGGGCGGGGCCCCGGTTCTGGGGGAAGCGCACGAAGACCGTGTCCGCCGTCAGCAGGCCCTGGGCGGCCAACTCCTCGTAAGTGCCGTCGGCTGACCCGTTGTCCATGATGATGATGCGATCGGGCCGCCGTGTCTGGCCGTGGATGGCGGCCAGGCATTGGCAAAGGATGGCCTTGCGGTTGTAGGTGACAACGACCGCCGCGACCTGGTTGCTCATTCCGTTCCCCATGCCTCCCCCGTCCAATCGGGGACCCTTCCAACCGGACGGGCACACCCCGTCCCCGCCCTAACAGCCGGGAACGCATTTCGGGTCGAATTCGAAACATCCGGCGCCGGCATCATAGCCGTGCCCGCCTGGGCAGCGGCGGGGGCTTGGGGGCGCCCCGGGGCGCGGCCGGGCTACCACGCCGGTCCCCTTGCCCAAAACCGGGTGTCGCCTGTTTGTGGGGGCGCCTGCCCGCCCCGCCCCTGCGGCCGGGGCGCCGGCGGCACCTTCCGGAGAAGCAGAAAGCCAACAGGGGAAGAACACCCATGCCGACGCCGCCCGACGCCGGTCCCATCCACCGGCGCCAATTCATCATCGACACCGATCGCCACCGTGAGGCGGAGGGGTGGATGGCGGAACGGCTGGGCAACGGGCTATGGCTGTCCCACTGCCCGCGGCTGCGGGTACGGCGGCTGCCGGACGGCCAGGGCGGCACGGCCCTGTTGCTGGGGACACCGCTTCTGGCGGACCCGGACCAGGACGATTTCCAGCTTTCCCCAGCGCGCGCGGCGCAGGATCTGGCCGACGCCGCCTATGCCTGGTCGGGGCGCTGGACGCTGGTCACCGGCGACTGGCTGCTGGCGGACAGCACCAACCTGGCGAGCATCTTCTACCAGCCAGGCCCGGGCGGTCGGACCCTGGTGTCCACCAGCCTGGCGCTGATCCACGGGCTGCGGCCGGAGTTGCCGGTGCTGAAGCGGCGGATCGGCTGGTATGGGATGAACTGGTTCCCGCCGCCCCACAGCCGCATCGTCGGCGTGCGCAAGCTGTTGCCGGACCAGGCCCTGCGCCTGTCGGACGGCACTGTCCACAGGGTAAGCCGCTGGAACCCGGAGCGTTTCGCCGGGAAGCCGGTGGGGGCGCTGGCGGAGATGCTGCTGCGTTCCCTGGGCCAGTGCTTCAAGTCGGCGGCGTCCGTGCAGGACCGCCTGGCCCTGGCCCTGACGGCGGGCCTGGACAGCCGCACCCTGCTGGCGGCGGCGCTGGAGGTGGGGGTCCGGGTGGACACCATGATCCAGCTCTTCCCCCTGATGCCCCTGGCGGACAAGGTGCTGCCGCCGGAGATCGCCCGCCATTGCGGGCTGCGCTGGGACGCGGTGCCCCGCGGGGCCTTCAACCTGTCACGCCAGCGCCGGTTCGATGCCCACACGTTCCGCAACATGGGCGACGCGGACCGCAGCTTCTATGCCCGCGGCATGTATGACTGGATGGGCCCCGGCACCGCCCTGGTCCGCGGCGGCGGCTTCGAGGTGGGGCGGGAACGGATGGAGGACCGGTTGCGCGGCCTGGGCTGGGAGGAGGCGCTGGCCGACCCGGACGGGCTGCTGGAGTCTTACGGCGATTTCGGCAGCCGCCCCTGGCTGAGGACGCAGATGCGGGATTGGCTGCGTTGGGCGGTGGACGGGCCGCGGCCCTATGGCTTGGGCAACCAGTTCTACCGCGACCAGCGCCTGGCGGGCTGGCTGTCGGCGGCGGAGCAGTCGTCGGACATGCTGGAGGGCTGCGCCCTGCAGGTGGTCAATTGCGGTTACCACCACGACCTGATGCTGGCCGCCCCGCTGGAGGACCGGCGCACGGGCACGGTGCAGCGCCAAGCCATCGCCCTGGCCGGCCGCGGCTTGGCGGAATTCCCGGTGAACCCGCCCATGGAGACGCGCATGCAGCGCCGGCTTCAGCGCTGGTCCCTGAAGGGCCGCCGCACGGCCGGGGAGCTGCGGAACATGGCGATGGGATTGCTGGACGGCCCCGCGGTGGGGGTCACGCCCGTCCGGACCGCTGCAACGGCAACGAGCCCCCCACGGGCGGCGGAGGGCCGCTGACCCGGCTGGTGGGCCTGGGCCTGAACATGGTGTGGCTGTCTTCCACCACGATGGCGGCCCGCAATTCCGCGCAGACCCAATAGACGACGCCCAGCAGGGCGAGCGCCGCCAGCAGCATCATTTCCACCCACGCCTCCCCGCGGCGCTTCTGCGCCCTTTGTGCACTTTCTGTGACCCCGCGAGGAGATTGGACGGCCAGGGGCGATCGGGCAAGCCCCGGAATGGGCCTAACTCGCCAGCCGGACATGCCACCCCGCCCGGAAGGGGTGATTCCAAATCATGGACCCCACACCCGGCCGCGCTTGTGCCGCCGCGGGGGCCGTCGCGTTCATGCTTCGCGACGGGAAGGGGTGAATGGCCGACCGGGCACCCCCTTCCGAGCGCGGGACCAACACATCAGTCACCGCGCATAAGTATCAACTGAGTAATACCACCGATCTGGCATCGGTTTTATCAGTGAGTTCGTAAGTGAAGAAGTGCCGCTTGGCGAAGGGTGTTACGGCTTTCACGGCGTTCGCGCGGCCCTGACCTTGAGCTATGTAGCGGGATACGCCCAACACGGGAAGACTCCGGGGGACATTATGAAGGTTGTCATCCTGGCCGGTGGTTACGGCACACGGATCAGCGAGGAAAGCCAGGTGCGGCCGAAGCCGCTGGTGGAGATCGGCGGACGACCGATCATCTGGCACATCATGAAGATCTACTCGCATTACGGCTTCAATGACTTCGTGATCCTTTGTGGCTACAAAGGCGAGATGCTGAAGCAGTACTTCCGCGACTTCATGCTGACGACGGGTGACGTGGTCTTCGACCTGGCCCAGAACAGCATGAAGATTGTCCCTCGGGAGGTGGAGCCCTGGCGTGTCACCCTGGTGGACACGGGCCAGGAGACCATGACGGGCGGGCGCCTGAAGCGCGTCGCCCACCTGCTGGACGACACCTTCTGCCTGACCTATGGCGACGGAGTGGCGGACATCGACATCGGCACCCTGGTGCGGCACCACAAGGAGGGCGGCCGCTGGGCCACCGTCACCGCCGTGGAGCAGCCGGGCCGGTTCGGCGCCCTGCACCTGCTGCCCCACGACCCCATCGTCCACGGCTTCCGCGAGAAGGGGCCGGAGGATGGTGGCCTGATCAACGGCGGCTTCTTCGTGCTGGAGCCCAAGGTGATCGACTTCATCGACAATGATAGCACCGTCTGGGAGCGGGAGCCGCTGGAGAGGCTGGTGGCCGCCAACCAGCTCCAGGCCTTCCGCCACCATGGCTTCTGGCAGCCCATGGACAGCCTGCGGGACAAGATGGTGCTGGAGAATTTGTGGAAGGGCGGCGACGCGCCCTGGAAGGTCTGGGGCAAGGAACCGGCCATGCCGGCAGCAGCCCCCCGGATGCGGGCGGTCTGACGCCCCCCTTCCCCACCGACACGCATGTGATGACGAAGGGAGCATTCCCCGTGAAAGTCCTGGTGACCGGGGCCGACGGCTATATCGGCGCAGTGCTGACCCCCTACCTGATGAAGCGCGGTTATGACGTGGTGGGGCTGGACGCAGGCTTCTATCGCGGCGGCTGGCTGTTCGACGACCTGGAGGATCGGCCGCGGGTCATCACCCGCGACATCCGCCGGGTGACGCCCAAGGACCTGGAGGGCTTCGACGCCGTGGTCCATCTGGCGGAGCTGTCCAACGACCCGCTGGGCGCCCACAACCCGGAGATCACCTACGACATCAATTTCCGGGGCAGCATGAACGTGGCCCAGTCCGCCAAGAAGGCGGGGGTGCCGCGGTTCGTCTATGCCTCCTCCTGCTCCGTCTACGGGGCCGGCAACGACGACATCAAGACCGAGGAGTCGGCGCCCAACCCGCAGACCGCGTACGCCGAGTGCAAGGTCCGCTGCGAGCAGGGCCTTGCCGAGCTGGTGGAGGACAGCTTCGTCACCACCTGCCTGCGCAACGCCACCGCCTTCGGCGCCAGCCCGCGCATGCGCTTCGACATCGTGCTGAACAACCTGTCGGGCCTGGCCTGGACCACGGGCAAGATCGCCATGACCAGCGACGGCAAGCCCTGGCGGCCGCTGGTCCACGTGCTGGACATCTGCCAGGCCATCGAGTGCACCTTGCGTGCGCCGAAGGAGGACGTGAAGGGCCAGATCTTCAACGTCGGCGACGAGCGGCAGAACTACCGCGTGTCGGAGATCGCGGAGATGGTCGCCGCCGCCTTCCCGGGCTGCACCATCAGCTTCGGCGCGCCGGGGCCGGACAACCGCAGCTACCGCGTGGACTTCTCCAAGATCCGCAAGCACCTGCCTGACTTCCGGTGCCAATGGTCGGCGGAGCGCGGGGCGGCGCAGCTCTACCAGGTGTTCAGCCGCATCGGCATGACCCGGGAGATGTTCGAGGCACCGGCCTTCACCCGGCTGAATGCCCTGAAGCTGCTGGTGGGCTCCGGCCAGCTCGACCCGCTGTTCCATTGGCTGGACATGCCGGAGACCCCGGCCGCCGCGGCCAGCCGGCAGGCCGCGGAATGAAGTTCGAGGACCTGCCCATCCACGGGGCGAAGCTGGTCCGGCTGACGGTGCACCGGGACGAGCGCGGCGGCTTCGCCCGCACCTGGTGCGCCGACAGTTTCCGGGAGGCCGGCATCGACTTCACCCCGGTGCAGGGCAACAGCTCCGTCACCCATGGCCGGGGCACGTTGCGGGGCATGCACTTCCAGCGGGCCCCGCAGCAGGACGCCAAGGTGGTGCGGCTGACCTCGGGCCGGGTCCATGACGTGATCGCCGACCTGCGACCCGACAGCCCCACCTTCCGCCAGAGCTTCGCCATGGAGCTGTCGGCGGAGGCCGGGGTGATGCTGTACCTGCCGCCGGGGCTGGCCCACGGCTTCCAGCTGCTGGGCGAGGAGGCCGGGGTGGAGTACCTGATGGGGGCGGCCTATGTGCCCGACCTCTATGACGGCTGCCGCTTCGACGACCCGACCCTGGGCCTGGCCTGGCCGCTGCCGGTGGAGCGCATCTCGCCCAAGGACCTGTCCTGGCCGCCGCTGGCCGGGCGGATGCCGGGCTTCGGCGTGTCGGCGGGGTGAGCCATGGACGGAAGCTTCGCCAAGCCGCCCCTGACCGGTGAGGGCATGCACGCCCTGGCCGCCGAGCTGTACCCCATCTGCCGCAGCCTGACCGGCGACGGCGTCCGCCGCACCCTGGCCAGGGTGGCGCGGGAGGTGCCGCTGGAGATCGTGGAGGTTCCCACCGGCACGCCCGTGCTGGACTGGGAGGTGCCGCGGGAGTGGAACATCCGCGCCGCCTGGATCGAGACCCTGGACGGGCGGCGGGTGGTGGACTTTGCCGACCACGCCCTGCACATCCTGAACTACAGCCGCCCCATCGACATGGTCGTGTCGCGGGAGGCTCTGGCGAAGCATGTCCACACCCTGCCGCAGCAGCCGGACCTGATCCCCTACCGCACCGCCTATTATGCGGACACCTGGGGCTTCTGCATGGCCCACCGAACCTGGGAAGCTATGACCGACCCGGAATACCGGGTGGTGGTGGACAGTACCCTGGAGCCGGGGCGGCTGACCTATGGGGAGTTGCATGTCCCCGGCACGACGGAGGGGGACATCCTGGTCTCCCTCCATGTCTGCCACCCGCAACTGGCCAACGACAATCTGTCGGGCTTGGTGGTAGCGACCGCGCTGGCGCAGCGGCTGCTGAACGGGCCCAAGCGGCGGCTGGGGGTCCGGTTCGTGTTCCTGCCGGCCACCATCGGGGCCATCACCTGGCTGGCCCGGAACGAGGCGGCGGTGGACCGGGTGCGGCACGGGCTGACGCTGAGCTGCATCGGCGACCCCGGGCCCTTCCACTACAAGCGCAGCCGGCGGGAGGACGCCGCCATCGACCGGGCCGTGGCCCATGTCCTGGCGGCCCGCGGGGTGGAGCACGGCATCCTGCCCTTCAGCCCCTATGGCTATGACGAGCGGCAATATTGTTCCCCCGGCTATGACCTGCCGGTGGGGTGCTTCATGCGGGGCGTCCATGGGACCTTCCCCGAGTACCACACCTCTGCCGACAATCTGGACTTCATCCGGCCCGAGGCCCTGGCGGAGAGCCTGTCCGTGCTGGCCGAGGTGCTGGACCTGCTGGACGCGGACGTGACCTACGCCCGTACCGACGGCGGCAAGGGCGAGCCCCAGCTTGGCCGCCGGGGGCTGTACCGGCAGATCGCCGGGCAGAAGGACCAGGGCGGGCTGGACCAGATGGCCGTGCTCTGGGTGCTGAACCTGGCGGATGGGAAGCACCGCCTGCTGGACATGGCGGAGCGGGCCAGGATGCCCTTCGCCAAGGTCAGGGCTGCGGCGAGGGCTTGCGAAGAGGCGGGGTTGTTGGAGGTTGTCCCCGATACGCGCCGATGAAGAGTTTGCCTCCCCTGCGAAAGCAGGGGCCCACTTTTCTTTGACCCGAACCCAGCGGGACTGGCGGTGAAGAACTGTGGGCCCCTGCTTTCGCTGGGGACGCAGGTAGAGCGAACCGACCCACACTACCGACCACTGACGTCAATCCGACGAGGAACCCAATGAGCCGTATCACCGAGTGCCGGTCCTGTGGCAGCCCGAACCTGACGCCCATCCTGGATTTGGGCGCCCAGCCCCTGGCCAACGCGCTGGTGGAGCCGGACAAGGCCGGCCAGCCGGAGGAGCTGTTCCCGCTGGATGTCTGCTTCTGCGGTACTTGCGCCCTGGTGCAGGTGACGGAGACGGTGCCGCCGGAGGTGCTGTTCGGCCGGGACTACCCGTATTTCAGCAGCTTCTCCCCCGCCCTGCTGGCCCATAGCCGCAGCCACGCGCTGGAGCTGATCGAGCGCCGGAAACTGGGGCCGGACAATTTGGTGGCGGAGGTGGCGAGCAACGACGGCTACCTGCTGCGCAACTTCGCCGCCGCGGGCATCCCCGTGCTGGGCATCGACCCCGCCAGCGGCCCGGCCGCCGCGGCCCGGGCCATCGGCATCCCCACGGTGGAGGATTTCTTCAACCGCACCCTGGGCGAGCGGCTGGCCGCCGAAGGCAAGGCGGCGGACGTGATCCTGGCCAAGAACGTGCTGGCCCATGTGGACGGGATCAACGAGTTCGTGGCGGGCTTCGCGGCCCTGCTGAAGGCCGACGGCATCGCCGAGTTCGAGTTCCCCTACCTGCGCGACCTGATCGAGGAATGCGCCTTCGACACCATCTACCATGAGCATGTCTTCTACTATTCCCTGACGGCGCTGGAGCCGCTGTTCGCCCGTCACGGGCTGCACCTGAACGACGTGGTGCGGCTGGACATCCATGGCGGGTCCCTGCGCCTGACCGTCAGCAAGAACCCGGGCAAGTCGGAGCGCCTTTCCGCCCTGATGGCGGAGGAGCGGGCGCTGGGCATGCACGAGGCCCGCTATTACCAGGACTTCGCCCGCCGGGTGGCGGGGGTGAAGGAGGCTCTGCTGGCCCTGGTGGACAGCCTTCGCGGCCAGGGCAAGCGCATCGCCGCGTATGGCGCGGCGGCCAAGGGCGCCACCCTGCTGAACTATGCCGGGCTGACGGCGAAGGAGTTGGATTTCGTCGTGGACCGCAACACCCACAAGCAGGGCAAGCTGATGCCCGGCGCCCAGCTTCCCATCCGCCCGGTGGAGGCGCTGCTGGAGGAGAGGCCGGATTACCTGGTCGTCCTGGCCTGGAACTTCGCCGACGAGATCATGGAGCAGCAGCGGGCCTATGCCGAGGCGGGTGGGACCTTCATCCTGCCGATCCCCGAACCCCACCTGGCCCGCCCGCAGGCGGTGGAACCGGGCATCGCGGCGGCCTGAGACATGGCAAGCGGCGCCGGGACACCCCCGGCGCCGCTTGACAAACTTCACCTTAGCTTGACTAAGTTTACCTTAAGTTGACGCCTAACTTTACCATGGTAAAGTTATATGCGTTTGAAAATGCTGGATTTTGCGCCTTAAAGTGACAAACTTTGCCGGGTTCGGGCCGGGTAAAGTTAAGGGGTGCGGATTGGACAGGCGGATTGGCCGGATTCACGATGTGCAAGAACTGGCGCCCTTGGATGGGCGACGGTTGTAGAATGGCAGAGGCTAGGATTTTTGTCCATGATTTGCCCGCCCTTGTTGGCCGTCGGTGAGCGGATCGGGACGACGAGCCCGATATGCTGTCCTAGCTGATACCGCAGTCGATAGCTCACCGCGTCGGGCAAACCCTACCGTTTCCCCCGCGAAGGAAAACACCTTCGCGGGGGAAACAGTGAGAGCGGACGGGACGTGAGGGGCGAGAGGTTCCCGGCAGCAGGACCGGTTGCCACCCCGTCCTACGCCCCCGCAGCCCGACCTAGGCCCGGCAAGACCTTTGGCGGTTCCGGCAGCCCGCCCGTTCAGGCGACGGGCTTACCCACAGTGCACCGGTGGGCATTGTCACCGAACGGGCCCCAAGCTGTTGTTCCTGTGTCCGACCGATATGCCGGCCGACAAGCGTTCCGCCCGTCCATCCCATGGGAGATGCGTCATGGCCATGCCTGTCCAGTTCCGCCAAGGTGACGTCCTGATCACTGCCGTAGACGGCCTGCCGCCGACGGCGCTTCCGGTCCGCCCCGACGAGGGCCGCGTCGTGCTGGCCTATGGTGAGGTGACGGGCCACGCCCACGCCATGTCGCCCAACCGGGTCGTCATGTTCCGCGACGATGGCGGCGGCCGCAGCTACATCCAGGTGCTGGGCGACCAGCCGACGGCGCTGAGCCATGAGGAGCACCACACCATCGAGGTACCGCCCGGCACCTATGAGGTGGTGCGCCAGCGCGAGTACGAGCCCAAGGCGCGGCCCCGGGCCATCGCGGACTGACGCCCATGGCGCGCGGGGGATTGCCGGGGGAGGCCGTCCCCTGGCCCAGCCATGACGACTGGCGGAAGCGCCTGGCGTGGCGGCAACCTTTTGAGAAGGCGGAGGCGGAGGAAAGCATCCGGGCCGCCTATGAGGCTGCCGGACTCCCCCCGCCGCGCACCATCCTGTGGGCCGGCGGCCCACGGGAGGCCCGCGGCATCCTGAGCCGGACCGGCTGGCGCCGGGCCGGTCCCTGGCTGCTGATGCTGGTCGCGTTGCTGGCCATCGTCGCCTCCACCCTGGGCCTGCCGGCGCGGGAGGGGGTGGCGGCGGTGGAGTTGCCGCGGGGCGCCTTCGTGGTGCTGGGCTTGGCCTTCGTGGCCTTCTGGACCTTCGCCCTGATGCTGTCGGGCGCCTTGCAGGAAGCCAAGTCGCCCCTGGTGCTGGTGGGGGTTCCGGTGGCCATCGCCGGGGCCCTGATGGCGGTGGGGTTGCTGAGCAGCGGCCCCATGGTGCAGGTCTCCCCCCTGGCCATGCTGGGCGGGTTGCTGGCCCTGCCCGCCTCCATCCTGCTGGCGGCGCAGCGGGGGGAAAGCCGGGTCGGCCAACCCTTCCTGTTCGGCCGGTCGGTGGCGCCGCGGCTGAGCCGGACCTTCCACGTGCTTTTGGACAAGGCCCGGCCGGCCATCCGGCCGCGGCCCTATGGGTTGGATTTGGGTGACCGGCTGGCGGCCTTCGTCCGGCTGCTGGCCATCGCCTGCCCGCCCAGCTTCGAGACGCCCATCGCCTTCTATGCCGTGGACCGGCTGGTCCGCGTCGCCCCCGACCCCAAGGCCGGCGGCGACGCGGAGCGCAAGCTGGCCGCCTTCACCGACCTGGTCTACCGGGTGGACGGGCTGTGGGCCTTCGCCAAGGTGGCGGTGGCCCTGGAGCCGCCGTCGGAGGTGCACCTGGACGAGTTCGGTCGCTTCCACCGGACCGACGGCCCGGCCCTATGCTGGAAGGACGGGTCCACTCTGTTCGCCGTGGACGGCCGCTTCGCCGCCGACCCGGCCATCCTGCTGGGGACGGAAGAGCTGACCATCTTCCACATCCGCCAGGAGCCCGACCCCGGCATCCGCCGCGCCCTGTTGCAGACCTATGGCCCGGACAAGGTGATGCGGGAACTGGGCCGGAAGGTGGGGCAGGACGGCACCGGCGAGCTGTGGCGGGTGGATGATTTCGACGGGGAGCCGTTGGTGATGGTCCGCGTCATCAACTCCTCCCCCGAGCCGGACGGCAGCTACAAGCCTTATTGGCTGCGCGTCCCGCCGGCCACGCCCAGCGCCCATGCCGGCGTGTCCTGGACCTTCGGCCTGGTGCCCAGCCGTTACCGGCCCCAGGTCGAGACCTGAGCCTTTCCCCTTTTCCGGCAAATTAGGATCGTGAAGTCCAACGAGGCTGGCCGTGCGATACGCCGGCCTTGCGGACCCGCATGAAAATTTCCTGCCGCCCTATCCCAAGGGATAGGACAACTACCCCTAAAGTGGTTAAGATCACCATCGTAGGGCCGCACAGGCCATACGCGTGGGAGATCTGCAACGTAGGGGGGAAGGCACATGCCGAATTCCATCGAGTCCGTGCGCCCGGTCGCTGCCGGGACCCGGTTGGGCAGCCTAACGGTCGTCGGCACCGGTATCCGGGCCGTGTCACACCTGACGCAGGAAGCCATCGGCCACATCCGGGATGCGGACGCGGTGTTCTACAGCGTGCCGGACGGCATCACCGCCGCCTACATCCGTGACCTGAACCCCAACGCCACCAACCTGTCCGTGCTGTACGGGGAGGACAAGCGCCGCAGCGTGACCTATGTGCAGATGGCCGAGGTGATCCTGCGCGCCGTGCGCCAGGGCAAGACGGTGGTCGCCGTCTTCTACGGGCACCCCGGCTATTTCGTGAACCCGGCCCGCCGTGCCCTGACCATCGCCCGCAAGGAGGGCCATGCCACGGCCATGCTGCCGGGCATCTCCTCCACCGACTGCCTGTTTGCCGACCTGCGCATCGATCCCAGCTTCCAGGGCTGCCAGATCCTGGAGGCGACGGACTACCTGCTGCGTGACCGGCCGCTGGTCACGTCCGGCCATGTGGTGCTGCTCCAGGTGGGCTCCGTCGGTGACGCCTATTTCTCCTATGGCGGCTTCAAGAACTCCAAGCGCGCGGTGCTGTTCGAGCGGCTGATCGAGACGTACGGCCCCGACCATCCCTGCGTGCATTACGTCGGCGCCACCTTCCCCGGCACCGACCCGCAGGTGACCCGCCGCCCCCTGGGCGCCTATCGGGACCCGAAGGTGCTGGCGGGCATCCATTATGCCTGCAGCTTATATATCCCGCCCAAGGAGACGCTGGCCATCGACCCGGCCATGGCGGAGAAGCTGGGCCTGTCCGCCCTGTTGAAGGGCGGCACCCCGGCCCCGCGGCGCGGCGACGAATATGGCACCTTCGAGCTGGAGGCCATCGCCAAGCTGGACAGCCAGAAGCCCACGATGCGGAACCGCGGCGTGTCCAAGGCCCTGTACCGGGTGCTGGCCCAGATGGCCGGCAGCCCGGCGTTGGAGACCGCGTTCCGCGGCGATCCGGCCGCCTTCACCCTGCTGTACCCCGGCCTGACCGAGGCGGAGCGCAAGGCCTTGGTGGGCCGCACATCCAGTGCCCTGCACGCCGTGTCCGCCCAGGTGACTAAGGCCGAAGGGCCGAGGGAGCAGGACGCCGCCGAACTGTCCTCCACCGAGCAGGATGCCGCCGAGCTGTCGTCGAGCGAGCAGGACGCGGCGGAGCTGTCGTCCAACGAACAGGACGCGGCGGAGCTGTCCGGGCCGGAGCAGGATGCCGCGGAACTGTCCAGCAGCGTGACCACGGTGGAGCTGTCGACATCGGAACTCTCCTCCTCGGAGCTGTCCAGCGCTGAACAGGACGCGGCGGAGCTGTCCAGTGCCGAGCAGGATGCTGCTGAGCTGTCGAGCGCCGAACAGGACGCGGCGGAGCTGTCGACTTCGGAACTCTCCTCCTCGGAGCTGTCCAGCGTCGAACAGGACGCCGCGGAGCTGTCGAGCACGGAGCAGGATGCCGCGGAACTGTCCAGTGCCGAACAGGACGCGGCGGAGCTGTCCACCGCAGAACTGTCCACGTCGGAGCTTTCCTCTGCGGAGTTGTCGTCAGCGGAGTTGTCGTCAGCGGAGCTGTCCTCTGCCGAGCAGGACGCCGCGGAGCTGTCTTCCACGGAGCCGGACACGAAGGAGTGACGGCAGCCACCCCCGGGCCCGGTGACGGGCCCGGGGCGCGCTGGCAACGGGACGGCGCGTGCCGTCGTCAAGATTATCGCGCGCCCGTACTCGAACGTGGTAGAGGTGGCGGGGGCCACGTGCGGGATCTCATGGTCGACCTTTTCGGATTGCCTGCCAGGGTTGCCGAGCTGGAAGGACGGTGCGGGCGCCAGGACGGTGACACCGCCGGACGGCTGTCCGACCTGCTGCACCTGGCCTGGTACCTGCGCCAGCGGGATACCCAGCGCTGCCTGTCCCTGCTGGGGGAGGTGGAGCGGCTGCTGGACATGGCCCCCCTGTCCGAAGACACCCTTGCCCTGGCCCGCGCCCGCGCTTCCCTGACCCGGGCGGAATGCGTGGCCCGCCTGCATGTCGACCTTGGCGCCGCCGAGGGGCTGGTCGCCGCCGCCCGGGCCGGGTTCGCCGCCCTGGCCGACCCGGTAGGCGAGGGTGATTCCTGTTTCTGCAGTTCCGACATCGCCTTGCTGCGCGGGGACATGCCCGCCGCCACCCGGCGGCTGGAGGAAGCCCGACAGCTCTACCGTCGCGGTGACGACCCGGTGCGGGCGGCCATTGCCGATGCCTGGCTGGGACGGCTTGAGAGCTATGGCACCCTGGAACAGGCGGAGGTCCGGTGGACCGCGCCGCTGCGGGAGGCCAACACCCTGGAACATCCGGCGGTGCGGGCCCACGTGGCCTGTTTCCTGGGTGGCATCGCCTTCCAGCGCAGCGACTTCACCGGCTGCATCACCCATTGGCAGGAGGCCTTCGACAACGCCGTGGTGGCCGGCTGCCGCTGGCTGAGCATCACCTTGGCCGCCACGACGGGTGCCGCTTACGCCAACCTCAACGACCTGCCCACGGCCCTGGAGTGGAAGGAGAAGGCCTTCGCCCTGGCGGAGCCGACCGGCTGGCCGGAGGCCCTGGGCACCGCGCTTTCCTCCATGGCGGAGACGACCACCAGCCTGGGGCACCATGCCCGCGCCCGGCACCTGTTCGAGGAGGCGCTGACATACCTGGCCAAGGTGCAGGGCGTGCGCCGCTATGTCATCACCTGCATCGCCTATGGCGACCTCTGCCTTGCCATGGGCGACGCGGGCACGGCCCTGCCCTGGTATGAGAAGGCCTGCACCGGGGCCGTCCGGCTGGGCCACCCGGACACGGAGCACTCGGCCATGCGCGGCATGGCCGCGGCCCTGCTGGCGCTGGACCGGCTGGACGAGGCCAAGGCGGCGGCGGAGCGGGCGCTCTCCCTGTTCGCGGACCGGGGCGACCGGTTCCACCAGATCCGGGTGCTGCAGGTGCTGGCCGGCATCCACCGCGCCCAAGGCGACGTCCGCGCCGCCGCCGGCCTGTTGGAGCGGGCCGTGGCGATCGGGGAGGAGATGGCGGGATACCAGCTGCCGCCCGACCTGTTCGCCGAGCTGTCCCACGACCAAGAGCTGGCAGGCGACCTCCGCAAGGCCCTCGCTTATGAGCGGCGGGCCCGCGACGCCCTGGGCAACCTGTATGAGCGCCAGGGCCGCAACCGCGTGCAGGCCATGCAGGTGCGCTTCGACACGGAGCGGGCGCGGGCCGACGCGGAGCACCACCGCCTGCTGGCCAGCGCCGAGGCCGCCCGCGCCGCCGCCCTGGACCACGCCAACACCACGCTGGAACTGCTGGGCCGCATCGGCCAGGAGATCACGGCCACCCTGGACAGCGAGTCGGTGTTCCAGGCCCTGTACCGCCACATCGGCGACCTGCTGCACGCCCCCAGCCTGTTCATCGGCCTGCTGGACAAGGAGGGCGGGAAGCTGGATGTCCGCTTCCGCATGGAGGACGGGCGGCGGCTGCCGCCCCGTCATGACCTGCTGACATCCGACACGCTGGCGGCCCAGGCGGTGCGGGAGAACCGGGAGATCCACAAGGATTTCAGGGAGGACGAGCCGCGCCTGACCATCCCCGGCACCCGGCCCATGCGCACCGCCCTCTACCGGCCCCTGGTGGTGGGGGAGCGGGTGCTGGGCGTGTTGTCGGTGCAGTCCGACCGGGAATCCGCCTATGGCCCGCGCGAGTTGCAGGTGTTCCGCACGCTCTGCGCCTATGGGGCCATCGCCCTGGCCAACGCGGAAGCCTACCGGCAACTGGACCGGGCCGTCACCGACCTGCGCGACGCCCTGGGCCGGCTGGTGCAGCAGGAGAAGATGGCCGCCCTGGGCCAGTTGGTCGCCGGCGTGGCGCATGAGGTGAACACGCCCTTGGGCGTCACCCTGTCGGCCGTCTCGCTGCTGCACGACAGCATGAGGCAGATGCAGGAGACCCTGAACGGTGGCGTGCTGACCCGCACCAGCCTGGCGGAGCACCTGCAGACCGGGGTGGAGCTGGCGGGGCTGGCCCAGCGGAACGTGGTGCGCGCCGCGGACATGGTGCGCAGCTTCAAGGAGGTGGCGGTCGACCGCAGCAACGATGACCGCCGCATCTTCGACCTGGGCGACTATCTGAAGGAGCTGCTGGGGCTGGTGCGGCCGCGGCTGGTGCAGGCGGGGGTGCGGGTGGAATTCGACGGCGCGCCACCCATCCAGATGGACACCTTCCCCGGCGCCCTGGCCCAGGTGGTGACCAACCTGCTGGCCAACGTGGCGGACCATGCCTATCCGCCGGGCAAGGCCGGCACCGCCCGGGTGACCGCCGACGCCCTTCCCGACGGCGGGGTGGAGATCACCGTGGCCGACGACGGGGCCGGCATCCCCGCCGATATCCTGCCCAAGGTCTTCGACCCGTTCTTCACCACCCGGCGGGCGGCCGGGAACATGGGGCTGGGCCTGCATGTGGCCTTCAACCAGGTGACCCAGCGCCTGCGCGGCAGCATCGAGGTGGAAAGCCAACCGAGCCAGGGCACCGCCGTCCGGGTGCGCATCCCCGCCGACGTGATGGCCGCCGCGCCCTAGGCCTGTTTCCAGCAGACTGGAAACAGGCCTAGCATTTTGTGTTCCCCAGGCGCCCCCGGCTCGGGGACCAGGGCAGACTCTGCGGCAGTCGCCGCCGGAACGTTCTTACAATGAAGGTAAACACGCGCTACGCCGGGAACCGCTCCTTCAGCCGGCGCATCAGGGCGTCGCGCACCTGACGGTAGGCGTCCAGCCGCGTCTCCCGCGTGCCCTCGATGATGGAGGGGTCGAAGGTGTGCCAGAACTCCACGTCGCAGGCCATGGTGCGGGTCATCTCCACCGCCCGGTGCTGCGCCTCCGGCGAGAGAGAGATGACAAGGTCGAAGCTGGTGTCCTCCAGCTGGTCGAAGGTCTTGCAGCGGTGGCGGGACATGTCCACGCCCAGCTCCGCCATCACGGCGGTGACGAACGGGTCCTGGTCCCCTTCCCGCACCCCGGCCGAATCGACGTACAGCCGGGTGCCTTGCAGCTTCTTCAGCAAGCCCTCGGCCATGGGGGAGCGGATAGCGTTGTGGGTGCAGGCGAACAGGACGCTGGAAATCCGGGTGGGGTGGATTTCGGCCATCGCCTTGCCTAGCCCCGGATGTGCAGGACGCAGATCAGGGTGAAAAGCCGCCGCGCCGTCTGCAAATCCAGGTCGATCTTGCCCGACAGCCGTTCCCGCAGCAGTTCCGACCCCTCGTTGTGCAGGCCGCGGCGGCCCATGTCGATGGCCTCGATCTGGCTGGGGGCCGCCGTCTTGATGGCCTTGTAGTAGCTGTCGCAGATCAGGAAATAGTCCCGGACGATGGTGCGGAACGGGCTGATGGGCAGCACCACCTTGGCCACCTCCCCGTCATCCTCCCCCCGCACGTCGAACACCAGCCGGTTGTCCTCGATGGACAGGTACAGGCGGAACGGGCCCTGGTCCGGAAGCTCCGCCAGGCGGAACCGGTTCTCCTCCAGCAGGTCGAACAGGGCCACGGCCCGTTCATGCTCGACCTCCGGGTTGCGGCGGACGACATGCTTCTCGACGAGCTGGACGTGGGTGACGCGGTGGTGCGGCTGGTGGGTCATGGCAGGCGCATGATCCCCAACCCCGGGGGGGTATGGCAAGCCGTATCAGTGGGGGTGCCCGCCCTCAGGTACGTCACGTCCCCTGCCCCAACCGGATCGCCACGGACAAGGCGTGCGCCCCGAGCCCCTCCGCCTCTGCCAGCGTCACCGCCGCCGGGCCGATGGCGCGCAGGGAATCGGGCGTGCAGCCCACCAGGGTGGTGCGCTTCATGAAGTCCAGCACGTTGAGGCCGCTGGAGAAACGGGCGGACCGGGCCGTGGGAAGGACATGGTTCGGCCCGGCCACATAGTCGCCGATGGCTTCCGGCGTGTAGCGGCCCAGGAAGATGGCGCCGGCATTGCGGATTTCCGCCGCCAGGGCGTCCGGGTCGGCCACGGCAAGTTCCAGGTGCTCCGGCGCCAGCCGATCCACCAGGGGCACGGCCTGGGACAGGCTGTCCACCAGGATGATGGCGCCATGCTCGGCCCAGCTCTGCCCCGCGATCTCCGTCCGCGGCAAGGTCTGCAAGTGCAGCTCCACCGCCCGGGCCACGGCATCGGCAAAGGCGGCGTCGTCGGTGATCAGGATTGATTGGGCCGAGGTGTCGTGTTCCGCCTGGGACAGCAGGTCGGCGGCGATCCAGGCCGGGTCGTTCTGCCCATCGGCCACCACGAGGATTTCCGACGGGCCGGCGATCATGTCGATGCCGACGGTGCCGAAGACTTGCCGCTTGGCTGCGGCCACATAGGCATTGCCGGGCCCGGTGATCTTGTCCACGGGGGCGATGGTCTCCGTGCCATAGGCGAGCGCGCCCACGGCCTGGGCCCCGCCGATGCGATAGATTTCCGTCACGCCCGACGCGCGGGCGGCGGCCAGGACCAGGGGGTTCAGCACCCCGTCGGGGCTGGGCACCACCATGGCGATGCGCGGCACCCCCGCCACCTTGGCGGGGATGGCGTTCATCAGCACGGAGCTGGGATAGGCCGCCGTGCCGCCGGGCACATAGATGCCCACGGCGCCAACGGGCGTCCAACGGGCGCCCAGGCGCACGCCGGCCGCATCCACATAGTCCTGCCGGTCCGGCACCTGCCGGCGGTGGAAATCCTCGATCCGGGCGGCGGCCAGGTGCAGCGCGTCCAGCGTGGCCGGGTCGCAGGCGGACACGGCGGCATCCACCTCCGCGGCCGTGACGCGCAGGGTATCGGCGGTGAGGTCCAGCCGGTCCCAGCGCTTGGTGTAGTCCAGCACCGCCGCGTCGCCGCGGGCGCGGACGTCTGCCAGGATGTCGGCCACGGCGGCGTTCAGATCCTCGGCCGTCTCCCGCTTGGCATGGAGCAGGCCCCGGAAGCCGTCCTCGAAGCGGGGGTCGGCGGTGGAGAGCCTAAGCGGCATGGGATGCTGCCTCCTGGAATCGGTCGATCCAGCCCTGGATCTCTTCATGGCGGGTCTTGAAGGCCGCCCGGTTGACGACGAGCCGGCTGCTGATGTCGGCGATGTGCTCGATCTCCACCAGCCCGTTGGCCTTCAAGGTGGACCCGGTGGAGACCAGGTCAACGATGCGGCGGCAGAGGCCCAGGCTGGGCGCAAGCTCCATGGCGCCGTTCAGCTTGATGCATTCCGCCTGCACGCCGCGGGCGGCGAAGTGGCGGCGGGTGATCTCCGGGTATTTGGTGGCGACGCGGACATGGGACCAGCGGCTGGGGTCGTCCTCCCCCACCAGGGCCACCGGCTCGGCCACGGCGATGCGGCACTTGCCGATGCCCAGGTCCAGCGGCGTGTAGATCTCGGGGTAGTCGAATTCCATCAGCACGTCGTTGCCGCAGACGCCAAGCTGGGCCGCGCCGAAGGCGACGAAGGTGGCCACGTCGAAGCTGCGCACCCGGATGATCTGCACGTCGGGCCGATTCGTGGCGAAGCGCAGCGCGCGGGACTTGGGATTGTCGAAGTCCGGCTCCGGCTCGATGCCCACATGCCGCAGCAACGGGCGCACCTCGTCCAGGATGCGGCCCTTGGGCAGGGCCAGGACCAGGAGGTCGTTGGCGGGCGGCGACATGTCTATACAGGCTCCGGCGTCTCGACAGGCCGACGGCCAGAAGACGCCCGGCCGCCGGGCGCCCTTACTTGGCATGGCAAAGGGCGTGCGTCCAGCCGTGAGCGATACGCGGGCGGCAACCCTGCCCGGATGTCAGAGGGTCCAGATGCGCCGTGGCCCCGCTCAGGCCGTCGCCGCCTGCCCATCATGGCAGGGCCGGGCCCCCGTGGGCCAGGGCTCGCCGATGTCCTCCAGGCGCACGTCCAGGGCAGCCGTCTCCAGCCGGACGCAGTGGCCGCCGGAGAAATGGAGCAGCACCGCGCCTTCCCCCGGCTCGATGGACAGCAGGCTCAGCATCTGGGTGCGGTCGCGCAGGTCCAGGTTGCGGTAGCTGGCGCGGGTGATGTTGTGGAAACGGATGGCGCAGTTGGTGCGCTCGAAGCCGCAATCCTCGTCAGGGGTGGGGCCGGTGGCGGCCTTGGCGCCGTTGCGCTCGGCGCATTCCCACTTGAAGCGGTTGGCCACCAGGACGAAGGCCTGCTCGTCAGGCAAATAGCCCACGTCGCAGATGGGGATGATGGCGTCCTGCATCATGGCGGAGACCACCTTCAGATCATCCGCGTCCTGCGCGCGCAGCTTGAGACCCGTCGCCATCGCCCCGACCACCCCTTGGCAAGCCCCGGCGGTCCCGCACGGGACCGCCACGGCCCCATATTTAGGAAGCGTCCCGCAGACGTTCCATATCCGCCCCGCAGGCGATGAGCTTCTCTTCCAAATGCTCATAGCCCCGGTCCAGGTGGTAGATGCGGTTGACCACCGTCTCCCCCTCCGCCGCCAGGCCGGCGAGCACCAGGGAAACCGAGGCGCGCAGGTCCGTGGCCATGACGGGCGCGCCGGTCAGCTTCGGCACGCCGCGCACCAGGGCGGAGGCGCCGTGCACGGTGATGTTGGCGCCCATGCGCGCCAGTTCCGGCACGTGCATGAAGCGGTTCTCGAAGATGGTCTCCGTGATCATGCTGGCGCCCTTGGCCACGCACATCAGGGCCATCATCTGGGCCTGGAGGTCGGTGGGGAAGCCGGGGAACGGCTCGGTCATGGCGTCCACGCCGATCAGGTCGCCGGTGCGGGCGACGCGCAGGCCGCGCTCCGTCTCCGTGAAGGTCACGCCCGCGCCGGCCAGGATCTTGGCCATGGCGCGGAGGTCGTCCAGCCGGGCGCCCAGCAGCTCCAGGTCGCCGCCGGTGATGGCGGCGGCCATGGCATAGGTGCCGGCCTCGATCCGGTCCGGCAGGATGGCGTGGGTGGCGCCGTGCAGGGTCTTCTTGCCGCGGATGCGCAGCCGGTCGCTGCCCACGCCGTCGATGTCCGCCCCCATGGCGATCAGGCAGCGGGCAAGGTCGCCGATCTCCGGCTCCCGGGCGGCGTTGACCAGGGTGGTCTCCCCGTCTGCCAGGGCCGCCGCCATCATCAGGTTCTCGGTCGCGCCCACGGAGACCTGGGGGAAGACGATCTCCGCCCCCTTCAGCCCGCCCTTGGGAGCCTTGGCCAGGATGTAGCCACCCTCGATATCGATCTCCGCCCCCATGGCCTGCAGGCCCTTGATGTGCAGGTCGACGGGGCGGGGGCCGATGGCGCAGCCCCCGGGCAGCGACACCTTCGCCTCCCCGAACCGGGCCACCAGGGGGCCCAGCACCAGCACGCTGGCGCGCATCTTGCGGACCAGGTCGTAATGGGCGGTCAGGTTGGTGATGTTGGCGGCGTCCAGATGGACATCCCGCCCCTCATAGCTGGTGCCCTTGCCGTTCACCACCACGCCGACGCCGTGCTGGGCCAGCAGGTTGGACATGGTGACGATGTCCGCCAGGTGCGGCAGGTTCCGCAGCGTCAGCGTCTCCTCCGTCAGGAGGCAGGCGGCGAGGAGCGGCAGGGCGGCGTTCTTGGCCCCGCTGATGGCGATCTCGCCCTTCAGCGTGCGGCCACCGCGGATACGGAGCTTGTCCATGGCAGGTTCTGAGGCTCGGGGGGTGGGGACGGGCGGGGACTGTCGGCCGGGACCATGGCCGAAGCATGGTTAACGCGGGGTATGCCTGCGGCAGGAAACCTTCAGAGCCGCGGCAGGGTCACGCCCTTCTGGCCCATATATTTGCCGGCCCGGTCGGCATAGGAGACCTCGCACGGGGTCGCGCCCTGGAAGAACAGGAACTGGCACAGCCCCTCATTGGCATAGACCTTGGCCGGCAGCGGCGTGGTGTTGCTGATCTCCAGCGTCACATGGCCCTCCCACTCCGGCTCCAGCGGGGTGACGTTCACGATCAGGCCGCAGCGGGCATAGGTGGACTTGCCCAGGCAGACCACCAGCACGTCGCGGGGGATGCGGAAATATTCCACCGTCCGGGCCAGGGCGAAGCTGTTGGGCGGGATGACGCAGACGTCGGTCTTGCGGTCCACGAAGCTCGTCTCATCGAACCGCTTGGGGTCGACGACGGCGTTGTCCACGTTGGTGAAGATCTTGAACTCGTCCGCCACCCTTGCGTCGTAGCCGTAGGAGGACAGGCCGTAGGAGATCACCCCTTCCCGCTTCTGCGCCTCCGTGAACGGCTCGATCATGCCCTTGGTGGTCGCCATGTCGCGAATCCAGGTGTCGGGCATGATGGGCATGGGGACCTCGGCGGGTTGGGGTCAGCGGGTTGGGGATCGGTGGCGCGTGACGCACGATCCTTGGTAGCCCACCGGGTACGGTCCTGCCAAGCGGGACGGGATGCCTAGGCCGCCCCCTCCGTCGGGGTGACGGGCGCCGGGTCCGTCACTTCCCGCCCGCGCTCTTGTTCTTTCCGTTTGCGCAGGTTGTCGCGCAGGGCCTGGGCCAGGCGGTCCTTGCGGTCGTCCTTCTGGGGCGGGGATTTTTTCGGCGGGGTGGTCATGGTGCTCCCGGGGAGTGGCGTGTGGCATCCGTTGGCCGGATTCCAGGCTTTCCGCGGCTTCCCGTCAAGTCGGCGGAAAAACTGTGGCGAGCCGGGCGATTTGTGTTGCAAGCCCGGAAACCCTGTGGCACATAGCGCGCCACTTCGGCGGACGGACGCCGGGGTGACGAAAGGTTGCTGCCGTAGCTCAGTCGGTAGAGCGCGTCCTTGGTAAGGACGAGGTCGTTGGTTCGATTCCAATCGGCAGCACCATTCCCCCTCCCCAAAATCGGTAAATCGTAGGTCGGATCAGGCGCGGCGCGCCGTAATCCGACATCCATGACGACCGCCTTCGGCGCGTCGGATTACGCGACCTTGCGGCCGCTAATCCGACCTACGGGTCTCACGCCGCCCAATAGCGCCCGCCGGTCATGGGCTGCGGCACGCCCGTGGTGCCCGGGACGGAAAGGGGCAGGCCCAGCCGGCTGCGGACGGCCAGGTAGGCGAAAGCCTCCGCCTCCAGCGAATCCCCGTTCCAGCCCACCGCGTCCACAGGGGAGACGGGCGCGCGCAGGCGTCGGGCCAGCATCCACATCAGCGTGTCGTTGCGCCGCCCGCCGCCGGTGACCAGCCAGCGCGCCGGGCGGCTGGGCAGGTGCTCGGCCGCCGCCGCGATGGAAGCCGCGGTGAAGGCGGTCAGGGTGGCGGCCCCGTCCTCCAGCGACAGGCCGGCCACCGCGTCGGCCGACCAGGCGTCCCGGTCCAGGCTCTTCGGGAACGGCGCGGTGAAATAGGGATGGGCCAGCAGGGCGGCCAGGATGCCCTCGTCCACCGTGCCCTTGGCGGCGATGCGGCCGCCATCGTCGAAGGGATCGCCCGTGTGGCGCAGCACCCAATCGTCCACCAAGGCGTTGCCCGGGCCGGTGTCGAAGGCGGCAACGTCCAGCTCCCCGGCCCCCAGCCAGGTCACGTTGGCCACGCCGCCGATGTTCAGCACGGCAAGGGGCCTGTCCAGGTCCGTCGCCAGGGCCTGGTGGTAGAGGGGGACCAGCGGCGCCCCCTGCCCGCCCGCCGCCACGTCGGCGCTGCGGAAATCGTTCACCACGGGGATGCCGGTCAGGGTGGCCAGCAAGGCGCCGTCGCCGATCTGCCAGGTGCGGCGCTGCTCCGGCGCGTGCAGGATGGTGTGCCCGTGGAATCCGACCAGGCCGACCTCTTCCCGCTCCACGCCCGCCATGCCCAACAGGCTGTCCACCGCGGCGGCATGCAGCTCGGTCAGTTCCCGCTCCACCCCCGCCACGTCCCCCTGCCCGCCCAGCACGGCGCGCAGCCTGTCGCGGAAGGCCCGCCGGTAGGGCACGGTCAGGAAGGCACCCGCCTCTGCCACCCCGCGCCCGTCCGTGCGCAGCAGGGCGGCGTCGATCCCGTCCAGGGAAGTGCCGCTCATCAAGCCGATGGCGAGGGTCGTGTCTGGCATGCGTGGGATCCGTCAGATTTGTCCGGGGGCATCCGACATGATAACAGACACGCCCTTACGCAACGCTCAACAGGTTCCGTGACATGACCACGCCCCTGCCTTCATCCGTGAAGTCCGACTTCCTGCGCGTGATGCTGGAGCGGGGCTATTACCACCAGGCCACGGACGTGGAGGCCTTGGACAAGGCCCTGGGCGCGGGCGGGCTGGTGGCCTACAACGGCTACGACGCCACGGCGGACAGCCTGCATGTGGGGCACCTGCTGCCCACCATGATGCAGCGCTGGCTCCAGAAGTGCGGCGGCAAGCCCATCCTGCTGATGGGCGGCGGCACCACCAAGATCGGCGACCCCTCCGGCCGGGACGAGACGCGGCAGCTGCTGACCAACGAGGCCATCGACGCCAACATCGCCAAGATCAAGACGGCGTTCGACCGGCTGTTCGACTTCGGCCCCAACGGCGCCCTGCTGGTGAACAACGCGGATTGGCTGGACCGGCTGGAATACATCCCCTTCCTGCGGGACGTGGGCCGGCACTTCACCATCAACCGCATGCTGACCTTCGACAGCGTCCGCCTGCGGCTGGACCGGGAGCAGCCGCTGACCTTCCTGGAATTCAACTACATGATCCTCCAGGCCTATGATTTCGTGGAGCTGAACCGGCGCTACGGCTGCGTGTTGCAGACCGGCGGCAGCGACCAGTGGGGCAACATCGTCAACGGCGTGGATCTGGGCCGGCGCATCGCCAACAAGGATTTGTTCGGCCTGACCTGCCCGCTGCTGACCACCGCGTCGGGCGCCAAGATGGGCAAGACTGCCGCCGGGGCCGTGTGGCTGAACAGCGACCGCCTGTCCGACTGGGACTTCTGGCAGTACTGGCGCAACACGGAGGACGCGGACGTGGGCCGCTTCCTGAAGCTGTTCACCGAGCTGCCGTTGGATGAGATCGCCCGGCTGGAAGCCTTGCAAGGGGCCGAGATCAACGAGGCCAAGAAGATCCTGGCCACGGAGATCACCAAGCTGGTCCGCGGCCCCGAGGCGGCGGAGGCCGCGGCGGAGACGGCCCGCCGCACCTTCGAGCAGGGGGCTCTGGCGGAGGGCCTGCCCACCGTGGAGGTGGCGGGGGCGGAGCTGGCGGACGGAGTGACCGTCTTCTCCCTGCTGGCCAGGGCGGGGCTGGTGGCGTCCAACGCCGAGGCCCGGCGGCAGATCAAGCAGGGGGCGGTGAAGCTGAACGACCAGCCGGTGAGTGACGAGTTCGCCAAGGTGACGGCAGCGGACTTGGTCAGCGACGGTGCCGCCAAGCTGTCCCTGGGCAAGAAGAAGCACGCGCTGGTGCGGGCATCGTGACGGGTACGGCCGGGGCGGGTGCCATGCCCGCCCCGGCCATCCGCGACAGGGCTTACTTCTCGCCCTTGTGCTGCTCCATGTAGGCGCGGGTGTGGTGGTGGACGTTGCCGTCGGCGTCCTTGTATTCCCGGCTCTTCAGGTCGTCGGCCCCCTGCCCCGTGCTGGGGGAGCCGCCGCTGGCGGACTGGCGGCCGGTGTCGGACTTGCCGCTGTCGGAGCGGTTGTTGTCCGAGCGCTTGCCGTCATTGCCGGAGGCCGACTGGCGGCTGTTGTCGGACTGGTGGCTCTCGGATCGGCTGCTGTCGCTGGCGGACTGGCGGCCGCCCCCGTCGTCCTTGGTGTGGGGATAGGGTTCGGCCGCGCTCTTGTGCGGGTGCTTTCCCGTGCCCTGCTGGCTGCTGTTGGCCATGCTGTCTCTCCCTCTGTTCTTCGATCCCGGCTACACGGGCCGGAAGGGACCGGGTGAACAGGATGGGCCGAGCGGGCATCGCGCCGGGGAAGCGGGGTGGCCCCGCCCCCTCTGCGTGGCGAGAGCATTAGCGAACAGCGGGGTGCCTTGCCTTCAGGCCCGCGACAGGCAGCCCGGCATGGCGGCACGCAGGTCGTCGGACGTGGCCTGGAGCCGGCGGGCAAGGATGCGGGCCTCCATCGCGGCATCGACATAGCCGTGGTCCTGCTTCGGCAGGGAGGCCAGCAGCGCGTCGATGGACATCAGTGTCGTGCGGTTGGCGATGCGGCTGAGATGGGCCGGGCTGCCCGGCACCTCCTCCTGCGGTCCGCGGCGCCCGCTGGGCAGCCCGCCGCCTTGCCATTCGTCTGACATGGGTTCCCCTCGGTCCCGTCCGGTGCGCCTTGTGTCGGCGCTTTTCGCTGTCGGGAGCAGACTAACACGTATGGTCGGATTCCGCACCCATGGGATGGGCGCGACCGGCCAATGTCCTAGCCGAACGGACGGTCGAATCGGTCCCGGACAGCCACTAAAGGATGAGCAACAGGTTGAGATGGATCAACGACCGTGACGGGGGACCGTGCATAGATGTCGCAGCGGGGAGGACGGATGAATTTTCGTGTCCCGGAACCGGCCCCCGGTTGATATGTCTGGCCGCAAGGCCTGGGGACCGGCCTACTAAGGTCTAGGCCGCCGTGGAGGTGGATCGGCTTGAGCAACCGACCGCGCCGCGGGATAATCAGGAAACGCTAGGGATCGGCGGCGCCCCTCTTTCCGGTGCCGACCATGGATCAAACCAGAACCCGCGGGGGGATAACCAGCCCATGAGCAACAACACGTTCTTCCCGGTGCAAGAGGACGTCGCCCGCAGCGCCTGGGTCGACGCGGCCAAGTACCAGGCCATGTACGACCAGTCCATCAAGGACCCCGAGGGCTTCTGGGGCGAACACGGCAAGCGCATCCACTGGTTCAAGCCCTACACCAAGGTCAAGGACACCTCCTATACCGGCGACGTGCACATCCGCTGGTTCGAGGACGGCACGACCAACGTCGCCTACAACTGCATCGACCGGCACCTGGCCACCCGCGCCGACCAGACGGCCATCATCTGGGAGGGCGACAGCCCGGAGGAGAGCCGGCACATCTCCTATGCCGAGCTGCACCAGAACGTCTGCCGCCTGGCCAACGTGTTCAAGAAGCACGGGGTCAAGAAGGGTGACCGGGTCACCATCTACCTGCCGATGATCCCGGAGGCCGCTTACGCCATGCTGGCCTGCGCCCGCATCGGCGCCATCCACTCCATCGTCTTCGGCGGCTTCTCCCCCGACAGCCTGAAGGACCGCATCGAGGGCTGCGAGAGCGCCCTGGTCATCACGGCGGACGAGGGCCTGCGCGGCGGCCGCAAGGTGCCGCTGAAGGCCAACGTGGACAAGGCCGTGGCCGGGCTGGACGTGGTCAAGTCCGTGCTGGTGGTGAAGCGCACCGGCGGCGCCGTGGCTTGGACCGAGGGCCGCGATCTCTGGTACGACGACGAGATGTCCAGCGTGTCCAGCGACTGCCCGGCGGAGGAGCTGGGGGCCGAGGACCCGCTGTTCATCCTGTACACGTCCGGGTCCACCGGCAAGCCCAAGGGCGTGCTGCACACCACGGGCGGCTACCTGGTCTATGCGTCCATGACGCACGAGTACGTCTTCGACTACCATGACGGCGACATCTACTGGTGCACCGCCGACGTGGGCTGGGTGACCGGCCACAGCTACATCGTCTATGGCCCGCTGGCCAACGGCGCCACCACGCTGATGTTCGAGGGCATCCCCAACTACCCCGACGTCAGCCGGTTCTGGCAGGTCATCGACAAGCACAAGGTCAACATCTTCTACACCGCCCCCACCGCCATCCGCTCGCTGATGCGCGAGGGCGAGGGCCCGGTGAAGCGGACCAGCCGCGCCTCCCTGCGGGTGCTGGGCAGCGTGGGTGAGCCCATCAACCCCGAGGCCTGGCTCTGGTACTACAACGTGGTCGGCGACGGCCGCTGCCCCATCGTGGACACCTGGTGGCAGACGGAGACGGGCGGCATCCTGATCAGCCCGCTGCCCGGCGCCATCGGCCAGAAGCCCGGTTCGGCCACCCTGCCCTTCTTCGGCGTCAAGCCCGTGGTGGTGGACAATGAGGGCAACCTGCTGGAGGGGGAGACGGAGGGCAACCTCTGCATCGCCGACAGCTGGCCCGGCCAGATGCGCACGGTCTTCGGCGACCATGAGCGGTTCGTGCAGACCTATTTCAGCACCTTCGCCGGCAAGTACTTCACCGGTGACGGCTGCCGCCGCGACAAGGACGGGTACTACTGGATCACCGGTCGCGTGGATGACGTGATCAACGTGTCCGGCCACCGCATGGGCACGGCGGAGATCGAGAGCGCCCTGGTCGCCCACCCGAAGGTGGCGGAGGCCGCGGTGGTGGGCTACCCGCACGACCTGAAGGGCCAGGGCATCTATGCCTATGTGACCCTGAACGCCGGCGAGGAGCCCAGCGACGAGCTGCGCAAGGAGCTGGTGACCTGGGTCCGCAAGGAGATCGGCCCCATCGCCACACCGGACCTGATCCAGTGGGCGCCGGGCCTGCCCAAGACCCGTTCCGGCAAGATCATGCGCCGCATCCTGCGCAAGATCGCCGCCAACGAGTACGAGGCCCTGGGCGACACCAGCACCCTGGCCGACCCCAACGTGGTCACCGACCTGGTGGGCAACCGCATGAACCGCGGCTGAACGGCCGGTTCGGTGGAGTGAGAGACGGCGGCCGGGGCAACCCGGCCGCCGTTTTCGTTGGGTGTGGTGTTGCCGATGCGCTGGCAGGCCGTTAGCTTGTAAGGCACGGAACCCTTGCGGGATTGGCGCCATGGGCATCATGTTGACGGTGACGGCCAAGGGCCAGGTGACCCTCCGCAAGGAGGTGCTGGAGCACCTCGGGGCCAAGGCTGGTGACAAGCTGGAGATCGACCTCCTGCCCGGGGGGCGGATGCAGGTGCGCGCCAAGCCGACCCGGCCGATCTCCGACGTGTTCGGCATGCTGAAGCGGCCCGGGCAGCCGACCCTGACCGTCGAGGAGATGAACGACATCATCGCGGCAGGTTGGGCCGGAGAGCGATGAGGCGGCTAAGGGTCACCGCGGACACGAACATCCTGGTCCGCGTCATCACCGAGGACGACCCCGCCCAGGCCGCGGTGGCACGGCTGATGCTGGATCAGGCGGAGATCGTATCCATCCCCGTGCCTGCCTTGTGCGAGATGGCCTGGGTGTTGGGTAGGGGTTACAGGTTGCCCGCGGCGGATATTGCCGCAGCCATCGAGCGCCTACTGGAGGCCGGGACCGTCGAGACGGACACGCCGTCGGTCGAAGCCGGGTTGGCCCTCCTCAGGCAGGGCGGTGACTTCGCGGATGGCGTCATCGCCTTCCAGGGACAACAAAGCGGCGGGGTTGTTTTTGCCAGCTTCGACAGATCGGCCGTGAGAAAGCTGGCCGCGTCCGGCATCGCTGCGGCCGATCCCGTCGAACTGGTCGAGGCGGGGGCGTCGCGCCCCTAATCGGCCGTTGCCACAAGGTGACGCACGGTCGTCGGCGGCAACGGCAGCCACTCCTTCAGCACCGCCGGCCTCAGGTCCACACCCTCAAGCCCGTCCAGGTCGAACCAGGCGAACTCCAGCCGCGGCTCCACCCCACGGAACGGGTTGGTGGGCAGGTCGGGGATGGTGGCATCGTAGCAAAAGCCCACCTCGATGAAACCCGTGCCCGCATAGGTGAATTGGTTCTCCACAACCCAGAGCAGCGAGCCCACGGTGGCGGTGCGGCCCAGCTCCTCCCGCAGCTCGCGTGCCACGGCCTGGGCGCTGGTCTCCCCCGGCTCGATCCCGCCGCCGGGCAGGGACCAGAAGCCGTCCCCGTCCTGCCGATGCAGCAGGACGCGGCCGCCCTGGCGGACCACGGCCACGGCGCGGATGTGGCGGCGGATCGCGTCGGGCATGGCCCCTCCCCTCACCTCTCCCGCAGCCACCCGGTCATGCTGTAGCGCCCCGCCCCGGCGAAGGGGGTGACGTAGCTGACATGGTGGGGGGTGGGCACGTGGAAGAGGTTCAGGGCGTTGAAGCTGGGGATGAAGCCTTCCAGCACGTTGCCGGCCGGGTCGGTGAACTCCAGGATGCCGCCCCACTCGGTGCGCCATTCCGGGGTCAGGTTCAGCACATAGGCCAGCTTGCGCTTCTGGGCTGACGTGCCCAGGTCGGTGTGGCCGGTCAGGAAGTGGTGGGGCTTGAACAGGGTGGCTTGGCTGTCGGCCATGGCGATGGTCGGGACGCCGCTGATCTCCCGCACGAAGTCCAGGAAGGGTTCGCTGTTCAGGAACTCCAGCAGCCGGAACACGTAGAGCGGCTGGTTCGGGTCCCGCTGGTACAGGTCCCAGACCGGGTAGTTGCAATAGATGTACTGGAAGCCCTGGCGCGCGCTGGTGCGGATCAGGTTGGCCAGCCAGGCCTGCTTGTCCGGGGTCAGGGCGGCATATTGCTGGGGCGCCAGGGCGTGGACCTTGTCCCCTTCGTTGAAGATGACGTTCCAGGGCACCTCGGAGACGAGGCAGCGGTGCAGCCGCTGGGCCGCGGCGGGGTCGAGTATGCCGGGGATGTGGGCGCGCCCGTGTTGGCGCAGCCTTTCCGCGATGGCGGCCCGCGCTTCCGGCCGTTCCAGGTCAGGGTGAAGGCGGATGGGCGGCTCGGCGGTCATGGGCGGGTTCCCGGCGGCAGGTCACCCGCTGCATAGCCGGAAGCCCGCCGCCGGTCCAGGCCCCTCAGCGCGTGCGGGTCGAGGCGGACGCCCCCATGCCGGGCAGCACGTCGAAGCCGCTGGGGAAGAGCTGTTTCGCCACGTCGGACACCAAGAAGCGGAAACTGGCCTGGTCGGGACGCAGCTCACCGCTGACCTGGTTGGTGGCGGTGCTCAGCGCCTCCTCCCCCTTGCAGAAGGCGCCCGCCACGCGGACGGTGCTTTTCAGGTCCAGGAAGCCGGCGTTGGCGGCGGGCGCGGCCTGTTCCTTGGCCACCGTGGCGCACAGGCCGCGCGGGTCCAGCTGGTCGTCGCCATGGAAAACCATGACCATGCGGTGCTCCGCCTTCGGGTCGAAGCCCTCGCCCCGGGTGAAGTTGCGGGTCGGGTCGGTGAGTTGCTCCGGCAGGGCCTTCATGACCGATTCCGCGAAGGCGGCGGGCTCCATGCCGGGCACGTTGCCCTGGACCACCAGGGCGAAGCCGGGGTTGCCGGGCGGCAGGGGGGAGTCGGGGGCCGGCGCGGGGCTCGCCGGGGTGCTGGGCTGGACAGGGACCACCTGCGGCTGGGGCGGCGGCTCCGCCGGCTGCTGCGCCAGGGCCGGCATCGCCAGCAGGGCCGAGGTCGCCAAGAGCAGGGAAAGCCGCGCGGCGCGGGCAAACTTAAGGGTTCGCAAGGGCTGTCCTCCGTCGCGTCGGTAAGGACGGAACGCGGACAGGGGTCACGGGTTCCCCTGCGCTACCCGATATCCCGCTTCAGCACGCCGCCCGCCCCGCACCAGGGCAGGCGCTTGCCGCCCTTGTAGGGCCGGGCTAAGCCGTCGGCGATCAGGGTCTTGGCCAGGTCCGTGCCGTCGGCCAGCACCACCCGGGCCCGGACGCGCCCGCCGAACTTGTCGTCCTGCACGTCCAGCAGGCGCACCTGGGCATCGCCCCGGGCCACAAGGGCTTTCAGCCGCGCCTTGGCTTCCTGGGCCAGTTCCTTTTCCGCCTTGCAGCGGGAACGGGTCTCCGGCGTGTCGATGCCGTCCACCCGCACCCGGGTCTCCACCGCCTGGTTCAGCCAGACGGTGGCGCGGACGGCCAGGGTATCGCCGTCCACCACCTCCAGCACCTCCGCCGGCACGGGGCCGGACAGCCGCTCCACCGCCCCGGCGGGGGCGGACAGCAGGGCCAGGAGGGCAACGCTACTTAGGACGGTGCGCACGGGAGACCTGTCGGCCTTGGGATCATGGTCTGACCATACCCCAGAACCCGGTCTCGATGAAGCGCAATCGGGATGATGGTCCTATATATCCCGCAGGAATAGACCATTTTGCACGCGCCAGGGGGATAATAGGCGCGCTTACCTACACTAGAATTAGAAGTCGCTGCACCGGCCGCCCTGTTCCCAGTCACCATAGCGCGTGGGCTCCGGGCCGGCAGGCCCGCCGATCTCACCGGGCGGCTGGGCGGCCGGCTTCTTGGCGGGGTCGGCGGCGGGCGGGGTGGCCTCGGTGGCCTGGGGCTTGGTGTCGGTGTTGGTCATGGGCCTGATATGGCGCTGGGTGAACGGGATGCCAAGGTGGGGTCAGTCGGCGACGACCTGCCCGTCGGCGTCCACGGAGACCGCCAGCGGGCGCAGGCGCCGGCCCTGGCAGGGGCCGGAGACGCAGAAGCCATCCTCCACCCGGAACAGGGCGCCATGGGTGCCGCATTGCAGGTGCTGGCCGTCCAGGCTCATAAACCGGTCGTCGCCCCAGTCCAGGGGCACGCCCACATGGGGGCAGGCGTTGAAATAGCCGAAGGCCTGGTCGCCACGGCGGGCCACCAGGAACTTCACCTTCCGCTCCCCCTGCCCGCCCTCGATCCCCTTGGCCTGGCCGTCGGGGATGTCGGAAAGGGCGCAGAGGACGGTGCCCGGATCAAGCACCGGCAAGCTCGACCCCCGCGAGGCGGCAGGCGTGGGCCCACTGCTCCGGCGTCACCGGGCAGACGGACAGGCGCGATTGCTTGATCAACTGCATCTGCGACAGGACCGGGTCCTGCTTCATCTGCTGGAGCGTCACGGGCACCTTTACCGGGGTCACCGGCTTCAGATCCACCATGACGAACTTGCCGGATTCATCGGAGGGGTCCGGATAGGCCTCCCGCACCACCTCGGCGATGCCGACGATCTCCAGCCCTTCGTTGGAATGGTAGAAGAAGGCTTGGTCGCCCACCCGCATGGCCTTCAGATTGTTGGCTGCCTGGTGGTTGCGCACCCCGTCCCAATGGGTGCGGCCGTCGGCCACGAACTTGTCCCAGGAGTATTTGAAGGGCTCCGACTTCACCAGCCAGAAGGCCATGGTGGGCTCCGATTTGCGTTGCACGGGCATGGGATCGGGCGGCTCAAGCCGCCGGAAAGACCTTGCGGAAGGGTCGGATGGTGGTGCTGGCGAACAGCCCCGCCTGCGCATAGGGGTCGGCCGCGGCGAAGGCCTCAACCTCTGCCTTCGTGTCGAAATCCAGCACCAGCAGGCTGCCGATGGGGCTGCCCTCCTCCGTCAGGATCGGGCCGGCGATCATGACCTTGGCGATGTTGGCCTCGATGTAGGCCAGGTGGGCCGGCCGGTTGGCCAAGCGGGTGTCGAGCGCGCCCGGCTTGTCCAGGCATTCCAGGATGAAGGCCATGTGGGGGTCCCCTCGGCGTTCGGATGAGTCGGCCGGGACCTTAGCGCGGGGGCGCCCCGCGATAAAGCGTCAACCAAGGGTGATGTTCGGGCGCCCCGCCTGTTGGGGAGGCGCTGGCCGCGTGGCCGGCCCATCCTTCCCGAAAAGGCAAAGACGAGGAGCGCACAACCATGGCGGACCACGACGATCGCTACCGCGGTGACCGATCCCGCGGCGACAACCGGGGCCTCCGCGGCTATGCCGAGGAGTTCCGGCGCGAGTTCACCGGTGAGGGCTATAACCGCGGCGACCGGGATTATTACGGCGCCCGCGACCAGGGCTCCCGCGATTATGGCCGCAGCGGCGCGGACTATTCCCGTGAGGGGCGCGACTATGGCCGCACCGACTATGCCCAGGGCATGCGCGACGACATGCGCGGCTATTCCGAGCAGTCCGGCTCCGGCGGCAGCCGCGGCTATGGCGACGAGGACCGGTTCTTCGGCCGTGGGCGGGAATATGGCTCGGGCAGCATGGGCGGCAGCTACAACGAATCGTCCCGCGACTATGGTTCCCGCCTGATGGGCAACCGCGACTATGACCGGCAGGAGTTCGGCTCGCGGGAACGGGACTATGGCTCGCGGGATTATGGCAGCCGGTCCTATGGCGACCGCGACTACGGCCGGTCCGGCGAGGATTATTCCTCCCGCAGCTATGGCTCCAACTATGGCGGCGGCGGCGCCCTGGGTGGCGGCTTCCGGGAGCGGGTGGACCGGGACTTCGGCGCCCGCGACTATAACTTCGGCAGCCCCAACGTCAGCCGCGGCGGCTATGGCGGGGGCAGCTACGGCTCCTCCTACGGTTCCTCCTCCGGCGGTGGCCGGGACGACAATGAGCGCGGTTTCTTCTCCCGCGCGGGGGACGAGGTGAAGAGCTGGTTCGGCTCCGACGATGCCGAGCGCCGGCGCGAGATGGACGCCCGCCGGGGCGATGACGGGGCGCAGCACCATGTGGGCCGCGGCCCGCGCAACTACCAGCGCTCCGACAGCCGCATCCAAGAGGATGTGAGCGACCGGCTGACCGCCGACCCGCGGGTGGACGCCAGCGAGATCGACGTGGCCGTGAGCGGCTGCGAGGTCACCCTGACCGGCACCGTCAACAGCCGGGAGGAGAAGCGCCGGGCCGAGGACGTGGCCGAGGCTGTCATGGGCGTGAAGCATGTGCAGAACAACCTTCGCGTCCAGCAGCGCGGCAGCTCCACCAGCTTCGGCGGCTATGGCAGCAGCAGCTATGGCACCAGCGCCGCGGGCATGAGCGGTGCCCTGGGCGCCGGCGGCCTGTCGGGCGGCACCGGCGGCGGCATCTCCAACGCCGGGATGGGCGCGCTGAACAACAGCGGCGGCAGCACCGGGACGGGTGACCGCTCCACCGGCAGCAGCTTCGAGGGCACGGGCAGCATCGGCGGCACCAACAATGCCAGCGCCGGCCTGGGCTCCATGGGCGGCGGCACCGGCAGCACCAGCACGGTGCGGACGGGCGACACCGCCTCTGGCAGCAACGCCGTCAGCGACCTGGGCAGCACCCCCAGCAGCGGCGGCACCGGCGCCACCACCGGCACGTCGGGCACGACGACGCGGAAGTGAAACTGGCCGGGGTAATCGACAATAGGGCCGCCCTGGCAACAGGGCGGCCTTTTTCCTTAATGGGAACAGCTACTTGTGCCATTGCAGCGGGCCACACCGCCTGGACATCCTGCGCCCCGGATAAATCGATGGGGGATGGGGATGTCGGGGAACATTGGGGTCGGCGCAATGCGCCTGGGCCAGCAGGCCGCACCGGGGATTGGGCGCTTCCGGGTCACGCCGGCAGATGCCGCCCTGGACCCGCCTTATGCCGGGTTCTGGATCCGGGTTGCCGCCTATCTGGTCGATATCCTGGTGCTGTTCGTCTTTTCGAGCGTCTACATGTTCATCGGCCTGGTCGCCATCGACCTGTTCGGCGGCGACCCGGTGCGCGGGCCAGAGCGGGGAATCCTCCAGATTGTCCTCACGGCCCTGTGCGCGTCCTACTTTGCCATTTTCCATTCCAGCAGTTGGCAAGCGACCGTGGGCAAGAAATGCTTCGGCCTCTATGTCGCGCGCCGGGACGGCAGCCAGGCAGGCCTGGTCCGATGTGTGATGCGATACTTCGCGACCGGGGTCAGCACCTTGACCCTGGGGATCGGCTACCTTGCCGTCGCCTTCACGGCAGAGAAGACTGCCTTCCATGACATGCTCGCCGGCACCCGGGTATACCGGGGGATACCCGGGGAGTGATGGCAGAATGCGGCCATTCCCGACACAAAGATAGGCTGCTTTATCCCTAATACCGGTGAGGGGAATCGCTCTTTACCGTCGCCGCTTCGTGTTCTTCCCCCCGAACTCGATCCCGCCCACCTCCAGCCCGCCGTCGCGGGTCTTGTGGGCGGCCTTGGGTTGGCGGCTTCCCTTGCCGCCGCGGTTCTCGCTGCTGGGGCGGCCGGGGCTGCGGCGTTCGCCTTGGGCGGAGGCGCGGATGGGGGTGCTGCCGGGGCCGGGGGCGAGGCCCAGGTCCATGGCTTCCAGGCGGCGGATCTCGTCGCGGATGTTGGCGGCGGTCTCGAACTCCAGGTCGCTGGCGGCCTGGCGCATCTTCTTCTCCAGGTCGGCGATGACAGCCTTAATGTCCTTGCCGGCCAGGCTGATACCCGCTTCCCCTGTGTCCACCTCCACCCGGTCGCCGCGCTCATAGACGCTCATCAGCACGTCGGCGATGTTCTTCTTCACCGACTCCGGCGTGATGCCGTGCTCCGCGTTGTAGGCGAGCTGCTTGGCGCGGCGGCGGGCCGTTTCCTCCAGCGCCGCCTTCATGCTGTTGGTTTCCTTGTCGGCGTAGAGGATAGCGCGGCCTTCCACGTTGCGGGCGGCGCGGCCGATGGTCTGGATCAGGGAGGTGCGGCTGCGCAGGTAACCTTCCTTGTCCGCGTCCAGGATGGCCACCAGCCCGCATTCCGGGATGTCCAGGCCTTCGCGCAGCAGGTTGATGCCGATCAGCACGTCGAAGACACCGAGGCGCAAATCGCGGATGATCTCGATGCGCTCCAAGGTCTCCACGTCGGAGTGGATGTAGCGGACCTTGATGCCCGCCTCCATCATGTACTCCGTCAGCGCCTCCGCCATCTTCTTGGTCAGGGTGGTGACGAGGACGCGCAGGCCCTTGGCCACCACTTCCTTCACCTCCGCCATCACGTCGTCAACTTGCGTCTCGGTCGGGCGGACGATGACCTCCGGGTCTACCAGGCCGGTGGGGCGGACCACCTGCTCCACGAAGACGCCGCCGGTGCGCTCCAGCTCCCAGTTGCCGGGGGTGGCGGAGACGAAGACCGTGGGCGGGCGCATGGCCTCCCACTCCTCGAACTTCAGGGGGCGGTTGTCGGTGCAGGACGGCAGGCGGAAGCCGAACTCGCTCAGCGTCGTCTTCCGCATGAAGTCGCCTTTGAACATGCCCCCGATCTGGGGGACCATCACGTGGCTTTCGTCCACGATCAGCAGCGCGTCCTCCGGCAGATACTCGAACAGGGTCGGCGGCGGCTCCCCCGGCTGGCGGCCGGAGAGGTAGCGGGAATAGTTCTCGATGCCGGCGCAACTGCCCGTCGCCACCATCATCTCGATGTCGAAGGTGCAGCGCTGCTCCAGCCGCTGGGCCTCCAGCAGCTTGCCCTGGGCGTAAAACTCCTCCAGCCGCAGCTTCAGGTCCCGCTTGATCTGCTCCACCGCCTGCAACAGGGTCGGCTTGGGCGTGACATAGTGGCTGTTGGCGTAGATGCGGACTTCCTTCATCCCGCCCAGCTTTTCCCCGGTCAGGGGGTCGATCTCCAGGATCGCCTCCACCTCATCCCCGAACAGGGAGAAGCGCCAAGCCCGGTCCTCCATGTGGGCGGGGAACAGCTCGATCGTGTCGCCACGCACCCGGAAGGAGCCGCGGCCGAATCCGGCATCGTTGCGGCGGTATTGCAGTTCGACGAGGCGCTGGAGCAGTTGCTGGCGGTTCAGGGTCTGCCCCACCGCCACGTCCACCGTCATCTCCGAATAGGTCTCCACCGAGCCGATGCCGTAGATGCAGGACACGGAGGCCACGATGATGGCGTCCCGCCGCTCCAGCAGTGCCCGGGTGGCGGCGTGGCGCATCCGGTCGATCTGCTCGTTGATCGAGGATTCCTTCTCGATATAGGTGTCCGTCCGGGGCACATAGGCCTCCGGCTGGTAATAGTCGTAGTAGGAGACGAAGTATTCCACCGCGTTCTCGGGGAAGAAGCTCTTCATCTCGCCATAGAGCTGGGCGGCCAGGGTCTTGTTCGGCGCCAGGATCAGGGTGGGCCGCTGCACCTGCTCGATCATGTGGGCGATGGTGAAGGTCTTGCCCGACCCGGTGACGCCCAGCAGGACCTGGTCCTTCTCCCCCGCGCGCAGGCCGGCCACCAGCTCCTGGATCGCTTTGGGCTGGTCGCCCGCCGGCTGGAACTCGCTGACCACCTTCAGCGGCGTGCGCATGGGCGGCGACACCGTGCGGGTGCGCCAGGGCATCACCACGGGGTTCAGGACGGGATAGGTGGCGGCGGTGTGGGGGGCATCCTGCGGCATGGCCGTAACATAGGCGTGTCGGAAGCCGGGGGCTAGGGGGTTTGGTCCGCGTTTGTTCCCCGCGGTTGGGGAAGTGCCCTCCCTTATGCCTTCGCCTCCGCCGTCGCCTTCTGGAGCGAGGTGGACAGGCTTTCCCAGGCCTGTTCGATGACCGGGCTCTCGACCCCGTCCTCCGCCGCGAACTCCCTCACCGCGGGGACCACGCCGTCGCCCAGGCAGCAGCCGCGGGGCGGCTTGCCGCGGAAGTCGGCGGAGGCGGGGAAGACGGTCAGCAGCCGGACCTTCACCAGGGGATAGCGGGCGCGGATGGCGTGGATCAGGGGGTGGAGCTGGACCACCGGGTTCAGCATCACGGACACGGCCCCCTGCCCGTTCACATATTTCCACTGCCCGGCGGAGGGGGACGCCATGACCTGCCCGCCCACATCCTGGGGGGCCGAGGTGATGAGCAGGATAGAGGCCGGGAGGCGGATGACCTGGTCGATGGCGATGATGCCGCCCTTGGTGTCCTTCAGCCGCACGTCATGCAGGACGGCATAGGGCAGCTCCTCCAGCGCCATGCGGCGCTTGAACAGCTCGGCATTGTACTGGCGGGTGGAGAGGCGCTTGGGCCGGCGCGGGCGCAGGGAGAGGATGAGCACCAGCAGGAATACCAGGACCACCGCGCCCGCGGCCCCATAGGTCACGATCTGTGCGACGTCCAGCTTCATCCCGTCCCAAGCCTGCCTTTCCCGATGGATTACCCCAGCACGGGAAGATTGTCACGGGGGCGGCCGGCCCCGCAAATCCGGCCCCGCCCTGCCGAAAACGGGACCTTGACCCGACAAAGGCGCGATTGCCGGGCCGGTTGCCGCCGAAATACCCTGCGCCCCGGTCATTTTCCGTCCTGACTTGGGGATCAACCATGCCGTTCCTTGCCGACCGCCTGTCCCGAATCAAGCCGTCGCCCACCATCGCGGTGACCAGCAAGGCCCGCGCCCTGAAGGCGGCCGGGCGGGACGTGATCGGCCTTGGCGCGGGGGAGCCGGACTTCGACACGCCGGAGAACATCCGGGAGGCGGCGAAGACCGCCATCGACAAGGGCCAGACCCGTTACACCGACGTGGACGGCACGCCGGAGCTGAAGAAGGCGATTTCCGCCAAGTTCCGGCGGGAGAACGACCTGGCCTATGAGCCGAACCAGATCACCGTCGGCACCGGCGGCAAGCAGGTGCTGTACAACGCCCTGATGGCCACCCTGAACCTGGGCGATGAGGTGATCATCCCCGCCCCCTATTGGGTCAGCTATCCGGACATGGTGCTGCTGGCGGAGGGCACGCCCGTGCCGGTGGAATGCCCGGCGGAGGTGGGCTTCAAGCTGCAGCCCGCCGACCTGGAAAAGGCCATCACGCCGAAGACCAAGTGGCTGATCCTGAACAGCCCCAGCAACCCCACCGGCGCGGCCTACACGGCCGATGAGTTGAAGGCGCTGGGGGAGGTGCTGCTGCGGCACCCCCATGTCTGGGTCATGACCGACGACATGTACGAGCACCTGGTGTTCGACGATTTCCGCTTCACCACCATCGCCCAGGTGGTTCCGGCGCTCTATGACCGGACGCTGACGGTCAACGGGGTGTCCAAGTCCTACAGCATGACCGGCTGGCGCATCGGCTATGCTGGCGGTCCCGCCGCCCTGATCAAGGCCATGGGCATCATCCAGAGCCAGAGCACCAGCAACCCCAGCAGCGTCAGCCAGGCCGCCGCCGTGGAGGCGCTGAACGGGCCGCAGGACTTCATCCGCGAACGGGCCAAGGTGTTCCAGCAGCGCCGCGACCTCGTGGTCGGCATGCTGAACCAGGCGGCCGGCCTGCACTGCCCCAACCCGGAGGGGGCGTTCTATGTCTACCCGTCCTGCGCCGGGGTGATCGGCAAGACCACGCCCGACGGCAAGACCATCGCCAATGACGAGGACTTCGTCACCTACCTGCTGGAGGCGGAGGGGGTGGCCGTGGTGCAGGGGGCGGCGTTCGGCCTGTCGCCCTTCTTCCGCATCAGCTACGCCACCAGCACCGACGTGCTGGAGGAAGCCTGCCGCCGCATCCAGCGGGCTTGTGGGAACCTCCGCTAAATCAGGTCACTGCTCCGGCGCGGCGCGCAGGGGTTTGGCGAGGACCAGGACCCAGACTTGGGCATCGTTGGGGCCCTGCGTGCGGGGGTTGGGGGCGCGGGCCAGGCCGATTTCCTGGAACACCGGGTTGGTCAGGGCGAAGCCCGTTTCCGGGTCGCGGACCAGGATGTCCAGCACCTGGAGCGGGTCGTCGCCGGCCCGGGCGGCCAGTACCGCGTCCTGCATGGGGATGTAGCGCTGGCGGTGCAGGGCGGCCTGCACCGCGTTGCCGTCGGGCCGCCCGCCGCCGAGCGCCAGGGCCCGCGCCTGCTCCGCCGCCACGGCGTCCAGCAGGGGGTGGCGGGTGAGGCCGGCGACGCCGACCCGCTGCCTTTCCTCCAGCACCAGCCCGTAGAGCGCCCCCTCCGGCGAGGTGGCGGCCACCGAGGGGGGCAGGCCGCCCATCTGGGCCAGGGCCGGGGTGCCCAGCAGCAGGGCGAGCATGGCGAGGGGGGCGAGGCGCATCCTGGTCACCGCATGTGGTTCCGATCTTCCCATGGTGTGAACGCCCTTGACCCAGGTCAAGGACCGCCGGACCTTGGCGGCGCAGGGTGCGGGCCGAACCGTTGCCCGAGCGAAAGGGGAGGAAAAGAACCATGGCCGTGAAGACCATCCTGGTGCATCTGGGACCGGACCCGGAGTCGCCGCACCGACTGGCCGTGGCGGCGGACATGGCGCGGCGGCAGGACGCAAGGCTGCTGGGCCTGTACGTGATCCTGCCCATGGACGTGCCCGGCGTCGCCATCGGCGACGGGCTGAACCAGGCCCGGGACGTGGCCGCCGACCTGGCGGACCGGGAGCAGGCCGCGTTCGAGGCCGTTTGCGCCGAACACGGCATCCGCGGCGACTTCATCTTCGAGCTGGGCGACGCGGCCGAGCACCTGGCCGAGCATGGCCGCTACGCCGACCTGATCGCCGTCAGCCAGGACGCCCCGCGCACCGCCTTCGCCGACTTCCATTCCGACCTGACGGAGTACCTGCCCTTTGCCGCCAGCGCCCCGGTGCTGGTGCTGCCCCGCGGCTTCCGGGGGCCGGTGGACACGGCCTATGTCGCCGTGGCCTGGAAATCCGGCAAGGAGGCCGCCACCGCCGTGCGCAATGCCCTGCCCCTGCTGAAGGAAGCGGAGCAGGTCCGGGTCGTCACGGTGCAGGAACAGGGCGACGACGAGATCCGCGGCGGCGGCATCGGCCGGTTCCTGGCGGAGCACGGCGTGAAGGTCGAGCTGGCCCGCATCACCGCCCGCGAGGGCCAGACCGGCGAGGCCATCCTGGCGGAGGCCAAGGCCAGCGGCGCCGGGCTGATCGTCATGGGCGTCTATGGCCACAACCGCCTGCGCGTCCGCATCCTGGGTGGCGTCAGCAAGTATGTGCTGGGCCATTCGCCGGTTCCCCTTTTGGTAAGTCATTGAGGAAACGGCTGTTCGGGCTATATCTCCCCTGCCCTGCCCGCCCCGGAACCCCCTGGCCGTCCCATGACCGAGCCCCGTCGTCGTACTGTCCTGGTCACCGGCGGGGCGCAGCGCATCGGGCGCTGCATGGTGGAGCATCTGGCGGCCCGGGGCTGGGCCGTGGCCATCCACTATAACCACTCCGCCAAGCCGGCCGAGGAGCTGGCGGCCCGCCTAAACGCCGGTGGCGGGCGGGCCGTGGCGCTGGGGGCCGACCTGTCCAGCCCCACCGCGTCCCGCGCCCTGGCGGAGGACGCGGCCAAGGCCCTGGGCAGCCTGACCGCGGTGGTCAACAACGCCAGCCGCTTCGTGGAGGACAGTGCGGAGTCCGCCACGCCGGAGAGCTGGGACGCCCACCTGACCGCCAACCTGCAAGGCCCCGCCTTCCTGGCCCAGGGCTTCGCCGCCGTCACCAAGCCTGAGGACGACCCGGTGCTGGTCAATATCCTGGACCAGAAGGTGGGCAACCTGAACCCGGACTTCTTCAGCTATACCGTCAGCAAGCTGGGCCTGGCCGGCCTGACCCGGCTGCTGGCAGTCACCTGGGCCGGGCGCATCCGGGTGCACGGCATCGCCCCGGGGCTGACCCTGCCCTCCGCCGACCAGACGGCGGAGGAGTTCGAGCGGACCCACCGCATGAACCCCCTGCGCCGCGGCAGCGACCCGGAAGACCTGGCCCGCGCCGTAGCGTACCTGCTGGACACCCCCAGCGCCCGGGCCGAGCTGCTGTATGTGGATGGCGGCCAGCACCTGGAGCCCCGCGCCCGCGACGTGATGTTCGAGATCCGCCAACCCTTCAAGGAGTGATGATGACCGTGACCCCCGCTTCGGGTACGCCGGGCCTGGACCTGCCCCGGCTGATGCTGCTGTCCCGCTGGGGCGAGGTTCGGGCCATCTATCTGCGCGACTTCGCCCTGAAGGTGAACATCGGCATCCACGACTTCGAGAAGCGCGGACCGCAGCGCATCCTGGTGAACATCGAGCTGTTCCTGAAGCCCGAGAGCCCCGGGGCGGACGAGATCGCCGAGGTTCTGGACTATGACTTCCTGCGGCGGGAGATCATGGACCTGGCCGGCCGCGGCCACTTCAACCTGCAAGAGACGCTGCTGGACGGCATCCTGTCCCTGTGCCTGGCGCCCCCGTCCGTGCTGGGCGCCCGGGTCCGGACCGAGAAGCCCGACGTGTACCCCGACTGCGCCGCCGTGGGACTGGAAGCCGTGCGGTTCAAGCCCGGGGCGCTGGGCTGAACCAGGAGACGCCGGGAGACATAACGAGACCTTAAGGTGACGTAAGGTGACGCTTAAGGTGACACGTGTCACATTCCATGTGCCTGACAAGACCGCACTTTTCCGCTTAAGGAGACAAAGGTGACGGGGTCGAAACCATGTCTCCTTTGTCTCCTTAACTCCCCCTCACCCCACTTGTCCCAAGACCCGCCGCCCGGTTGGGCAGTGTCGGGAGGGTACCAAGTTCTGGGAATTTTGTCCACTTTCTGGGGGTCGGGTTTGGGGAACGCAGAGGACACGGATGGTCGCAGAGGACGCAGAGGGGTCGGGATGGCCCAGCCCCGGCACGGCCGCGGCGGGCATGGTCGGGAACACGGATGGACACGGATCACAACGGATGAACACGACAGACATTCCCTCTCCCTGGGGAGAGGCTGCCCCGGAACCGTTCCCGTAAGGGCGTAGAGTTCAGGCTGGTCGGCGTCCGCCAAGCACTCCTGTGTCCCCCGCGAAGGCGGGGGCCCACGGTTCTTGACCCCTTGTCAGCCGTTGCCCGCGCTGAAAAACAGTGGACCCCCGCCTTCGCGGGGGAAGCAAAAAATCCTTCGCCGACGAAGGCAGTACCGAGCCGGCATGTTCCGGAGAACCGGGTGAGGGGGGAAACCCCGTCAGGTCACCCCCCCCATCCCCGCCAACGCCGCCGCGTCCGCCCGGGCCGATTCGGCCAGCAAATAGTCCGTGGTCACCCCACCCTGGGGTAGGTCCAGCCGCAGGCGGCGGCAGAGGATTTCCAGCTTGGCCTGGAGCTGCGCCGGCCCGTGCGCCGGGAGCTGGGCCAACAGCCAGGTCAGTTGTGAGCGCTTGTCCAGGAAGGCATCCCGCTCCTCATCCGTCATGCCCCAGGTGTCCCGGGCATACATGGGCATCAAGGTCCCCAACACCTGCGCCGCCTGCCCACCCTCCGCCATGACTCCTCCTTCCCCGCGCCGAGGCTGGCGCGGGCTATCCGATTGGGCCTGAGATGACTATGATCAATGTAGCAGGGTCACGCCTAAACGCAATTGGTAATCCAGTGGATAATCATAAAAACATTACGCCCGCCCAGTGCCGCGCCGCCCGCGCCCTGATCCGCTGGTCCCAAACAGACCTCGCGAAGGCGAGCGGAATATCCGTGCCGACCATCGCGGAGTTCGAGCGGGAGATGGACAGGCAGCTCCAGCCGCGGACACTCAGGGATTTAAGGAAGGCGTTGGAGGATCAGGGAGTTAGCTTTTCTTTCGACGAAAGCGGCTTTATCGGCGTGGGGGTGATTCCTCGCTCCACATCGGCACCCGATCCGTATGCGCGAAAGGGCTAGTCAGGCCTTGTATAATGCAAAATTTCGGGGTACGTTTCCTGACGATTATGGCCCAGGAGACCCCGATGTCCGCCAAAAGGTGCAAGCAGATCATCAGAAAGAATGTTGCGCGTGAGCAACTTCTGGAAATGGTTGAAGCGCTTCGTGCCATTCGCACAAAGGCGGGCACTGGTGCGCTGAGCATTGGGCTGAAAGGTTCAGGACTCGCTCGGATTACCGGCCTATCCGCTTATGAAATGATGCTGCTTAACTTACCAGAAACAATCGAGAATAATGGTGGAATTACGATACTTGGAGAGTATTTTCCCGGCACATCGCTGAGAAATTACCAAGTACTCGGCAAGTTTGGACAAGTTGTGATTGGCTGTGCGAGCATTGGAGATGCTCGCACGCTCCCTACGGCGAACATGACGCGCGCCAATGGCGCACTATTGAATAAACCGTACAGTAAGCAGTTGGCACTTCCAACCTTCGAAGACGAATTCGAAGAAAGTGAGGCTATCTATGTTCTGATCCTAACATGCCGAGATCGGAAAGATGTACTCAAGCTACATGAGGTCGCTATTGCAGTCATTGAGCCGGATTTTTCCGATTTCATACTCTATGAAGAAATGGACAGCTTTATTGCGGGTTACGCGGTTGAAGCAATCGAACCCGCATTGACTGAAACTTCAATTACAGAACTCACTTTGGAACTTCGGGTAGATGTGCCGCCTTTCGTCGGAGCAGAAAACGCTTCTGAAGATCAACTTGATATAGCGGCAAAATAATAGCTGACCAACCAAAATTATACTGCTTGAGCCACGCCCTTCATGTATGCAGGGCGTATTGGCTGCTTGGTGTGTGGGAGGAATTCCATGAAAACCGGAACTCCGCGATTCGTTAAAGAGAGGTTGCGTGAAGCGATGGACGCGCGCGGAATTTCGACCTTGGTAACAATTTCTGACCTTCTGAACGTCCACACTAGCACGATTTCTAGATGGGAACATGGAGACTCAACACCCACGCCAGAGAAGCTTATTGAACTTGCAAATGCATTGAAGGTCAGACCGAGCTACTTTCTACGTCCGTTATTTGTTCATGGGAGCAATCCATTTTTCTTCCGATCATTGGCGAGTGCACGGAAGCGCGACTTGGCGCGCCAACGTGCTAGGCTGCGTTGGGCCCAAGAAGTCAGTTATATTGCTCAGCATTATGTGAAGTTCCCAGCGCTCAATCTTCCGGATTTCTTGAATGGTGCCAGCTATAAATCTTTGCGAGATGATGACTTAGAGAATATATCAAAGAGCATGCGCGAACATTGGAAAATTGGAGACCGTCCAATCACAAACATGATAGAGGTTTGTGAGAAGAATGGTGTCGTCGTTTGCTGCGATGAGATGGGAACATCAGCTCTTGATGGGCTTTGCAATTGGTCAGAATATGATTATCGACCCTACATCCTGCTTGCGAATGATAAGATGTCTTTTTTCAGAAGACAAATGGACGCTGCTCATGAACTCGCCCATGCGGTGCTTCACAAAAATGCAACCCATGACGAATTGAAAAATAACTTCAAGCTTATAGAAAATCAGGCATTTAGACTTGCGAGCGCATTTCTGATGCCTGCCGATAATTTCTCACTTGAACTTGGGGTGCCAACACTTTCCAAGCTTTTGCTTTTAAAGGAAAAATGGAGAGTTTCAATCAAAGCAATGATTAGGCGCTGCCGTGATCTTGAACTGTTTGACGAAGATTACGAGCGGCAACTCTATAAATATTATAGCGCAAAGGGATGGTCAAGGGAAGAGCCAATGGATCGAGATGTACAACCCGCAAAGCCTAAACTGGTTTATCAAGCAATCCGCATGGTAGTAGAGGCAGGCATGCGAACAAAGCAAGATTTTCTCGACAATGATTTCACCATATATGGCCATGACATTGAAGAATTATTTGGTTTCGATGAGGGTTGGTTCGACAAAGGATCAGGAGTTATTCTTACCCTTCAACCTAACGCAACAACTGCCAGCACAAAGGGGACCGGTGTAGTCGTTCCATTTACCCCAAGGCAAAGAGCCTAATCACGCCCTCGTGACCCCGCCCCACCTTGCCCCCTCCCCTGCCCGGCTATAGCCTCAGGGCATGATCAAGGGCTTGCGCAGAAGCACCCGGGTGCTGCGGTGGGTGGCCGTGGTGGTGGCCATGGTGTTGGGCGTGGGCGGGTGGGTCGCGCCCGCGGTGGCGGCCAGCGTGGCTGTCCAGGCGGGGGAGGCGCACGGGTGTTGTGACCCGGTGGCGGTGCCTTGCCCGGCGGCCTGTGCCGTGCTGTGCCATGGGGTGCCGTTGGCCTCGGCACCGGTGGGTCCGCTGGGGCTCGCCCAAGCGGGATGGGAGGCCGGGGTGGTGGCCCTGTTGGTGGGGCGGTTGGTGGAGGTGGAGGAGCCGCCGCCGCGGGATGTGCCCGCGTTCCCGACGTGACCGACAACCATCCCTTGGAGATTGATCATGAAGCGTATCGTGCTGTTCGCCTCTGCCGCCATGCTGACCGCCACTGCCTCGGCCTATGCCGCGGCGCCGGGGGCGGTGGTGAGGGCCGTGGAGGCCTGTTGCGAGATGGTGCTGTCCTGCTGCGGCCTGGGTGGCTGCTGCTGACACGGCGCCTTTGAGCGCGTGATGGGCGCCCGTCCCCCGGTGTGGGGGCGGGCGCTTTTCGTTTCGGGGGTGGGTGCGGTCCGGGCAAGCGGCGGCGCCCGGGTTTGCCGCCGTGCGCGACGTGACGGGTGCTTGGGAACGCAGAGGACACTGAGGGCCGCAGAGGACGCAGAGGGTGCCGTCCGGGCGGCAGCGTGCCTTCGATCCCAATCCCTATTGATCGCGCGCCTCGGCGCGCAAGGCTTTCCGGGGGTAAAGAGAGGGGATGACGTCGTCACCGCGCCGACCCTCTGTGTCCTCTGCGGCCCTCTGCGTCCTCTGCGTTCGGATTCCACAGGTCGGTCCCGGTAGGACGGCCCCTGGTGAGCGCCCCTGACGCCACCCAGGCCTCAGACATCTCGATGCACACGCCGCTCTCACGCCCTCGTGACCCGGCGTGGTGCGCTGTGAGTGGTCAGGGGGTGGGGGGTGGACCACATTAGGGGCCAGGGAAATCCCTTTCGTGGGAGGCTTCAGGTGATGAGCAAGCGTGGATTCTTGGGCCTGCTGGCGGCCGGGGTGGCCGGGGCGGCGGTGAAGGGTGGGTTGTCGGCCGGGGAGGCCCAGGCCACGGGGACGGCGGGGAAAGCCTTCCCGTTCCAACTCCCGGACGCGGAGTGGAAGAAGCGGCTGTCGCCCGCGGCCTATGAGGTGCTGCGGGAGCATGGGACGGAGCGGGCGGGAACCAGCCCGCTGAACCAGGAGAAGCGGCCCGGCATCTTCCACTGTGCCGGCTGCGACCACCCCCTGTTCGACGCCAAGACCAAGTATGAGAGCGGCACCGGCTGGCCCAGCTTCTGGGACCACCTGCCGGGCGGCATCGGCACGTCGGAGGACCGCAAGTTCTTCATGGTGCGGACGGAGGTGCACTGTGCCAACTGTGGCGGGCATCTGGGCCACGTCTTCGACGACGGGCCGAAGCCCACGGGGCTGCGGTACTGCATGAACGGCGTGGCCATGGGGTTCAAGCCGGCGGTGGGGTGAGCATCGCGGCGGTGTGGCCGACGACCAAACTTCAAGACGGACGGGGGCCGTGGCGTCCCCTCTCCCGGCGGGAGAGGGACAGGGAGAGGGGTGGTGCGATCGGGATAGCAGGCGCCTGCCCGCAGGTTCCCCTTTCCGGCAAGGTCCTAACCCCTCTCCCTGTCCCTCCCCCTCTGGGGGAGGGGACGCTATGGCGGCGTTCGGTGTGGCCGGGTGCCTTCCATTGGGGCTTACGGACGTTGGCGTGCCTGCGTGACAGACGACAGACATGGATTGGGGATGGAGGTCCTTATGCTGCGGCGGGTGGTGTTGGCGGGGGTGGGTGCGCTGGGGCTGGCCTGGGTGGCCGGTGTGGGCGGGGCGACGGAGACGGCGCCGGCCAGGGTGCCCGCGAAGACGGAGGTGGCGGTCTTTGCCGGCGGCTGCTTCTGGTGCGTGGAGAGCGACTTCGACAAGGTGCCGGGGGTGGTGGACACCGTCTCCGGCTATGCCGGGGGGCGGACGAAGAACCCGGACTACAAGTCGGTCAGCGCCGGCGGCACCGGCCACCTGGAGGTGGTGAAGGTCACCTTCGACCCTGAGGTGGTGAGCTATCGGCAACTGGTGGACTATTTCTGGCGCACGGTGAACCCCACCGATGCCGGCGGCCAGTTCTGTGACCGGGGCGAGAGCTACCAGACCGCCATCTTCGCCCAGGACGAGGCGCAGAAGAAGGCGGCCGAGGAGAGCAAGGCCGCCCTGGAGGCCAGCAAGGTTTTGAAATGGCCGGTGGTGACGCCGGTGCGGGTGGAGACCCAGTTCTGGCCGGCGGAGGATTACCACCAGAACTATTACCAGGTGAACTCGCTGAAGTATAAATACTATCGCTATGGCTGCGGCCGGGACGCTCGGCTGAAGGAGCTGTGGGGCGACACGGCGGGCAAGTTCGCGGGGAGCTGAGGGGCGTTGCGGAGCCGGTGCGGAAGGATGAGGGCACGGATGAAAGGGATGATGACGGATTGGCGCGGATCGGGCTTGGTCGGTGAGGGGGCGCCCGGGGCTTGGGGGAGGTTGCCTGCGGCGCTTTCGCGGCGGGAGACCTTGTGGCCTTATCCGGGACGATCCGGCATTGATCCGGGTTCATCCGTGCCTTCTGGATGCATGCCTCAGGATCAAGCCCGAGCTTCACGGAACCGTCATCGCCCCTAAATATCCCGGTGACGCAACGGCTTGCCGCCGGTTGTGGACGGGTCGGGTGAGGATCGGGTGATGGCGGTTGTGACGCGGAAGGTGGCCTTGGTCACCGGCGGGGGACACGGGATCGGGCATTGGGTGGCCGTCGAGCTGGGACGGCTGGGCTGGACCGTGGGCCTGCAATACTCGACCGGCGGGCGGGCGGCGGCGGATGCCGTGCTGGGCGAGATGCAGCGCGGCGGCGCCCATGGCGCGACCTTCGCCTGTGACCTGGCGCAGGAGTCGGAGGCCGAGCGGCTGGTGCCCACCGTGTCCGAGCGGCTGGGGGCGCTGCACCTGGTGGTGCATGCGGAGGCCCTGGCCATCGACGACACGGCCCAGACGGCGGACCGGTTCACCTGGGACCGGCAGATGGCCGTGAACCTGCGGGCACCCTTCCTGCTGGCCCAGGGGCTGGCCCGGCAGCTCCCCGCCGGGGAGGACGGGCATGTGCTGCTGCTGGTGGACCAGCGGGCCGCCCTGGAGGCGCCGCACTTCCTGAGCTATGGCCTGGCCCAGGCCGGGGTGCTGGCGTGCGTGCGGGCGCTGGCCCTGGGGCTGGCGCCGCGGGTGCGGGTCAACGGCTTCGGCCCCGCGGCCCCCGTGCCCGGCAGCGAGGTGACCTTGCCCACAGGCGACCCGGCGGCGGAGATCTGCCGCACCTTGCGCTTCATCCTGGAGACGCCCTGCCTGACGGGCCAGGTGCTGGCCCTGGACGGGAACGAGGCGCTGGGCTGGCCGGTGCTGGAACGCACCGCGCGTTCGGATTGGGCCGGACCGGCGGGGTACCCCCAGGCGCCTGCCACCAGCCCCGCCAGCGCCGATTAGGGTGCGAACGGAAATGACCCATCCCGCCTAAGTTTTGCACATAGATGCGGAACAATCGCCCGAATCCGCAGAACGCCTGGAGTCAAGGGCCGAAATGTTCGATGTGACAGGCGTGTGACCCCTTGACTGGGAAAAAAGTGAATGAAATCAATGGCTCGGTGTTTTCTGCCTAAAAATTGGGCAGAGACGCCAAAGCCGCGGGACGCTTGGGGTCGCACAAGGTCCGCCCAGGGTTGTCCGCAGAGTTATCCACAGGAATCGTGGAAGACTCCAACGGCCCTTTGCACAAAGGGGTAGCCCCGTCGATTCGCTATGCTTTCGCCCTCAGGCGCCGGGCGCCCGCTCCGCGGGCTTGGCTTGCGCGGCCACGAGGCCGCGGGCCGGCGGTCGCCGGCCTGCGACGGCTATCGCCGTCGCTTTCTGGGTGTCAGGCTGCATTGACCGGCGGCACCGCATCGGCCACATGTCGGGCCATGATCGTGGATGACAGCACCGACCTACAGCCCCCCTCCCCCGCCGCCCCGGCCGAGGCGCCGCCGGGCCGCCGCCGACGCTCGGCCGCCGACCTGCAACGGGGCGTGGAGACCATCAGGGGATACCTGCGCACCCTGCCGGAGACGCCGGGCGTCTATCGCATGATGAATGACGACGGGGACGTGCTGTATGTGGGCAAGGCGCGGAACCTGAGGCGCCGCGTCACCAACTATACCCAGGTCAACAAGCTGCCCATCCGGCTCCAGCGCATGGTGGCGGAGACGACCACCATGGAGTTCGTCACCACCCATACCGAGGTGGAGGCGCTGCTGCTGGAATCGAACCTGATCAAGCGGCTGATGCCGCGGTACAACGTGCTGCTGCGGGACGACAAGACCTTCCCGCACATCCTGATCACCGGCGACCACCCCTATCCCCAGCTCACCAAGCATCGGGGCGCCCGCGATCAGGCGGGCAGCTATTACGGGCCCTTCGCCTCGGCCGGGAGCGTGAACCGGGTGATGACGGCGTTGCAGCGGGCCTTCATGATCCGCAACTGCGCCGACGCCGTGTTCAGCAGCCGCACGCGGCCCTGCCTGCAATGGCAGATCAAGCGCTGCACCGCCCCTTGCGTCGCCCGGGTCAGCCAGGACGAGTATGCCGAGCAGGTGCGGGAGGCGAAGGCCTTCCTGGCCGGCAAGACCAGCGAGGTGCAGCAGCGCATCGCCGAGGCCATGATGGAGGCCAGCGAGAACCTGGAGTTCGAGCGCGCCGCCAAGCTGCGCGACCGTATCCGGGCGCTCACCGCCATCCAGGCCCACCAGGACATCAATGTGGAGGGGGTGGAGGACGCGGACGTGGTGGCGGCCTTCCAGGAGGGGGGGCTGACCTGCGTGCAGGTGTTCTTCTTCCGCGGCGGGCGGAACTATGGCAACCGCGCCTACTTCCCCAGCCATGACAAGGGGCAGGAGGTGGGCGAGGTGCTGGCCGCCTTCGTGGCGCAGTTCTATGAGAACAAGACCGCCCCGCCCCTGGTGCTGGTCAGCGAGGAGCTGGCGGAGCACGAGCTGCTGGAGGAGGCGCTGGGCATCCGTGCCGGGTCGCGGGTGGAGCTGCATGCGCCGAAGCGCGGCGACAAGCGGCGGGTGGTGGAGCACGCCCTGAACAACGCCCGGGAGGCGCACGGGCGCCGGCTGGCGGAAAGCGGCAGCCAGGCCAAGCTGCTGGCCGGGGTGGCGGAGGTGTTCGGCCTGTCGGAGCCGCCGAAGCGGATCGAGGTCTACGACAACTCCCACATCCAGGGGACCAACGCCATCGGCGGCATGGTGGTGGCGGGGCCGGACGGCTTCATCAAGAACGCCTACCGCAAGTTCAACATCAAGACCCCCGGCGCGGCGGGCGACGACTATGCCATGATGCGCGAGGTGCTGACCCGGCGCTTCGAGCGGCAGGTGAAGGAGGACCCGGAGCGGACCGGCGAGGGCTGGCCCGACCTGGTGCTGATCGACGGGGGCGAGGGCCAGTTGCGGGTGGCGGTGGAGGTGTTCGGGGAGCTGGGCATCGACGACGTGCCCTTCGCCGCCATCGCCAAGGGCAGCGACCGGGAGGCGGGGCGGGAGCGGTTCTTCCTGCCGGACCGGCCGCCCTTCGGCTTGGACCCCAAGTCGCCGGTGCTGTACTTTCTGCAGCGCCTGCGCGACGAGGCGCACCGCTTCGCCATCGGCGGCCATCGGGCGAAGCGGGAGAAGGCGATCGGGGCGAGCCCATTGGACGAGATCCCCAACATCGGCCCGAAGCGCAAGAAGGCCCTGCTGCACCATTTCGGCAGCGCCCGCGCCGTGTCCCGCGCAGGGCTCCAGGACCTTGCTGCGGTGGAGGGCATCAGCGAGGCGGTCGCCAAGCGCATCTACGACCATTTTCACCCCAACGGCTAGCCCGTGGCCGGGCCAGCCATTGGGCTTTCGTGTTCCCTCAGGCGCCGGGCGCCCGCATCCGCGGGCTTGGCTTGCGCGCCCACGGGGGCGCGGGCCGGCGGTCGCCGGCCTTGGGTGCCTGGGGAGACATGGAACCCTGCACCCCAGAGTTCGCGGTACCAAAGCGGCGGGCGGGCGGCTAGGATGCCGCCGCCACTCCGGGTTCATCGAGCGCCATGCTGTCCAGCCTGCCCAACATCCTGACCCTTTCGCGGATCGTCGTGATCCCCGTCGTGGTGGCCCTGCTGTTCTTCCCGGGGCCCGCCCCGGCCTGGACGGCCCTGGGGCTGTACGCCGCCGCCTGCATCACCGACTGGTTCGATGGCTACCTGGCCCGGGCTTGGCAGGAGGAAAGCCTGATCGGCAAGTTCCTGGACCCCATCGCCGACAAGCTGCTGGTGGCCGCCGTGCTGATGATGGTGGTGGCGGTGGACAAGGTGGACGGGCTGGCCGTGATCCCCGCCGTGATCATCCTGCTGCGCGAGGTGCTGGTGTCCGGCCTGCGGGAGTTCCTGGCCGGGTTGCAGGTGAGCGTGCCGGTCAGCAACCTGGCCAAGTGGAAGACCGCCATCCAGATGGTGGCCATTGGCATCGTCATCGTCGGCGACGACGGCCCGGCCTGGCTGCCCGTGACGACCATCGGGGAGGCGGGGCTGTGGATCGCCGCGGCCCTGACCCTGGTGACGGGCTGGGATTACCTGCGTGCCGGGTTGAAATACATGATGGCCCCGACGTCTGCGCCGCCGGCGCGACCGGCGTCGGGGCTGGTGGGGGAGAAGCGATGAGGCTGCTGTACTTCGCCTGGCTGCGCAGCAAGATCGGGCTGGCCGAGGAAAGCGTGGAGCCGCCCGCCGGGGTCACGGACGTGGCCGGGCTGGTGGAATGGCTGCGCGGCCGGGGGCCGGGCTATGCCGACGCGCTGGCCAACCTGGCCGTGGTCAAGGTGGCGGTGAACCAGGAGTACGTGCCCTTCGACCACCCGGTCGGGCCGGGGGACGAGGTGGCCCTGTTCCCGCCCGTCACCGGCGGCTGAGGGGGGCCCCGCCATGGCCGTGCGGGTGCAGGAGGCGGACTTCGACATGGGCGCCGAGCTGGCCGCCCTGTCGGCGGGCAACCGGCGGGTGGGCGCCCTGGCCAGCTTCGTCGGCCTTGTCCGGGACATGCATGTGGACGGGGACGGGCAACCTGTCTCTGCCATGACCCTGGAACATTACCCCGGCATGACCGAGCGGCAGTTGGAGGCCATCGAGGCGGAGGCCCGGGCGCGCTGGCCGCTGGAGGACTGCCTGGTCATCCACCGTTATGGAAGGCTGGAGCCGGGTGACCGGATCGTGCTGGTGGCCTGCGCCAGCCCGCACCGGGACGCGGCCTTCGAGGCCTGCCGCTTCCTGATGGACTGGCTGAAGACCAAGGCGCCGTTCTGGAAGCTGGAGGAGACCCCCGAGGGGCGCCGCTGGGTGGAGGCCCGGGACAGCGACACGGCGGCGGCGGAACGCTGGCAGGGCTGAAAGCGATTCCTTAGAGTACATACGGTCGCGTTACTGCCCGCCTTGCATGAGTAACCCCGACGGGCCAAGGAATCGCGGGACAAATCCTTTTTTGAGGCATAGACTTCACCCAGTCGTTGAGGCTGGTGCCGCTGATCATGCCGTACGCCGAGAGTTCCCCTTCCATCCTGCTTGTCGGCGGGGGCAAATCCCCGCTGCTGGTGCCGGAAGGGCTGTGCGCCGATGGCATGTCGCTGGCCCTGCATGGGGTGGCGGAGTCGCATGAAGTGCTGCCCGCCTGCCGACGGCTGTCCCCCGACCTGGTGCTGATCGACGGCCCCGCCGTGGCCGGGCCGCTGGGCCTGCTGGCCGACGTGGCAGCGGCCGACCTGCCCTGGCCGCCGGCCCTGCTGCTGGTGGCGGACGACCCGGACGGGCGCATGCGCGACCAAGCCCTGGGACTGGGGGCCTGGGATTTGCTGGCCAAACCAGTGGATCGGGCGACCCTGCTGGCGCGGATCGCCTTGTGCCTGCGGGCCCGGCTGAAGCAGCGCGCCCTGGTGGGCCGGGTGCAGAAGCTGGAAGCCGGGCTGAACGACCGCAACCAGCGGCTGGCCGACGCCATGGACCTGCTGCGGGCGGCGGAGCGGCGGTTGTCCGATTTGGCCCGCCAGTCCGAGGGCAAGCTGCGCCAGCGCACGGACATGATGGCCAACGCGGCGCATGAGTTGCGCACGCCCCTGCACGCCATCATCGGCTTCGCCGACCTGATCCGGCAGGAGGCCTATGGCAAGGTGGGCGACCCCCGCTATGCCGAATATGCCGACGACATCCACCAGGCCGCTCGGCAATTGCTGGATCTGGTGGACGGCACCCTGGACCTGGCCCGGGCCGAGTCCGGCGCGGACGGGCTGGACATCCGCGAGGTGGATATCGGCCGCGCTGTCCAGGACAGCGTGCGCATGCTGCGGCAACTGGCCGACGGCAGCGGCGTGACCCTGAAGGTGGTGGTGCCGGACACGCCCCTGCGAATCCGCACCGACCCGGAGAAGGTGCGGCAGATCGTGCTGAACCTGGCATCCAACGCCATCAAGTTCACCCCGTCGGGCGGGACGGTGACGGTGGAGGTGACCCGCGCGCCCGACGACGGCGCCATCATCATGGTGGTGCGCGACACGGGCATCGGCATGTCGTCCCAGGACATCCCCACCGCCCTGCGCCCCTTCGGCCAGGTCCGCCGCCCCGACCGCCCCCACCCCAAGGGCACCGGCCTGGGCCTGCCCCTGACCAAACGCTTCGTGGAGCTGCTGGGCGGCCGGCTGGAGATCGAGAGCCAGCCCGGCAAGGGCACCATGGTCCGCGTCGTCCTGCCCGCCACCGCCCCCCAGGGCAGCGGCATCCCCCAGGCCGAGGTGGCGTGAGGGGGGTCCTGCGTCAATCCAGGAATGTCCAACTGTCCGCCCCGTCGAACCGGCGGACGGGGATGCCGTCCAGGGCCGCGGGCGGGAACAGGCGCGCATTGACGCCCATGCGGTCGGTTCCGGCTTCCAGGCTTTCCCAATGGGTGACGCAGGCGCAGGTGGGGCAATGGTGCGTCGCCAGGGTCCGGTCCCCCTGGACATAGGGCACGGTGCTGCCGGCCCCGGCGGTGAAGGTCACCTGCCCGGGCCGGTAATAGGCCCAGAGGGTACCCAGGCGGCGGCAGAGGGAGCAATTGCAGGAGGTGAGCCGGTCGGGCACCGCCGCCACCGTGAAGCGGACGGCACCGCAATGGCATGTGCCCTCGAGCATTTGTCCCCTCCCCTGCCTGCTGGGTCGGCCCCCTGCCATCATAACGTCGTGGCTGCTTATTGACGCAAGCCGGGATGAGGTTGGGGGATCAGGGGGAAATCGGACCCGCTGGGATGGGCTCGGGCCCTGGGGGGGAGGTCACGCCATCCTTCCCCGCCGGGTGGTCATCATGCGGGCGGCCATGATGGCCAGGGCCACCAGCAGCCCCAGGGCGATGCCCCCGGCCAGGAGCGCCACGGCCGTGCTGAGGTCCCGTTGCAGGTTGGCGACGACGATCCCGCCCAGGGCCCAGGCCACCGTCAGGCCATAGGCCAGGTTCCAGCGGGACAGGCGCAGGATGACGAGGGCCAGCAGGGACGCGGCCGCCACGATGCCGAGGGAGAAGGCTTCCACCGACAGGCCGAACCGGCCGAAGCCATAGAGGGGCAGCACCTCGGCCGCGTTGACGAAGGTCGCTGCCGTCAGCCAGCCCGCGAACAGGGCGAGCGGCGTCGTGACCAGCCAGCGCCGCCCGGCCGAGGCCCGCCCGGGCCAGCGGCAGGCGATGAGGAAGGCCCTTGCCAAAAGGCACAGCATCCCGGTGATGACAGGCACCGTGGCCCAGAGGGGGCCGACCCTTGCCACCACCAGCCACAGGCAGGTCAGTCCGTAGCCCCCGGCCGTCAGCCAACCGATGCGGGCCAGCAATGGGTCGCCGGCCAGGGTGGGGCGGGCCTGGTAGAGGGCATAGGCCAGGGCGCCCAGGTAAATCAGTCCCCAGATAATGAAGGCATAGCCCGCCGGTTCCACCGGGGTCGGGCCGGCGCTCGGCCGCGGTGCCTGGGCGGGCTCGAACCCGTTGGCGAACAGCAGACCCGGCAGGGCCACTTGCCCCACGGCGAAGGCCAGGGTGGCGGCACGGCGGTTGAGGCCAGGGGCCATGGGATCGTCCTGATGCATGACACGCCGGGACAGGTGGGCATGTGTCCTGAAGTATCGTCCGCCATGGTCCAGGCAAGGGTGGGGGCTCCCCCCTCCCCCTACCCCGAGTCGCCAGCGTTCCCGCGCGCCTGGGCGGCTGCCCGATTTTTGTGCAGGGCAGCGGAGTCCCGCGGGCGGCAAGGCTCCCCGGCCACTCTCCTTCGGGTTACTCCCAGGCTTATCCACAGGTTCTGGGGAACACGATATTGTCAAGACGCTCGGCCGGATACGTCTTCCGTCTAGATATGGTGCGTCATAGGGCCATGTGCCGGGATGGCAACAGGCCGCTGTCCACAAGGACACGCATTCTGTGCAGGGCGAATAGAAAAGCCCCCGGGCGGGTGGCCCGGGGGCTTGCGACAGGACCGATGGTGACGGGGATTATTCCGCGGCCTGGGCCAGGGTCAGCCGGCCGTTCACCAGGTCGTCGTAGTCGGTCATCAGGGTCTTGCACACCTCACCCGGGGTGAAGGTCAGGTCGCCGATGCGGCCCACCGGCGTCACCTCCGCCGCGGTGCCGGTCAGGAAGATCTCCGACGCGCCGGCCAGCTCCTCCGGGAAGATGGCCCGCTCGACCAGGGTGTAGCCGCGGCGCTTGGCCAGGTCGATCACCGTGCGGCGGGTGATGCCGTCCAGGAAGCAGTCGGGGGTGGGGGTGTGGATGGCCCCGTCCTTGACCATGAAGAAGTTGGCGCCCGTCGCCTTGGACCTGCGCGTGGGCTGGANACCATGAAGAAGTTGGCGCCCGTCGCCTCTGCCACCTGGCCGCGGTAATCCAGCATCAGGGCGTCCTGGAAGCCGTCCTGCTCCGCCGCGTGCTTGGACATGGTGCAGATCATGTAGAGGCCCGCCGCCTTGGCCGCGGTGGGTGCCGTGTCCGGCGCGGGGCGGCGCCACTTGGACCATTGCAGGGCGATGCCCTTCATCCGCGCCTCGGGGCTGAAGTAGCTCGGCCACTCCCACACCGCGATGGCCAGGTGGATGGTGTTCTTCTGGGCGGAGACGCCCATCATCTCACTGCCGCGCCATGCCACCGGCCGGATATAGCCGTTGGTCAGGTTCATGGCCTTGCAGGTCTCCTCCTTCGCGGCGTCGATCTGCTCCGCCGTGTAGGGGATCTTCATGCCCAGGATCTCACCCGAGCGGATCAGCCGCTGCGAGTGTTCCCGCGACTTGAAGATGCGGCCGCTGTAGATTCGCTCCCCCTCGAAGACCGAGGAGCCGTAATGCAGGCCGTGGGTCAGCACATGTACCTTGGCGTCCCGCCAGGGCACCAGCTTGCCGTCGAACCAGATGACGCCGTCACGGTCATGGAAGGGGATCAGGGACATCTCGAACGCATCCTCTTTCTTTGGCTGGCGCCACCGCCCCCGCCTTGCGGGCGGTACCGCCCTGGGTCCTGCCGGCGCGGCCACCACCTTGCCGCCACGCATCGCTTGACCAATGGGCCGGACTGGCGGAAACAAGTCAACATGACTGACGTAAAAACCGGCCCGAACCCCCTTTTCCTGCGCGAGGAAGACCTGCGCCAGGGAATGGAGCTGCTGTTCTACGCCTACCGTGACTTTACCGCCGAACCCGACGCAATGCTTGCAAAAATCGCCTTGGGGCGGGCGCACCACAGGGTTGTCTATTTCGTGGGCCGGTACCCCGGCATCACGGTGAGCGAATTGTTGGCCATCCTGCAGATCACCAAGCAGAGCCTGTCACGGGTGCTGTCGGAGCTGGTGGCCGAAGGCTATGTGGAGCAGCGGACCGGGACCAAGGACCGCCGCCAGCGGCTGCTGGCCCTGACGGAGAAGGGCCAGGAGCTGGAGCGGCAACTGTCCGACGCCCAGCGGGCTCGCATCGCCCGCGCCTATCGCGCCGCCGGGGCCGCGGCGGTGGAGGGGTTCCGCACCGTCATGCTGGGCATCATGGACGAGGCCGACCGGGCCAAGTTCCCCCCGCCCCGGGCGCCGGGGACGAAGCGCTGAGGGTGGCGGCCCGCATGGCCGCACCAATGATGGTGCCCGTCAGTTCCTCAAATCTTGTCCCGATCTTTTCCCGATCTGTGTCCATCCTGTTAATCCCGTCGAATCCGTGTTCCCCAAACACGTCCCCAACGGCACCACACCCCCAATCCTACACAACCAACCCTACGCCACCGTGCACATGGCCAGCACGGCCAGCACCAGGAAGAACAGGACAAACATCCACACGTAGTGCACGGCGCTACTCGGCGAGCGCGATAGCGGACAGGCCGCGGCCATAGTCCTTCTCGCCGTTCAGGGTGGCGCGGCGATAGCTGAAGAAGCGGTCGGACTCCGCCAGCGTGTCGTGGGGGGAGTGGTGGACGAACTGCACCCCCGCATTGGCCAACCGCTGCTCCACATAGCCGCCCAGGTCGAACAGATAGTGCCCGGCCCGGCGGGCGGGGACGAAGTGGTAGTCGTTGGCCGGGGCTTCCGCCAGGAACCTGTCCCGGAACTCCGCCCCCACCTCATAGGAGCGGTGGGCGATGTGGGGGCCTACGGCGGCCACGATACGATCGGCCTTGGCGCCCAGCGCCTCCATGGCCGACACGGTGGCCTCCACCACCCCGCCCATGGCGCCCTTCCAGCCGGCATGGGCGGCACCGATCACCTCCGCCTGCGGGTCGCAGAACAGCACCGGGGCGCAGTCGGCAGTCAGGATGCCCAGGGCCACCCGGGGCAGCCTGGTCACCATGGCGTCGGCCTTGGGCGCGTCCTTCGGGGCGAAGGGCTTGTCCACGGTCACCACGGTGGGGCTGTGCACCTGGTAGACGGTGACCAGCCCCTCCGGCTGCAGGTCCAGGAAGCGCATGGCGCGGGCCCGGTTCTCCGCCACCGCCTCCGGCGTGTCGCCGCTGCCGAAGCCGCAGTTCAGGCTGTCATACAGCCCGCTGCTGACGCCGCCCTCACGGGTGAAGAATCCGTGGCGGATGGCGGGGATGTCGTTCAGGGCGCCTAGGGTGATCACGGGAACGCTGCTCTCGCCTCTGGTCAGGTCTGCTGCTCGAAACCGGCGGGGGCCGGCAGGCCGGGGCTGGCCAAGGCCTGCGCCTTGAACAGCCGCCCCATGGACACGTCCCCGACCAAACGGTGCAGCGCGGCGTCAATATCCCCTGCCTGAACGGGCGTCGCAAGCCGCTTCAGGGCCGCGGCACGCTGTTCGATCCCTAAGGATATAAGGAAATCCCTTTGTGGAACAGGGGCATAGGCCGCCGCTCCCGCCGTGGCCGCGGCTTCGCCCAAGGCGGTGAAGTCCACATGGGCGGTCAGGTCCGCCTCACCCGGCGCCTCCAGCACAGGGACGAAGGCATGGCGCCGCAGCGCCTGCACCGTGTCCCCCACGGCCGGGCCGGCATAGCCGTAATCCACGAACAGGGCCGCCCCCGGATGGGCCGCCAGCCGCGCCCCGATCTCCGCCGCGATGGCCACGCCCGCCGGGCAGATCTCCACCATGCTGCCCTCCGGTGCCGCGCGCAGGGAGGGGTGCACCAGCGCGTCCCCCGCCGTGGGGTCCAGCTTCCAGGACAGGTTCCCCGCATCGTCCAGCCCCACCTTCCGCTCCGCCCAGCGGCCACGGGGGCCTTTCTGGAACTGGCGCACGGGCAAAGCGTCAAAGAACTCGTTGGCCAGCAGCAGCATCGGCCCGTCCGGCACCTCCGCCAGCCGGTCATGCCAGTTGGGGCCGTACTTGCCCAGCGCCGCCGCCTGCCGCTGCCGCAGCACCGGGCTGGTCTCCACCAAATGCAGCCGCACCGCTTGGTGGAACCCTGGCAGCCGCGCCGTGGCGCGCAGCGCGTCCGCCATCAGGGTGCCGCGGCCCGGCCCCAGCTCGACAAGCTGCACGGACCCGGGCTGGCCCATCTGTATCCAGCACTGGGCCGCCCACAGGCCCAGCAGCTCCCCGAACATCTGGCTGATCTCGGGCGCGGTGGTGAAGTCCCCCGCCGCCCCCAGCGGGTCGCGGGTCATGTAATAGCCGTGCTGCGGGTGGCCCAGGCAGAGGGCCATGTACTCCGCCACCGACAGCGGCCCCGCCAGGGCGATCCGCCGAGCGATGATGTCCTGGAGAGCCGTCGTCATGGACCCTGTCCCGTCACGCCTCCGCCGCGCGCCGTCCCCACGGCGCCCGCAGGATCAGGAACAAGCCGGCCAGCACCATCGGCACGGACAGCAACTGCCCCATGGTGGCGCCGAAGGCCAGGAAGCCCAGGTTGGCGTCCGGCTCGCGGAAGAACTCCCCCACGATGCGGGCCAGGCCATAGCCCACCAGGAAGCTGCCCGCCAGGGTGCCCGTCCGCTCCAGCACCCCGGGCCGGCGGGACAGCAGAAATAGCACCACGAACAGCACGATGCCCTCCAGCCCCGCCTGGTAGAGCTGGCTGGGATGGCGGGGCTGCCCGTCGGAATAGGGGAAGACCATGGCCCAGGGCACGTCCGTCGCCCGCCCGTACAGTTCCCCATTGATGAAATTGGCCAGCCGGCCCAGGAACAGCCCCACCGGGGCCGCACAGGCCACCACGTCCCCCAGCGCGACGGGGGAGAAGCCGCGCTTCCAGCTGTACAGGAACATGGCGGCGATGACGCCCAGCAGCCCGCCATGGAAGCTCATGCCCCCATGCCAGACCATCAGGACCTCCAGCGGGTTCTCCAGGTAATAGCCGGGCCGGTAGAACAGCACGCTGCCCAGCCTGCCGCCCAGGATCACGCCCAGGATGGCCCAGGTGACGAAGTCCGACACCTCCTCCGGCGTCGGCCGCCCGCCCCGCCGCTGCGCCAGGCGCATGCAGTACCACCAGGCGAACAGGAACCCGGCCAGATAGGCCAGGGCGTACCAGCGGATGGCGAAGGGGCCGATGGCGACGGCCACCGGGTCGATCTGGGGGAAGGGCAGGGCCATGGCCTAGGTCAGCTCAGACGTAAGGGTCGGGGGTGGCGAGGTGGTCGCGCACATAGCGGCCGACCCCGTCCTCCAGGCTGGTGAAGGGCCGGTCATAGCCCGCCGCGCGCAGCCGGTCCATCCGTGCCTCCGTGAAGTACTGGTACTTGCCCAGCAAATGCGGCGGCATTGGGACATACTCAATCCGGTTGGGCAGGCCCGCGGCGGCGAACAGCGCCGTGGCAAGGTCGTTCCAGCTCCGCGCCTGCCCGGTGCCCAGGTTGAACAGCCCGCTCACCTCCGGGTGGTCGTGCAGCCACAGCATCACGTCCACGCAGTCGCCCACCCAGACGAAGTCGCGGACCTGCCCGCCATCGGCATAATCCGGCCGGTCGCTGGCGAACAGCCGGGCCGGCTCCCCGGCGACCAGTTGCGGGTACAGCTTGGCGACGACGCTGCGCATGTCGCCCTTGTGTCCCTCGTTGGGGCCATAGACGTTGAAGAACTTCAACCCTGCCCATTGCGGCGGCCGTCGGCCGCCCAGGGCCAGCCCCTGCGCTATCCGCCGGTCGAACAGATGCTTGGACCAGCCATAGGGGTTCAGGGGCCGCAAGCTCGCCAGCGACTCCGGCCGGGGATCATCGTCGAACCCGGCGGACCCGTCACCATAGGTGGCGGCGGACGAGGCATAGATGAACCGCGTCTCCGACCGGGCACACCACTCCCACAGGTCCAGGCTCAGGCGGAAATTGTTGGCGACGACGGCGTCCGCGTCCGTCTCCGTGGTGGCGGAGATGGCGCCCAGGTGGAACACGGCCGCGATCTCCCCCGCATGCCGCTCCAGGAAGGGGAACAGGGCCTCCGGCGTCAGCAGGTCCCACAGGGCGCGCTTGGCGATGTTGCGCCACTTGTTCTCGCTGCCCAGCCGGTCACAGACCACGATGGGCCCCAACCCCCGCCGCTCCAGCGCCGCCACCAGGTTCGACCCGATGAACCCGGCCCCGCCTGTCACCACCAACATTCCCGCACCTCTTGTCTGCCGGGCGGGATCATAGGGGGCGGAGGGCCTGGACGCCATGGGGTGCGGCGATTTCCGGTGCGGGACCGGCGCGGTCGGGCTTGGGGGTGGGGACGGTGCCGTTCAACACGGACGACATGGACCCGCTTCGCGGGACACGGACAGACACGGACCGCTGTGGGGCCCGATGGTGCGGGCCGGAGACCGCGGCGAAGCCGCAACCAAGCTTGGCCTTGTTTGTCGGCGATGCCGGGAATTAAACGATGGGTTCACTGCGGCTTCGCCGTGGGATGTCGGTGCGTGGTCGGCCGTGCGGCCCCCATAGGACCGTCCGTGTTTGTCCGTGTTGCCGCGAAGCGGCGTCCGCGTCGTCCGTGTTGAACGGCCCCACCGCCTGCCAAGCGCACGCCAGCCCTCATCCTGGGCCCCAAGACGCACCGTGGCATGCCAGCCTCCCACCCCCGCGACGCCACGGCCATGGACTCGTCCCCCCTCCCTACCCATAATGCCGCGCTTTCTGGCTGGAGTGGGACCGATGCAGGTCGAGAACAGGCTGTTGGATGACCTTGCCCGTGTGGCGACGGGGGCCGTGGGTGCCCTGACCGGGATTCGGACGGAGGTCGAGGGGCAGGTCCGCCAGCAGTTCGAGCGCATCCTGGCGCAGATGGACGTGCCCAGCCGGGAGGAGTTCGAGGCGGTGAAGGCCGTGGCCGCCCAGGCCCGCACCACCCAGGAGGAGCTGTCGGAGTCGCTGGCCACCGTCGCCGCCCTCCAGGCGGAGGTGTCGCGGCTCGAGTCCCTGCTGAAGATCCTGGCGGACAAGGCCGGGGTGGAGCTGCCGGCCCCCGCGGCCGCCCCGGCGCGGGACGCGGCGCCGGCTGACGGGGCCTTGAGCGACGGCGGCTGAAAGGCAGGCGGGGCAAGGCTTTCCGCCCCCCGCCCGGTCCGGTTCATGGAAAGGTAACGGGGCGCCCGGGAAAACCCGGTTGCGGCGGCTGTCCGGCTTCTGGCAGCGTATTCCTTGTAGCCCCGTGGTCCGAGCCCACCAGATATGGGTTTAAGAGAGAAAGTGGGCGCGGGCCCAGGAGGGGGAGAGGGGACCCCTTCCCACCGCGCGCGAGAGGAGGGCGCAGCATGACGGACATGACCGTCGAGACCTCGACGAACACCCACAACCCGCTCGACATGCTCGAGGAGATCGTGGTCGCCAATGAGTGGCCGTTCGAGCGCGTCAGCGAGGAGGAGATGGTGGTCGAGATCACCGGCCGCTGGTGCGACTACCGCCTGTTCTTCCTGTGGCAGACGGAAGTCAGCGCGATGCAGTTCTCCTGCCAGTTCGACATGAAGGTGCCCGGCGCCCGCAAGGCCGCGGTGAACGAGCTGCTGGGCGAGGTGAACGCCAAGATGTGGCTGGGCCACTTCGACGTGAACCCGGACGAGCATACGCCGATGTTCCGGCAGACCACCCTGCTGCGCGGCGCCCGCGCCGCCAGCGTGGAGCAGCTCGAGGACCTTGTGGACATCGCGCTGTCGGAGTGCGAGCGTTATTACCCCGCCTTCCAGTTCGTCATCTGGGGCGGCAAGACGGCGCAGGAGGCGGTCGCCGCCGCCATCCTGGACACGGTCGGAGAGGCCTGACATCCGCACACCGGACCCCGGCGCCGCGAGGGGGTGTGCGCCGGGGAGGAAGTGGGTCGAGATGAGCGCAGCTTTGTTGCTGGTCGGGTGCGGCAAGATGGGCGGGGCCATGCTTGCCGGGTGGGAGGCGGCCGGTGCCGCCGGCTCCGTCGTGGTGGTGGAGCCGCACAGCGTGCCCCAGGGCCTGCCGGCCCGGGCCACCGTGGTGAAGGACGCCGCGGAAATCCCCGCCGATTTCAAGCCGGACGCCGTGATCCTGGCTGTGAAGCCGCAGATGATGGATGCGGCCCTGCCGGCCTACCGGCGCTTCGCTGGCTCTGCCGTCTTCGTCTCCATTGCCGCTGGCAAGCCCATCGCCTATTTTGAGAAGCACCTGGGGGCGGGGGCGGCCATCGTCCGCGCCATGCCCAACACCCCCGCCGCCGTGGGCCGGGGCATCAGCGTCTGCATCGGCAACGCCGCCGCCAGCCAGCCGCAGAAGGACCTGGCCCAGCGCCTGCTCTCCGCCGTAGGGGAGGTCACCTGGACCACCGACGAATCGCACATGGACGCGGTGACCGCCGTTTCCGGCAGCGGCCCGGCCTATGTGTTCCTGCTGACGGAGGCCTTGGCCGCCGCCGGCATGGCCCAGGGCCTGCCCCAGGACTTGGCCGTGCGCCTCGCCCGCAGCACCGTCGCCGGGTCGGGGGAGCTGATGCGGCAGAGCTTCGAATCGGCCGAACAGCTCCGCCGCAACGTCACCAGCCCCAAGGGCACGACGGAGGCCGCCCTGGACGTGCTGATGGCGGAGGGCGGGTTGGTCCAGCTCCTGGGCCGGGCGGTGGACGCGGCCACCCGGCGCTCCCGCGAGCTGGCGGGGTGACCCCATGCCGGGCCCGCTCAGCCCCTCCGCCCAGAAGATCCAGGACCTGCTGAATGATGCCGGCCACCCCATCCATGTGGTGGAGTTCTCGGCCCTGACCCGCACGGCGGCGGAGGCCGCCTCGGTGATCGGCTGCGAGGTGGGCCAGATCGCCAAGTCCGTCATCTTCCGTACCCGGGACGGCAACCAGCCGGTCCTGGTGGTGGCCAGCGGGTCCAACCGGGTGAACGAGGCGGCGGTGGCCCGGCACCTGGCAGGGGTGCTGGGCGGCGACCGGCTGGCCAAGGCGGACGCGGACTTCGTGCGCAGCCGCACCGGCTATCCCATCGGCGGCGTGCCGCCCTTGGGTCATGAGGTGCCGCCCCTGGCCGTGCTGTTCGACCGGGACTTGCTGGAGCACGGCACCGTCTGGGCCGCGGCCGGCACGCCCAACACCGTCTTCCCCATCGCCCCCGGCAGCCTACGGGACCTGATCGGCGCCACGGTGGAGACGGTGACTTAAGGTGGGCTCACGCCCGGCGGGAACTCACTGACGCATGGGAATGGCCGGGGACCCCTCGCCACACCATCTTGTTCAGCACTGGAACGTGGGTGTGGAGACCGGAATGGCGAAGAAGGCGGACAACGCTCGCAAGGTGATCGACGCGGCCCTGGAACTGGCGGCGGAGCAGGGCTGGCGCAACACCAGCCTGGCCGCCGTGGCCCAGCGCGCCGGCCTGTCCCTGGCGGAGGTCTATCGCCACTTCCCCGGCCGTACCGCCATCCTGGAGGGGCTGGCCCGGCAAGTGGATGCGGCCGTGCTGTCCGGCGGGGAGCCGGACATGGAGGAGCGGCCGCGGGACCGGCTGTTCGACGTGCTGATGCGCCGTTTCGACGCGCTCGCCCCCTACAAGCCCGGCCTGCGGGTGATCTGGGAGGAGACGAGGCGCAACCCGCTGCCCGGCCTCGCCACCGCCGCCCAGCTCCGCCGCTCCATGGCCTGGATGCTGGAGGCCGCCGGCCTGTCCGCGCCGGGCTTCCGGGGATTGTTGCTTTCCAAGGGCTTGACGGCCGTCTGGGTCGCCACCCTGCGCACCTGGTTCGAGGATGACAGCGAGGACCTGGCCCGGACCATGGCCGCCCTGGACGCCAACCTCCGCCGGGCGGAGGAGGTCTGGAACAGCCTGCCCGGCCGCCGCGCGCCCACTGCGGACACCGCCGAAGCCGCCGTTCCATAAGTCGACGCTTTTGTGCGGTGCACAAAAACTATTGACGAAAAAACAGGCAGCCCCCATTATCTCGACCAGTTATGTTGCGGCGCAACAAACGGGGTAACCCGGTCGCGCGCCGTGGCCTTCGCCGAAACGTCTTTGTCATCAGGGGAAACGACCATGGCTGCCAAGAACCCGTTCCTGGACTTCGACCCGACCAAGTTCTTCGACCCCACCAAGTTCACCGAGATGGCCAAGGGCTTCGGCGACTTCAAAGTCCCCGGCATGGACGTGGAGTCCCTGCTGGCCTCCCAGCGCCGCAACATCGAGGCGCTGACCGCCGCCAACCAGCTGGCCGCCGAGGGCTTCCAGGCCGTCCTGCGCCGTCAGGCCGAGATCCTGCGCCAGACCATGGAGGAGAGCTCTTCCATGGTGTCCGAGCTGATGGCCGCCGGCACGCCCGAGGACAAGGTCGCCAAGCAGGCCGAGCTGGTGAAGGTCGCCTTCGAGAAGGCCATCGCCAACATGAAGGAACTGGCTGAGATCGTCGCCAAGTCCAACAGCGAGGCCGCCGAGGTCCTCTCCGGCCGCGTGAAGGAGAGCATCGAGGAAGTCAAGGCGCAGCTCGCCAAGATCACCCCGAAGAAGTAAGCGCCGGGCATCACGCCTGACGCCGGAAGGGCCGCCCTGGCGACGGGGCGGCCCTTTTTGTTTCAGGGCCTCACACCGGCAGCCGCACCACCGCCCGCAATCCCCCCCGCGGGCTGTCCTCCAGCACCACGTCGCCGCCATGCCGCCGTGCCGCGTCGCGGGCGATGGTCAGGCCCAGGCCGACGCCGCCCGTCTCCGGGTTGCGGGACGGGTCCAGCCGCTGGAAGGGGCGGAACACCGCCTCCCGCTGGGTCGGGGGGATGCCCGGCCCGTCATCGTCCACCACCACCTCCCAGGCCCCTGGCGCCGGCCGCAGGGTGACCCAGGCCTGGCGGCCATAGCGCAGGGCGTTGCCCACCAGGTTGGCCAGGCAGCGTTTCAACGTGGCGGGCAGCAGGGGCAGCACCACCTCGTCCTCCGCGGCGGGGCCTAGGTCCAGCGCCACGGTCCCGCCCTCCCGCCGGGCGTTGCCCGCCACCTCCTGCAACAGGCTGCCCAGCTCCACCGGCTGGGGCGCCTCGCCGCCCTCGCCGCGGGCGAAGGCCAGATAGCCCTCCACCATCGTCTCCATGTCCGCCACGTCGGCCTTCAGCTCCTCCACCTCCGGGTGGTCGGGCAGCATGGCCAGCTGCAGCTTCATGCGGGTAAGAGGGGTGCGGAGGTCGTGGCTGACCCCGGCCAGCATCTCCGTCCGCTGGCGGATCTGGCGGCGGATGCGCTCCCGCATCACCAGGAAGGCGTGGGCCGCCTGCCGCACCTCCAACGCGCCCTCCGGCTTGAACTCGGGCGTGTCGCGCCCCTTGCCGAAGGCATCCGCGGCCACGGCCAGCCGGCGGATGGGGCGGATCTGGTTGCGCATGAACAGGATGGCCACGGTGAACAGCACCAGCTGGCTGCCGATCATCCACAGGATGAACAGGTAGCTGGTGAAGCTGAACAGCCGCCGCTCCGGCGACAGCACGGACAGCACCCCGTCCGGCATCTGCACCCGGATCTCGATCCACTCATGGGCCACGTTGGTGTCCAGCCACCAGGGCCGCCGCACCCGCTCGTCCAGGGCCTTGGCCAGGGTTGTCTCCAGGATGCCGCGCAGCCGCTGCCGCCCCTCAGGCAGGCGCTCCCCGGGGCTGAAGGTCACCAATATGTCCATGGTCCGGGCCGCGGCCACGAACACGCCGTTGCGCCCTTCCTCGCCGGCGGTGCGGTCCATCTGGTCGATGACCATGGCGATCTCCCCCGCCACGCCGAAGGCCAGGCGGTTGGTCATGGTCTCCCAGTGCCGGTCATAGAAGACGAATGTGGCGATGGCCTGGGCCAGGACGACGGGCGTCATCATGATCATCAGCGACCGGCCGAACAGGGTGCGCGGCAGGAAGCGCTTCACCCAGCGGAACGGCCGGGGCCGCCGCTGCCAGGCGGTGGGCGGTCGGGATAGGGCGTCCGGCAGGGCCATGGGTCAGGGTCCCCCCGTCAGTCCGGCCGCAGCACATAGCCCTCGCCGCGCACGGTCTGGAGGTAGCGGGGCTCCCGCGGGTCCTCCTCCAGCTTGCGGCGCAGGCGGGTCACCTGCACGTCGATGGTGCGCTCGTTTGCGGCGTCGGCGCCTGCCATCTCCACCAGCCGCTCCCGGGTGAAGACCGCGCCCGGCTCCGCCGCCAGCGCCTTCAGCAAGCCCGCCTCGGCGCTGGTCAGCCGCACCGTCTCCTCCGGCGCGCGCAGCTCCTCCCGCACCGGGTCGAACACCCAACGGCCCAGGCGTATCTCGCTGGGCGCGGGGGCCGCCGGCTTGGGCAGGCGGCGCAGGATGGCGTTCAGCCGCAGCACCAGCTCCCGCGGCTCGAACGGCTTGGCCAGGTAATCGTCCGCCCCGGCCTCCAGCCCGGCGATGCGGTCCCCCGGGTCGCCGCGGGCGGTCAGCAGCAGCACCGGCACCCGCGGGCCGGCGGACAGGGACCGGCACAGCTCCAGCCCGCTCTCCCCCGGCATCATCACGTCCAGCACCAGCAGGTCGAAGGCCAGGGACGACAGCTTGGCCCGCGCGTCCGCGGCGTCGCTGGCCGTGCTCACCAGGAACCCGTTCTGGGTGAGGTAGCGGCGCAGGGCCTCCCGCAGGCGGGTGTCGTCATCCACGACCAGGATATGGGGCAGCTCTTCCGTCATGGGACGGAGCTTAGCAGAACCGGCCCGGCCGCGGCACTGGCCGCGCGTCCGGCGCTCGCGACCCTTGTTGCCTGCATTCGCATGCCTCTCTTGTGCGCATGCGAAGGTCACAAGGTTTACAGGGGCAAGCCCCTTGGGTATGGTGCGCGCGCTTTTGTGACGGTTCGGCGACACCTGCCAGCCCAGAGGGGCCGCGGGGCCGGGCCGCCCCGACCACCCCAGACGACGGGCCCGCCCCCATGAAGCTGATCGCCGGCAACAGCAACAGGCCGCTGGCCGAGGCCATCTCCACCTGCCTGGAGATCCCCCTGACGCGGGCCCTGATCCGCCGGTTCGCGGACGCCGAGGTGTTCGTGGAGATCCAGGAGAATGTCCGCGGCGAGGACGTGTTCCTGCTGCAGTCCACCTCCGCCCCGGCAAACGACCATTTGATGGAGTTGCTGGTCACCATCGACGCCCTGCGCCGCGGCTCTGCCCGGCGCATCACGGCGGTGATCCCGTACTACGGCTATGCCCGCCAGGACCGCAAGACCGGCCCCCGCACCCCCATCTCCGCCAAGCTGGTGGCGAATCTGCTGACCACCGCCGGGGCCAACCGGGTGCTGACCATGGATCTGCATGCCGGGCAGATCCAGGGCTTCTTCGACATCCCCGTGGACAATCTGGTGGCCGCCCCGGTCTTCACCAAGGACATCCAGGCCGCCCTGCCCGGCGGCAACCTGATGGTGGTCAGCCCCGACGTGGGCGGCGTGGTGCGCGCCCGTGCCATCGCCAAGCGCATCGACGCGGACCTGGCCATCATCGACAAGCGGCGTGAGCGGGCCGGCGTGTCGGAGGTGATGAACGTCATCGGTGACGTGACGGGCCGCGACTGCATCCTGATCGACGACATCGTGGACAGCGCCGGCACCCTGTGCAACGCCGCCGTGGCGCTGAAGGAGCGGGGCGCCCGCTCGGTCCGGGCCTATGTCACCCACGGGGTGCTGTCCGGCGGTGCCGTGAAGCGCGTCAGCGAGAGCCCGCTGGACGAGCTGGTCACCACCGACAGCATCCAGGCCACCAAGGACGTGGCGGAGGCCCGCAACATCCGCCAGCTCTCCATCGCCCGCCTGATCGCCGACGCCGTCGAGCGCATCAGCAACGAGCGGTCGGTGTCCAGCCTGTTCGATTGAGCTTTTCCTGTTCCCTCAAGCGCCGGGCGCGGGCACGGGCCCGCGGGCCGGCGGTCGCCGGCCTCCTGCGGCCAACCATGTTGGCCGCAGGCTTCCCGGACCTTGACTTCCCGCGCGGTTTCGCCTACACGCGCGCATCGGTTTTGCGGGCGGGCAGCACCCCTGGAGGCTGCCGCCCATTCCGGGCCCGGGGACCATCATCCCCCCGGGCCCTTTGTCGTTGAGGAGAACACCCATGACTGAGATCATCACGCTCGCCGCCGAGGCGCGTGACCGGGCCGGAAAGGGGACCGCCCGGTCCACCCGTCGCGAAGGCCGCATCCCGGCAGTCATCTACGGCAACAAGGAGAAGCCGGTGATGATTTCCTTGGACTTCAACAAGTTCAACAAGGAAATCCACCGCAAGGGCTTCTTCACCCACCTGTTCGACATCACGCTTGGCGACGCCACGCACCGCGTGCTGCCCCGTGACGTGCAGCTGGACCCGGTGACCGACCGCCCGATCCATGCGGACTTCCTGCGCGTGTCCGAGACCACCGAGATCGTCGTGAAGATCCCGGTGGAGTTCGTCGGCAACGACCAGTGCCCCGGCCTGAAGAAGGGCGGCGTGCTGAACATCGTCCGCCACGAGATCGAGGTGACCTGCCGCGCCGCCGCGATCCCGGAGAAGATCACCGTGAACCTGGCGGGCGTGGACGTGGGTGCCTCCATCCACATCTCCGCCGTGACCCTGCCGGAGAACGTGCGGCCGACCATCACCGACCGCGACTTCACCGTGGCCACCATCGCCGCCCCCTCGGGCTCGGCGGAGGATTCCGCCGCGGCCTGATCCGGGTCGTGGCAGTGTCTGGGGTGGCGCCTTGCCATCCCGCATCGACGGCACGGGGGCCCCACCCCCGTGCCGTTCGTGTTTGTGGGATAAGCTTCAAGATCGAGGTGAGGGGTCATGCGGCTGGTCGTCGGCCTGGGCAACCCGGGCCCGGAATATGAGCGCCACCGGCACAATGTCGGCTTCATGGCCGTGGACGAGCTGCACCGCCGCTACGGCACCGCCCCCTGGCGCAAGCGCTTCCAGGGGCTGGTGGCAGAGGGGAGCATCAACGGGGAGAAGCTGTACCTGCTGAAGCCCCAGACCTTCATGAACCTGTCCGGCCAATCGGTGGGGGAGGCGCTGCGGTTCTACAAGCTGATCCCGGAGCAGCTCATCGTCTTCCATGACGAGCTGGACGTGGCCGCGGGCAAGGTCCGGGTCAAGCAGGGCGGCGGCCATGGCGGCCACAACGGCCTGCGTTCCATCGACGAGCATGTGGGCAAGGATTACTGGCGCGTGCGCGTCGGCATCGGCCACCCCGGGTCGAAGGAACAGGTCCATGGCTGGGTCCTGTCCAACTTCGCCAAGGCGGACGAGGCGTGGCTGCCCGCCCTGCTGGACGCCCTGTCCAAGGAATTCCCCCTGATGGCAAAGGGCGATGCCGAGAAATACGCCAGCCGCATCGCCCACCTGACCGCCCCGCCGAAGCCGCCCAAGCCGGTGAAGGAAGGACCCAGGGGTGAGGGGGTGGGGTAAGTTGATCTTTCTGCGTTAGGCCTGCGTAATCCCGTAGGGTCCGGTGCTCCGTCCCAGCCATCGCGAAGGTGGCTGCGTGCGTGGGGAAAACGGATTCTAACGGATCAGAACGGATGAAAACGGATCGCGTTTCGCTTGATCCTGAGACCCAGGACCTCACCGCCACCATCATCGGTGGCGCCATGAAGGTTTCCAATGCCCTCGGGCATGGTTTTCTGGAGGCGGTCTACCGGAAAGCCATGCTGGTAGAGTTGGGGCGGCGAGGTTTGTCAGCAACCGCGCATGTGCCGTTCAAGGTTCGCTATGAAGGAACAGTCGTTGGCGACTACGTCGCCGATCTGGTCGTGGAAAAACGGGTGATCGTGGAATTGAAGGCTGTTTCCACGCTGCTACCAGAACATAAAGCGCAAGTGATCAATTACCTACGCGCCAGCGGCTTGCACATCGGGTTGCTGTTCAACTTTGGCAGTTCAGAGCTTGAGTACAAACGCCTTATCTACTGAACCATTCCGTTAAAATCCGTTCTGATCCGTTCAAATCCGTTTTCCCAACACAGGCCGGGAGCAGGCCGCCCATTCCAAAAGAGCCCCCCGGTTCAAGCCATCACGTCCAACAACGTCCCCAAACTCTGGTCGGCCAGCTTGATCACGGCCGCGCTCACCTCTGCCGCCAGGGCGGATTGGGAGAGGGAGACGATGACCTCGGGGTCCAGGCTGCCGCCGGCGATCTGGGTGGCGGCGTCGGAGGTGGCTTCCTGGGCGCGTTGGAAGCCCTGGATGCCGATGGCGAGGGGGGATTGGGCGGTGGCGGCGATGCTGCTCATAAGGGGTAGCGTAGCACGGGGCGGGGCCCGGCGCACCGGGGGATTGCGGCCAGGCTGGACGTGCCCAATCTTTCGGCCAGGGCTGGACGGCGGGAGGACGTTGGCGTGCGGCGGGGGATGATGGTGGCGCTTGGCGCGATGGTGCTGGCGGGTGGAGGGGTGCAGGCGCAGGACCGGCCGGCGGACTTGGCGCGGCTGTTGGCGGGGAGCTATGACAACCCGGCCCAGTGGGAGGACGGGGGCAGGTCGCGACCGGGCCAGGGGGCTGGGCACCTGCGGATGAACGCCCGGGTGGTGCCGCTGCCGGACGGGGCCTTGGTGGACGGGACGGCGCTGTATATCCAGCAGATCCAGGACAACTTCGCCCCCCATGTGTACCGGCAGGCGGTGCTGGTGTTGAGGCAAGCGGGCGGGTCGGTGCTGATGGAGCAGTTGCGGCTGAGGGAACCGGACCGCTGGCTGGACGCGGATGCCGCCACGCTGGCGACGCTGGGGGAGCGGGACCTGTTGCCCGCGGAGCCCGGCTGTGATCTGGCCTGGCGGCGGACGGGCGCGGCCTGGGTGGGGGAGATGGCGCCGGGGACCTGCCGGGTGGAGGCAACTTGGCTGGGCACGACGCTGACCCGGCATGAGCGTTGGACCGTGGACCCCAGCAACCTGACCCACCTGGACCGGACCACCAAGGCGGACGGGACAGTGTTCGAGCAGACGCCCACCGGCACCCCCTACCGGCTGGCGCGGCTTTCCGGCGGCTAGGGTGTGGGGTGCGGCGATTGCGGGGTGCGGGGCCTGGGCCTGTCGGCTATCGTCCATCGCGGAGGTGACAGATGGGTGACATGGTGGCCGGGCTGGCGGAAGAGATGGAGGCGATGGGTCGGCGGGCCCGCGCCGCGGCAAGCGTGTTGGCGGTGACGCCGACCGAAGTGAAGGACGCGGCCCTGCGCGCGGCGGCCGCGGCCATCCGGGCGAACCTGTCGGACATCCTGGCGGCCAACGAGAAGGACATGGTGGCAGCCCGGGACAAGGGCCTGTCCCCTGCCCTGCTGGACCGTCTGCTGCTGGACCCGAAGCGGGTCGAGTCCATGGCCAGGGGGCTGGAGGACATCGCCGAGCGGGCGGACCCGGTGGGCGCCGTGCTGGAGGATTGGACCCGGCCCAACGGCCTGCGCATCCAGAAGGTGCGGGTGCCCCTGGGCGTCATCGCCATCATCTATGAGAGCCGGCCCAACGTCACGGCGGATGCAGGGGGCCTGTGCCTGAAATCGGGCAACGCCGCCATCCTGCGCGGCGGGTCGGAGAGCTTCCACAGCAGCCGCGCCATCCTGGCCTGCCTGCACCAGGGCCTTCGTGCCGCCGGCCTGCCGGAGGATGCCGTCCAGTCCGTGCCCACCACCGACCGGGCCGCCGTGGGCCACCTTCTGGGCATGACGGCCCATGTGGACGTGGTGATCCCCCGTGGCGGCAAGTCCCTGACGTCCCGCGTGGCGGCGGAGAGCCGGGTGCCGGTGATCTATCACCTGGACGGCATCTGCCACACCTATGTGGACCGGGCGGCGGACCCGGCGAAGGCGTTGGCGGTGACCTTCAACGCCAAGATGCGCCGGACCGGCATCTGCGGGGCGACGGAGACGCTGCTGGTGGACCGGCCTGTCCTGTCCACCCACCTGCCCGCCATCCTGGACAAGCTGATCGCCGCCGGCTGCGAGGTCCGCGGCGACACAGAGGTGCAAGCGCTGGATAACCGGGTCAAGGCGGCGAGCGACGAGGACTGGGACACGGAGTACCTGGACGCCATCCTGTCCGTGAAGGTGGTGGACGGGGTGGACGGCGCCATCGATCACATCGCCCGCCATTCCAGCCACCACACCGACAGCATCATCACCGAGGACCCCGCCACGGCGGAGCGGTTCCTGTCCCGGGTGGACAGCGGCATCGTGCTGTGGAACGCCAGCACCCAGTTCGCCGACGGGGGCGAGTTCGGCTTCGGGGCGGAGATCGGCATCAGCACAGGCAAGCTGCATGCCCGAGGGCCCGTGGGCGCCGACCAGCTGACCAGCTACAAGTACGTGGTCCGCGGCGACGGGCAGGTACGGCCGTGAGGGCCGCATGACCCGGTCGCTCCCCCGCCCCCTGGCCGGAAAGCTGTGGGACGGGATGGTGGTGGGCCTGCTGGGCGGGTCCTTCAACCCGGCCCATGGGGGCCACCGGTTCATGAGTCTGCAGGCCCTGCGCCATCTTGGCCTGGACCAGGTCTGGTGGCTGGTCAGCCCGCAGAACCCGTTGAAGGCGGCCACCGGCATGGCCGACCTGTCCACGCGCCTGCGTACGGCCCGCGCCCGGGCATCCCACCCGCGTATCGTCGTGACGGACATCGAGCGGGAGTTGGGAACCCGTTTCACCGCCGAGACGTTGGGGGAACTGACGCGGCGGTTCCCGCGCACCCGGTTCGTCTGGCTGATGGGGGCTGACAACCTGTCCCAGATCCCCCGCTGGAAAGACTGGACCGGAATATTCGGGATGGTGCCCGTTGCAGTCTTCCCCCGCCGTCCCTATTCTATCGGGGCGCTGGGCGGCAAGGCTGCCCGACGCTTCGCCCGGGCACGGGTGGGGGCGGCCAAGGCGCAGGCCCTGCCGACGATGGAACCGCCGGCCTGGACCTTCATCGGTGGACCGCTGCATCCCGCCTCTGCCACGGATATCCGTGCGCGGGGCGATTCGCTTGCCTGGGTTGCGGGCGATCGTGATGCGGCGGACAGAGTTTGATTGTATCCCAGTGCCAAGAACCCAGGCGTACACGAGACAAGGACCAGAGGTGACCACCATCACTACCGCCGCCCCCAACGGCGCCACCGGGCCGCAGGCCGCGCCCATCCCGGCGCCCACCGCCAATGATCCCGACATGCCCGCGCGCATCCGGGACCTGATCCTGCAGAGCCTGGACGAGGACAAGGCCGAGGACACGGTCCTGATCGACCTGCAGGGGAAGACCAGCTTCGCCGATTACATGGTGGTGACGTCAGGCCGCTCCGCCCGCCAGGTGGGCGCCATGGCCGACCACCTGCTGCGCAAGCTGAAGGACCTCGGCCTGTCCGGCCTGGACGCGGAAGGCCTGCCACAGGCCGACTGGGTGCTGGTGGATGCCGGCGACGTGATCGTCCACCTGTTCCGGCCGGAGGTGCGCGCCTTCTACAACATCGAGAAGATGTGGGGCGTGGAGCCGCCGCCATCGGTGGCGCTCGCTGCCAGCATGGCCGACGCCTCGCCCTACGAGCCCTCCTGACCGGGGGCCTGCGGGACCATGCGCCTCTGGCTGGCCGCCGTCGGCCGGGCCCGGCCGGGTCCCGCGCGCGACCTGTTCGAGGAGTACAGGGGCCGCATGTCCTGGCCCCTGACCCTGAAGGAGGTCGAGACGAAGAAGCGGGTGGAAGGGGAGGAGTTGAAGCGGCTTGAGGCCGAGCTTCTCCTGTCCGCCATCCCCGACGGGGCCACCCTGGTGGCCCTGGATGAGCGGGGCAAGGTCTTCCCGTCGGAGGAGTTCGCCCGCAAGGTCGGCACCTGGCGCGACGGCGGGGTGCAGGACCTGGCCTTCGTCATCGGCGGGGCCGACGGGCTGGCGGAGGAGGTGCGGCGGCGGGCCGCCTTGGTCCTCGCCTTCGGCCCCATGACCTGGCCGCACATGCTGGTCCGCGGCATGCTGGCGGAACAACTGTACCGGGCCCAGCAAATCCTCGCCGGGCACCCTTACCACCGGGCCTGACATCAATACTTGCCCTGGCGTGGGAAGCTTGCGGCCTTCGTTTCACGGCCGCAATCGAAACCGGTACCGGCGCGGGCCGGGCTGGCGCTAATCTCCCTGTGACAGACGCCCTCTCGTCGCGGGAGATTGACCATGATCCTTCGGACCCTGCTGCTGGCCGGCATTGCCGCCACCGTCCCCCTGGCTGCCATGGCCGCCGGCGGCACCCGTTCCCTGGACAGCGTCGGGCCCAGCGTCGTGATCGGCTTGTCGGACACGGCCCTGTGCGTGATGGAGACCCAGCGGGACAACATCTCCGAAGCCTATTACTGGTGCGACCGGGCCATCCGCCGGGCCGAGAGCAGCATCGACGAGCGCTCTGTCGCCTACATGCACCGGGGGGTTGTCCACCTGAAGACCCATGACATCCAGGCCGCCATCAAGGACCTGGACAAGTCCATCGAGCTGACGCCGCACTATGGCGACGCCCATTTCAACAAGGCCAACGCCCTGTTCGCCCTTGGCCGCTACCAGGACGCGGTGGACTGCTACGGCCAAGCCCTGGCGAACAATCCTACCACCCCCGACCTGGCCCACTACAACCGCGGCAAGGCCTATGAAAGGCTGGGCAAGGGCGACCTCGCCAAGACCGACATGCAGCAGGCCATGGCCCTGATGCCGGAAGACAGCCCCCTGGTGGCACGTTTGGGCAAGAGACCCTGACGGAACCCCGCCCGGGGGCAAAGTCCCCGCCCCGGACGCGGGCCAGACGCCCGGCGGCCCCGCCCGAGCCGCCGGGCGTCAGCTTTTCTGGGAGGACGCGGGGCGCCGATAGCCCAATCGCCAGCAAGGCGGCAATGGGGTCGATAAACAGGAGCAGTGATGACGGGATAACCAGTGATGACAGTGATGGGTCGCTGCCCGTCAGGCCGTAGCGCCCATGGCCAGTTTGATCTTGGAACGCAGAGGACGCAGATGGCCGCAGAGGACACAGAGGGTTTGAGGCCTCGGTTCTGTCGGGCCCGGACGTCGGCGGACCTACAGATCAAGCGCCGCAGGCACCATGCCTTATAAAAGAACCGGCTTCATTGCCAAACCGAACCCATCACTGTCATCACCGGCCATCCCTGTCATCACTGTTACAGTAAGTACCTCTGGGTTCTCTGCGGCCATCTGTGTCCTCTGCGTTCAGAAGACAAGTCAGCAACCGCATCAACGCCGGGCAGGTGCCGCCAAGGGCCGGACCTCACTCCTGGCAATCCGGTCACGTGCCTTAGCCGCCAATCCGGCCAGCACGCCCGGCGACTTGGCAAAGCGCTCGGCCCAGCCCTTCTCAGCCTCCACCTGCTCGAGCATGGAGGCGGCGATCGCCTCCTGAACATCGTCGGGGAGGCGGGACACTTCAGAGATGGCGCGGTCGAGGAGCGGGTTCATGGGTGGCAAGATATATCTTCCTTCCCCATCAGGAAAGCCCATGCCCCTCACCGGTCCGCCTGACGGTTCACCACGGCGGTCACCGGGGCCAGGACGATGCCGCGGTCCCTCAGGGTGGCGCTCCAGGCGGCCAAGCGGTCGATGCTGACGGGGTTGGCGGCTTCGGCGAAGCCCACGGCCACGCCGTTGGCCTTGGCCAGGCGCTCCAGTTCGGCGAGCTGGGCATCGATGCCGTTGGGGCTGGCGACCCGGTCCACCTGCAGGTCGCTGACCGCGCGGGGCAGGCCCAGGCGCGTGGCGATGCGGGTGGCCTGGCTTTCCGCCACCTGCCAGAGGTCCAGGTACAACACGCCGCGGCGCTGGAGTTGGGACAGGACCGGGGTCAGGCTGGCGGATTGGGTCAGGAAGCGGGTGCCGGTGTCGGTGCGGCTGGTCAGGCCGACATAGCCGGTGGCGGAGGCCATCACGTCTTCCAGCCGGCGCAGGTTCTCCTCATCCGACAGGCGGGTCAGCAGGGTGCCTCGGCCGGGGTCGTTGCGGGGATAGCCCAGGGGCTCCATGGGCACGGACAGCAGCACCTCGTGCCCGTCCTTCCGGGCGGCGTCCACCCGTTCCTGCAACCCGGGCAGGCCCGGGATGAAGGCGAAGGTCACGGCGCCGGGCAGGCGGGCCACCGCGTTCTCCGTCGCCGCGTCGGACAGGCCCAGCTCCGTCACCACGATGGCGATGCGCGGGCGGGGATCGTCCTGCGGGAAGGGCCGGGCATAGGCCTGCCAGGGCTTGGTCCCGTCCGCCCCCACCTTGGGCAGAAGGCCCGGACGGCCCCGCTCCAGCAACGCGTCCTGGCGGGAGGGCGCCAGCTCCACCGGCAGGTCCACCGGGTCCACGGGGGCGGCCTCCGGCGGCACCGCGTCGGGAAAACGCTTGCTGCCGTCGGGCAGCAGAACGGGCACCTGGCCCGACGGCTCCCCCACCCGCGCAAGGGTGGCCGCGGTATGCGGCGCCCGGATGGCAAGCCACCCGGCCGTGCCCGCCACCGTCAGCGCGACGGCAGCGGCGGCCACGGGAAAGGCCAGCGCCTTCCTGTCCACCGTCCGCCGCGGCGGGTCGGCGAACGGGTCGGCCACGGTGAAGCCGTCCGCCCCCTTGGGCTTGCGCTTGAACGGCAGGGGGAGTTTCAGGCCGCGCAGCCACCCGGCCTTGCCGCCGGGCGCGCCCTCCCCACCCGCGCCGCCCGCCACGCCGAAGCGGGCGGCCAGCACGGCGGCGCTGCCGGCGGGGGTTGCCCCCTCCGGCAGTTCCCCGTCAGGGGCGGCGGCCTTCTTGGACCGGAACTGGAAACGCGCCACGATCGCCTACGCCGCCTTCCCGTCAGTTCGTGTGCTTGGCGCCGGCGAACAGCGACACGCCGCGCAGCAGGTCCAGCGCCCGGGCGAGCTGGTAGTCGAAGGGCTGCTCCCCGTTGGCACCGGGGGCGGTGGCGGTGGGCTGCTGCGGCGCCTGGGGGGCCGAGACCTCACCCGCACCCGGCGTGCCGGTGCCGGCGGGTGGGGCGGCCGGGGTGGTGGGGGTGCCGGAGACGTTCGGCTGGGTCGCGTTGCGCTGCGCGTTGGCGTCGGTGTTGCGCAGGGCATGCGGCAGGTCCGCCTCCCGCCGGCGCTGGGCCTGGGCGATCTGCTCCACCTTGGCGGGCTGCACCTCGATGTCCGGGGTGATGCCGAGCTGCTGGATGGAGCGGCCGGCCGGGGTGTAATAGCGGGCCGTGGTCAGCCGCATGGCCCCGGCGTCGCCGGACAGCGGGATGATGGTCTGGACCGAGCCCTTGCCGAAGCTCTGGGTGCCCAGGACGATGGCGCGCTTGTGGTCCTGCAGGGCGCCGGCCACGATTTCCGACGCCGATGCCGAGCCGCCGTTGATCAGCACCACGATGGGCAGGCCGCCCGCGGCGTCGCCCGCCTTGGCGTTGTAGCGCTCCCCGTCCTTGGGGTCGCGGCCGCGGGTGGAGACGATCTCCCCCCGCTCCAGGAAGGTGTCGGAGACGCTGATCGCCTGGTCCAGCAGGCCGCCGGGGTTGTTGCGCATGTCCAGCACATAGCCGATCAGCTTGCCGCCCAGCTTTTCCTGGATAGCCTTGATGGCCTTGTCCAGGCCCGGCTGGGTCTGCTCGTTGAAGCCGCTGATGCGGATGTAGCCGACATTGTCCTCCACCCGGTAGCGGACGGACTGCACCTTCACCACGGCGCGGGCCAGCTTGATCTCGATGGGTTCCTGCACGCCCTGGCGGCGGATGGTGACCTTGATCTCGCTGCCCACGGGGCCGCGCATCTTCTCCACCGCCTCGTTCAGGGTGAGGCCGACGATCTGCTCGTCGTTCAGGTGGGTGATGAAGTCGCCGGGCTGCACGCCGGCACGGAAGGCGGGCGTGTCGTCGATGGGGGAGACGACCTTGACGACGCCGTTCTCCTGCGTGACCTCTATGCCCAGGCCGCCGAACTCACCCCGGGTCTGCACCCGCATGTCGGCGAAGTGCTTCTTGTCCATGAAGCTGGAGTGCGGGTCGAGCGAGGTCAGCATGCCGTTGATGGCCGCCTCGATCAGCTGCTGGTCGGAGACCTGCTCCACATATTCGGACCGCACCCGCTCGAACACGTCGGCGAACAGGTCGAGCTGCTTGTAGGTGTCCGACTTCACCGGCTGCTTCGCCTGGGCGAAGGACGCGGCGGGGGCCAGGACCAGCAGGGCGGCGGTGGCGACCGTGGAGAAAAGCTTCGTCATGTTCAACCTTGTCCTTTGCCGTCGGGGGCCGCGAGGCCACGCAGGGGGTTGATCGGCTGACCCGCCCGTCGCAGCTCGAAATACATCGTGGGCGTCCCCTCCTTGGCCAGGCTACCCACGGGTTCACCGGTCAGCACGCGCTGACCCACCTGCGCATCGATCTTTCCCAAGCCTGCCAGCAGGGAATGATATCCATGCGCGTGTTCCAGGATCAAGATCAGCCCGTAGCCCTTGAAGGGCCCCGCGAACATCACCGACCCGTCATAGGGGGCGACGACCGGCCCGCCGGCCCGCCCCTTCAGCGTCAGGCCGCGGCTGGTGGTGCCCAGCTCGTCCTGCTCCCCATAGCGGGTGACGACATCGCCGCCCACCGGGAATTCCATGCCGCCCAGCCGGGGCAGGCCCTTGCCGGTGCCCAGGGCCGCGACCCGGTCCTTGGCCTTGCGCTCCCGCTCCGCCTCGGCCGCCGCCCGCCGCGCCGCCTCAGCCGCCTTCTGGCGGGCCTCGGCCTCCTTGCGCTGGGTCTCCAGCTTCTCCAGCAGGTCCTTCAGGTCCGAGGCCCGCGTCGCGAGCTGGGCCACCTGCCTCGTCACCTTGTCCCGCTCCGCGTCGGTGGCGCGGGACAGTTCCTCCCGCCGGGACACCAGGCCGCGGATATCGTCCTGCCGCTTGGCCAGGGTGGCGGCGGAGGCCTCCACCACGCCGCGCTGGCGGGCGAGATCCTGCCGCAGGGCGGCCAGCCCCTCCAGCTCCTTGGCCAGGGCGTCGGCGCGGTCGCGCAGCTCCGGCACGGCGGCGCGCAGCAGCAAGGCGCTCTTCACCGTGTCCGCCGGCGGCTGGGGCCGGGCCAGCAGCACCTCCGGCGGCAGGCGCGACAGCCGTTGCAGGGCGCCCAGCAGCTCCGCCAGGGCGGCTCGGTCGGCGTCGATCCGGGCCACCCGCTCGCCCTCCTGCCGGGACAGGTCGGCCAGGGCCTGCTCCAGCCGGGCCAGTTCCTGCTCCTGCGCGCGGGCCTGCTCCGCGGACTGGATCAGGCGGGCGCGCAGCTCCACCAGCTCCCGCTCCAGCGCCTCCGCCTGGGCATCCAGCTCCTTCTGGCGGGCGGTGCCCTGCTCCAGGTTCCGCTCCACCTCCCGCAACTTCTGGCCGGCCGCGGCGGGGTCGGACGGGGCAGTGCCCTGCGCCGCGGCCGGGAGGGCCGGGGCGAGCGCCAGCAGCGACCCGATCAGGGCGGCCGCCACCGCCGTGGCGGCGGTTATGGCGCGGGGGGCGGGCGGCATGGGCGGGGCGGTCTTCCTCCGGCTACGTCACGAAATCGCGGGCCATGTGGGCACGGGCGCCCGCACATCCCAGGGGTGATACTAGGGCGCGGCAAGCCGTCCGTCGATGCCGCTCCGGGACCCGGCCGCGGGTCCGCTTGTCCGTGACCTGTTTGGCACCCCCATCAAGCGACCGGTTTGGTTAACGGGAGCTTTCCCGCCGCCCCGCCGACCCTTGCGCAAGCGGGGTGCCCCTCCCCCGACCGCGCGTGGCCGCCCCTGTGCCGGGCCCGGCTGCGGATCGCCACGGCCACAACCGAAGCTGTCGCCCGCGCCGCCCACTTCAGCCATTTCGGCTGCGCGCTCCTGGCATGCTGGGAACAACGAACTTGCGTCGGGGAGACAACCATGGACATGCGCGCGACGCTGGCAGCGGACGCCATCGCCGTCGAGGAGCGCTGGTGCGCCCGGAACTACAAGCCGCTGCCCGTGGTGATATCCCGCGCCAAGGGCGTGTGGCTATGGGACGCGGACGGGCACAAGTACCTGGACATGATGAGCGCCTATTCGGCGGTCAACACCGGCCATGGCCACCCCCGCATCCTGAAGGCCCTGACCGAGCAGGCGGAGCGGGTGGCCGTCGTCTCCCGCGCCTTCCACACGGACCGGCTGGGGCCGTTCCTGGCCAAGCTGTGCCAGGTCACCGGGCTTGACGGCGCCTGCCCCATGAACACGGGCGCCGAGGCTGTCGAGACGGCCATCAAGGCCGCCCGACGCTGGGCCTATACGGTGAAGGGCGTGCCCGCCGACCGGGCGGAGATCATCGTGGCGGAAGGCAACTTCCACGGCCGCACCACCACCATCGTCGGCTTCAGCAGCGAGCCGGAGTACCGGGACGGCTTCGGCCCCTTCGCCCCGGGCTTCACCCTGGTGCCCTATGGCGACGCCGCCGCCATCGAGAAGGCGATCACCCCGAATACCGCCGCCGTGCTGCTGGAGCCCATCCAGGGGGAGGCGGGCATCGTCGTGCCGCCGGCCGGTTACCTGCAGGCGGTGCGGGAGATCTGCGACAAGCACAATGTGAAGCTGATCCTGGACGAGATCCAGGCCGGCATGGGCCGCACCGGCAAGTGGTTCGCCTTCCAGCATGAGGGCATCCGCCCCGACGGGCTTTGCCTGGGCAAGGCGTTGGGCGGCGGGGTGATGCCGGTGTCCGCCTTCGTCGGCACCCATGAGCTGATCGCCAGCTTCAAGCCGGGCAACCATGGCAGCACCTTCGGCGGCAACCCGCTGGCCGCCGCCGTGGGGCTGGAAGCCATCCGGGTGATCGAGGAGGAAGGGTTGGTCCAACGCTCCGCCGAGTTGGGGGGGCACCTGATGGATCGGCTGCGCGCCATCGGCAGCCCGCTGGTGAGACAAGTCAGGGGCAAGGGCCTGTGGGTGGGGGTGGACATCGACCCGGGCCTTGCGACCGCCCGCGCCGTCTGCGAGGAGCTGATGCGCCGGGGCGTGCTGAGCAAGGAGACGCACGAGACGGTGATCCGCCTGGCCCCCCCGCTGGTGATCAGCCGGGAGGAGCTGGACTGGGCCATCGACCGGCTGGAAGACACCCTGGCCGCCATGCACCCCGGCCGACGTGACCATGACCGCAGCGCCCTGACCCAGGAGCAGGCATGACCGCCTTCATGAACGCCCGCCACTGGTACGGCCTGGTGGGCGCGCCGACGGACATCGGCAATTTCGGTTGCGGCGCCGCCAGCGGCCCGGCCGCGCTGCGGGCCGGTGGCTTCCTGGACCGGATGCGGCACCAGGGCATCGTCGTGCGCGACATGGGCGACGCGGAGGGCCCGGCGGAGGGCACCGGCATCGGGGAGCACGGCATCCGCCATGTGGAGGCCACTGCCGCCTGGTGCCGGGCGGTGCGCGATGGCTGCGGGCAGGTGCTGGCCGATGGGGGCACGCCCCTGATGGTGGGCGGCGACCACAGTTTGGCGCTGGGCTCCGTCGCCGCCGCGTCGGCCCATGCCCGCAAGTTGGGCAAGCCGCTGCACGTCTTCTGGTTCGACGCCCACCCGGACTTCAACACGCCGGACACCAGCCCGTCCGGCAACACCCACGGCATGCCCATGGCCGCCGCCTGCGGCATGGGCCACCCGGAGATGCTTGATGTGGGGGCCTTCACCCCCCTGCTCCACCCCCACGACCTGACCCAGTTCGGCATCCGCGACGTGGACCATGGGGAGCGTGCCCACCTGCTGCGCCATGGCGTGCGCTTCCATGAGATGCCGGAGGTGCGACGCGCCGGGCTGGTGTCCCTGGTGGCGGAGGCGCTGGAGCGGGCGGAGCGGGCCGGTGCCCACCTGCATGTCAGTTTCGACATGGACGCCCTGGACCCCGAACACGCCCCCGGCGTGGGCACCCCGGTGCCGGGTGGCCTGACCCTGGACGAGTCCGTCGCGGCCCTGCGGCTGGTCGGCGAGTCCGGCCTGACCGGCTCCTTCGACCTGGTGGAGCTGGCCGCCGTGCGGGAGGCGGGCGGTTCCCGCACCGTGCAGTCCGCCCTGGAGCTGCTGCAAGCCTTCCTGCGAGCCGACCGGCGGCTGTTCGTGGAGCCCTTGGCGGTGCGGGTGGCTTGACGATGTTTGTCGGGGACGGTGCTTGACCCAGGCCGCCGTCCCCGATAGAGCCGACCCATGCGTCGCAAACTCGACCATATCGACCTGAAGATCCTGCGCGAGCTGCAGGCCGACGGGCGCATCACCAACCAGGCCCTGTCGGAGAAGGTGGGCCTGTCCGCCCGCCCCTGCCTGGAGCGGGTCCGCAAGCTGGAGAAGGACGGCTACATCGTCCGGTACCAGGCGCTGCTGGACGTGCGGCGGCTGCAATCCTGCGTGCAGGTGCTGGCCCAGATATCGCTGGAGCGCCAGGGCCGCGAGTCCCGCCAGCTGTTCGAGCGCACCCTGCGCGACACGCCCGAGGTGATCGAGTGCTTCGAGGTGTCGGGGGAGCACGACTACATCGCCAAGCTGGTCTGCCGCGACATCGCCGCCTACCAGGAACTGACCCAGGGCTGGATCGACGACCCCCAATTGGGCGTCAGCCGGGTGACCAGCAACATCGTGCTGCGCCCGGTGCGGGACTTCGGCAGCGTGCCGATCTTCGAGGAGGAGTTGGCTTAGGTCGGATTAACGGGCGATCGCCCGCGTAATCCGACGGCCCAACGGTCGGCCGACGTGACGTCGGATTACGGAGCCTTGCGGCTCCTAATCCGACCTACTTCACGAAGCCCCATCCCACCTCCGCCGTCGCCTGGGCCACCTGGCCGTACATCTTGGCGCGGCGGTCGGCGGCGTTGCCGGCCAGGGCGCGGGCGTAGACGCCCTGGCAGATGCTGGCGATGCGGAAGAAGCTGAAGGCCAGGAAGAAGGGCCAGTCGGGGATGCCGTCGCGGCCCGTGCGGCGGCAATAGGCGGCGACGTATTCCTCCTCCGTCGGGATGCCAAGGGCGGGCAGGTCCAGGCCCTTCAGGCCGGGGAACTCCTTGATCCCGGCGGGCAGGTGGTAGGCCATGCAGTTGTAGGCCAGGTCCGACAGGGGGTGGCCCAGGGTTGCCAGCTCCCAATCCAGAATGGCGACCACCCGCGGCTCCGTGGGGTGGAGCATCAAATTGCCCAGGCGGTAGTCGCCGTGGGCGATGGTCGTCTCGTCCCCCGCCGGGACGTGGCGGGGCAGCCACTCCATCAGCTTGTCCATGGCGGGGATGTCGTCGGTCTTGGCGGCCACGTACTGCTTGGACCAGCGCTCCACCTGCCGGGCCACGTACTGTTCCGGCTTGCCGAAGTCGCCGAGGCCGGCGGCTTTCCAATCCACCTGGTGCAGGGCGGCCAGGGTGGCGTTCATGGCGTCATAGGTGGCCGCCCGTTCCGCCGGGTCCATGCCGGCCAGGGCCACGTCGGAGATTACCCGGCCCTCCACATGGTCCATGACATAGAAGGGCGTGCCGATGACGGTCGCGTCCTCACACAGCAGCCGGGCGGTGGGCACGGGCGCGGCGGTGCCCGCCAGGGCCTTCATGGCCTTGAACTCCCGCTCCACCATGTGGGCGGAGGGCAGCAGCTTGCCAGGCGGCTTCTTGCGCAGCACATAGCGGCGGCCGTCGCCTGATGTCACCAGGAAGGTGGGGTTGGACTGGCCGCCCTGGAACTGTTGCAGGGTCGCCGGTTCGGCGAACCCGTCCAAATGGTCGGCCAGGTAGCGCCACAGGGCCGCCTCGTCGAAGCGGTGCTGCGGCAGGACGTCGATCAGGACGGCCCCGGTCATGGCGCTTTCCTCCCCCTTGTTTGTTTTCGTCAATTGCCCGTGCCCGCAGGCACGCCCTAGGCCATGGTCGGGTCGCCGACTGTGGCGCCGCCATCCACCACCAGCAACTGTCCGGTCATGAAGCGGCCGGCGGCACTGGCCAGCATCAGCGCCACGCCGGCGATCTCCACCGGCTTGCCGAAGCGGCCCAGCGGGGCCCGGCGCATCACGGCCTTGGCGATATCCGGGTTGTCGGTCAGGGCCTTGGCGAAGTCCGTCTCGATGATGCCGGGGGCGATGGCGTTCACCCGCACGTTGGCGCGGCCATACTCGACGGCAAGATTGCGGACCAGCGCCGCCTCCGCCGCCTTGGACACGCCATAGGCGCCGATCACCGGATTGCCGCGCAGGCCGGCGATGCTGGACAGGACGATGACCGACCCGTCCTTCCGCTCTGCCATCTGTGGCATCACCATGTTGCAGAGCTGCCAGGTGCTCCGCAGGTTGGTGCCCATGATCTTGTCCCAGGCGTCGTCCGTCACGGTGGCGAGGGGACCATAGACCGGGTTGATGGCGGCGTTGGCCACCAGGATGTCGATCCGGTCCCACTGGCCCATGACCGCCTGCACCAGCCGCTCCAGGTCTTCCTTGCGGCCGATGTTGCAGGGGACGGCGATGGCCGTGCCCTCCCCCACCTCGGCGTTGATGGCCGCCGCCACCGCGTCACAGGCATCCTGCTTGCGGGAGGAGATGACCACCTTGGCCCCGGCGCGGGCATATTCCTCCGCGATGGAGCGGCCGATGCCGCGGGAGGAGCCGGTGATGAGGGCGACCTTGCCGGTCAGGTCGAAAAGCGGGTTCTGCGCCATGGGTGTCCGTCCCTGGTTATCGTTGCTTCTGGGCGTGCCTGGGGAAAGGGCCAGTGTCAGCGGGCGGTGGTGCCGCCGTCCACGACGAACTCCGCGCCGGTGACGAAGACGCTCTCATCCGACAGGAGGAACAGCATCATGTTGGCCGCGTCCTCCGCCTTGCCCATGCGGCCCATGGGGGAGGCGCGCTCCAGCCCCTTGCGCATCTTGTCCCCGTCCTTGGCCAGGTCGATCATGGACTGGACCATGGCCGTCTCCAGGAAGCTGGGGTGCAGGCTGTTGCAGCGGATGTTGTAGCCCCGCTCCGCGCACCACACGGCCACGGACTTGCTGAGCAGCCGCACGGCGCCCTTGGAGGAGCAATAGGCCGGCAGGGTGGCCGCGCCGATCAGGCCGGCCACGGAGGAGACGTTGACGATGGAGCCGCCGCCGGTCTGCTTCATGGCCCGGACGGCATGCTTGCAGCCCAGGAACACGCCCTCCGTGTTCACGGCGTGGACGAAGCGCCACTGCTCCAGCGTCTCTTCCTCGATGTTGTTCATGGAGCCGACGCCGGCATTGTTCGCCAGCCCGTCCAGCTTTCCATAGGTGGAGACCGTGTGGCCGATCACCTCGACCCAGCGGTCCTCCTTGGTCACGTCCTGGATCAGGAACTCAGCCCCCGGGATGCCGGCCGCAGCCTGTTCCCCCGCCGGGTTGCGGTCGGTCATGACCACCCGCGCCCCTTCCTCCGCAAGGCGCTTCGCCGTGGCGAGGCCGATGCCCGAGGCGGCACCCGTGACGATCACGACCTTGTCCTGCATGCGCCCGGCCATGGGCATCCTCCCTGGTGACGTTGTTGGTTGCCGGGGAGGATAGCGGAGGGGGACAGGCGTGGGAAGGGAAATTCAAACGGGCGTTTGAGGTGGCTTAGCCATCTCCCTGGGGAGAGGGGGATGTCAGGCCACCTCCCCCCGTCGCAGATCCTCATTCAGCATCCGCAGGCGGTAGGCAGCGCAGGCGCGGGCGTGGGCGGCGCGGTCGGGCGGAGTGGGCAGCAAGGCGAGGGCCCGGGGTTCCGGCGGCTCCGGGACGGCCGGCGGGTCGGGGGCGCGGTAGGGGATCAGGGCGCGGGTCATACCCCCGAGGCTAAGGGCACGCGGGCACCGCGGCGCGGAAGCGGACGGGGAACGGCGACGGGCGTTGGAAGCAAAACGGGCGGCCGTGGAAGGCCGCCCGTCTCACTGAAATATCGAGGTAGGAACCGCTCAGTCCGGCTTGCGCTTGGTCAGGGTTTCGAGCTGGTTCTGCAGCTCGTCTAGGCGCTTCTGCAGCTCACCGAACTTGTCGTCCTGGGCCTTGCGCGGCTCCGCCGGGGCGGGGGTCGCGGTCGGGGCGGTGGGGAGGTTGTCCTTGCCCTCAGGCCCGCCGAAGGGGCTGAACATGCGCATCGCCCGCTCGAACATGGCGATGTTCTGCTTGCTCATCTCCTCGAACGTGCCGAACGGGAAGACGCCGCCCAGCGTGTTCGTGAAGTAGTCCCGCATCTTTTCCTGGTTGCGGGTGAAGGACTGCATGCTGTGTTCCAGGTACCGCGGCACCATCCACTGCATGTTGTCGCCGTAGAAGCTGATCAACTGGCGCAGGAAGGGGATGGGCAGGAGGTTCTGGCCCTTCGACTCCTCCTCCACGATGATCTGGGTAAGGACGGAGCGGGTGATGTCGTCACCGGTCTTCGCGTCGTAAACGACAAAGTCGGTTCCGTCCTTGACCATCTGGCAGAGATGGTCGAGGGTCACGTAGCTACTGGTCGCGGTGTTATAGAGACGCCGGTTGGCGTACTTCTTGATGGTCACCGGCGCGGGTCTGGTCTCATCTTTTTCAGCCATCGAGGACGTTTCCCGGCGATGTCGGTTTCGTATTTGGTAGAAGTACGTCATCACGCACCCGCAACGCAAGTATCCCGCGGCGCCGAAATCTTCGCTCGCAAAGGGTATGGCGCCGCAAAATCAGCATCCCCGAATGGAAGGTGCCCCCATGGAGAAGCGGGAGCCCCCCTCCCCCGAAGAGTTGGCAAGGCGTTACCTGGACTTATGGCAGGACCAATGGGCTGCGGTCAGCGCCGACCCGGGCGTGGCGGACGCGATCACGCGCTCGTTGGGGATGCTGGGCCAGTCGGCCCTGATGCTCAATCCCTTCATGGCAGCGGCCGGGACCTGGCCGACTCCGTGGACCACGACGGGGGCACCCCATGAGCCGCCGAAGCCCACCCCATCCCCGACGCCAGGGCCCGCGGCCGCTGGGCCTGCACCTGGCGGCCAGCCTGACGGTGTTGCTGAGCTCGCCCGCCGGGTTGCAGAGCTTGAGGAGCGCCTCACCGCGCTGGCGGCCGGAACTGGCGGAACGGGCGGCGGCCCTCGCCCGCGACGCGGCAAGCGTCCCGGCTGATGCCCTGGCCCGGGAGGTGGACCGGGAGATGCGGCGGCGGCTGGACCGGTTCCTGACCGGGCTGGAGCGCTATCGCCACCACCCCTACCGGCGCGACGTGGCGGACCCCGAGCCCTTGTGGCAGGAAGGGTCGGCCCGGCTGCTGGACTATGGCACGGCGGAAACCCCGGCGGACGCCCCGCCGGTGCTGTTCGTGCCGTCGCTGGTGAACCGGGGCTATATCCTGGACCTGTCCGCCCGCAAAAGCCTGGTGCGCTGGCTGGCGGGCAACGGGGTGCGGCCCTTCCTGCTGGATTGGGGCGCGCCGGGGCCGCTGGAGCGGGGCTTCACCCTGACCGACATCGTCGCCGGCCGGCTTTGCCGCGCTACGGTGGCGGCCAGCAAGGCGGCGGGGGGCCGAAAGCTGGGCCTGGTCGGGTACTGCATGGGCGGGCTGCTGGCACTGGGTGCGGCGCAGCGGCAGCCGGAGTGTTTCGCCAACCTGGTGGCGCTGGCCACGCCGTGGGACTTCCACGCCGACGACAAGCCGGGCGCCCTGCGCACCGCCGCCTTCCTGGGCCCGTTCGAGCCCACCATGCGGCTGTTGGGCGAACTGCCGGTGGACGCCATCCAGACCCTGTTCGCCCAGCTGGACCCGCAACTCGCCCTGAAGAAGTTCAGCCGCTTCGCCCTGCTGCCGGAAGGGTCGCCGGAGGTGGAGGACTTCGTGGCGCTGGAGGACTGGCTGAATGACGGGATCACCCTGCCTTCGGCCATCGCCCGGGAATGCCTGGGCGCCTGGTACGGGCAGAATGAGACGGGGCGGGGCTGCTGGCTGGTCGCCGGCCGGCCGGTGGAGCCGCGGGAGGTGGAGCTGCCCACGCTGGTGGTGGTCCCGGCCAAGGACAGGATCGTGCCCCCCGCCAGCGCCAACGCCTTGGCCGACGCCGTGCCGCGGGCGGAGCGCTGGACACCTTCCCTGGGTCATATCGGCATGATCGTCAGCGGCGGGGCGGAGCAACGGGTCTGGACACCCCTGCGGGACTGGCTGGTGGCCCACGCGTGAGGGGACGGCGCCGGGAGCTGTTGGGGATCTGCCCCCGCCTCCCTCCCGGAGCCCCAAACCATGCCGATCCGTGCCGCCATCCCGGAAGACGATCCGCTGGTGGTCCGGCATTACTTGGCGGTGTGGGACAGCTATGGCACCCCGGCGGACCATTACCGCGCCGATGCCGGGGCCCTGGTGCTGGCCTGGCTGGCGGAGGCGCGGGCGCAGCAAGGCCTGGGCGTGTTCCTGGCGGAGGAGGACGGGCAGGCGGTGGGGTCCGCCTGCTGCCAACGCTTCCAGACCCCCTACCCCGACGTCATCCAGCCGACCCGGCGCAACCCCGGCTATGTCTGGAGCGTGTATGTGGAGCCAAACTGGCGCGGGCGGGGCCTTGCCCGCCTGTTGGTGACCCGCGCCGTGGAACACCTGCGGGGGATCGGCTGCTCCCGCGTCCTGCTCCACGCGTCCCAGGCGGGACGCGGGGTGTATGAGCGGCTGGGCTTCGTGCCCGGCAGCGAGATGCGGCTGGAGCTATAGGGTGGCGCCAGCTAGCCGGAACCACCACGGCCGCGGATGTGGCGGAGCCTGCCCAGGCCCCCGAGCCAGGGGCGGCTGGGGATCAGGTTAAATCTGCGCCAGGCTGCGGGGCTTGTAATAGAGGTGGCCGTCGATGCGGGCGGTCTGGTCGAAGACCTCCTTCCAGTCCGGCTTGGCGTCCAGATGGTGGAAATAGAGGGCGCCGTTGGTGGGGTCCGGCAGCTTCTTGTCGAAGGCCAGCTCGGCGATGCGCTTCGCTTCCGCCCAGGCCTCCGGTTCCTTCGCCTGTTCCGGCTTGCCGTCGCAGTACCATGAGAACTGGCAGGGCGGCGTCTCCCCGCCCTGGCGGACGACGCCGCAGACCGTGTCGGGGAAGCTGCCATGGCCGACACGGTTCATCACCACCGCCGCCACGCCCTGGCGACCCTTCTCCGACTCGCCCCGCGCCTCGAAATAGACCGCTTGGGCCAGGCATTCGATCTCCTGCGCGCGGAAGGCCAGCTCCTGCGGGCTGGGGCCCGGCGGCGGGGCCGGGGCGGCCACGGGCGGCGGGGCCGGCGGCGGGCGGGAGGCGCAGGCGGACAACATCACCATGAAGACAAGCCCAAGGACCCGCGCCCACATGCCCGACACTCCGCCAAGGGTTCCGAAGAGACGGGCGGAAGAACGTCGGCGGGGGTGGAGAGGTTCCAAGGCCTTCGTGTATGCCAAGAAATGATGTCACCCCGGCCGCAGCGCAGCGGAGAGCCGGGGCCCTCGGGGACCCTTCGTGCAGATCACCGAAAGCCCCTGTTTCTTTTGCGGATATCGAGGGATGGATCTTTGGAGAAGGAAATTTGGAAACACGAAGGGCACGAAGGACATTAGAAAAAAGTAACAGTCCGGTGTCTGAGAGTATAAGGCTGTTGTCTTCTTAATTCTCGTGTTCTTCGTGCCCTTCGTGTTTCATAAAATTCACACCTGCTGCCGCTCGTCTTTCACACAACTCGGCCCCGCTGCCGCGCCATCTGCACGTCGGCTTTCCCAAGGGCCCCGGGTCAAGCCCGGGGTGCCTCATTTATTGGCAGTCAGGGGGTGCCCATCACCAGCGCGCCCGCCAAATCCGCGGGCATGGGCTTGCCGTAGAGGAAGCCTTGCAGGAAATGGCAGCCAAGGCGGGCCAGTTCGTCGGCCTGTTCGGGGCTTTCCACGCCTTCGGCCACCACCTCAAGCTCCAACTGCTGGGCCAGGGCCATCATGGTACGGAGGATGGTGCGGCTCTCGAACCGGTCGATCATGCTCTTCACGAAGGCGCGGTCCACCTTCAGGAAATCGAAGGGCAGGGTCTGCAGGTAGGACAGGTTGGAATAGCCGGTGCCGAAATCGTCCATGCACAGCCGGATGCCCAGGTCGCGCAGGCCGGTCAGGATCTCCGCCGCCAGCTCCGGGTCGCCGATGATGGTGCCCTCTGTCACCTCCAGCTTCAGCAGGGTGGGGTCCACGCCCGTCTCGGCGATGACCTGGGCCACATGCTCCAGGAAGCCCGGCTCCGACAGTTGCGCGGCGGAGATGTTGACGCTGACCCACACCGGCTTTCCGGCGGCCCGGGTCCAGGCCGCCGTCTGCAAGGCCGCCTCCCGCATGGCCCAGGCGCCGATGGGGACGATCAGGCCCGTCTCCTCCGCCGTGGGGATGAAGGCGATGGGGGTGACGATGCCGCGGGTGGGGTGGCGCCAGCGCACCAGCGCCTCGAAGGCCACCACCTCCCGCGTGTCCGCGGCGACGATGGGTTGGTAGTACAGCTCGAACTGCTTCTGGCTGAGGGCGGCGTTCAGCTCGATGGACAGGTTCAGGCGACCGGGGGTCGTCGGCTCATCGCCCACCACCACCTCCTGCAGGCGGCCATGGGCGCGCTTGGAGCGTTGCAGGCTTTCCTCAGCCCGGGCCAGCAGCTCCTCCGCGTCCACCAGGCCCGTGTCGCACCAGGCGAGGCCGGGGGTGGCGAGGGGCTGCACCTCCCGCCCGGCCAGCAGGATGGGGGCGGCGACGGCGGTGACGATGTCTCGCACCCGGGCCTTGGCGTCGTCCAGGGTCAGGTCGGGCAGCAGGATGGCGAACTGGTCGCCGCCGATGCGGCCGCAGCAGGCCCCCTGCCCCGCCGCGGCGGACAGGCGCACCGCCGTCTCCGCCAGCAGCCGGTCACCCCAGACCACGCCCAGCTCCTGGTTGATGTCGCGGAAGCGGCGCAGGTCGATGCTGGCCACGGCCAGGGGGCGCAAGGCGGCCTTGCCCACCACCAGCCGGTCCTCCACCGCCGCCACGAGGCCGGTGCGGTTCAGCAGGCCCGTGGCCCGGTCGTGGGTGCGGTCCTCCGCCAACTGCTCGAACAGCAGGACATTGTCCAGGCCGATGGCCACGGTGCGGGTGAAGAGCTGGACCAGTCGCGGGTCCAGGCCGAAGGGCCGGTCCAGCCCGGCCACATAGACCACCACCGCCAGGGTGGGCGAGACGGCGACGTGGACCGCGTGCCAGTCCGGCCCGCTGACGCTGGCGCCCTGCGCCATGGCCCGGGCCACGCGCTGGCAGACCTCCGCCGGCACCGCATGGGACAGGGGTCCGGGCAGCAGGGAGGTGACCATGGCCCCGGACGGGCCGAAAGGGCCATAGCCCGCCAGCACCCGCGGCTCCCCCGTCGGTTCCCCCGCCACCAGGGGGCAGCGGGCCAGCAAGACCCCGTGCGCGCCCCCGACCAGGGACCGGAGGCTGAGCACCACCCCTTCCGTGAACCGGTCCAGGGACCGCTCCCCGAACAGGCGGGTGGAGGCGTCCAGGATCTGTTCCAGACCGTGCCGGTTGTCCTCCAGCGCGCGGAGCTGGTCATAGGCACGCAAGGCGGTGGCGACGGACGTCCAGAGCCGCTGGGCCGTCAGCTCATCCTTGGAGCGGTAATCGTTGATGTCGTACTGCACCACCACGTCCCGCTCCGGCGCCTGGCCGGGCTGGCCGGTGCGCAGGATGATGCGGACCAGGTGGTTGCCCATCTCCTCCCGGATGGCGCGGGCCATGCGCAGGCCGGCGTCGTCCGTTTCCATCACCACATCCAGCAGGACCAGGGCGGCATCCGGGTTGGCCCGCAGCAGGGCGAGGCCCTCGGCGGCGGAGCGGGCCTCCAGGAAGCTCAAGCGGCGGCCCAGCAGCGACAGGCCGCGCAGGGCATAACGGGTGACATGGTGGACTTCCGGGTCGTCGTCCACCACCAGTACCAGCCAGGATGGCAGGCTGGCGGCCGGCGACGCTTCCCCATCCTCGTCGGCGAAGACGATGTCCTCGTCCGATACCCCCTCCACCACCCCTACCCCCAGCGGCGATATCCCCTTTCTCCTTCTAGCAGAGGCACGGGCGGCTGTCGCCTGCGGCGGATGGGACCAGGTGAACGGGTTTATGACTCATAGCACGCGCCGTTGATCGTGAACGATCAACGGCCCCTCAGGCGCCGGGCGCCCGCATCCGCGGGCTTGGCTCACGCGGGCATGAGCCCGCGGGCCGGCGGTCGCCGGCCTCCAAGCGCATGAGTGAACGGCTCATGCGCTTGGCATCAGCCCTTCGAATCGCCCAACCCCAGCCCCATATCCCTGTCATGAGCAAGGTAATCCCCCTGATCGCCGCCCTGCTGGTCGCGGGAAGCGTCCCGGCCTCGGCGCAGAACAACCCGCTGCTGTCACCGGCGCCGTCCACCTCCACGCGCTTTTCCCCGGCGCCGCGGTCATTGACGCCGCTGGAGCAGGAAAAGGCGCGGGCCACCCGCGACAGCCTGAGCGACCCCCTGCGGGAGCGGGAGGTGCTGGACGCGCAGGGTCGCCTCGACCCCTTTGCGGAACGGGAGACGCGGGAGCTACGCGGGGAGGCCAACCGGCTGGATCAGGTGGTGCGGACGCCGACCCGGCCGCTGGAGCCGGCGCTGAACGACCGCAAGCTGGACGACACGCTACGGCCCGAGCCCCTGCCCGGCACGCTGGAGCGGCTCCCCCGCCTCGGTGAGGGCGGGGCGACCCTGAAGCCCGGTGAACGGCCCGGAACCCGGGCCAAGCCAAGCCAGGTCCCAAAGGCCGGGCCGGCCACCACGGCACCGCAGCAGCTCAACCCGCCAAGCAACGGCACCCAGCCGGGGCAGGTCCGGCAGGATGGGGTCACGGGTGACCTCCAGGGCCAGGGTGGGAAGGGGCGCTAGCCGCCAGCGGGTGACGGCGGCGCTGGCCTCCAACCGGCGCGGCCCCAGCCGCAGTAGCACCCCCGGAACGCCCCCCGCCTCCGCCGCCAGTTGCAGGCGGCGGCTGGCGGCCAGGTCCAGCTCCCCCACCTCCCCCAGCACGGCGCCCACGCCGGGGTGGCGCAAGGCCTCCTCCAGCACCCAGAGCACGTCCGTCTCCCCCTTGCGGCCGGGGGCGGCCTGGACCAGCAGCACATCCTGGGGCAGCAGCCCGTACTGGCCCAAGGCGGGGGCGTAGAGGTCGTCGGTGCGGGCCACCCACAGCACCGGTCCCCGGCCCGCCGCCAGCTTGCCCAGCAGCACGGCGCTGAAGGCGGTGGCGATACCGCTGTCCAGCACCGCGTCGGGGCCGATCACCTCATGCACCGCGCCCAGGGGCAGGCCACCGCCCGGCAGGGCCGCGTCCAGTTCCGGCAAGCCTAACGGCACCACGGCGGTGCCATCCTTGCCCCCCACCCCCTCGATCCTCCGCACCCGCTCCCGCAGCTCGTCCAGCAGGCGGGCCTTGTCCGGGGCAAAGGGCGGGCGTGACGCGAATCCGTCCATGGCGGGCGCCTTTCAGGGGTTGGTCTCAACAGGGTATTTGTTCCTGTTATGTTCTAGTTTGGGGGCGGCGGGGTGTCAAGGGGCCGTGGGCCATGCGGCTTGGGGAACGGTGTGTTGGGAACACGGATTTCCAGAACTCAACAGAATTACATGAACAGACGCCTGCACAGACAAACCATAGCAAGCTCCCGATAAATAACTTCATAGAACGCGCCCGCGGCGTCTCCAGTTAAAAACTGCCGGAACGCCAAACTCGACAGGCCAGGACAAAGGGGCCCGCATAATCCTTTCAATCCTTTAAATCCGCGTTCCCCCCAACACCTGCCCGCAGCATAGCCGGCTTGGGAACGAACACCTTCCCCCAGGGTTATTCCCCCAACACATCCAAGACCAAGGAGGCCCGGTCCCATGGACATCGTCCGCATCCTGCTCGCCATCCTGCTGCCGCCGCTGGGGGTGTTCCTGCAGGTGGGATTCGGGGGGCAGTTCTGGCTGAACGTGCTGCTGACCATCCTGGGCTACATCCCCGGCATCATCCACGCCCTGTACGTCATCATCAAATACAAGTGACGGGGGCGGCCTTGTCCCGGCACACGCCCAAGCCCATTGACCCGGCCACCATCGCCCGGCTGCGCGACCTGTCGGACCTGCTGGACAGCCGCTGGCGCATCCCTGGCACGGGCATCCGCTTCGGCCTGGACGGCATCGCCAGCATCGTGCCGGTGGCGGGTGACACGCTGACCGCCCTTGTCTCCGCCTACCTGATCATGGAGGCGCGACGTGTGGGCGTGCCCACCAGCACCTTGGTGCGGATGGTGGGCAATACCGGGCTGGACTGGGCCGTGGGCAGCATCCCCGTGCTGGGCACCATCTTCGACGTGGCCTTCAAGGCCAACAAGAAGAACATGGACCTGCTGCGCCGCCACCTGGACCGCCAGGACGACCAGGCCGCCGCCCGGCTGATGAAGAGCGACCCGAGCCGGTAACCCCACAAACACTGGCATTTACGCGGCCGGAGGGATCGGGTTGAGTGGGGGGAGCGTCCACCACCGCGCCGCCCGGATGAACCGCGCCCTGCCCCTGTTCCTGTTGCTGCTGCTCCTGCTGGGCGCGGTGAAGGCCTACCACCTGCTGGCGCCGGGCTCGCCGGACGACACCTGCCCCTGGTCCCTGCCGACGGAGGGGCCGCCGGACAAGGGCGGCATGCTCTGCCCCGACGTGGACTTCTTCGAGGTGGCCTTCCTGACCTGCGAGGGGGGCCGGCCGACGGTGCTATATCTGGAGGCCCCCTGCCCCGAGGGGCAGGCCTGCGCCGTCACCCTGCTGGCCGACGGCAGGCCGCTGTCCTTCAAGGGCACCGGCGACGTGAACGAGATGTCCGACGTGCCCACCGTCGCCATCCCGCTGGCGGGGAACGAAGGCGCCTTCGCCGCCCTGGGTGCCGCACGGCTGCGGCGGCTGGAACTGCGGGTGGGTGACGGCCCCACCCAGGCCTTGGCCGCCAAGGGGGCGGACCAGGTGATTTCCCGGGTGTTGGAGCACTGTGCCCGCCGGCCGGCCCAATAAGGTCACGGGGGCCGCGGCCCTGCCTTAACCCTGCCTTCACCAGCCCCGGCCAACGGTTGCGCACGCGCATCCTTGTCCGCCGGAGGCTCCCCCCATGTTCATGTCCGACAACAAGCTTGGGTTCCGGTTCGGCCGCGAGGCCCAGCCCGACCCGGAACAGTCCCCCCTGCGCGCGGCCTTGACCGCCGCTGGCCGCGGCCCGGCCCCGGTGCCTCCGCCCTTGCGCCTGACCCCCGCCCCCACCGGCCCCGCCGACGGGGAGGGCGAGCCCCTGACCCTGACCGACTTGGCCCCCGCGGCCGATGCCGCCAAGGCCGAGCCGGCCGCCACCGACACCCCGGACACCCACGCCCCCACGGCCACCCAGGAGCCCCGCCCCATGCAGCCGATCATCGCCCAGGCCCGCGCCGTGCTGACCCAGCCCCCGGGCGAGGATGAGGCCCGCGCCCTGGACAAGGTCATGCGGACCATCAACGAGTTGTCCACCCGCCACGCCGAGCAGGAAAAGGAAGTGGCCGCCGCCCGCGAGAGCGTGGCCCGCATGCAGGCGGAGAAGGCCCGGCTGGTGGAGGAGAACCAGCAGATGCGCGACCTGCTGTCCGCCCTGCTGCGCACCGTGGAGGCGGAGCGCCGCCGCCGCACCGAGACCCTGTCCCGCATCGGCGAGCGCCTGCAGGGCATGGTGGCGGAGGACAATGCCGAGGCCAAGGCGGCCTGACCGCCGCTTCTGCCCTTTGTACGGTGATGGCCGTCGGTCGGCACGGCGGCGTTTGTCACCAAGGTTATCGCTGCTTTCCTGCTTCCCCCGCGCAGGCGGGGGTCCACGGTTCTTGACCCGCCACCCCATGGCATCGTGGCATAAAACTGTGGGCTCCCGCCTTCGCGGGGGAAACAATGGAGTGCGAGCCACCCGTCCCCACCGCAATGGCATTGGCAAGCATGGCGAGCGCCTTGCGGACGGCCTCCCTACCCCCTAAAATCGGCATCAAGAACAACCGCTTGCCGGGAGGTATGGAGATGAAGGCGTTCCTGTCCGCCGTGATCGTCGCGCTGGGGATGGCGCTGGGCGCGGCCGTGATCCTGGGTGAGGTGCAGACCCCCGCCGAGCAGGCCTTCACCACCCAGGGCGTGCGGCTCTGACCCTTCCTGCCGGGAAGCTTCACACCCCGGACAGCATCTTTCGGAAGGCGGGCATGGGCCCGGCGCCGGCGTGGTCCACCACCCGGCCCGGCGCCCCGTCCAGCAGCTTGGCGCGCATGTCCTCGGGCACGCGCACCTTGGCATAGTCCGGTACCGAGACCAGCACATAGACCGTCTCGGCCAACAGCACGGGGCGGCCGGTGCCGTTGTCGCTGAACTCCATGGCCAGGGTGAACGACGTGGTGCCGATCCGGCCGGCCTTCACCCGCGCCTCCAGCACGTCGTCGAACCGGGCGGGCGACAGCCATTCCTTGGTCTGCTTCACCACCTGGTAGTCATAGCCCACCGCCAGCAGCTGCTTCGGCCCGCCCCAGACGGCGCGGACGAACTCCGTTGCGGCGATGTCGATGTAGTCACCATAACGGGCGTTGAAGACGATGCCTTGGGCATCGCACTCCCCGTACCGGACACGCATCAGGTAGCGGAAGCAATCGTCGGAGTCCTGGAACGCGACCATGTGGGAACCCTGGGAGACGGGGCGGGCTTCTGCCGCGCCAGCCCTTAGATCAACAGACCCAGGGACAGATAATCAATGGTATCGCCCGGGGCAACCCGGGTTACCTCCTCACCCAACTCAACCAGGCCATCGGCCTCCACCAGGCTGGAGAGGATGCCTGCCCCCTCCCGCCCGGACTTGTGGGCTTCCCAGGTCCCGTCGGTGGCGCGGACGAGGCGGGCGCGCACATACTCACGGCGGTCCTTCTTCTTTCTATAGGCGAAGGCGGCGCGGACGGGGAAGGCCGGGACCGCCTCCGGCTCAGCCCCCTGCAGCCGCCGGACCAGCGGCCGGACGAGTCGCAGGAAGGTGACCATCACCGCCACCGGGTTGCCGGGCAGCCCGACGAAGGGTGTGTTGCCCACCTGGCCCAGGGCCACAGGCCGGCCCGGCTTGATGGCGAGGCGCCAGAAATGCAGCGATCCGTGCGCCTCCACGGCCGCCTTCACATGGTCCTCCTCCCCCGTGGAGACGCCGCCCGAGGTGAGGATCAGGTCATGGGACGGGGCGGCGGCGGCCAGCGCCGCGCCGATGGCGTCACGGCTGTCGCGCAGGATGCCGAGGTCGGTGACGGCGCAGCCCAGCTTGGCCAACAGGCCCTGGAGGGTGAAGCGGTTGCTGTCATAGATGGCCTGGGGCGCCCGCTCCCCGCCCGGCTCCGCCAGCTCATCCCCGGTGGAGAAGACGGCCACCCGCAGGGCCTGCCTGAGGGGCAGGCTGGTCAGGCCCAGGCTGGCGGCCAGGCCGATGTCCTGGGGCCGCAGCACCCGGCCGGCGGGCAAGGCCACGCTGCCCCTCGCCACATCCTCCCCCGCCGCCCGCGCGTTGGCGCCGCGCTTCAGGCCGGGGCGCAGGGTGACGGTGCCGTCGCCCAGCACCGCATCCTCCTGCATCATCACCGTGTCCAAGCCCGGCGGCATCGGCGCGCCGGTGAAGATGCGCACGGCAACGCCCGGGGCTACCGGCACCCCCAGCCGCTGCCCCGCGGCCACCCGGCCCTGGACCGGCAGGGTGGTGTCCGCTTCCGGGTGCAGGTCGTCGAAGCGGACCGCATAGCCGTCCACGGCGGAATTGTCGAAGGCGGGCACGTCGATGGGCGCGACGACATCTGCCGCCAGCACCTTGCCCAGCCCGGCCAGCAGCGGCAGCTCCCCCACCCCGGCCACCGGGGCCAGCCGTTCCCGCACCAGGGCGACCGCGTCGTCCACCCGCAGCAGCGGCCCGCCGAAGGCGAAGCAGTCGTCGCTGAGCTGGGCCATCAGCCCCGCCCTCCCCCACGGACCAGACCGACATGGCCCAGGATGAAGCCGGCGATGGCGTCCACGTCGTTCAGGTCCAGCACCGGCAGGGGGCAGCCGGGGATGCGTTCATCGCTGGCCACCGCCACGATGTGCGGGTCGTCCGGGTGCAGCAGGGGCTTGCCGTTGGCGGCGCGCCAGACCTCCAGTTTCGGATGGCTGTCGCGCTTGAACCCCTCCACCAGCACCAGGTCCACGGGGGAGAGCTTGCCCAGCAACTCCGCCAAAGTCGGCTCCGGCGCGCCGCGGTTCTCATGCATCAGGGCCCAGCGGTTGGCGGAGGACACCAGCACCTCCGTCGCGCCGGACATGCGGTGGACATAGCTGTCCTTGCCCGGCTGGTCCACGTCGAAGGCGTGGTGGGCGTGCTTCAGGGTGGAGACGGTGAAGCCCCGGGCGATGACCGCCGGGATCAACTTCGCCATCAGCGTCGTCTTCCCGCTGCCGCTCCACCCGGCAAGGCCGAAGGTTTTGTGCCTGTTTGTCATCCAGCGAGTTTAGTAGGTCGGATTAGCGGGCGCCAGCCCGCGTAATCCGACGGACTCCCGTCGCCGATGGATGGATGTCGGATTACGCATCGCTAATCCGACCTACGAAACGAAAAGGGCGCCGGGGTTGTCCCCCGGCGCCCTTCTCGCTCTTCCTTGAACCGAAGCTTATTCCGCCGCCACCGGGTGGCCGCGGCCCTCATGGCGGGTGCCCATCATGTCCTGGACCCAGAGGTCGTGGTGGGCGCGGGCCCAGTTCAGGTCCACCTCACCGGAGCCCATGGCGGCGAAGGCGCCCTCCATGCCGACGGAGCCGATGTAGATGTGGGCCAGGATCATGGCGATCAGCAGGACGCCCAGCACCGCGTGGACGATGTGGGCCAGCTGCATCCCGGCCATGTCGGTGACCGTGAAGGGGAACATCAGGAAATAGCCGGTGGCCGCGATGGCGCCGCCGCCCAGCACGGTGCTCCAGAAGATCATCTTCTGGCCGCCGTTGAAGCGGTGGGCATGGGCGTGGCCCTTGCCGACCAGGCCGCCGCCGGCCTTCAGCCAGTCGATGTCCAGCTTGTTCGGGATGTTGTCCTTCGCCCAGAGCAGGAACATCAGCACCACGCCCAGGGTGAAGGGGAAGGACAGGTAGTTGTGGGCATATTTGCCCGCCTGGGAGACGGCGGTGAAGGCTTCCGGCCCGATGACCGGCAGCAGCAGCGCCCGGCCGAAGGCGATGTTCAGCCCGCTGAGGCCCAGCACGATGAAGCAGCTGGCCGTCAGCCAATGGGCGAAACGCTCCAGCCCGTTGAAGCGGGTAATGGTGCGCCCCGCCGGGCCGCCCTCGATCTTGATCCGGCCGCGGGTGGCGAAGAAGATCGCCAGCACGGCCAGGATGCCGAAGATGGCGATACCGCCGATCAGCTTCAGCTCCTCGCGCTGGAAGTCGCGCCAGGACTTGCCTTCCGGCTGGATCAGCAGGCTGGCCTTGGCGTCGGGGATCGACACGCGGCCGGCCACGTTGCCCTGGAGCTGCTGGAAGAGCTGCACCTCCTGCTCGGAGATGTTCTGCGGCTGCTGGCCGGACGGGGTCTGGCCCACCGGGCCGGCACCTTGCGCGAAGGCGGGACCGCCGGCGAGCAGCGGCAGGGCGAGCAGCCCGGCGGCGGCGAGACGGGTAAGGCGGTTGGTCATGGTCATCCCTCCTCCCCCGGGCCTCAGGCCGCGGAGCTGTCCTTGTAGGCCACGGACCAGCCCCAGGCGCCGGTGCCATAGCCACGCTTCACCACACGCTCCTTGTAGATGGCGGCGATGATGTCGCCGTCGCCCGCCAGCAGCGCCTTGGTGGAGCACATCTCCGCGCAGAGCGGCAGCTTGCCCTCCGCCAGGCGGTTGGAGCCGTACTTCTGGTACTCCACCGGGGTGATGTCATCCTCCGGCCCGCCGGCGCAGAAGGTGCACTTGTCCATCTTGCCGCGGCTGCCGAAGTTGCTGGTCTGCGGGTACTGCGGCGCCCCGAACGGGCAGGCGTAGAAGCAGTAGCCGCAGCCGATGCAAAGGTCCTTGCTGTGCAGCACCACGCCGTCGGCGGTGGTGTAGAAGCAGTCCACCGGGCACACGGCCGCGCAGGGCGCGTCGGTGCAGTGCATGCAGGCCATGGAGATGGAGCGCTCCCCCGGCTCGCCGTCCTTGATGGTGACGACGCGGCGGCGGTTGATGCCCCAGGGGACCTCGTGCTCGTTCTTGCAGGCGGTGACGCAGGCGTTGCACTCGATGCAGCGCTCGGCGTCGCAGAGGAACTTCATGCGTGCCATAGAATTACCCTCCCTTCCCGGCGCTTCTCGTTACGCGGCCTCGATGCGGCACAGCGTGACCTTGGTTTCCTGCATGAAGGTCACCGGGTCGTAGCCGTAGGTGGTCACCGCGTTGACGCTGTGGCCCAGCACGATGGGGTCGGTGCCCTTGGGATAGGCGTCGCGCTGGCTTTCCCCTTCCCAGAAACCGGCGAAGTGGAAGGGCATGAAGGCCACGCCCTTGCCCACCCGGTTGGTCACCAAGGCCTTGACCTTGACCTTGGAGTCCCCCTCCGGCCCATAGACCCAGACCATGCCGCCATCCTTGACGCCCAGCTTGCCGGCATCCTCGGTATTGACCTCGACGAACATGTCCTGCTGCAGCTCGGCCAGCCACTTGTTGGACCGGGTCTCCTCGCCGCCGCCCTCATACTCCACCAGGCGGCCCGAGGTGAGGATGACCGGAAACTTCTCATGCAGCTTGGCCTCCACGGCCTTGGTCTGCACGGACTTGCCGACGTTGGCGACGCGGAAGTCGCGGTTGTCGTCGCGGGTGGGATACTCGGCCACCAGCTTCGGGTTCGGGCTGTAGATGGGCTCCCGGTGCACGGGCACCGGGTCGGGCAGGTTCCAGGCCACGGCGCGGGCCTTGGCGTTGCCGAAGGGCGAGCAGCCATGCTGCAACGCCACCCGGATGATGCCGCCGGACAGGTCGGTGGTCCAGGACACGCCGTCGTTGTTGGCCCCGCCGATCTTGTTGATGACCGCCAGCTCCGCCTCGGTCAGGTCCTTGTCCCAGCCCAGCTTCTTCAGCAGGCCCATGGTGAACTCGGGATACCCGTCCTCGATCTCCGAGCCCTTGGAGAAGCTGCCCTCCGCCAGCAGGGTCTGGCCGTCCCGCTCCACGCCGAAGCGGGCGCGGAAGGTGCCGCCACCCTCCATCACGTGCTTGGTGGTGTCATAGAGCACGTGGGTGCCGGGGTGCTTCAGCTCCGCCGTGCCCCAGCAGGGCCAGGGCAGGCCGTAATACTCGCCCGCCACAGGGGAGCCCGGGGCGCCCTTCAGCGTGATCTTGTCGAAATGCTCCTGGTTGGCCATGTGCAGCTTCAGCCGCTCCGGCGACTGGCCGGTGTAGCCGATGGACCAAGTGCCGTAGTTGATCTCCCGCAGGATGCTCTCGGCCGTCGGCTCCACGCCGTTGACCTCGATCTTCTTGAACATCTCGTTCTGGAAGCCGAGCTTGCCGGCCAGGCGGTACATGACCTCGTAGTCGTTCTTGGACTCGAAGATCGGCTTCACCACCTGCTCACCCCACTGGATGGAGCGGTTGGAGGCGGTGCGGGAGCCCGCGCACTCGAACTGGGTGCAGATGGGCAGCAGGTAGGTGCCGTTCTTGCGGCCCGACAGGCTGGCGAAGGTGGTGGGGTGCGGGTCGGCGACGACCAGAAGCTCCAGCGCCTCCAGGCCCTTGCGGCTCTCGCCCATGCGGGTGACGGTGTTGCCGCCGTGGCCGAACACCACCATGCCCTTCAGCGGGGCCGGCTGGTCCACATCCTTGGCATCGGCCAGCGTGGCGTCGAACCAGCGCGTGGTGGGGATGCCCTTGGTCTCCATCAGCTTCTTCTTGGCCGCCCGGTCCATAGTGGCGGTGCCGAAGCGGTTCAGCAGCCACTCATAATCCACGTCCCAGACGCGGGCCCAGTGCTTCCAGGCACCCTCCGTCAGGCCGTAATAGGCCGGCAGGGTGGTGACGTCGAGGCCCAGGTCCGTGGCGCCCTGCACGTTGCAGTGGCCGCGGAAGATGTTGGCCCCGCCGCCCTCGACCCCGATGTTGCCCAGGGCGAGCTGCAGGATGGACAGCGCCCGCACGTTGGCCGTGCCCACCGTGTGCTGGGTCACGCCCATGCACCAGATCAGGGTGCTGGGGCGGTTCTTCGCCATGATCTCGGCGACGCGCTTGACCTGCTCGCCCGGGACGCCGGTGACCTCCGCCACCTTCTCCGGCGTCCACTTGGCCACCTCCTTGCGGATCTGGTCCATGCCGTGGACGCGCTGGGCGATGTACTCCTTGTCCTCCCAGCCATTCTCGAAGATGTGCCAGAGCATGCCCCAGACCAGCGGGATGTCCGTGCCGGGGCGCAGGCGCACATACTCGGTGGCATGGGCGGCGGTGCGGGTGAAGCGCGGGTCCACCACGATCATCTGGGCCCGGTTCACCTCCTTGCCGCGCAGCACATGCTGCAGCGAGACGGGGTGCGCCTCCGCGGGGTTGCCGCCGATGATCAGGATGGCCTTGGCGTTGTTGATGTCGTTGTAGCTGTTGGTCATGGCGCCGTAGCCCCACGTGTTCGCCACGCCGGCGACCGTGGTGCTGTGGCAGATGCGGGCCTGGTGGTCGACCGAGTTGGTGCCCCACAGCGCCGCCATCTTGCGGAACAGGTAGGCGCCCTCATTGCTGAACTTGGCGCTACCCAGCCAGAACACGCTGTCCGGGCCCGACTTCTCCCGGATGTCCAGCAGCTTGGCGCCGACCTCGTCGATGGCCTGGTCCCAGGAGATGCGCTTCCACTCCCCGTTCTCCAGCTTCATCGGGTACTTCAGCCGGCGGTCGCCATGGACCAGCTCACGCACCGAGGCGCCCTTGGCGCAGTGGGTGCCCACGTTGATCGGGCTGTCATAGGCGGGCTCCTGCCCCACCCAGACGCCGTTCTGCACCTCGGCATGCACGGTGCAGCCGACGGAACAATGGGTGCAGATGTTGCGTTTCAGCTCAATCGGTACGCCGGGCGTGTGGGGCCCGGCCTCTGCCTTGCGCACCGTGGTGAGCGACAGGCCGGACACCGCGGCCAGGCCACCGGCCGCAAGGCCGGAGCGGCGCAGGAAGGTCCGGCGGTCGAGGGCGCCGGAGGCGACGGATGCCAACGCCTCGGTCAGGCGGGCACGGTTGGGCGACGCGGATGCGCGCTTGGTCAGCATGGCAGGCCTCCCCTGGGGATCAGTACCGGTTGGTCCGGTAGTAGGTCTTGACGTGGTCGGTTTCCTTGTACCGGGCCTTGACCCGGTCGGCTTCCGACTCCTTGGCCTCGGCCGGACCGGCCGCGACCAGGGGCACGGCCACGGCCGCGCCCGCGGCGGTGGTGCCCAGCACGCGCAGGAACCCGCGGCGGCCGGTGCCGACCGCGTCCTTTCCAGACTTTTCCGACGCCATGGTGCGTACCCTCCCCAATGCCATGCCGCCCGCAGGCCCCATGGCCCGCGGGAGGGTAAGAAGTTCCCTGAACCGCCCCCGGGCCGGTGCCCACCCCCTTGGCAGGGGCAAGCCGGCCCGGTGTCGTTTGTCAGGCGGCGAGCCGGTAGGCCTCCGCCTCGATCTCCACGAACAGCCGCCCCACCGTGCCCAAGGGCCGGTAGAAGGCTGCCTCCCCCGCCTGTTCCAGGTCTGAGAAGAACCGGCCCGCCCAGGGGGCGATATGCCGGGTGAAGAACTGGTTCTGCCGGGCGAGCGGGACCGCGAAGTCCCCTGCGATCAGCCCGGCCATCATCTCGGAAATGCTGGCGATATGGTCCTCCGGGTCGGAGGCGCCCTCGGCGCGGGCGATGCCCAGATCCGCCATGTCGCCGCGCAGCCGCGCCAGCGGCTTTTCGTTCAGGAAGCCCGTCAGGTAGAAGCTGGCGTAGGGCACCAGCTCCCCCCGGGCCACACCGATGAACAGGTTGTGGTATTCACGTTCCGCCCGCCTCTCCTCCGTCGCCGCGGCCGCGGCGGCCAGGGCGGACAGGGCTTGGCCCAGGGGCGATGCGTCGCCGGACAGGCCGGACAGTTGGGAAAGCAGCTCCGCCGACGGCGGGCGGGCCAGCAGGGTGCCCAGCAGGGACCAGAGACGCGCGCGCAACAGGTCGGCCTCATCCAGGGCGATGCCCTGGCTGCCGCTCCCGGCGCGATCGTTCGGTACGCCTGACACGCTCCCCAATCCCTTCTTGCGGAAGGCGGCAGGCCCTGATGAGGTCCTTGACCACCTGGCGGGCATGTTATGCGGAGAAAAAACTTGGCGGCAAGCGCAATCGGTCAAGTCCCGCTGAGAAATCAACATATTGCATTGCAATGATATAGCTATGCAGGAATTCCTGCAAATGGGACTTGGCAAGTCCTCACTAAATGCAAATGATTCGCAATTGGCCGTGAACTTCAGAAACTCTGCGGTCCCGCAGTTCCGCGTCTCAAACCGGCATGGCCCCACCATGGCGCCGGCGACGTATCGGCATTTCCGCTTTGCCCGCGTCACTTGTGGGGGTTGCCGCCTCGGGAACATCAGAGGCTGCGATTATGGGGGAGGCCTCCGGCACGGGGGCAGCAAGCGCGGGAAGGCCGGGTTCCCCCTGCACCTCCGCCGGTTCCACGCTGTCGGTTGCCGACTCAGCGGACGCCTGTGGGGCGTCGGATGCCTTCTTCGGCAGATGTTCTTCCAGGTGTCCCAGGATGCGGTCCACCGCCTGTTTCACCTGGTCGGTGGGCAGCAGCTTGCCATAACCGGGGGCGTTGAAGTCCCAGTCATAGTCGGCCAGGGTCTTGTAGTTCAGGATATCCGGGTCCGTGACCCAGAGCTTGCGCAGCGCCGCCACGCGCAGGGCCGACGGCACGCCCTTCTGCAGGAAGGCCGCGTAGTCGCTGCCCGGGCCCAGGCTGTCCAGCGACGGCAGTTGGGACAGGTCGAACCCCTCCGCCTCCTCCGTACCGGCGGCGGTCTCTGGCGCGACTCCCTCAGCCGGGGCCGTCGGCTCCACCGCCTTGGCTTCCTCCTCCCGCACCCGGCGCTTCAGGCGGGACCAGCGGGACAGGAAATTGCCGTCGTCAGTCATCCAGCTCCTCCGGCCCACGGGGGCCCCGGCGCTCCCGCCGCGGGCCGGTGGCCAGCGCCTCCGGGTCGGCGCGGTCGCGCTTGCGCTTGTAGAAAGCCCGCTCCACATGGTGCGTCGCCACGAAGCCGGCCACCCAGGACCGGACCGGGTCCGGCATGGGCACGGCTTCCAACAGGTCATCGCCGCTATCGGCATGGGCCTGCGCCTCGCCCACATCCACAGTAGCAAGCAGCAGCTCGTACCCGCTCACCGTCTCCGCCCGGCGGAGGACGATGTAGACCGACGGCATCTCGCTCTCCACGTTGGGCTTGTAGGTCTCCGTCTCCTTCTCATAGAGCACCAGTTCCGCCGTGCCGGCGTAATAGGTGGTAATCCCGCCCGCCTCCCCCAGCACGGTCCAGGGCGGCGTCTCCGGCGCGCCGGGCAGCACCCCGACGGCCCGCCAGACCCACGGCTCCCACCGGTTGTTGGAGGGCCGCCGCTCCACCACGACCCCCACGGGCCGACGTTCGACGATCAATTCACCCCTCCCTCGCGGAACGGCAGGTTCAGCAGGAGGTTCTGTGGCTTGAGGCGCAGCTTCTTGTCCTTGCCCATCGCCAGGGCCAGGTAGACCGGCCGCCCCGCCACCCGCTCCAGCATGTCGCCGGGGTCGGCGAACTCCAGGCGGAACAGGGACAGCACCTGGGCCAGCGCCTCCTCCCCCGGTTCCTCCCCGTTCCATAGGGCGTTCAGGATGCGGGTCGCCTCCGCGTCCAACCCCACATGCCAGACCCAGCGCTGGTCGCTGATGGTCTGCACCGGCTGGATGGAGACCTTGACCCGGGTGAAGTGGGCCACCCACCGCTCCAGCACCCGGGCCAGGGCGTCCAGGCCCGGGCGGGTGAAGGCGATGTCCAGCACCATGTCGAACCGATCGCTACGGTCCCAATACAGCTCGGCATTGTCGGCGGACATGACGTCCAAATCCACCACCCGTGGGGCCGTCCCAGCCTCCGCCAGCAGATTGCCCAGGCTGCCGAAGCCGCCCGTGGTGGCGCGCTGCTCCACCGTCTCCTCATCGGCCAGCAGGATGCCGCCTTCCTGGATTGTCACCCGCTGCGGCCGGAACAGCAGCTCCGCCGCCCGCAGCCGCAGGGGGTCCGTCTCCCCGTCCAGCATGTTGCGCAGGATGAGGTGGACGAGCTGGTCCACGAACAGGTGGGGCACCCGCTGGGCGCCGTTGCGCATCAGGGAGAGGTACGCCGCCTCCAGCGTCGGCTGGGCCAGCAGCCGGTCGCGGAAGCCCAGCCAGACCTCGTAGTTCTCCCGCGCGTCGCGGTCCTCAATCCCGATGATGCCCACGGGGGTCACGGCCAGGGTGGGGTCGGCCAGCAGGGCCTGGTGCAGCGCCCGTTCCCGCGGGCCCGACTCCGGGATGGGCGCCATTTCCGGCCGGGCCAGGAAGGCGCGCAGGAAGTCCGGCGTCACCAACAGCCCGCCATTGTCCGCCCGGTCCAGCAGATGGTGGCCGGAGGAAACCCAGAAGTCACGGCTCAATGCCTTGTCTCCCCAACATCATCCGGCCCGATATCGTCCGCCACCAAGTCCCAGATGCGGGCGTGGCTCTTGCCGCCGGGCGGCTCCACCACCCGGTAGCCCTCGCGGATGCCGCCGTCCTCCGACAGCTCGCGCCGGATGGCCAGCAGGGTGTTGACCGGATGCTCGGCGCAGAGTTCCCGGGCGAAGTCCACCTCTGTCCGCGCCGCGTCCACGGCCTGCTGCCGGGTGGGGGCGCCGAAGCTCTGTTCCAGGTGGGTGGCCAGTTGCTGCACCACTGCCTCCACCTCCGCCTCCGTGGCGCTGGCGACGCTGACGAAGGTGGACCAGCCCAGGCTGCCCAGGCCCAGGAAGCCGCTGGCAAATGCCTGTTTCCGCTTGCCGGACAGGACGGCCGGGTCCCCGGCCAGGAAGACGAAGGCGCCGGAGACGGCCCATTCCCCCGGCTCCGCCGCACGCTCGAACACGTGCAGGTCGGACGGGTCCAGGCGGATGGTGCGGGGCAGCTTTGGCATGCCCGATTGTTACGGCATTTTCCGCTTCCCCCGCAACAGAACTGGGAAAGGCGTCGCCGGCGAACGGCCGCTCACTGCAGGCCGAAGACCGGCTCCAGTTGCGGGCGGGTGGGCACCATCTCCAGCCAGCCCACCAGGGCACTGCCCGTGGTGTTGTGCTGGCGCACCACGCCAAGGGTGCGGCCTTCCCCCTTGGCCTGCCCGACCTCGACCAGGGTGCCGGCATCATCCATCAGGATCAGGAACCTTGTGTGGTAGGCTCCCTCGCCCACCGGCCCGCGCAGGACCATGCGGGTGTCCTCGCCGATCCGGACCGGCTTGTCGACGCAGACCCCCTTGCCGTCCGCCGGCCAGGCGATGCCGCGGAAGGGCTTGGCATTCAGGCCGTTCGCCATGTCGGCCAGCTTGCCCTTCACCTCCAGCTCCGCCGGGGCGGCGCCGGTCGGCTCCGTCAGGCAGGGGACCGGCTTCCACGGGGCCAGCGGGTCCGGCCCGCCGGCCTTGCCCCAGCCGATGGCGGGCAGCACCGCGTCGGCGACGGACAGCACCTCCGCCTGCCGGGTCGCCGGGCCGCTGACGCGCACCTTCACCAGCCATTCCCCGGTCCGCGCCACCACCAGGGCAGAGGCGAGCTTGCCGCCATCCACACCGGCATAGACCACCCGCCGCGCGTTCGGGCGGGAGCCGGCCACGGCCACCAGCCGGTCGTCCTGCACCGTCAGGGCGGCGCCATGCTTTTCCCGCAGGATCTTCTCCAGCACCAGGGCGAGCAGGTTGGGGTCGGCCAGGGGCGGGCGGTAGAGATAGATCGTGGCCCAGATGCCGGACGCCTCGTACCGGATGACGTTGTCCAGCCCGTCACCGTTGGAGTCCTTCTGGCTGACCATGGGCAGCCCGCCGATGCTCCGCGGCAGGGTCAGCCCGGCCTTGGGATAGGACAGGGATGTACCGCCACCGGGCGGGGGCGAGGTCGCCACGGCTCCCCCTGCCAGGGCCAAGCACAGGGTCAGCGCAAGGGCAGCGGCACGCATCCACATCCTCCCGGGTCGTTACACCGGAAGGATTACCTAAAATTCGAAGGGCTGGTAGTGACCATTAGGCCTGGGGGTCGGCCTGCGCCGCCGCCAGGTCCATGCGCCGCGGTTTGGTGGAGCCCGGGTCCAACAGCAGCAGGTCGCCTGTCCTGGGGTCCAGCCCGTGCTTCACCGCCCCACCCAGCAGCCGGGGCGCAAGGTGGTCCAGCCATTCCTGGGCCACCGGCTCCCCGCCCTCTTCCAGCCAGCGGTTGGTCCAGTGCAGCAGGTGGCGGCTGAAGCTCTCCACGATCTCCACCCCGGTGACGTCGCCGAACCCTTCCTCATACAGGGCCGTGCGCTCCGGGGTCTTCCCTGGATCGGAAACATCGGGCGGGAAGGACAGGCGCAGCTTCACGCCGGCGACAAGCCATTCCGGCACCGACTCTTCCTCCGCGAAGGCCGGGGCGGTGACGGAGACAGACCCCACCTCCGCGCCGTCCACCTCCAGGGTGCCGGGCCAGGCGAAGCGGCAATCCTTCTGCGGCGGGCCCAGGGCAGCCAGCGCGTCTGCCATGGCCAGCATCAGCACCGGCCCCACCAGCCGCGCTTGGCGCAGGGGCATCTCCGGCTCGAACACCACAGCCAGGTCCACCAGGTCCGGGCGGCTGGACCAGACCAGGGTGGCGGCGCCGGCCTCCGCCTCCGCTTCCACCACGGCGCGCAGGAAGGCGTCGGACGGGCCGGAGCAGACGGCGTGGAACGGGGGCGGCACGCTGAGCGTTGCCATATCTTCCAGACCGTCGGACATGGGTCCCTCTTCTCTGAGCCCCCGGCCTTTAGATTGCCGGTCGGCGGAATATCTGTTTTCTAATCAAACCTGACAAGAACGGCCGGCCCACCAGTCCGGCGCAGGTGAACGCGACAGGGAACGCCAGGAACATGGAAGTCAACGGCCGGACGGTGGTCCTCTGCTCCTGCGAGGGCACCATGCCGCTGGACGCGGCAGCGCTGGGCAAGGCGCTGGGCACGGCCCCTCCCCGCATCCACCACCAACTCTGCCGGGCGGAGCGTGACCGGCTGGCCGCGGCGGCCAGCGGCGGCGGCCCCATCCTCGTCGCCTGCACCCAGGAGCGGGCGGTGTTCGAGGAGACGGTGGAGGAAGCCGGCGGCGACCCCGACCTGATCCAGCTGGTCAACATCCGCGAACGGGCCGGCTGGTCGGCGGAGGTCGGGTCCGCCACACCCAAGATCGCCGCCCTGCTGGCCGAAGCCACCCTGCCCCTGCCCGGCACCCCCCTGGTGGGGCTGAAGTCTGAGGGCGTGGCCCTGGTCTATGGCAGGGATGAGACGGCGGTGGAAGCCGCCCGGCAGTTGGCGGACAAGCTGGATGTCACCGTGCTGCTGTCCCGCCCGGGGGAGGTGGTTCCCCCCCGCGCCACCGACTTCCCCATCCTGCGGGGCACCATCCGCGCGGCCAAGGGCTACCTGGGCGCGTTCGAGCTAGTGGTGGACGATTATGCCGTCCCCGCCCCGTCCAGCCGCCGCCATCTTGACTTCGGCCCTCCCCGCAACGGCGCCAGCAGCCGCTGCGACGTGATCATCGACCTGACCGGCGGCACGCCCCTGTTCCCGGCAGACCACAAGCGCGACGGCTATTTGCGCGCCGACCCGAACAGCCCAGCGGCCGTGCAGGCCCTGCTGTTCAAGGCGGCGGACCTGGTGGGGGAGTTCGACAAGCCCCGCTACGTGGACTACCGCGCCGACCTGTGCGCCCACAGCCGCAACCGGCGCACCGGTTGCACCCGTTGCCTGGAGGTCTGCCCCACCGGCGCCATCACGCCGAACGGCGACCATGTGGCCCTGGATCCCTTCGTCTGCGCCGGCTGCGGTTCCTGCCACGCCGTCTGCCCCACCGGGGCGGCCAGCTATGCCCTGCCCCCGGCGGACGCCATCCTGGAGCGGCTGCGGGTGCTGCTGTCCACCTACCACCAGGCCGGTGGCAAGGATGCCGTGCTGCTGGTGCATGAGGGGGAACATGGCCTGCCCCTGCTGGACCTGCTGGCCAGGGTGGGCGATGGGCTTCCGGCCCGGGTGCTGCCCGTGGCGGTGAATGAGGTCACCCAGTTGGGTATCGAGTTCTTCGCCAGCGCCCTGGCCTATGGTGCCGCGGAGGTCCGGGTGGTGACGGCCAAGCGCAGCCGGTCCGACCGGGCGGCCCTGGCCCATGTGTTGGGGCTGGCGGAGACGGTGGCCAGCGGCCTGGGCTACGGTTCCGGCCGCTGCGGCCTGCTGGAGGCCGACGACCCGGACGAACTGGCCTTCCTGCTGGCCGGGCTTACCCGCCGGCCGGGCGTGGCCGCCAAGAGCTTCTTGCCCATGGGCGACAAGCGCGCCCTGATGAAGCTGTCGCTCCGCCAGATGCACGCGGCCGCCCCGGCCCCCGTGCCCGTGCTGCCGCTGACGCCAGGGGCCGTGTTCGGCGGGCTGGACATCAATGTCGATGGCTGCACCCTGTGCCTTGCCTGCGTGCAGGTCTGCCCCACCGGCGCCCTGTCGGACAACCCGGAGAAGCCGCAGCTTTCCTTTACGGAGGATGCCTGCGTCCAGTGCGGCCTGTGCAAGAACACCTGCCCGGAAAAGGTGATCAGCCTCGTCCCCCGCCTGGACTTCACCGATGCCGCCCGCACCCCCCGCGTGGTGAAGGAGGAGGAACCCGCCCACTGCATCACCTGCGGCAAGGCCTTCGGCACCAAGAGCACGGTGGAGCGCATCGTCGCCAAGCTCCAGGGCCAGCACTGGATGTACGCCGGCGGCGCGGCGGCCCTGGGCGCCAACCCCATCGACCGCATCCGCATGTGCGCCGACTGCCGCGTCGTCGCCCAGGCCAGCCACACCCTGGACCCCTATGCGGGACCGGCACGCCCGCGGCCGCGGACGGCGGAGGATTACGAGTAGGTCGGATTAGCGGCGGAGCCGCGTAATCCGACGGCCTGTGCCGCCCGCGTCGGATTACGCTTCGCCAATCCGACCTACGGCGCTGAAGTCGCCCGCCGGATGTAGGCGACCAGGGCGGCGCGTTCTTGCGCATTGGGGATGGTCTGGACGGGCATCTTGGTGCCGGGGGTGACCTTGTCGGGGCCGCGGTCGAACAGGTCGGAGATGGTCGCCTCATCCCAGACGATGCTGCCGTTCTTCAGGGCGTCCGAATAGGGATAGCCGGGGGCCGTGCCGATCTTGCGGCCCATGACGCCATAAAGGGTGGGCCCGGCCCGGTGGCCGCCATCCGGGGTGAGGGTGTGGCAGGCGGAACACCGCTTCCACAGCCGCTCCCCCACCGGGTCGCCGCCCGGCTGCACGTCAGCGGCGACAGTGCGGACGGGGGTGGGGGCATCCAGTTCGCGGCCCGTCTCCAGTGACCATTGCCGGATCATCCGGTCATTACCCCCGGCCAGCAGGGTGCGGCTGTCGGGGGTGAAGGCCAGGCTCCAGATCGGGCCGCGGTCGCCGCCCAGCCGGTACAGCACCGCCGCGTCCGGCAGGCGCCAGACGGTGGCGGCCCCGTCGATCCCGGCGGCGGCGATGGTCCTTCCGTCCGCGCCCCAAGCCACGGACAGCAGGGGCACCGGGGCCAGGGTCGCCAGGGGAAGCGCCGGCTTTTCCGCCCCCAGTTCCCAGACCCGCACCTTGCCGTCCGCCCCGGCGGTGGCGGCCCGGGTCCCGTCGGGGGAGAGGGCGAGGCCGTTGATGGGGGCGCCGCCGGGCACCACGTCCCGCAAGGGCGTGCCGTCGGCTACCCGCCAGAGCTTCAGGGCCCCGTCATAGCCGGCGCTGGCCAGCGTGGCGCCATCGGGCGTGAATGCCACGGCGTTGACGTTGTCCTTGTGCCCTTCCAGCGTGCGCAGGGGCTTGCCTGTCGTGAGATCCCAGAGCCGCACCGTGCGGTCCCAGGCCGCGGAGGCCGCCAGCTTTCCGTCAGGCGACACGGCCACCGCGGAGACCCGCCCGGCATGGCCGTTGAGGCGGGCGGAAGGTTTCTCCGCCCCGGCGGTCCAGATGGCCAGGCTGCCGTCATCGCTGCCGGTGACGAAGCCCTTGCCTCCCGGCAGCCAGGCCACCGCGTTCACCGCCGCATCATGGCCGTAGAGGACCGACAGGGCCGAGCCGTCCCGCAGGCTCCAGCGGATGGTGGAATAGTCGAAGCTGGTGCTCACCATCTCCGCCCCGTCGGCGGAGACGGCGAGGCCTTTCACAGGGCCGCCATGGCCCACGAACTCCCCCCACGCCGCGCCGGCACCCAGCGCGGCGGCGAGCAGGCCGACCATCAGGGACCGCACGGGCGACTACTCCAGGGCGATGCTGTCGGTGACCTCATGGATGGCGCCGAGGGGCTCCAAGGTCAGCACCACCTTGGCCTGGAGCACCTCCGTGCCCGTCAGCTTGCCATCGGCGAGGGCCTTCTGCACCGCCTGCTCGATGGCACGCTGGCTGGTGACGCCCACCTGCTTCAGGAACTTGCGCAGCTCCATGTTGAAGACATCGTCGTTCATGCATCCTCCGTCAGGTCGAAGCCGAGTTCCGTCAGGCGTCGGCGCACGGACGCGTTCGCCAACAGGTCAAGGAAGCGCCGCACCGACGGCCGGTCCAGCCGGTCGGCGGGGATCGCGAAATCATATCGTTCCGGCTGCACGGGAAGGAAGCCCAGCCCGTAAGGTTCCGCCACCGTGTCAATGGCCATGCCCCAGTCCGCCCGCCCCTGCGCCACCGCGGCGGCCACGGCATTGTGGGACTTGGCCTGCGCCCAATAGCCCGGCGGCTTCGCCCCGGCCAGCAGCCGATCCAGCAGGATGCGGGTGCCGGCGCCGGCGTTGCGGTTGACCATGCGGCAGTCCGGGTCCGCCAGGGCGGCGGCCAGCGCCTCCGCCGCCGCCCTACCCTCGAACCGCCCGTCGCCTTTGCGGAAGACGATCCCCTGCCGCCGGCCATAGCCGCGGGCCAGGGTAAGGCCTTCGGCCAGGAAGGGGGTATTGTAGGTGCCGGTCCTGGGGTCCATCAGGTGGATGGGGGCGATGTCGCACTCCCCCCGCCGGGCGGCGGCGAGGCCGCCCATGCTGCCCACGTTCAGCAGCTTCACCCCGATCCCCTGCCCCGCCAGTTCCCCCACCAGCAGGTCCAGCCCGACGCAGTGGCTGCCGATGATGGACAGGGACGCCGGTTCCAGGTCGCGGCCGATGCGCTGGACGGTAACCCGCGTACCCGCCTCCACCGCCTCCACCCCCTGGGGCACGCAGAAGAAGCCGTCCGCCTGGGCGAAGCTGGTGACGGCGCCGGAGCCCTTGGCCGTGGGGTAGGCGGCGAGGCCGGCGGGGGTGTCCACCAGCGACACCATCACATACTCGGCCCGCCCCCGCTCCGACAGGGCGCGCACCGGCAGGGTGGCCTGGACCGTGTCGGCAGCGGCTGGCTTCAGCCCGGCGAGGGCGCGGATGACGGGGGCCACGAACTCATGGAAGGTGAAGATGGCGGAGGTGGGGAAGCCCGGCAGCAGGACCACCGGCTTGCCCCGGACGACGCCCAGGGCCACCGGCTTGCCCGGCTTGATCGCCACGCCATGGACGACGATCCCCGGTTCCCCCAGCCCGCCGATGATACGGTAGCTGATGTCGCCGGCGCCCTTCGACGTGCCGCCGGACAGGACCAGCATGTCGGCTTCCAGGCCCTGTTCCACCTTCGCCGCGATCTCGGTTTCCCGGTCGCGGGCGATGCCGAGGGGGACCGGCTCCCCGCCCGCCTCCGCCACCGCGGCGGCCAGGATGGCGGCGTTGCTGTCATAGACGGCGCCGGGGCGCATGGGCTCCCCCGGTGCCAGCAGCTCATCCCCGGTGGACAGGATGGCGACCCGGGGCCGGCGGACGACGCCCACCCGGGTCAGGCCCAGGGCGGCGAGGACGCCCAGCTCCCGGCTGGTCAGCACCGTGCCGCGGCGGAGCACCACCTCACCCCGCCCGATGTCGCTGCCGGCGAAAGCGACGAAGCTGCCGGGGGAAGCGGGTTTGCGGATGTCCACCAGGGGGGTGCCGTCCGGCCCCTCCCGATAGTCCGTGTGCTCCACCATCACCACCGCGTCGGCGCCGCGGGGGACCATGCCGCCGGTGGCGATGACCGTGGCGGTGCCGGGCAGCACCTCCTGAACCGGGGCGACGCCACAGGCCAGCACCTCCCCGTTCAGGCGCAGGGTGACAGGGCTGTGGTCGGTGGCGCCTGACGTGTCCGTGGCGCGGACCGCGAAACCATCCACGCCCGAGCGGTCGAACTGGGGCACGTCCAGGGGCGCCACCACGTCCGCCGCCAGCACCCGGCCCAGGAGGTCGGCGGACAGGGGGACATGCTCCGCTGGCAAGGGGGCGAGGGTCAGGTGGGCGTGGAAGCGGCGGTTGGCCTCTTCCCGCGGGACCACTTCCAGGAACTGGTCCTGGCTGGCGACGCGGCGCAGGAAGGGCGGGTCAGTGGTCGGCATCACGGGTCCCAAAACAATCGAACAGGCGGACGGCCACTTCGGTCCCGGCAGGCCAGCCCTCCACGTGAGGCGGGACCAGCACGAACCCATCCGCCCGGACAAGCTGCGCCAACCCGGGGCAAGGCGGCAAGGGTACTGCCCCTTGCGGCGACAGCCTGACCGGGACCAGCCGCGTCGCCCCCACTTCCCCCACCAGCTTCACCGCCAGGGGCACCGGCATGACCGGGTGCGGCAGGCCCGGGGGCAGGCCGGCAAGGCGGCGGATCAACCGGCCGGCCAGCATCTCATAGGCCGACCAACCGGCCGCGGGGCCGCCGGGCAGCAGGATGGCCGGGGTGTCGCCGACGAGACCGGCCCCCGCGGCCTCCCCCGGGTCGAGGGCCAGGCCGTGCCAGTCCAGGCGGCCCAGTTCCCGCAGCAGCACCGCCCCCCTGGGCGCGCCGGGGCTGGTGCCGCCCACCAGGAGGATCAGGTCGGCGCCCGGCGCGGTGAGGGCTTGGCGCGGGTCGGCAGCGCGGTCAGCCACCGGGTCCGCCACCCCGCCGTCCCGGGTGATGAGGTCGGGGTAGAGGCGGCCAGCCAAGTCCACCCCGCCCCCACGCCCGATGGGGACCAGCCGGATGCGGGGCTGCCGGGTGGCTTGCAACCTGTCCAGGCCCATCGCGGCGGCCAAGGCCGTATCCATGGACCGGAGACGGCGGCCGCCGGGGATGAGCACCGAGCCGGCGGCGCAGTCCTGGCCGGCCCGTTCCACATGTTGGCCGGGGGCGACGGGGCCCAGCAGTTCCAGCATCCCGCCCGCTTCCTGCACCAGATGCAGGGGCAGGACCGCGTCCGCACCCGGCGGCAGGGGGTCGCCGGCGGAGAGGGGGGCGGCGGTGCCGGGGAGGACCGCCGCCCCCACTGCCAGAGCTTGCGCGAAAAGGGGGCTGTAGGCGCTGGCGCCCACCGTGTCGTCGGCGCGCAGGGCCCAGCCGTCCACCAAGGCCCGGTCGGCAGGGGGCAGCGGGCCGGGGGCGTGGAGGTTCGCGGCCAGGACCCGGCCCACAGCGGCGGCCAGCGGCACCGCCTCCGCCACCGGTGGCCGAGCCAGGGAGTCGAGCCGGGCTTGCGCCTCCGCCAGGGTCAACGGGCGGTGCATCATGGCGTCATCCGCCCGCCGACGGCCCTCACAGCATCGGCTTCACCTCGATGGTGTTCAGGGCCTGGCGGACCTGCTCCATGCCGGCGTCATAGTCCTTGGCGTTGCAGGCCTTGTTGCCGGCGGCGCGGAGGTCGCGGGCCTTTGCCTTCACGTCGTCGGCGGCCTTCGAGGCGGTCAGGCGGTCATCGAACTGGGTGACCAGGCTCTGGCAGGTGACGGCCTTCTTGATGTCCGCCGGGCCCACATCCTTGGGCGGGGCCGCAGGGGCCGCGGCCGGGGCGGGGGCGGCTGGCTTGGCGGCCTGGGCCAGGGCGGGGCCGGCGGCCAGCAGGGCGAGCGTCCCGAGGAGGGCCGGCAGCTTCACGGAAACCATTGCACGCATGGGGGAATTCCTCCGGGCAGGTCTTGGGCAGGCGGGGGCCGCCGCCAGGATCATGGCCGCAACGGCTTGCCGCTTGCAAGGCCGCTCGAACCCCTTCCTTAACCGGCCGGCAACCACGTCCGGTCCATCCTGACGGGTGATGGGGCGGGCGCGAAAGTGTCACGGGTGGGATTCACCTATCCGACCGGACGTGCTAGATTCCTTCCGGACTCCGAACGGGTCCGCCTGTCCCATGCCTTGATCGCCCCTGTCTTGACCGACTGAGCACCCCGGGAGTTGCCGCCATGGCGATGCGCGTTCGTGAGGATTATCGCGGCCTGACCGGGCCGGAGAAGGCCGCCATCCTCATGCTGGCGCTGGGTGAGGAGATCGCGTCGAAGCTGTTCGCCCTGATGGGCGACGACGAGATCAAGGAACTGTCCCAGACCATGGCGAACCTGGGCTCGGTCAGCTCCAACCTGGTGGAGCGGCTGTTCGTGGAGTTCGCGGAGCAGATCAGCTCCACCGGCTCGCTGGTCGGTTCGTTCGACAGCACGGAGCGGCTGCTGACCAAGGTCCTGCCCAAGGACAAGGTCGACCAGATCATGGAGGAAATCCGTGGTCCCGCCGGCCGAACCATGTGGGACAAGCTGACCAACGTGAACGAGCAGGTGCTGGCCAACTATCTGAAGAACGAATACCCGCAGACCGTCGCCGTGATCATGTCCAAGATCAAGGGCGACCATGCCGGCCGCGTGCTGCAATTACTGCCCGAGAGCTTCGCCATGGAGGTCATCATGCGCATGCTGCGCATGGAAGCGGTGCAGAAGGAGGTCATCGACGACATCGAGCGGACCCTGCGGACCGAGTTCATGTCCAACCTGGCCCGCACCAACCGCCGCGACGCCCACGAGATGATGGCGGAGATCTTCAACAGCCTGGACCGCAACACCGAGAGCCGCTTCATCGCCGCCCTGGAGGAGCGCAACCGCGACAGCGCCGAGCGCATCCGCGCCCTGATGTTCACCTTCGAGGATCTGGCGAAGCTGGACCCCAGCGGCATCCAGACCCTGCTGCGCAACGTGGACAAGCAGAAGCTGTCCGTGGCCCTGAAGGGCGCCAGCGACACGCTGAAAGACATGTTCTTCACCAACATGTCCGAACGCGCCGCCAAGATCATGCGCGAGGACATGGCCGCCATGGGGCCTGTGCGCCTGCGCGACGTGGACGAGGCGCAGATGTACATGGTGCAGCTGACCAAGGATATGGCCGCCCGCGGCGAGATCGTCATCGCCAGCGGCAAGGGCGAGGACGAGCTGGTGTATTGACCGGCGTCGGTCGGCGCCGGACCGACAGGGATTGCCGAAGAGTCTTGCTGTCGGGCTTCCGCTCCGCTCCAGCCTGACCTACGGCTGGCGGTGCCTTGGCCGTGTTTGACAAAGGCGACCTTAACTTGACTAACTTTACCTTAAGGTGACGCTTAACTTTACCACGGTAAAGCTATATGTGGCTGATTTGGTTGGGCTTTTGCCCTTAAGTTGACTAACTTTACCGGGTTGGGACTTATGTCTCCTTAAGGGGGCTCCGCCGCTAGGCATCGGACGATGGATGCCATCGAGGGGGCGCCCAATTTGCGGACGAGATGAACGTTTTCCAAGATCCGACGCCGACGTGGGCGTGATGGAAGCTTCGCAGATTATAGGAATACTGTCCAGTTCTGTCAGGGTGCATCCGCCTTGCCCAACAGCCCGGGCAGTTCAGCCAGCAGGGCGTCGCGGGCGCGGAAGCTGGCGGGGGTGTCGGAGCGCGCGTCGTCCTTGACCAGGCGGACGAAGACCAGGGTGCGGTCGCCCTTGCGGGCCCAGCCCACATACCAGCCGAAGGGCCGGTTGGGATCTGGCTTGCCGTCGGGGCCGGGCAGGGAACCGGCGCCGGTCTTGCCGAAGCTGGTCCAGCCGCCGGGGAGATCGTCGCGGCGCAGCAGGGCCTCCGTCTTGCGCACCGTCTCCGCTGAGACGGGGAGGTCGCCGCGGACCAAGCGGCGGAGGAAGGCGGCCTGCCCCGCGGGGCTGATCCTCAGGGAGGAGCTGAGCCAGGCGCGGGTGAGGCCGTTGCCCTGGCCGGGGTCGCCGGACAGGTCGCGGTTGCCATAGTCCAGCCTGTCCACCCAGGCCTGGAAGGCGTCCATGCCCAGGCGTTTGGTCAGCTCTTGGGAATACCAGACGACGGACTCCTTCATCCAGTAGGCCGGGTCGGTGGTGGTCTTCCAGGCGTCGCGCCAAGCCGGGTATTCGGGCTTGTAGGGCAGGGCTGGGGCGTGGCTGTCCTGGAGCTGGCCGGACTCTAACCCCATCAGGGCCAGGGGGATCTTGAAGGTGGAGGCCGGGCTGTTGGGCCGGTCGCAGTCGGGGCCGCTTCGGTCCAGCACCGCGCCGTCGGCCGCGTCCACCAGCAGGGAGCAGGCAAGCTGGCTGCCCGACGCGGCTGCGGGCCAGGGCAGGAGCAGGGCGAGCAGCATGCCGATGGCTGCAATCGAGTGTCCGCGCTTGAGCTTCCCTGCCTCCCCTGAGAAGGCAGGGGTCCAGGGTTCTTGAGCTTTGGGGACGTTGGGCGGGGGGACAAGAACTGTGGGCCCCTGCTTTCGCAGGGGAGGCGGTTGGTCTGGCTGGGGGCGGATCGCTGCCCCGTTGGCGGCAACGTCCAGTATCCAGGTCCCGCGGTGGTCCCTTAATTGACCGGCCTTGGGGCGCCGTGTACCACCGCCGGGCACAACCTTCGTGAGAGTATGCAAGCCTTGCCGACCTTCCTCCGCCGGGCCGCGGTCGTCGCCGCCCTCGCCTTGGCGATCCTAGGGACCCGCCCCACCCCGGCGCAAGACGCCCCGCCCTTCCAGCTTGAGCGCAGCGCCGTCCATACGGTCGTGTCCAAGGCGGTGGGCCGGACGTACCAACTGTATGTCAAGCTGCCGCCGGGCTATGGCGACCCGGCCAATGCGGGGCGGCGCTATCCCGTGCTGTACCTGACGGACGGGGACTACACGTTCCAGGTGGCGTCCGGTGTCACCCGGCTGCCGCACAACGCGGGCAAGCTGGAGCACGTGATCCTGGTGGGCCTGTCCTATGCGCAAGGGGAGGACGGCATGGTGTCCCGCCGGCGGGACCTGACGCCCTGGCCCAACCCCTCCCTGCCCTCCCCCACCGGCGGGGCGCGGGCCTATCTGGACTTCATCACCAAGGAGGCGATCCCGCTGGTGGAACGCCAGTACCGGGCCGACCCGGCGCGCCGCACCCTGGTGGGCCAGTCCTTCGGCGGGCTGTTCGGCCTGTGGGTAGCATTCACCGAGCCGGGGCATTTCGAGAGCTACATCCTGACCAGCCCGTCCTTCTGGTACGCCGACGAGGCGCTGCACGCGCTGGAGGCCGCCCATGCCGCCAGACACAAGGACCTGAAGGCCCGTATCTATATGGCGACCGGCGGGTTCGAGACGGTGAAGCCCGGCGCCAAGGACCCCCGCTATAACAAGACCAACGACATGGTGGGTGCGCAAGGAGCGATGGCGCGGCGGCTGGGCTCCCGGAAGTACCCGGGCCTCAAGGTCCGCGCCGACGTGATCGAGGGCACCGTCCATGAGACCACGTTCCCGGTGGGGTTCGTGCATGGGATGACGTGGTTGTACGGGGGGTGAGGCGAGATCTGTGCGACTGTATCTGGTTGCAAGCCGGGGGCGGGCAGCCCATACTGGTGCAGTGACCGTAGCGGTAGGCTGACGTGACTCGGCGGGACAAGCTGGTGGCCCGGCTCAAGGGCAAGCCGAAGGATTTCACCTGGGACGAGCTGGTCAGGCTGCTCGAAGGGCTGGGTTACAGGGAGGCAGCCACCGGCAAGACGGGCGGGTCCCGACGACGTTTCATCCACGCGACCGCCCCGACCATCGCCTTGCACAAGCCGCACCCCGGCAACATCGTCAAATCCTATGTCATCGAGGACGTCGTGCGGGTGCTGACCGAGGAAGGCCTGATATGAGCACGCTGCTGGAATACAAGGGATATCTCGGCTCGGTCGAGTACAGCGACGAGGATGAGGTCCTGCATGGCCGGCTGGAGTTCATCCGTGACCTGGTGACCTATGAGGGGGCGGACGCCAAGGGCCTGAAGGCGGCATTTCATGAGGCCGTGGACGACTACCTCGAGCTTTGCGCGGCGGAGGGACGGAAGCCCGACGTGCCGCTGAAGGGCAGTTTCAACGTCCGGCCCGGACGCGACCTGCACCGGCGCGCCATGCTCTATGCCCAGCGCCAAGGCATGAACCTGAACACCGTCGTCAGCGACGCGCTGCGCCGGTACCTCGACAGCGAGGAGCGCGCGGGCTGACCGGCCAACCTCGTCGCTCAGGCCGCCGCCAGCTTGCTCTCCGGCGGGACCAGCTCGTGGGATGACGTGGTTGTATGGGGGGTGAGTCACCGCTATGCGGGGTACTGGATGTCGCCCCGGACAAGCGCCGCAGGCGCGCCGATCCAGGGCCCTCGGGTTCGGTCGATGCAGGGCACCGGAAGCTCTATGGCCTCTCCGCTGGCCCGCTGCCGCGCCATTGGCATGACGGCTTTCCCGAGGGTCCCGGGTCAGGCCCGGGATGACGTCAAGTGCCTTGCAGGTTTCCTGACTGGATGCCGTGCCGATCTGGCCGAGCTGGGATGGCTGCTAATCACACCGCAGCCGGCTTGCCCTCCGGCGGGACCGGCTCGGGGCGGATGACGGAGATGCCGGGTTGGGGGATCTCGCCGGGGCGGACGGGGCCGGCGCCGGGGCGGGCGAAGCGGTCGTTCAGCTTGCGGATCTCGGCGGCGACGATGTCGTGGATGCGGTCCAGCTTCTTGTCCGTGCGGCGGGACCAGCCGATGGGGCCGCGGCGGAACAGGCTGAAGCGGGTGGCGGCCAGGAAGGCGTTGCGGACGCTGAGGCCGAAGCCGCCCAGGCTGACCGGCAGGTCGCGGGCGATGCGCCGGGCCATGAAGCGGCCAGTGAAATGGCGGGCCAGCAGCACGCCCAGCAACAGCAGCAGGATGACGAGGGACGGCCAGGGGCTTTCGAACAGCAGGTCCACCGGTATGGCCGACCAGGCCCAGAGCACGATGGCGAGCGCCGCGGCCGCCACCAGGGCCGCCAGGGTCACCCCGTTGACGACGGAGCGCCAGCGCTTCACGGCGCGGGTCAGCATGGGCACCGCTTCCTCGCGGATGTCCTTGGTCACCGCCTCCAGCCCGTTGGCGACGCGGTAGCCGCGGATGCTGGGCACCTCCTGGATGCGGCGGGTGATGTCCTGCATGTCGCGGTTGCGGATTTCCCGCAGGCGGGGCTGCACGGCCATGCCGTCCGCCGCCTTCTCGCTATAGACGGCATAGAAGCGGCCACCGGCGATGCCGACGCTGGCCATGGCCCGCTGCCAAGCGCCCACCACCTCTTCCAGGTTGTCCTCGCGGCTGGTGGCGTCGATCTGGTTCAGGATGAACATGAACTTGTCGGCGTCGGACCGGTCCTTCACCCGGGCCACCAGCTTGTCCAGCGTATCGCGCATGACGCCCGGTTCCGGCTTGCGGGCATCGAACAGGACCAGGGTCAGGTCCGACAGGTCCAGGATGTGGTCGATCAGGCGCAGGGTCGCGTCGCGGTACTTGTCGCTGTCGAAGCCGGGACTGTCCACGATGATCAGGCCGCGCAGACGGTCGCTGGGCACCGTCTTCAGCGACATGTAACGGTCCACCATCTTGCCTTCCCCCGGGGCGACGCGCTCGATCTCGTCGCCCATGGCGTGGAAGGGGAAGCGGGCGTCGGCGTCCAGCGCCGTGCCCGGCAGCTCCCGCAGCTCGGTGCCGTGGCAGAGCACGGTGAACTTGTCGTCCACCGCCTGGTTGCCGGTGCGTTGCACGTTCTGGCCCAGCAAATCGTTGATCAGGGTGGACTTGCCGGAGGAGAAGAGGCCCACCGCCGAGACCACCGGCCACCAGCCGATGCGGTTGGTCAGCGTCTCCTCCTTCCCGATCAGGCGCATGCGGCGGAGGATGGCATCCATGCGGGAATAGGCATCGACCAACGGTACCAGGTCCGGGTTCTCCGCGGACAGGTGGACACGCAGGTTCTTCAGGCGCTGGTCGGCGGCATTGGGCATGGCGGCGGGTCCCGGCTTCTGGTTGTCACCCGGACTAACGCACCATCCGCCCCGATGTGCCGAAGAAGATGGGTAAAGTGCTATTCCCGACGGATGATCCGGTCGGTCAGGACATTGGCCCACCATTGCGCCATGAACCCGGCCTTGAAGGCGACGGGGTCGTAATGCTTCTCCACCCACTCGAAGAACTCGGTGGGGGTGGCCTTGTCATGGGCCCGGTAGGTTTCCCAGAAATGGTCCAGGATGCCGGTCTTGGCCTGCTTCAGGTGGCCGAAGCGCCAATGGAGCTGCTTCACCGCCTGCTCAATCGGCACGCCCTCATGGACATAGAGGTAGAGGGCGGACATGAAGCCGACACGGTCGGAGCCGGCCTTGCAGTGCATCAGGGCCGGGTATTCGATGCGGGACCAGATCTCCCGCGCCTCCAGCATCTTTTCCTTCTTGGGCGCGTCGCGGCTGTTGACCGGGAAGTCCACCAGGGTGATGCCGTACTTCTCACACGCGCGCTTTTCCAGGTAGTAGCTGCCGCAATCGTCCCGCCGGCCGCGCAGGTTGATGATGGTCTTGATGCCCATCTTCGCCGCGGCGGCCACGTGGGCCGGCGTCGGCTGGCTGGAGCGCCACATCTTGGGCGAGATCTGGAACATGTTCTTATAGGCCATGCGGATGAAGGCATGGTCCTTGAACAGGCTGTTCACGTAGCGGCCGAACAGGGCCCGCTTCGTTTCCACCACCAGGGCCTTGGCCGCGTCCTTGTGCATCGTCGTCCCGCACACCCCGAAATCCCCCGCCCATATAGGCGAGCGGCGCGCCGGGGGCGAGGGGGAAAGCGGGGATGGCTGTCAGGCGCGGGCCGTCGCCACCGTCTGCCGGGGGGCGCGGGCCGGGGCGGCGCGGCGGCGGGCCATCGCCTCCGCCAGGTAGCTCTCCAGCTCAGCGGCGCGGTGGGCGGCGGTGTGGGCGGCCAGGACGCGGGTGCGGGCACGGTGGCCAAGGGCCTTGATGGCCTCCGGCGTCATGTCGCGCAGGGCGTTGACCACGTCCGCGGTGTCGCGGGCCACCAGGATTTCCCGGCCCGGGCGGAACAGGCTGTCCAACCCGTCCCAGGGATCGGAGATGATGGGCGTGCCGCAGCACGCGGCCTCGAACAGGCGCACGCTGGGGGACCAGCCGGCCCGCACCATGTCCGCCCGGGTGACGTTCAGAGTGAGGGATTGGGCGTTGTAGAAACGGCGATGCTCCCCCGGCGGCAGGTGTTCGATCCGCTCCACGTTGTCGGGCCAGGCGATGTCTGCGGGGTATTGGGGGCCGGCCACGACGAAGCGTTGGTCCGGCAAGGCGTGGGCGGCCTGGACCAGCAGCCTGTCCAGCACCGGCTGGCGGTCGGGGCTGTAGGTGCCCAAATAGCCGAGGGCCCATTCGGCCTCCGCCGGCTCCGGCCCGTGCACGGTGGGGTCGGCGGAGCAGTAGAGGGCGCGGGCCATGGGGGAGCCGTAGGTCCGCTCCAGCTTCCGCAAGGTCGGGCCGCCGGTGAAGGAGAGGTAGAGGCCGTAGCCGGAAATCTGCCGGGCGGCCAGGTAGCCGGTCCCCTGCCCCGCCAGGGCCGCCAGGGTCACCGGCGTGTCGATGTCGTAGAAGGCGGGCAGGCCCTTGGCCGTGGCCTGCACCCAGTCGCCCACGGCGATGCCGTCGGGGACGTAGGAACCGACGATCACCGCGTCCGCGTCGCGCACCAGGGCGGCGTGGCTGTCGTACAGCTCCTCCAGCGTGGCGTAGAGGATGGTCTCGCAGCCCTCCGGCGCCTTGCAATCCCGGTTGTCCCGGTACCAGGGCACGTCCCGCTCCAGGAAGGTGACCCGGTGTCCGCGGGCCGCCAGTTCCCGCACCAGCCCGCGGTAGGTGGTGGCGTGGCCGTTGCCCCAGCTTGAGGTGATGGACAGGCCGAGGATGACGATGTGGATGCCGCTGGTCATGCCGACAGCCTCAGCGAGGAGGGCCGCAGGTCGGCGCCGGCCAGCAGCGCTTCCACCTGGGCGGCCCGGTGGGCATAGGTGTGGGCGGAGAGGACACGTTTGCGCGCTGCCTCCCCGATGCCGCGTGCCTTGTCGGGGGTGAGGGCTTCGAGGTGGGCGGCCACGGCGGCGCCGTCGTCGGCCACCAGCACCTCCGCGCCGGGGTCCAGGAACAGCTCGATCCCCTCCCACCGGTCGGTGACCAGGCAGGCGCCGGCCCCCGCCGCCTCGAACACCCGGGTGGGCGGGGAGAAGCCGTAGCTGGCCATACTGTCCCGGTTGACGTTCAGGACAGCCAGGCAGGAGCGGTTGAAGGCGTTGTGGTCGGCCGTGTAGACGTGGCCGTGGTAGCGCACGTTGCCGGGCATGGGCTTGTCGCCCCAACCGGCCCCGCCCAACAGGAACTGGCGGCCGGGTGCGAGGCTGGCGGCCTTCAGGAAGAACTCCTCCACCCGCTTCTCCCGGTCCGGAAGGCGGTTGCCGACGAAGCCCAAATCCGCCTGGAAGCGGGGGTCGGGCGGCACGGGGTGGTGGGTGTCCGGGTCCACGGCGTTGTAGACGGGGACGCAGAGCCGGGCGCCGAAGGCGGCGTAGGCGTCCACCACCGGCTGGCCCCCGCCATAGGTGAAGACCGCGTCATAGGCGGGGACCAGGGGGCGGAAGCTGTCCAGCGGGTCGTTGCGCATCCGGTCCAGCGTCGCCGGCGCGTCCACGTCCCAGAAGATGGCGAGGGCGTCGGCGCGGCGGCTGGAGAGCACGGCGGCTTCCAGCTCCGCGTCGAAGACACCGACGCCGCTGGCCTTCACCACCACGTCGGCGTTGCGGCCCTGCTCCACGGCGCGGGACATGCCGTCGGGCGTCGCCTCATACACCACCACCTTGGCCCAGTCGGGGTCGGCCATGTCCCGGTGCTTCTGCCGGTCATAGGCGTCGGGCTCGAAGAAGGTGACCTTGTGCCCGCGGCGGGCCAGGTTCTTGACGATCCCGCGATAATAGGTGGCGGCCCCGTTCCAATAGGCGGAGACGAGGCTGGAGCCGTAGAAGGAGATGGAGAGGCCCATGGTCACTGCACCTCCGCCAGGGCGAGGAAGGAGCCGGGCGCCGCCAGCTCGGCACAGACGGCCAGCAGCTCATCCACCCGGTGGGCGCAGGTGTGGCGGCTGCGGATGGTCTCAAGGCCGCACCGCGCCTGCTCCGCGGCGGCGGCGGGATCGTTGAGCAGTTCCTTGAGGGCGGCGGTCATTTCCTTGCCGGAACGGACCATGCGGAGGTCCTTGCCGACCCGGAACAAGCCTTCGGCGTCCTGCCACGGGGCGGAGACGAGGGGGATGCCGCAGGCCAGGGCCTCGAACACGCGGATGGTGGGGATGCCGGGCAGCGCCTCCACATAGGGGCGGCGGGGGACGTGGACGGTCAGCCGGTAGCGGGCGAAGACTTCCGGCGCCCGGTGGTTGGGCAGCCAGCCCCGGTACTTGATGCCGCTTGCGGCCAGCGCTAGGCGCCCCTCGTCCGGGTAGCGCACGCCATGGACGTCTGCCGACAGGCCCAGGGCCTTGACGGGGCCGAGCAGGTATTCGTGCAGCTCCGCCGTGCGCTCATCGTCACCCCAGTTGCCGACCCAGACCAGGTCGCCGGTCTTTGCCATCTCCGGCATCGGCCTGAAATGACGGGTGTCGGCGGCCTCATGCCAGGTCCAGGCGCGGTTCGCCCAGCCTTCGCGCAGGTAGCGCTGGCGCACCGCCTCCCCGAAGGCCAGCACGCCGTCATAGGCGGAGAGGTCGTAGCGGGACATCTCCGCCGGGGCGGTGACGCTGCGGTGGTGGGTGTCGTGGAACAGCAGGCGGAACCGGCCGCCCGCCGCCCGTCGCTGCCCCAAGCGGGCCACCAGGGCGGGGTCGTTCCATTCATGGACGATGACCACGTCCGCCCCGTCCAGGGCGGCGTCCAGGTCCAGGCTGTCCAGGTCGTATTCGGTGGACGACAGGCCGGGGAAGGCACTGGCGATGTCGTCCCAGGCGGCTTGGCCGTGGCCGTCCAGCAGGTTGGCCTTGCTCCAGCCGCCGGCGGGCTCGAACGCGCGGACGTCGTGGCCGCGGGCCAGCAGCTCCGCCGTGATGCCGCGCAGGAAGTGGGCGTTGCCGTGATTCCAATCGGACAGCAACGAGTGGACGAACAGGACGAAGCGCATGGTTTCCGTCAGGTCCCTATTCGGCGGCCAAGCGGCGGGTCTGGCCCAGCAGGGCGGCGTAGGCGTCCAGGTAGGCCCCGGCCATAGCCGCCACCGTGTAGCGGCGGGCGCGGATGCGGGCGCGCTGGGCCAGGTCGGCCCGGCGGGCGGGGTCGGCCATCAGGCTGTTGAGGGCGCGGCGCAGGCCCTCGTGGTCATCAGGCCTGACATAGACGGCCGCCTCACCCCAGATCTCCCGCTGGCTGGGAATGTCGCCCAGGACCAGGGCGCAGCCGGACAGGGCCGCCTCCAGCGCCGCGAGGCCGAAGGGCTCGTACCGCACGGGCAGGCAGAAAACGGCGGCACGGGCGTACCAGTCGCGCAGCTCCGCCGTGGGCAGGCGGCCCAGGACGGCGATGTTCTGGGGCCGGCGCTCCTGCCCGTCCGGGTGGACGCAAGTGCCGGCCACCGCCACCGGGCTGCCCAGGGTGGGGGCGATGGCATCGAGGGCCGCGATGTTCTTCGCTTCGTCCCAGACCCGGCCGACGGAGAGGATCAGGTCGTCCTTCGGCCCGGCCGCGAAATCTTGCGGGTCGCGGCCGTTGGGGATGACATGGGCGGGGGTGCCCAGGCCATGGTGGAAGGCGAGTTGGGCCGCCATGGCCCGGCTGGGGGCGATGACCATCTGCGCCGCGGCCAAGCCGGCCCGGGTGCGGGCGCGGTAGGAGTCATACTCCTCCGGCGGCTCCTCACCCCAGACGGCGGCGTACCAGGAGGGGACGCAGGAATGGGCGACGCAGACCACCGGCGCCTTGAACGGCAGGGCGGCGTGGGCATAGCCGTTCACATGGACGATGTCGGGGTCGAGGGTCCGCTCCAGGTCCAACAGCCATTCGCCGGAGCGGACCACATGGTCGCCGCAGTCCGGCATCCATTCCAGCTTCCACTCGCTCTCCACCAGCGACAGGCCGAAGATGCTGGAGGCTGCCGACCGTTGGTCGTCGGCCAGGGGGCCGCCGAGCACGGCCAAATAGACCTTCACCCCCCGTTCCGACAGGGCCTTTGCCAGGGTCAGGGAATAGTCCCAGATGCCGCCTAGGCAATCCGCCGTCATCAACACGCGCCGCAGGGGTCGCCCCGCGAATTCAGCCATGCGCCGCCTCCAGTTCGTGCAGGCGCCGGGGCCGGTCATCCTGGATGTCGGAAAACCGACCATGCCGATCCAGGTACCAGTCCAGCGCCCGTTCCCAGGCCTTGTCGTCCGGCAGCCCCCAGAGCTTCCGGTAGTCAGGGCTGCCAGGGTAGGGGAACAGGGGCACGGGCTCATTGGCCCAAACGCCGTGGGCGCGGAGCCTGTCGCGCCAGGCGGTGACGTATTCGGGGTCGTCCGTCCCGGCCTCGATCAGGTTGGCCTGGACGAAGGGCACATGGCGTTTGGCCAGGATCAGCCGTTCGGTAAGCTCATCCGTGGACATGCGGCAGTTCTTGTCGAGGAGTTGCCGCCCCTCCTCCGTCAGGCTTTCCACCCCCGCCTCGATGGAGACACAGCCGGCCCGGCCGAGCAGCTCGATCATGTCGGGCTTCCAAAGGTCGATGCGGGTCTGCACGCCAAAGGTCACGGGCCGCGTGACCAGCGCCTCCAGCAGTTCCTTGTTGGGCAGGAAGATCTCATCGATGAAGTAGAGGTACTCGACCCCCTGGGCGATGAGGCGGTCGATCTCCTGCATCAGCACCGGCACCGGGCGGCGACGGTACTTGTCGCGGAAGTTTTCCTTGGCGCAGAAGGTGCATTTGTAGGGGCAGCCGCGGCTGGCCTCCACCTCCGCCCCTGGGCCCTTGGGCGGGGCGTCGAAGCGGTGGTGGTGGTGGTGGTGGCGGGCCACCCATTCGTCCGGCCATTCCAGGGCCGGCAGGTCGGTGAAGGTGCTGGCGTAGGGGCCGCCCTGCACGCGCACCTCGCCGTCGCGGGCGTAGCAGAGGGCGGGGATCTGCTCCCACGGCTCGTCGGCCAAGCGGGCGATGATCTCCTCGCACTCCCCCATCACCACCACGTCCGTGCCCATCTTGGCGAGGGCCGCGCGGGGGGTGGTGGAGGCGTGGGGGCCCACGCCGACCATGGCACCCCTGGTCACTGGCCGCAGCAGGGCGACGGTTTCCTGCGGCACCCGCAGCTCCGGCGGACAGCAGCGCCAGAACAGGTAGCTGGGGGCCGTGGTGACCACGGTCATGTCCGGGGCGAAGGCCGCCACCGCGTCCCTCAACCCGTCCGGCGAGAGGTCCAGGAGCTGGGCATCGAAGATCTCCGCCACATGGCCTTTCCGCTCCAGCAGGACCTTGGCATAGCCAAACTCCAGCGGCAGGTGCGGCTCACGGCAGCCGAAATAGATGGAGCCGCCGAAGCTCCAGCTCGGGTTCACCAGGGCGACGCGCATCAGGGGGCTCCGTCGGGGTGGTGAAAGGCGGCCGTATCGGGGGTTTGGAGGGCCGAACGGCGTCGTCGCGTCCCCTCTCCCAGGGGGAGAGGGACAGGGAGAGGGGTGGTGCGACCAGGACAGCAGGACCCTGGCCGCAGGTTCCCTGACCGGAGACCATCTAACCCCTCTCCCTGTCCCTCCCCCTCAGGGGGAGGGGACGCGGTGGCGAGGTTCGGCCTCACTGGGACCAAGCACGCCCGGTCAAAGCCTGCTTCCCCTGCGGAAGCAGGGGCCGACAGTTCTTTGACGGGGTGGGCAGCGGAGAGCGGGTCAAGAAAAGTGGACCCCTGCTTTCGCAGGGGAGGCAATTCTCTTTGGGCGGAGGCAATGTAAGGACGGATCATCTGCCCCCCTCACCCCACCGCCGGGATGGACCAGGCCGCCGGCAGGTCCGGGGCGGTGTCGATCCGGTTGGACTTGAGCCACCAGTAGAGCTGCTCGATGCCCTCGGTGGCGGAAATGGCGGGTTCCCAGCCGGTGAGGCCGCGGAACTTGGCGCTGTCGGCCACGTACCAGGGCTGGTCGCCCACCCGCCAGGGGCCGTAGCTGACCTCCACCGGGCGGCTGTCCAGGCGGCCGATGATGTCCAGCACCTGGCGCAGGCTGACGGCATTGTCCGCCCCGCCGCCGATGTTGCAGGCCTGACCGGCCAGCTTGTCCATGTTGGCCATGCCCAGGACGAAGGCATCCACCAGGTCGTTCACGTGCAGGATGTCGCGCACCTGGCGGCCGGTGCCGAACAAGGTGACCGTCTTGCGTTCCAGTGCCGCGAGCAGGAAGTGGGCGACCCAGCCCTGGTCCTCCGTCCCGAATTGGTGCGGCCCGTAGATGCAGCTCATCCGGAAGACGGCGGCCTTCAGCCCGTAGCTGCGGGCATAGTCCACCACATACTGGTCGGCGGCGCCCTTGGAGCAGCCATAGGGGCTGTGGAAGTCCAGGGGCCGCCCCTCCCCCACCCCCACGGCCTGGGCGTGGTCGGTGGGCTGGTACCGCTCCCCCTCCTCCGCCAGGGCCAGGTCGGGCAGGGAGCCGTAGACCTTGTTGGTTGAGCTGAAGATGACCGGCGGCGGCAGGGGCTGCGCCCGCACTGCCTCCAGCAGGTTCAGCGTGCCCAGCGCGTTGACCTCGAAGTCGGTGCGCGGGTCGGTCAGGCTGGTGGTCACCGCCACCTGGGCCGCCAGGTGGAAGACGGCGCCGCTGCGGGCAACCGCGCCGGCCAGGCGGTCGGCATCGCGGATGTCCGCCACCTCGGCGATGATCCTGCTGCCGTGGGTGCGCCGAAGCCAGGCCAGGTTCCGCTCAACCCCGGCGCGGCTGAGGTTGTCATAGATGATGACCGTGCCGCCCTGGCGGACGATGCGGTCGGCCAGGTTGGTGCCGACGAAGCCGGCACCGCCGGTCACCAGCACGGGCTTGCCATCGGCCCAGGCGGGGCCCTGCGAGACGCCCCCGCTCATACCGTCAACCCCCGGCTGGCCAACTCGCGGGAGGCTTCCTCCACCCGGTCCACGGCGATCTGGCCGGACAGCCAGTCGGCCAGTTCCTCCAGCCCCGTCTCCAGGGCAACCTTGGGCTCATAGCCCAACAGGGCGCGGGCCTTGCCGATGTCGGCGAAGCAGTGGCGGATGTCGCCCACCCGGTAGCGGCCGGTCACCTCCGGCGTCAGGTCGGGGCGGCCGACGCTGGCCGCCACCCGGTCGCCCAGGGCCTTGATGGAGATGGCCTTGCCGCTGCCCACATTGATGGCCTCCCCCGCCGCGGCGGGCTTTTCCAGGGCCAGGGTGCAGGCGCGGGTCACGTCCTTCACATGGACGAAGTCGCGCATCTGCTGCCCGTCCTCAAAGACCAAGGGCCGCTTCCCGTTCAGCAGGCGCGACGCAAAGATCGCCAGCACGCCGGTATAGGGGTTCGACAGCGCCTGGCGTGTGCCATAGACGTTGAAGAAGCGCAGGGCCGTGGTGGGGATACCATAGGCCGCGCCGATCAGCAGGCACTGCCGTTCCTGCACGTACTTGCCCAGGGCGTAGATGCTGGCCAGGGCCGGCTGCTTCGATTCCGGCGTGGGCAGGGGGGCCAGGGCCTGGCCCTCCGCCGTGCGCAGCTCCCAATCGCCCTTCTCAAGCTGGGCGCGGCCACGGTCGCCGGCAAGCACCGCCTGCCCGTCGGGGCCGCGATAGAGCCCCTCCCCATAGATGCTCATGCTGCTGGCCACGACCAGGCGCTGGACGGGGCGCTTGATCAGCGCCTCCAGCAGCACGGCGGTGCCAAGGTCATTCACGCCGGTATAGTCGGCCACCTGGTACATGCTCTGGCCGACGCCCACCATGGCGGCGAAATGGTAAACCATGTCCACGCCGCGCAGCGCCTTGGCCACGGCCTCCGCATCGCGCACGTCGCCCTTCTGCAGCTCCACGTCCTTGTGCAGGTAGTCGGGGCGCCGCCCGTCCGGGTGGACCTGGGGCGACAGGCAATCCAGGACACGCACGTGGTGACCTGCCTGCAACAGGTCATCGGCAAGATGCGAGCCGATGAATCCCGCTCCGCCTGTTATGAGGATGGTCTTCGCCATGTATTCCTCGAGTGTCCGTCGCGGCCCGACACACCTTACCCGCACCCACGACGCGGCTCGTCTGGGCAGGGATCAGGTGGCACTGGACGGCGGCTGCTTCTGGTCTGGGAGAGTGACCGGTTCTTTCGATTTCGACGTATGTACCTGGGGTAAACGTCACGACTCCGGGATGGTTCCGACACCAGACGTTCATCAATGATGATGAAGGGCGGGGTGCCTGGGCCGCATGCCCCTCAGCCGCATTTGCCCCTTGCCGGACAAGGGCTTGAGGGTGTCCCCTGCCGGCCCGGTCGTGAGGAGGGTTCCAGATGGCGGAAAATCAGGGCGTGTCGCCGGAGACGTGGCTGGCGCGGGCATTGGGGCGGCATGACGAGGCCACCCACGGGGTGGTGCCCGGCATCCACCCCGCGACCACCTTCCTGCGGGAGGGGGACCTGAGCTATCCGGGCCTGGTCTATGCCCGGCCGGACAACCCCACCTTCACGGCGGCGGAGCAGTTGCTGTCCCAGCTGGAGGGGGCGCAGGAAAGCATCCTGTTCGGGTCCGGCATGGCGGCGGCCACGGCGGTGTTCCAGACCTTGCGCCCCGGCGACCATGTGGTGGGGCCGACCGTGATGTACTGGGCCCTTCGCCGCTGGCTGAAGGGCTATTGCGAGCAGTTCGGCATCGCCCTGACCCTGGTGGACATGGCGGACACCGACGCCATCGCCGCGGCCGTGGTGCCTGGCAAGACCCAGGTGGTCTGGGTGGAGACGCCGGCGAACCCGACCTGGAGCATCACCGACCTGTCCGCCGCGGCGGATATCGCCCACAAGGCCGGGGCCGTCCTGGCGGTGGACAACACGGTGCCGACCCCGCTGCTGACCCGGCCCATCGAGCATGGGGCGGACATCGTCATGCACGCCGCCACCAAGTATCTGAACGGCCACAGCGACGTGGTCATGGGTACCCTGTCCTGTGCCCGCGCCGACCACCCGGCTTGGCAGGCCATGAAGGCGGTGCGGCGGGACATCGGCGGCATCCCGGGCCCGTTCGAGGCCTGGCTGCTGCTGCGCGGCATGCGGACCCTGGCCTTGCGGGTGGAGCGGGCGTGCGGGACGGCCATGAAGGTGGCCAACCACTTCCACGGCCATGCCAGGGTGGCGGAGGTGCTGTACCCGGGCCTGCCGAGCCATCCCGGGCACGCCGTGGCGGCGCGCCAGATGACGGGCGGCTTCGGCGGCATGCTGTCCATCCGGGTGGCGGGCGGCGGCCCGGCCTCGGTGGAGGCGGCGGCGCGGCTGCGGCTGTGGACCCGGGCCACGTCCCTGGGCGGGGTGGAAAGCCTGGTGGAGCACCGGGCGAGCGTGGAGGGGCCGGACAGCCCCTGCCCGCCCGACCTGCTGCGCCTGTCCTGCGGCATCGAATCGGCGGACGACCTGATCGCCGACCTGGAGCAGGCGCTGGCGGGGGTGTAGGTCGGGTCAGCGGCTCATCAGGCCGTGCAGGGTGGGGAGCAGCGGGGCGAGGGCGGCGCGGTCCGCCTCCGTCTCCTCTGCCAGTTGGGCCAGGTCGGCGCGCTGTTCCCGGGCCATGGCCAGCATGGCGGCCCGTTCCCAATGGGTGGGGGTCGGCTGGGCGACGGGTTGCGCCTTGGGCTTGGCCGGAACCGGCTGGTCGACGAATCGCTGGGCCTGGTAAGCCGCCAGCATGCGCTGTCCCACGACGCGCCACCGCTCCGGCGTGAAGCCGTGGCGGGCCAGCAGGTCCGGCGAGGACTCGGCCAGGAAGGCGATGCGCCCCGGCGCGTCGATGGGAAGCGCCCCCGGGGCGCCCGACGCCTCTGACACGGCGGCGACGAAGCGGCCGGCCTCTGCCGGGTCCAGCGGGGCCCGGGCGAGTTCCGGGGCGGAAAGGATCACCATCAACGACAGGAGGATTGCCGCGCGCATGGTCCAAGCCCGTGTGGGGGTGCCCGAAAGGGCCATCCGAATGGGGATGCCCCCTTATACAACGGGATTGGTTTACGGAGTACTTAAAGTGCGTACGTCCTGAAGTGATATGCAGCGTAATTGGAACAATTTCCGCAGCATTTTAAGTATTCTATCCGGACGACCCAAGTCCCCACCGGCGCCAGGGCCTTCTGCGCGGCGAAGGCAGCGGCCAGGTCACGTCCGAGGGGAAGCCGACCGCGTCAAGGGCCGACCGGGCCCGTTCGTCCGGGTCCTGGCCGCCCCGGACCATCCGGTTGAAGTCACCCCGCAAGGCCCGCAGGGCCATCCGCTCGGCCGCGATCTCCTCCGCCGTCCGCACGCCGAGCCGGCGCAGCAGCGCCATGGGCGGGCACCAGCCCTGGAGCGCGTGCTGCAACAGGAAGCCGGCGGCCCCCAGGGACAGGAACCGGAACCGCGGGTCCACGCGGTCGGCCATCAGCAGGCCGCCCAGGATGATCCCGGCGGCGTTGGCTTCCAGCGCCCGTTCCAGGTCCCATTCCCGGTCCAGCTCGGCCAACCGTTCGGAGATGAGGTGGCGGTTGCGGGCATAGTAATGGACGCTGTCCACGATCTGGGCGTGGATGCGGCGGAGCACGGGTTCCGGCGTGTTGGCGGGCACCCGCTCCGCCGTGCGCGGCAGCAGCCGGCCGGGCAATTCCTTGGCGCGCATCCTGGTGGCGTTCCCCCAACCTGTCCGGGTTCCGTGCGCAGGGGCAACGGGGGTTTGGCGTTAACGGTTCCGCGAGGCCTTGGCCCTTGCGTGAAGGGCGTGGCTGGCCTAGGGTCCGCGCGCGCCGTCTTTAGCAAGGATCAGCTGTCCCGTGGTTTCCCGTCCCGTGTCGCGTACGATCGCCTGCCTGCTGCTCGCCAGTGCCGCGATCCCCCTGGCCGGCGCCGCCGTGGCGCAGTCCGGCCCCGCCGCCGGTACCCTTCCGACCCAGCAGCAACCGCCCGCGGCCGGGGGCCTCGTCCTGCCCGGACAGGTGCAGACCAGCCCCGGCGGCTCCACCGCCGCGGGCACCATCAACCCACAGCAGCGCCCGCAGGCGGCCCCGCCG